>NZ_FCOF02000095.1 GCF_001544755.2 Caballeronia catudaia | reverse complement strand
GCCCGCGATGGCGAAGAGCCATGCGATCCAGCGCCTCGCCGATGTGGCGCGCGGCGCGCGTGAGATTTCTTCTTCCAACGGCCGGCTCATGACGCGTTCTCCCGCTGCGCCCGACGGCTTCGTTTTACACCAACGAGTGTAGCGCAGGAAATGCAGACCACCCAGACAGCATCGAAATGCAGATGGCTCGCCAACTCGCCGACGCGCACAGGGGAGGTTGTCAGCTACGGACCTGCACTGACGGGCAGCGCTTGCCCACCGAAGGAAAGGTCTTAGGGGACGGCCACGGCGCCTTCCTCGTGCGTCGGAAACAGCGCTGCCCCGGTCGTAGACCCTGTTCGCATATCGTCATGGCGCTCGTGCCACAACGCCACGGCAGAGCGTGTACTCATCGAGAGAACATGAATTTAACGACGAGCGCGACTTGTGAACAACACTGTAGGGTTCCGTGACGATGAAGCCACCGACGGAAGGGCAAAGCGCGCAAACTTCCCTTCGCGATCAACGGGGGCAAAATCGACCCTCTTCGGTCGTTCACGGGGTTGCCGCCTCAGGGTCGCATGCCGGAGGGCAGCGGCCTGCGTGTGCGGCGCATGAGGCACCTCTTGCGCCTGCACGCCCCTTCAGACTTGCCGGACGCAGCCGTTAAACCGTTGAACGGGAGAAGTCCGATAGAGCCTATGGCCCTCCCGGCGGCGCGTCGCCGTGACGAACCCGCCGACTCGCTAGTACAGCCCTCCAAGGATCAGTTCGATGAAGTCATTCAGGCAGAGTTTAATCCGAGACGAGCAGGGAGTTGTCGCGCTTGAATTCGTCTTGGTCCTTCCGTTCCTGCTCATGATCTTGTTCGGCATTATTGACATGAGCCTGTTACTTTGCGACAAGGCGATTATCACGAATGCTAGCCGAGAGGCCGCGCGCGCCGGTATCGTTCTGCAGTCGCCTCGTGTGCCCGCGAGTACCGTCCGGTCAGTCGCAACGACGTATGCTCAGAATAGCCTGGTCTCGGGTGGCACGTCATCCACGTCGCCCACCGTGACCGTGGACCAGTCACAGGGCACCAATTCCGGCAATCCGCTCAAAGTCACGGTTAGCTATACCTATACGGGCCTCGTGCTTGGCTCCGCGTTCAGCGCGCTGACGGGTCCGATAACCATCACAGCTCAAACAGTAATGAAATATGAATAGCGGCAAAGAGCGCTTGAGCCCCTCGGGTAGGCGAGTACGCGGCACGCCGCGACACATCGTGCTGCTGCGATATCGACGCGAACAGGGCGCTGTAGCGATATGGTTTCTTCTGTTCGTACCGGCGCTTATGGCCTTAGGCGCACTCGCGATCAATGTGCCCCGTCTAATAACGGTGCGAAACGAACTGCAAAACGCCGCCGATGCCTCGGCGCTGGCCGGCGCGGCAAAGCTGACTGCGAGTATGAACGGCCCGGACTGGGCGGATGCCGCCAGCGGGGCGACCGCGGCTGCCTCGTTAAACAAGTCGGATGGCGTGACGCTTTCGAGCGGCACCGTGCAAACCGGGTACTGGAATCTGACGGGCACGCCGTCGACGCTCGAAGCGCAGACGATCGCGCCGGGTCTTTACGACGTACCGGCTGTGCAAGTGACGGTCATGCGCGATACCGGACGGAACGGCGGGCCCATTGCGTTGCTGTTAGGCGGATTTCTCAACGTCCTCACGACCACGAGCAGCGCCACAGCGGTCGCTGTCGCCGTTGCGCCGTCCAGCGTCAGCGCGGGCGGGGTGTTTCCCGTTGTCATCGACAAATGCATCCTCGACTTGTACTGGGATGCGACGGCAAACAAGCCGAAAATCAATCCGTCGACGGGCCAACCGTATCAATTCCAAATCACCAACGGCCAGCTCTACGGCGGCTCTTGCAACGCCGGGCAATGGACATCGTTTCTCGTCGATGCCAACAACGTTCCGACGGTCCGTGGGCTGATGGTGAACGGCAATCCCACGCCCCTTTCCATCGGCGACGGCATCTGGATTCTGCCCGGCACAAAGACGACGCTGTACAGTACCGTGCCAGTCGGTTCAACCGTAGTTCTCGCGGTCGCCACACAGGTCGCCACCAAGAGCTACGCGCCTATCGTGGCTTTTGCCGCCTTTCATATCGACGGGTCCGTGGGCGGCAGCGGCAAGTACATCCTGGGCCACTTCGTCGGCGGATTCCCGGTTTCGGTACAGGGAGGAGGTGTCGGGCCGAATTACGGCGCCTACCTAGCGCCGCGCCTGGCGAAGTGAGCCCCGCTCGTTGTTGAGACCTACATTCGTCAAGATGCCGACGGGCTACTGCAGATTTTCATCATCGCTGCGTTGGGAAAGCCGCTTGTGACGCGGAGGCGACACTTGAATGGCAGGCCGGTCATGCGAAACCAGTGACCGTGGCCGGTCGGCAAAGATCGCAGCTAAGTTCCGTGCATCTGCGGCGACATCGGCCCTACCTTCCGGACCCGACCCACATCCGCCGTTCGACCAACCACGGCTCCAGCGGCAGCTTCCAACGCCTAACGGCCATTCGGTCGTTCGTAAGCGCGAGCTTTAGCACACCGAATCGAGAATTATTTGCAAGTCTCGGCGGTCGATATCAACCGGTTAGTCTGCATCGGGGTAATCGAAGCGCGCAGTCACGTTGACCCGGCGCGCGGCCTGTAAGTCAGCCGGTCTCCGCCTTGGCCTGCTGTTGCCGCGCATAATTGAACGGCAGCAGGTCAGTCACGCCGCATCCGACGCACGCTGCGGCAGCTCCGTGAGTACATGCAGCAGGTAGTCTGACGGCTCGACGCCGCAAGCCCGGCATGTCAGCACCGGGCTGTAGATCGTGGCGCTGTCCTTTGCGCCATCAACCGTGTCACTGAACAGCCACGATCTTCTCGAAGTGGGTCGTTCATATTGACTGGCTGGTAGTTGTCCGTGTCTCTAAATGGCTTGTCCAGCTTGATGGCGATTCTCGTAGGCGGGCTCGCCGTTGCTGAACTAAACGTCGTCACAGCCACGCGTTGTCGTGTCTCGACAGGAGAGCAAGTCTATTAACGGCGGCGGTTGCTCTATGCGACCCACGGCGTGGCCGGTCGACGTGGGCGTGTGCTCGCTAAACGGCTGCGAACTGTCCTTTAACAAGCCAACGGTTGTGAACGGCCTCGATTTCCCCGCAGACATCGTTTGAATGGCGCGACGGTGTCCTGCTATAGAGGTATCGGACCACCAGCGTCGTTGGCTGAGAATGTGCACGCAGGTTCAGAAATCCAAGATGACGTCATCACTTGAGGCTATCAAGGTCCAATGCGTCGGCGATCGCCTGCATGCCAGCGTCGTTCGGATGCAGGTTGTCACCACTGTTAAAAGCCGGCAGGAAGGAGGCTGGGTCAGCGGGATTGCTCACGGCGCGAGCCTGGTCCAGTACGGCATCACAGCCGCTCGACGGGCTCAGCACAAACGCGTTGACCGCTTCCCGTGTAGCTTCGATCGCGGGTGTCCAGAACGGCGTGCCGCGAAACGGCGTCAGCGTAGAGCAGATAACCTTGACGTCGACCACATGCGCGCGGTCGATCAACTTTTTAAACGCGGCGATCAGATCCTGCGCGCTGGCTGGTGCCTCGGTGTTGAGGTTGTTGACGGCATCGTCGGAGACGATAATCCACTTCACTCCCGGCTGGGCCAACGCGTCGCGAATGAAGCGATTGAGGCCCGCTTCGCCCGCGCCATCGGTGAAAAAGTTATTGCCACTGATTCCCTCGTTCAGTACACCGATCGCCATGCCGGCGTCGAACAGGCGCACGGCAAGATCGTTCGGCCAGCGGCGATTAGCATTGCTGCTGGATGCAGACCCCTCAGTGATCGACGCGCCGAATGCGACCACCGCGCCCGTTGCCTTGGCGTTTTGGACATCGACGTTCGTCAAAAAATAGTATGCCTGACCGGCAGGGTTAGGGGTGAAGCCGGTGAAGCTCGGATCGGCACTGAAGTTGCCCGGCGCGACGTAGACGTCCTGTAGCGAGCCGTCGTGGCCAGTCGAATGAGGTGGCGTTCCGCCGGGAAGATACAAGCTCACTGCAATATCCGCGAGTGACGGCACGTCGAAGGGAACAGGGTCGCTTGCGATTGACGCACCTGCAGGCAGTGTCACGCCTTGTTGGCCTCCAAACGTCACCGTTCTCGTACTGCTGGCGACCGTAATGGGACCGCTATCACGCAGGGCAACATAAACGTTGCCGATCACGACTGCCTCGCTCCCGTAAAGGTTCGACAACTGCACACGCACGGCAGAACCGCCAATGCTGGTGTGCACGATCTGGCGCACAGTCTCGTTGTTAAACCCCGGAGCATTAGTGATCCATGGTGCGACAGCCCAGGTACCGATCCACGCGATCGATGCCGTGCCAATAGGCATTCCTCCGGAACTACTCTGCGATGCTCCGCCAGGACCACTCGCCGATGTTCCGCCGGAGCCAGCCCCCCCACTCGCGCCGGCTCCGCCCGCGCCGCCACCACCACTCGCCGATGTTCCGCCAGAGCCAGTTCCCCCACTCGCGCCGGCTCCGCCCGCGCCGCCGCCACCACCACAGGAAAGACAGACCGCCGCCAAAAGCGCGATCACCGCGCGTCGAGACCACGCGCTAGTGCTGTCCTCCAAACCTTGCAATCGGTCCATGAGTGCCTCTCAAAGCGGTCTGGAGGACCGCAAGAACCTCAATCTATGCTTGAACAAACGCTTCGACGAAACGTGCACGTTTTATACCCACGAGGCTCCTTGCGTGGACAATCATACCGATAAACACGCCAGCTACGATCAGCTTGCGGACGTCCATTGTCCGGGGCGGAGCCGACCGATCTAGGTCCGACGCCTCACCATCTGATTGCTCCGCCGCTGAAAAGCCGATGTCTGTCAGCACCCGACCCAGTTCAGCCGTCCGGCCTGCACGGTCGTGGCTGACGGCTTCCGGAGGTACATCGGATGACCGATCGGTCGATCGAGTGTCGGAGGATCGGAAGTTCGACCCGCAGAGTGGCCGCGACGATGGCCCGAGCACTTCATGCCGATCGCGAGTCAGAGGTGATCGATTACACAGAAGTAGTTTTATGTGGAAAAATCCATGGCATTGTAGGAGACGATCGAGCACCTCGCGGCAGAGACAAACAAACACGCGGCCCAAGCCGGCTCTCCCCCTCCGTTCACACGCTCTTTCGCTGCTTTACGCCTTACGGACTAAGAGATGGGCGCCGTACGAAAGCAGTTCGTCGTCCTCCATTGATCTGAATCCTCGATTTAAGCGGGCCTTGGAGACGGGCAATTCGTCCCATCGCTTTTGTTCAAGAATCTCTACTTTAAATCCAGCTTCTTCGAACGCGTGTCTGATCTGCCCCAATCTGAGTCGGTTCGTGTAGATGTTCGTTTTTTTTAAGAAACTACTCTCCCATGTCGCAGTCGAGAAGCGCAGATGATTCAGGCTCCCGGCAAGCATGTCGCGGAAGTCGAGTAGATGTGAGCCAGTGCCGCCATTTGCGGTTACGCGGTACAGTTCGCGTGCGAGAATTTGGAATTGGTCTAACGGGATATGCTGCAAACACGAGTGCGAAAATGAAAAATCAATCTCGCTGTCATCTACCTCGGAAAGGCTGGAAACGCCATCTGTTAAATACGTGCAGTGCAGCGCGCCAAACACGCTCGCTGATGAAAAATCCTCCGAAACGTCAGGCATGCGTTCGCCCTTGCTGCGTAGTTGGTCAATTAAGGCAAGGTAGGGGCTAGGAACGGTTTCGGCAAAGGATCCTGCATCAATCAAAACGCTCCTTTCGAATCGCGTATATGCGTACACCGCTGTGAAAAGAGAATCGCCCGGCCCGAGTTCCAGAAGCGTCTTCGCCATTGGCTTCGCGTGAGCAACGTGATGCTCGTAGACACTCCGAGCGTAGTTTGGATCCAGCATCGCGCCCAGTTTGAAAATCCCATGACGCCGCCAAAACGTATATGGAACGCCCAAATTAGCCGCGATCACTTTCGAAGCCAGCTTCGCCTGCCATGGAAAACGCGCGCGCATTCAATATTCCTATGATGGTTTTAGCCTTCACTTAGGCATAGAAACCATAGACTAAGGGTCGCGATTACCGGTCCAAGTCCCCATCATTAGGAGTAAGTCTTGACCGTGGCAGGTCCCGGCCCGCTCAAGACGCCGCGACCGATGTATAAATCCCGACGAAGATTCAATTACGAGGACCCGCGGCTCCGATCTGTCTTGGACCCGTTATATATCGACGGCGCGGAGCCGAATGACGCCGTTGAAGTTATGCTCCCTGTCCGCCTTTGAGCATCTGGAATTACCCGAAGAACGGGTTGTTAGCTAAATTCCCGCCCTCTCCAACAGACTGTCGGAATACCTTCCGCGCGGGCCACTCGGCCGGGAGGGGGCGGTTTCAAACCGAAGCGCAACGGGGGGTTAATGTTTAGCGCTTTGAGATTGGCTCGCTGAGGCAAGTGTCGCAGCGAAGACCTCGAATGGCGAATGGAACGCG
>NZ_FCOF02000131.1 GCF_001544755.2 Caballeronia catudaia | reverse complement strand
TAATGCCGTTCAGTTAAGCGACTGAACGGCATTTTATTTTGGCGCGGGAAGTAGTTGTAAACGTTGCGCCGACCTGTTAACTTTTCGACGCGATGCTTGCCAATCACCTCACCTTCGTAATCGAAGCACAGGAGCCAACCGATCTGCGACGGTTGGCTGAGCATCTGCCCTACGAGTGGGTCACGCGTGCGGTCCAGGCAACGGGCGCAGCGAGCATCCGGCGCCGTCGTCTGCCGGCTGAGCAGGTGGTGTGGCTGGTGATCGCGCTGGCGATGTACCGGCACTGGTCAATCAGCGAAGTACTCGACAGTCTCGATCTGGCCTTGCCCAACGAGGCCGCGCCGTTTGTGAGCAAGAGCGCCGTGGTGCAGGCACGCCAACGCGTGGGCGAGGCGCCGATGGCGTGGCTGTTCGAGCAGACGGCACGGGCGTGGACCACTCAGGACGCGGCTCACCATGCGTTCAAGGGATTAAGTCTTTGGGCGATGGACGGCACCACGTTGCGCGTACCCGACAGTGCGGCCAACCGTGAGCACTTTGGCGCGCAAGGTTATGCCAGCGGCAAGGTGGCCAGTTATCCGCAGGTGCGCGCCGTGACGCTCACCGCCATTCCGACGCATCTGGTCGCCGATATCAATTTCGGTCGCTACGACACCAACGAAATGATGTACGCCAAAAGCCTGCTGTCGCAGATTCCGCAAGACTCGCTGACGGTGTTCGACAAGGGCTTTTTGGCTGCAGAAATCCTATGTGGGCTGACGATGAACGCCCCCAATCGTCACTTCCTGATTCCAGCCAAAGCGAATACCTGCTGGGAAGTGGTCTCGGGTACCGCTGACGATGCGACGGTGCGCATGCGCGTCTCGCCGCAGGCGCGCAAGAAATGTCCGGCTTTGCCCGAATTCTGGAATGCGCGGGCGATCCGAACTATCGACGCGCGTGGACGCGAACGCGTGCTGTTGACTTCGCTTGGGGATCGCCGACGTTTCAAACCCGCCGATATCGTTGCCTGCTACGAGCGCCGCTGGCAGATCGAGACCAGTTACGGCGAGCTCAAGCAATCGATGCTGGGTTCTGAGTTGACCTTGCGCAGCCGCACCGTCGAAGGCGTGTATCAGGAGATATGGGGTGCGCTGATCGCCTACAACCTGATTCGCCGTGAGATCGCCAGCGCCGCATGGGAGGCGAAACTCGCACCGACCGACATCAGCTTCGTGCGCGCCCTCCACACCATCCAGCACGAACTCATGTGGGCCGCTCTTACGCCGGCCTATGCAAAGTTGCCCGCATGCCTTCGGCGCCTGCGCGAACGGCTCAAGTCCCTTCCAAATGAAAAACGACCCGGGCGCACATGCGACCGAGTCGTCAAATCCCGCCCCTCACGTTACTCCGTCCGGTACCTTAGAAAGGACCTTAACTGAACGGCATTAA
>NZ_FCOF02000093.1 GCF_001544755.2 Caballeronia catudaia | reverse complement strand
AAGGCGCGACCGTGATCACGACTTTGTCCTGATTCTCGGGGTGCAATGAATCGTCGAGGAATTGCATGTGTGGCTCCTGTGAGAAAGGGCGCTGATCGGTTCGCCGTGCAGGCACGCGTAGCGATCGCTAAAGGGCATGCTCGCATCCTATTGCGCAGGCGTTTCACGCGCCCCTCTCGCGATGAGAGGGGATACTGGAGGGGAACCCTGAAGGGAGCATCAATAACTTCAGACGATTGTCGATCGAACGCGAGCGATCGCGGCGCTGGAAAAAGGAGCGATCAGATGAACGCCTTTGCCAGGACGATTGCCGCCGGAAGCGTACGCGCTCTTGTGCTGTTTCTGACTGTGTTCGCGCTGGCCGGAGCGTGCCCGGACCTGTTCGGCCAGGAAACGGGCAATGCGGCGGACAGCAACGCCACGCGCCTGCGCGACAAGTACGAAAGCCTGAAACCGCAGTTGAGCCACAACCCGTTTCACCGGGAGCTGTACCTCGAGTCGGCGGAAACGGACTCCTCGCTCAAGGGCGACATTTACGCCGTGGTCGACTATCCGTTCGCCACTGTGAAGGATGCGCTCGCTGATCCGTCGCAGGGCCCGGCCAACTGGTGCGACGTGCTGATCCTGCACTTGAACGTCAAGTACTGCCGGCCATCGACGGGCGGCGGCACGCAGCTCATCGTGAACGTGGGCAGGAAGGTCGAAGAAAAACTCTCCTCGACCTACCGCGTGCAATTCAACTATCGCTCGGCCGCGGCGAGCGCCGGATACTTCCAGGTCGATCTGGATGCCGATACCGGACCGATGAGCACGAAGGATTACCGCATCGTGCTGGAGGCCACGCCGGTCGGGTCCGGGCGCACGTTCCTGCATCTGACGTATTCGTACGGATACGGCATGGCGGGCCGCCTTGCGATGAAAACCTATCTGTCCACCATAGGCAGCGACAAGGTGGGTTTCACCACCGCGCGGGACCCGTCGAACGGACAATCCGAGTACATCGGCGGCGTCAGGGGACTCGTGGAGCGCAATACGATGCGCTATTACCTGGCGATCGACGCCTATTTGCAGGCCTTGTCGAGCCCGCCCGGAAAGCGCCTCGATCAGCGCCTCGCCACCTGGTTCGACGCGACGGAAAAATACCCGCGCCAGTTGCACGAAGTCGATCGCGATGCGTATCTGACGATGAAGCGCAACGAATATCGGCGGCAGCAGAATCCTGAATGACGTTCTCCGCTGAACTGCTGGTTTTCCCCATCCCTCTCGCCGCGAGAGGGTGTCAGTTCGTAACCTTTAGCTAACCTTGATCGAGTGATAGGGCGCGTGCTCGTACTACGCAGTGCCCGACTTGAGAGACAAGGATATCTAATGAAAGCGAGAATGACTGGCGTCGCGGCGCTGATCGGTTTGTCGTCGGCCGCAGCGCATGCGCAATCCGCGGTGACGCTCTACGGGGTCGTCGATTCCGGGCTGCTTTATCAGAGCACCGCGGCGGCGTCGTTCGCACCGAACGCGCCCAATCTCGGCAAGGTGTACCGCTTCAAGGATGGCGGCATCTATTCGAGCGGCTGGGGGATCAAGGGCACCGAGGATATCGGTGGCGGCTATCACGTCAACTTCAAGCTGCAAAGCTCGTTCGATAGCGGCACGGGCAGGTTCGGCCTGAGCGACACGCCGGGCGTTGCCGCGCAATTCAATCAGTACGCGACGCTGGGCGTTTCAGGGCCGTTCGGCAGGATCGACGCAGGCCGTCAGATCGTGCCGATGATATGGGCGATGTACGACACGGACGTGCGCGGCGCGCAATACTTCGGCAGCATCCTGACTGCATGGCTCGGCATGAACCAGGCAGCGGGCTGGCCCGGCACGAGCACGAATGGCGCGATCGGCGCGCTGTATGACAGTAATGCGATCGTCTACGAGTCGCCGAAGTTCTACGGCGCGTCGCTCGCGCTGGAATACGCGCCGGGCGGCGTCCCCGGACACTTTCAGGGCGGCACGCGCGAATCGGCCGTCCTCAAGTATTCGAACTACGGCCTGAACCTCGCCGCGGCGTACTACAACGGCCATGACGCCAATCCGTTTCCCCCGACGTATCCCGCCACTCCCGCGATTCCCGCGACAGGGCAAAGCAACAACCGATTTCTCTACCTCGGCGCCCAGTACACGTTTTATGGTTTCTCGGTGTCCGGCTCATACGGTCATGGCAAGAACCCAGCGAACAGCAGCCGTGCCGATATCGATATGTATGCAGCTGGCCTTGGCTATCGATTCACGCCCGCTTTGAAGGTGACATCCGGTTTCTACTACCTGAAGGACAACAACAACGCCAGCAATCATTCGAGCGAGTTCGCCGTGGGCGCCGAATACAGCGTGTCCAAGCGCACGTTGGGGTATGTGCAGGTCGGTCACGTCGACAACCACGGCACGATGAATCAGACCATCGTGTATGGACAGCCCGTCGCGCCGGGCGCTTCGACCACGGCCGCGATGATCGGCGTGCGGCATAACTTCTGACACCGCCCCGCACCAACTACTTTTCTTGCCGAGGTTGACATGAACATTCTGTTTCCGCACGTCGACAGCATTTACATAGGGGAAGGTCCCATCTATTTCGATGCAATCGTGGATGGCGTCACGGTCAACTGTGTTCTGACGGAGCATGCGCTGGCTGCTGCCGCCGGCATCGATCACGTCATTTCCCGGCGCGCGGCGTTCGCATTCGGAGAGCCCGCGATCAGGGAAGTCGTGGCTCGCCGGGCGAAGGAATCGGCGTTGGGGCCGGTTGTCATTACGCGAGCCGAATTTCGCGTTTAAAGCCAGCAAAGTCAGCTCTCGCGCCCGGTCCATTCGATGGCCCCGGGCGCTTAGCATTCCGGACGAACTCAGATTGCGACGTCGGTCGTCACACGCACCGTGCCTTCCATCAGCACGCGCGCGCTCCGGCTCATGATGGCCTTCCTGACCTGCCATTCGCCATTCGACTCGACGGCCTCCGCGCCCACGCGCAACGTGCCCGACGGATGACCGAAACGCACCGACTCGCGCGCGCCGCCGCCCGCCGCGAGATTGACCAGCGTGCCCGGAATCGCCGCCGCCGTCCCGATCGCGACCGCGGCCGTTCCCATCATCGCGTGATGCAGCTTGCCCATCGACATCGCGCGCACTAGCACGTCGACATCGTCCGCGCCGATGCGCTTGCCGCTCGACGCGACATATTCGGCCGGCCGCGCCACGAACGCGATCTTCGGCGTGTGCTGACGTTTGACGATTTCATCGAGGCTCTTGATCAGCCCCATGCGCAGCGCGCCATATGCGCGGATGGTTTCGAAGCGCTTCAGGGCCGCGTCGTCCCCGTTGATCGCGTCCTGAAGCTCGGTGCCCTTGTAGCCGATGGCGTCGGCGTTCAGGAAGATCGTCGGGATGCCTGCGTTGATCATCGTCGCCTTGAAGGTGCCGATGCCGGGGACTTCGAGATCGTCGACGATATTGCCCGTCGGGAACATCGAGCCTTCCGCGCCTTCTTCCTCGGCGGCGGGATCGAGAAATTCGAGCTGCACTTCGGCGGCGGGGAACGTCACGCCGTCCAGCTCGAAGTCGCCGGTTTCCTGCACGGCGCCGCTCGTCATCGGCACATGCGCGATGATCGTCTTGCCGATATTCGCCTGCCAGATGCGAACGATCGCGATGCCGTTGTCCGGCACGCGTTCAGGATCGACGAGGCCGCCCGAGATGGCGAACGGCCCGACCGCCGCCGACAGATTGCCGCAATTGCCGGTCCAGTCGACAAAGGGCTTGTCGATGGCGACCTGGCCGAACAGGTAGTCGACGTCGTGACCGGGCCGCGTGCTCTTCGAAACGATGACCGTCTTGCTCGTGCTCGACGTCGCGCCGCCCATGCCGTCGATCTGCTTGCCGTACGGGTCCGGGCTGCCGATGACACGCAAAAAGAGCGCGTCGCGCGCCGGGCCGGGCACGCGCGCGGCTTCGGGCAAATCGTTCAGCCGAAAGAAAACGCCCTTGCTGGTGCCGCCGCGCATGTAGGTCGCGGCGATCTTGATCTGAGGTGCGTGTGCCATGTGATTCCTTTGTTAGAGAGGGCAGCGTGCGATATCAGGCCGCCGCCTTCGACGACTCCAGGAAGTCCTGCGCGAAGCGTTGCAGCACGCCGCCGGCTTCGTAGATCGACACTTCTTCGGCCGTGTCGAGACGGCATGTCACGGGCACTTCGACACGCTCGCCGTTCCTGCGATGAATCACGAGCGTGAGATCCGCGCGCGGCTTGCGCTCGCCGATCACGTCGTATGTCTCGGTGCCGTCGATGCCGAACGTCTGCCGGTTCGCGCCCGCCTTGAATTCGAGCGGCAGCACGCCCATGCCGATCAGGTTCGTGCGATGAATGCGCTCGAACCCTTCCGCGACGATCGCCTCGACGCCCGCGAGCCTCACGCCCTTGGCGGCCCAGTCGCGCGACGAGCCTTGCCCATAATCCGCGCCCGCGACGATGATGAGCGGCTGCTTGCGCTCCATGTAGGTTTCGATCGCCTCCCACATGCGCGTGACCTTGCCTTCCGGTTCGATGCGCGCGAGCGAGCCGTTCTTCACCTGACCATCTACGAGCGCCATTTCGTTGATGAGCGTCGGATTCGCGAAGGTCGCGCGCT
This sequence comes from Caballeronia catudaia, assembly GCF_001544755.2. Taxonomy (GTDB): domain Bacteria; phylum Pseudomonadota; class Gammaproteobacteria; order Burkholderiales; family Burkholderiaceae; genus Caballeronia; species Caballeronia catudaia. Next base: position 2,402 of record NZ_FCOF02000093.1, on the reverse strand, counting down.
GCGCCGTCAGATGGTCGCCGCGGTGTGTCGCGTACGAATTGAAGTCTTCCTCGGGCAAGCCCATCTTCGCGAGATATTCGCCCGCCGCGCTGTTCGCGAGAATCGCGTTGGACGGCGAGAGGTGATCGGTCGTGATGTTGTCGCCGAGGACCGCGAGCGGGCGCATGCCCTTGAGCGTGCGTTCGCCCGCGAGCGCGCCTTCCCAGTACGGCGGGCGGCGAATGTAGGTGCTTTGCGCGCGCCAGTCGTAGAGCGGGCTGATGGTTTCGCCGCTCGCCGGCGTCAACGCGAACATCGGTTCATAGACCTTGCGGAACTGCTCGGGCTTCACGCTTTGTTTGACGATGACGTCGATCTCTTCATCGCTCGGCCAGATGTCTTTCAGATAGACAGGCTGGCCGTTCTTGCCGATGCCGAGCGCATCGCGTTCGATATCGAAGCGGATCGTGCCCGCGATCGCATACGCGACGACGAGCGGCGGCGACGCGAGAAACGCCTGCTTCGCATACGGATGAATGCGGCCGTCGAAGTTGCGGTTTCCCGAGAGCACGGCGGTCGCGTACAGATCGCGATCGATGATTTCCTGCTGGATCGCGGGATCGAGCGCGCCGGACATGCCGTTGCACGTCGTGCATGCGAACGCGACGATGCCGAAGCCGAGCTGTTCGAGATCGGGCAGCAGATTGGCTTCCTGCAGATACAGTTCGACCGCTTTCGAACCCGGCGCCAGCGACGACTTCACCCACGGCTTGCGCGTGAGGCCTTGCGCATTCGCATTGCGCGCGAGCAGCGCCGCCGCGATCACGTTGCGCGGATTGCTCGTGTTCGTGCAGCTCGTGATGGCCGCGATGATCACCGCGCCATCCGGCATCTGCCCGGGCGTGTCTTCCCATTTGCCTGCGATGCCGCGCGTCGCCAGTTCCGAGACCGGCAGACGCTTGTGCGGATTCGACGGCCCGGCCATGTTGCGCACGACCGTCGACAGATCGAAATGCAGCACGCGTTCGTATTCGGCGCGTTCGAGCGAATCGGCCCACAGGCCAGTGGTTTTCGCGTAATGCTCGACGAGGCTCACTTGCTTGTCGTCGCGGCCGGTGAGCCGCAGATACTCGATGGTCTGTTCGTCGATATAGAACATCGCGGCGGTCGCGCCGTATTCGGGCGCCATGTTCGAGATCGTCGCGCGGTCGCCGAGCGTGAGGCTCGATGCGCCTTCGCCGTAGAACTCCAGATACGCGCCGACCACCTTTTCCTTGCGCAGGAATTCGGTCAGCGCGAGCACGATATCGGTCGCCGTGATGCCCGGCTGACGCTTGCCGGAGAGCTCCACGCCGACGATATCCGGCAGGCGCATCCACGACGCGCGGCCCAGCATGACGTTCTCGGCTTCGAGCCCGCCGACGCCGATCGCGATCACGCCGAGCGCATCGACATGCGGCGTATGACTGTCGGTGCCGACGAGCGTATCCGGATACGCGATGCCATCGACCGCATGAATCACGGGCGACATGCGCTCCAGATTGATCTGATGCATGATCCCGTTGCCCGGCGGAATCACCTCGACATTCCTGAACGCCTTCTTGGTCCAGTTGATGAAATCGAAGCGATCTTCGTTGCGCCGGTCTTCGATCGCGCGGTTCTTGGCGAACGCGTCCGGGTCGAAGCCGCCGCATTCCACCGCGAGCGAATGATCGACGATGAGCTGCACGGGCACCACGGGGTTCACTTTCGCGGGATCGCCGCCTTGGTCCGCGATGGCGTCGCGCAGGCCGGCGAGATCGACCAGCGCCGTCTGCCCGAGGATGTCGTGACAGACGACGCGCGCGGGGAACCACGGGAAATCGCGCTCCCGCTTCCTTTCGACGAGCTGTGCGAGCGACGCATCGAGCATCGCCGGATCGCAGCGCCGCACGAGATTTTCCGCGAGCACGCGCGAGGTGTAAGGCAGCGTGTCATAGGCGCCGGGCGCGATGGCTTCGACGGCTGCGCGCGCATCGAAGTAATCGAGTGAGGAGCCGGGCAGGGGTTTGCGGTTTGCAGTATTCATCGCGGTGTCTCGGTCATGGCATGGTCTTTCGGGTGCCATGCCCAAGGTATTGTGGGGGAATCCCCTTGGGTTCGAAAGTCGGGCTATTCGGATGCCGCCGGCCTTTCCGTCCGAGCCAAGAGTATGACTCGTATCGGTGATGACCGGCTTTGCATGGCCTGCCGCTGAGACAGGCTCGTAGCTTGAAAAAAGGGCCCGTCGCCGGGTGCGGCAGCGGGGCCCAGCGCCCTCACGTATCTCGCGTATCAGGCACGCCTGGCCAGCGGGACGAACTCGAGATTCTCCGGTCCGGTGTAATTCGCGCTCGGCCGAATGATCTTGTTGTCGATGCGTTGCTCGATGATGTGCGCGGCCC
>NZ_FCOF02000034.1 GCF_001544755.2 Caballeronia catudaia | reverse complement strand
CAATCGGAATCTGGTGCTCTCCGCTCGCGCGGCGTAGCGCCAAACTCGGCAGTCTCCGACAAAGCCGGGGCGGTTCACTGTGCCGGTGCTGCATGAATGGCACACGCGCACCGCCTCGCTGCACGGCGAGCTTGCCGACGCCGAGCCCAGCTTCGATAACCTGCGCACTGCCATCCTCGGCATTAGCCAGCACATCGGCCGCGCGCAGGCTGAAGCGATACTGGCGCGCTTCGGCGCCAAGGCCATCACCGCGAAGCCCAATGTGCCGGGGCTCGACGAGACGCAGTATCCGCAAGCGTTCGCGTTGTGCCTCGAGGTGCTCGCGGGCCGCGTGGACGCCACGTCGTCGGCGGTCGCGTCATGAATACCCCTGTAGCCTCCGCTCAGCACGCGCATGCGCGGCTTTCGCCGTCGTCGGCCTATAGCTGGATCGCGTGCCCGGCTTCCGCCGCCGCCCAACTCGGCCAGCCCGATGAAAGCAGCGAATACGCCGATGAAGGCACGGCCGCGCACACCTTGATGCAGTGGTGCCTTGACAAGGATGCGGACGCGAACGCTTATCTGGGCCGTGTGATCTCGGTCGGCGAGCGCGAGTTTGAAGTCGATGACGAGATGGCCGATGCGGTGCAGCGCTATGTCGACGGCGTGCGCGAACGCATTGCCGAGTTGACGCTCGCCGGGGCCAAGGTGCAGATGCGGGTCGAAGCGCGCCTGTCGATCGAGCACGTCACGGGCGAGCCGGATGCGAAAGGCACCAGCGATACGGTGCTCATCGCCCACTGGCCGGACAACACCGCGGAGATCGAAATTCGTGACCTCAAATATGGGCGCGGCGTCGAAGTGCAGGCCGAGGAGAACTGGCAGGCCATGCTTTACGCTGCGGCTGCCCACGAAACCTATGCCTCGCTGTTCGACATCGCGACGATCAACCTGGTCATTCACCAGCCGCGCCTGACCGAGCAGCCGAGCGAATGGCGGCTCAAGCCCGCCGCTTTGCTCGAATGGATCGATACGGTGGCACGCCCCGCCGCCGAGCGCGCCATGCAGGTCGCAGCGTCCGCTCAACACACGTCATTGCAGCCCGCCGACTTCCATCCCGGTGAGAAGGCCTGCCGCTTCTGCCGGGCCAAGGCGACGTGTCCCGCGCTGGCGACCTACATCGAGGACACCATCCGGACCGAGTTCGAGGTGCTGGCCGACATGACCGAGGCTGACGTGAAAACGCGTGTCGAGCCGCTCGACAACGCGGCGCTTGGGCGCATCTTCCCGGCCCTGCCGTTGATCGAGCAATGGGGCCGCGCCGTGCTGGCGCGTATCGAGAACGAGCTCATGAGGGGACACGCCGTGCCCGGCGCGAAGCTCGTGCAGGGCCGACGCGGCGCGCGCCAGTGGTCCAGTGTCGAAGACGCCGAGAAGCTGCTCAAGGCCATGCGCGTCAAACACGTCCAGATGTACGTGTCGAAGCTTATTAGCCCGACGCAGGCCGAGAAACTCCTCGCGCGCGATTATCCGCGTCGCTGGAAGCGCGTCGAGGCGCTTGTCTCGCAGCGTGAAGGCGCACCCTCGGTCGCTCCGGACTCCGACAAGCGCCCTACGCTCGTCCTGCCATCGCCCGCCGATGAATTCGGGATCGTCACCGAAGACGACGGTCTCGACCTCGTCTGATCTACCTTTGCACAGGGAATCTTGCTATGCCCATCGTTCAGCTTCAAAACGTCCGCCTCGCCTTTCCCGATCTGTTCGAGCCGCGGCAATTCGAAGGCCAAGGGCCATTCAGCTATCGAGCGTCGTTCCTTCAGCCTCAAAGCCAGCCCATACTGCTGCAGCAGGCCGACCACGCGTGGAAGAAGACCACGATGGACAAGGTGATCGCCACGGTCGCTGCGGACACCTGGAAGGCCAAGGCCGAGGCGGTGCTCAAGACGCTCGCCGGCAATCCGCAGAAGATCTGCTGGTACGACGGCAGCCAGAAGGACTACGACGGCTACGCCGACAACTATGTGCTGTCCGCCTCGCGCGCGCAGGACAAGGGACGCCCGCTCGTGCTCGACCGCAACACGGGTCCGCTGACGGAGAAGGATGGCAAGCCCTACGCCGGCTGCTATGTGAACGCCACGGTCGAGCTCTGGGCGCAGGACAACAAATTCGGCCGCGGCATCCGCGCCACCCTGCGCGGCGTGCAGTTCGTCAAGGACGGCGACGCGTTCAGCGCCGGCACGCCGCTGTCGAGCGATGAATTCGAGGATATCGGCGCACCGGCGACGGAGGACGATCTGACCTGAACCATGCGCTGGCTCTTCCGGCTCATCTCACCTCGTTGCATAGCACTACGAAGCGGAGCGCGACGATGAACTACACCCGTTGGACCGATGACGAACTGCGCCGGGCCTTGTGCGCGAATCCGCTGGACCGCGATGCGGCCTCGGAGGCGGCGGTCCGCTTTGCACGGACCGCTCGAACCGATGCCGAGTTCGAAGAACTCGAACAGCAGGTCGAAGACCTGGAGCACCAAGTCGACGAGGCGAAAAGCGAGGCGCAGGCCTATCACGACGACTACAGCGCAGAGTGCACTCGCGCGCATGAGCTCCAACGGCGCGTCAACGAACTCGAAGACGCTGGCGCGGGGCTGCTGTGACCGACGCGCCCGTCAGCTTCATGGACACGGAAACGTACAGCGCCACACCGATCAGGCACGGCATCCATCGCTACGCCGAAAGCGCCGAGACATTGCTGATCGCGTGGGCCGGCATCGACACCGCGGTGCGTGTTTGGGACGTCACCGCGGAGCTGATGCCCGAACGCTTTCGCGTCGAGATACTCGATGCCGATGCGCCGATCGTGGCGCACAACGCCGCGTTCGAGCGCACGCTACTCGCCCACACGATGCCGCAACTCGACATCGCTCCGAGCCGCTGGCGTTGCACGATGGCGCGCGCTTACGCGCACAGTTTGCCGGGGTCGCTCGGGACATTAGCGGAGGTACTGGGACTGCCGGTCGATCGGCAAAAGGATCGCGCCGGCCTGCAGTTGATTCGACGCTTCTGCATGCCCCAGGCGGCGAACCGCACGCTCCGTCGTAAGACCCGTGTAACCCGTCCGATGGAGTGGCAGCAATTCATCGAATATTGCCGGCAGGATGTCGTCGTGTTGCGCGAAATCTGGAACCGGTTGCCCTGCTGGAATATGCCGGCAAACGCGTTCGAACTCGCGGCTTGGCGGTTGGATCAAGAGATCTGCCAGCGCGGGGTCGCCGTGGACATGCGTTTGGTCGAGGGCGCCATCTCGGCCATCGAGCGCGAGCAACAGCGGCTCGCGCAGCGTACCCGTGAAATCACGCACGGCGAGGTGGGATCGACCACCCAGCGGGACCGTCTCATCCGGCATATCGCTCACAGCTACGACATCGATCTGCCCGATCTGACGCCGGCCACCATCGAGCGACGCATCGACGACCCTGATGTCCCGCAAGGCTTGCGCGAACTGCTGACGATTCGCCTGCAGGCGAGCCGCTCCAGCACCGCCAAGTACAAGGCGATCCAGCGTGCCGTGTCCGCCGATGGACGCGTGCGCGGCCTGATCCAATACTGCGGCGCTTCACGCACCGGACGCGCCTCGGGCCGCATCATCAATCCGCTGAACTTCCTGCGGCCAACTCTGCCGCAACACGAGATCGAACTCGGCATCGAAGCGCTCACCTCCGGGTGCGCCGATCTGCTGTTCGACGACGTGATGAACCTCACCGCCAATACGATGCGCGGCGTCATTGTGGCGCCGGCAGGCAAGAAATTGGTGGTCGCCGATCTCGCGAACATCGAGGGTCGCGTGCTCGCCTGGCTGGCCGGCGAGACATGGAAGCTGGACGCCTACCGCGCGTTCGATGCTGGCGAGGGTCCTGATGTCTACAAGCTCGCCTACGCGAAGTCGTTCGGCGTCCGCCCCGACGACGTGACCAAGGAACAACGCCAGGTCGGGAAGGTTATGGAGCTTGCGCTCGGATTCGGGGCCGGAGCCGCCGCGTTCGTCGCCTTCGCCGCCACCTACGGGATCGATCTCGACGTGCTGGCCGAGTCTGCCGCCCCGACCCTCCCGGCCGATGTGCTTGAAGAAGCCATTGCATTCCATGAATGGTGCGGCCGGCACAAGAAAGCAACGTTCGGGCTGTCGAAGAAGGGCTTCGTGGTGTGTGATGCGCTCAAGCGCATGTGGCGCCGCGCGCATCCCGCCATCACGTCGTACTGGCGGGAGACCGAGGACCAGCTGCGGGCCGCGATCAACGCGCCGGCGACGACCCACGATTGCCGCCGCACGCGCATGCGCCGCGACGATAACTGGCTGCGCGTGCGGCTGCCCAGTGGCCGGTTCCTGTGTTACCCGTCGCCTCGCATCGATACGACAGGCGTCAGCTACATGGGCATGAATCAGTACTCGCGTCGCTGGGAACGGGTACGCACGTTCGGTGGCAAAGCCGTCGAGAACCTGGTTCAGGGCGTCGCTCGCGACGTGTTCTATCACGCGGCGCCGATTATCGAAGCCAGCGGCTACGAGATCGTTCTGCACGTCTACGACGAGTACGTCACCGAAGCGCCGGATCGCGAGGGATTCAACGACACGCACCTTTGTACGTTGCTATCGACCACGCCAGCGTGGGCCGACGGCCTGCCGCTCGCGGCCAGTGGGTTTAGCGGCCCGCGATATCGCAAAGGATGACGCCATGCATCGACGGATCCGACAGTGGTGGCTCAAGCGCCGCATCGCCCGTGTGGCCGAGCAACTCGACGGCATCGAGCACGCGCGTAACACGCTCGCTTATCACGAGCGGCTGTTCATCGCCGAGGCGAGCCGCCTGCGCTCCGAACTGCTGAACCTCGACATCCGGAGCCGCCGTGCGCCACGGCCCTGAGATACGCGAGCGCGTGATTGAAGCGCACCTCGTCATGCGCGTGCGTGCGGCGGGCGGGGTCGCCTACAAGTTCACCAGTCCCGCCCGGCGCAGCGTGCCAGATCGCATCGTGATCTTCCCTCGACGGATTGTGTTCGTTGAAGTGAAACGGCCTGGCGGGACGCTCACTCTGGCCCAAGCCCGCGAACATGAACGCCTGCGCGCGCTCGGCTGCGACGTGCGCATGATCGATTCGCGCGTGGCAATCGATCGCTTCATCGCGGAGATCAAGTCATGACGCGCCAGACATTCGTGCCGCACGCGTATCAGCGTTTGATCATCGAACATCAGTCGGAGATCGCGCGCTCGAACGTGTGGGCGTTTATGGGCGCAGGCAAAAGCGTCTGCACGCTGACGGTGCTCGAAGCGCGCTATCGGCAAGGCATCGAGGCCATGCCCACGCTCATCGTGGCGCCGCTTCGGGTAGCGCAATCGACGTGGCCCGACGAATGCAAGAAGTGGGCGCATCTAAGCGCGATGGAAGTCGTGCCGATCATCGGCGACGTCCAGCAGCGCTCGCTACAACTCCGCCACGACGCACCGATCTTCTCGATCAACTACGAGAACCTGCCGTGGCTCATCGATCACTTCAAACACGACGGACGAAGTTGGCCATTCGGAACGGTCATCGCCGACGAGTCGACGCGGCTAAAATCGACACGCGTCTCATACCAACGCAGCGAGAACGGCACGCTGTTCCTCAAGCGATCCGGCGGCAGCGTGCGCGGCCGGGCGCTCGCCGAAGTGGCGCACACGAAGGTACGACGCTGGGTCAACCTCACCGGCACGCCCGCGCCAAATGGGCTTCGGGATCTTTGGTCACAGCAGTGGATGGTGGACGCAGGCAAACGGCTCGGGCGCACCTATTCCGCGTTCGAGCAGCGCTGGTTTCAATCGTTGCCCGGTGATCGTGGCTATCACGACATTCGTCCGCTCCCGCATGCGCAGGAACAGATCCAGGCGGCGCTGGCCGACTGCACGATCTCGCTCGACGCCGCCGACTGGTTCGATCTGCAGCAGCCGATCGTGCGCCGCGTGTATGTCGATTTGCCGAGCCACGCTCGTAGGCTCTATCGCGACATGGAGCGCGAGATGTTCATCGAGATCGATAAGCACGAGGTCGAGGCCGTCAACGCCGCTGCTCGCACGATGAAGGCGCTTCAGTTGGCCAGCGGCGCGATCATCGTCGATGAAAAGAGCGGCTGGCGCGAGGTGCATGACGTGAAACTCCAAGCGCTGGACGAGATCATCGAAGAAGCCGCTGGCATGCCGGTGCTGGTCGCGTACCACTTCAAGTCCGACCTCGCGCGCCTACAGCGTACCTTCCCAGACGGTCGCGTACTCGATCATGAACCGCAGACGATCCGTGACTGGAACGCCGGCAGAATTCCGGTGTTGTTCGCGCATCCGGCCAGCGCCGGCCACGGCCTCAACCTTCAAGACGGCGGCAACATTCTCGTGTTCTTCGCCCACTGGTGGGATCTGGAGCAATTCCAGCAGATCATCGAACGCCTCGGACCCATGCGCCAGTTGCAAGCCGGCCACCGCCGTCCGGTGTTCATCTATCACATCCTTGCGCGCGACACCATCGACGAGGACGTGCTGCTGCGTCTGCAGACCAAACGCGATGTGCAGGACGTGCTGCTCGATGCGATGAAGCGCCGCACGCATGCTTCGAGGAGCCCAGCATGAGGACTGCCGTACCTGACAAGAACGTGCGCAAACTACTTCAACGTTATCCCGAATTCGAAGTCACGCGCACCGATCATCATGTGCGCGTGCGCCACCGTATAAGCCGGGACTTCATCATCATTTCGTTGACGCCTTCGGACTGGCGCAGCTTGCGTAAGGTTGAGCGGGATCTGGCGCATCTTGAAGCGGGCATGGGCTACTTACGACGGTCGGCCTTGCGACGGTCCTGATAGCCGGTCCTGATATGTAATAGCAAGGCGCATGCACCAACTGCAGACTCAAAAGCGACACCTGCGCGCGAACTTGCACCCATTCGACACCCTCAAGTGGCTGTTCTGCGCACACGACGGTATCGTCGCGCTGCGTTTGAACCTGAATAAACCTGAACGCAACCCCGAACATTCCGGGCAGCAACAATGAGGATAACCAATCATGGTTCTAGCACCTACCCCCTCATCGTTGGCGCCCGTCCACTACGTCACCATCGCGCGGGCCGCGAACCTCACCGGCCTCACCGAGAAAGCCATCCGCCGCAAGATCGAGGACGGTAAATGGCTCTCGGGTCGCGAGTATCGCCGCTCGCCCGATGGCGGCATTTTTATTGACTTACGCGCTTACGAGCAGTGGGTCGAACGAGTCGAATGAATCAAATGAGTCGAATGAATAGAACCTCCGGTGGCGTAGAAATCCGCGACACCTCCATGCGCATGCACTTTACCGTGGAAGGCACGCGCTATCGTCCCACGTTGATGATCGACGGCGAGGCCCTGCCGCCCACGCCCGCGAACATCAAATATGCGAACCGCTTGATCATCGAGATCTGCGAGCGCATCCGCACCGGCACCTTCAGCATGATGGAATACTTCCCGGACTCGGACGAAGTCGGTGCGTCCACCGAGTTGACGGTCGAAGCGTGGCTGCTCAGGTGGCTCAAGATGACGCGCGTGGAGACCTCGACTCGACGCGGCTACGTCGGCGGCGTCAAGTTCTGGAGCCGGGCGCGGTGCGACGCCAAGGATCGCCCGATGGGCACGTTGGCGCTGCGGTCGCTCAAGCTCTCGCACATTCTGATGGCGATCGCCGGACGGCCTGAACTCTGCGGCAAGACCATCAACAACTATGTGTCGGTGCTGCGTCAGGCGTTGGCGCTGGCGGTCACCGAGAAGCTGCTGCCCACCAATCTGGCCGAAGGCGTGCCCCGCGCCAAGCACCAGCGTCAGCCAGCCAATCCCTTCTCGCGCGATGAATCCGAAGCGATCATCGCCGAGGCGGCCTTGATCGAACCGCAGATTCACAACTACATCGAATTCTGGTTCTGGTCCGGGTTGCGCACCTCCAAGATGAACGGGCTCGACTGGCGCTATGTGGATTTCTACGGTGACGTGATCTCAATCGAGCGCGTGCTGGTGTGCGGCGAGGAGAAGGATCGCACCAAGACGTCGGAAGCGCGGCTCGTGCGTCTGAACAGCCGCTCACGCGCGGCGCTCCAACGCCAACGCGCGATCACGGCCTTGGCGGGCGGGCGCGTGTTTCAGGATCCACGGCATGGCAAGCCCTGGCATAGCGAGGAGGCGTTCCTGCGGGTGTACTGGTCGCGAATTCTGAAGCGCCTGGGGATTCGCTATCGGCGCCCCTACAACATGCGTCACAGCTACGCGACCAGCATGCTAATGGCGGGAATGACGCCGGCGTTTTGCGCCAAGCAACTCGGCCACACCGTCGAGATGTTCCTGCGCATCTACACCAAGTGGATCGACGGCAACCAGAACGACTTGGAGATGGCGCGGCTGGAGTCGGCGCTGGGCGTGTCGGTGGCAACGGCGGGCGGCTCAGCATCGCCGTATTCACGCTGAAGCGAGGTTCAGTACACCCCAGCCTCTCCGGCGGGGCGACTCTTGAACCGCCGATGGACCCAATAATACTGCTCCGGGCACGGCCGGATCAACGTCTCAAGCAGTGCGTTGATTCGACTCGCATCGAGCGTATCGCTCTCTGAGGGAAACCCGCTGAGCGGTTCGTACACCGTCAGCTTATAGCCCTGGTAATCGGGCAGCACCTGCGTCACGAACGGCACCACCCTCGCACCGGCCAGTTTGGCCAGGCGCGAAACCGAGGTGAGCGTACAGGCGGGGACGCCGAAAAACGGCACAAACACCGAGTTCTCGATGCCGTGGTCCATGTCCGCCGCCAGCATCACGGGGATGCCCGAGCGCAGCAGTCCCACAATCTTTCTCGCACTGGTCGAGCGTTCAATCATCTGCGCGCCAAATCGTCCTCGCTGCCGCCGAGCCACCTCGCACAGCCGCTCGTTCGACATGCGCGTGTACAGCGACGCCGCCGGCAAACGCGTGGAGTAAAGAATGCACCTCACCTCGATACTCACAAAATGAAAGCCCAGAAAAATCGTCGGCGCCGCGTCTTGGGCTTCCAGGTCGATGCGGCTTTCAATCCGCACCAGCTTCTGGAGCGACTGCTCGCTGCCAAACCACTGGATGCCCCGTTCGAAATAGCTTCGAATGACGTGTTGAAAGTGTGCCCGAGCAAGATCATCGTACTCGCGCGCACTCTTGTCCGGAAAGCACAGGCGCAGATTGACCAGCGCGATATGTTTTCGGGAACTCGGAATCGCATACAGCATGGTGCCCACCGCGTGGCCCAGGCGGGCAACCCACCCGTAGGGCAGCACCGCAAAGAGACGCAGCAGCCCCACCGTGAGCGCCAGGCCGAGTTGCCCGACGCATTGCTTCAACAGCGGCACGCGCTCATTTTGACTCGACTTCACTGAAACCCTACCTGTTAGCCTGACCGAACCGGCATTGCTGTCCACCGCCCGATCGTGAAAAATCGACACACATTCACCGCAAGCTAACCGTTAGCTTAGGATTCCGAATTCAAAATTGTCCCTGGCACGTCCCTGAAACGCACGAAATTTCTATAAGTCTCTGATTTTAAAAGACTTATTTGGTGGGCCGGGAGGGACTCGAACCCTCTATCGGTCGATTATGAGTCGACAGCTTATACCAGTTAAGCTTCCGGCCCTTTGAAGATAGGAAGGGCAAAAAAGAAAGCGCCGCTATCGGCGCTTTCTGTCACATCCGAACATTGCGCTGGGCGTTTCTCGAAGGGTAGCGAGTTTGCCTCACAACGCCTCTCAAAACAAGTCCCGTCAGTTGCCCTCGAGGAACGACTTGAGCTTGTCCGAGCGGCTCGGATGACGCAGCTTGCGCAGCGCCTTCGCCTCGATCTGCCTGATCCGCTCGCGCGTTACGTCGAACTGCTTGCCGACCTCTTCCAGCGTGTGATCCGTGCTCATCTCGATGCCAAAACGCATTCGCAACACCTTCGCCTCACGCGGCGTCAGCGAATCCAAAACGTCCTTCACGACGTCCCGCATCGACGCATGCAGCGCGGCGTCCGATGGCGCGACCGTGTTCGTATCCTCGATGAAATCGCCGAGATGCGAATCGTCGTCGTCGCCGATCGGCGTTTCCATGGAGATCGGTTCCTTCGCGATCTTCATGATTTTCCTGATCTTGTCCTCCGGCATTTCCATCTTCTCGGCAAGCGTCGCCGGATCGGGCTCGAGCCCGGTCTCCTGCAGAATCTGCCGCGAGATGCGGTTCATTTTGTTAATCGTCTCGATCATGTGAACCGGAATGCGGATCGTGCGCGCCTGGTCCGCGATAGACCGCGTGATGGCCTGACGAATCCACCACGTCGCGTAGGTCGAAAACTTGTAGCCGCGACGATATTCGAACTTGTCCACCGCCTTCATCAGGCCGATGTTGCCCTCCTGGATGAGATCGAGGAACTGCAAGCCGCGGTTCGTGTACTTCTTCGCGATGGAAATCACGAGACGCAGATTCGCCTCGGTCATTTCACGCTTCGCCTGGCGCGCCTTCAGCTCGCCCGCGGCCATCTGGCGGTTGGTCTCTTTCAGGTCCTTCAGCGGCAACACGACGCGCGCCTGCAAGTCCAGAAGACGCTGCTGTTGCTCGCGAATCGCGGGAATGTTGCGCTCCAGCACCGCGCTGTAGTCGTGACCTTCCGCGACGACCTTGTCGGCCCATTCGAGATCCGTTTCGCTGCCGGGGAAGCGCGTGATGAATTCCGCGCGCGGCATGCCGCACTTGTCGACGACGGTATGCAGAATCTGCCGCTCGACCTGACGCACCTCGTCGACCTGCGCGCGCAGCGTGTCGCACAGGCGCTCGACCGTGCGCGCCGTGAAGCGGATGTTCATGAGCTCGGTCTGGATGGCTTCCTGCGCCTTCAGATATGCCTTCGACTTGTAGCCTTCCTTCTCGTAGGCGCGGCGCATCTTGTCGAACCATTCGCTGATGAGCGCGAACTTCTCGAGCGACTGGAGCTTCAGCGCTTCGAGCTGCGCCGCGTTGGCGCTGGCTTGCGCACTGCCGTCGTCCTCTTCTTCCTCTTCCTCGTCGCCCTCTTCCTCGGTTTCCTCGTCTTCCGATTCGATCGCCTCGGCTTCCTGCTCCGAGAAACCGTCCGTGTCCTGCGCGTTCGGATCGATCAGGCCATCGACGAGCTCATCGACGCGCACTTCCTCGTTCTGTACGCGCTCGGCCATCGCGAGAATATCCGCGATGGTCGTCGGGCACGCGGAGATCGCCATGACCATATGCTTCAGGCCATCCTCGATGCGCTTTGCAATCTCGATCTCGCCTTCGCGCGTCAGCAGTTCGACCGTGCCCATCTCGCGCATGTACATGCGCACCGGGTCGGTCGTGCGGCCGAATTCGGAATCGACGGTGGAGAGCGCGACTTCGGCTTCTTCCTCGACTTCATCGTCGGAAGAGGCGTTCGGCGCGTTGTCGTTCAGAAGGAGCGTCTCGGCATCGGGCGCCTGCTCGTACACCGCCACGCCCATGTCATTGAACGTGCTGATGATGCCTTCGATCGCCTCGGTTTCCGTGAAGTTGTCCGGAAGGTGATCGTTGATCTCGCCGTAGGTGAGGAAGCCGCGCTCCTTGCCGAGCTTGATGAGCGCGCGCAGCTTGCCGCGCCGCTCCTCGAGTTCCTCGACGGTGCCGGGCGCGCTCGACGAGAACGCGTCCTTCAGAAGCGCTTTTTCCTTCGCACGGCGATCGCGGGCCCTGGCCTTTTCGACCTTCGCCGCCGGAGCGGCGCCAGACTCTGCGTTTTGCACTGCGTCGTCTTCGACGGATACATCGTTCAGCTTTTTCGTCATGGAGTTCGCCATACCGGCTCTAGTCTCGACTCGCGGCTGCTGGACAACAGCCGATGGAACCGTGAATACCCAATACGCGCACGCTGCTTTCGTCCTGCGTGCCCTGCCCGGGGCGCCATCGCGGATCGAATGAGTGTTAATCGTCTCTTCGCCCTACCCTCAATGGCAGCCGCTTCCCTTACGCCCGTCTGTACGTCGGCGTGCTTATCCGGCCGTTTCGTGTGATTTATGCGGCCCGCACCACGAAGCTGCACAACACCGCACTCGTCAGCCGACGAAGCCACCGCCCTTCTTCCGCCTCTTGCTCTTACCGCGATACGCTCAAATGCTCTCTGTCAATTGCTCGATGCCAGCCCTACATCTGCCGCTAAAAGTTAGTAAAAACCCGCAAACAGTTGACAAAAAGCAATTCGGTTTGAACTTTTGATTATAGCATTCTCATCTTCCCGCATCCGGGTTCGCGCCGCGCCCCGCCTTGATCTGCGCCACTTTGGCCGACAGGTCCGAAAACTCCGCGACCTCTTCCGCCGACAGGCTCGACTGCCGCGCCAATTGATCCAGCCGCGCCCGATAGCTGTCATGACGCAACTTGACGACCGTCGCCCGCAATTCCTCGGCGAGCAGGCGTCGTTGCTCCTCGACCCGCTGCGCCGCATCCTCATCGGACGGGTCGCGCATCAGCAAATCGCGAACGTTTTCATCATAGGCGAGAATTTCCTGGAAGATATCTTCGTACGTGGGCGCATTTGCTGCATTTCTCAAAACGTCCGAAAGCATCTGAAATTCCGCTTCGCCACCGAGTTCGCGCGCATGACCGATCACCTCGCTGAAAAGCTCGCCGTGCTCGGTCATCGTGACAAGAGTGCGCTCGCTGTCCTGATCGAGCGAACCCGCGATGCCCGGATACATCACCAGATTGCGCAGCGCGCGCTGCTCCTGCCCGGTTACGCGACGGCGCTCGCTCTTAGGCACGTTCGCGCGCGCAACGGCGGCCGCACGCGAATCGATGTCGCATAGCGCGGCGATCTCGGTGAACGGCGTGTCGAGCCGGTCCGCGAGCATATGCAGGATCTGCACCCGCAGCGCGTTCGCGGGCAGCGCCTGAAGCAGCGGCTTGGCGTCGAAGAGCGCTTTCGCGCGGCCTTCCGGCTGCTCCAGTTCCTTGTCGTTGAGCACCTCGTTCAGCAGGAATTGCGACAGCGGCATTGCACGATCTACCTGCTCGCCGAAACCGTCCGTGCCGAACTCGCGCACGTAGCTGTCGGGATCGTGTTCCTTCGGCAGAAAGAGGAACTTGATCGTGCGATTGTCCGCCGCGTGCGGAAGCGCCGCCTCCAGCGCGCGCCGTGCGGCGCGGCGGCCCGCCGAATCGCCGTCGAAGCTGAAGACCACGGTGTCCGTCTGACGAAACAGCTTTTGCACATGAACCGGCGTGCAGGCCGTGCCGAGCGTCGCGACGCCGTTCGCGAAACCAAGCTGCGCGAGCGCGACGACATCCATATAGCCTTCGACGACGAGCGCGTAGCCCAGTTCGCGAATCGCGAGCCGCGCTTCGAACAATCCGTACAGTTCGCTACCCTTGCTGAACAACGGCGTTTCCGGAGAGTTCAAATACTTCGGCTCACCGCCGTCGAGCACGCGTCCGCCGAACCCGATCACGTTGCCTTTCACGTTGCGGATCGGGAACATCACGCGTTCGCGGAAGCGGTCGTAGCGCCGCGCCTGACCCTGCGAATCGGTTTTCTCGCTGACGATCACGAGCCCGGATTCCACCAGGTTTTCATCGCGATAATCGGGAAATGCGGCTTCGAGATTCTGCCAGCCGTCCGGTGCGTAACCCAGCCCGAAACGCGCGGCGATCTCGCCGGTCAGCCCGCGCTTCTTCAGATAAGCGATGGCGTTCGGCGCGCCGCGCAGCTGCTTGCGATAGAAATCGCACGCCGTCTGCATCACGTCCGTCAACGCGACGCTGACCGCCTTGCTCGGCGCGTAGTCACCGCCGCTGCTACCGCCGCCGCGATTGAACGATGACGGTTCCTGCGGCACCGTCAATCCCGCGCCTTGCGCGAGGTCCTTCACGGCCTCCGGAAACGTGAGTCCGGTGTGCTCCATCAGAAAGCCGATTGCGGTGCCGTGCGCGCCGCAGCCGAAGCAGTGATAGAACTGCTTGGTCGGGCTGACCGTGAACGACGGGCTCTTCTCGTTGTGAAACGGACAGAGGCCCATGAAGTTCGCGCCGCCCTTTTTCAACTGGACGTAACGGCCCACCACGTCGACGATATCGACGCGGTTGAGCAAGTCCTGCAGGAATGCGTGCGGGATCACCGGTCAGTCTGCTGCGGACGTCACTTGGCGAGGGCGGCCTTCACCTGCGCGGAGACGGCGGTCATGTCGGCCTTGCCGGCGAGCTTCGGCTTCAGCACGCCCATGACCTTGCCCATGTCCTGCGGGCCCGCGGCGCCCGTCGCGGCGATGGCGGCCTGAACTTCGGCGGCGATCGCATCGACGGAAAGCTGTTCGGGCATGTACGCCGACAACACCGCCAGCTCCGCCTTCTCCTTGTCGGCGAGATCGGTGCGGCCCGCCGCTTCGAACTGGCTGATCGAATCCTTGCGTTGCTTGATCATCTTGTCGATGACGCCGGTGATGCCCGCGTCGTCGAGCGTGATGCGATCGTCGACTTCACGTTGCTTGATTGCCGCGAGCAGCAAGCGAATTGTGCCGAGGCGCTCGGTCTCCTTTGCGCGCATCGCAGTCTTCATGTCGTCGCTGATCTGGTCTTTGAGGCTCATCGTTCACCCGGTGCAATTGCGAAAGTTTGGATTCCGGCTGCGCGCACGACCATCCCGCGAAAGCAAAAACCCGCTTGGGAACGCCTCCTCAAGCGGGATTTAGCAGGACGTTTTCAGAGCGCGAGCCAGAGCGGAGAGAATCCTCCGATGACCGTCCGAGTATAGCAAACGGGTCGGCTTTCCGAGGCTCGTCAAAACCCCGGACTGGCCGCTCACGCGGCCGTCGCCGCGCTGCGCGTGAACTCGGCGGCGGCCTTGCCCGCCGCGACGCCCGACGCCCACGCCCACTGGAAGTTGTAGCCGCCGAGCCAGCCGGTGACATCGACCGCTTCGCCGATGAAATAGAGGCCGGCCACGCGCTCGCTCATCATCGTTGCGGACGAAAGCTCGCGCGTGTCGACGCCGCCGCGCGTGACCTCCGCCTTGCGATACCCTTCGGTCCCGCTAGGCGTGAGCGTCCAGTCCGACAGCGACGCGCCGATCGCGCGCAACGTGCGGTCGGGCAAATCGGCGAGACGCGCATCGACGGGCACGCGCTGCGCCTCCAGCCACGCGTGCGCGAGGCGCGCCGGCACGTGCTCGGCGAGAAAATTGCCGATCTGCTTTTTCGCGCCCGCTTTGGCTTCGATCAGCATGTCGGTGGCGTCGGCATCGGGAAGCAGATCGACGTGGATCGGCTCCGACGTGTTCCAGTAGCTCGATATCTGCAGCACGCCCGGCCCCGACACGCCGCGATGCGTGAGCAGCAGGTCTTCATCGAACTCGCCGCGCATTTTGCCTTTACCCGTGCCGATGCGCACCGGCAGCGAAAGCCCCGACAGCGCAGCGAACGGCGCCCAGTCCGCGGACGTGAACGTGAGCGGCACGAGCGCGGGACGTGTATCGATGAGCTTGTGGCCGAACTGCTTCGCGACGCGGTAGCCGAAGTCCGTCGCGCCGATCTTCGGAATCGACAGGCCGCCCGTCGCGATCACGAGCGCCGCCGCGCCGATCGCGCCCGTAGTCGTGTCGAGCGCGAAACGCGCGCCATCGTGACGAATATCGTGAACGACGACCGGACGCCGCCACGCGACGCGGCCCGCATCGCACTCGCTTTTCAACAGGTCGATGATCGTTTCGCTGGAGTCGTCGCAGAAGAGCTGGCCCTTGTGCTTCTCGTGCCATTTCACGCGATACTGCTTGAGCAGCGCGAGAAAATCGCGCGGCGTGTAGCGCGCCAGCGCGGAGCGGCAAAAATGCGGATTCGCCGACAGGAAGTTGGCCGGCTGCGCGTTGATGTTGGTGAAGTTGCAGCGCCCGCCGCCGGAGATGCGGATTTTCTCGGCGAGGCGTTCGGCGTGGTCGATGAGCACGACGCGGCGCCCGGATTGCGCGGCCACTGCCGCGGACATCATGCCGGCCGCGCCCGCGCCGATGACGGCGATATCGAAAGATTCCATGCCGGCATTCTACCTGCGGGACGCGCTTCGACCGCCGCTGCTATACTTTTCTGTTCCCTCCAGCGCATCACGCTCATGCTAGTTCTAGGCATCGAAAGCTCCTGCGACGAAACCGGCCTCGCGCTCTACGACACCGAGCGCGGCCTGCTTTCGCACGCCCTTCACTCGCAAATTGCGATGCATCGCGATTACGGCGGCGTCGTGCCGGAGCTGGCTTCGCGCGATCACATCCGCCGCGCGCTGCCGCTGCTCGAAGAAGTGCTCGAGAAATCCGGCGCACGGCGCGCCGACATCGACGCCATCGCGTTCACGCAGGGACCGGGCCTCGCGGGCGCGCTGCTGGTGGGCGCGAGCATCGCCAATTCGCTCGCAATGGCGTGGGACAAGCCGACTGTCGGCATCCATCATCTCGAAGGGCATTTGCTGTCGCCGCTGCTCGTCGATGAACCGCCGCCCTTTCCGTTCGTCGCGCTGCTCGTGTCGGGCGGACACACGCAACTGATGCGCGTGACCGATGTAGGCGTCTACGAGACGCTCGGCGAAACCCTTGATGACGCCGCCGGCGAAGCCTTCGACAAAACCGCGAAGCTGCTCGGCCTCGGCTATCCGGGCGGACCGGAAGTGTCGCGGCTCGCGGAATTCGGCATGCCCGGCGCGGTCACGCTGCCGCGCCCGATGCTCCATTCCGGCGACCTCGACTTCAGCTTCAGCGGCCTGAAAACCGCTGTGCTCACGCAGAGTCGCAAGCTCGACAACGTCTGCGAACAGGCGAAAGCGGATCTCGCGCGCGGTTTCGTCGATGCGGCCGTGGACGTGCTTGTCGCCAAATCGCTGGCCGCGTTGAAGAAAACGGGCCTGAAGCGGCTCGTCGTGGCGGGCGGCGTCGGCGCGAACCGGCAGTTGCGCGAGGCGCTGTCGGCGGCGGCGGCGAAGCGGCGTTTCGACGTGCATTACCCCGATCTCTCGCTCTGCACCGACAACGGCGCGATGATCGCGCTCGCGGGCGCGCTGCGGCTTTCGCGCTGGCCGGAGCAGGCCGTGCGCGATTACGCGTTCACCGTGAAGCCGCGCTGGGATCTCACGTCGCTCGCGCGCGCCTGATTTTCATCGCGGCGGGTTGAACGGCTGCACGATGGCTTTGAAGACCGGCAGCGCTTCGCACCGGTCGCTGTGGCCGATCAACATCGGCCAGCGCGTCGGTGTAAATATCTCCGGATGGGCCTCGCGCGCAAAGCGCAGCGCGCACGCCACCGCGATATCCGCGTGACCGATCGAATCGCCGAACCAGAAAGGCGTCGCGCGCGGGGCGCGGTCGGCTTCCAGCGCGTTCAGCACGCGCTCGACCTGCCCTGTACAGCGATCGAGCCACGTCTGCGATTTCTCCTTGTGCATCACGCGTTCGTAGACGAGCGCGACGGCCTTGTCGGCGAGACCCGTCGCGAGCGCGCACACCTTCAGCGCCTGCCACCGCTGCGGCCCGCCCGATGCGACCATCGCGCGGGCGTCGCCAGCCTGTTCGTCGAGATAATCGAGAATCATCGTGCTTTCGATGAGCGCATCGCCCGAATCGAGCACGAGCGTCGGCACGCGGCATAGCGGGTTGTAGGGCGCGATCCTGTCGGCATCGCCGAATGTCGACCACGGGCGATGCTCGTACGCCACGCCGTAGAGCTTCAGCGCGATGGCGACACGCCGCACGAACGGTGAATCGTATTGGCCGATGAGGATCACGATGCGGCTCCGCGTGGTCGTTTGCAGGACGGCCAGTTTAAAGTGGCGCGGGCCCCGGAAACAACCAGAACGCGAACGACGCGCACACGCCCGCGGCCAGCCATACGATCGCCCACGAACCGGCCGCGAGCACGTGCGGAAGGACGAGCGGCGTCACGAAGAAGCTGGCGAACGCGGCCGTGTTTCCCATGCCGAGGGCGGTGCCGGCGCGTTGCGTGCCTGCGAGCGTCGCCAACTCCGTGTACGCGACGCCGTGCCACGCCGAGACGCAGATGCCCGCGAAGACGAGCATCGCCGCGAGCAGCCAGGGCGTGTGCGCGGCGCCATTCGCGATCGCCGCCGCCAACGCGACGAACGATGCCGACGCCACGATCACCGACACCCTCAGGTACGCGCGCCGGTTGCCGTGCCGGTCGGTGTGACGGCCGCTCCAGACACGCATCGCCATCGCGCCGAGCTGGATCGCGCCCATTGTCGCGCTGATCTCCGTCACGCCGAAACGGCCGGCATCGTGCAGGAAGACGGTCGCGAAGGTCACCACCGCGACCTGCGGCACGCACAGGATGCCGATGCCGAGCACGACGCGCCAGACCAGCACGTTCGCGAGCGGCGCGGGGCCCTTGTGCGCCGCCGCGCGATGCGTCGCGGCCGGTGGCTCGCGCAGCCAGCGCCAGGCGAACGCGCCGGACACCGCGCACATCGCCGCGAGCGCGCCGAACACCGCCGCGAAGCCATGCGACGACGCCAGCCACGGCAGCAACGCCGCGCCGATGCCGCCGCCGAGCGGCACCGCGGTCTGCCGGATGCTCATCGCGAGACCGCGCTCGCCTTCGGCGAACCACGCCATCACCGCGCGTCCACTCGATCCGTTCACGCTGCCGCCCAGAACCCCGAGCGTGCACATCGCGAAGACGAGCCAGGCGAGCGTGGCCGACGACGGCACCGCGAAAAGACTCATCGCGACGAGCACGGCGGCGGTCGACAGCAGACCGGTCAGCAGAACGGGACGATCGCCCCAGCGATCCGTCAACACGCCCCACGGAAGCTCCGATATCGCGATCCCGAGCCCCAGCGCGCCCAGCACGAGCCCGAGTTCGCCGTTGCTCAGGTGATAGCCGCCGCGCATCCACACGCCGGTGGTCGGGATGCCCGCCGCCGCAGCCGAAAAGCTGGCGTTGGCCGCCACGCCGACGCCGAGCACTTTCCAGCGATGTCCGACGCCGGATTCGGGGACATCCGTGACGAGAGAGGTGGCCATTGGAAGGTCCATATGCGATTGACTGCACGCAGTTTGCAGGCTTAGCATCGTCCTGAAAATCGCAAAGTTTTTCATCGACCATTCGGAAAATCAGGACGATCGCCATGAGGCAGACGACATTCGATCTCGCGGTGCTACGCAGCTTCGTCGCGGGCATGGATCTGGGCAGCTTCGCCAAGGCGGCGGATCGCGTCGGACGCTCGACGTCGGCGGTGAGCGCCCAACTGCGCAAGCTGGAAGAACAGGCCGGCGCGGTGCTGTTTCGCAAATCCGGACGCGGACTCGCGCTCACCGACGCGGGCGAGGTGATGCTCGCCTATGCGCGTCGTCTCGTCGATCTGAACGATGAAGCTTCGGCGGCGATTCGCGGCGTGGATCTGGAGGGCTGGATTCGGCTCGGCTTGCAGGAAGACTTCGGCGAAGTGGTGTTGCCGGACGTGCTCGGCCGCTTCGCGCGGGCGCATCCGAAGGTGCGGATCGAAGCGCGCGTCGGGCGCAACACGGAGCTTCTGGAGCGCATCGATTCCGGGCAACTCGATCTCGCGCTCGCCTGGGGCCCGACGAGCGTCACCGGCGACAGCAACGCCGCGATGATCGCCGAGCCGATCGCCGCGCCGCGGATGCGCTGGATCGCGTCATCGGCGGTTCCGTGGCACTTCGACGCAGACGAACCCTTGCCGCTCATCGCCTTCGATCGTCCGTGTCTCTTCAACAGCGCGGCGGCGGCGGCACTCGACCGCGCGGGCATCAAATGGCGCGTGGCGTTCACGAGCCCGAGCCTGTCGGGATTGTGGGCGGCGGCGGCCGCGGGTCTGGGTGTGACGGTGCGCACGAGCTACGGCTTGCCGGCGACCGTCCGCGCGATCGACGCCAGTGAATTCGGCCTGCCCGCGTTGCCGTCGATCCCGCTCGCGTTGCATCGCGCTGCGGGGAGCGCATCGCCGCCCGTCGAGCGGCTGGCGGCGCTGGTCGTCGCTTCGGTGCGGGAAGCGCACGTTTCGTCGGAAACGGCGCTCGCCTGAAAAGACTTACGCGTCGCGGCGCTTGTCCCGCTCGATGACCGCGTACGCGCTGTGATTGTGGATCGACTCGAAGTTCTCCGCTTCGAGCACGTACGCGACGATGCGCTGATCCGCGTTCAGGCGCGTCGCGACATCGCGCACGAGGTCTTCTACGAACTTCGGATTTTCATACGCGCGCTCGGTGACGAACTTTTCGTCGGGGCGCTTCAGCAAGCCCCACAGTTCGCACGACGCTTCTTCTTCCGCGATCCGAATCAGTTCCTCGACCGCGATGTCATCGGCGACTTCGGCCGTGATCGTCACGTGCGAGCGCTGGTTATGCGCGCCGTACTGCGAGATCTGCTTCGAGCACGGGCACAGGCTCGTCACCGGCACGAGCACTTTCATCGACATGCGCGTGTCACCGTCGCGGCGCTGCGCGATGAACGTCACTTCGTAGTCCAGCAGGCTTTGCACGCCGGAAACCGGCGCGGTTTTCATCACGAAATACGGCAGCGTGACTTCGATGCGCCCCGAATGCGCTTCGAGCTTCGACAACATCACGGCGAGCAAACCGCGCAGCGCGTGCTGATCGAGCGGATGGCGATTCTCCTCCAGCAGCGCGACGAAGCGCGACATGTGCGTGCCCTTCTGTTCGGCAGGCAGATGCACGTCGAGATTCCACACGCCGACGCTCGGCTTGACGCCGCTTTGCGTCACCACCGACAACGGATGCCGCACGCCTTTCACACCCACGCGCTGAATCGCGATCTGGCGCGTGTCGGGCGTGCTCTGGACGTCGGGCATCACGAAGGCGGGATTCATCTGATTCATTTTGTTATGTCCTTATGCGCCGCGAGCCGGAGAAACGCGAGCGGTTCGAAACGTTGAAGCGCACACGGCGCGGATGGAGGTCCGCGCCGTGTGCCAAAGCGTTGATGCACGACGCGCCCCGAGCGCGCCGTCCGAAGCGATGCGTCAGGCGACGCGCTTCGTCAGCTTGCCTGCGTGCGCGCTTTCGACGGCGTCGACGAAACGCTCGCGAATCGAGCGGACGATGCCGGCCGCGTCGAGCCCCACGCTCGACAGCAGCTTGGCGGGATCGCCGTGATCGATGAAGACGTCAGGCAAACCGAGTTGCAGCACCGGCTTGATGACGCCGCTCGCCAGAAGCGCTTCGACGCACGCGGAGCCCGCGCCGCCCATGATCGCCCCTTCTTCGATGGTCACGATGGCGTCGTGCGTCGCGGCGAGTTCGCGCAGCAGATCGGCGTCGACCGGCTTCACGAAACGCATGTTGGCAACGGTCAGATCGAGCTCTTCCCCGGCGGCCACCGACGGCGCGACCATCGTGCCGAACGCGCAGATCGCGATGCGCTTGCCCGAGCCGAGTTTCTGCGACGACTCACGGCGAATTTCGCCCTTGCCGACGGGAATCGCGGTCATCTGCTTGACCGTCGCGACGCCCGTGCCCGCGCCGCGCGGATAGCGCACGGCCGTCGGGTTTGGCTGCTGCAGCGCCGTGTAAAGCATCTGGCGGCACTCGTTTTCGTCCGACGCGGCCATCACCGTCATGTTCGGAATGCAGCGCAGGAACGCGAGATCGTAGTTGCCGGCGTGCGTCGCGCCGTCCGCGCCGACGAGGCCCGCGCGGTCGATCGCGAACACCACCGGCAGGTTCTGCAGCGCGACGTCGTGAATCAACTGGTCGTAGCCGCGTTGCAGGAACGTGGAGTAAATGGCGACGACGGGCTTCATGCCATCGGCCGCCAAACCGCCCGCGAACGTGACCGCGTGCTGCTCCGCGATGCCGACATCGAAATAACGATCCGGGAAGCGCTTCTCGAACTCCACCATGCCCGAGCCTTCGCGCATCGCCGGCGTGATGCCGACCACGCGCGAATCGAGCGCCGCGGCGTCGCACAGCCATTCGCCGAAGACTTGCGTGTACGTCTTCTTCGAAGGCGTCGCCGCAGGCTTGATGCCTTCGGCCGGATTGAACTTGCCGGGACCGTGATAGAGCACCGGATCGGCTTCGGCGAGCTTGTAGCCCTGGCCTTTCTTCGTGACGACGTGCAGGAATTGCGGGCCGCGCAGTTCCTTGATGTTCTGCAGCGTCGGGATCAGCGAGTCGAGATCGTGACCGTCGATCGGCCCGATGTAGTTGAAGCCGAACTCCTCGAAGAGTGTGGCCGGCACGATCATGCCCTTCGCGTGCTCTTCGAGCTTGCGGGCGAGATCGAGCACCGGCGGCGCATGGCGCAGCACGCGTTCGACGCCCGCGCGCGCGGCGGCGTAGAAACGGCCCGACATCAGACGCGCGAGATGGCGATTCAGCGCGCCGACCGGCGGCGAGATCGACATGTCGTTGTCGTTGAGGATCACGAGCAGCGGCACGTCGTCGGCGACGCCGGCGTTGTTCATCGCCTCGAAGGCCATGCCCGCGGTCATCGCGCCGTCGCCGATCACGGCGATCGAAAAGCGGTTGTCGCCCTGCAGCTTGTTGGCGATCGCCATGCCGAGCGCCGCCGAAATCGACGTGCTCGAATGCGCGGTGCCGAAGGTGTCGTATTCGGATTCGCTGCGGCGCGGGAAGCCGGAAATGCCGCCCAGTTGACGCAGGCCCGGCATCTGATCGCGGCGGCCAGTGAGTATCTTGTGTGGATACGTCTGATGGCCGACATCCCAGACGATGCGGTCATTAGGCGTATCGAACACATAGTGCAACGCGATCGTCAGCTCCACCGTGCCCAGATTGGACGACAGATGGCCGCCCGTCTGGGACACGCTGTCGAGCACGTAGGCTCGCAGCTCGTCGGCCAGCGGTTGCAGTTGGCGGCGATCGAGGGCGCGGAGATCGGCCGGATCGTCGATGGTTTTCAGCAAGTCGTACATCGTCGTCCCATTTTAGGAAAACTGGCGTGATTCGTTCGGCGCGATTGTTTCATCAAAGCTATCGCGCCGTGGGCTTCGTCACGCGTTCAACAATCAATTCACCCGGTTCACGACCAGGTCGGCGAGCTCCGCCAGGCGCTGGCCGCGCGCGCCGAACGGCTGGATCGCGGCATGCGCGTCGCGGCCGAGCTGCACGGCGAGTTCACGCGACGCGTCGAGCCCGATGATCGACACGTAAGTGGGTTTGTCGTGCTGCGCGTCCTTGCCGGCGGTCTTGCCGAGCGTGGCGGAGTCGGCGGTGACGTCCAGAATGTCGTCGACGACCTGAAACGCGAGGCCTACCGCGGCGGCGTACTGGTCCAGCGACGCCAGCGCCTCCGCGCCCGGATGCGCGCCCGCGAGCGCGCCCATGCGCACCGACGCGCGCAGCAGTGCGCCCGTTTTCTTGCGATGCATCGTTTCGAGCTCGGGCCGCGACAGCTTGCGCCCGACGCTTTCCAGGTCGATAGCCTGCCCGCCCGCCATGCCGAGCGAGCCGCTCGCGACCGCCAGTTCGCGTACGAGCGCGGCTTGCTGGGCATCGTTCAGGCCGTTGCCTTCGGCGGTCAGCGCGACGAACGCTTGCGATTGCAACGCGTCGCCGACGAGCAGCGCCGTCGCTTCGTCATATTGGATGTGTACCGTGGGCTTACCCCGGCGCAGCGCGTCGTCGTCCATGGCGGGCATGTCGTCATGCACCAGCGAATAGACGTGAATCATCTCGAGCGCCGCGCTCGCTGCTTCCACGGCTTGCGCGCTCGCGCCGGTCAGTTCGCCCGCCGCGTGGACCAGGAGCGGTCTCACCCGCTTGCCGCCGCCCAGCACGGCATAGCGCATGGCCTCGTGCAGGCGCGCGGGCGCGACGTCCGTGCCCGGAAGCGTGTGTTCGAGTGCGGTCTCGACGCGGTCGAGCGTCGCGCGCATCCATTGTTCGAAGGTCATAGGTCGTCGTCCCCGCTGTCGTTTCCGGCTCCTGCACTCTGGGTCGCACGCTTTACCTCGGCGGGCAGCGGCTTGAGCGTCTCGCCGTCGAGAACGCGCACCTGCTGCTCGACTTTTTCGAGCTGCTGTTGGCAAAAGCCCACAAGCGCCGCGCCGCGGCGATATGCCGCGAGCGATTCCTCGAGACTCAACGCGCCCTCTTCCATGCGCGCTACGAGCGATTCGAGTTCGGCCAGCGCCGCCTCGTAGTTCTGCGGAAGCTGCGCGGCGTCCGGGCTCTCTACGTCGGCGCCGGATTTCTCGTCTGTTTCCTGGGCAGCGGTCTTCGCCATGAATCGTGGATGTGCAATTGAATTTTTGGAACCAAGTCGCACATTCTACGGCAAAAGCCAAATTTTCGACCTGCATCCGGTCTATGCGGAACGGCTAGCACTGCGTTGCGGCATTCTCCGCCAATCCTTGCGGCGGCGTGTCCTCCACGGTCGTATGCCGCGCCGTTGCGAGGACCTCCCGCGACAATTTATACCCAAATCAAGACCTTAAGCGCCCCTCTGTGGCGAATTTCGGTATAATCGCGGGCTCCCTAAATCGAATCTTCGATGGTTGGGTTGTTCACTGCTTTCACGTTTTCATCGGGAGTGGGAATGTCCAATCTGAGCAATGCATTGCAGCTGAACGCCATTCACAGTCAGCTGCCAGTCACGGCTTACTTTGACGAAGCGCTTCTTACGCGCGAACTCGACACACTTTTCAAGCAAGGTCCACGCTACGTCGGGCACGAACTCATGGTTCCCGAAGCGGGAAACTATTTCGCGCTTCCGGGCGAAGGCGAAGGGCGCGTGCTCGTCCGTAATCAGCAGGACAATATCGAACTGCTGTCGAACGTGTGTCGCCATCGCCAGGCGATCATGCTCAATGGCCGCGGCAGCGCCGACAACATCGTCTGCCCGCTGCATCGCTGGACCTACGATCTCCACGGTCAACTGCTCGGCGCGCCGCATTTCGCGGACAAGCCCTGCCTGAACCTCGGCAAGACGCCGCTGCAGAACTGGCAAGGTCTGCTGTTCGAATCGGAGGGCCGCAACGTCGCTGCGGATCTCGCGAGGCTTGGCACCGCGCGCCATTTCGACTTTTCGGGCTTCATGTTCGATCACGTCGAAGTGCACGAGTGCAACTACAACTGGAAGTCCTTCATCGAGGTCTATCTGGAGGATTACCACGTCGCGCCGTTCCATCCGGGACTCGGCAGCTTCGTCTCGTGCGACAACCTCGAATGGGAGTTCGGCGACTGGTACAGCGTGCAGACTGTCGGCGTCCACAAGAATCTCGAGAAGCCGGGCAGCCCGACGTACCGCAAGTGGCACGACGAGGTCCTGCGCTTTCGCAACGGTGCCCCGCCCGAGTTCGGCGCGATCTGGATGGTCTACTACCCTGGTCTGATGATCGAGTGGTATCCGCACGTGCTGGTTGTGTCGTGGCTCATTCCGCGGGGAACGCAAAAGACGACGAACATCGTCGAGTTTTACTACCCCGAGGAGATTGCGCTGTTCGAGCGTGAGTTCATCGAGGCGGAGCGCGCCGCGTACATGGAAACCGCGCGCGAGGACGACGAAATCGCCGAGCGCATGGACGCGGGCCGCCGCGCGCTGATGTCGCGTGGCGAAAACCAGGTCGGGCCGTATCAGAGCCCGATGGAATCCGGCATGCAGCATTTCCACGAGTTTCTGCGGCATCAACTCGGCGCGATCTGACATAGGCTGTTTGGCTAGTGTTACGAAAAGGCGGGCTTTCGGGCTCGCCTTTTTGTTTAGACTAACGGTTCAAGCCCTCGCAATCGAGCGCCGCTCAGGAGCCGTCATGCCGCACACCCACTACACAACGCTCATCTCGGCGACGAACCTCGCCGAACGGCTCGCCGCCGCGCCCGGCAGCATCCTCGTATTCGATTGCCGCTTCGATCTGGGCGCGCCCGAATCGGGCGAAGCGGCCTACGCGCTGGGGCATGTTCCCGGTGCGCACTATCTTCATCTGGATCGCGATCTGTCCGGCGCCAAGACGGGCACGAACGGGCGGCATCCGTTGCCTGAGCGCGCGGCGCTCGTCGCGAAACTCGCGAGTTTCGGCCTGAACGAAGGCCAGCAAGTCGTCGCCTACGACGCGCACGGCGGCATGTATGCGGCGCGCGCGTGGTGGCTGTTGCGCTGGCTCGGGCACGATTCCGTCGCGCTGCTCGACGGCGGTCTGCAGGCATGGGAAGCCGCGGGCCATGCGCTCGACACGGCCGTGCCGCCGAAGACCCAAGGCACGTTCAAGGCGGGCGCGCCGCTGCAGGTGACCATCGACGCTCAGGCGATCGAGCGCAGCATCGGCACGCGCGATCATCTGCTGATCGATGCGCGCGCCGCTGATCGTTATCGCGGCGAGAACGAGACGATCGACCCCGTCGGCGGACATATTCCCGGCGCGCTCAATCACTTCTTCAAGAACAATCTCACGCAGGAAGGCCGCTTCAAGACCGCGCACGAACTGCGCGAAGCGTTCGGCGCGCTGGTCGGCACGACACCGGCTGACCGCATCGTCCTGCAATGCGGCTCGGGCGTGACGGCCTGCCACAACGTCCTCGCGATGGAGATCGCCGGCCTGCACGGCGCCGCGCTTTATCCGGGATCGTGGAGCGAATGGAGCGCCGATCCGGGCCGTCCTGTCGCGACCGGCCCGAATCCCTGAGGGTGGGTCACTTGACGCCGTGCTCGCGGAACCACGCGAGCGCGCGCTTCCAGCCGTCCTCGGCGTCCGCCTTCCGATAGCTCGGACGATAATCCGCGAAGAACGCGTGGCCCGCGTCGTCGTACACGACGAACTGCGAGTTTCTTGCGGGCGGAGGATCGTTCGCGAGCGCCTGTTTCATCTGTTCGAGGGTGTCCTGCGGGATGCTCTGATCCTGCCGACCGTAGAGCCCGAGCACCGGCACCTTGAGCTGGCTCGCGAGGTCGAGCGGATTGTTCGGCGTCATCTCCGTCTTGTCGCCGACGAGCCGTCCGTAAAACGCGACCGCCGCCTTGAGATTCGGATTGTGCTCCGCATACAGCCAGGAGATGCGCCCGCCCCAGCAGAATCCGACGATGCCCGCGCGCTTCGCATCGCCGCCGTGCTCGGCCGCCCATTTGATGGCCTGATCGATGTCGGAGAGCACCTGCGAATCCGGCACTTTCGATACGACCTGCTCGTTCAGCTGCTGCATCGACGGGTACGCCTTCGGATCTCCCTGACGCGTGAAGAATTCCGGCGCGATCGCCAGATAACCTTGTTTCGCGAAGCGCCGGCACACGTCGGCGATATGCTCGTGGACCCCGAAAATCTCGTGGACCACGATGACGACCGGCAAATCAGTCTTGCCCTTCGGCTGCGCGCGATACGCTGGGACGGGCGTGCCGTCCGCGCCGCGAATTCCGATTTCGCCGGCTTCGAGGCCGTTCGTATCGGTATGGATGGTTTGCGCGGATACCGGCAGCACCGCGGCTGCGAAACCGGTGCCGATACTCGCCTTGATGAAGGTGCGTCGACTGAACGGAACGTGCGGAATGAGGCGGTCGACTTCAGGGTCTAGCATGGATGGCTCCCGCGGCAGGGCCGTCGCGTCATTTTTGCTGTGAAGTGCGGCGGCGTGGGTCCTCGAAACCGCGCGGCGAGCTCAAGGCTGCACACTGCGCGGCACTGCACGACGATGAACGCGCGCCATGAATTAAGCGCGCCGCCCATTCTAAACAGCTTTGAACGAACGGCGCGGCCGATCTATTCCACATCAGTGCAACTTCACGCGGGGCGCGGTGGAGCGGCGCAGCCAGTGCGCGACGGTATCGAGCACCATGCGCGCATAGCCATGCAGCGCGGCGACGTGCAGCCGGTACAGCGACATGTACATGAAGCGCGCGAAGAGTCCTTCAATCAGCATGTTGCCGCCGATCAGCCCGCCCATCAGATTGCCGACCGCGCTGTAATGGCCGAGCGACACCAGCGAGCCGAAATCGCGATACGTGTATTCGGGCAGCGGCTTGCCCTGCAACATCCGCTCGAGGGACTTGAACAGAAAGCTCGCCTGCTGATGCGCCGCCTGCGCGCGTGGCGGCACGTTGCGCTCGTTGCCGGGCCACGGACACGCGGCGCAATCGCCGAGCGCGAAGACGTTGTCGTCGATTTCGGTCTGCAGCGTGCGGCGCACGGTGAGCTGGCCGAGGCGGTTGGTCGGCAAGCCGTCGAGATTGGTTAGGATCGCGGGCGCCTTGATGCCGGCCGCCCAGACCGTCAGGTCCGCGCGGATCATCTTGCCGCTGGCCGTATGGATCGAATCGCGCGACACCTGCGCGACGGTTTCGCCCGTCATCAGCTTCACGCCGAGCTTGGTGAGCAGCTCCGCGGTCGCGATGGACACGCGCTCCTGCAGCGCGGGCAGGATGCGCGGACCCGCTTCGATCAGCACGATGCCGATATCGTGCTTCGGATCGAGCTTGTGCAGACCGTATGCGGAAAGCACCTGCGCGGTGTTGCGCAATTCCGCCGACAATTCGACGCCCGTCGCGCCCGCGCCAACGATCGCCACCTGAATGCGCGGCACAGGATCGACGCCCGGCTCGTCCTCGGCATCGTCCGCGCCCGCCGCGACCGGCTCGGGCGCGAAGTGCTCGGCGCGCATGCAGGCGGCAATCAGGCGTTTGCGGAAGAGCTCCGCCTGACCGACCGTATCGAGTGCGATCGAGTTCTGCTGCGCGCCTTCGACACCGAAGAAGTGCGTCGTGCTGCCGATCGCGACGATGAGCGTGTCGTATTCCAGCTCGCGCTCGGGCAGGAGCTCGCCCACATGCTCATCGCGCAACGGGCCGACCGTGATGGTTTTCTTCGCGCGATTGAGCCCGACGAGTTCGCCCTGCTGGAATTCGAAGCCATGCCACAAGGCCTGCGCCGCATATTCGAGTTCCTGCGTGAACGGGTCCATGCTCCCTGCCGCCACTTCATGCAAAAGCGGCTTCCAGATATGCGTCGGGTTGCGGTCAATGAGCGTGACCTGTGCTTTGGGTGGCGTCTTTTCGTCCGTCGAGCCGAATCGGTCGCCGAGACGCGTCGCCAGTTCGAGACCGCCTGCCCCTCCGCCCACGATGATGAAGCGATGCATGGAACTCTCCCTGTGCTTTTATTCGATCGACTGTCTTGTTTCCCTGCCTCGTTTGACCCATTGTGCGTAGCTTCGATGACAGTCACAAGCGCGTCACCGACATGTAGGGCATATGCGACATGCGCCGCATATGCCTTGCGCAAAAAAATCCAGTGCGCTCTCAGTGTGCCTCTTCCCAATTGTTGCCGACGCCCACTTCCGCCACGAGCGGCACCTTCAGCTTCGCGACGCCGCACATCAGTTCAGGTAAGCGCTTCCTGACCTCGGGAAGCGCTTCCTCGGGGACTTCGAGCACGAGTTCGTCGTGGACCTGCATGATCATCTTCGCACCGATGCCCGACGCTTCGAGCCAGTCCTGCACGGCGATCATCGAGAGCTTGATGAGGTCCGCCGCTGTGCCCTGCATCGGCGCGTTGATCGCGGCGCGCTCGGCGGCCTGACGACGCGGTCCGCTGCCGCCATTGATCTCGGGCAGCCACAGACGCCGGCCGAACACGGTCTCGACGAAGCCGTTCATTTTCGCGCTGACACGCGTGTTCTCCATGTACGCGGCTACGCCCGGATAGCGCGCGAAATATCGATCGATATAAAGCTTCGCCGCATCGCGCGTAATGCCGAGATTCGACGCAAGCCCGAACGAACTCATGCCGTAAATCAGACCGAAGTTGATGACCTTCGCGATGCGCCGCTGATCGTTATCGACTTCGAGCGGCGTGACGCTGAACACTTCCGACGCCGTCGCGCGATGCACGTCTTCGCCTTGCGTGAACGCGCGCATCAGGGATGCATCCCCGGAAATATGCGCCATGATGCGCAGTTCTATCTGCGAATAATCAGCCGACACGATCTTGCTGCCCGCCGACGCGATGAACGCTTCGCGAATGCGCCGCCCTTCACCCGTGCGCACCGGAATGTTCTGCAGGTTCGGCTCGTTCGACGACAGGCGTCCCGTGACCGCGACTGCTTGCGCATAGTTCGTGTGCACGCGTCCCGTCGACGCATTCACCATGCGCGGCAGCTTGTCCGTGTAGGTGGACTTGAGCTTCGACAGCCCGCGATGTTCGAGCAGCACCTTCGGCAAGGGAAAATCTTCGGCGAGCTTTTGCAGCACTTCTTCGTCGGTGGAAGGCGCGCCGCTCGGCGTCTTTTTCACCACCGGCAATTGCAGCTTTTCAAAGAAGATCTGGCCGATCTGCTTCGGCGATCCGAGATTGAATTCGCCGCCCGCGAGTTCATACGCCTGTGCCTGCAAATCGATGAGACGCTTCGCGATCTCGTTGCTTTGCGTATCGAGCCTCTGGCGATCGATCCGGACTCCGTTGCGTTCCATCTTGCGCAGCACGCGCGACGTGGGCATCTCGATGTCGCGATATACGCGCAGCAAGCCTTCCTCTTGCGCCACTTGCGGATAGAGTGCGTGGTGCAGACGCAGCGTGATATCGGCGTCTTCGGCTGCGTAGGCCGCGGCTTTGTCGAGCGGCACTTCATCGAAACCGATCTGCGACGCGCCCTTGCCCGCGACATCTTCGTACTTGATCGTATTCACGCCGAGATGACGCAACGCGAGGTTGTCCATGTCGTGCGGACGATGCGATTCCAGCACATACGATTGCAGCAGCGTGTCGTGCTCGACGCCACGCATTTCGATGCCGTAGTTCGCGAGCACCTGTTCGTCGTACTTCAGATGCTGGCCGACCTTCTTCTTCGATGCATCTTCGAGCCAGGGCTTGAGCTTCGCGAGCACTTCATCGCGCGGCAATTGCACCGGCGCATCCGGCCCGCGATGCGCGACAGGAATATAAGCCGCATGCCCCGGCTCGGTTGCGATGGACATGCCGACGATCTGCGCGATCATCGGATCGAGCGACGTGGTCTCGCTATCGAACGACGTGATCTCCGCCTCGTTTATCCGCTTGAGCCACGCATCGAACTGCTCCCACGTCTGCACCGTTTCGTAGTGGTGCTCGATTTCGGTGACTTCGGCCGGCGGCGTGTCGGTCGGACCTTCGACGGCATCCGCGATTTCGATTTCGCGCAGCCATGTCTTGAAGCCGTGACGCAAGAACACATCGCGCAACTCCTCGCGCGATTCGGGACGCGTCGCGAGCGTGCTGTCGATCGACTCGATCTGCGCGGTGAGATCGCATTCCGTGTGCACGGTGACGAGCTTTTTCGCCATCGGCAGGAAGTCGAGAGCCTTGCGCAGATTGTCTCCTACCGCACCTTTGATCTCGCTTGCGTGTTCTACGATGCCATCAAGGGTTTCGTATTGCGTGAGCCATTTGAGCGCGGTCTTCGGTCCGCACTTCTCGACGCCCGGCACGTTGTCGACGGTATCGCCGATGAGCGACAAATAGTCGACGATGCGCTCCGGCGGCACACCGAACTTCGTGAGCACGCCGGCGCGGTCGAGGGTTTCGTTGGTCATCGTATTGATGAGGGTGACATGATCCGTCACGAGCTGAGCCAGATCCTTGTCGCCCGTCGACACGATCACCTTCATGCCGCGCTTCTCGGCAGCGACGGCAAGCGTGCCGATGACGTCGTCCGCTTCGACGCGCTCGATCATCACGAGCGGCCAGCCGAGCGCGCGAACGGCGACGTGAATGGGTTCGATCTGTTTGGAGAGGTCTTCCGGCATAGAGGGCCGGTTGGCTTTGTATTCGGCGTACCAGTCGTCGCGGAACGTCTTGCCTTTGGCATCAAATACGCACGCGCTATACTCTGCATTGATTTCGCGCCGCAGGCGCCGCAGCATGTTGATCATTCCATACAGAGCGCCGGTGGGTCCGCCGTCGGGGCCCCGCAGGTCAGGCATCGCGTGATAGGCCCGGTACAAGTAACTAGAACCGTCGACCAATAGCAGGGTCTTACCTTCAAGACTTAGTTCTTCAGGCATTATGAACAAGAGAAAAGTGATTCCGAGTCTGCGTTCGCTCGCAGATCAAGAGCGCGCGACGGCCAAGAAGGCTCGCGCATCGTGGCAGATGTTCACGATTATGGCAGAGTTTATCGAGGCGACCGAGTACCTCTCGGAGATCCGCCCTGCCATCAGCATCTATGGTTCGGCGCGTCTGAAACCGGAGTCGCCGTACTACCAGCGCACGATCGAAATCGCGCAGAAATTCTCCGATGCCGGCTTCGCGGTCATTTCGGGCGGCGGCCCGGGCATCATGGAAGCGGCGAACAAGGGCGCGCATGCGGGCAAGTCGCCATCGGTCGGCCTCAATATCGAATTGCCGCACGAGCAATCCGGCAATCAGTGGCAGGATATCTCGCTGCGCTTCCGTCACTTCTTCACGCGCAAGGTCACGTTCGTGAAGAACTCGGACGCGGTCGTCGTGATGCCGGGCGGCTTCGGCACGCTGGATGAACTCGCCGAAGTGCTGACGCTCATTCAGACGAAAAAGTCGCGTCATGTGCCGATCGTTCTCGTGGGCGCGGAGTTCTGGGCCGGGCTTCTGGACTGGTTCCAGAATACGCTGCTGACCAACGGCGTGATCGGCCCGAAGGATCTCAATCTGATGCAGGTGATCGACGATCCGGATCAGGTGCTCGAGGCCGTGCTGCGGTTCTATGAGGATCGTGAGGAAGCGGTCGAGCAGCCGGCGGAAAGCAAGTCGGATGAGGATCGGATGTTCTATCTGTGATCGATTCAGGGCGGGCGGCCTTCGGAGCCGCCCGCTTCGTTTCAGCGCCCACGGATCACTGAAACGCCACCTCCGCAAAGCTTCTCAACTTCCGGCTATGCAGCTTCGACAAGCCGTTCATCCGTAGCAGTTCCATCGCTTTCACGCCGATCTGCAAGTGCTGATCCACTTGCGCGCGATAGAACTGATCGGCCATCCCCGGCAGCTTCAGTTCACCATGCAGCGGTTTATCGGAGACGCATAGCAGCGTCCCGTACGGCACGCGGAAACGGAACCCGTTCGCGGCGATCGTCGCGCTCTCCATATCGAGCGCCACCGCGCGGCTCTGCGACAGGCGCCGCACGGGCTCACGATGATCGCGCAGTTCCCAGTTGCGGTTATCGACGCTCGCTACGGTGCCCGTGCGCATCACGCGCTTCAGTTCGACGCCTTCGAGCCTCGTCACCTGCGCGACCGCGCGCTCCAGTGCGACCTGCACTTCCGCGAGCGCAGGCACCGGCACCCACAACGGCAGATCGTCGTCGAGCACGTGATCCTCGCGCACATAACCGTGAGCCAGAACGTAGTCGCCCAGACGCTGCGTGTTGCGCAAGCCCGCGCAGTGACCGAGCATGATCCACGCATGCGGACGCAGCACCGCGATGTGATCGGTGATCGTCTTTGCGTTCGACGGCCCCACGCCGATATTCACCATCGTGATACCGCTGCCGTCCGCGCGCTTCAGGTGATACGCGGGCATCTGCGGCAGGCGCGCGGGCGGCGTGCCCTCTTCCGGCTGCTCGCCGAGATTGGCGTTGTACGTGACGACATCGCCCGGTTCGACGAACGACGAATACTCGCAGCGATACGCGCGCGTTTCCTCATCGTCGGCGCGCGACATCATCTTGCGGCCGAGCTTCACAAACTCGTCGATGTAGAACTGATAGTTCGTGTACAGCACGTAGTTCTGAAAATGCGTCGGCGATGTCGCCGTGTAGTGCCTCAACCGATGCAGCGAAAAATCCACGCGCGCCGCCGTGAAGAGCGCGAGCGGATGCGGCTCGCCCGGGCCCGGCTCATACGTGCCGTTGACGATTCGATCGTCGAGCAGCGCGAGATCGGGCGTATCGAAGATATTGCGCATCGCGAGCAGACGGTCGCGATCGAGGTCGCCTTCGAGGTGAATGCCTTCAGCGAATGCGAAGTGAATCGGAATGGGATGCGCGGACACGCCCACTTCGAGGCCCACGTGGTGATTCTTCGTGAGCAGCCGCAATTGCTCGCGATAGTAATCGCCGAAAAGATCGGGGCGCGTGAGCGTCGTTTCGTAAATTCCGGGGCCCGCGACGAAACCATACGAACGCCGCGAGTCGATCTGCGTATTCCATTCGGTGCGCACGCGCACGAACGGATAGCACGCGCGCACGCGATGCGTGAACTGCTCGTTGCGGCGATAGCGCGCGAAAGCATCGCGCAGAAACGCGGTATTCGCTTCATAGATCGCCGAAAGACGCGTGACGGCCGCGGCCGGGTCTTCGAAGGATTCAGTCGGGAAATCGTTGGCGGGTGTGCCTTGCGTGCTTTGGGTCCGGTCGTTTGTCATGATCTTGTGTCTTTCGTCGATGCCCTCGTAACGAATCGACATTAACACGGAAGAATGCGCGAACCATGAAGTCCCTCTTCGCGTGAGTGCGTGCGCTCACACCTCGCAACACCTTTTTGTTTTTCGAACTCAAAATTCGCGAAAGCGGCGCAAAATAAGGCGTTCGCCTTGCGCGCGCCGCTCAGCCAGCAACCGTTTTGTTAGAATCCGGCCATCGCCTGGAGAAAGATCATGAAGCCGCACCTTTGCGCCGCCGCCGCGGCAGTCCTCGCCGTCGCAAGCTTCGGCGCATTCGCGCAGCCGGCGCGGCAAGCCGCTCAACCGGCGCCGCAACCGGCCGCCCAGAAAATGTCGCCGGAAGAAGCCGCGGGCCTTCCCGACCTGAAAGCCATCAATCGCCCGCCCGCGGATGTCAGCTCGAAAGTCGAAATCTCGCCGCCGCGCACGCCGAGCTATCACGAACTGAGCACGAATGGCACTGAAATCACCGAGTTTCGCGACAAGGGCAAGCCCGTAGAGATCGACGTGCGTTCGAATTTCGGCACGCGTTATCAGATGAGCGCCCCCGCCGATACTTCGCCGCAAGTGCGCGACAACGGCAAGGCAAGCACGCGCCTGCCGTCCATCAACCTGCATTACTGATCCCGTAAGATGCTGCGGACCCGCTCCTGCCGAGCGGGTCGCGGCGCCGTGGCTTCTTGCCCGGCGCTACCGTTCACAGGCCGCTCCTGGCCGTCCAACCTCAACGACGTTTCCCGCATGGCCGTTTTCACTCCCGTCACCAACGCCGAGCTCGGCGACTGGCTGCAAGACTACGATCTCGGCGATGTCGTCGAATTTCGCGGCATCCAGTCGGGCATCGAGAACAGCAACTTTTTTCTCACGACGACGCACGGCGAGTACGTGCTCACCATCTTCGAAAATCTGAACGCCAGGCAGTTGCCGTTCTATCTCGATCTGATGCGCCATCTGGCTTCGCATCGCGTGCCGGTGCCCGATCCGATGCCCCGGCGCGACGGCTCGCTCTTCGGTCTGCTACATGGCAAGCCCGCGTCCATCGTGACGAAGCTCGAAGGCGCGCCCGAGCTCGCGCCGACGCCCGCACACTGCATCGAGGTCGGGCAGATGCTCGCGCGCCTGCATCTCGCGGGCCGCGATTTCACGCAGCATCAGCCGAATCTGCGCAGCCTCGCGTGGTGGCAGGAGAAAGCGCCGTCGATCGTCGACTTCCTGAGCCGCGAGCAGCGCGAACTGTTCGAAGGCGAGCTCGCGCATCAGGCCGCGTTCTTCGGCTCGGCGGATTACGCGTCGCTGCCCGACGGCCCGTGTCACTGCGATCTGTTCCGCGACAACGTGTTGTTTGCGCACGGCCGCGAGCACGCGCGTCTGGGCGGCTTCTTCGATTTCTACTTCGCGGGCGTCGATAAATGGCTGTTCGATGTCGCCGTAACGATCAACGACTGGTGCATCGATCTCGCGACTGGCGTGCTCGATCCCGCGCGCCTGGATGCGATGCTGCGCGCCTATCAGACGGTGCGCCCGTTCACGCCCGCCGAAGAGCGTCACTGGAACGACATGCTGCGCGCCGGCGCGATGCGTTTCTGGGTGTCACGCCTCTTCGACTTTCATCGCCCGCGCGAAGCACAAATGCTCAAGGCGCACGATCCCGGCCATTTCGAACGCATTCTGCGCGAACGCGTCAAATCCGCTTCTCCCGCCAACCGATAACAGCAACATGCGACTGATCGAAGTCCCCGCCAAAACCGGCTACGTGTGGTTCCGCCAAGGCATCTGGCTGTTCCGCCGCAACCCGTTTGCGTTCCTCACGGTGTTCTTCGCCTATCTGTTCGTGATGACGCTGATCTCGCGCGTGCCGCTCGTCGGCCCGGTTCTGCCGCTCTTGTTCATTCCGGGCGTCGCGGTCGGCTTCATGGCGGCGTGCCGCAACACGATCGCGGGCAAGCCCGTCTGGCCGACCATCCTCGTCGACGGATTCCGCTCGTACGGCAGCATCGTCGCGCGCAGACTGCTCGCGCTGGGCGCGCTGTACATCGTTGCGATGGCGGTGATCTTCGCGGCGTCGGCGCTCATGGACGGCGGCACGCTGCTCGGCATCATGATGGGCAGTGGCCCGACCGGTGACCCGGAAACGGTCGCGGCGAGCTTCAGCCCGCTCGCCGTGCTCGTCGCGATGGCGTGCTATATCCCGGTCGCGATGCTTTTCTGGTTCGCGCCGATTCTCGTCGCGTGGCACGAGGTGCCGCCCGCGAAGGCGCTGTTCTTCAGCCTCGTGTCTTGCTGGCGCAATCGCGGCGCGTTCATCTATTACGGCGTACTTTGGATCGCCATCGCGCTCGCGGTGTCGTTCGGCCTGACCGCGCTGATGCAGGCGCTCGGCGCCGGCCAGGAAATGGCGCTGGCGGTGCTGATGCCGGCGTCCATCATCGTGACGACCGCCTTGTATTGTTCGTTCTACGCAACCTATCGCGGCTGCTTCGGCGTGCAGTCGCCCGACTCGCCGGACATCCCCGACGCCCCCGGCACGCCCAACGCCTGAACGCATGCCGCGCCCTGCGTACCGGAGCGTAGGAGCGCGGCGATCTCGCACGCTTACGCACTTCGCTGAACGCATACAGCGTTAGTTGAACGCGGTTCGATCGTCTGATCGCCACGCAAGCGGAAATGAAAATGCCAGCCCGAAGGCTGGCATTTCAGCATTACGTCAGTCCGAACACGCCGGGCCAATCGCTCAGTTCGACATCCACGACGGATGACGAACCTGCGCGCGCCGATCCAGTTTTTTCATACGATATTCGAGATCGTAGATATCCGTGGCTTCGGCAAGATAGGCGTCGTCGCGCTCGCGATCACGCTGGTCGGCGGACTTGGTAAGGAACAGGAAAATGCGGCTGAGCAGGAA
Organism: Caballeronia catudaia; assembly: GCF_001544755.2. Lineage (GTDB taxonomy): Bacteria > Pseudomonadota > Gammaproteobacteria > Burkholderiales > Burkholderiaceae > Caballeronia > Caballeronia catudaia. The sequence continues at coordinate 35,072 of NZ_FCOF02000034.1, read as the reverse complement.
CATGGTGGGCCTCGCTTGAATACTGGGGTTACTACCTATGAAAGCGATTATAGGGTAATCCCTGATGCAACGCCAGCCCTGAATGCTAGAACGCTGATACTAAAGACTTAATTGCAACACTCGAAATGCCCGAAGGCCTACTCACGCTACGTATGCGTCGCGCGCCGTAGCGCTCGGACGCCGCTGGAACTTGAAAAACTCCCACATCAGCGCCGACGAATCCGGCCCCTTCGACGAGTGAAATGCGACGGTATCGTCGCCACCGGCCCATGAATGGCCGAGGCCGCGCACGATCGACGTCTTCACGACGCGGCGTCCGCTCTTGATATAGTCCGTCACGACGCCTTCCGAATGCGTCTCCTCGCGCGCCTCGCCTGCGCGGCGATTGCCTGCCGCATCGATGAAACCATTGAGCCGCAAGAATTGCTTCGTCAGTTGCTCGGCGTTGACGGCCGAGACGACCGAATCCAGTTCGCCATGCACGATGATGGCCGGCATGCCCGGATAGTCGCGGACATCGACCGCGGCGTCGATCAACGTGACCGGGTCGCTACGGCTGCCGCGACGCATCACGTCCATCGCGCCGATGGCCGAGCGCGCTTCGCCGAAGACCACGCCCGAATGCACGCCGACAGCGGCAAACACGTGGGGATAGCGCACGGCGAGCAGCGCCGCGAGTCCCGCTCCCGCGGACATGCCCGCGAGATACACACGTTCGCCGTCGAGGTCGTGCTGTTCGACCATCGCGTTCACCAGCGAAACGACCGACGCGGCCTCGCCGCCGCCTCCACCGCCCGAATCGTCATACCAGCGCCAACAACGATGCGCGTGATCGTGCTTCGACTGCTCCGGATAGAGCACGGCAAATCCGTATCGGTCTGCAAGCAGGTTGATGCGCGTCCCTTGCGCGAACTCGTCGGCGTTCTGCTTGCATCCGTGCAGCATCACCACGAGCGGCATCGGCTCGAAATCCGTTTTCGGGGGCAAATAAAGCGCATAGGACATGTGATTCACGAAGCGGCCGGACGTGGGCGGCGCCGAGTGGAACGACCGCGCCCATTTCCCGCGCGCCCAGGCGGACGCACGCGGACGCACGCGCGATTCGCGCATTGGCGGGCGTGCACTCGCGCCGGCGCGGGGCGCGCCCGCCGCCTTCGCGGCGGCGTTCGACTTCAGTTTCGGCTTGGCGGTCTTTGCGCGCGCGGGCTTGGCCGCTGCACGGGGCTTGGGTGCGCGAATCGCTTCCACTTGGCCGGCGACAAGGCGTCTCAAGCCGCGCAACCAGAGCTTGGTAAGGCTTTTCGACATCGGCTGGGTCCTCTACAAATATGCGATCAGATGGCGCGGCGAAAAACCGCGCCGGATTGTGCATTGCACAATAACACCAAATCGACCAGACGGCGTGCCTCCCGGTCTCACAAATCGAGATGAAATGTGAGCGGTTCGACGGAGAAATAAAATTTAAACGAAAGTTACGCGATGTAACGACCAAGACGCTTTAGGCAATGTCGCATAATTCAGTATGTTCCCACGCGTTATACTGCGGTGAAATTGCTCTGACATGTGTTTAGCGCTTCAGACAACGCTTCGCTGGCTCGGTCACTGCGGCACCGCCGCAACCCTTATTCCCAAGAACAACCATGAACGTGGATTTGCCTGTATCCGCCTGGATTTCCGTTACCGCCCTCGGCAGCGTTGGCGTCATGGGGCCCGTGGCGCTCATCGTCGCTGCATGGCTTGCGGTAGGCTACCGCTGGAAGTACGCCGGCGCGTGGCTCGCACTGCTCGGCGCGGCGAGCGGCCTCGTCGCGTTGAGCAAGATCGCGTTCATCGGCTGGGGAATCGGCGTGCGTCATCTGGATTTCACCGGCATCAGCGGACATGCGCTGATGTCCACGGCGGTGCTTCCGGTTGCGATCTTCGTCGCGCTCCTGCCCGCGCGCGGCGCAATACGCGCGGGGGGCGTCGCGATTGGCCTGTTGCTGGGCGTGTGGGTCGGCGCGTCGCGCGTCGTGCTCGATGCGCACTCGGTGTCGGAAGTGATCGCGGGCTGCGCGCTCGGCGCGGTGGTCGCGCTCGCGTTCGTGTGCATCGCGTGGCGTGCCGAGTCCGGCAAGCTCTCGCCGACGCCCGTCGCCGCGAGTCTCGCCGCGGTCGTGGTGGCCTTGCATGGCGTGCCGGTGCCGACGCAGCACTGGATCACTGAAATCGCACTCGGGCTGTCGGGCCACGAACGCCCGTACGTGCGGGCGAGCTGGAAGGCGAAGAGCTATCGCACGCCGGATCGCCGCACCGAACTTCGACCACCACCGCGCGCGGCCGCCTGACAGTGCGGCCGCGCGAAGTACGTGTCGCTCAGTCGTTCACGCCGATGATCACGCTCGACGCCTTGATCACCGCCACGGCCTTCTGACCCTGCGCGAGGCCGAGCGTGTCGGCGCTCTGATTGGTGATGATCGCGGTGACGGTCGTGCCGCCGTCGAGCGTCAGCGTCACTTCGGCATTCACCGCGCCCTTCGTCACGCTGGCGACCGTGCCGCGCAACTGATTGCGCGCCGACAGCTTCGCGTTCGTGTCTTCCATCAGCATGACCCACGACGCCTTGATGAGCGCGAACGCGTCGCCGCCTTCCTTCAGGCCGAGTGTCTGGGTGCTTTCGTGCGTGACGACCGCGACAATCACCTGACCGCCCGGCAGGCCGAGTTCGATTTCATCGTTGACCGCGCCGCGCGTGATTTTCGTCACCTTGCCGGCGAGCTGATTGCGTGCGCTTGTTTTCATTCCTAGTCTGCCAATCAATTGCCAGTCATGGGCGAAGCCTTCGATGGCCGCGCCCGCCCGTTCCAAAAACTTTCGATGCTCGCGTTCCACCGCGCAATACGTGTCGATGAGACGCAGCGCGGCGGGCGTGAGCGTCGTGCCGCCGCCGCCCCGGCCGCCCGTCGCGCGCATGACGAGCGTCTGGCCGGCGAGGTTGTTCATGGTATCGACTGCATCCCACGCGGCCTTGTAACTCATGCCGACGGCCTTCGCCGCGCCGGTAATCGAGCCCGAATCGCGAATCGCGGCCAGAAGCGCGATGCGCGCCGCGCCGCCGAGCGTCTCCGTGCCGCTTTTCAGCCACACGGAGCCGCCGAGTTTCAGCGGGTTGCGCACCTTTCGCGGTGCTGTTTTGGTCATGTATTACCTTGTGGGGACTTACTGAAACAATGTGTCGCATTATATCGATGACTCGATGCGCGGACGGTGTATCGAGCGAAGCAGCCGTTCGCCTTCCTGCGCATTCTTCATCGCCGACGCTACGCTCCACGCACGCGCGAAGCCGCGCTGGTAATCGCTGGCCTCGGGCATCGACGCAAGTCTGTCGGCGGCGACGGCCGCATCGTTCGCTTCGCCGAGCACGCCTTGTAGTTCGCCGAGCAGTCTCGCCGCCTCCTCGCGCGTGCGTCGCGACATCACCGAACGGAAGAATTCAAGCGTATACCGCAGCCGTTTCGCGTGGATGCGCACGCGATGGCGCTCGTGCGGGTCGAGCGTAGCGAGATCGGGCACGCGGGCGATGCGCTGGTAATCCTTGCGGATGCGCTTCTCGGCATAACTCACGAAGCGCGTCGGCGACGCGTCCTCCTGCGACGCGAAACGCACGAGCCATTCGACGAACGCGAGCGTGAGTCGAGCGTAGCGCTTCGACGCGAGCGCGTCACGCACCCGCTCTCGCGCGACGCGGCGTTTCGCGTCCGCGGCGGCGATGAGGTTCTGCCAGCGCCCGGCGCTGTCGTCGGACGCGGCGTAGGCGGGCAGGGTCTTGTCGGTGAAGACGTCCCAGTCGCGCGCATCGGCGAGGAGGTCACCGAACCACTTCAGATCAGGCGCGATGCGCGTGTTCCAGTCATCGTCGGCATAGCCGCGAAAAAGCTTCAGCAGCGTCTTCAGCCGCCGCTGCGCGACGCGCAACTGATGCACGTGCTCATCGCCGAGCGTCGCGCTGGAAGCGGCCGCGTTGCCGAACCAAATGGCGCACCGTGCGCAGCCTCGCGCTCGCCTGGATTCTGACGCTGCCGGTGTCGATCGTGCTCGCGGGTCTGCTGTTCCGGGCGTTCCGTGGGATGTTCTAAACCGCGTTTGGCGTCTCGGCACGGCGCGGATCGAAATCGAATCCGCGCCGTGCAAGTTTTGCCCAAGCCGCCTCGTTTCGCCTCTCCTTTTCGACAATCGGCCGTTCGCGCGTGCACGCCGCGATGACGCCGCGCGCCTTGTCCCGTGGACTTTCGGGCTCATTGGCACGGGCATTGCTCGATTCATGCCGTCGATTGCACGACTGATCGTGCCGGCGGCCATGAACCGCCGTCCCCCGGCGTATGACTGCCGATGGCAGTTGGGAGGCCGCGCCGGGCGCCGATCGTTCACGCGATCATTTGAACAAGGAGAAGTCGAATGACGATCGGAACCATTTTGCTGATCATCCTGATCCTGCTCTTGATCGGCGCTATACCTTCGTGGCCTCACAGCCGCAGCTGGGGCTATGGACCGAGCGGGATCGTCGGCATCGTGCTGGTCGTGGTGATCGTGTTGTTGCTGATGGGTCGGTTGTGACACTGCGCGGCTGCGTTTGGCCGCGAAAGAAAAGGGGCGCCCCCCGTTCGGCGCCCCTTTTTTATCTTTCTTGCTTCCTGTGAGTTCAGACCCGCATCACCTGCCCGTTCGGCTCGATCTTGCGCGGGATGACCGGCTCCGCCTGTTTGCGCGACGACGCCTTCGGACGCGCCGAGGTCGAAGGCTGTTGCATGGCGGCCTTGTCGGCGACCTGTTTCACCGGCGTCGCGCTCTTGCGCTTTTTCTTGGCCGCAGCCTGCGTGGACGCATGCGGCTTGCTCTTGCCCTTGACGGCCTGTGCTTCGGGAGGATTCCAGACTTCCGAGTAACGCTCGGCCGCGAAAAGCGACGACGAGCCGATCAGAAGAACGACGATCAGGAAAACGCGCTTCAAGAGATTCGCTCCAACGGTTAGTGGCCCGCTCCGCGCGAGAGGATGGCGTCGAGCGACTGCTCGGAAGTTTCCAGTTCGCGCAACGCGGCGTCGAGACGCTCGAGCGAGCGCGCGACGGACTGCCCGTTCTGCTCCAGCCCATGCTCGCCTCGCGTGGCGTCGAACGCGGCGTTGACCGCGCGCGTCGCGCGCATGAAACGTTCGAGTGCGGCAGCTTCGGGCGCGCGTGCGAGCGGTTCGTTGAGTGGGTTCATCGGCAAGCTCCTGTTGCAGACAAGCTGTACGAATATACAGTAAGCCGCCGTCGCGGCAAACAGGCGCCGGGCGGCGTGGTGAAAATGCCGAAGCGCGTCTTGACCCGGTGCGCAAGCTTCGTCTCTCGTCACGCGGCGGCATTTCGCCGCGGCTCTTGTGACGGCGCGTCTAGTTAAGTCGCACTTAATTCTCCGGGGACACACTCGCCTTGCGATCCGGCTCCTTTGCCGCCGTCCGCACCGGACGGCCGGCCCCCCAACGTGAGGAATACGCCATGTCCGCCAACACCGCCGCGCGTCGACGCCCCGCCAATCTCGCACCGACGCTGCGAAAGCAGTATGCGCTCACCCTGCGCGAGTGCCGTCTTTCCCTACCGGTCGAGCCGCCGTGGGGGCCTGCCTATCGAACGGTCGAGTGGGTGATGAAGAACGATGCGCGTGTGCAGCGCCGCGTACTTCCCGCCGATTGCACCGCGTCCCAGATCGCCGACGCGTTGCGTTCCCACGTGCCGGGCCGCCGCTACGGCCCCTCCGACGACGACGATTAAACCGGCGCTGTCAGCACGACGCTCATGACGTGCTTGCTTTAATCCAGATGTGGACTAATATGCATAACTAGTTCCTTTTGGAGACTTACTAACATGTCTACCGCCGCACGCGCCGCGCACGCATCGGCCGGCCATCCGGTGCCGCACCCGGCGCTGGATTCGAGCGATCTGTCCGCCGCCGGCCTGCGCGCGTTTTTCCGTATCGCCCAGGATTGGGATCTGTCGGCCGAAGATCAGATTACGCTGCTCGGCTCGCCCGGGCGCTCCACCTTCTTCAAATGGAAAGCTGCGCCGCACACCGCGCGCCTGGCGCGCGACACCCTGGAGCGCCTCTCGCTGATCCTCGGCATCTACAAGGCGCTGCAGATTCTTCTGCCCGATCCCAAAGCCGCCGACACCTGGGTCCGCCGCCCGAATTCGGCGCCACCCTTCGGCGGACGTCCGGCGCTCGATCGCCTGCTGGCGGGCAACATCAGCGACCTCGTCGCCGTGCGCCAATATCTCGACGCAATGCGAGGCGGCTGGGCGTGATGGGGATGGCATTCGGCAAGGACACATCGAACTGGCGCGAACAGTGGCCGCACGGTCTGCTCCACTGGTCGCCCGCCTATCGCGTGATTCCCACGCGTTTTCCCGCCGTCAATCTCTTCGACCGCGTGGCGTCGCCGCAAGATTTCGAAGCGCTCTACGTGCTCGAGGCGATGACCAACGACCGCCTGCGCACCGAAGTCGGCGAACTGGATCTCGTGCCGCCCGACGAACGCTGCTTCGGGCCGGGCTGCGGGCCGATCATGGCGGCGTTCACGCATCTGAACCCGACCGGCAGCCGCTTCTCCGACGGCAGCTACGGCGTGTTCTATTGCGGCCGCGAGCGTCAGACGGCCATCGCGGAAACGCGCTATCACGCCGGTCTGTTTCTCGCCGCGACGAACGAAGCGCCGCTGCGTCAGCAGATGCGTCTCTACACGGTGATGGCGCACGGCGATGTGGTCGATTTACGCGGCGATGCGATCGCGCAGTCGGGACTCGATCCGCGCATTCTCGCGCCGGACGACTACGGCCCGGGCAAGGCGCTCGGACGCGCGGTGCGCGCAGCGGGCGCGCCGGGCATCGCGTATCCGTCGGTGCGCGATCCGGACGGCGAATGCCTCGCCGCACTGCGCACGACGATGCTGCGCGATTGTCGTCACGCGGCGTATCTCGAATACAACTGGAACGGCGAGGCGATCGACTATGTGTTCGAGCTGAATCAGGTCGGCTGAGCGGGCAAACGTTTCACTTCCTTTAGCCGCCGCTTCAGCCGATCGCGACCGCCGTCTCCGTGCGCGTGCGCCCGAGCTTCTTCGACGCCGGGCGCGCGGCCTTCCCCGCCGGCTTCTTCGCGACGTGATCCAGCGCCTGAGCCGCCGCGCTCTTCCCGCTTCCCTTCAAAGCCCCCGCACGCGCCTTGCGGCTCGATTCCGTGAGCAGCCGGGTGAGACGCGCGTCGCTCGGCGCGGCGCCCTTGCGGTTCTTGCGCGCCGCCTCGCGCGTGCGCCGCTTCGCGTCCTTTTCGAGGAAGATCGCGAGCGCGGCTTCGTCGGTCTTGAGGCCGTTGCGGCGCGACGCGGGCAGCGCTTGCGCGAGTTCACCCGCCTCGAACGCCTCGATCACGGCGGGATGCACATAGCACTTGCGGCAGACCGCGGGCGTGTTGCGCAGCAGTTGGGCGACGTCCTTGATCGTGCCGACGATGTGCTTGCGCGCCTGAGTCACCGTCTCCCATTCGAGCTTCCTGAGCGCCGCAAGCGCGAACACGCTGCCCGCCCACGTGCGATAGTCCTTCGCCGTGAAATCCGCGCCGGTGATCTCGCGCAGGTAATCGTTGATGTCCGACGAACTCACGGCATGCCGCTCGCCGTCCGCATCGAGGTACTGGAACAGATCCTGGCCCGGCAGATCCATGCAGCGTTTGACGATGCGCGCGACCCTCGCGTCGCTCACGGCGACATCGTGCTCGATGCCGCTCTTGCCCCGGAACCGGAACCTCAGCGTTCCCGCCGATACTTTCAGGTGACGCTTTCTCAGCGTCGTCAGTCCGTACGAGCGGTTTTCGCGCGCGTACTCCTCGCTGCCGACGCGGATCAACGTCGTGTCGAGCAGGCGCACGACGGTGGCGAGCACCTTGTCGCGCGGCATGCCGTCGAGCGACAGATCGCGTGCGACGCGGGCACGCAGTTTTGGGAGCACCGCGGAAAACGCGAGCATGCGCTCGTACTTGTCGGCGTCGCGCGTTTCGCGCCATTTGGGGTGATAGCGATACTGCTTGCGCCCGCGCGCATCACGTCCGGTCGCCTGCAGATGGCCGCGCGGGTCGGGGCAAATCCACACCGCCGTGTAGGCGGGCGGGATCGCGAGCGCGTTGATGCGGCGAATCTCGGCTTCGTCGTCGATCCGCTTGCCCTGCGTATTGAAGTACGCGAACGCGCCGTCGATCCACTCACGCGTGTAGCCGCGCCGCGAATCGTCCATGTAGCGCAAGCCCGGCGGCAGGTCTTCGGGGCAACCTTGCGCGCCGCCTGCGGCATTGTCGCCGGCCCCGCCGCCGGTCTCGCTGCTCTTTTCTGTTCTCGCCACGGTGCGCCTCGCCCGATCCGCTTTCGCTTCGATGGCAAAGCATCGAGCAACGTACGTGCCGGAGGTTTCGGACACGCACGAGCACGGCGTCGGATCAGGGCAGCGTGAGCGCCGCCGCGCCTTCCGATGCGGCCCAGCGCTCTTTCACGGACCAGCGCTCGTCGGTGCCGGCCTGGACGATCGTGAGCCGCCCTTCCGGCGCGAACGCAGCCGTATCGATGAAAACCTGCGAGCCGATCTGCCGCACGGTTTTCATCGGCGTATGGCCGCAATACGTGGTCGACAAGCCGATTTGCCGCGACGGGTCCGCGTGGCCGAGCGCGAGGCCGCGGCCCCACAAAATCTGACTGCGTGCGTCCTCCGAGAATTCGGCGGCGTCGAGATCGGCGTCGCTGCCGAAGAACTCAGCGTGCAGCACGTTGAAGCGCCGCGCGCCCTCGCCGACGATGCGCACGAGCGGCAGCTTCTCGAGCCGCACGGCGAGCGCGGCGAGTTCGTCGTCGGTGAGCGTGTCGGCCCAGATGCCGCCGATCGCGTACCACGACTGACGCCGCATCGCGCCGGACGCGACCGACATCAGCGCATCCTCGTGATTGCCGAGCACCGGATAGAACCACGGCTTGTCGATGAGATCGACCGCCGCGAGCGAATCCGCGCCTCGATCGACGAGATCGCCGACGGAGAACAGACGATCCCGCTCCGCATCGAAGCCGATTTCGTGCAGCAGATAGCGCAGCGCGTCGACGCAGCCGTGCAGATCGCCGACCACGAAGTCGCGGCCGATGTCATTGGCAGGATGCCTGCATACGATAGGAAAGGTAGGATCGTCCATGCGCCGATGATAGCGCGGCTCAATGACGACGTGTGCGAGCTAAATCGCTTTTTCCGCCTGTCCAGAGGCCGTGCGAACACTCGTTACAGCCGCGTTACTCGCGCAATTGTCCGGCAAGTAAAAGCTGCTGATCGTGCTCATGGAACCACGCATTTATTGCGCGATTGCACGCAACCGCGCGACCGCCTTCGCATCGATCGTCGCGCGCGCGTCGCCGAACTGGCGCGTGACGTAACCGGCGAGATCGGCGATCTGCTCATCGGTGAATTGCGCGCCGAACGCGGGCATGAGCGCGTGGGCGTCGCGCGTGCGACGGTTCACGCCGTGCAGGATCACGAGCACGAGATTGCTCGCTGTCGACATGCCCAGCGCGCCGGTCACGCCGTCATGCACGAGCGATGGAAACGGCCCGCCGCCCTCGCCCGTCATGCCGTGGCAACTGGCGCACGCGGCCGCATAGAGCCGTGCGCCGTCCGTATCGGCCGACGTGAGATCGACGCGCGCCGCCTGACCGAAACTCGTGCGCACGCGCGCGTCCTTTATCGCGACCGGCGGCACGGCGCGCAGATACGCGATCATCGCGCGCGAGTCGGCGGGGCTCAGATACTGCGTGCTCGCGGACACGACTTCGGCCATCGGCCCGATGGCATGGGCGCGACCTGGCGCTGCGCCCGTCGACAGGAAGCGCAGCAGCTCGTCGTCGCGCCACGCGCCGATGCCCGATACGCGCTCCGGCGTCAGATTGCCCGCCTGCCAGCCCGCGACCGTCGCGCCGGAGAGCCGCTCGCCGTTTTTCAGACCCCCGAGCCGGTTGCGCGGCGTGTGGCATTCGCCGCAATGCCCGAGTCCTTCGACGAGATACGCGCCGCGATTCCACTCGGCGCTCTTCGACGCATCGTGCACGAAGCGTCCCGGCGTGAAGTTGAAGAGATTCCAGAGCACCATCAGCCAGCGCTGATCGAATGGAAACGAGAGCGTGTTGCGCGGCGTCGCGGCGCGCACGGGCGGCAAGGTTGCGAGATACGCGCGCATCGCGAGGACATCGGCGTCGGAAAGCAGCGTGTAGGCCGCATACGGAAACGCGGGATACAGCCGTTCGCCATGCCTGCCGATGCCCTCGCGCATCGCACGGATGAACTGCGCGTCGGTCCATGCGCCGATGCCCGTCTCGCGGTCGCTCGTGATGTTCGGCGCGAACACGTCGCCGAACGGCGTCGCGATCGCGCGGCCGCCCGCGAACGGCCGCGCGGGATCGGCGGTATGGCAGGTCACGCAGCCGCCCGCGCGCACGAGGTATTCGCCTGGCGCGCCGTTCTGCGCCTGGGCCGTGAACGCGCAGCACATGGCGAAGAGCGCCGCGGCCAGCATCGACCTCATCGCAGCGACGCTTCGATCGCGCCCGCGAGCCGCAGCGACAGCGCCGCGATCGTCAGCGTGCAGTTGACCGAGCCGCCCGCCGGCATCACCGCGCTTCCGGCGATGAACAGATTCGGATGATCGTGCGCGCGGCAATCGGCATCGACGACGGAAGCGGCCGGATCGCGGCCCATGATCGCCGTGCCCATCATGTGGCTGCTGGCGTCGAACGTATCGTCGTATTCGATCTCGCTGCCCTCGAAAATCCCGGCGATGCGCGCGAACTGCGCGCGCGTGTCGGCGGCGCTCTTGCGCACGTAGTCGTCGATCGAATACACGATCTCCGGTCGCGGCAAGCCGAGCGCGTCCTTCTGCGCCGACAGCATCACGCGATTCGCGCCCGACGGCAGTTGCTCGTGAAAGCTGCCAAACGTGAGCCTGCGCGCGCATTGCTCGCGAATCTGCCGGTCGAGCTCGCCGCCCGACAGCCCTTTGCCGAGCAGTTTCCACGTGACGGCGAGCGTCGGCGCGGCGTTCGACACATGCAGCTTCTTCGCCGACTGCTGCGCGCGAAACGGCCCGTCGCGGAAATCGACGATCGAGCTCATCTCGACCGGGCCGCGCCCCGGCCACAACGCCTCGTTCGCGAGAAAGCTGACGCTCGTGCCGGGATGATCCATCAGATTGCGCCCGACCTGATCCGAGCCATTGGCGATGCCCTTCGGATAGCGCGCCGACGCCGACATCAGCAGCAGCTTGGGCGTCTCGATGCCGTTCGCCGCGATCACGAAGCGCTTGCCCGTCACGCGCGTCGACAGGCCGTTCGGGTCCTTGAAGTGGATCGCGGCGATCTCCCCGCGATCGTTCGCCTCGATGCGATAGGCGACCGCCTGCGCGATGAGCGTCGCGCCCGCGCGCTCGGCTTTCTCGGCGTGCGACGCAGCGCAATAGAGCGCGCCGATCGGGCAGATGGGCATGCAACTGTTGTTGCCGCAGCAGGCGGGGCGCGCGTCGTAGGGACGGCTGTTGCGCGCCATCGGCTCGGGCACCACGCGATACGACTGCGCGCCGAGCACGTCGGCGACGCGGCGGTCCATCCAGGAGAGCGGCAGCGCGTCCATCGGATACGGCGTCGAGCGCGGCGAGCCGAGGTCGATGTCCGGGCCCGCCACGCCCAGCTCGGTTTCGGCCTGACCGTACCAGGGTTCGAGCGTGTCGTAGGAAAACGGCCAGTCGCGCCCGACGCCGTACAGCGATTTCACCCGGAAATCCGCGGGCAGAAGCCGCCACGCGGCGCCCGCCCAGTGCCACGTCGTGCCGCCGACGAGCCGCAGGTATTGCGGCCGATACGGCGTGTCGCCGCGATCGATCAGATACGCGCCGGGATTCATCGGTTCGGGACGCGGCGCGTGACGCGCGAGCGGATACGGCGCGCTGAGATCGCGCTTGTCGGCGGCGCGCCTGAAGTTCTCGACGATCTGCCAGCGCGACAGCCGCGGCCCGGCTTCGAGCAGGATCACCGACGCGCCCGCCTTCGCCAGCCGATACGCGACGAGACTGCCCGCCACGCCCGACCCGACGACCACCACGTCCGCCGAAGTGGAACCCGCCATGCGCGTGCCTTTGTCCTTTGTGCGCCGCGTGGAACGCCGTTCAGGGCTTGCGCGCCCAGTCGGCCGGCTCGCCGCGGCAGTATGAGGGAATGGTGAGCATGTCGCCGACCGGATCGAACATCAGTGCGCGTTCGTACGCAACGACCTCGGCATGCGGCGGTCCGCCGACGACGCCGAGATACCACGCGCGCATCACCGCGCGCACGGTTTTCGCGAGCGCGGGGCGCGTAGCGTCGAGCGCGGCGATGATGACGTCGCTCGGCGTGCCGCCGTGCGTCGCGATCCATTGCTCGAGCGAGGCGATGTTCGCGGGGAAATCGGCGTCGTGCCGGACAAGCGCCGCATGTACGCGTTCCGCGAAAAGCGGATCGAAGCTCGCGCGGCCGGTGAGTTTCATCGATACGGCGAGAAAGGTGTCGAACCCGGACGTTCGCGCCGGTTGCGCGCGCGCCGGCATGAACGCCCACACGATGGAGGCGCACGCGCCACCCACGATTCCCCGCCGCATCACGAACGACATGCGCTCTCCTCAGCTTGCTGAAAGGCTAAAAGGCAATAATCGCGAGCATCGAGCGAGACTGCCTCTCATGCGGACAAAAACGAAATGAAGCACTTCCTCCCGCCCGTCCTGCGCACTCGGCCGCGCGCCCTGATCGGCCTGCTGATTGGTTGCGTCATCGCCGCTTTGGTTCCGGCGCACGTGCGGCCGGCGGCGCGCGCGCTGATCGGCTGGGACGCGGCGGTGTGGCTTTATCTCGCGCTGATCTGGCTCAAGATGGCGACCGCGCACCAGAGCGACGTGCAGGCGCTCGCCGAGCGCGAAGACGAAAACGCCGCGACGGTGCTGATGGTCGTGAGCGTCGCGGCGATCGCGAGCATCGTCGCGATCGTCGTCGAACTCGCGGCGGCGAAGAGCCTCGGCACGAGAGCCTTGCCGAACTATCTGCTGACCGCCGCGACGATGCTCGGCGCCTGGTTCCTCATCCCGACGATGTTCACGCTGCACTACGCGCGGCACTATTATCAGTCGCCGGAGAACGCTCCCGCGCTACGGTTTCCCGACAAACATCTGAAGCCCGGCTACTGGGACTTCCTCTACTTCTCCTTCACGATCGCCGTCGCGTCGCAAACCGCCGATATCTCGCTCGGCTCGACGTCCGCGCGCCGCACCGCGCTCGCGCAAGCGGTGATGTCGTTCTTCTTCAACCTCGCCGTGCTTGGCCTCTCCATCAATATCGCCGCGAGCATGGTCGGCGGCTGAAACTACGCTGTCACGCGCGCTCCATAAGCTCATGACTTACGCCGTGTAAAAACGCGGCGCGCGCTGCGGTCAGTTTTACACGCGGCACGTCCGTGCCATTTCGTGTTTGCCGGACGCGTGCGCGCCGGTGCTTCTACTCCATGCGCGGCCATGAACGTGCTGCAACGCGCACGCGACCCTCGCTGTGGCACGTCGATTGCTGCAATGCGCCAGCCCATTCAGACGAAATCCCGATCAGCGCTCGCATGCGCGGCTCTCCGCCGCGCGTTTTTGCTTCCACAGGAGCTCCATTTTGCCTTTGAATGTTTTGCTGGTCGCCTCCGAAGCCGTCCCGCTCGCCAAGACCGGCGGACTCGGCGATATGGTCAGCGCCTACGCCGTCGCGCTGCGCCAAGCCGGCGTCGATGCAACGATTCTGCTTCCCGCGTATCCGAACGCAGTCGCCCAAGCGGAAGGGCTGAGCCAGGTCGGCACGCTCAAAGGCCTGCCTGGCGGCGACGCGACGCTGTTGCGCGGCCGCATGCCCGGCAGCGGCGTGCCCGTGCTGCTGCTGCGCTGCGACACGCTCTTCGCGCGCACCGGTCTGTATCAGGACGCGCAAGGCCGCGACTATACGGACAACGCGATCCGCTTCGCGACCCTTTCGGCTGCCGCGGTCAGGATCGCTCAAGGCGTGCGCGGCGTGAAGAAGCCGGACATCGTTCATGCGCACGACTGGCATACGGGCCTCACGCCGCTGCTGATGAAGCATGCAGGCGTGCACGCGAAGAGCGTCTTCACGATCCACAATCTCGCATTCCAGGGCAACTACGCGCTCGCGCTTGGTGCGTCGCTCGGCGTGCCCGAGAAGTGGCTCGTGCATGCGTTCAGCGATCCGCAGAGCATCGAGTTCTATGGCGCGTTGAGTCTGATGAAAGCGGGCATCGTGCACGCGGATCGCGTCACGACCGTCTCCGAAACCTACGCGCGCGAAATTCTCACGCCGCGCTTCGGCCATCTGATGGAAGGCGTGCTGCAAAGCTGCGCCGACAAGCTGTCGGGCGTCGTCAACGGCATCGATGAATCGACGTGGAATCCCGCCGCCGATCCGCTCATCGAACGCAACTATTCGTTCGACGATATGCGGGGCAAGCACGCCTGCAAGCGCGCGCTGCAACGACGGTTCGGCCTGCCAGCCGATCCGTTCGCGCCGCTCATGGCGATCGGCAGCCGCATGACCGGGCAGAAGCTCGCCGATGTCGTGCTCGACGCGCTGCCGCGTCTGCTGCAAAAACATCCGCGCCTGCAACTGGCGGTGATCGGCAAGGGCGAAGGGTATATCGAGGCGGGCTTCAGGAAGCTCGCGCAGGCGTGGCCCGATCGCGTGGGCGTGCATATCGGCTATGACGAACGCCGCGCGCATGCCCTGCACGCGGGCGCGGACATTCTTCTGCACGCAAGCCGCTTCGAGCCCTGCGGCCTCACGCAGATGTACGCGATGCGCTACGGCACGCTGCCGGTCGCGTCGCGCGTGGGCGGTCTCGCCGATACGATCGTCGACGCGGCGCAAGAAGCGGGTCATGTCGCGCATGAGGTATTGCGTCCGTCGATGATGCTGCGCGACGGCACGCACGACATGCCGATCCCGTCGCGGCCCGCGCGGCGCGACATGCGCGTGCCCACCGGCTTCCTCTTCGAAGGCGAACAGATCGGCGATATCGTCGACGGCGCGAGCCGCGCGATCGATGCGTACATGCGACCGCAAGTCTGGCGCGCGCTGCAGCGCAACGCGATGTCCTGCGATTTCGGATGGAACGAAGCCGTGACGAAGATGGTCGCACTGTACGTCGGCCTCACCGACGCGCGCCCGAGCCGCACCGCTCTGCGCATGCGCCGCGTGCCCGATGTCATGCAGACGCCCGTGCCGCTGCCCGTGCGCGGCCGGGGTGCGCACACGCTCGTGCGCACTGCCTGAGCATGACTGCCTCAGTTGCTCCATAGTATTGCCTTGATGAAAGCGCAGAGCCGGGCACACGCCGGGCGCGGCACGCAACGTGCTGCCTCGCCCCGTGCGGTGCCCTGAAGGAAATCACTTGGGGACCGCGGCGCCCACCGGAGCGCGAAGCAGCGCTCGATGCACGGTGCATCGCGAAATGCGGCCAGGCAGGCGTCGGTGATTCGAACGGCGCCCGGGTGTAATCTGAGTTCCGCCTGAAGTCCGCGCGTGGTCCCTCACGTGCGAACCGGCTCTTCAGCCAGTTTGGCCCGTGAGCGTGATCGCGATCGATGCTCGCATCCCCGCCACCGCAGGACGACTCTGGAAAAGACGAACGATGGAAAACCATCAAGCTCATCATGCGTATGCGCCACGTATCTACTTCATCGACCCACTGCTCGTCGGACCGCTCGCGAACTGGCCCGCCCAGTTCGAGCATGCGGCCGGCCTCGGCTTCGATCACGTCCTGATCGGATCGCCGTTCGTGCCCGGCAGCAACGGGCATCGCGAAGCCGTCGCGGATCATCATCGGCTGCATCCCGTGTTCGAATTCGACGGGAACGCATCCGACGGCCTGCGCAAGCTCGCCGACGCCGCGAAGAAGCACAAGCTCACGCTGCTCGTCGATATCGTGATCGACCGCGTGAGCGCCGAAGGCGGCCTCTATCAGGACAACAAGCAGTGGTTCCAGCCTTTCGAGAGCGCCGACGCGCGGCTCGATCCGCGCAAGCCGCCGCGTCAGCGCGACGTCGCGCGGGCGAATTTCGCCGATGGCGAGGCCGCGCATCATCTGACCGAGTGGTGGGCGCGTGAGCTGAGCGCGCTCGCCGATGCGGGCGTCGGCGGCTTTCGCTTCGATGCGCCGCACGCGGTGCCCGCGCACGTATGGCGCAGGCTCGGCGCGGCGGTGCGCGAGAAGCATCCGGAGACGCGCTGGCTCGCGTGGACCGTCGGTGTCACGCGACACGACCTGCATGGTCTGGCCGATGCCGCGTTCGACGCCGTGTTCACATCGACACGCTGGTGGGACTTCAAAAGCGCGTGGCTCATCGACGAGCACGCGGCGCTCACGCGCATCGCCTCGCCGATCGCGTTCCCGGAAGATCCGTTCGGCGCGCGGCTCATCAGCGATCTGTCGGACACGAGCGACACCGCGCTCGTCGAGCGGGCCTACACGCGCGCGCTCGACACGGCCGCCGCACTCGGCACCGGCCTCCTGGTGCCGATGGGTTTCGAATACGGCGTCGGCCTGCCGATGTCGCCGCAATACGGCGTCGCCGCCGAATACGAGCGCGCCAGGAACGAAAAGCGCATCGATCTCACGGCGCGCATCCGGCGCGCGAACGACCTGCAGCGCAATATCGGCACGCTATCGAGCGTCGGCGAACTGCGCGCGCTGACGGGCGCCGGCACGCCGTACGCGGCGCTCATCCGCGCGGACGGCGGCGATCTGCGCCATAGCCAGAACGCGGTGCTCGCGATTGTCAATCCCGATCTGGTCGCGCCGGTGCATGTCGATACCCTGCATCTGCTCGAATCGGTGCCGGGCAACTACACGCGCTTCGCGCTCATCGACGATGCGATGGGCAAGGCCGAACGTCTCGCGCCATTCACGCTGAAGGCGGGCGAAGTGCGCCTCTTCCGCGCGGAAGCCGAGCCGTACATCCTGCTCGCGCAGCCGCAGGTCAAGCGCGGTGCGAAGGCCGCCGACAAGAAGGCGGTCGCCGATGCGATCATGGCGCCGCGCGTGTCGATCGAAAGCGTGACGCCTTCGGTCGATCACGGGCGCTTTCCGGCGAAGCGCATCGTCGGCGAGGCGGTCGAGATTCAGGCGGCGATCTTCGCCGAAGGCCACGACAAGATCGCCGCTTCGGTGCAATGGCGCGCCGCCGATGAAACCGAGTGGCACGAAGCGCCGATGCGCGCCGTGCAGCCCGCCGGCCTCGATCTGTGGAGCACGCGCATTCCGCTCGAACGCGTGGGCCGTCACGAGTTCGTCGTGATGGCGTGGCGCGACGATTACGCGTCGCTCGTCGATCACATGCAGAAGAAGCTGAAGGCGAACCAGACGGTCGAGCTCGAAATCGAGGAAGCGAAGCATCTGTTCGCGCTGATCCTCGCGGAAGTCAAGACCGCCGACGACGCCGATTCCGACAGCAAGCCGCTCGAAAAGATCGTCAAGGAATTCACGAAGGCCGATGACGCGCGCAAGCTCGAACTCGTGCTGGCCGCCGCGACCGCCAAGGCCGTCGCGGCGGCGCGGCACCGCCCGTTCCTGTCGCGTGATCCTGTCGTGTACCGCATCGATTCGGAACGTGCGGCCGCGCGTTTCGCGAGCTGGTACGAAATCTTCCCGCGCTCCATGAGCGATGACGTGAATCGTCACGGCACGTTCATCGACGTGATCGGCAAGATGCCGCGCATCCGCGAGATGGGCTTCGACGTGCTGTACTTCCCGCCGATCCACCCGATCGGCGTCGCGAACCGCAAGGGCAAGAACAACACGCTGACCGCGCAGCCGGGCGATGTTGGCAGTCCCTATGCGATCGGCGGCAAGGAAGGCGGGCACGATGCGCTGCATCCCGAACTCGGCAATTTCGATGACTTCAGGCGCATGCTCGACGCGGCGCACGAGCATGGCCTCGAAATAGCGCTCGACTTCGCGGTGCAATGCTCGCCCGATCATCCGTGGCTGAAGGAACATCCGACGTGGTTCGCATGGCGTCCCGACGGCACGCTGCGTTATGCGGAGAATCCGCCGAAGAAGTATCAGGACATCGTGAATCCGGACTTCTATGCACAGGACGCGAAGCCGGATTTGTGGCTCGCATTGCGCGACGTGTTCCTGCACTGGATCGCGGCGGGCGTGCGCATCTTCCGCGTCGACAATCCGCATACGAAGCCGTTTCCGTTCTGGGAATGGGTGATCGGCGACGTGCGCGCGCGCCATCCCGACGTGATCTTCCTCGCCGAAGCGTTCACGCGTCCGCGCGTGATGAACCGTCTCGCGAAGCTCGGCTTCTCGCAGTCGTACACGTACTTCACGTGGCGCGAAAGCAAGCGCGATTTTCAGGAGTACATGCACGACCTCACGCAGACCGACGCGAAGGAATTCTTCCGCCCGAACTTCTTCGTGAACACGCCGGACATCAATCCGCGCTTTCTGCAAAGCTCGGGGCGTCCTGGCTTCGTGATTCGCGCGGCCTTGGCGGCGACGCTGTCGGGGCTGTGGGGCGTGTATAGCGGCTTCGAGCTCTGCGAGTCCGCCGCGCTGCCGAACAGCGAAGAGTATCTGGACTCCGAGAAATACGAACTGAAGGCGTGGGACTGGAACCGGCCCGGCAACATCGTGACCGAGATCACGGCGTTGAATCGCATACGCCGCGCGAATCCCGCGTTGCAGACGCATCTCGGCGTGAACTTCCTGCCCGCGCATAACGATCACATCCTGTTCTTCGAGAAGGCGAACGCGTCGCGCGACAACGTCGTGCTCGTCGCGATCAATCTCGATCCGTTCAACGAGCAAGGCGCGGATATCGACTTGCCGTGGCAGACGCTCGAACGCTGGGGCGTGCATGAATGGGACGCCGTCGCGGTGGAGGATCAGGTGACGGGCGAACGCTTCGAATGGCGCGGACGGCGTCAGCATGTGCGGCTCGATCCGCATTCGCTGCCGTTCGCGATCTGGCGCATTTCACCGACATGGGGCTTGCCGAAGCCGCATCCCGAGAACGAGGCGTGATCCGTCGACGTACAAAAAGCACACCGAGAACATTGGAGCGAAACCGTGGATACAAGGGTGAAGCGCAACAAGAAGGCGTCGATTCTCAACGACGATCGGCTCTGGTACAAGGACGCGATCATCTATCAGGTTCACATCAAGTCTTTCTTCGATGCGAACAACGACGGCATCGGCGATTTTCCCGGCCTGCTCGCGAAGCTCGACTACATCGCGGAACTGGGCGTCGATGCGATCTGGCTGCTGCCGTTCTATCCATCGCCGCGCCGCGACGACGGCTATGACATCGCGGATTACCGCAACGTGCATCCGGACTACGGCACGATCGCGGACGTGAAGCGCTTCATCCAGGAAGCGCACGCGCGCGGCATCCGCGTGATCACCGAGCTCGTCATCAATCACACGTCGGACCAGCATCCGTGGTTTCAGCGCGCGCGCCATGCGAAGCCGGGCTCGGCGCATCGCAACTACTACGTGTGGTCCGATACGGACAAGAAGTACGAAGAGACGCGCATCATCTTCATCGATACGGAGCCTTCGAACTGGACGCACGATCCAGTCGCGGGCCAGTATTACTGGCATCGCTTCTATTCGCATCAACCGGATCTGAACTTCGACAATCCCGCCGTCCTCAAGGAAGTGCTTTCGGTGATGCGCTTCTGGCTCGACATGGGCATCGACGGGCTGCGGCTGGATGCGGTGCCGTATCTCGTCGAGCGCGAAGGCACGAACAACGAGAATCTGCCCGAGACGCACGAAATTCTGAAGAAGATCCGCGCGACCATCGACGCGGAGTATCCGAACCGCATGCTGCTCGCGGAAGCGAATCAGTGGCCGGAAGACGTGAAGGAATACTTCGGCGACGAAGACGAATGCCACATGGCGTTCCACTTCCCGCTGATGCCGCGCATCTATATGTCGATCGCGAGCGAAGACCGCTTTCCGATCACCGACATCATGCGGCAGACGCCCGATCTCGCCGAAACGAATCAATGGGCGATCTTCCTGCGCAACCACGACGAGCTCACGCTCGAAATGGTCACGGATTCCGAGCGCGACTATCTGTGGAACACCTATGCGAGCGATCGCCGCGCGCGCCTGAACCTGGGCATTCGCAGGCGTCTTGCGCCGCTGATGGAGCGCGATCGCCGCCGCATCGAGCTGATCAATTCGCTGCTGCTGTCGATGCCGGGCACGCCTGTCATCTATTACGGCGACGAGCTCGGCATGGGCGACAACATCCACTTGGGCGATCGCGATGGCGTGCGCACGCCGATGCAATGGTCCTCCGACCGCAACGGCGGTTTCTCGCGCGCCGACCCGGAACAGCTCGTGTTGCCGCCCGTGATGGGCTCGCTCTACGGCTATGACGCGGTGAACGTCGAATCGCAGAGCCGCGATCCGCATTCGCTGCTCAACTGGACGCGCAAGATGCTCGCCGTGCGCCGCTCGACGCATGCGTTCGGGCGCGGCACGATCCGTTTCCTGCGGCCCGCGAATCGCAAGATCCTCGCTTATGTGCGCGAGCTCGAAGGCGAGCCGCCGATTCTCTGCGTCGCGAATCTCTCGCGCGCGCCGCAGGCGGTGGAACTCGATCTGTCGGAATTCGAAAACTCGGTGCCGCTCGAGATGACCGCCGATTCGCCCTTCCCGGCCATCGGCAAGCTCACGTATCTCCTGACGTTCCCGCCCTACGGCTTCCTGTGGTTCCAGCTCTGCCCCGGCAACATGCGGCCCGCGTGGGCGCAGGCGCCTTCGGAGCAATTGCCCGAATTCGTGACGATGGTGATCCGCGCGGGACAGACCGGGCCGACGCCCGAAAACGTGCGCCTGCTCGAATCGGAGGTGCTGCCGAATTACCTGAGCAAGCGCCGCTGGTTCGCCTCGAAGGATCAGAAGCTGCATGCGGTGCGCCTCGCCGCGTTGACGACCATCGAGGGCGCGGGCTTCGCGTTCACCGAAATCGAAGCCGATGTCGGCGATCATTGCGAGCGCTACGTGCTGCCGCTGTCCATTGCGTGGGGCACGGAGACGACCTCGCCGCTCTACATGCAGCTCGCGTTGGCGCGCGTGCGGCGCAACCGCAATATCGGGCATCTCACCGATGCGTTCTCGGTGCCGCAATTCACCTTCGGCGTGTTGCGCAAGCTGAAGGAGCGCGCCGTCGTGCCGACCGTGCAGAAAAGCGAAATCCGCTTCATTCCGACCGAGCGTCTGAACGAGCTCAACTTCTACCCCGCCGATCCGCCCGAGATTCGCTGGCTCGCGGCCGAGCAGAGCAACAGCTCGCTCGTGATCGCGGACAAGATCGTGCTGAAGCTCGTCCGGCGCGTCGTCGGCGGCATTCATCCCGAAGCGGAGATGAGCCGCTATCTGACCCAGCTCGGCTATGCGAACACCGGCCCGTTGTTCGGCGAAGTCGTGCGTGTCGATCCGCAGGGCGTGCCGCATACGCTCATCATCCTGCAGGGCTACATCGACAATCAGGGCGATGCGTGGAACTACGCGCTCGATTATCTGCGCCGCACCGTCGATGAACTCGCGGTCGCGGTCGAGCCCGACGAGCATCAACACGAACGCGATGCGCAGGCCGAGGGCTTCCAGGGCTACGGCGACATCGCGGGCGTCATCGGCAAGCGGCTGGGCGAATTGCACGTGGCGCTCGCATCGCCGACGGAAGACGAAGCGTTCTCGCCGCAGCGCGCATCGCCCGACGACGTGAAGGGCTGGATCGACGGCACGCTGACACTGCTCGGTTCCGCGCTCGATATCCTCGCGCAGAAGATCGGCGAGTTCGGCGAGCACGAGCGTTTCCTCGCGCAAAGCCTGCTCGACCGGCGCGACATGCTGGTCGATGCCGTGAAGCAACTCGTCGGGCCCAGCGCCGATGCGCTGCGCATCCGCATCCACGGCGACTTCCATCTCGGCCAGGTGTTGATGGCGCAAGGCGACGCCTATCTGATCGACTTCGAAGGCGAGCCGGCGCGCGCGCTCGACGAGCGCCGCAGGAAGACGAGCCCGTTGCGCGATGTCGCGGGCCTCTTGCGTTCGCTTTCGTATGCGAGCGCGGCGGCGCAACCGACGACGGAGAACGCGCCCGCGCAGACGGCGGACCGCAAGCGCGCGCTGTTCGAGCGGCTGCGCGCGTTCGCCGAGGAGAGCTTCTTGCGGGAATACAGGACGGCGATCGCAGCGTCGCCGGAAACCATCGCGGCCGAAGACGCGTTTCAACCGTTGCTCGATCTTTTTCTGATCGAAAAGGCCGCCTACGAAATCCGCTACGAAGCAGCGAACCGGCCGACCTGGATCGGCCTTCCGTTGCGGGGTCTCGCGTCGCTCGCGAGCCGCTTGCTCGGCGACACGGGCGAGCCGCCCGCGCCCGGCACGCGGCCCGTGTTCGGAGCAACCAAGGACAATCCGGATGGAACCCACCATGAACAATCGTAGCGATCCGGCGGATACCAGGAATCCGGCGCACGGCCTCAATCCGCTGGACATCGACGCACTCGTCGAGGCCCGGCATCCCGACCCGTTCTCGATGCTCGGCCTGCATCAAACCGATCTCGGACATGTCGTGCGCGTGTTTCTGCCGGGCGCATCGTCGGTGAGCGTCGTGGAGGCGGGCAACGGCGAGCACCTCGGCACGCTCTCTCGCATCCACGACGCGGGTCTCTATGCGGGCTTCGTCGAAAGGCCGGCGGCGTACCGCCTGCAGGTGGACTGGCACGGCACGCCGCAGGAAACGCACGACACGTACTCGTTCGGCCCCGTTCTCACCGACGAATGGCTCGCGCGCCTCTCGCAGGCGGACCCGTATGCGGTGCTCGAATGCCTGGGCTCGCGGCCGGTCACGCATGGCGGCGTCGCGGGCGTGCGCTTCGCGGTGTGGGCGCCGAACGCGCGGCGCGTGTCGGTGGTCGGCGACTTCAACACGTGGGATGGCCGGCGTCATCCGATGCGTCTGCGGCACGGCTCGGGCGTATGGGAGCTGTTCATTCCGGGCATCGGCGCGGGCACGCGCTACAAGTACGAGATCGTCACGCGCGACGGGCACACGCTGCCGCTGAAAGCCGATCCCTGCGCGATGCAGAGTGAGAAGCCGCCGTCGACGGCATCGGTCGTCGCGGATGCCGATGCGATCGATCATTACGCCTGGACCGATGCCGAATGGATGGCGACGCGCGGCGGCAAGCAGACGCCGCAATCGCCGATCACGATTTACGAGGCGCATGCCGAATCGTGGCTGCGCGTGCCCGAAGAGGGCAATCGCGGCATGAACTGGCACGAGCTGGCGGAGCGCCTGATTCCGTACGCGAAGGGCATGGGCTTCACGCACCTCGAATTCATGCCGATCGCCGAACATCCGTTCGGTGGTTCGTGGGGATATCAGCCGCTCGGGCAGTTCTCGCCGTCCGCGCGCTTCGGCACGCCGGAGCAGTTCGCGGAGTTCGTGAACCGCGCGCACGAGGCGGGCCTGGGCGTGATTATCGACTGGGTGCCGGCGCATTTTCCGAACGACGCGCACGGCCTCGTGGAGTTCGACGGCACGCCGCTCTATGAACATGCGGACCCGCGCGAGGGCTATCACCAGGACTGGAACACGATGATCTACAACCTCGGCCGCAACGAGGTGAGCGCGTTCCTGGTCGCATCGGGGCTGGCGTGGCTGAAGCGTTACCACGTCGATGGACTGCGAGTCGATGCGGTCGCGTCGATGCTGTATCGCGACTATTCGCGCAAGGCGGGCGAGTGGGTGCCGAACATCTATGGCGGGCGCGAGAATCTCGAATCGATTGCGTTTCTCAAGCGCCTGAATCATGAAGTGCGGCAGATTCCCGGCGCGATTACCGTCGCGGAAGAATCGACGGCCTGGCCGGGTGTGACGGCTCCTGTCGAGAACGGCGGATTGGGCTTCGACTTCAAGTGGAACATGGGCTGGATGCACGACACGCTGCATTACATGCAGGAGGACCCGGTTTATCGGCAGTATCACCATCATCTCTATACGTTCGGCATGGTGTATGCGTATTCCGAGCGTTTCGTGCTGCCTTTGTCACATGATGAAGTCGTGCATGGCAAGGGATCGCTGATTAACAAGATGCCGGGCGATCGGTGGCAGAAGTTCGCCAATCTGCGCGCGTATTTTGGTTTCATGTGGACGCATCCGGGCAAAAAGCTCTTGTTCATGGGCGGCGAATTCGGGCAGTTCGCGGAGTTCAATCACGATGAATCGCCACACTGGCATTTGCTCGACGATTCATTGCATGGCGGGTTGCAGAAGCTCGTGCGCGATCTGAATCATCTGTATGCGAGCGAGCCGGCGCTGCACAAGCTCGATAGCGATGCGCGCGGCTTCGAGTGGATCGTCGGGGATGACAATGCGAACAGCGTGTATGCGTATCGGCGCACGGATGCCGAAGGGCGTGAGGTGGTTGTGGTTTGCAATTTGACGCCGGTGCCGCGGTTGGCTTATCGGATCGGATTGCCGCATCGCGGGCGTTGGTGTGAGGTTTTTAATTCCGATGCCTCGATTTATGGCGGGTCGAATATGGGGAATGGGGGCGTTATTCATACGGACGACTATCCTAGTCATGGGAGGGAGCAGTCAGCTGCGTTGACTTTGCCGCCGTTGGCTACGATTGTTTTGCGTGCTGATTAGGGTCTTTTTTTGTTGCTGGGTCCCGTTTTCGTGTCGGTTTATTGGTGTTGCCCCTGTGCGGGGCGGCAGTCACTTTCTTTGCTCGGGACCAGAGTAAGCGCTAAAGCGCCAACTCTGGTCGACGCAAAGAAAGTAACCAAAGAAACAGCTATCCCCAGCCTAAGCACTTCATGCCGGCCGCGGCACAGGCGATTGGCTGAATGGAACCCAGAGTAGCGAGTGTTCTCGTAGGTCTCATCGGGCGTGGACCGCGCACGGTCTGCCGCCCGATAACGTTAAGCATGCTGGTTCAGCACGAAAGAGTTCCGGCACAGCGCTACGCGCTGCCGAAGGGTCTGCAAGGGAAACCAACGGTGGGCCAGCAGTTGCAGTGAGATGGAACCGTCAGCAACGAAGCACGCGCAGACCCGCTTGACCGGTCGGCCGCGAAGCGGGCCGGAGCTTGCAAGAGCTGCACCGAGTTGTTAAGTGGTGCGATGTGACGGACCGTGCGCGATCCAAGCCGCGCGAGTTTTGTGAGGGCACTCGCTACTGCCGGACCACGAGAGTAGTTCTGTGCCGCGGCCGGTGTGAAGTGCTCAGGCTGGGGATAGCTGTTTCTTTGGTTACTTTCTTTGCGTCGACCAGAGTTGGCGCTTTAGCGCTTACTCTGGTCCCGAGCAAAGAAAGTGACTGCCGCCCCGCATAGGGGCAACGCAAATAGACCGACGCGAATACGGGATCCGGCAAAAAAAGCCGCAAGGCAAAACCAAAGGAAAAGGCCGCAATGCCAAATGCACTCCCCGATAAGTTGCTCCCGGGCGCGCCCTACCCGCTCGGAGCCAACTGGGACGGTCTGGGCGTCAACTTCGCGGTGTTCTCATCGAACGCACACCGCATCGAGGTATGCCTCTTCGACAGCACCGGCCGCAAAGAATTGATGCGCTTCGACCTGCCGGAATGCACCGACGAAATCTGGCACGGCTACCTGCCAGGCGCGCACCCCGGCACGGTCTACGGATTCCGCGCGCACGGACCATATCAGCCGCAACACGGGCATCGCTTCAATCCGCACAAACTCCTCCTCGATCCCTACGGGAAAAAACTCGTCGGTCCCTGGCGATGGTCCGACGCGCTCTTCGGCTATCGCGTGCATTCGAATCGCCTCGACATGTCGATGGACCGCCGCGACTCCGCACCCGCCATGCCGAAGTGCATCGTCACCGACGACGCCTTCGACTGGTCCCGCGACGTGCGCCCCGACACGCCCTGGGGCGAAACGATCGTCTACGAAACGCACGTGCGCGGCACATCGATGATGCGCGACGACATTCGCCAGCACGAGCGCGGCTCGTTCGCCGCACTCTCGTCGCCGTGGTTCATCGAGCATCTGCAAAAACTCGGCATCACCGCCGTCGAATTCCTGCCGGTGCACGCGTTTCTCAACGACCGCTTTCTCGTCGAACGCAGCCTGCGCAACTACTGGGGCTATAACACCGCGGCGTTCTTCGCGCCGGAACCGAGCTATCTGTCGACACATCGGCTCAACGAAATGCGTATCGCCGTGCGCCAGTTGCACGCCGCAGGCATCGAAGTGTTTCTCGATGTCGTCTACAACCACACGTGCGAAGGCAACGAGCTCGGGCCCACGGTCTCGTGGCGCGGTCTCGACAACGCGAGCTATTACCGCCTGATTCCCGGCGACGAGCGCCATTACATCAACGAGACCGGCTGCGGCAATACGCTCAACCTGTCGCATCCGCGCGTGCTGCAAATGGTGATGGACTCGCTGCGCTACTGGTGCACCGCGTTCAATATCGACGGCTTTCGTTTCGATCTCGGCGTCACGCTCGGCCGCGAAGGACACGGCTTCGATCCCGGCTCCGGATTCTTCGATGCGGTCCGCCAGGACCCCGTGCTCTCCACGCGCAAGCTCATCTCCGAGCCGTGGGATATCGGGCCGGACGGTTATCAGGTCGGCAATCATCCGCCGGGCTTCGCGGAATGGAACGACAAGTATCGCGATGGCGTGCGGCGCTTCTGGCGCGGCGACTCCGGCATGCGGCCCGATCTCGCCGCGCGTCTCACGGGGTCCGCCGAGCTTTTCAACCGGCGCTTCAGGAAGCCGTGGGCATCGGTTAACTTCGTCGCGTCACATGACGGCTTCACGCTTGCCGATGTCACCGCGTATTCGCACAAGCACAACGAAGCGAATCAGGAAGGCAACAACGACGGCCACAACGAAAATTGCAGCGCGAACTGGGGCGTCGAAGGCCCGACCGACGATCCCGCGATCCTCGAATTGCGCGCGCGCCTCGCCCGCTCGATGGTCGCAACGACGCTGCTCTCGCTCGGCACGCCGATGCTGCTCGCGGGCGACGAATTCAATCGCACGCAACAAGGCAACAACAACGCCTACTGCCAGGACAACGAGATTTCCTGGCTCGACTGGAACGCCGCGAAGAGTCCGCAAGGCATCGTGATGACAGAGTTCGTCGCAAGAGTTATTGCACTGCGCAAAAAATACCCGGTGCTGCGCGAAACGCGCTTTCTGTACGGCGACCGCGAAGTGCTGCCGGGGCTCTACGATGTGAGCTGGTTCGATGAACGCGGCAACGCGCTCGCGATCGAAGCATGGCAGGACCCCGAGGGCCGCGCGCTCACGCTGCGGCGCGCAGGCCCCGGCACCGATGGCGAAATCGACGTGCTGCTCCTCATGTTCAACGCATCGTCGCAAGCGCTCGTGTTCACGCCGCCCGCGCCGCACTTGGAATGGAATGTGCTCGTGGATAGCGCGGAGCCCGATTCGGTGACGCGGCCGCTCGTCGGCAGCGAGCTGGAGGTGGCCGCGCACAGCATCGTCGTATTGCTGGCCGAGCCCACCGGCGAGGCCGACTGGCAAGCGGTCTGGATGGCGGGCGCGCATCAGGGGCCGCGTCTTCTGACGGCACTGCCGCCCGATCCCGGCACGATGACGCCGCATCGGCCATCCGAAACCGATATACCGCACTGAACGCCCGCTAGACTCATCGCCGAAAACCGCAGCATTGAGGCAGGAAATCATGTCCGAACGTCCGATCGATCCGCACAAGCACCATCATGCGTATTGCCTTCCTTTCGGCGCTCATCTGACGGGCGCCGTGCGCGAGAATCCGCGCACGCGCTTCCGTTTCTGGGCGCCATCGCGCGAGTCCGTGCAAGTCGAGATTCAGCGCGCGGGCGGCGCGCCCGAACTCATCGACATGCATCCGACCGGCGACGGCTGGTTCGAAGCCGAAGCCGATGGCGGCGCGGGCACGCTCTATCGCTATCGGCTCGATGAAGCGCTTGCCGTGCCCGATCCGGCCTCGCGCTTTCAACCGCAGGACGTGCATGGCCCGAGCGAAGTCATCGATCCGCGCGCGTACAAATGGACGCACACGAACTGGCACGGCCGTCCCTGGGAAGAAACCGTGCTTTATGAACTGCACGTCGGCGCGATGGGCGGCTATGCGGGCGTCATCGCGCGCCTGCCGGAACTCGCGCAGCTCGGCGTGACGGCCATCGAACTGATGCCGCTCAACGATTTCTCCGGCACGCGCAACTGGGGCTACGACGGCGTGCTGCCCTATGCGCCCGACTCGTCGTATGGCCGCCCCGAAGAACTGAAGCAACTCGTCGATACCGCGCATGGCCTCGGCCTGATGGTGTTTCTCGATGTCGTCTATAACCACTTCGGGCCGGACGGCAACTATCTGCATGCCTATGCGAAGCCTTTTTTCCGCGAAGGCATCGATACGCCGTGGGGCCCGGCGATCGATTTCGAGCGTCCGCAAGTGCGCGATTTGTTCTTCGACAATGCGCTGTACTGGCTCAGCGAATATCGTTTCGATGGCCTGCGCCTCGATGCGGTGCACGCGATCAACGACGACGAATGGCTGCGCGAGCTCGCGCATCGCGTGCGCAGTTCCGTCGAGGCGAGCCGTCACGTGCATCTCGTGCTGGAGAACGAGCACAACACGGCGAATCTGCTCGAAACCCATTTCGACGCCCAATGGAACGACGACGCGCACAACACGCTGCACGTTCTTCTGACGGGCGAAGACGAAAGCTATTACGGCGCGTATTGCGACAAGCCCATCGAAAAGCTCGCACGCATCCTGAAGGAAGGCTTCGCGTACCAGGGCGATCCGTCGCCGATTCATGACGGCAAGCCGCGCGGAGAGATGAGCGCGCACTTGCCGCCGACGCGCTTCGTGATGTTCCTGCAGAACCACGATCAGATCGGCAACCGCGCGATGGGCGATCGCCTGCGCGCGTTGACCGACGATGAATCGCTGTTCGCCGCGACGGGTCTTCTGTTGTTGTCGCCGCAAATTCCGCTGCTGTTCATGGAAGAGCAATACGGCTCGAAGCAACCGTTCCTGTTCTTCACCGACTATCACGACCAGCTCGCCGATGCGGTGCGCGAAGGCCGTCGCAAGGAATTCGCAAAGTTCTCCGCATTCACCGATGAAAAACGCCGCGCGCAAATCCCCGATCCGAACGATAAAAAGACCTTCGAGATGTCCTCGCCCAGGATCAGCGACAAGCAGGACGAAGTGGACCGGCTCGAATGGCTGCACTTCTATCGCTCGGCATTGACGGTGCGCGCGAAGCTCATCACGCCGCGTCTGAAGGGTGCGAAATCGCTCGGCGCGGACGTGCTCGGCGACAAGGCGCTCGTCGCGCGCTGGAAGCTCGGCGACGGCGAGACGCTGTCCATCGCGCTCAATCTCGGCGATGCGGCCATCGCGCTGAAAGACACGCCGCCGGGCAAGATCATCTTCGAGACGCCCGCGCGCGCGCAGGACACCGCAGCCAAGGGCGAACTCGGCGGCCGCACCTTCCTCGCGTGGCTCAGCGGCGAAGTGAACGAATATGCGCTCGCGCACGATGCGCGCCGCTTCGAACCGGCATCGGCCGAAGGGAAAGCCTCGTGAGCGCCGCCACCAGCAAGAAGAGCGACGTCCGCGCCGCACGTCCCGTCAGCGGCATCGAAGCGCTCGCGGAGCGCGCGGGCTTCGAGATCGAATGGCAGGACGCGCACAAGAACACGCAGCGCGTGCCGGAAACGACGCTGCGCATCCTGCTCGACAAGCTCGGCTTGCCGTGCGGCAACGCCACGCAGATCAAGCAGAGCCTGTCCGCCGTCGATGCCGAAATGAGCGGCCGCAAGCTGCCGCCGCTCATCACCGCGGAAGTGGATCGCGCCATCGCGCTACCGGTGTCGGCGGCGAAGCAAGGCGCGCGCTATCGCATTGAGCTGGAAAGCGGCGAGGTCATCGACGGACGCTTCACGTCGCCGAAGGGTGAGATCGCGCTGCTTTCGCCGATCGCGGAGCCGGGCTATCACACGCTCGTCATCAACGACCATCGCACGACGCTGGCGGTCGCGCCCGCGCGCTGCTTCACCATCGACGATGCCTGGCGCACGCTCAGCGACGACGCAACCGACGCGCCGCCGCTCTGGGGCGTCGCGGCGCAGGTGTACGGCTTGCGGCGCAACGGCGATGGCGGCATCGGCGATTTCACCGCGCTTGCGTCGCTGGCGACGCAGACGGCGAAGCGCGGCGGCCATGCCGTCGCCATCAGCCCGATGCACGCGATGTTCAGCGCCGAGCCGAACAAGTTCAGCCCGTATTCGCCGTCGTCGCGGCTCTTTTTCAACATTGCGCACGTGGACCCCGCCGCCGTGCTCGGCGCGCCGGCCGCGCGCGCCGCGATCGACAAAGCCGGCGTCGCCGATGAGCTTGCCGAACTCGAAGGTCTCACGCTGATCGACTGGCCGCGCGCATCGAAAGCACGTCTCGCGGTGCTGCGCGCGCTCTTCGAACCGTTTTCCGCAGACCGCGATTCGCCCTTCGCGAAGGACTTCGCCGCGTTCGTCGAGGCAGGCGGGCGTCCGCTCGAAGACCACGCGCGCTTCGAAGCATTGCAGGCCGCGCAGATCGCGCAGAACGGCGACGGCCACTGGCGCAACTGGCCCGAAGCCTTGCGCGATCCGCGCAGCGACGCAGTCGCCGAATTCGCCGATGCGAACCGCCGCGAAGTCGACTTCCACCTCTTCGCGCAATGGCTCGCCGCCAAAGGCCTCATGCACGCGCAGCACGCCGCGCGCGATGCGGGCATGGCGGTCGGTCTGGTCGCGGACCTCGCGGTCGGTTGCGACAGCGCGGGCAGCCACGCATGGTCGTATCGCGATGAAATGCTGACGGGCGTGTCCGTCGGCGCGCCGCCCGATCTCTTCAATCAGGCCGGGCAATCGTGGGGACTCACGACGTTCTCGCCGCGCGCGATGCGCACGCAAGGCTTCGCGGCGTTCATCGACATGCTGCGCTGCGCGTTCAAGTGCGCAGGCGGCATCCGCATCGATCACATTCTCGGCTTGCGGCGTCTGTGGCTCGTGCCCGAAGGCGAAAGCGCGAAGGACGGCGCGTATCTGCGCTATCCGCTCGACGACATGCTGCGGCTGATCGCGCTCGAATCGTGGCGGCATCGCGCGATCGTGGTCGGCGAGGATCTCGGCACTGTGCCGCCCGGCTTCACGGAGCGCTTGCAGGAGCACGGCTTGCTGGGTATTCGCGTGCTCTGGTTCGAGCGCGAGGTGGACGGCCCGGGATTCAAGCCGCCGCGCGAATGGGATGCGGGCGTCACGGCGACGACGACGACGCACGACCTGCCGACCGTCACCGGATGGTGGCGCGGCGAGGACATCGTGTGGCGCTCGAAGATCGGCCAGACGATGGCGCGCGCCGATGGGCGCGACCCGGTCGAAGCCGCGCTCGAAGAACGCGGCGAGGATCGCGAGCATTTGTGGCGCGCATTTCAGGATGCGGGCATCGCACCGGACGACGTGAAGGCCCCCGATATCGACAACGCGCCCGTCGATGAAGCGCTGGCCTTCGTCGCCGCGACGCCCGCGCCGCTCGTCACGTATCCGCTCGAAGACCTGCTCGCGCTTGCGGAGCAGCCGAATCTGCCCGGTTCCATCGACGAGCATCCGAACTGGCGCAGGCGCCTGGTCCGGCCGGTCGACGAACTGTTCCTCGACGACGCCTTCGCCGATCGCCTGCTCGCCGTCGATACCGCGCGCAAGCGCGCCGGGCAGCCGAACGAACCTACATCGAAATCAGAAACACCATGACCGTACCGCGTTCCACGCTCAGGCTTCAGCTTCACAAGGGCTTCACGTTCGACGACGCCGCCGCGCTCGTCGACTACTTCGCGCGGCTCGGCGTGAGTCACGCCTATGTGTCGCCGATCACGACCGCGACCGCCGGCTCCACGCATGGCTATGACGTCGTGGACCCCACGAAGGTCAATCCCGAGCTGGGCGGCGAGGACGGCCTGCGACGCTTCGTCGAGAAACTGCGCGCGCACGAGATGGGCCTCATCGTCGATATCGTGCCGAATCACATGGGCGTGGGCGGGTCGGAGAACGCGTGGTGGCAGGACATCCTCGAATGGGGACGGCACGCTACCCATGCGCGCTTCTTCGATGTGGACTGGCATTCGCCCGATCCCGCGTTGCGCGGCAAGGTGCTCGCGCCGTTTCTCGGCGCGCCCTATGGCGACGAGCTGCAAGGCGGCAAGATCAGGCTCGCCTATCGCGCGGACGAAGGGCGTTTCGTCATCGAGTATTACGCGAATGTGTTTCCGGTCTGTCCGGTCGATTACCCTGCCGTGTTGCAGGAAGCGCCCGAGCTCGCGCAACGCTTCGCGGGCCTGACGACCCAGCCCGCCGATCAGCCGCGCGCCGCCGATGCGCGCACCGCGTTAGTCACGATCGCGCAGACCGAGGGCGGCCAGGCCGCGATCGAAGCCATTCTCGCCGCGCATTCGCCGGATACGCCGGCGGGCCGCGACCGGCTGCATCGACTGCTGGAGCGCCAGCATTACCGGCTCGCGTGGTGGCGCACCGCGGCCGACGAAGTGAACTGGCGGCGCTTCTTCGATGTGAGCACGCTGGGCGGCGTGCGCGTCGAGCGGCCGGAGGTGTTCGAGGCATCGCATGCGCTCATCTTCAGACTCTTCACTGAAGGTCTGGTCGATGGCGTGCGCGTCGATCACGTCGATGGCCTCGCCGAGCCGCGCGAGTATTGCCAGCGCCTGCGCGCGCGGCTGGAAGAGCTGTCGGTCCAGCGACCCGAGGCGTTGCGGCACGGTAACGGGCGCACGTATTTCGTCGTCGAAAAGATTCTGGCGCGCGGCGAGCCGTTGCGCCGCGACTGGCAGGTCGACGGCACGACCGGCTACGACTTCATGAACGACGTCGGCGCGCTGCTGCACGACCCGGCTGGCGCGGCGCCGCTCGCCGCGCTGTGGGCGGACATCACGGGAAAGAGCGCCCGTTTCGCCGACGAAGCGCTCGCCGCGCGCCGCAAGATACTCGCCGAAAATCTCGCCGCGGAACTGGATCGCGTCACGCGTGCGCTGCATCGCATTGCCCGCGATGCGCAGAACACGCGCGATTTCACGTTCACGTCGATACGTCGCGTCGTCGCGGAGCTCGTCGTGCAGTTTCCGGTGTATCGCATCTATCCGGTGGGCGGCGTGCGCAGTCCCGAGGACGAACGCTTCTTCTCGCAGGCGCTCGACGCCGCGCGCGCGGTGCTCGCGACGGCGGATCATGTCGTGCTCGATCAGGTCGCGCAATGGCTCGGCGGCAAGCTGCCCGACGAGGCGCCGCAACCCGAACGCGCTGAGCGTGGCCAGCGCGCGACGGAGCGCAATCGGGAGCGTGATCGCAATCAGGCGCAGGCGGGGCAGATTCCGCCGTCGTCGAGCGGATCGCAGCGGCGCGCGGCGCAGACGCTGTTTTCGCAATTGACGTCGCCGGTGGCGGCGAAGGCCGTCGAGGATACGGCGTGTTATCGCTATGGACGGCTTGTGTCGCGCAACGAAGTCGGTGCTGATCCGGGCGAGTTCGCGTTATCCGTCGATGAGTTTCACAAGTGCAATCGCGAACGTTTCGAGACCTTCCCGCACGCGATGCTCTGCACGGCGACGCACGATCACAAGCGTGGGGAAGACGTGCGCGCGCGCATTGCGGCGTTGAGCGAGATTCCTGACGAATGGTCCGCGACGCTCAGGCAATGGTCCACGTTGAACACGCCGTTGCGACGCGGTCCGGGCGGCGGGCACGATGAGACGAGCGATAGCCACGAATGGGCGCCGGGACCGGCAGCCGAGGCGATGCTTTATCAGATGCTCGTCGGGTGCTGGCCGACGACGCTCGCCCCCGATGACGAAGCCGGCGTTCACGCGCTTGCGGAACGCGTGGCGCAGTGGCAGTTGAAGGCGCTGCGCGAGGCGAAGCTGCGCACGAGCTGGTTCGCGCCGGACGAAGCGTATGAGAACGCGTGCAGGGACTTTCTGTTCGATATCGTCTCGCCGCAGCGGCGCAATGGCTTTCTTCAGGAGTTATCGGCGTTCGTCGCGCGTATCGGGCCGCTGGGCGCGATCAACAGTTTTCAGCAGACGCTATTGCGGCTTACGTCGCCGGGCGTGCCCGATCTTTATCAGGGCACGGAGTTGTGGGATTTCAGTCTGGTCGATCCGGACAATCGCCGGCCTGTCGATTATGAGTTGCGCCGTGCGTGGCTTGCGGAAATCGAAGAGAAGGGGCCGCCTTCGGATCAGTTGTCCAATTGGCGCGATGGACGGGTGAAGCTTGCGCTCGTGCGGCGTGCTTTGGCATTGCGAAAGCATTGCGAGTCGTTGTTTGCTCAGGGCGAGTATGTGCCGCTCGAGGTGCGGGGGGAACATGCGGGGCATGTGATTGCTTATGCGCGGCATGCGGGAAGCGCGTTTGCCATCGTGGTTGCTACTCGGCTTGCTGAGCCGCTGTTGGGGAGTGGGCGGGATGTGCCGCTCGTCGAGGCTGAGCGGTGGGGGGATACGGCTATCGTGTTGCCGGAGGCGCTGCATTCGCGGGCGTTGTTTGATTGGCTAAGCCCTAATGCGCCTAAGGCCGATGGAGAGAGGCTTTTCTTGCGGGACGCGTTGGGGGTTATGCCGGTGGCGTTGTTGGTGGAGGAAGGGGTTCCTCGGCCTTAGGAGTTCTATCTTTGCTTTTGCTTTCGCCGGATCCCATATTCGCGTTGGTTTATTAGCACTGCCCCTGTGCGGGGCGGCAGTCACTTTCTTTGCGGCTGTGTATAGACCGGAGACATGGGTAACACCTGTTCCAGGACATGGGTAACACTTCGGACGAATGGTTCGTCCGGAGT
>NZ_FCOF02000091.1 GCF_001544755.2 Caballeronia catudaia | reverse complement strand
GAGGAAGCAGTCAAGGAGGCGGTAGAGGATGACCTTGTCATCCCCGTCATCGATCGAACCGACGATTGGAGCGGCGGCTACATGCCTGCGGCCGCTTCCCAGACGTCCACACTTACAGACGGCCTGCGCGCGCCAAGTGACTCGTTGACGCCGTCATCGCGTACCTTCGGTGGCGGCGAGCCTATCCTGTCGGGTCCGTATGACCCTTCGAGGCAGGAGGCGCTCCTGAAGGCTGCGCGATCCGCCAGAGCGAGCGCGGTCGGGGACGGTGACGGCCGTAGTGGTGGCTTCGATTGGCTCGGCGCGGCAGAGGCGGCGGCAGGTGCGCTGCTTGGAGGCACGGCATCCGGCGATGACAGCGGCGATTCGATGCTCAAGAGCTTTACCGATGGTGACGCGGACGACGGCGGTTCGTTGCTCGACGATGCATTACCGTTCGAGTACGTGCCCGCGATGCCTGGGGACGACGTGCTTGACCTTGCTGGCGCCGATGGCCGCCCCGGAAATAATCAGGCGCAGAACAAACAGACCAATGATGTCGCCAGAATTTTGCGGCTGACTCCCGATCAGGCGCAGCAGCTTCACTATGAGCTTGGCAGCGAGCCTCCAATGGGGTTTCACGAGATCATGGAGCGGGCCAAAGACATGTTCAATCTGTGGTAAATACAACAAAGTTTGAGGAAGAATTTATGGTTAGCGATCAAAGAAAAATTGAGCAGCGTCTATCTGTGTTGCAAGGTTTGGAGTGGAGTGGTGTGAGTCGTGCAGCGGATATGCTTACGTTAGGTTTTGGTCCGAAGCACGAAGAAAAAAACTATTACGGAGTTCCCAAGCAGGTCAGCGCGTGGGCCTTGCATATTCAGTGCGCATGGAGGTTGAGTGAGATGGGCAAAAGCGTCGCGACCGAGGAATCTATTGCGGGTTCTGACGAGGAAGCGAACGCGTTCATAATGTCTTTGCGGCAAGTGTTGGCCCAACATGTCCCCGTTATTGTCGAAGGTATATCGGCTAACTCGGAGTGCGGTTTGGTCGTTTCTTTGTCGCAAGGTTTTCGTTTGATCGTAGCAACGAACGGAACGGCGGATGACGAGGACTGGCGATTCTTCGAGTCAAAACGCGACGCCAGACATTTAGTGATTGAGGGCGGTCGGATTGCGCTGCAGTCGTTCAACTAAGATGCGAGTGGTCGCCTGGTGGGCGTCGCGTGGCGGATCATATCGCCCGCGCTGGCCCGAGGCGGTGAGCTGCCCGAGGGCTGGCGGTTATTTCCGTCCGTCGCTCTTTTTATAGTCGGAAAAAACCCGGCGCAGTGGCCGGGCCTCGCACGCGTGCGCGCGTGATGGAGTCAAGAAATTCGCCGCCGACCGCCGGGACACTAACTTTTGCTAACACTCTACGGCTGTTACATGCCCTGTTACAGCCGCTCTGTTACACCGTGCCGCACGCCTCCGGTTCCGCGATCTGCCGCCGGAGCGTCGCCGCGCGCGACTGCGAGCAGCCGAGAAAGCGCCGGATATCGGCGACGGTGCCGCGCAGCCGACCAGCCGCAATCGCCGCCGTGATACGCGCCGCGTCGTCGGCGTGATCGGCCGTCGCCGTGACCGGCGCGCGATCGTGCGTGACTGCGGCCCCGGCTGCGGTGACTCCCGTCGTTACCGGCGCAGTAGCGGGCGCAGTCACGACCTCGGGGAACGAGTCATGCGCCGTGACTGTCGCGCGCGGACTCATCGTCAACAACCAGCAGAAGCACGCCACGCCCTCCAGCACCGCAGCGAAGAGCAGACCGGAGAGCAGGTCCACCCGCGCCGCCGGAACGACGAGCAGAGCCGCTACGCGCGTTGTAGCTGGATCGGCGCGTACTGCCTCGCGTTCGACTTGCTTGCGGACCTCCAGCGCCGCCGTGCGATCGTCCGCCGCCTGTTGCCGCCGAACCTCGCCGGCCTCTGCGTCGAGCGCTTCGAGCCGCGCCGACAATACGCGCTGCCGTGCGGCCGTTTTCACAGTAACGAGCTGCGCGACCACCACCGCGCGATCCGCAGTCACGCGCGTAAGCGAGCGGCCAGGTGCGGGCGCTGCCATGACGGTCGGCGCATCGGGCAGCGTCGCGGCGCGCAGCTCGCCCGCGTGTTGTTGCGCCAGCAGGAAGAACGTTGCATGACCGAAGCAGGCGGACAGCGTGCAGCAGATCCACAGCGCCCCGCCCACGCACCGCAGCGGCCAGCGCGCGCCACGGCAGAGCGCGGGCAACAGGTGCGCCGCAACCACCAGCACCACGCCGAGCACGATCCACAGCGCGCGCTCGGCTGGCCAGCCGCCGCGCTGCCAGCCCGCGACGATCGACAGGCACGCCGCCGTAGTCGTCGCCGCGAGCGCGAGCAGCGCGGCGGTTCTCCCCATTGCGGGGGAAAACGTCTCCCTCATCGGCGCACCTTCCCGGCGCGAGCGGGCGCGCCCATTCTGCCCGATGGCAAATAGCCGCGCGCCGCCAGATCCTCGTTTGCCCGCCACGCGCGCGCCGCGCGTTGCTTGCGCTCGGAAGTAGGTAAGGTCCGGGCGGATCGTGCTGACTGGCTGGCGCTCGATCTGCCCGGCGATCAGGTCATACCTATGCTCGGACCATCCTTCGAGCGCGGCTAGCTCATCGACCACGGTGAACAACTCGCGCTGCCACTCGGCCAGCTTCTCCGGCGTCAGGTACGGCCCCCACGGCAGAAACGGTCCGTCCTCGATCGGCAGGCCTTCGAGCGCGCGAGTGCAGTTGATCAACTCGGCCTTGTGTGCCTTCATCGCCGGCAGCATCGCCGCGACCACCTTTTCCGGTCCGTTATATCGCACCGTCTCGCCGTTCAACTTCAGCGAGATGCCGCGCCGCCGACATTCGAACCACAGATCGAACGCGTTCACAGGTCACCCCCAGCGTCGTTGTTTTCGTTCTTCCCGTTCTCCCCCGTTTTTCCCGCTACACCGCTACAACCCTTATCCGGCAAGGGTTCCAGCGTAGCGTCACCCCCATTCGTTCCGCTACGTAGCGGA
Organism: Caballeronia catudaia; assembly: GCF_001544755.2. Classification (GTDB taxonomy): domain Bacteria; phylum Pseudomonadota; class Gammaproteobacteria; order Burkholderiales; family Burkholderiaceae; genus Caballeronia; species Caballeronia catudaia. Next base: position 5,080 of record NZ_FCOF02000091.1, on the reverse strand, counting down.
GCATCCGCTACGCTCTCCGCCCCGTCCGTATTGGCTTGTAGCGGTGTAGCGGTAGAAAGGGGGGTGGAGAGGTAGCGGGCGAAAGTTTCGGTGAACTGCGCGCTGTCGTAGCCCTTCGCCACGGTGTAGCCCGAGCGAATGTTCTTGCTCTTGATGCCGTACTCCCCGAGCCGCTGCGCGAGCTGCTTCAGGTTCATCGGCCTGCCGCGATTCCACGTCGCCCACGGTCGTTCTTCGTCGCCAAGCAGTGAGGCAAGCAGATCAGCCGACGACATGCGTGATGTGAGCTTCTCGGCGAACACGCCTTGAATGTCGGACAGCAACTCTGTGCCCGCGCTTTGCGACGTCTCGGCTTCGCCCGAGAGCGCGAGCGCCGCACGCCGCGCCGTCTCCGGCCACGCGCCGCCGACCGTCTCAGCGATCTGCAACAGCGGCTCCCAGTTGTCCGCCGCGCGGTCGTGCAGCGCGGCGGGCAGATCAGGGCGCGCGATTCGAACCGCCTCCGCGTTGTCCTCCGACCAGCGCGCGAGCATCGCCGTCAGTTGGCCGAACAGGCCCAGCTCCGCATGGCGCAGCTTATCCACCTGTTCATGTGGCAGCTTGCGGCGCAGTTCGAGCGCGATGGAGCGGTCCATCGGCGTGTCGGCAAGGTGACCGATGCCCGCAATTGCCTTGGCTCCCCACACAAAAAAGCGCTTCGGTGTGTGATCGTCGCCGACCGTGCGAATGACGTAAGCGCTGTCGCGCGTGTGGCCGCAGTTGAGCAGCCCTCGCAGCTCCTCGTTCTCGCGCATGAAGGCGTCCGCTTCATCGAGTAGCAATGTCGGCTTCCACGTCTCCACCGCACGAAATAGCGCCGCAGGCGTGATGTTGCTCGCTGGAAGCGGCCGACAGGACAGTCGACCGAGCAGGAACAGCAGTTGAGACTTGCCGCAGCGCTTCTCAGGCGCGGTAATGGCCGCGATCGGCGCAACGTCCACGGAATCCATGACCCACGTCATGACGATCCAGAGCGCAGCGGCGTGCGCCGTCGCCTCGTTGCAGACGATGAAGCGGTGAATCGTGCCCGCCAGCATGTCGAGCAGCTCGCCGCCGTCGACGGGTTCCGGGTGCGGCTCCACGTCGAGGAACATGCCGCCCTCGTCGTCGCTGTCGTCCTGCCGCTCGGCGGCGATCAGCTTGTCGAGCGTCGTCACCTGCACGCCCATACGCTTTGCCTCAGACTTCCGAACGCGGTCGTACTGGAGCGGCTTCAGCGCGGCCAGCCGTGCAATGGCTTGCTCGTCCGTCTCTTTCGCTTCGGGCGACTCGTCGTTGCTCGCTTCCTGCGGAAACTGTCGGACTTCGGCCTCATGCTCGATGGCGGCGCGCGCCGGCGCGCTGTCGTTCGATGCGGCCGGCGTCATCGGTTCGCCATTGACCGCGCGTTGAATGATCGAGCGCACCGCCTCCAGCCCCGCGAGCGCGTGCAGGTCGTTGAAGTCCGTCGCACCGTCCGGGCGATCCGCGCCGAACTCAGGCACAGCGAGCACTGCGCCGATCGCCTGCGCCGCCTCCGTCGCTTTCGCCAGTCCGGGGTTGCCGTCCGTCCGGTGGTCGTCGTCGGCCAGCATGACGATGCGCGCGCCGGGCAGCTTCGCGCGCCAGCTCCGCGCCACGTCGAGCAGGTTGCCCGCGTGAAATGCGCAGACGGCGGGCGCACGCGCCGCCATGAACGCGCTCGCGCACGTCGCGAACCCTTCGCCGATCATGAGCAGCCCGTCCGCGCTCGGCTCGCCGCCGAACTGGAACGAGCAGCCCGCGACCGCGCCGCCGGTCTTGAATCGCTTCGTGCCGTCCTCCGCGATGAATTGCAGGTTCACCAGCTCGCCAGCCGCGTTGCTGATCGGCACGATCAAGGTCCGCTTATCGTGAAATTCCTTCAAGCCGAACGGCTTCACGCCCTTGCGCGAGCAGTAGGGGTTATCGACCGTTGCATCGCGCGCGCGCTCCCAGATCATGCGCGACGCGTCGGCCGCTTCCGCGTGCGTGCGCTCGCGCTCGACTTCCTCCAGCTTGCGACGCTCGGCAACGCGGGCGCGATGCGCGTCGCGCTCGGCGGGCGTCCAGTTCGCCGCCGCCTCGCCGCGCCACGACCCATGTATCTGCGCCTTGAAGTCGCCGAACGCGCCGCCGCCGATCCCGTCCGCATAGAGCACGTACCAGGCGCTTTGTTTGCCGCTCCGGTCCTCCGGTCCCTTGAACCGATGGATACGGCCGTCCGCGACGATTTCCGCCGCTTCTAGTCCGTGCGCCGCCAGCGCGGCGGCGAACTCCGTTTCGATTTTCGTGACTGCGTGCATCAACTCGCCTCGTTCGGTTTTGTGGTGCGCGCATCGCCGATTTCGGTCGAAACGATGGCCTCGGCCAGCTCTTTCGCCAGCTCACCCAGGTGCGCAACGACGCTGCGCAGGGGCAACGTGTCGGCGCTGTCCTCGGGCATCGCCGCGTGCAAAATCTCGGCGACGCTATGGAGCGTCCACGCCCGGTCCATCAGATAGAAGTTGTCAGGCATGAGTAACCGCCTTTGAGGAGTCCTGAGCCTTGCGGCCACGACGAGAGGATGAAGGTGTGGCGGTTTGTTGGTCCGCATCGTCGGCGCGCTCGCCCGCCCACTTCGCCAAGCGCTCAATGTCGGCTCGCAGCAGTTCGCAGACGGACGCGCCCAGAGCCATGAAGTTGTCGACGGAATTGGGGGGAAGCGGCGGCGTCACGGCCTCACCTTCGTCGCGGTCGGCGTAGCTCAGGCGCTGCGTTTCGTTGACTTGCAGGAGGGTGAACAGCTCGCCCAGACCGCGCGCGACGCCGTGAACACATTCGAGGCTGCGCACGAACGGCGCGGCTGAAATCTGATGGCGATAGCACGCCATCATCGTCTTTTCGCCGAACACGTTCAGGCTGGCGGAGTTGGTCAGGAAGTTATCCATGCGACACCTCCGCACCTTCAACAATCACGGTGTGAGCGCTCCGCGCTATGTCCTCCAGCGCGCCGAATATGGCCACCTGAGTCACCGTGTCGAGTTGCGAAAAGCTCCCGCTGACTTCTTCGGTTCCAAGCAGTTGCAAGAGTGCGATCAGTCCGTCCAGCTCGATTGCGGCCCGATCGCTGACGGGGGTGTCAAGTCCGAAGCGCTTACCCATGACGTACCTCCGCACGCGATGCCGTCGCAATGTCGAGCGCGATCGAGCGCGCGAAAGCGTCATCGAATGCCGCGCGACAGGCAGCGAAATCGGGGAGATGGCCGAACCCGGAAACGAGATTGCGGAATCGCAGTTCGCGGAACTCGGCGGCGGATAGCTGCGCGAATTGAAGCCAGAGCGCGCCAGCCTCACGGCCAGCGCGTTCGAACAGGGGATAGCGCGTTGCGGGAGTTACTGCGAGTCCAGCTCGATCGTCGCGCCGACTTCCCGGCACTTCTCCAGTACTTGATCTACGGTTGCGGATCGGTCCTGTAACGCCATTGCCAGAAACAACATTGGAAGACTCATCGGGCGCGGCTCGGCCCCGCCCGTGTACTTCCTCCACTGATTGTTTCCAGCCAGACCGAACATTTCGGCCATCTCTGTACCGGTCAAATCCAAGCGAGCCTTGAGCGCCTGCAGATCCTCGGGCGTCGGCGGGAAATATTTGATGGACATTGCGCATTGCGCAGGCGTGCGGGAATCCCGCGACGACAGCGGTTTTTTTCATGACATTCCTTGTGGAGTTAGCGGGCTACGCGGCGCGTTACCCGACATAGCTAATCTAGCCCTTTTGGGGCTTTTCATCAAGAACATGTCAGTTGCCCTCCTTCGGATCGACTGCGCGCGCCGCCAGCATGAGCGCCTGGACGACTTCGCCCACCTGTTCCGGGCGCAGGGACACGCCCGCACGGCTCGGCTTCAGCTCGCCGCCATCGGTAGCGAACCAGATGCGCAGATCGATGTAAGAGCGCCCGCGATATTCGGAGACGGTTACGCGCAGCCGCTCGCTGTCGGAGCGGCGCAGATCGAGCAAGGGGGTGGCAGCCTTGCTTTCGGTGGTCGGCATCAAGCGACCTCCGTCGAGTTGGCGGCCGGGGCAGCGCGGTAGTTGAGCGGATCGGCAAGCCATTTATGCAGCTCGCGATTCGGCCATGCCGTGCACCGTAGAGAGAGATGAACGCGTTTCGGAAAGCGCCCTTCCTTCTCACGCAAGCGGACCCATTCACGCGAGTTCGGAACAATGCTCTTCAGCGTGCTCCAACGCGTGAACCCGTCGAGCGGAAGGGATTCGGGCTGCGGAAATGCGCCGGCCGTGTGGTGTGTCGTTGCTGCCTTTGCCATTGCTGTGCCCTCCGTGGGCGTCAGTTGCAATGGCTCTCAAGTTAAAGTGGCTTGTTCTACGTTTGCACGGCGGTTGTTGGGCGCAAGATGGAATCTTCGGACCCGACGCTAGGCTGCAAATCGGCGTCCAGATCAATCCCGTCACTTATTTGCTTGGCAAGGCCGTATAACTGTCGGCCCTGCTGCTGAAACTTTGCGCATAGGCGCTCTACGGTCCGCTCCTCCAACATCGTAGAGAACCCTTCAAGTGCCATGAGGCAGGCGATAACGTCCGGCTTCGACTTGCGGAAGATTTGCCAGTGCAGATCCGCAAGTCTCGCAACGAACAACCGTTCTCGCGCAGTGTCGTCGTCCCTCGCAAGAGGGTAGACATTCTCCCGTCGCAGCATTTTTACCCTTTTAAGCGTGTCGATCGTGGCAGCGCAATACTGCGGCCTGAACACGCCAATGGCGTAATGCCTGCGGACCAGCCTGACTGCCTCCTGAAGATCGCGGTCCGTCGAGATGCGGGCGAGCGCCTGAAGCCCTTGGAGCGCCAACTCAATGTCAGACTCGAAGGACTTTCTGCGTTCGAGAATTGCCCGTGCCGCATCGTCATGGAGGTATTCACGCAACGCTGAGACAAACCCGTTGTGCCAACGCCAGATCCACAGGTGATTTGAACCGCCCCGGCTTTGTCGGAGACTGCCGAGTTTGGCGCTACGCCGCGCGAGCGGAGAGCACCAGATTCCGATTG
>NZ_FCOF02000087.1 GCF_001544755.2 Caballeronia catudaia | reverse complement strand
CTTGCCTTCGCTTTCCATGCTTCAAATCTCCCGTTACAGCCAAGATCCGAAGTCTCCTACATTTCCGGGGCGGTTCACAAACGCTTCACCATCGCCACTGACATTGCCGTGTATTTCTGTGACCCCAAGCATCCGTGGCAACGCGGCTCCAACGAGAATGCGAACGGGCTGCTGAGACAGTACTTCCCAAAAGGCATCGATCTGTCGACTTATTCGCAAGCAAAACTCAATGCCGTGGCGAGGAGGCTGAACGAGCGTCCAAGAAAGACGCTAGATTACGAGACACCAGCTGAGAGATTCCATCAAGCTATTGCATCGACCGGTTGAATCCGCCGTCGTTTTCAGCCAGTCTCAACTCCAATGCGCTTACGCAATCCAAGATCGAGGATCAGCATGCGCGATGGTGATTACCGGTCGCCGAACTCTCATTCGATGAACTGTTGCACAAAATCGCTGATCCATGAGTCGGCCGCGCCCTACGCTGATTCGCGACGTCAGCATCCGCGCAGCGCGTGCGCGACGGTCTGCCCGTGGCGGACCGACGAAATTATTTGCGGTCCAGAACGAAAGCCGCGCAACAGGCTGTGCGAAACAGCGCAGCGCTGATACTGTCAACGACTACAACCCGTGAAGGCGCGAACGCGTGGGACGTTTCATACTCATGAGATCCGTCACCTCGATTCGATCATCTGCCGACAAGACTGGAATCGTCAGCCATTTCCCGTCATGGTAAGTCCGGGATTCGTCGTAGAGGTTGACCAACGACGAACTCCAGAAGTAACGCCGTTCTTCAAACTTCTCTCGTTCAACCCGGCCCAGTACTACCAGAACGGACAGCTGTCTGTACGCCGGGAGCAAACTGCAGAAGGCCCTGTTTTCCTTATAACGCAAGGCCCAACCACGCTTCTTACCACCGTATATCCAATCAGGCGTGAAAACGTTGGGGTAGAACTCGTCGATCCAGCTTCGCAGCTCGCGCCAGTGTTGGAACGCCTCCGGGCCCAACCAGTCGCGGACACCGCATTCATCCGGATGCGAGGATTTACCAGAAATTCTTTCGCCGATCTCAGCGCTTCGCGCAGTTTTGCTCTCCATTTGCCATCTCCTCAGACTATCAGGATATCCAACTTCTTTCAGATCACTGCTGTGCGTCCGCCCGCGAGGCCTGAATCGATCCGAGCAGAAGTGAAAGGGATGCAGCCAGCAGAACGACGTCTTTAAGAAGAAACTGGCCAGGCAAAGCTGAAATCGCGGGAAAACCACCCGCGGTCGCTTCGGCCACGCCCGGGGTGCTCAACATGAAGGTAAGCGTGATCAGGTAGGTCGCGGCCGACATCGCAGCTCCCAATGCGGAGAAAAGTGGTTGAATCGATCCGATGGTCAAAGCGACGGCAGTCGACAGCTCAAGCAATCCAACTACATCGCTCGCCCCTTGGACGCCAAATAGCGAATTCAACCACTCCATTAAGGGACTGTTGACGATGAAAGGCGAGATTCCAGCGGCTTCGTAATGGGTGAACTTCATTGCACCGAACCACAAAAAGATGATGACAAGCGCCCATCGGAGCAACGAAAGACCAGTTCGAGACCCGGTGCTCCTCTCTGCGATTTGAAAGCGAAACTGATTTGCGCGAATGCTCATTTTGATTTCCCGATTCAGAATGTTAAATCATTTCTTGCAAGATCCCTGCTCCATTTATCTGACACTGGTCCCCGGATTATCTTCGGCCGAAGTAGTCCAGGAAAAGTTAGAATTACCGAGGAGCCAAACGGAAGCCAGCGTCTTTTCCATCTGGCACACGGCGCGTCGGCAGTGTTCTGGCGAAGGCTGTGAAATGAGGTTCACGGGAGCACCTTTCGATACTGGATAAAGCCGGAGCGTTCTCCCACGGTGTCGTAAAGGAGCCTGCCGGGATAGTTTGTTTCATGAGTCAGCCAGTGCACGCGCGGGGCTTTTCGACGTTTCGCCTCCGCGTACACATGTTCGATAAGCATGCGACCAATGCCATGTCCACGAGCGTCAGGCGCAACAAACAGGTCCTGTAGATAGCAGTAGTCGGCGCTTGTCCATGTCGATCGGTGGTAGACCGTGTGCGCAAAGCCGCACGGTCGGCCGCTCACCACGGCGAGAGCCGCCTGCATTGGTTCGTCGGGGTCAAAGAAGCGTTCCCAAGTGTCGCGCGTCACCGTTTTGGGGATATCTACCTTGTAGAATCGCTGATAGCCTTCCCACAGCGAAAGCCAGATATCGAAATCCCTTCGTTCGATGGATTTAATCTCAACTGATTGCATAGAATGCTCCGAAATCCATATGGCAGGTTCGCTGTGAAATGCAACTGAGATCGGCCCCCGCAGCAAGCAATAGGTTCGATCGACGACATTGTTCAGCGGCATGACAATTTGTTAGCCTCGGTTCACAACGGAACGATTCGATCAAACCGGCAATCGCACAGCCTGCGAACTGGAGCAACGCTCTCGCGTGCCTTGCAGGATTCGTTGTTGATCGATGGGTTTCACGCTATTTGACCGGCGCGGTCAGTGTTTTGTCCTCAGTGTCGAGAACGAACACGGCGAGCAATCTCGCAGACTCGGTACTGCTCGCGTTTCGGCTGATCGAATGGATAGCCCCGGGCGGTTCTGACCAACCCTCACCCGCCCGATAAACGCGCGTCGAACCGTCATTCACCTTCGATTCGACAGCGCCCTTGATCACGTATGCGTATATGAATGACGATTTGGCGTGCGTGTGGGGCACGGACGACGCGCCAGGCGCGTAAGTGACTTCCAAGACAATCAATGAATTGCCGGGGACGTTAGGAATCGTCGCGTCGAATTTCGTCGTTACGGTTTGTCCGTCTCCGTCGTGGGCTGCGGCGGAGTTTGCACCCATCGCGGCGAGCGCAAGGTAACTGGCAATGATCATGGTCCGGATATTCATGCTCTTCTCCTTCAGAGTGTCAGCGAGGGCTGCAGGCCTTCCTTTTTCAAGCCCGGACTCATTCAGGCTGCGGGCACCTCAAGGCCACGCCGCACACCAGGGCGCGCGAGACCGCGATCGAACCATCGCTGGACATGAACGAATCGATCGAAACCGACAAGCTCCCGTGCCTCGTAAAAGCCGATTAAATTGCGCACCCACCCGAGCAGCGAGATGTCAGCAATACTGTAGTCATCGCCCATCATCCAGTTGCGACCTGCGAGCCGTGTGTCGAGCACGCCAAGGAGCCGACCGGATTCCGCCGCATACCGGTCACGCGGTCGTTTGTCTTCGTAGGCTTTGCCAGCGAATTTGTTGAAGAATCCGACCTGACCGAACATCGGCCCGACGCCGCCCATCTGCCACATCAGCCACTGGATCGTTTCGTAGCGGATCGCAGGATCGGCAGAGAGGAATTGCCCAGTCTTGTCAGCGAGATAAAGCAGGATCGCACCGGATTCAAATAACGCTACCGGGTGCCCAGCGGGTCCGCTTGGATCGAAGATCGCCGGAATCTTGCCGTTCGGGTTAAGGGAAACGAACGCAGGCTCCTGGTTCTCGTTCGCCATGATGTCGACACGATGGGCTTCGTACGCAATGCCCGTCTCCTCCAGCATGATGCTGACCTTTACTCCATTGGGAGTCGGCAGGGAAAATAGCTGGAGCCTGTCGGGATGGCGCGCTGGCCAGCGCGCGAAGACTGGATGCTGAAGTGTCATTAATGTCCTTGGTGAGGGAACGAGCCAGCCTTTCGCCGAACATGGCCCACCGTTCCACCGAGCGTCAGGTCGTTCCGACGGATGACCCCGAGAGCTCGCTCTCGGGGTGCACAACGTCACGTTTGTCGTAGGCGCGAGATCAGATCGAACCAGCCGGCGCGACGACCGGGAAATCCATGTCCGGGTCGAAAACGTTATTGAAGAAGTTCGTCAGCGAATACATAGCCACCAGCGCTACGATTTCCATCACGTTTGCATCCGTGTAGCCCGCCTCGCGTACAGCGTTCAGGTCGGCGTCGCCCACCTTCCCACGCGTTTCGATTACCTTGCGCGCGAACTGGACAGCTGCGTCGCGCTTCGGGTCGTTGGCACGACCCTTGCGCGCGAGAACGATTTCGTCCGCCGGCAGCTTTGCCAGGTGCTCTGCCGTGAAGCTGTGAACCGTCAGACAGTAGTCGCAACCGTTCACTTCGGAGACCGCGAGGCCGATGCTGTCCCGCGTTTTCACGTCGAGCGCCTTGCTCAGCGAGCCGAGCAGGTACGCCCAGGCGTTGAACGCGATCGGACTCTGCGCGAACGCGGCCATCATGTTCGGCGTGAAGCCGATGTTCTTGGTGAAGCCATCAAGCGTCGCCTTCGATTGGGCGGGCACTTGTTCCGTTGTAAGAATGGTGGTTCGGGTCATGATTGATTCTCTGATTGATTTGCACTACTTATCAAGAAGGGTTCATCGTTAGACCCTTCCCTCGCATTACTTCGGTCCCGGATCAGGGTCGAAGCTGTTAGGCCTTCAGGCGGGAGTTACCTTGCCTACGAGACCCCTATTCATGTCTGGCCGGTTGCTCTGCGTGCTGAGCGCCCAGCGATACGCTTAAACGAGGTCGAGCACGTCGGCCACGGGACGGCGCGGCTTTTGCGCCCAGTTCCCTTGACGCTCAGCGCCGATGGCGAGCAGGAGCGCGGGCACCTCGTCATCGGCTAGACCGAAATCGCGGTGAACAGCCTCGGCGTCAAAGCCGATCATCGGCGTCGAACCCAGACCCAGTGAGCGGGCTGCGTAGATCATTGCCGACGCTCCGAACGTTGCGGTGCGAACTGCTTCGTCGCGGCGACGCTGCGGATATGCCATGTACAGTTCGCGTGCCGGGTTCTCCCACTCCGACACCATCTTCGCCGGCATCACGCCTGCTTCGACCAGCGGGGCCAGACGGTCCGGAATCACGCTGGTGTCGACCAATTGTCCGCAAATGATGAACGTAACTGCCGCGTCCGCGACAGCGGGCTGGCTCCAGGCAAGTGGAAAGAGCTTGGCCTTCGCTGCGGGCGTGCGGACGGCAATAAAGCGCCAGTTCTGCAGGTGGAAGGACGTCGGGGCGCTGGTGGCGATCCGCACCAGTTCGCTGATCTCGTCGTCGCTCAACGTCGCCGATGGGTCGTAATACTTCGTGGCGCTGCGGCTGACGATGCATTCAATGACTGCATTATTCATGGTGGTTCCGCTGTTCATGGTGGTTCCTATGGGTGAGGGGAACTGCTTGGGTGCAGAAGTGCTGCCTTGGAAAGTGGTCGGCAAAAATTCAAAGCTTTTTTGCCGATTGCTGATCACCTTGGCCGCTTTCACCGGGGCGTCGCACCCTCTGCGTGTTTGCCGTCAAGTGGTTGGGTGATTCAACTTTAAGACTTCCTAGCGGTTATTTCGAGAGCGGAAATGCTCAACAAAGTGTCCAAAAGGATCAACCCGCGTGTAGCTGATTGGTTCGCTCGATCTGGCAATGCAGCCGCGTTCATCGCGCCGACGCGATCAAGGTCATGCAGTCAAGATTGCATCGAAGGAAGCACGGGCGAAGGCCATTCGCCCCGCGCCGACATCGCCGGATCCTGTCCCGTGTTGGTTCGAACCGGGGACGACAAATCTCGGGCGCTATCGCCCTTGACGTGCGAGACGGCGCCATTCACCGGGTGTCATGCCCATCCGCTCGGTGAACAAACGGCGGAACGACGACACGGAATGGTAACCAGCCGATTCGGCCACGGCCTCCGTGGTCATCGTCGGCTTCTTCAGCTCGTTCGCGGCGTGGCTCATGCGGATGTCGGTTAGCAAATCGATGGCTGAATATCCGAGCGTTTCCTGGAAATGCCGCATGAACGTGGCGCGCGACATGTTGCACAGGGCGGCTAACTCCAGCAGGTTCCACGCGCGCGCGGGATCGGAGAACATGGCCGAAATCGCGGGCGCCAACCGTGGATGGCCGGCGAGCGCCAGCAAGCCTGTCGGGGCCTGATTCGATTTGCTCGCCTCGCGCAGCACGATGGTGAACAGCGCCGAACTGAGCGCGTTGAGGACGGCGTAACCGCCCACTTTTTCTCCGGTAGACTCGCCGCGCATGAAGCGCACAAAATTGGCGAGATGATTCGAAGCGGATTCGATATCGGGGTCATCACCGCCGCCCGTAGTCCGCACCACCAGATTCGTCGGAAGGTAATTGCGGATCAGTCGATCATGGGGCGGCGCAATAAAAAAGCGGCCGCATAACATATCGAGATGTTCGCCAGCGCCATCATTCTCGCTAAACGTCCACCCGGCGAGGTCCTGGCGCTCGCGAGTGGGTCCGGGCTGAATTCCACTGCCGTCGTGCAGGACGTGCGCTGAGCCGTGGGGCAATAAGACGATATCGCCAGCGACAAGCTCCTTTGCCATTCCCGTCGCTGGATCCTCGATAATCGCCTTGCCTTTAAGGACGACGTGGTAGGGGATTTCATGGCTTGCCGCCTGATCCCACACGACGCGCCACGGTGCGCCGTAGGCGCAGCGTACTTCCGGCCGACCAGTGACGGTGATCAATTGCAGCAGGCTACTCAACCAGTCGACGTGAGACATATGATCCCGTAAGGCCTCAGCATGGGAAAATCAGGTGGCCGATCACGACCACACCTTGTGCGACGCGCTCATGATGCAGTGTTCCTAACATGATGCTTCCTCAAGAGCACAAGCTACTACCGAAGCCAGAATCATTCTATGGCGGTTGACCGGTGCATACGTTCGACTCACACGCGGGCGAAATATAGGGTCACCGCGATGTATAGCCTCACCGGATAGCGCACAGACAGCATCCGAAGGTGCCGATCCAAGACCCCAAATCTGGCTCTCGTAACGTCCCATGCAGGGGTCGCTCCAGCGTACGCTAATCGTCGTCGACGATAGTTTCTCCACAACGGAGAGTCGCGAGGGCGTCGGGAGATTTGGCATGAGATATCAGCACGCTCAAACGGCGCTGCACACGAGATTTGCCATAAGTGGCTCGATTGTGGCGATCAGAGAAGCTCGAAGTCGCGCGGCTTGCTCCTGATCGAGAAATGCGGTTGCCTGCAGCGGCACATAGTGGACGGAGGTGAAACCAATGCAAGTCAGTACGGCAGAAAGATAGGGCGTGAGGAAATCTGGCTGGCTGGCGCGCTCGCCAGTGAACACCCCACCTGACGCGATACCGACGAAAACCGGACGGTCTCGAAGCATTCCGACCTTGCCAGCGGGCGTCGACAGCATCGTGCGACCCACGCGGATAAGTTGATCGATCCACGCTTTCAGGACGGACGGAATCGTCAGATTATTCATGGGGGTTCCGATAACAATTACGTCGGAAGTCTCGACCTCCTCAATGAGTTCCTCAGCGAGGAGGACCGCGTCAGCGGTTCGTCCTGCAGCAGCCAATGTCGCAGGCGTGGAGAGTGCGTCAGCGTACGCCGCTCCAAGATGAGGTATCGGCTCCAATCCGAGGTCTCGCCGGCGAACTTGCGCGCTCGGGAAGACTGTTTGAAGCTTCTCGACGATCCCAGCCGAGAGCTTTCGGCTATGCGACTCCAGTCTCGGACTGCAATCGATATGCAAAATATTCATACAATTTTCTCCGGCGGATTTGGGCGCGATGGCGGTCGCGTGATCGCTTGTCCCTAAGTCGTCGGCCTCGGATAGCAGACGAAAGCCGTTGCTTGAAACGCAGCGCACCGAATTCAGCGAGCGTCTTTAAACCCCTAACTAAAAAAGGCCTTGTGCAGGCGCGCGCCGTCTGTGCAACACTCCGTTCCCCGTGGACTTCTGCACGGCGCGTAAATGCCCGCAATTGCGGTGCGCTCACAGATTCGATCGAATACGGAGAGAAAATCGGGCGCATGATTGCAAGAGCCCCCTACCGTATTGACTTCGTGTCGTAGCACCGATGGCAGGACAGATTCTGTACCATCGACAGTGCGTACAACAGAACCAAGATCGTGACTTTTGTGTGTACCAAGAAGATGGATTCAGACCTGCAGATTCAGCTCGACCGAACGGCAAAGCGGCCCCTTGCAGAACAGATTTTCGAGAGCATCAGCAGGGCAATAGAGTCAGGGCTGCTCGAGCCGGGAACACGTCTGCCATCGTGGAAAGACCTTGCCTCGCAGCTTGGGGTGGCGCGTGGGACGGTTCAAGCTGCCTATGAGCGCTTGAGTGATTCGCAGATGACCGAAACGTTTGGAGCCGGAGGAACTCGCGTTGCCCCGCGGCTTCGCGTCGCGACAACTCAACGACAAGCGGCGCGGCTCGGGTCTTTTATGAGGTCGTACGAGGAGATGATGGCCGGGCCGGCGATTTTCCAACTCGGTGTTCCGGCGTTTGAGGGGCTACCGGAAAAGCTTTTTTCGCGGGCTCGCTCCTCCAACCTGCTAAAAGCCGATCGCTTGTCGTCGCTGCTCTATCCCGATCCGAGAGGAGAGTTCGAACTGCGCAGAGAGATTGCAGGAAATCTCTCCATTGCGCGAAACTTCCACTGTCATCCGGAGCAGGTTTTCATCACGTCCGGATACAGCGCAGGCTTAGGCTTGACGCTTCGCGTGTTAGGTTTGGATGGCAGGAAGGCCTGGATGGAAGAACCCGGTTTCAGGGTCACCCGCAAGGGGCTGGAGTTGGCTCGGTTGAACATCGTGCCGATACCGGTGGACGCGGACGGTATCAACGTGGACTACGGCATCGAGACCGCCCCGGACGCCGCGTTAGCGGTCTTGACGCCCGGTCAGCAGGCGCCTCTAGGCTCGACTTTGTCGTTGAGACGACGCCTTCAGTTGCTTGAGTGGGCGGCCTCAACCGATGCGTGGGTCATTGAAGATGACTACCTCGGCGAACTGCAGCTGGCAGGCAGGCCGGCGCCAGCCATGGCGTCTCTCGATGAGGGCAAGCGCGTCATCCACATCGGCTCCTTCAGCAAGACTGTCAGCCCAGCTCTGCGGCTTGGCTTCGTCGTGGCCCCGCCCGAACTGGCTAACGCATTCGCGGAGGTGGCTGCGACATTGGCTCCTGCGCCGTCGCCGGTTATCCAGATCGCCACCGCGCAATTCATGCATGAAGGCCACTACATCCGGCGTGTGCGCCGGCTCAAGCGTATATATTCCTCGCAGCGCGACGCGTTGGCTGAGCAGTTGCGTATGCGGAACGCGGAGTGGGTGAATGCGGGCCTGGCAGTGCTTCTTCGACTACCGGACGGTGCCCCTGACGTGCGGATCGTTCGCGAGGCGATGACTGCCGGTATCGCGCCGTCGCCTTTGTCCGCGTGGTTCGCAAATCCGTCGTGGACGGTGCGTGGCCTTTTGCTCGGGGTTGCTACGGCGCCTGAACAACACCTCGTCAAATCGTGCCACCGATTGTTCGAGATCATTGATCGACATTGCAGATGAAACGGTTCGCCTGGTGATTTGAGATCGGCGTGAACAAACGTAAGGCGCTCTCGATGTCCGTCCGGCCACCATTTCCGACGAGAACCCCATGCCGATCGCTAAACGCCTGCATTGGAGAATCCATTAGGTTCTCGATGCTCGCTAGTGTGGCGCGAGGCCACTCGGCTGGCATGCGCGTGACAGTCTCGTCCGCCAGAGTCCGTGTTCGGCCATGAGGTGTCCCACGATGGCTTAAGGACGCTCTGCAGAACACGGTTTCAAATGCCTGCGCTCCATGCAGGCGTTGGGCCAGCTTTTTTATCCGGCTC
>NZ_FCOF02000027.1 GCF_001544755.2 Caballeronia catudaia | reverse complement strand
CGCATCCTTCGCGATGCGGTACGCGACGGCCATCTCATTCCTGCTATTCACCGTGAGTGGCGGGGTAGTCGGCGGGTTGCTCGGCAATATGCGCCGCAAAGCTGGCCGAAGCGGGCACCAGACCCGAATCCGACCGTCTACGGGCTCCACAACGGTAAGTATGTGTCGCTCGACGCAAACGGATTCCTTGTCGATGACACGCCGTATGTACCTGCGAGAATCGCGGCCAAAGCTGCGGCCTCCCCAAGCGCGGTCGGTCGTTCGGGGCGCGCTGATGGCGATAGCGGTTTTGATTGGCTTGGCTCTGTCGAAGCAGTAGCCGGAAGCGCGCTCAACGCCATGAGTTCAGATGGCGACAGCGCCGACGATTCGATGCTCAATAGCTTCGCCGCTGCTGGTGACAGTGATGGCAATAGCTTGCTCAGTGACGCGCAGCCGTTCGAATATCAGCCGAGCGGCATATTAGATCAGGGCGAGAACGTCGCGGGAATGTTGACACGCCAGCCGAAGAAGCCGAGTGCGAACTGGGATACGATTTAGATATGGCTGAATGTAGTGCCTACGCCGCGATGGACAAAGGATACTGGAGCGTCTGCAAAGAAAGGGCTATGCAACGATATTCAAACTGCCTTCGAGGGAGATTCGTGGGATGAAGACAAAACCGCGCTGTGTTGTTATCGCTTATAACGAGGACAGCAATCAGATCGAAACTTGCACTGTTGACCGTGAGGCAATCGAACGTTTGCGTACAACCTCAATGACTATGCCGTGGTCGATTGACGAACATGGTGGAAAACTGGATGACGAGTTTGCGCGCAAACTAGGAGGGGCGTCGTTGCTGCTGCTGGCGGTACACCAACCAGCGCTCAAGCCGTATATCACCGTAACGGAAGATCGCGGAGAAGGTTAGCGCAGAAATCTCCATCGCAACAAAGATCAACGTTTCCGTACAATTCAACCCGCGAGGTTCTATCGTATTCTCTGACATCCGGCGCGTGATTGCGCTGGAAGCAGGCTTGGCGGCCCGTCTACGCTAATTCACCCCGGTTCGCGTGTGCAAAGCAGGCGGTTTTCCGGCAATCTCGTGAACGTGGTTTCCTGCCGCTCGCCTATGCGCGGTTCATCCTTCGCCCGCGCACTCATCTGCTCCACCATATTGCGAAGAGAATTGCGCTCGGCTTCGATTGCGCCTTTCTCGCCTTCAAGTTCGCGAATGCGCTCATTGGCCTGTTCGAGCTTGTGCGTCTTCGCTGCGAGCGCCGCCTCCAACGCCTGATACGCTTCCGTACTGATAGCCGGATGAATGCCGCGTTCAACGTCATCGAACAGAAAAGCCGGACGCTCGCTTGGCGCGATCTTCTTGGCCCATTCCTTCAAGTCCAGTCCGTAGACATGCCGCCGGTCATAGGCGACATGTTCACCGGGCGGAACCTTGCGCCCGTCCTCCGGACACGCAGACAATTCAACCGCGTCGATTGCCTGATACATCGCCCGAATACGCGGTTCGAGACACAGAATGGGAGTTGTCTTATAAGCGCCGATAAAGGGCGAAGCCTTCCAGAACGATCTAGACACATGCGGAACAATCCGCCGTATCGTTTCACCAACATCAGGTGCTGATGGTCAGGACGACAGACAACCGCAGGCGACGCTCGCTGATGGGCTACCTGACGGCCCAGAAAAAACGAAAGCCCCGTAACTCATTGAATTAACGGGGCTTTGCAATGCTCTGCTGGCGGAGAGAGGGGGATTCGAACCCCCGATAGGTTTTACCCTATACACGCTTTCCAGGCGTGCGACTTAAACCACTCATCCATCTCTCCGGAAGACCGCGATTATACCAACTTCCCGCGCCTGCGCCAGCCCCTACGGATGACGAATGTAATCGACGAGCGCGCGCGTGTATGCATCTGGTTTGCGGTCGAAAAGGCTCACGGCAATCGCCACCGCAAAGCCCGCGGGCACGCCAAAGACGCCCGAGCTGATCGGCTCGATGCCGAACCAGCGCGGCCCCGCGAACCCCGTCAGTTGCACGAAGAACGGATACGTCGAGACGATGTAGTACACGCACACGACGAGCCCCGCGATCATCCCCGCAACGACGCCGCGCTGTGTCGTGCGCTTCCAGAACACGCCGAGGACGAGCGCCGGAAAGAGACTCGATGCCGCGAGCGAGAACGCCGCACCGACGAGAAACAGAATATTGCCCGCATTGAGCGACGCCACGTACGATGCCAGCAACGCCACGCCGAGCAACAGAATCTTGGAGATGGTCACGCGCCGCTGGCTCGTCGCGCGGCGATCGACCATGCAGTAATAGACATCGTGCGACAACGCATTGGCGATCGTCAGCAGCAACCCGTCCGCCGTCGACAGCGCCGCGGCCAGCGCGCCCGCCGCGATCAGGCCCGAGATAACATACGGCAGCCCGGCGATCTCCGGCGCCGCGAGCACGACCATGTCCGGCTGCATCTGAATGCCGGCCCATCGCACGATGCCGTCGCCGTTCACATCGCTGATGCGGAGCAGATACGGTTCGACGCGACGCCACTGCGTCACCCATTGCGGCAGATCGGCGAAGCGATGCCCGACGAGTCCCGTCAATATCTCGTGCTTGATGAGCACCGCGAGCACCGGCACCGTCAGATAGAAAAGCGCGACGAAGAACAGCGTCCAGCCGACCGAGCGCCGCGCCGACGACACCGACGTCGTCGTGTTGTAGCGCGTGAGAATGTGCGGCAGGCTCGCCGTGCCGAGCGACAGACACAAAAGCAGCGCCAGGAAATTAACCTGATGCACGCGCGGACTCTCGTCGCCCGCCGAACCAGGCGCGAAGGCGTCGGTCATCGGCACGGGCGGCGCCACGCGCTCGATCAGCGCCTCCCGTTCGCGCGACCACTTCGCTTGCGCGTCGGCGGGATCGCGTGGGAACGCCGCCAGGTCCCGCTCGCGCTCGTTGATCTCGCGCAGCGGCCCGTTGTGCCGCCGCAGCTCGGCGATCTCGGCGACGAGGCGCGCACGCTCGGCGTGAAACGACTGCGGAAGCGCTTCGATGCGCGTCTGAATCTGCGCGGCCTGGCGCTGGTAATCGGCGCGCACGCGCGCTTCGTCGGGCGAGGCGGCCACTGCCCGCTCCAGTGTTTCGACGCGCTCCATCACGCGCCCGTAGTTGAATTGCGGAAGCCAGCCGAGCCCTTCGCGATGCGCGATCATCGAGACGGGAATCAGCATCGCGCTGATCAGGATGATGTACTGCGCGACCTGCGTCCACGTCACCGCGCGCATGCCGCCGAGAAACGAGCACACCAGGATGCCCGCGAGCCCGCAGAAGATGCCGATCGAAAACTCGATGCCGATGAAGCGCGACGCGATCAGCCCGATGCCCTGGATCTGCGCGACGAGGTAGACGAACGAGCACAGAATCGCCGCGATCGCCGCGAGCCCGCGCACGAGGTTGCTGGAGAAGCGCGTGCCGAGGAAATCGGGAATCGTATAGCGCGCGAGCTTGCGCACGTAAGGCGCGAGGAGGAACGCGACGAGACAGTAACCGCCCGTCCAGCCCATCACGTAGGCGAGGCCGTCGTAGCCGCTCGCGTAGATCGAACCGGCCAGACCGATGAACGACGCCGCCGAAAGCCAGTCCGCCGCGGTCGCCATGCCGTTGAACGCCGACGGCACGCGTCGACCGGCCACGTAGTATTCGACGAGATCCGATGTACGCGACAGCAGGCCGATCACCGCGTACACCGCGATGGGCACGAACAGGAACACATAGCCGATCCACGTGCCCGGCCCCGTCGTGCGCTCGATGCGCTCCATCAGAAAGATGAAGAGCAGAAAGCCGACGGTATAGAGCGTATAGGAAAGGATCAGCCGGTTGGTGAGCTTCATGCCGCGTCGCCTCGCTCCGACCGGGCGGCGCGCAACAGTCGCGCATCGGCGATCTGCATCAACACGATATAGACGAGGATCAGCGCGATATACACGAGAATCGCGCCCTGCGCGCCGAAGTAGAACGGCAGCGGAAAGCCCGCCACGCGTATGTGCTCGAAACGTTGCGCAACGAGCGGCAAGCCGAACGAGACAATGAAGCCGATCGTCATCAGCACGGCGATCAGCGCGACGTTGAAACGCCAGTAGCGTCGATGCGCGCGCGCCATCGCCGCGGATACGGGCGGTGGCGAGGCGGGCGTAGGGCTGGAGGAATCGGACATGCGGCTTTTTATCAAAAGCGCATGTCATCGGCAATCCGGATCGACCGCTGCGCATCGGGCAGCGGCCGATCCACGATCAACGCGCTTCGCCGAGCTGATCGAGAATCGCGGGATTTTCGAGCGTGGAGACGTCCTGCGTGATCTCCTCGCCCTTCGCGAGCGAGCGCAAGAGACGCCGCATGATCTTGCCCGAACGCGTCTTCGGCAGGTTCTCGCCGAAGCGAATGTCCTTCGGCTTCGCGATCGGGCCGATCTCCTTGCCGACCCAGTTGCGCAGTTCGGTGGCGATCTGCTTCGCTTCATCGCCTTCCGGACGCGAGCGCTTCAGCACGACGAACGCGACCACCGCTTCCCCGGTCGTATCGTCCGGACGGCCAACGACCGCAGCCTCGGCGACCATCGGGTTCCCGACCAGCGCCGACTCGATCTCCATCGTGCCGAGACGGTGGCCAGAGACGTTCAGCACGTCGTCGATGCGGCCCATGATCGTGAAGTAGCCGGTTTCCTTGTCGCGCACGGCGCCGTCGCCCGCCAGGTACAGCTTGCCGCCGAGTTCTTCCGGAAAATAGCTCGTCTGGTAACGCTTCGGATCGCCCCACACGTTGCGCAGCATCGACGGCCACGGACGCTTGACGACGAGAATGCCGCCCTGCCCGTTCGGCACGTCCTGACCGGTTTCATCGACGACCGCGGCCATGATGCCCGGCAGCGGCAGCGTGCACGAACCGGGCACGAGCGGCGTCGCGCCCGGCAGCGGCGTGATCATGTGGCCGCCGGTTTCCGTTTGCCACCACGTATCGACGATCGGGCACTGGCCACGGCCGACGTTCTCGTGATACCACATCCACGCTTCCGGATTGATCGGCTCGCCGACCGTGCCGAGGATGCGCAGCGTCGACAGGTCGTAGCTCTTCGGATGCACCTTCGCATCCGCTTCCGAGACCTTGATGAGCGAGCGGATCGCCGTCGGCGCGGTGTAGAAGATCGTGACCTTGTGGCGGTCGATCATCTCCCAGAAGCGGCCGGCGTGCGGATACGTCGGCACGCCTTCGAACATCACCTGCGTCGCGCCGATCGCAAGCGGACCATACGCGATATAGCTATGCCCCGTGATCCAGCCGATATCCGCCGTGCACCAGAAGATGTCGCCGGGCTTCATGTCGAAGGTCCACTTCATCGTCTGCGCGGCCCACAGCAGCGTGCCCGCCGTGCTGTGCTGCACGCCCTTCGGCTTGCCCGTCGAACCGGACGTGTAGAGGATGAAAAGCGGATGCTCCGCGCCGACCCACTCCGGCTCGCACTGCGCCGATTCGTTCTCGACGATCTCGTGCAGCCACGCGTCGCGACCTTCGGTCCATCCCACCTTGCCGCCCGTGCGCTTGTAGACGATGACGTCCTTCACCTTCTCGCAGCCGCCCGCCGCGAGCGCTTCGTCGGCGATGCTCTTCAACGGCAACGCCTTGCCGCCGCGCATCTGTTCGTCGGCGGTGATGAGCGCGACCGCGCCGACATCGACGAGACGTTCATTGAGCGACTTCGACGAGAAGCCGCCGAACACGACCGAATGCGTCGCGCCGATGCGCACGCACGCCTGCATCGCGACGACGCCTTCCACCGACATCGGCAGATAGATCACGACGCGATCGCCCTTCTTCACGCCGCGCTTCTTGAGCGCATTGGCGAGGCGGCTGACGCGTTCGAGCAGATCCTGATAGGTAACGTTGGTGACGGTGCCGTCGTCGGCTTCGAAGATGATCGCGTTGTCGGCGCCGCGGCCCGCTTCCACATGACGGTCGAGACAGTTGTATGACGCGTTGAGCTCGCCGTCTTCGAACCACGTGTAGAACGGCGCCTTCGATTCATCCAGCACCTTGGTGAATGGCTTGTGCCACGAAAGCGTGTCGCGCGCGAGGCCCGCCCAGAAACCTTCGTAATCGCGCTCGGCTTGCTCGGCGAGCGCCTTGTAGGCGTCCATGCCGGAGATTGCCGCACCCGCCGATGCCTTGGCTGACGGCGGGAACACGCGTTTTTCATGCAGAACCGATTCGATCGCAGACATCGACAACCCCTTTGATGGTGTTTCCAGAATCCGGCGGCGCGCGCGTCGCTGAATGGGCCGCGTGCGCCGCATGTTATGAGGTTCGAAAGCGGACAACGCGCAGCGTTCCCGTTCCGGACCGTGTCTCCATAATGATGATCGCGCCCGTACGGCGCGGAAGATTTCACAGCACATTCGCCTGCTGCGTCCATCCTGCAGTGATTTGAAGATAAGCCCGTCAACTTACCCGCTTCTTACGTGCCAGAGCCGATCGGCACGGGGTATACGCGAAGTCGGCGCGACTCCTGCAATGCGGCCCCACAATCGTAACTGAACTCCCCGCGCGTTATCCAGAGATGCTTTTTTACTCACCGCGACGATGTTGCACGTCGGCAGTAACGTTCCTGGGCATACGGGCCTGACTCGTCATGCCATCGGTGCTTTCCGAAAGCTTTCGGCAAGCACGCGCGGTGACGCGCTACAATAGCGGGCTTCCCGATACCGCGAATGCGCTTCTCCCTGCATTCGCCGGCGCATCGCACGTTTTGGTTCGTCATATTCGCCCGTCATCATCTCCGGTCCGACCCATCGACTGAAAAGCCGCCCATGTCCGCTCCCAAGCATGCTTCCGCCCCGCCCTCGCTGCCCGGCTCGATGAAAGCGCTGCCGAAAATCATCTTCATGAGCCGATGGCTGCAGGTGCCGCTTTATCTGGGCCTGATCGTCGCGCAAGCCGTGTATGTCGTGTTGTTCCTGAAGGAAGTGTGGCATCTCGTCACGCACGCGATGACGCTCGACGAAACCAATATCATGCTCGTCGTGCTCGGCCTGATCGACGTGGTCATGATCTCGAACCTGCTCATCATGGTGATCGTCGGCGGATATGAGACTTTCGTGTCGCGGCTCGGCGTGGAAGGCCATCCCGACGAGCCCGAATGGCTCGATCACGTCAACGCGGGCGTGCTGAAGGTGAAGCTCTCGATGGCGCTCATCAGCATTTCGTCGATCCATTTGCTGAAAACGTTCATCAACCCGGATCAGCACACCTTCCATACCGTGCTGTGGCAGGTCATCATCCACGTCGCGTTCCTCGTCTCGGCGCTCATCATGGCGTTCGTCGACCGGTTGACCACGCACACGCACCCGAAGCACTTTCATAGCGAAACCGTCGCGCCTCGAAGCGCGCTCGACTGAAGCGTCCGACAGAACGCACTCAAAAAATTTCGTCCCCCCTGAGCTTACGCCATGACCGTCATCAAGCAGGAAGACCTGATTCAGAGCATCGCCGATTCGCTGCAATACATCAGCTACTACCATCCGCTCGACTATATCCAGGCGCTCGGCCGCGCCTACGAGCTGGAAGAGAGCCCCGCCGCGAAGGACGCGATCGCACAAATCCTGACCAACAGCCGCATGTGCACCGAAGGCAAGCGCCCGATCTGCCAGGACACGGGCATCGTCACGGTGTTCGTGAAGGTCGGCATGGACGTTCGATGGGACGGTGCGACCATGAGCGTCACCGACATGATCAACGAAGGCGTGCGCCGCGGTTATCTGAACCCGGACAACGTGCTGCGCGCGTCGATCGTTTCACCGCCCGAAGGCGGCCGCAAGAACACGAAGGACAACACGCCGGCCGTGATCCACTACGAGATCGTGCCGGGCGACAAGGTCGACGTGCAGGTCGCGGCCAAGGGCGGCGGCTCGGAGAACAAGTCGAAGTTCGCGATGCTGAATCCCTCGGATTCCATCGTCGACTGGATTCTCAAGACCGTGCCGACCATGGGCGCCGGCTGGTGCCCGCCGGGCATGCTCGGCATCGGCATCGGCGGCACGGCCGAGAAGGCGATGGTCATGGCGAAGGAATCGCTGATGGACCCGATCGACATTCAGGACATCATCGCGCGCGGCCCGCAGGACTGGATCGAGGAGCTGCGCGTGGAACTGCACGAGAAGGTGAACGCGCTCGGCATCGGCGCGCAGGGTCTCGGCGGCCTCGCGACCGTGCTCGACGTGAAGATCATGGCCGCGCCGACGCACGCGGCGTCGAAGCCCATCGCGATCATCCCGAACTGCGCGGCGACGCGCCACGCGCACTTCACGCTCGACGGCTCGGGCACCGCGAAGCTCGACGCGCCGCCGCTCGACGCATGGCCGAAGGTCACGTGGCAGCCGAATACGGAGACGAGCAAGCGCATCGATCTGAATACGCTCACGCCGGAAGAAGTCGCGTCGTGGAAGCCGGGCCAGACGCTGCTCTTGTCGGGCAAGATGCTCACGGGCCGCGACGCGGCGCACAAGCGCATCGCCGACATGCTCGCCAAGGGCGAAAAGCTGCCGGTCGATTTCACGAACCGCGTGATCTATTACGTCGGCCCGGTCGATCCGGTGCGCGACGAAGCCGTTGGCCCGGCAGGCCCGACTACGGCCACGCGCATGGACAAGTTCACGGAAATGATGCTCGCGCAGACCGGCCTCATCTCGATGATCGGCAAGGCCGAGCGCGGGCCGGTCGCGATCGAGGCGATCAAGAAGCACAACGCGGCCTATCTGATGGCGGTCGGCGGCGCGGCGTATCTCGTTTCGAAGGCGATCCGCGAAGCCAGGGTGCTCGCGTTCGAAGACCTCGGCATGGAAGCGATCTACGAATTCGACGTGCAGGACATGCCGGTGACCGTCGCCGTCGATTCGAGCGGAACGTCGGTCCACAAGACCGGTCCCGCCGAATGGCAGGCGAAAATCGGAAAGATCCCCGTCGCGACGGCTTGATGCGTGATCAATAGCCGTTTATAACGCTAAGGACGAAGAGCCGGGCAAACTGCCCGGCTCTTTTCTTTGCCAGGGCGTCATTCGCGAAGGATTTTCATTCTCAGTTTTGTCTGGAACAAAGAATTTCTACTCAACCTTGGCATTGTCACGCTCTCGGTTTATCTTTCCTCCAGTGCCCCACGTTACAACAAGGAACAATCATGCAAGGCGACGCAAAGGTCATCGAATTTCTTAACGCTCAGTTGAAGAACGAGCTGACCGCGATCAATCAGTACTTTCTGCACGCCCGGATGTACCAGCACTGGGGCCTCGAAAAGCTGAACAAGCACGAGTACGACGAATCGATCGGCGAGATGAAGCACGCCGACTGGCTGATTCAGCGCGTGTTCATGCTCGACGGCCTGCCGAATCTGCAGGATCTGCACAAGCTGCTGATCGGCGAAGAGACGAAGGAAATTCTCGAGTGCGACCTGAAGCTCGAGCAGATTTCCCAGTCGACCTGCAAGGAAGCCATCGCGTACTGCGAGTCCGTGCGCGATTTCGTCTCGCGCGAGATTTTCGAAAAGATTCTGCACGACACCGAAGAACACATCGACTGGCTGGAGACGCAACTGGATCTGATCGACAAGGTCGGCATCCAGAACTACCAGCAGACCATGATGGGCGACCACGATTAATTCCGCGTCGCGTATGTCCGGACACGCCGAGTTTCGCGTCGATGCGCCTGTGAGCACTGCGCCGGTCGGAATCTTCGATTCCGGCCTGGGCGGCCTGTCGGTGCTGCGCGCCGTGCGCGCGATGCTGCCGCGCGAGCGGCTGATCTATGTCGCCGATTCCCTTCATGCACCCTATGGCGAGCGCGACGACGATTTCATCGTCGACCGCACGATGGCGATCGGGGAATGGCTCGTCGGGCAAGGGGCGAAGGCGCTGGTCGTCGCGTGCAATACGGCGACCGCGCAATCGATCGCGCTCGTGCGCGAACGGCTGCCGATTCCGCTCGTCGGCGTGGAGCCGGGCGTGAAACCGGCGGCGGCGCTGTCGAAGTCGCGTGTGGTCGGCGTGCTGGCGACCGCCGTGACGCTGCGTTCCGCGCGCTTCCAGTCGCTGCTCGACCGTTACGCGGGCGACTGCCGTTTCATCTGTCAGGCGGGGCACGGGCTGGTTCAGGCGGTCGAGCGTTGCGACACCTCGTCGCCCGCGCTGATGGCGTTGCTCGAAAGCTATATCACGCCCATGCTCGACGCCAACGCCGACACGCTCGTGCTCGGCTGCACGCACTACCCTTTCCTCGATCGCGCGATTCGCGAGATCGCTGGCGAGCGGCTCCAGATCGTCGATACCAGCGTCGCGATTGCGCGGCAGCTCGATCGTCTGCTCGACACGCACGCGCTCAGGAACGGCACCGCACTGCCGGACACCCTGCCCCGTTTTTGCTCCACCGCCGACGGCGAACCGCAGCGCCAGCTCGCGGCCTCGCTTCTCCAGTTCGACGCCGCCGTCGAGCACGTCGACATCCCTTCGCGCCGCACGCGCCTCGCTGAACCCGACATCGTCTGAGGGTTTCTTTCGCGAAGGCGCGCTCGTCCGCGCTTTCACCCGCCAGACAAGGCTCCTAGCAATAAACCCGCTAACTTGCGTGCTCTGTTACAAAAAACACCGAGCCCCGCTTGCAAACATAGCAATCTCGAATGATAATAATTCGCATTAACGCCAGCTATCGCGAACGATCATGATTGTCTGTGTCTGCAAATCAGTGTCCGACCGCAAGATCCGAGCCGCCATCGCCGATGGAATGGATTCCTTTGACGAATTGCAATTCGAGCTCGGCGTGGCGCTGTGCTGCGGCAAGTGCGAGGCAAGCGTGCGCGACGTAATGATGCAAAGCGGCGTCTGCGCGTCGCGCTGTGGCGTCGAGCAACGCGAAATGGTCGCGCCGGTTACGTTCTACGAGCGCCAGGCCGCCTGAAGCATCCCGCGCGGCGCGGCCAACATCGCGTCCGCGCTTCAACCGACATCGCCCGCTGCTGTCCGCCCGCGTCGCCGGGTCGTTTTGATCGCCTCCAGCAAGCCAGGTTACCTTCGATTCTCCGGTCACTTCTAGCCAGCCGCGCAACCCCTTACCCCTGGAGGGAAAGATGGAATTGCTGATCGGTTTCGTGACCACGCTGCTTATTTTCCGAAAATGACGTCCGTTTCCTTCCGCACCGCGCTTTTGCCGTCATTCGACCTCGAGATGGAAAGCAGCGTTTTCAGCCAGCACCCACGCAGCACCGCACGCTACCAATAACAATGCAGTCCCGGACCACTACTCCCGCCGCGTTCCAGACGGCGCAGGCACCCAACGGTAATCCGCGTGTGATCGCGGCGTGCGCTGCGGTCGTCGCGATCCATATCGCGCTTCTGGGCGCCGCGCTGACGATGCGCAACGCGCCGCTGCCGCGCCCGATCGAAGCGAAGTCGATCACGGCGCAGCTCATCAGCGAAACGCCCGCGCCCGCGCAGCCGGTTGCGATCGAGTCGCCGCCGAAGCCGGTTCCGCAGCCCGCGCCGAAGCCGCAGCCAAAGCCCAAGGTCAAACCGAAGATCGAGCCGAAGCCCACGCCGATGCCGGTGACGGAAGCGCCGTCTCAGATTGCCGCGCCCGCGCCCGAACCCACGCCGCCCGCTCCGCCGCAACCCGCGCCGCCGCCCGCCGCGCCGGCCATCGGCAAGCCGAGCATGGATCTCGCCGCGCCGAAGAACGTCGCCCATTTGAGTTGTAACATCGCGCAGCCAGACTATCCGGCGATGGCGAAACGCCGCGGCGAAACGGGCACGGCGGTCATCCGTCTGACGGTGGGTCTGTCGGGCAAGATCGAAAACGTCACGCTGCAAAAGAGCAGCGGCTCGTCGCGCCTCGACGACGCGGCGCTCGACGCCGTGCGCGGCAGCGCGTGCAGCCCCTACAAGGAAAATGGCGAAGCGATCCGCGCGAGCGCCACGGTGCCGTTTGTTTTCAGTCTGAACGACTGATCGTTTTTTTAGATACAAGGAAAGAGAAATGGAAAACTACGGGATTGCGCACGTCTGGGCGCAAGGCGACTTCGTGACGCGGGGCATCGCGCTCGCGCTCGTCGTCATGTCGGTGCTTTCGTGGACGGTGATCGTCGTGAAGGCGTGGAACGTCGTGCGCCTGAAGCGCCTGACCAAAAACGCCGAGCAGGCATTCTGGCACTCCGACGACTTCAACGACGGCATCAAGAAGCTCGGCAGCAAGTCGTCGAGCCCGGCGGACAACCCGTTTCTCGCGCTCGCGCTCGCCGGCCAGGAAGCGGCCGAGCATCACACGCAGACGCAGCCGCATCTGCACGACCGCATGGACGTGTCGGACTGGATCACGCGCTGTCTGAAGGACGTGATGGACGAAGGCGTCGGCCGCATGCAGTCGGGCCTCGCGGTGCTCGCGTCGATCGGTTCGACCTCGCCGTTCGTCGGCCTGTTCGGCACCGTGTGGGGCATCTATCACGCGCTTCTGACCATCGGCGCGACGGGACAGACCTCGATCGATCAGGTCGCCGGTCCCGTGGGCGAATCGCTCATCATGACCGCGTTCGGCCTCTTCGTCGCGATTCCGGCGGTGCTCGGCTACAACGCGCTGACCCGCGCGAACAAGGGCATCGTCACGAAGCTGAACCGCTTCGCGCACGGCCTGCACGCCTTCTTCGTCACCGGCGCCAAGCTCAATTCGGCGACGCGCCCCGCGAAGAACAGCAACGCCGACAGCCTGCGGATCGCGACGCGCGCGTCCGCGTCGTCGTAAGCGAGAGGAGGTTCGCACCATGGCCATGAGCCCTTTCGCCGGCGATGAAGACGACGGCATGATGAGCGAGATCAACATGACGCCGCTCGTCGACGTCATGCTGGTTCTGCTGATCATCTTCCTCGTCACGATTCCCGCCATGCATCACGCGGTGAAGATCGACCTGCCGCACGCGAGCAGCCAGCCGCAGGACGAAAAACCCGCGCACGTGAACATCGCGATCAAGGCCGACGGCACGACGCTGTGGGACGATCAGCCGATCGACGAAGCGACGCTCAACGCGCGCATCGCGCAGGCGGCGCAGCAGAATCCGCAGCCGGAAATCCATTTGCGCGCGGATCGTCAGGTGGCGTATGAAAAAGTCGCCGATCTGATGTCGGCGGCGCAGTCGGGCGGACTGACGAAGATCGGTTTCGTCACCGAGCCAAAGAAAAGAAAGTAACGCTTAGGCAACATCGGGAAGCGCCCTCTTTCGGACGCTCAAAGTAAAAGGCCTTCATCGTCAGATGAAGGCCTTTTTTCGTGCGCGCTCGGCGCATTCGGGCGAGGCGGTCACTTTGGGTTCGTATAGCCAGAACCAGAAGTCCCGTCACATGCGGCAGCCGTGGTCGACACGGACAGCGCAATCAACCCTATCAGGCTAACTATCAGAGCAGCCGTGAGTTTTCGCATAGGAGCTCCTTAGCGAAAGAACCTTCAATATACCGCCGCGACTTATGTCGTTCAATTGAATCTGACCATCGCAAGCGCGCGCTTCAATGCCATAAACCAATGAGCGCCGCAAACGCGGTCAAACTGTTTCTCGTTCCGGCTTTTCGTGAACAGGACATTCTCCGGGAAAGCGTTGGCCGCTGCCGATCGACTCGACGAGAAAATCCACGAACGCGCGCACTGCAGGGACCATGCCCTGCCGCGACAAGAAGACCGCGTAGAGTTGCGGCGACGGAAACGTCCAGCCCGGCATCACGGGTGAAAGCTGGCCCGAGCGCAACGGCGCGCCGTACATCATCTCGGGTAGCGCCGCGATGCCGACGCCGCGCATCACGGCCTCGCGAATCATCGATAGATCGGCGGTGACGAGCCGCGGCTCGTGCTCGAACTCGTGGCGCGTGCCGTCCGGCGCGATCAGCCGATAGACATGGCGGCCGTCAGCGGAAGGCGTGTCGAGCGTGTCGTACTGGGCGAGCTCGGCGGGCGTCATCGGCGGCGCGTTCGACTTGAGCAGCGACGGCGCCGCGACAAGCATCTGCTCGGTGCGCCACAGCGGCCGCGCGACGAGGTTCGAGCTCGCGGGCGGCTCCGAGCGCACGCGCAGCGCGACATCGACCGCATCTTCGAACAGATCGACGACGCGGTTCGTCACGCGCAGCACGATACGCACTTCCGGATAGCGATGCATGAAATCCGGCATCACGGCGGATAGAAACGTCTGCGCGATGGTGACAGGCACGCTCACGCGCACCGTGCCGCGCGGCGAATCGCGCAGGCTCTGCACGACGTTGACAGCCGCCTGAGCCTCGGCGAGCATCGCCTGGCAATGCTGGTAAAAGAGCTGCCCGGCCTCGGTGAGCGCGAGCTTGCGCGTGGAGCGCTGCAGAAGGCGCACTCCCAGCGACGCCTCCAGCTCCGACACGCGCCGCGACAGCCGCGACTTCGAGATGCCGAGCACGCGCTCCGCGGCCGAAAATCCGCCGTGCTCGACGACGTGCGAGAAATACATCAGATCGTTCAGGTCATGCGAGTCGGCTTTCATCTATTACTCGATGTCGCTCTGAAGCGTGAAGCGGTTCGTTATCGCCAGCGGGACAATCCATTGCGCCGCGGCCTCTTTTCCAGCGAAATTCGGCCCATATAATAGCTCTGTGTTTCAAATTCAGCGCTATTCCCTTATTTTCCGATTCCGAAGCGAGGCCACATGTCCACCAGCCGCAGCATCGAACGCATCATCCCGGCGACCCGTACTGTCGAAGGCGGCGGGTTCGTCGTGCATCGCCCGTTTCCGACCCGTCTTCTGATCGATTTCGATCCTTTCCTGCTCCTCGACGAAATGGGTCCCGCCGACTATGCGCCCGGCGAGGCGAAAGGCGCGCCCGATCATCCGCATCGCGGTTTCGAGACCGTCACGTATATGCTCGAAGGCGAGTTCGGCCACAAGGATTCGGCGGGGCACTCGGGCACGCTGCGTCCCGGCGACGTGCAGTGGATGACGGCCGGCGCGGGCGTCGTGCATAGCGAGATGCCGGCGGAAGAATTCACGCGGCGTGGCGGCCGCGTGCATGGCCTGCAACTGTGGGTGAACCTGCCGCAGCGCGACAAGATGATCGCGCCGCATTATCAGGAGATTCCGTCGGCGCAGATTCCCGTCGCGACGAGCGAGGACGGCAAGGTCAGCGTGAAGGTCATCGCGGGCGAGGCGCTCGGCGTAAAGGCCGCGATCGAGACACGCACGCCGATCCTGTATCAGCACTTTTCCCTGAAACCGGGTGCGAAGGTCGAACTGAGCGTGCCGCGCGACTACCGCGTGTTCGCGTATCCGCTGTCCGGCACCGCGCTCTACGGCCCGCAGAGCCAGCCCGTGCGCGCGCAGCAGATGGTCATCTTCCGCGACGACAGCGACACGATTGCGCTCGCCGCCGGCGACGAATCGGTGGAGGTGCTGCTGATCGGCGGCGTGCCGCTGAAGGAGCCGGTCGTGCGTTACGGCCCGTTCGTGATGAACACCGAAGATGAGATCCGTCAGGCGGTCGTCGACTATCAGGCGGGCCGCATGGGCGCGATCACGCACTAACCGCATTGGCTCGCGAAATGGTGCGGCATGAACGGACTCATTGCGCCACAATGATCCGTTATTGACCGCATAATTTCGTCATTCTTGCAATTCAACCCGTAACAGGAGCAACGCATGGCCGGACCTTCCGTGAGCGCAAGCATCGGCAACACCGACTTTCAAGTCCGTCTCGGCGACGGCACGCATTCGTGGATCGCCGACGAACCGGCCAGCATCGGCGGCGGCGACACCGGGCCGGAACCGGCGTCGCTCCTGCTCGCGAGCCTCGGCGCGTGCACGTCGATCACGCTGAAGATGTACGCGAAGCGCAAGGAATGGCCGTTGGAAGCAGTGCACGTCGAGCTGTCGATGACAAGCACCGCGGACGGCACGAACATCGCACGCCGTATCGCGCTCACGGGCGCGCTGTCGGGCGAACAGCGGGAACGGCTATTGCAAATCGCCAATGCGTGCCCGATGCACAAGGTCCTGTCCGGCGCGATCCGCATCGAGTCCGGGCTCACGCCGCAGTGATACATTGCGTGCACCACGAACGTCCAAGGAAACGTCGTCTTGAATTTCGAACACCTGATCCAGATCAACGATCCGCTCAACCCGCTCGTCGAAGCGCTCACGCGTGAGCAACTGTGGGAAGGGCTCGTCCTGCGCGCCGAGCAGCCGCAGCTGTTCGTGCTGGGGCTGGATAGCTGCGACATCCTTTCGCGCGATGGCGACACGATGGAACGTGAACTGCACTACGGCCAGGCCACCGTGCGCGATCGCGTGACGCTCACGCCCGGCGCGAGCGTGCGTTACGACATCCTGCCGACAGCGGAATACGTCGGCGGCTCGCTCACGATGGCGATCGAGCAGCCCGACGCGCTTCAGCTCTTTCTGCGCTTCACCTACCGCACCACGCTGCCCGAGAACGAAAACCCGAGCGCCGACGAACGTCAGACGCAAGAGATCGTGAAGTCGGCCTATCGCGAATCGGATATTGACACTGTGCGGCTCATTCGCCAGTTCGCGCACGGCCGGACGGACGGCAATCCGCTGCACTGAGCCATTGCCTCGGATGCGGCCGCGAGTGTTTCGCAGGTCGCATCGAGTATGGCTATCGAAGGCTGCGCTTCCATCGGAAAGTCTATTTGCAAATAGGAATAGTTATCATTTACTATAGACCCATCGAATCAACGAACGCACATTTCCGACATGACCGATACGCCGCGATCCTCCACGCTCAGGCTGCGCCGCCCGGCTGTCCGCGACGCCGCGATCACCCGCCCGAAAGCGACCACCGTCACGACGGTTCACGTCGCGCATGCGGCGGACAGCAACGTCGAGCGGTCGCTGAAAAGCGACGCGCTGCTGCAAGGACGCAGCCACGTGAGCATCGTGCATAACGGGGAGACCTATCAGCTGCGCGCAACGCGTCTGGGCAAACTAATCCTGACGAAGTAACGCGCAGGCAAGAACAGCAGTCAGTACCGGGTATTGTGGGGACCACCTCGCCAAGAGGTGTTTGGCCTTAGCCAGCGAGGACGACTTGCACGCGAGAATTTAGACCCCTTCGTGCAAACACCAGCCAGTCGTCGATAGCAAGCGAAGCCGCTTTTTTTGGTTCCTGCTTGGGTTGTACGATGCGCGCCGATGAGCACCGCATACGAAAACAGAATGGCACGCCTTCGTTACGGAGACGTGCCATTTTTATTGCGCGAATGCTTCAGACGTTCCAGTCAGACGTTTTCAATTCCCAGCGCCGCGATGCCCGCTTTCGCGATCTGCGCATCCTGATCGGACTTCACGCCCGACACGCCCACCGCGCCGACGATATCCGCGCCCACGAAAATGGGCACCCCGCCTTCGAGCATGGCGGTCATCGGCGCCGACAGAAACGCCGTGCGGCCCTGCTTGATCGTGTCTTCGTAGACCTTGGTCTCGCGGCGGCCGAGCACGGCGGTGCGCGCCTTGCCCGTCGCCATTTCCGCGGTGCTCGCGCCCGCGCCATCCAGACGATGCAGATGCAGCAGATGCCCGCCATCGTCGACGATCGCAATCGTCACGTTCCAGTTGTGTTCTCTGGCGTGCGCCTCGGCGGCGGCGGCCATGGCCTTGACGTCTTCATCGGTCAATACGGGTTTGGTTCTCACTTCTCGCTCTCGTTGCCGTGCGACACGGCGTGGACGGTTTATCGGCTGAAGCCCCAGAACATCAGGTACCAGGCGCTGTCCGCGACGGCCAGCGCAAGGACAAACCATACCATCGCGAGGAGGCGCAACCCAAGCGCCGATGCATAGCGGCTCGTCACGCGCCACGCGAGCCATGCGCTCCACAGATTCGCCGCGGCGAGCAAACCGAGGCGCAGACCCGGCACCCACCACAACGGCAGATGCTCGGCGCGCAACAGCGACACGGTCGTCGCCGACAGGCCGAGAAACACGCCTACGCCGGCAATCGGAATCAGCGCGAGGGTCAGGTGATGCAGGCGCGTCGAATCGAACTTGCCGAGCATGCGCGTGCCCGCCGCGAGCAGCGCGAGCAGCGCCGTGCCATACACGATGCCTGTGACGACGATGTAGGCGATGACCATCGTGCCGTCGAGCCACGAGAAGACGTCGTTCTGTTCCGGGTAATGCGTGAACAGGAACCACGGCGCATTGGTATCGAGCGGCCAGAGAATCTCGTGATCGATGAGCCACGCCGCGAAGACCTGCTTCAGGTCGACGAACCACGTGCTCACGGTCCAGTGGAACGCGCCGATCGCGATGCCGAGCAAACCGTACAGAATGAGCGCGGTGTCCCACGGGTTCGCGGCCTTGTCGCCGAGCTTCACGACTTCTTCCGATGGCGAGCGCCACGTGAGCGCGATCGCATCGCGATGGCCGCTGCATCGGCCGCACATGTGACAGTCTTGCGCGCCCTTCATGTTGCGCAAGGGCACGAGCGGCGCGCAGTTGATCGGAATCACGCGATGACCGTGCTCGCCCTTCGTGTACGAGCGGCGCCACGCGTCTTCATCGACCTTGTAGTGGAAAGGAGCTAAGCGCGCGAGCAGCGAAAACACGCCGTTGACCGGACACAGATACTTGCACCACACGCGTTTCTCGCGGCCATACAGGACGCCGATGATCATTGCGCCAATGGTCGAGCCGCCGAGCACCAGCAGTACGGCTTTCGGATACTGATACACGCTGACCATCTGGCCGTAGATCGTCGTGAGTCCGAATGCGACGAACGGCCAGCCGCCCCAGCGCATCCAGCGCGGGATCGCCCAGCCGCGGCCGAACTTGCTCGCGAACTCGGAGAGCGCGCCCTCGGGACACAGCACGCCGCACCAGACGCGGCCGAGCATGACCATCGACAGCAGCACGAACGGCCACCAGATGCCCCAGAACACGAACTGCGCGGCGAGCGTGAGATTGCTCCAGAGATGCGCGGCGCCATCGGGCAGCGGCATCACGGCGGGTACGACGATCAGAAACACATAAACGGCAACGACGATCCACTGAATCATGCGGATCGTGCGGCCGTGACGCTGCATCCATTGGCCGGCTTGCTGGAGCCGGCCAGATCTAGGCATTACGGAACTCATGCTGGCCGGCTTGCCGCCTTTTGTTTTTGCGCCATCTGATTTTTCGAATGGCGCATGAGGAGATAGATGACGATCCAGTACGCCGCATACGCGACGAGATTCATGCCCGCCGGATGCGCGCGATAGCCCGTGAGTGTAGCGACGAGCGAGCCGAAGGTGCTCGAATCATCGAGGATCGCGGACGTGTTCCACACCTGATTGACGATGACCGGCAACACTTCCATGTCGATGAGCTTGTCGACGCCCGTCTCGAACAGACCCGCCGCGAGGAAGAGCAGCATGATTTCGGTCACGCGGAAGAACGAGCGCCACGAGAAAATCTTGCCGCCGAGCTGCAGGAGGTAGAACGTGAGCAGCGCGAGGCCGAAGCCGAGAATGATCGCGACATACTGCGACGCATCGACGTGCCCCGACTGGCCGAAGCCCACGCCATACAGGAACACGGCGGTTTCGCTGCCTTCACGCGCGATCGCGAGCGCGACCAGGAGCGCGATGCCCCACCAGTGCCCGTCCTGCGTGCTCTTTTGCAGCGACGTCTCCATGTCGCGCTTCAGCGTGCGGCCGTGACGCTTCATCCACAGCACCATCTGCACGATCAGCACGCACGCGATCAGCACCATTGCGGTCTGGAAATAATCCTGCGCATTGCCCGACAGCACTTCGGTGAAACCGATGAGCGCCGCGCCCAGCGCGATCGCCGCGATCAGCCCCGCCGCGACGCCGAACCACAGATAAGGCAGGCCGCGGCGCGCCTGATGATCGCCGTTCTTCAGCCACGCGTAGAGAATGCCGACGACGAGCAACGCCTCGACGCTCTCCCGCCACACGATGAAAAGTACCTGCCCCATTCCAGACCTCCAGCAATTCCGCTTTAACCGGCCGCGCGCATGTGCGCAAGTGCTTGTTGCGCGCGGCACCTCCGTTACTTCGCGACGATCACGCCTTGCGCGCTCTGATGAAAATCGTCGAAGAACTTGTATTCACCCGGGTCCAGCGGCGCGATCACGACGAACGAATCGGCGCCCGGCGCGAGCACTTTCTCCTTGCGCAACTGCACGCTTTCGAACTCGGCGGCGCCCTTGCCGATGTTGTGCACTTCGATCTTGATGCGCTGCCCCGCCGGCACTTCGATGCGCGCCGGGTTGAGCTTGCCGTCGTTCATTTCGAGCTTGAACGTCGGCAGGTCGGCGGCTTGCGCGAGTCCCGCGACCGACGCGAGCGCCGCCGCTGCGAGAGCGGCCATCTGGTTTTTCAGTTTCATGCGTACTTCCTGAGAATGAACGCATCCGGCAGCGCAAAAGCCGGATGCTCACGAGCGCTTACTGAGTAACTTAGTAGCCGCCCTTCTTGCCGATGCCCGCGAACGGGAAGTCGTACTCGATCGTGAACGGCTTGAACCACGGGCCGACGCCCGTTTCCTTGTCCACGTGACGGCCGAACGCCATGTGGCCTTCCTGCGACGGCGGCGAGATGTGCAGCTTCAGGTGATACTTGCCCGGGCCGAACAGCTTCACGTTGTCGCCGTAGTGCGGACCGTCGCTCGCGACCATCGCCATCAAATCGCCCTTCACCGTTTGCGTCGTGCCGACCTTCGTGAGCTCATACGTCACGTTCAGATACGGCATCCAGTCGCCTTCCGCGAAACCGGTCGGATTGTTCTTGACCGCGTGAATGTCCGCTTCCAGGTGGATATCCGAATCCGACGCCTTGCGCATCATGCCTTCCGGCGCCATCGTGACCGGCTGGAGGTACACGACGCCGGTTTCGATGCCGCCCTCGATATGCTGCTTGCCGATCGGATATTCGGCGGCCGAGGCTGCCATCATCGCAGTGAGACCTGCTGCGGCGACGAGACCGCGCATCAACGTTGAACCCATCAAAAACTCCTTGTTGTTATCGATTGGCGCGCGCGACGCGAGCCATGCCACTGAACCGTTGGAATGCGCCCGCAACGTCGGTTTCAGAGCGGCAATCGCACAACTCCGTGAACGTTAATACGAACCATTCTCAATGTTCGTCAGTTTAGCATTGTTCGACACCCGGAACAATTTGGCGTGCTTTCAAACCTAGACGCGGTAAGGCTTTTCGGCGGGTCGGGGATTCAGGACGGAACAGCAATAAAAAGCGCGGCGAATCTTTAGAGACGCCGCGCCTTCGGTTAAAGCCCTATAAATCACTTACATAACGCTTACTTCCCGCCGATTCCGCTCACGTGATCGCCCACGTTCGCCCCGAACACGCGTTGCCGCAGCAGCGCCAATTGGTCGCGGGTCTGGGCCGCCTTTTCGAATTCGAGATTCTTGGCGTGATCCATCATCTGCTTCTCGAGGCGCTTGATTTCCTTCGCCAGCTGCTTCTCGGACATGTCCTCGAACTTCGCGCGCGCCTGCGCTTCCTTCAGCTCGGCGCGGGCTTCGTCGGCGTTATAGACGCCATCGATGATGTCCTTGATGCGCTTCTCGACGCCGCGCGGCGTGATGCCCATTCTCTCGTTGTGCGCGATCTGCTTCGCGCGGCGCCGCTCGGTTTCGTCGATGGCGCGCTTCATCGAGTCGGTCATGTTGTCGGCGTACAGAATGGCCTTGCCGTTCACGTTGCGCGCCGCCCGTCCGATGGTCTGGATCAGCGAGCGCTCGGCGCGCAGGAAGCCTTCCTTGTCGGCGTCGAGAATCGCGACCAGCGACACTTCAGGAATATCGAGACCTTCGCGCAACAGGTTGATGCCGACGAGCACGTCGAACGTGCCGAGCCGCAGGTCTCGAATGATCTCGACGCGCTCGACCGTGTCGATGTCGCTGTGCAGATAGCGCACCTTCACGCCGTGGTCGGCGAGAAACTCGGTCAGCTGCTCGGCCATGCGCTTGGTCAGCACGGTGACGAGCACGCGCTCGTGGACCGCGACGCGCGCGTTGATCTCGGAGAGCACGTCGTCCACTTGCGAACGCGCCGGGCGCACTTCGATTTCCGGATCGACGAGGCCGGTCGGACGCACGAGCTGCTCGGCCACCTGTCCCGTCTTCGCTTTCTCGTAATCGGCGGGCGTCGCGGAGACGAAGATCGCCTGGCGCATCTTGCGCTCGAACTCGTTGAACTTGAGCGGGCGATTGTCGAGCGCGGACGGCATCCGAAAACCGTAGTCGACGAGATTTTCCTTGCGGGCGCGGTCGCCGTTGTACATGCCGTTCAACTGACCGATGAGCACGTGCGATTCGTCGAGGAGCATCAGCGCGTCGGGCGGCAGATAGTCGACGAGCGTCGGCGGCGGCTCGCCGGGAGCCGCGCCCGAAAAGTGCCGCGAGTAGTTCTCGATGCCCTTGCAGAAGCCAAGCTCCTGCAGCATTTCCAGATCGAAGCGCGTGCGCTGCTCGAGCCGCTGCGCCTCGACGAGCTTGCCGTCGCCATGAAAGAACTCGAGCCGCTCGCGCAGTTCCAGCTTGATGGTTTCGATCGCGCGCATCACGGTGCCGCGGGGCGTCACGTAATGCGACGACGGATACACGGTAAAGCGCGGGATCTTGTTGCGCACGCGGCCGGTGAGCGGATCGAAGAGCATCATCGATTCGACTTCA
The DNA here is from genome assembly GCF_001544755.2 of Caballeronia catudaia. Taxonomy (GTDB): domain Bacteria; phylum Pseudomonadota; class Gammaproteobacteria; order Burkholderiales; family Burkholderiaceae; genus Caballeronia; species Caballeronia catudaia. The sequence continues at coordinate 57,448 of NZ_FCOF02000027.1, read as the reverse complement.
TCGTCGAACAGCTCGACGCGCACCGCCATTTCCGCGTGCTCCGCCGGGAAAATATCGATGGTGTCGCCACGCACGCGGAACGAGCCGCGCTGGAAGTCGGCTTCGTTGCGCGTGTACTGCATCGCGATCAGGCGCGCGATGACATCACGCTGGCCGAGCTTGTCGCCCGTGCGCAGCGTAAGGATCATCCGGTGATACTCGGACGGATTGCCGATACCGTAGATCGCGGAAACCGTCGCGACGATCACCACGTCGCGCCGCTCGAGCAGGCTCTTCGTAGCGGAAAGCCGCATCTGCTCGATGTGCTCGTTGATCGACGAATCCTTCTCGATGAAGAGATCGCGCTGCGGGACATACGCTTCCGGCTGGTAATAGTCGTAGTACGAGACGAAGTACTCGACGGCATTGCGCGGAAAGAACTCGCGGAACTCGGCGTAGAGCTGCGCGGCGAGCGTCTTGTTCGGGGCGAAGACGATCGCGGGACGGCCTAGGCGCGCGATCACGTTGGCCATCGTGAAGGTCTTGCCAGAGCCGGTCACGCCGAGCAGCGTCTGGAACGAGAGGCCATCCTCGACACCTTCGACGAGCGTCGAAATGGCGCCGGGCTGATCGCCCGCGGGCGGATACGGCTGATAAAGCTGGAACGGCGAACCTTCGAACGTGGCGAATTTCGATTCGTCCAGTTCTTCGGGAGATTCGATGAGAGTATCGGACATGAGAACCTGAAGACCTGAGTCTGCGCCGGGCAAACACCTATTCTAGCGGCTGGCGGAAAACACGCGCGGCGCCGGCGACGGAGAGCGGATCGAATGCAGATTGGGACCGCGCCGCCGATCTCAAGCGCGCGTCTTGCGGCCCTTTTTGCGCGTTCAGACCGGATCGGTCCAAATGACGCTGAAGCGAAAAACCCGCGCCTTCGCGCTCGCAGCGGCGAAAAAGCCCGTGCGGATTCGTTACAATGGGCGACTGCGCTCGACGGCGGCATCGAAGCAACATGGCGATGCGTACCGCATCGGCGCCGCCGAAACCGCCGCGCGGGCATTGCCCCGCATGGTGCTCCCCGCGCGCTCCACTTTGCGAGCGCAATCCTGCCGCACCGTCTTTTTCTCACTGCCGATAGATCATGTCTCTTTTCTCTGCCGTCGAACTCGCTCCCCGCGACCCGATCCTGGGCCTCAACGAAGCCTTCAACGCCGACACGCGCACGACCAAAGTCAATCTGGGCGTCGGCGTGTACACCAACGAGGAAGGCAAGATTCCGCTGCTGCGCGCCGTGCGCGATGCCGAGAAAGCGCGCGTCGACGCCGCGCTGCCGCGCGGCTATCTGCCGATCGACGGCATCGCCGCCTATGACGCCGCCGTGCAGAAGCTGCTGCTCGGCGAGAGCTCGCCGCTCATCGCCGCGGGCCGCGTCGTGACCGCGCAGGCGCTCGGCGGCACGGGCGCGCTCAAGATCGGCGCGGATTTCCTGAAGCGCGTGAATCCGAACGCCAAGGTCGCGATCAGCGACCCGAGCTGGGAAAACCACCGCGCGCTGTTCGAAAGCGCCGGTTTCGACGTGGTCGCGTATCCCTACTACGACGCCGCCACGCACGGCGTGAACTTCGACGGCATGCTCGCGGCCCTCGACGGCTACGCGGCGGGCACGATCGTCGTGCTGCACGCGTGCTGCCACAACCCGACGGGCGTCGATCTCTCGGAAGATCAGTGGAAGCAGATCGTCGAAGTCGTGAAGGCGAAGAATCTCGTGCCGTTCCTCGACATGGCGTATCAGGGCTTCGCGGAAAACATCGATGCCGATTCGGCCGCCGTGCGTCTTTTCGCCGCCGCCGAACTGAGCGCGTTCGTGTCGTCGTCTTTCTCGAAGTCGTTCTCGCTGTACGGCGAGCGCGTCGGCGCGCTGTCGATCATCACGACGGGCAAGGAAGAGTCGGCGCGCGTGCTGTCGCAACTGAAGCGCGTCATTCGCACCAACTATTCGAACCCGCCGACGCATGGCGGCTCGATCGTCGCGGCCGTGCTGGCTTCGCCGGAACTGCGCGCGACGTGGGAACAAGAGCTCGGCGAAATGCGCGACCGCATTCGCGCGATGCGCAACGGTCTCGTCGAGCGCCTGAAGGCGAGCGGCGTCGATCGCGATTTTTCCTTCGTCAGCAAGCAGCGCGGCATGTTCTCGTACTCGGGCCTGACTGCGGCGCAAGTCGACCGTCTGCGTGACGAGTTCGGCATCTACGCCGTCAGCACCGGCCGCATCTGCGTGGCCGCGCTCAATACGCGCAACCTTGATGTCGTCGCGAACGCCGTCGCCGCCGTCCTGAAGTAAGCTGCTCCGGCCATTTCTGTAAACGAAAATGGCGCCTTCGAGGCGCCATTTTTTGTGCGCGTCGCCGGGCGATTCAGAGCGTCTTTTGCGCGGGAAGCACGTCCGGCACAGCGGCTTCGTCTTCGACGAAACCGAGCGAAATTGCGCGGGCGAGTTCCGCGCTCACGTCGGCGACGCCGGTTTGCTCGTGTCGCAACGCCGCGCCGCCACCTTCACCGACGTGCATGCAGAACGTCAATGCGACAGGAAGCAGTATGGCGACCGGCCAGTAGGTCGATATTGTCTTTTTCATGGGACTGCCTTGGTTTCATATGTCGCAGCGGACGAAGACCCACTGACGGACGCTTCGAATGTTACGCAAGCGTCCCAATCTTAAAAAGATATTGAAAAGCAAAGCTTTGTTGCGCTGGCGACAACAAGCGCCAGTTGCTTACTCGCTCGCGTCGGCGCGGCGTCGTCATAAAGGCTTACAAAGTTGTTGGGACAACGCAGCGCCGGTGTTGTCTCATTGGAATAATCGATCAACGAATCGCCCCTACGATCATGAAATCCGCAGTTGCTGGTCTTTTGATTGCCTCGTCCGCCGCGCTCCTCGGCGGCTGCGCGGCGTATCCCGACGCGTCGGCCTACGGCGGTTATCCGGCGGGCGTCTATGACGATCCGGGTTATGGCTACTACGGCGGGCCGCCCGTCGTGCAACCGGGTGTCGTGGTTGGCGGCGGTTATTACAGCGGCCCGGGCGGCTACTATGGTCCCGGGCCTTATTACGGACCTGGACCACGTCGTTACTGGGACGACGGCCCCGGCTGGCGGCGCCAGCCGCCTCAGGGCGGCTGGAACAACAACAGGCCGCCCAATGGCGGCCATGGCGGCCCGCCGCCGCAAGCCGGTGGAGGACGTCCATCTGGCGGTCCACCGCCGCAGCAGGCGGGCGGCGGCGCGCCGCTGCCTAAGGCGGTCGGCGGTCCTCCGATGCGGCCTCCCGCCGCTGCCGCCCCGCCGCCGCCGCCGCCGCCGCCAAATTCTGGCGGCAACCGCGGCAGCAACTACGGCAGCGGCTACGGTGGCGGCCCCAATAAATGGCATACCGGTCCGACCGGAAACTGAGCGGCTCGGCTTCCTCTGCCCGAAAAAACGGCGCTGGAACACGAGTTCCAGCGCCGTTTTCGTTCGTGAACGCGATGCTCAGCCTAGATGCGAATGCTGCGCCTTGTACAACTCCCTGAAGGTGCGTCCCACCGGCGCGGGCATGTCGCGCGTGCTGGTCCATCCTGCGCCGAACGGCAGACGCGAAATCGCCTTCCGGTTGCCGCCCATGCGCTCGAGCACGCGCACCGCGAGCTTCGTGAAGAGCGCATATGCAGCCGGACGTTTCGCGAGATAGCCTCACGCCGCGAGCGCCGCGCGCTCGTTCCACGGCCGCAGCCGCCGCTCCATTTGTTTCTCGCGTAACTTGCGTAACAAATCCGACAGCGGAATGCCGACGGGACAGACGCTGTTGCATTCGCCGCAGAGGGTCGCGGCTTGCGGCAGATCCAGCGCCTTGTCGATACCGACATACGCCGGCGTGAGCACCGAACCCATCGGGCCCGGATACACCCAGCCGTACGCATGACCGCCGATCTTCTGATAGACCGGACAATGGTTCATGCACGCACCGCAGCGGATGCAGCGCAACATCTCCTGGAATTCGCCGCCGATGAGCCCCGTGCGCCCGCCATCGACGAGCACGAAGTACATATGCTGCGGCCCGTCCGTTTCGCCGGCCGCGCGCGGGCCGGTCAGCAGCGAAAAGTAGTTGGAGATCGTCTGCCCGGTCGCGGAACGTGGCAGCAGGCGCATCGCTGTGGCGAGATCGTCGAGCGTCGGCAGCACCTTCTCGATGCCCGTCACCGCGACATGCACGCGCGGCATCACGGTGCACATGCCTTCGTTGCCCTCGTTCGTGACGACGGCCACCGAACCGGTCTCCGCAATCAGGAAGTTGCCGCCCGTCACGCCCATATCCGCCGACATGAAATGCGGACGCAGCACCTCGCGCGCCTCGCGCGTCATCTCGGGGATGTCCGTCAGGCGCGGCTTCTTGTGCGTCTTCGCGAAGAGATCGGCGATCTGCTCCTTGTCCTTGTGCACGACCGGCGCGATGATGTGGCTCGGCGGCTCGTTGTCGTTGATCTGCAGGATGTATTCGCCGAGGTCGGTTTCGATCGACTGCACGCCCATCTCGGCGAGCACGCGGTTCAACTGCATCTCTTCGGAGACCATCGACTTAGTCTTGATGACCTTCTTCACGTCGTGCTTGCGGGCGATGTCCGCGACGAGCTTCGCCGCGTCCTGCGTCGATTCGGCGTACAGCACCGTGGCGCCGCGCCGAGTCGCCTCACGTTCGAAGGTTTCGAGCCACACGTCGAGGTTGTCGAGCGCGCGATTGCGGCGCTCCTTCAACGCGGCGCGAGTCGCCTCGAAGTCGATGTCGCCCACGGCGATCGCTCGCGCGCTCACGAACTTGGTCGAGAGCTTAGTGAGATTCTGCTGCAAGCGCTCGTCGGCGAGTTTCGATGAAGCGCGCGCCTTGAAGTGCATCGTCTGGACTTGCATGAGTCGCTCCTTCAGGCGTTGCTGGTCACGTCGCCCGCAAGCACCTGCGCGATATGCAGCACGCGCGTGCTCGTGTCGCCGGTGCGGCGCAGGCGCCCTTCGATGTTCAGCATGCAGCCGAGATCGCCGAGCACGACGGTATCCACCCCGCTTGCCTTAATGTTCGCGCATTTCTCGTCGACGATCGCCGTCGAGATGTCGCCGTACTTCACCGCGAACGTGCCGCCGAAGCCGCAGCAATGTTCGCAGCCCGCCATCTCGGTCACCGGCACGCCCGCTTGCGCGAGCAGTGCGCGCGGCTGCGCTTTGACGCCGAGCTCGCGCAGGCCGGAGCAGGAATCGTGATACGTCACCATGCCGTCGAACGCGCCCGGCTCCATGCGCGCTTTCGCGACGGTCACGAGGAAATCGGTGAGTTCGAACACGCGCGGCTGCAGACGCGCGAAGCGGTTCATCAGTTGCGGATCGTCGCGAAAGAGATCGCCGTAATGCGCGCGGATCATGCCGCCGCACGATCCCGAGGGCACGACTACGTAATCGAAGTGCTCGAATTCGCCCAGCGTTTTCTCGGCGAGATCACGGGCGAGCGGCCGGTCGCCGGAGTTGTAGGCGGGCTGGCCGCAGCACGTCTGCGACGGCGGCACGATGACTTCGAAACCCGCGCGCTCGATCAGCTTGATGACCGAGAAGCCGATTTCAGGACGCATCATGTCGATGAGACACGTCACGAAAAGTCCGACTCGCATTGGGGGCGTTTTCCTGTTTTGTAGAAGTGATCTGAACGCACGCCGATTATCCGCGAAAGTTCCGCGCGGCGGCGTTCGCGGCAGCGACGCGTGTCCTCAACGCGATCAGTGTTTCTTGGCAGCGTTCGCTTTTTTCACATTATGAGATACAATTGCGGTTCCGCTGTTTGACGCATCAACCGATTTTTCACGATGAGCGATACGAACCCGGAATCCAAGACCTCCATTCAGGTGATCGAGCGAATGATGCGTCTTCTCGACGCCCTCGCCGGCCACACTGATCCCGTCAGCCTGAAAGAACTCGCGCAGAACACCGACCTGCACCCGTCCACCGCGCATCGCATTTTGAACGACATGGTGCTGTGCCGGCTCGTGGACCGGTCCGATCCCGGTACGTACCGGCTCGGCATGCGGCTGCTGGAACTCGGCAATCTTGTGAAAGCGCGACTCTCGGTGCGCGAAGCCGCGATGCCGCCAATGCGCGAACTGCATCGGCAGACCGGGCAAACCGTCAATCTGTCCGTCCGTCAGGGCGATGAGATCGTCTATATCGAGCGCGCCTATTCCGAGCGTTCGGGCATGCAGGTCGTGCGGGCGATCGGCGGGCGGGCGCCCTTGCATCTGACCTCGGTCGGCAAGCTCTTCCTTGCCGCCGACGAAGCCTCGCGCGTGCGCGCCTACGCGATGCGCACCGGCCTGTCGGGTCACACGCAGAACAGCATCACCGATCTCGCGAAGCTCGAACGCGAACTCTCGCACGTGCGCCAGCAAGCGTGCGCGCGCGACAACGAAGAGCTGGAATTGGGCGTGCGCTGCATCGCGGCCGGCATCTACGACGACACCGGGCGGCTCGTCGCCGGCCTGTCGCTCTCCGCGCCCGCCGATCGTCTGCAGGACGCGTGGCTCAAGCAACTCAGCCATACCGCGCTCGAAATCTCACGCTCGCTGGGCTATCGCCCGGAAGAAGCGGCAGTGGAAGCGCAGCAGGCTCAACACGCGCATCGCTGACCCGCGACGCACAAAAAGAAACGGGATTCGTCTTTCGACGAATCCCGTTTGCTTTTACGTCAGCGTAAAACCGGCGCTCAAGGATTCGCGCCGCTGCTCATGTCGGCGCTCATGATGTGCGGCTCGCCGAGCGTATCGAGATACGAACGCAGGCGGCCCGCATCAGCGAAGCGCGAGTACTTGCCATACGAGTCGAGCAGCACGATCACGACCGGGCGGCCGTTCACGTTCGCCTGCATCACCAGGCACTCGCCCGCTTCGTTGATGAAGCCGGTCTTCTGCAAGCCGATATCCCACGACGCATTGCGAATCAGCGCGTTCGTGCTGTTGTACGCGAGATTGCGCTTGCCTGTGAAGACGTCGTAGCTGCGGTCGGTGGAGAACTTGCGAATCAGCGGATATTGATACGCCGCGTTCACCATCTTCACGAGATCACGCGCGCTCGATACGTTCTGGCTCGTGAGACCCGTGGAATTCTCGAAGTGCGTGTCGGTCATCCCGAGCGACTTCGCCTTCGCGTTCATCGCGGCAATGAAGGCCGGACGGCCGCCGGGGTAATAGCGCGAGAGTGCCGCCGCCGCGCGATTCTCGGATGCCATCAGCGCGATGTGCAGCATGTCTTCGCGATTGAGCTCCGAGCCGACCGCGAGGCGCGAGCCGGTGAACTTCTCGTAGTCGCGGTCTTCGTCGGTGACGGCAAGCTCGTCGGTGAGCGGCATGTGCGAATCGAGCACGACCATCGCCGTCATCAGCTTGGTGATCGACGCGATCGGCACGACGGCGCGCGAGTTCTTGTCGAAGAGCGTCTCAGACGTGTTCTGGTCGACGACATAGGCAACGCTCGAGCGCAGCGCGAGGCTGTCGGGCGTGTCATGCAGGCCGAACGCCTGACCAGCGGACGTGGCGCGCGGCTGGAACGCGACCGCGTGCACCGCGCCGCGGCGCGAACGATCCATGCGATAGCTCACGCGATGCTTCTTCGAGGCGCGGGGCGCGTCGTCGCCGTCATCGGCGGCGACTTTTGCGGCCTTCGCCGGCTTCGGTGCCCTGAGCGAGGTTTTTGCCACGCGCGCCGGCTTTTCAGCGTTGGCCGTGGCTTGGGCGGACTTCTTCGTGGTCTTGCTTGCGGTGGCGGTTGAGGTCTTCGCGAGGGCTTCAGCCGGAACCGCTGCGAAGGACGTCGCGACTGCGATGGAGACGGCGAGGGACAATGCGGAGCGCATCGCCACGCCGTGCACCACCTTCAACGACGAAAACATTTCGGTTTTCATTAGTGTTCTGTTGGGCGGCTGGAGAGTACCGCCAAGTGTAGTGAAGCTACGAAATTTAAGCAATATTAAGTACTTATGGGCACTCGTTAAACCGAGTTATAAGCCCTGCATGCTTATTACTGATCGACAACACGCCACGATCGGAAAAAACGATCGTTCCGGGGAAACAGTGCTGCCGACAGCGTGCTCTTCTGCCCGACGACAAAACGCACTATCGGCAAAACTTTCCAAAACTTTAGACAGACTGGGGTATCAGTTCGGACAACACGCAGCGTTTCGAATCGAGGGGATCGGTCTTTCCGGCGCCCGCTTGGTTCAGTTTGGATCGGCAGCCGAAATGTTAACGTTTCTGCCACATTTTGGTGTACGGCAACGTCTTAAAAAATAAGACAGCCATAAGACGAAGTCCGAGTTGCGTCGCGGCAAAAATAGCCCAGTTCGTGCGCGCAACATCAAAGGTTCATCGAGCCGTGCTCTCATTGAACGATGCATCGCATTCGGGGCGACCCACCCGGCGTCGGTACATAGGGTTTCCCCGCACGAATTTCAGCTCGTTGCTTCAAAAGTAAGCCGTTGTTTAACAAGCGTTTTTCCTCATTGTGCGGCGCACAAAAAATGCTTGACAACCATAGGAATATCTCTAAAATGGCCTTCATGTTGCGACGCACCAATCGCAGTTGCACCTAGCCGGCACGTTCGCCGCGCCGGATCTACCCAAACCACGACCCGCGTTTTGATGGGTCGGCCATCAGGAGCCTGAGATGACGCTGTTGACCCCCGAGCAAATCGCCGCTGCACAAAAAGCCAACTTCGACACGCTGTTCGGCCTCACGAACAAGGCGTTCGAAGGCGTTGAAAAGCTCGTCGAACTGAACCTGCAAGTCGTGAAGTCCACGCTGGCCGAAAGCCAGGAAAACGCCCAGCGCGCGCTGTCGGTGAAGGACGCACAAGAACTGCTCGCGCTGCAAGCCAGCCTGACCCAGCCGGTCGCGGAAAAGGTGCTGTCGTATGGCCGTCACCTGTATGAAATCGCATCGGCTACGCAAGCTGAATTCGCCCGCGTCGCGGAAGCTCAGTACGAAGAGCAAAACCGCAAGGTGCAAACGCTCGTCGACAACGTCGCGAAGAACGCACCGGCCGGTTCGGAAACCGCTGTCGCCGTGATGAAGTCGGCCATCACCGCCGCCAACACGACGTACGAAACGGTTCACAAGGCAACGAAGCAAGCTGTCGAAATCGCTGAAAGCAACTTCAACGCTGCCGCTACGGCTGCGACGAAGGCTGCTACGCAGGCTACGGAACAAGCTTCGCGCGTCGCGAAGAAGTCGGTTGCCTAAGTTTGCTGCCGGGTTCCGCCCGGTGTAGTGCAGCACGCATCACGAAAAACCCGGCCATTGCGCCGGGTTTTTTGCGTCTGCGTCCGCCGTCCGCCGCGCGAATAAGCGCGAATAAAAAAGGCGCGCTCCCGTGAAGGAGCGCGCCTTTTGCGCTTTCAGCCAACAGGAAACTTACTTCTTGCGCTGCGGCGGCAAGTCCGTGCAAACGCCTTCGTACAACTCGGCGGCCATGCCGACCGATTCACCGAGCGTCGGGTGCGGGTGGATCGTCTTGCCGATGTCGGTCGCATCCGCGCCCATCTCGATCGCGAGACATACTTCGCTGATCAGATCGCCCGCATTCAGACCGACAATGCCGCCGCCGATCACGCGATGCGTCTCTTCATCGAAAATGAGCTTGGTGAAGCCTTCGTCGCGGCCATTGGCGATCGCGCGGCCCGACGCGGCCCAGGGAAACACTGCCTTGCCGAACTTGATGCCTTCGGCCTTGCACTGGTCTTCCGTCTTGCCGGCCCATGCCACTTCCGGGTCCGTATAAGCGACGGACGGAATCTGCATCGCGTCGAAATACGCCTTCTCACCGTGCGCCACTTCCGCCGCGACGTGGCCTTCGTGCACGGCCTTGTGCGCGAGCATCGGCTGGCCGACGAGATCGCCGATCGCGAAAATGTGCGGCACGTTGGTACGCATCTGCTTGTCGACGTCGATGAAGCCGCGATCCGTCACCGCCACGCCCGCCTTGTCCGCGCCGACCTTCCCGCCGTTCGGGCTGCGGCCGACCGCGAGCAGCACGAGGTCGTAGCGCTGCGGCTCGGCCGGCGCCTTCTCGCCTTCGAACGTCACGTAGATGCCGTCTGCCTTCGCTTCCGCCTTGGTCGTCTTGGTCTTCAGCATGACGTTCGTGAAGCGCTTGGAGTTGTACTTCTCCCAGACCTTCACGAGATCGCGGTCCGCACCGAGCATGAGGCCATCGAGCATTTCGACGACATCGATGTCCGCGCCGAGCGTCGAATACACCGTCGCCATTTCCAGGCCGATGATGCCGCCGCCGACCACGAGCATGCGCTTCGGAATCTGACGCAGTTCGAGCGCGCCGGTCGAATCGACGACGCGCGGATCGTCCGGGAAGAACGGCAGCTTCACCGCCTGCGAGCCCGCCGCGATGATCGCCTGCTTGAACTTCACGACCTTCTTGCCGTCCGGGCCGTTCACTTCCATGTGATACGGATCGACGAAGCTGCCGACGCCCGTCACCACCGTCACCTTACGCGCCTTCGCCATGCCCGCGAGACCGCCGGTCAGCTTCTTGACGACGCCTTCCTTGAATCCGCGCAGTTTGTCGAGATCGATCTTCGGCTCGCCGAAGCTGATGCCGTGCGCGGCCAGTTCCTTCGTTTCATCCATGACGAGCGCGGTGTGCAGCAGCGCCTTCGACGGAATGCAGCCGACGTTCAGACACACGCCGCCGAGCGTCGAATAACGCTCGACGAGCACGGTCTTCATGCCGAGGTCGGCGGAACGGAACGCCGCCGAGTAACCGCCGGGGCCGGCGCCGATCACGAGCATGTCGCATTCGACGTCCGCCGCGCCGGAATAGCTGCCCGCTTGCGGCGCGGGCGTCGGGGCTGCGGCAGGCGACGGAGCCGCTTTCTGAGCCGCAGGCGCAGCGGCGGCAGCACCGCCTTCGAGCGTCAGGATCAGCGTGCCTTCCGACACGTTGTCGCCGACCTTGACCTTCAGTTCCCTCACCGTGCCCGCCGCGGGCGACGGCACGTCCATCGTCGCCTTGTCGGATTCGAGCGTGACGAGCGACTGCTCCTTCTCGACCGTATCGCCCGGCTTGACGTGGATTTCGATGACCGGAATGTCCTTGAAGTCGCCGATATCCGGGACCTTCACGTCCTGCACGCCACCGCCCGAAGCCGGTGCAGCAGCAGCCGGCGCGGGCGCAGCGGCCGGCGCGGGCGACGGAGCAGCAGCGGCCCCCGCGGTTTCGATCATGGCGATAACCGAGCCCTGCGAGACCTTGTCGCCCTGCTTGACCTTCACTTCCTTGATCGTGCCCGCGACATCGGCGGGCACTTCCATCGTGGCCTTGTCGGTTTCGAGCGTGATGACGCCCTGTTCCTTTTCGATGGCGTCGCCGGGCTTGATATTGACTTCGATGACATCGACATCGGAGAAGTCGCCGATGTCGGGTACTTTTAGTTCGACGAGACTCATGTTGTCCCCTAAGAGATGTGCGGATGGAACCTCAGGCTTGCGCCCGAGGTTCCGCCGTCGGCCGGATCAGAAGATCAAAGAATGACGCGACGGAAATCCGCCAGAATCGCCGACAGATACGCGTTGAAGCGGGCAGCGGCCGCACCGTCGATGACGCGATGGTCATACGACAGCGACATCGGCAGCGTGAGGCGCGGCAGGAACTGCTTGCCGTCCCACACGGGCTTCTGATAACCGCGCGACAGGCCGAGGATCGCGACTTCGGGCGCGTTGATGATCGGCGTGAAGTGCGTTCCGCCGATGCCGCCCAGCGACGAGATCGAGAAGCAGCCGCCCTGCATCTGATCGGGCTTCAACTTGCCGTCGCGTGCGAGCTTCGACAGTTCCGCCATTTCCTTGGCGATATCGACGAGGCCCTTCTTGTCGGCGTCGCGGATCACCGGAACGACGAGGCCGTTCGGCGTATCGGCCGCGAAACCGACGTGGTAGTACTTCTTGAAGACGAGGTTGTCGCCGTCCAGGCTCGCATTGAAGTCCGGGAACTTCTTGAGCGCCGAGACCACGGCCTTGATGACGAACGCGAGCATCGTGAACTTCACGCCCGCCTTCTCGTGCTCCTTGTTGAGCTTCACGCGCAGTTCTTCGAGCTCGGTGATGTCGGCTTCGTCGTTGTTCGTGACGTGCGGGATCATCACCCAGTTGCGATGCAGGTTCGCGCCCGAGATCTTCTTGATGCGCGACAGCGGCTTCGGATCGACCGGACCGAACTTCGTGAAGTCGATCTTCGGCCACGGCAGGAGACCCAGCTCGCCGCCGCCACCGCCGGCGGGAGCCGCCGCGGCAGGCGCCGCGCCCTGACCCGACATGACGCCCTTCACGAACGCGGTGATGTCGCCTTGCGTGATGCGGTTCTTCGGACCGGTGCCGCGCACGCGCGACACATCGACGCCGAGCTCACGCGCGAACTTGCGCACCGACGGCGACGCATGGCTCGACGTGCGCGTGCCGTCGCCGGCGGGCATCACGGGCGCCTGCGCGAGCGCGGACGGCGCTTCCTTCTGCGGAGCCGGTTTCGCGGGCGCATCCGGCGGCACTTCCTTCTGCGCGGCCGGTGAGGGCGACGGAGCCGGAGCGGCGCCACCCTCGCCGCCTTCCAGCACGAGAATCAGCGAGCCTTCGGAGACCGTGTCGCCGATCTTGACCTTCAGTTCCTTCACGGTGCCGGCGGCGGGCGAAGGAACGTCCATCGTCGCCTTGTCGGATTCGAGTGTGACGAGCGACTGTTCCTTCTCGACCTTGTCGCCCACTTTCACGGCGATCTCGATGACCGGAATGTCCTTGAAGTCGCCGATGTCCGGCACCTTCACGTCGACGGAACCGCCACCGGCTGCAGCGGCAGGCGCGGGTGCAGCGGCCGGCGCCGGTGCGGGCGCGGCAGCCGGAGCCGGCGCAGCAGCAGCGCCGCCTTCCAGCACGACGATGAGCGAGCCTTCCGACACGCTATCGCCCACCTTGACCTTGATTTCCTTCACGACGCCCGCTGCCGAGCTCGGCACGTCCATCGTGGCTTTGTCGGATTCGAGCGTGACGAGCGACTGCTCGGGCTCCACCGTGTCGCCCACCTTGACCAGCACTTCGATCACGGGGACGTCCTTGTAATCGCCGATGTCCGGCACTTTGACTTCGATCGCTTGACTCATTATTAGTGTCTCCTGGGTTGCACACGGCCTCTTTCCGCTTCGGAAAGAGGCCGCGTCACAACACACGGGGGCGATGCCTTTAGACGGTCATCGGGTTGGGTTTGGACGGGTCGAGGTTGTACTTCCGGATCGCCTCAGCGACGACCTTGCGCTCGATCGTGCCTTCGTCGGCCAGCGCGTTCAGCGCGGCCAGCGTGACCCAGTAGCGGTCGACTTCGAAGAAGTGGCGCAGCGCTTCGCGCGTGTCCGAGCGGCCGTAGCCGTCGGTGCCGAGCACCACGAACTTCTGTGGCACGAACGCGCGGATCTGATCGGTCAGCGCGCGGATGTAATCCGTCGATGCGATCACCGGACCCTTCGCGCCCGTGAGCAGCTTCGTGACGTGCGCGACCTTCTTCTCTTCCGTCGGATGCAGCAGGTTGTAACGCTCGACGGCCTGGCCTTCGCGCGCCAGTTCGGTGAAGCTCGGCACGCTCCACAGGTCGGCGGACACGCCCCAGTCGTCCTTCAGCAGCGCAGCGGCGGCGATGACTTCGTTGAAGATCGTGCCCGCGCCCATCAGCTGGACGTGCGCCTTGGCTGGCGCATCGGACTTCTTGAACGAGTACATGCCCTTGATGATGTCCGAAGCAACGGCATCGCCTTGCGGGATCGCCGGATGCTCGTAGTTCTCGTTCATCACGGTAATGTAGTAGTACACGTCTTCCTGATCCGCGACCATGCGGCGCAGGCCGTCCTGCATGATGACGGCGAGTTCGTAGCCGAACGTCGGGTCATAGCTCACGCAGTTCGGGACCGACGCGGCCCACAGGAGCGAGTGGCCGTCTTCGTGCTGCAGGCCTTCGCCGTTGAGCGTCGTGCGGCCCGCGGTGCCGCCGAGCAGGAAGCCGCGCGAACGCATGTCGCCCGCCGCCCATGCCAGATCGCCGATGCGCTGGAAGCCGAACATCGAATAGAAGATGTAAAACGGAATCATGATCTCGCCGTGCGTCGAATACGACGTCGCGGCCGCGATCCAGTCACACATGCCACCGGCTTCGTTGATGCCTTCCTGCAGAATCTGACCCGTCTCCGATTCCTTGTAGAACATCAGCTGGTCGGAGTCTTCCGGAATGTACTTCTGGCCGTCCTGATTCCAGATACCGATCTGGCGGAAGAGACCTTCCATGCCGAAGGTGCGCGACTCGTCCGGGACGATCGGCACGACGCGCTTGCCGAGCGCCTTGTCCTTCAGAAGGATGTTGAGAATCCGCACAAAGGCCATCGTCGTGGAGATTTCGCGGCCTTCGCCCGTGCCCTTCAGGAGCGGCTCGAACGCGGCGAGCGCCGGCACCGGCAGCGACTCTGCCTTTTCGCGGCGCGCCGGCAGATAGCCGCCCAGGTCCATGCGCTTCTGGCGCATGTACTCGAGTTCCTTCGAGCCTTCCTCGAACGTCAGATACGGCACGTCGGCGATTTGCTCGTCGCTGAGCGGCAGGCGGAACTGGTCGCGGAATTTCTTCAGCGTGTCGATCGGCAGCTTCTTCTGCTGGTGCGTGATGTTCATCGCCTGACCGTGCTCGCCCATGCCATAGCCCTTGATGGTCTTGGCGAGGATGACGGTCGGCGCGCCCTTCGTGCGGGTGGCTGCGTCGAAGGCCGCGTAGATCTTGTGCGGATCGTGGCCGCCGCGGTTCAGGTTCCAGATGTCGTCATCGGACCAGTCTGCGACGAGCGCCTTCAGTTCCGGCGTGTTGAAGAAGTGCTCGCGCACGAATGCGCCCGACTCCGACTTGTACGTCTGGTACTCGCCATCGACGACCTCCATCATGCGGCGCATCAGCGCGCCGGTCTTGTCGCGCGCGAAGAGCGCATCCCAGCGGCTGCCCCAGATGACCTTGATGACGTTCCAGCCCGCGCCGCGGAATTCGCTTTCCAGTTCCTGGATGATCTTGCCGTTGCCGCGCACCGGACCGTCCAGACGCTGCAGATTGCAGTTGATCACGAACACGAGGTTGTCCAGACGCTCGCGCCCGGCCATGCCGATCGCGCCGAGCGATTCCGGCTCGTCCGTCTCGCCGTCGCCGAGGAACGCCCAGACCTTGCGGCCTTCGGTCTTCGCCATGCCGCGCGCCTGCATGTACTTCATGAAGCGCGCCTGATAGATGGCCATGATCGGGCCGAGGCCCATCGAGACGGTCGGGAATTGCCAGAAGTCCGGCATCAGCCACGGATGAGGATACGACGAAATGCCCTCGCCGCCCACTTCCTGACGGAAGTTGTCGAGCTGCTTGTCGGTCAGGCGGCCGAGCAGGAACGCGCGCGAGTAGACGCCCGGCGACGAGTGGCCCTGCACGAACACGAGATCGCCGCCGTGCTCTTTCGACGGCGCGTGCCAGAAGTGATTGAAGCCGACGTCATAGAGCGTCGCGGCAGACGCGAACGAAGCGATATGCCCGCCGACGTTCGTGTCCTTGCCCGCGCGCAGCACCATTGCGATGGCGTTCCAGCGGGTGTACGAGCGGATACGGTGTTCGATGTCCTGATCGCCAGGAATCTTGGACTGCGACGCGACGGGGATCGTGTTGATGTACGGCGTGTTCGCCGAAAACGGCAGATGCTCGCCGTGCACGCGAGCAAATTCGATCTGTTTCTCGATCAGGTAGTGCGCGCGATCAGGACCGACCGCGGAAATCACGCCGTCGAGCGCGTCCAGCCACTCGGCGGTTTCCTGAGGATCGTCGTCCTTGGCGTTGGCGACATATTTGAGAACTTCGTCGGGTACAGCGGACATGCTCGTCTCCTGATGTGAGGAACACTCTCTGAAAACCGCCGGCGCACGCCCGCAAAAAGGCGGGCACTGGCCGCGTGCCGGCAATTCTAAAGAGGGTCGCGATCATGACGCAAGGAATTTTTCAAATCATGAGAGGTCATCTCACCATGCGAAAAATTGCTGCAACGCACCGTCCGATAAGACTTTTTTGTTCAGATGTTTCTCCTCCTTTTCCCGCAATCGAGCCTGCTCAACCGTCTTTTTACGCCATTTAACAATCAGGTGGTGCGTTACAATCGCTTCCATGTTGACCGAACGGCTGATCAAACGCTCGGCGAGGTCCGCGCGCAAGCCGACCGACGCCTCGCCCTCTCGCTGGCACCACGGACCGTGGTGGTCGAACTCCTATTTACTCACGCCGCTCATTTCCATCCTGGTATTTCTGGTGGTGATGAGTCTCATCCTGTGGAGCCTGAACCGGCGCGAGCAGCAGCAGCAGGAAGACACGCTGTATCGCAACGTCGCATGGGCCCAACAACAAATACGCCTGTCAATGACGGGCGCGCAAGAACAGATTCAGGCCCTCGCGCGCGACATCGCGACCGGTCACGGCGACCCGCAAAACTTCCAGACTTCGTCCACGGACATCATGCAGGGGCATCCCGAGATCCTCTACATGAACTGGTACACGAGCGAGCATAAGCCGCGCTGGCCCAATACGCCGTTGCCCGTGCTCGGATCGCGCCTCGCGAAGCCGAACGAAACACAGATGGACGAGGCCGTGCAGGCCGCCTTCGACGAAGCGCGCACCAGCCGCCGCCAAGTCTACTCGCCGCTGCTCTACGACGATCTCGGC
Organism: Caballeronia catudaia; assembly: GCF_001544755.2. Classification (GTDB taxonomy): domain Bacteria; phylum Pseudomonadota; class Gammaproteobacteria; order Burkholderiales; family Burkholderiaceae; genus Caballeronia; species Caballeronia catudaia. The sequence goes on along the minus strand of NZ_FCOF02000027.1, from coordinate 40,634 downwards.
AACGGCTATATCACGCTCCAGACGCCCGTCTTCCGCGAGCGCGAGTTTCTGGGCTCGATCGCGGCGGTGTTCTCGATCGAGGGCATCCTCAAGCACGACATTCCGAGCGAACTGTCGGCGAAGTACAAAATCTCCATCACCGACCTGAACAACCGCGAGCTCGCGACGACGTCGAGCCGGCCGCGCCTGCCGCGCGACATGTTCTACGACCTGCCGCTCGATCCGCCAGGCCAAGGGCTGTCGGTGCGCGTGTATTCGTATCCGCAACTCACGAACTTCACTAACAACACGCTCGTTTGGCTCGTCGCCGGTTTGTCGTGCTTCGTGCTGTGGAGCTTGTGGAGCCTCTGGAAGCACACGCGCCAGCGCTTCGAGGCGCAGCAGGCCCTCTATGCCGAAGCGTTTTTCCGCCGCGCGATGGAAAACTCCGTGCTGATCGGCATGCGCGTGCTCGACATGCACGGCCGCATCACGCACGTGAATCCGGCGTTCTGCCGCATGACGGGCTGGGACGAAAGCGATCTCGTCGGCAAGAATGCACCGTTCCCCTACTGGCCGCGCGACGCGTACCCCGAAATGCAGCGCCAGCTCGACATGACCTTGCGCGGCAAGGCGCCCTCTTCCGGGTTCGAGCTGCGCGTGCGCCGCAAGGACGGCTCGTTCTTCCACGCGCGCCTGTACGTCTCGCCGCTGATCGACAGTTCGGGGCGTCAGACCGGCTGGATGTCGTCGATGACGGACATCACGGAGCCGAAGCGCGCGCGCGAAGAACTCGCCGCCGCGCACGAGCGCTTCACGACCGTGCTCGAAAGCCTCGACGCGGCCGTCTCCGTGCTCGCCGCCGACGAAGCCGAGCTGCTCTTCGCGAACCGCTATTACCGGCATCTCTTCGGCATCCGTCCGGACGGCCACCTGGAGCTCGCGGGCGCCGCATTCGACGGCGGCTCGCAAAGCTCGTCCGACACCATCGACATGGTCGATACCTACGCCGGCCTTCCCGCCACCGCGCTCACCGAAAGCTCCGCGGACGCGCAGGAAGTCTACGTCGACGGCATCCAGAAGTGGTTCGAAGTGCGCCGCCAGTACATCCAGTGGGTCGACGGCCATCTCGCCCAGATGCAGATCGCGACCGACATCACGCAGCGCAAGCAGGCGCAGGAACTCGCGCATCAGCAGGAAGAAAAGCTGCAGTTCACGAGCCGCCTGATGACGATGGGCGAAATGGCTTCGTCTCTCGCGCACGAACTGAATCAGCCGCTCGCCGCGATCAACAACTACTGCTCGGGCTGCGTCGCGCTGGTCAAATCCGGCCGCATGACGCAGGAAACGCTCCTTCCCGTGCTCGAAAAGACCGCGCAGCAGGCCGTGCGCGCGGGCATGATCATCAAGCGCATCCGCGAATTCGTGAAGCGCAGCGAGCCCAAGCGCCAGGCGGCGCGCGTCGCGGATATCGTCGCGGACGCGGTCGGCCTCGCGGAGATCGAGGCGCGCAAACGCAAGATCCGCATCGTCACGGAAATCCGCTCGCGCATGCCGGTGATCTACGTCGACCCGGTTTTGATCGAACAAGTGTTGGTCAACCTGTTGAAAAACGCCGCGGAAGCAATGCATGATGCGAAACCGAACGCCGTCGATCCTGTGATACGCGTCGTCGTGATGCGCATGGACGGCGGCTTCGTGTGCATCAGCGTGGTCGATCAGGGTCCGGGCGTCGACGAAGCAACCGCCGAGCGTCTGTTCGAGCCGTTCTACAGCACCAAATCGGACGGCATGGGGATGGGCCTGAATATTTGCCGCTCGATCATCGAGTCGCATCGCGGACGCCTTTGGGTGGTCAACAACGTCGAAGCGGACGGCCACGTGACCGGCGCCACTTTCCACTGCAGCCTGCCGATCGGCGAAGTGGAAGGATCGTCGGGCACGGGCGGCACGGATGCGCACGACGAACATACGAGACAACAAACAGTTACGGGAGAACTATGAGCACAGTCACCACTCAGGAAACCGTCTTCGTCGTCGACGATGACGAAGCCGTGCGTGATTCCTTGCGCTGGCTGCTCGAAGCAAACGGCTATCGCGTTCAGTGTTTCTCCAGCGCGGAATCGTTCCTCGACGTCTATTTGCCGATTTCCCATTCCGGCGCGATCTCCTGCCTGATTCTCGACGTGCGCATGGCCGGCATGACGGGCCTCGAATTGCAGGAGAAGCTGATCGCCGAGAATTCGCTGCTGCCGATCATTTTCGTCACGGGTCACGGCGACGTGCCGATGGCCGTCTCGACCATGAAAAAAGGCGCGATGGACTTCATCGAAAAGCCTTTCGACGAAGCGGAGTTGCGCAAGCTCGTGGAGCGCATGTTGGAGAAGGCGCGCAGCGAGAGTACGAGCGTGCAGCAGCAGCGCGCCGCCGCCGAGCGCCTGGGCAAGCTGACGGCGCGTGAGCATCAGGTGCTCGAGCGCATCATCGCTGGCCGCCTGAACAAGCAGATCGCCGACGATCTCGGCATCAGCATCAAGACGGTGGAAGCGCATCGCGCGAACATCATGGAGAAGCTCTCCGTGAATACCGTTGCCGATCTGCTGCGCCTCGCGCTGTCGAACAAGCCGCAACAGTAACGGTTCATCCCTCCAGGCGGCCGGCATCTTCCGCCGGCCGCGCCTCTCGCAGCGCGCCTTCATGGCGACTGCCTCCGCTCCTCCCTCCGAAGCCCCGTTGTCTGCCGAACTGAAAAGTGATATTGGCTGAATCACGCCGCTTCACAGCCTGATTCCTTCGCTTCAAACCGGCAACGCGCAACGGGCAACGGGCAATGCAACGTCTTGCACGGGGGGACTCGATGTCGAAACGAATTCGTGTCATTGATTCGCGTATCGGCACGGTGAGAGCGATCATGCTCGCCGCCGCGCTCGCCGCGACGCCGCTTCTCACGCCGTATTCGGGAGACGCGCACGCGCAGACCGCCGCGCCAGCTGCGCAAAAACTCACGAACCAGCAACTCGACGCGCTCACCGCTCCCGTCGCGCTCTATCCCGACGCGCTGCTCGCGCAGGTGCTGATGGCGTCGACGTACCCGTCGCAAGTCACCGACGCGGAGGCCTGGTCGAAGTCGAATCCGAACGTCAAGGGCGACGACGCGGTGAAAGCCGTGCAGTCCGAGCCCTGGGACCCGAGCGTGCAATCGCTCGTCGCGTTCCCGCAGGCGCTCGCGACGATGGCCTCCAAGATCGACTGGGTGACGCAGCTCGGCAACGCCTTCATCGCGCAGCCCAGCGACGTGATGGACTCGGTGCAACGTCTGCGGAGCGCCGCGCAAAAGGCGGGCAATCTCAAGACGACCGAGCAGCAGAAAGTCACGACGGCGCCGCCGCCGCCCGGCAGCACGACCACCAGCACGACGGTGATCCAGATCGAGCCGGCCAATCCGCAGGTCGTCTATGTGCCGACCTACAACCCGACCGTCGTCTACGGCACATGGCCGTATCCGGCGTATCCGCCGGTCTATGTGCCGCCGCCGCCCGGCTACGCGATCGCGACGGGATTCATGTCGGGCCTCGCGTTCGGCGCGGGCGTCGCGGTCGTGAATTCGCTGTGGGGCAACTGCAACTGGGGTCACGGCGATGTAAATGTCAACGTGAACCGCTACAACAACATCAACACGAACAATCGCATCAACGCGAACAGCAACAACGTGCGCTGGAACCGCAACGATCCGCAGTTCAACCGGACCAATGTCGCCGCGAACCGGCAGAACACGTTGAACAACGCCAATCGCGGCGCGAACGCCAACCAGTATCGCGGACGCGAGGACGCGCGCGCACAGGCCGCGCAGACGCTGCAGCAGCGTACCGGGCAAAACCTCAATGAATCGGCGAGCCAGCGGGCGCAGAGCATCCGTCAGGGCGGCGGGCCTAACGCGCGCGACACGAGCAACCTGCGGCAGAGTTCGCAGAACGTGAACCGCGACAACGCGCTGCGCGGGGCCGGCGACGGCAACGGCGCGCGGCAGGACGCGCAGCGTGGACAGGCGAGCCGCGAGTCGTTCGCCAATCAGTCGCAGAACCGTGTCGGCGGGGGCGGCGGCGGCACGCAGCGTCAGGCCGGTGCGGGCGGCGGAGGATTCGGGGGAGGTGGCGGTGGAGGAGGATTCGACCGCGGCGGCGGCGGCGGTGGTGGCGGGTTCCACCGAGGGGGAGGCGGAGGCTTTCGCCGTTGATGATCGATCCAACGCCCGGCGCCGCGCAGGCGGCGAACGCCAGATTGAGGAGCCCCAGATGACCGCTACCCAAGCATTCGCCTCATACAGAAAGTCGTTGCTGCGCGCCTGCGTCGCCGTGTCGCTCGCACTCGGCGCATCGGCAGTACAAGCGCAGGCCGTCTATCCGACCGCGGAAGCCGCGGCGCAGGCGCTCACCGACGCCATCGCGACCAACGACGAAACCGCGCTCGCCAAAGTGCTCGGCAAGGACCACCGGCGTTACGTGCCCGAGGGCACCATCGGCGAGGAGGACATCTATGCGTATCTTGGCGCGTGGGCGCAGCAGCATCGCATCGTCGAGGATGCGCAGCCGCTGAATGGGCATCCGGCCGCGCATATCGAGGCGGGCACGAGCGGCTGGACGCTGCCGATTCCGCTCGTGAAGGTCGCGAAGGGCTGGCGCTTCGACATGCCCGCCGCGCGCGACGAGATGGCCACGCGGCGCATCGGCCGCAACGAGCTCTCGGCGATGCAGGTCGCGCTCGCGTATGTCGCCGCGCAAAACGACTATCAGAAGGCGACGGACCACTACGCCGACCGCTTCGTCAGCACGCCCGGCAAGCACGACGGCCTCTACTGGGACACCGCGCCCGGCGAGCCCGAAAGCCCGCTCGGCCCGCTCGCCGCGACGATGCCGAACAAGCCGAGCGCCGCCGACGGCTATTACGGCTATCACTACCGCATCCTGACGGCGCAGGGCTCGCACGCGCAAGGCGGCGCGAAGAACTACATGCAGGGCGGCCGGATCAAACAGGGTTTCGGCCTGATCGCGACACCCGCGCACTACGGCCAGACGGGCGTGATGACGTTCATCGTCAATCAGGACGGGCAGATCTACGAGAAGGATCTCGGCCCCGCGTCGATCCAGCGCTCGGCCGCGATCAAGTCGTTCGACCCCGATTCGTCCTGGAAAGCCGTCTCGCCATAAGAAGCGGCGGCATTGGCGGATTGGCGGCAATGGCGACTCAAAACGCGGGAAAGCCCCCGGCGGTATAATTTCGCCCTTTCCCAAGGGCGCGTTCGCCGAAGAAGCGCCCAGCAACTTGCGCGAGCGCCGCGCACCGCAGCCGGAGAGAGCAGCGGGCACGGCGTCGGCCATGAGCCATCTCACGCCCTCGCGCCCTCGCCCATCCTCGATCCGATTCGCCATGACCGCCCAACTCATCGACGGCAACGCCCTTTCCAAGACTCTTCGCGCCGATGTCGCCACGCGCGCCGCCGCCCTCACCGCTCGTGGCCACAAGCCGGGCCTTGCCGTCGTGCTCGTCGGCGACAACCCGGCGAGCGAAGTCTATGTGCGCAACAAGGTGAAAGCGTGCCACGACAACGGCCTACACTCGGTGATGGACCGCTTCCCCGCGACGCTCACGCAAAGCGAACTGCTCGCGCACATCGCGAAGCTCAACGCCGATCCGTCGATCCACGGCATTCTCGTGCAACTGCCGCTCCCCGCGCACATCGACAGCCACAAGGTCATCGAGGCGATCGCGCCCGAAAAGGACGTCGATGGCTTTCACGTCGCGAATGCCGGCGCGCTTCTGACCGGCAAGCCGCTCTTTCGCCCGTGTACGCCCTACGGCGTGATGAAGATGTTCGAGGCGCACAAGATCGATCTGAAAGGCGCGAACGCGGTGGTGATCGGCCGCTCGAACATCGTCGGCAAGCCGATGGCGCTCCTGCTGCTCGAAGCCGGCGCGACCGTCACGATCTGCCATAGCAAGACGCGCGACATCGCCAGGCACACGCGCGACGCCGATGTGATCGTCGCGGCGGTCGGGCGCCGCAACATCGTCACCGCCGACATGGTGAAGCCCGGCGCGACGGTGATCGACGTCGGCATGAACCGCAACGACGAAGGCAAGCTGTGCGGCGACGTCGATTTCGCCGCGGTGAAGGAAGTGGCCGGCTACATCACGCCGGTGCCGGGCGGCGTCGGCCCGATGACCATCACGATGCTGCTCGTCAACACGATCGAGGCGGCCGAGCGCGCGGCGCGGGCCTGAATGTGCCTGATCGCCGGCGCGGGGCGTTATTCGACCCCTTAATCGGCCCCTTAAAAACAATCGATTGGAATTTGCCCCGCCCGCCCCAATAATCTCGGAACGAGCCGGCGCGGGGCGCGTGTTCCACTGCCCCGCCCGGGCTTCACCCAACACCAGAACGGGAGAGCCATGAGCGATACCACGTCAGCCATCACGTCCGATGCGGCAGCGGCCAATCCGCTGCTCGATTTTTCCGATCTCCCGCGCTTCGGCGAAATCCAGCCCGCGCACGTCACGCCGGCGCTCGACGTGCTGCTCGCCAATGCCAAAGCCGCCGTCGACCGCGCGGCCGCGCCCGACACACCCGCCACATGGAAGGACGTCGTGGAGACGGTCGAACAGGAATCCGAGAAACTGTCGCGCGCGTGGGGCGTCATCGGTCATCTGAACGCCGTCGCCGATACCCCGGAACTGCGCGCCGCCCACGCCGAAAATCTGCCGCGCGTCACCGAATTTTCCGCGAGCGTCGGCCAGAATCTCGCGCTCTACGAAAAGTACAAGGCGATCGCCGCCGGGACGGAATTCGCCGGGCTGTCCGCGGAGCGCAAAAAAATCCTCGAAAACTCGCTGCGCGATTTCCGCCTTTCCGGCGCCGAATTGCCCGAAGACCGCAAGCCGCGTTTCGCGCAACTTCAGGAAGAACAGGCGGCGCTTGCGAAGGCGTTCTCCGATCACGTGCTCGATTCGACGAACGCCTACGCGTACATCGTCACGCAGGAGCGCGATCTCGCCGGCCTGCCCGATGACGTGATCGAAGCGGCCCGCGAAGCCGCCCAGCGCGAGGGCAAGGGCGGCTGGAAATTCACGCTGCATTTCCCGTCGTATTTCCCGGTGCTGCAGTACGCCGAACATCGCCCGATGCGCGAAGCGATGTACCGCGCGTACGTCACGCGCGCGTCCGAGCTCGGCGCAACCTACGGCGACGGCAAACCCGAATGGGACAACACGGCGAACGTCGTCGAGAATCTGAAGCTGCGCGAGGAAGAAGCGAAGACGCTCGGGTATCGGAATTTCGCGGAAGTGTCGCTCGCGCCGAAGATGGCCGAATCGCCCGCGCAGGTCATCGCGTTCCTCGAAGACCTGGCCACGCGCGCGCGTCCCTACGCCGAAAACGACTGGATGGAACTGCGCGCGTTCGCCGCGACCGAGCTCGGCATGCCGGAGCTGCAGCCGTGGGACATCGCGTATGCGGCCGAGAAGCTGCGTCAGAAGCGCTATTCGTTCTCCGAGAACGAAGTGAAGCAGTACTTCCCGCAGGAAGCCGTGCTGAAGGGCCTGTTCAAGGTCACGGAGACGCTCTTCAACGTGTCGATCCGCCGCGACGAAGCCGCCGTGTGGAATCCGGACGTGCGCTTCTTCCGCGTCGAAAACAAGGACGGCACGCTCGTCGCGCAGTTCTATCTCGATCTCTACGCGCGCGAGGGCAAGCGCGGCGGCGCCTGGATGGACGATGCGCGTTCGCGTCACAAGCGCACGCAGGGCGGCGTGCAGACGCCGGTCGCGTATCTCACCTGCAACTTCTCCGCGCCGGTGGGCGGCAAGCCCGCATGCTTCACGCACGACGAAGTCATTACGCTGTTCCACGAGTTCGGGCACGGGCTGCATCACATGCTAACGCGCGTCGATGAGCTGGGCGTGTCGGGCATCAACGGCGTCGAGTGGGATGCGGTCGAGCTGCCGTCGCAGTTCATGGAGAACTTCTGCTGGGAGTGGGACGTGCTCACCGACATGTCCGCGCACGTCGATACCGGCGCGCCGCTGCCGCGCGAGCTCTTCGACAAGATGCTCGCCGCGAAGAACTTCCAGAGCGGTCTCGGCACGCTGCGTCAGATCGTCTTCTCGATGTTCGACATGGTGCTGCACACGTCCTACGATCCGGCGAACACGACGCAGAACGTGAATGACCTCGCGCGCGAGATCAACGAGAAATTCCATGTGATTCCGCAGACGCCGTTCTCGCGCTGGCCGAACACGTTCAGCCATATTTTCGCGGGCGGATATGCGGCGGGCTACTACAGCTACAAGTGGGCGGAAGTGCTTTCGGCCGATGCCTACGCCGCGTTCGAGGAAGCTGCCAAGGCGGGCAACGGGTCGGTGCTGGATGCGGCCACGGGCACGCGCTATCGACGCGAGATTCTGGAAGTCGGCGGCAGCCGGCCGGCGATGGATTCGTTCAAGGCGTTTCGCGGACGGGAGCCGGATATCGATGCGTTGTTGAGGCATAACGGCATGTCGGGTCAGGCGGTGAACTGACCCGCGCTTCGCTCGAGCAAAACCCCGGTCGTTGCGACCGGGGTTTTTTTCGCTAAAGATTTCATGCTTGCGTTCCGTTATCCCGTTGTCGGCGCGCCTCAGGGAAGGCGCTGCAATCAATCGGAACGCAAAAAAAGACATGAAACTGCTCCAGAAACTGATGCTGCTCGCTCTGCCCATTCTTGCCGCGTGCGGAGGCGGCGGCAGCGACGACAAAACCTGTGTGTCCGACCTGAGCAATCTCACGAAAACATGCGTTCCGACGACGTCGCATGCGCTGCCGGAAGGCATCTGGTACGGTGCGGTGAATTCGTCGCAGTCGGTGGCGGCGCAGACGATCGTGCTGGAAAACGGGCAGTACTTCAGCATCTTCACGCGGGGCGGCTCGTTCGTCTGGCTGATCGAAGGCATCATGAGCGCGACCGACGGCGCGTTCACCGATTCCGCGACGAACGGCTTCCACTCGCTCGGCGCGATCCGTGGCGGCTCGCTGACTGGCAACTTCACCGCGAAGAGCACGCTTTCCGCGACGACCAGCCTCTTCGTCAGCCCGGACACCACGGCCACGAGCTTCAACGGCAACTACAACTCGACGTACGACACCCCGATTTCGATCAATGACGTCGCGCGCACGTGGACGAGCGCAGCCGGCGTGTCGCCCGCATCGACGATCACCTTCGCCGCCGACGGCACCGCCAGGGGCGTGCAGATCGCGTGCACGTTCACCGGCACGTTCAAGCCGCGCGCGAGCGGCAAGCATCTGCTCGACGGCACGCTCAATTTCACCGGCACGGCGTGCTCGCTCGCTAACGTGTCGATGTCCGTCGAAGCGACGGTCGTGAACGGCCAGCTCACTGTCGTCGGTGTCACGCCGCAGCGCGATCAGGCGTTCTATCTGTCGGCGCAGTGACGGAAAGCCGGCCGGCAACGTCGAGAGTCATTGCCGGTCGATGCGGAAATCGACTTGCGAGGGCCGGCCTTCCAGCGACAACGCCGCGCGCACCGCCGGGCTGCGGCTCACCACCTTGCCTTTTCGCACGACCGCGATGCGCGCCGCGCGCAGCCGAATCGCTTCGATGGCATCACGCGCATCGAGCACGACACAATCCGCATTGCATCCCACCTCGATGCCGTAGCCTTCCAGCCCGAGAATCCGCGCAGGATTCTTCGTCACCGCATCGAAGCACGAACGCATCGCATCGACGCCCGTCATCTGCGCGACGTGCAACCCCATATGCGCGACTTCGAGCATGTCGCCGGAGCCTAAGCTGTACCACGGGTCCATCACGCAGTCGTGGCCGAACGCGACCGTGATACCCGCCGCCATCAGTTCCGGCACACGCGTCATGCCGCGCCGCTTAGGATACGTGTCCGAGCGCCCCTGAAGCGTGATGTTGATGAGCGGATTCGCGATCGCATTCACGCCCGCCTCGCGCATCAGCGGAATGAGCTTGCTGACGTAGTAATTGTCCATCGAATGCATCGACGTGAGATGCGAGCCCGTCACGCGCCCATGCAATCCGAGCCGATGCGTTTCCGCTGCCAGCGTTTCGATGTGACGCGACATCGGATCGTCGGACTCGTCGCAATGCATGTCCACGCGCAAGCCCCGCTCCGCCGCGTATTCGCACAGAAGTTTCACCGATGCCGCGCCGTCCGCCATCGTGCGCTCGAAGTGCGGAATGCCGCCGACGACATCGACGCCCAGTTCGATCGCGCGCTTCAGGTTCTCGAACGCGCCCGCGCTGCGCAACACGCCGTCCTGCGGGAACGCGACGAGCTGCAGATCGAGATACGGCTTAACGCGCCGCTTCACTTCGACGAGCGCTTCGACGGCGAGCAGGCGCGGATCGCAGACATCGACGTGAGAACGAATCGCCAGCAACCCGCGCGCGACGGCCCAGTCGCAATACTGCAACGCGCGCTCGACGAGCGCTTCCTGCGTGAGATCGGGCTTCAGTTCGCCCCAGAGCGCGATGCCTTCGAGCAGCGTGCCCGACGCGTTCACGCGCGGCAGGCCGTAGGAAAGCGTCGCGTCCATGTGGAAATGGGCATCGACGAAAGGCGCGGTGACGAGCGAGCCGTTCGCATCGATTTCCTCGCGCGCGGTGGCGGCGAGCCGCGGCTCGATCGCGGCGATACGCCCCGCTTCCATGCCGATATCGACGAGTTCGCGCGAATCCACGAGCGCCGCGCGGCGAATGATCAAATCCATGTGCGAAACCTCCGTCCCGGTCCGAATCGTCCGAATCGTCCGATTGTATCGGGACAGAAATGCCGTGCGCGTTCGCTTCAGCGCATCACGCGGTTTCGGCCGACGATCGCGAAGCTCAGCGGCAACGCGCCGCGTGGCGCCGGGCGCTCGGTTTCCATCGCGAGCGGATACGCATTGCCCCGATGCGCGAGCGGCGCGTAGAGATCGGGCCGGCGCGCGGCCAGCGCTTGCCTTGCGCTGCTCGCCTCGGCAAGCGACGGCAACACTCGCGCGACGATCAAGCCGTCATTCGCCCTCGAATGACGCGCAAGCACGCGGCCATCGGGGCCGACGATCATCGCCTGATCGCTCGATGTATGAGCGTAGGCGATATACATGCCGTTGTCGGCGGCGCGCGCAGCGAGCGTCGCGCGACGCGAACGGTCGCCGCGCATCGGCGCGATGAGCAGCGTCGCGCCCATCAGCGCCGTCATCCGCACGTTCTCGACGACGTCGTTGTCCTCGCCGATCAGAATGCCTAAGCGCATACCGAACGGCGCATCGAACACGGTGAAGCCGCTGCCGCCGTGAAATCTGCGATGCGTCGCGTGCAGCTTGCGATGACGCGCGCGCCCGCCGCCCGGAAAGCAGAGCGCGTAGGTGTCGTAGAGGCGTCCGTCTTCCGTGCGCTCGACCCAGCCGACGCCCGCTGAGACGCCCGCTGCATCACGTTCGCGGTTTTCTCGTGAGCGAACATCATAAAGCGCGGCGCTAAACGACGCCGGACAGCCGATAGCCGACGCCCGTCTCCGTCACGAAATGCGCGGGCTGCGCGGGATCGCGTTCGAGCTTCTGCCGCAGATGCCCCATGTACACGCGCAGATAGTGCGCGTCCCCGACGTGCTCCGGTCCCCACACTTCACGCAGCAATTGCCGATGCGTGAGCACACAGCCCGCGTGCCGTATCAGCACGGTCAAGAGCGTGTATTCGATCGGCGTGAGACGCACCGGCTGCCCTTCGCGCGTGACTTGCCGCTTGCCGAGATCGACGGAAATATCGCCGAAGCGGATCATCGGCGACGCTTGCTGAGATTGCACGTTGCGCCGCAATTGCGCACGCAAACGCGCGAGCAGTTCGGGCAAGCCGAAGGGCTTGGTCAGATAATCGTCCGCGCCCGCATCGAGCGCGGCGACCTTCGCCTGCTCGCTCGTGCGCGCGGACAGCACGATGATGGGCGTCTTCGTCCAGCCGCGCAGCTCGCGTATCACGTCGATGCCGTCCGCATCGGGCAAGCCGAGGTCCATCACGATGAGATCGGGCTTGCGCGTCGCGGCTTCCGAGAGACCCGCCGCGGCCGTGGCGGCTTCGATCGCCGTTATGCCGTGCGCATGGAGCGTGGCGCGCAGCACGCGGCTGATGTGCGGATCGTCCTCGATGACGACCACCGACGCGCGCAGCTCAGACATCGCCTGCCGCCTTCGATTCGATATCTTCGTCCGGCGGCACGTCTACCGGCGGTGCATCGTTCGCGGGCAGCGTGAACCAGAAACGCGCGCCTTCGATGCGTCCATTCGCGTCCGCGCGATTCTCGACGCCGATCTGCCCGCCATGCGCCTCGACGATCGCGCGGCAGATCGCGAGACCCAGCCCGATGCCCGGTTGCGCCGACTCTTTCTCGCCCCGCGTGAACTTGTCGAAGAGACGGTTTTGCATGCCGGACGGCACGCCCGGCCCTTCATCGTCGATACACACGCGCACGAAGCGCGCATCGCCGTCATGTTCCAGCGCCGCGCCGATCCGGATCGGCGTGCCGGGCGGCGTGTACTTCGCGGCGTTTTCCAGCAGATTGGCGAAGAGGCGTTCCATCAGCACGGCGTCGAGTTCGAGAAGCGGCAGGTTCGCTGGCACGCGCGTCTGCACGGCGCGCCCGGCGAGCACGCGACGCGACGTGGCGAGCGCCGCGCCGACGGTTTCCTCGAGCATCGACCATTGGCGATTCAGGCGTATCGCGCCCGCTTGCAGACGCGCCATGTCGAGCAGATTGGTGACGAGCCCGCTCATGCGCAGCGCTTCCTCGTGAATCGCGTGCACGAGTTCCTTCGACGCTTCCGGGCTGCCGCCCGCTTCGCGCGCCTGTTCCTCAAGCACCGAAGCGAAGCCGACGATCGATGTGAGCGGCGTGCGCAGATCGTGCGAAATCGCCGACAGCAGCGAATTGCGCAGCCGCTCCGATTCCATGTTGACGAGCGCGTCCTGCGCGATCTCGACGTAATGCACGCGCTCCAGCGCAAGCGCGATCTGCGACGCGAACGTCTCGATCATGCGGCGCTGTTCGGGCACCGCAAGCTCGGCTTCGCGCCCGGTCGCAAGCGCGAGCACACCGCGCGTGCGCATCGGCGCTTTCAGCGGCAGATAGAGCGCCTGGCTCGCCGGCAAGGTTTCCGTGCCGCGTCCGGCGGGCCGCTGCTGGTCGTAGACCCATTGCGCGATATCGAGATCGAGACGCGCGGCGTCGAGCGTCACATCCGGATTCGGTTCGCCCACTTTCTGGCGGACTTTCTCGGCGGCGTCGGGCAGCAGGATCGCGACCTTTGCCTGAAAGATCTCGGCGACATGCCGCGTGCCGATCTCGATGATCTGCTCGGTCATCAGCGCGGCGGCGAGTTCTTTCGTCATCGCATACATGGCGCCGGTGCGGCGCTCGCGCTGCGACGCGATGCGCGCCTCGCGCCGCAGGCTCGACGTAAGATGGCTGATCGTGAGCGAGGTCAGCAGCATCACGACGAAGGTCAGCAGATATTGCGTGTCCGTCACGGAGAACGAAAGCTCGGGCGCCACGAAGAAGAAATCGAACGCTGCGACCGACAGGAACGACAGCATCACGCCCGGCCCGCGCCCGAGCCGCACCGCCGCGAAGATCACGCCGAGCAGATAGAGCATCACGAGATTCGTGATCGCGATCTGGCGCGTGGCCAGCAGTTGCGCGACGAGCGTGATGCCCGCGCCGATCGCGAGCGCGTAGAGATACGCGCGCGGCGACGAGTGCGCGCCGTCGCGCCACGTGCCGAAGGCTTCGGCGAGCGTGCGGCGGTCTGCATCGCGCGCACCGGTCGACACGAGCGTCACGTCGATATCCGAGCCTTGCCGGATGATGCGCTCGCTAACAGGCCGCTCGATGAACCGCCGCCATCCGGCGCTTACCCGTGCGCCCGCCACCAGCTTCGACACGTTGCGCATGTGCGCATAGTCGATGAGCGTCGCGGCGGCATCGGCGCCGTCGAGCGTCACGGTTTCCGCGCCGAGTTCGGAGGCGAGCTTGAGGGCGTCGAGGGTGCGTTTTCTGATGTCGTCGGAGAGCCGCTGCAGCTTCGGCGTTTCGACGTAGACCGCGAGCCAGTCGGCCTTGAGCGCGGCGGCGAGCCGGGCGGCCGCGCGCACGAGCGTCGCGCTTTCCGGCCCCGGCCCGATGCACGCGATCAACCGTTCGCGCGCGCGCCAGATGCGTTCGATCGACTGATCGGCGCGGTACTCGCGCATTTGCGCATCGACGCGGTCGGCGGTGCGGCGCAGGGCGAGCTCGCGCAGCGCGATGAGATTGCCTTTGCGGAAGAAGTTGCGCACGGCGTGCTCGGCTTGCTGCGGCAGATAGACCTTGCCTTCGCGCAGGCGGTCGAGCAGTTCTTCGGGCGGCAGATCGACGAGCGTAACTTCGTCGGCGAGATCGAACACGCGGTCGGGCACGGTTTCCCAGACCCGGATGCCCGTGATGCGGCCAACGATATCGTTGAGGCTTTCCAGGTGCTGGACGTTGACGGTCGTGTAGACGTCGATGTTCGCATCGAGAAGCTCTTGTACGTCCTGCCAGCGTTTCATGTGGCGCGAGCCTTGCACGTTCGAGTGTGCGAGTTCGTCGACGAGGATCAGTTGGGGTTTTCTTTGTAACGCGGCGTCGAGGTTGAATTCTGCCAGCAGGCGGTTCTTGTATTCGATGCGCGCTGGTGGGAGGGTTTCGAAACCTTCCAGGAGCGCGAGGGTTTCCTTGCGGCCATGCGTTTCCGCCACGCCTATGACCATGTCGATGCCCTCGTCGCGGCGGCGGCGCGCGGCTTGCAACATCGCGAAGGTCTTGCCTACGCCGGCAGAAGCGCCGAAAAAGATTTTTAGTCTTCCGCGGTGGCGTTTTTCTTCTTCTCGATGGAGTTTGTCGAGGAGTTCGTCAGGGGTTGGGCGAGGCATTTCGTTCTTGTCTTCTGGTTCGGGTGCTGGCTTGTGCTTCTACGGAATCCTGATTTCGTGTCGGTCTATTTGCTTCGCCCCTGTGCGGGGCGGCAGTCACTTTCTTTGCTGCTGCAAAGAAAGTAACCAAAGAAACAGCTATCCCCAGCCTAAGCACTTCATGCCGGCCGCGGCACAGAACTACTCTCGTGGTCCGGCAGTAGCGAGTGCCCTCGTAGGTCTCGCCGGGCTTGGATCGCGCACGGTCCGTCACATCGCACCGCACTACTGACTGGTTCAGCACCAATAGCTCCAGCCCGCTTCGCGGCCGACGGGTACAGCCTGTCTGCGCGTGCTTCTTTGCTGACGCTTCCGTCTCACCGCAAATGCCTGCCTACCGTTGGTTTCTCTTGCAGACCCGGCGGCAGCGCGTAGCGCTGTGCCGGAACTCTTTCGTGCTGAACCAGCGCGCTTAATGTTATCGGGCGGCAGACCGTGCGCGGTCCACGCCCGGTACAACAATGGGAACACTCGCTACTCCGGGTTCCATTCAGCCAATCGCCTGTGCCGCGGCCGGTGTGAAGTGCTTAGGCTGGGGAGAGCTGCTTTCTTTGCCTACTTTCTTTGCAGCAGCAAAGAAAGTAGGTGCCGCCCCGCACAGGGGCAACGCCAATAAACCAACACGAAAACGGGATCCGGCGAAAGCGAAAACCCACCCCATCCGCTACTTCAAACCACCCGCAGCATCCAAAGCAAGGTTCAATTTAAGCACATTCACCCTGGGCTCTCCGAGCAGACCAAACTGCCGCCCGGTGGTGGCCCGAGCCACAAGCGCTTCGACTTGCCCCGCCGACATCCCCCGCGCCTTAGCAACCCTTTCCACCTGATACAAAGCCGCCGCCGGACTAATCTCCGGATCGAGCCCGCTTCCGGAGGAAGTCACAAGATCCACCGGCACGTCAGCAGCGGATCGACCAGAATCCGCCCCACGCAATGCGGCAACCCGAGCCGCCACTTCATCGGCAAGCGCAGAATTCGTCGGCCCGAGATTCGAGCCGCCGGAACTCCCGGCGTTATAAGGATTCGGCGTCGTAGCCGACAACCGCCCCCAGAAATAACGAGGCGCATCGAACTGTTGACCGATGATCTCCGACCCGACGACTTTCCCATCGCGCTCGATCAGACTGCCATTCGCCTCGCGATGAAACGCCGCCTGCCCGACCGCCGTCACGATCGCCGGATAAACAAGCCCGGTCACGATCGTCAGCGCGACGAACATCACGATGACGGGACGCAAGATGTTCTTCATCATTTCAACTCCATCCAAGTGCGGTAATGACCATATCGATCAGCTTGATGATGGGAAACGGCAGCAGAATGCCGCCCAACCCATAAACCAGCAGATTGCGCCGCAAGAGCGTCGCCGCACCCAGCGCGCGATACTTCACGCCCTTCAACGCGAGCGGAATCAGAAACACGATGATCAGCGCATTGAAGATCACCGCCGACAGAATCGCCGACGACGGCGACGCCAGATGCATCACGTCCACCACGCGCAATTGCGGATACGTCGTCGCGAACGCGGCCGGGATGATCGCGAAGTACTTCGCCACATCGTTCGCAATCGAAAACGTCGTCAGCGAACCGCGTGTCATCAACATCTGCTTGCCGATCTCGACGATCTCGATCAGCTTCGTCGGGTTCGAATCGAGATCGACCATGTTGCCCGCTTCCTTCGCGGCCTGCGTGCCCGTGTTCATCGCGACCGCGACGTCGGCCTGCGCGAGCGCGGGCGCATCGTTGGTGCCGTCGCCCGTCATCGCGACGAGCCGCCCTTCGGCCTGATGCGCGCGGATGGTCGACAGCTTCGCTTCGGGCGTCGCTTCGGCGAGGAAGTCGTCGACGCCCGCTTCGGCCGCGATCGCCGCCGCGGTCAGACGATTGTCCCCCGTCACCATCACCGTCTTGATGCCCATCTTGCGCAATTCCGCAAAGCGCTCGCGAATGCCGCCCTTCACGATGTCCTTAAGCTCGATCACGCCCAACGCGCGAGTCTTGCCTTCGACGCTTTCCGCGACCACGAGCGGCGTGCTGCCGCGACGCGCGATCTCGTCGACGGCGCTCTGCACGTCCTGCGGAAAGCGCCCGCCGCGTTCCTCGACGTACTTCTTCACGGTCTCGGCCGCGCCCTTGCGGATTTCCCGATTGGGCAGGTCGACGCCGCTCATGCGCGATTGCGCCGAGAACGCCAGAAAGTTCGCATGCAGCACGGCCATGTCGCGCTCGCGGATATTGAAACGCTGCTTCGCCAGCACGACGATGCTGCGGCCTTCCGGCGTCTCGTCGGCGAGCGACGCGAGTTGCGCCGCATCGGCGAGATCGCGCTCCGCGATGCCCGGCGCCGGCACGAACGTCGACGCCTGACGATTGCCGAGCGTGATCGTGCCCGTCTTGTCGAGCAGCAGCACGTCGACGTCGCCGGCCGCTTCGACCGCGCGGCCCGACGTGGCGATCACGTTCGCCTGCATCATGCGGCTCATGCCCGCGACGCCGATCGCGGAAAGCAGACCGCCGATGGTCGTCGGAATCAGGCACACGAGCAGCGCGACGAGCGCCGTGATCGTCACGACATGGCCCTGCTTCGCCGCGTCGACCGCGAACATCGAGAACGGCAGCAAGGTCGCGGTCGCGAACAGCAGCACGAGCGTGAGCGCCACGAGCAGGATCGTCAGCGCGATTTCATTGGGCGTCTTCTGACGTTTGGCGCCTTCGACCATCGCGATCATGCGATCGAGAAACGCCTCGCCGGGATTCACCGACACGCGCACCACGATCCAGTCCGACAGCACGCGCGTGCCGCCCGTCACCGACGAGAAGTCACCGCCCGACTCGCGGATCACCGGCGCGGATTCGCCCGTGATCGCGGATTCGTCGACGGACGCAACGCCTTCGATCACTTCGCCATCGGCGGGAATGACATCGCCCGCTTCGACGAGCACGACATCGCCCTTCACGAGATCGGTCGACGTCGTGATGCGGATCGGCGACTTCGGATGCGGCTCGTTGAGCTTCTTCGCCATCACGTTGTGCTTCGCCTCGCGCAGCGACGCGGCCTGCGCCTTCGAGCGCCCTTCCGCGAGCGCCTCGGCGAAGTTCGCGAAGAGCACCGTGAACCACAGCCACAGCGCAATCGCGAGGATGAAGCCCGCGGGCGCTTCGGCCTGGCCCACGAGCGCGGCGATCCAGAGCACCGTCGTCAGAATGCTGCCGACGTAGACGCAGAACATCACCGGATTGCGCAGCTGCGTGCGCGGCGCGAGCTTTTTGAACGCATCGGCGATCGCGGGCTTGACGAGCGACGGATCGAACATCGAGCGCGCCGCCGTGCGCGCCTGCCCGAGATTCTCCGGGCGATGCAACGGCGCTTGATTCAATTGAGTCATGCTGTCCTCGAGATTCAGTGGCCTGCGATCATGGTGAGATGCTCGACGATGGGGCCGAGCGCGAGCGCAGGTACATACGTGAGCGCGCCGACGAGCAGCAGCGTGCCGAGCAGCAGCACCACGAAGAGCGGACCGTGCGTCGGCAGCGTGCCCGCGTTCACGGCGAGGCGCTTTTTCGCGGCGAGCGAGCCCGCGATCGCGAGGATCGGCACGATGGTGCCGAAGCGCCCGAACCACATCGCGATGGCGAGCATCGTGTTGTAGAACGGCGTGTTCACCGAAAGACCCGCGAACGCGCTGCCGTTGTTGTTGGCAGCCGAGCTGAACGCGTACAGGATTTCGGAGAAGCCGTGCGCGCCCGGATTGGCGATGCCCGCCCTGCCCGCTTCCGTGAGCACGGCGATGGACGTGCCCAGCAGCACGAGCAAAGGCGTGAGCAGAATGACGATGGAAACCATCTTCATGTCGAACGCCTCGATCTTCTTGCCGACATACTCGGGCGTGCGTCCGATCATCAACCCAGCGACGAACACCGCCAGCAAGGCGAACGCGAGCATGCCGTAGAGACCGGAGCCGACCCCGCCGAAGATCACTTCGCCGAGCTGGATGAGCAGCATCGGGATGAGCCCGCCGAGCGGCGTCAGCGAATCGTGCGTGTTGGCGACCGCGCCGCAGGAAGCCGCCGTCGTCACCACCGTGAAGATGCCCGACTGCGCGATGCCGAGCCGCGTTTCCTTGCCTTCCATGTTGCCGCCGGCTTGCAGCGCGGACGCATGGGTATCGACGTGAAGCGACGTGAAGAGCGGATTGCCCGCCTGCTCCGCCGATATCTCGCCGACGCACGCCACCGCGAACGCGATGGTCATCGCCGCGAGCACGGCATAGCCCTGACGCCCGTCGCCGACCATGCGCCCGAAGGTGATGCACAGGCCCGCGGGAATGATCAGGATTGCGAGCATCTGCATGAAGTTGGAGAACGGCGTCGGGTTCTCGAACGGATGCGCCGAGTTCGCGTTGAAGAAGCCACCGCCGTTGGTGCCGAGCATCTTGATGGATTCCTGCGATGCGACCGGGCCCATCGGCAGGGATTGCTTGTCGACCTTGACGTCCTGCATCACCGGATTGCCTTTCGCGTCCTTCACGGCGTTGCCTTGCGCGTCGGTCTTCGGCGCCTGATACGTCGTCGCCTGGAGCGTGGGCACATCTTCGTAGGCCTTGAAGTTCTGGATCGCGCCCTGGCTCACGAAGACCAGTGCGAACACGATCGCGAGCGGCATGAGCACGTAGAGCGTCGAGCGCGTGAGGTCGACCCAGAAGTTGCCGATGGTCTGCGCGCTATGACGTTTGAAGCCGCGGATCAGCGCGATCACGACGGCGATGCCCGTCGCCGCCGACAGAAAGTTCTGCACCGTGAGGCCGAGCATTTGCGCGAGATAGCCGAGCGTGCTTTCGCCGCCGTAGTCCTGCCAGTTCGTGTTCGCGACGAAGCTGATGGCGGTGTTGAACGCGGCGTCGGGCGTCATGCCGCTCATGCCTTGCGGGTTGAGCGGCAGCAGGCCTTGCAGACGCAGGATCGCGTACAGCACGATTGCGCCGAGCACGTTGAAGAGCAGGACGGCGAGCGCGTATTGCTTCCACGACATCTCGGCTTCCGGATCGACGCCCGCGATGCGATAGAGCATCGACTCGATGGGACGCCCGATCTTGCGAACGATGGCCGACGTGCCTTCGAACACGCTGGCCATATAGCGCCCGAGCGGAATCGCAAGCGCGATCAGCACGACGAGGAAGATCGCCGTCTGCGTGAAGGTATTCGCGTTCATTCGAGATCCTCCGCGCGCAGGAGCGCGTACACGAGGTACACGAAGAGCAGCAGCGTCGAGGCCGCGGCGAGCCACATCATCCATGCGTTCATGGGCGGCCTCCTGTCACGCGGCGGCGCAAGTGATCGCAACCGCTCGTGAGCGCCACGCAAACGCCCCAGAAAAGGACGATGCCGGCGAGGTAAAACAGGTCCATTGTCGTGTTCTCCCCTTGTGTGGTTCAGGACAAGGTGGAGATTACGAAGATCGGCGTAAAGGGCGGGATAAAGGTGGGGGTTGGGGTGTAAAAATGGCGTAAAGAGGCCGAGGCGAGCGAAGCGGGGCTAGGCTCGCGGCTCCGATAGAATCGAGCATTCAGCGCACGGCCGCGCACCACGAAGAAGATCGAGATTCATGAAAATCGCCACCTGGAACGTCAATTCCCTCAAAGTCCGCCAGCAGCACGTCATCGACTGGCTCGCACAAACGCGGGTCGACGTCCTGTGTCTTCAGGAACTCAAACTTCCCGACGAAAAATTCCCCCGCGCAGAACTCGAAGCCGCCGGCTACAAAAGCTGGTTCGCGGGTCAGAAGACGTACAACGGCGTGGGCATCCTGGTGCGCGCCGAATCGAACTTCGAAGTCGATGAAATCAACGTCGTGCGCAACATCCCCGGCTTCGAGGATTTGCAGCAGCGCGTGATCGCCGCGACGGTCAACGGCGTGCGCATCATCTCCGCGTATTTTCCCAACGGCCAGGCGCCCGGTTCCGAGAAATTCGCCTACAAGATGCGCTGGCTGGATGCGCTGCGCGTATGGCTGCGCGAGGACATGGCGCGTCATCCGCAGCTCGCGCTCTGCGGCGATTACAACATCGCCCCGGACGACCGCGACGTCCACGATGCGAAGGCCTGGGAAGGACAAAATCTCGTGTCGCCGGAAGAGCGCGCGCACTTCGTGCAGCTCATCGAGCTGGGCCTCATCGATGCCTTCCGCAAGTTCGAACAGGCCGAGAAGCTCTTCACGTGGTGGGATTATCGGATGCTGGCGTTTCGACGCAACGCGGGACTGCGCATCGATCACATTCTTCTGTCGCCGGAACTCGCGGCGCGCTGCACCTCGTGCGAAGTCGACAAGGTGCCGCGCAAATGGGATCAGCCGTCGGACCACGCGCCCGTGATCGCGACGATCGGCTGATCCGCATTCGATCGACGATCACGCGTCGAGATGCAATTCCTGGATCTTGCGCGTGATCGTATTGCGGCCGATGCCCAAGCGCTCCGCCGCTTCCACCTTGCGCCCGCGCGTGAAATCGAGCGCCTCGCGGATCACCGCAGCCTCGAAGCGGCGCGCGAGTTCGTCCATCACATCGGCGGAATTCTCACGCAGCATGCGCGCCACTTCGGTGCGCAAGCCGTTTTCCCAAACTCCCGCCGTGCCCGCCACCGGCACGGCCGCCGCTCCGTTGGCGGCAACGGGAGCAAGCGCAACCGCGCCATCCGTCGACACCGCAATGCTCTCCGGCGTGTAGTCCTGATGCGGCACGAGATCGGGCGGCAGATCCTTCCGCTCGATCACCTGCGCGGGCGCCATCACCGTGAGCCAGTTGCACAGGTTTTCGAGCTGACGCACGTTGCCCGGAAACGGCAACGACGCGAGATACGCGAGCGCGTCGTCGGACACGCGCTTGGGCTCGACGCCCAGATCGCGCGCGCTCTTCTGCAGAAAGTGCCGCGTGAGGAGAGGAATGTCTTCGCTGCGCTCGCGCAACGCCGGCAGGCGCAGGCGAATCACGTTGAGACGGTGATACAAGTCCTCGCGAAACAGGCCTTGCCGCACGCGCGCATCGAGATTCTGATGCGTCGCCGCGATCACGCGCACATTCGCCTTCAACGGGTTATGGCCGCCCACGCGATAAAACTGTCCATCCGACAGCACGCGCAGCAGACGCGTCTGCAAATCGAACGGCATGTCGCCGATTTCATCGAGAAAGAGCGTGCCGTTCTCGGCCTGCTCGAAGCGGCCCTGCCGCATCGCCTGCGCGCCGGTGAACGCGCCGCGCTCGTGGCCAAATAGTTCGGACTCCAGCAGATCCTTCGGAATCGCCGCCGTGTTCAGCGCGATGAACGGTCCGTTCGCGCGTGGGCTATGTCGGTGCAAGGCGCGCGCGACAAGCTCCTTTCCGGTGCCTGATTCGCCCGTGATGAGCACCGTCGCCGCCGAATGCGACAGGCGCCCGATCGCGCGAAACATGTCCTGCATCGCCGGGGCCTGGCCAAGCATTTCGGGTGTTTCCGTCACGCGTTCGTCATGCGTCGCTTCACCGCGCATGCTTTCGTCGACGGCGCGGCGGATCAGCTCGACCGCCTTGTCGACGTCGAACGGCTTGGCGAGATATTCGAACGCGCCGCCCTGAAACGCGGCAACCGCGCTATCGAGGTCCGAAAACGCCGTCATGATGATGACCGGCAAGCCCGGCATGCGGTCGCGCACCGTCTGCAAGAGTTCGAGCCCGGAGCCGCCCGGCATGCGGATGTCGGAAACCAGGACTTGCGGGCTTTCCTGTTCGAGGGCGGCGAGCGCATCGCGCACGCCGGAGAAGCTGCGCGTCGTGAAGTTTTCTCGGGCGAGGGCCTTTTCCAGCACCCAGCGGATGGATTGGTCGTCGTCTACTATCCAGATCGGCTTCATATCGTTCGGCGAGAAGTCTTCGTGTGGTTCGGAGTGAGCCCGTCGAAACGGTCAGGCATCAAAGCGTCGGTTGCGTTCTTGGCGTGAAGTCGATGGTCGGTGATAGTCAATTCCCGAAAGGCAACAGGATGGCGAACTCGGTGCAGCCCGGCCGGCTTTCTACTTCGATCAAGCCCTCGTGCTGATGCACGAACGATTGCGCGAGCGTGAGTCCGAGGCCGCTGCCGTCTTCCCGCCCCGACACGAGTGGAAAGAAGATCCGGTCGCGGATTTCGTCGGGAATGCCGGGACCGTTGTCAGTGATATGCAAGTCCAGTGCCAGTTTGTGCAGCTTCTTGCCGATCGTCACCTTGCGCGCGATACGCGTGCGCAGCTCGATCTTCGCATCGCCTTGCGAGATGCGTTCCTTCAGCGCTTCCGCCGCGTTGCGGACGATATTCAACAACGCCTGGATCAACTGTTCCTTGTCGCCGCGCAAGTCAGGCACGCTCACGTCGTAATCGCGCTCGATCGTGAGGCCGCGCGGAAACTCCGCGAGGATCACCGCGCGCACGCGCTCGCACACTTCGTGGATGTTCACATCGCCGACGATATGCGGATGCCGGTGCGGCTCCAGCAATCGATCGACGAGCGTCTGCAAGCGATCCGATTCCTTGATGATCACCTGTGTGTATTCGCGCAACTCGTCGCGTTCGCGCTCGCCGAGCTCGAATTCGAGCAGTTGCGCCGCGCCACGAATGCCGCCGAGCGGGTTCTTGATTTCGTGCGCGAGATTGCGGATCAGTTGCTTGTTGACCGCGGTGAGATCGTGGATGCGCTCTTCGCGATCGGTGCGCAGATGCCGCTCGTTCTCGAACAATTCGAGCAGCACATAGTCCGGCGCGGCTTCGAGATAACCGACGATCGCGTGCACATGCACCGGCTCGCGGTTCTGACGTTCGAGCACCGCGTCGAGCCGCGTCGCGTTGAAGCGGTTCTCCGCGATCGATGCGATCGTGGCAGCCATGTCGTCCGCGTTGGCGAACAGTTCGGGCCAGTTCGTCTGCGTCAATTGCTTGCGCGACATCTCCAGCATCGATTCGGCCGAAGGGTTCGCGTAGGCAATCCGCAGATTGCGCATGTCGAGCACGAGCACGACCGTGGGCAGCGCTTCCAGTCCCGGCAGGAGCCCAGTGCCCGAGAGTTGCGCGTCGTCGGAGAGCGCATCGGGATGGCCCTTGCGCGCCTTGATGAGATTCTTTAGCACCATCGTGCAATGAGTGAGGCCGTTCGTAACACCGATCTTCTTATTGATTCATGACACTCGACAGCGATTAAAAAAGGGACGGCGCGCCGTCCCTTTTTCATCACCGCATCACATGCGTCGCGCGCATGTCGCTTACAGCGAGTAGTACATCTCGAACTCGATCGGATGCACCGCCTGACGATAACGCTGCAACTCTTGCGTCTTCAGTTCGATGTAGGCGTCGAGCATCGAATCCGTGAACACGCCGCCGCGCGTCAGGAACTCGCGATCCGCGTCGAGCGCGTCGAGTGCCTGGTCGAGGCCCGCGCACACGGTCGGGATCTTCTTGTCTTCTTCCGGCGGCAGGTCGTACAGATTCTTGTCCGCGGCTTCGCCCGGATGAATCTTGTTCTGCACGCCGTCGAGACCCGCCATCATCAGCGCGGAGAAGCACAGGTACGGGTTCGCCAGCGGGTCCGGGAAGCGCGTTTCGATACGGCGGCCCTTCGGATTGCTCACGTGCGGAATACGGATCGACGCCGAGCGGTTGCGCGCCGAGTAAGCCAGCTTCACGGGCGCTTCGAAGTGCGGCACGAGACGCTTGTACGAGTTCGTACCCGGGTTCGTGATCGCGTTCAGCGCGCGCGCGTGCTTGATGATGCCGCCGATGTAGAACAGCGCGAATTCCGACAGACCGGCGTAGCCGTTGCCCGCGAACAGGTTCTGACCGTCCTTCCAGATCGACTGGTGAACGTGCATGCCCGAGCCGTTGTCGCCGACGATCGGCTTCGGCATGAAGGTCGCCGTCTTGCCGTACGTGTGCGCCACGTTATGGATGATGTACTTCATCTGCTGCAGCCAGTCCGCGCGCTGAACCAGCGTCGAGAACTTGGTGCCGATTTCGTTCTGGCCCTGGCCCGCCACTTCGTGGTGATGCACTTCGACCGGAATGCCGATCTGTTCGAGCAGCAAACACATTTCCGAGCGGATGTCCTGGAACGTGTCGACGGGAGCGACCGGGAAGTAGCCGCCCTTCGTGCCCGGACGGTGGCCGGTGTTGCCGCCTTCGAATTCCTTCGCCGACGACCACGGCGCTTCTTCCGAGCCGATCTTCAGGAACGTGCCCGACTGGTCCGTGTTCCACTGCACCGAGTCGAAAATGAAGAATTCCGGCTCCGGACCGAAGAACGCGGTGTCGCCCAGGCCCGAGCTCTTGAGATAGGCTTCAGCGCGGCGTGCGAGCGAACGCGGGTCGCGCTCGTAGCCCTTGCCGTCGGCGGGTTCGACGACGTCGCAGGTCAGCACGAGCGTGGCTTCTTCATAGAACGGGTCGATGAAGGCGGTGTCCGCATCCGGGACGAGCAGCATGTCCGACGCTTCGATGCCCTTCCAGCCGGCGATGGACGAACCGTCGAAAGCGTGGCCGCTTTCAAATTTGTCTTCGTCGAATGCCGAAACCGGCACGGAAACGTGTTGTTCTTTGCCGCGCGTGTCGGTGAAACGGAAGTCGACGAACTTGACGTCCTCGTCCTTGACGAGTTGCATGACGTCGGCCACGGATTTACTCATTACCTATCTCCTGATTAACAAAAGTCGGCGAATCGCTTCGCCGCCCCGACCAATCCTGTACATCGATTCAATCGAGGATGGAAAGCAGCTTCCGTGCCAAGCGCAACAACCTTGCGCTAAGCGCTTGAAGCAGCGCGCGTTTTGAAAGATGCCGCCGCGTGTTGCGATGCGGCTGCTCGTTTGCTGCTTCGACGATCGCACCTTTTTGGTGCTGACGTCTTTGTCCAGATTTATCGAAGCACATTTTCAGTGCATTGACACTTTTCTGCACCAGATTTGCGCATTCCGTCTACGCTCTTCGGCGCTTGTCGCGCACGCTAAAATGATTCTTTGCGCCTACGGAGACAGATTCGCCATGAGCACGCTCGAGCAACTCTATAGCCAGGCCGCCCAGCGCGCCGCGGAAAACAAGCTGACCTACGCGGGCGCCTTCTCGCCCGCCGAGGCGTTCGAACTGTTGCAGCTCGATCCGCGCGTCCGCCTGATCGATGTCCGCACTCGCGCCGAGCTGGACTGGGTCGGCCGCCCGGCAATCGACGGAGCGCAATACGCGCACATCGAATGGATTCGATACCCCGGCTCCGTGCCGAATGCCGAGTTTATCGAACAATTGCGACAGGTCGCCACCCCGGATACGCCGGTCGTGTTTCTATGCCGCAGCGCGGCGCGCTCGAAACTGGCGGCAGTCGCGGCGCAAAAGGAAGGATACGCGCACGCGTATGACCTGCTCGAAGGGTTCGAAGGCGACAAGGATGGGCAGGGGCATCGAAAAACGGTCGCGGGGTGGTGTTTTCGGAAGCTGCCTTGGATTGGGGCTTGAGCGGCTCGTCTAGTTCTGCTGATCGAGTAACGCCCGCACGCGCCTGACTCTTTCCTCATCGACAGGCGCGAGCGCTTGGCCGTCGACTCTCACGCCGGAGCCGAAATGCACCGCGCGCACGCCCGTCGACGCGACGAACGCCGCGACCGCATCGACGGTCAGTCCCGCGCCCGCCAGCACCGTGCAGCGCGTTCCCGCAGCCTTCCCGACGAGCGTCGCGATCGACGCCTGCGCCTCCAGCACCGACGGCCTGCCGCCCGACGTCAGCACGTTCGTCACGGCATCGAATCGCAGCAGCGTATCGAATGCGGCGAACAGATCGCGCGCTGCATCGAATGCGCGATGGAACGTCAGCGGCAAGCCATCGGCGGCTTCGATCACGCGCGCGAGACCATCCGTGTCGACATCGCCATCGGCTCGCAGCATGCCGGTCACGATCGCGTTCGCGCCCGTTTTCGCGATCGTCCGCACGTCGCGCAGCATGACGGCGTAGTCGTCGGCATCGTAGACGAACGAGCGGCTGTGCGGCCGCACGATCACGTTCACCGGAATGCCGACCGCATCGACCACGGATTCGATCAACCCGATGCTCGGCGTCAGGCCGCCTTCGCCCATCGCAGTGATGAGCTCCAGCCGGTCCGCGCCGGCGCGTTCGGCCGCGCGCGCGTCGGCGGCGGTCGTCGCGATCACTTCCAGCAGCGTCACTTCGCTTCCTCCGGCGGCACTTCCACGACTTCACCGCCCAGCGCGATCACCCCTTCGCGCAGCACCTCGAATGCGGCGTTCGCCTTCTCCGGATCGCCCTTCACGCCCAGATCGATATGCGAGCGCGCGTAAAGCGCCCCGCGCGCCGCATCGCCGACGCTCGGCAGGCTGAACGCGCGCACGCCGTCGAAATCACGCTCGATCGTCACCATCAGCGGCGTGATGCGCGATTCCGGCAAACCGAACACGAGCAGCGAGCGCTCGACGTGCGGCACCGCGTGATGCAGATGCGCGTACTTCGTGTCGAGCACCCATTCGATCATCGGCCAGGCCATCACCGGAAAGCCGGGCACGAAGTGATGATCGCCGACAGAAAAGCCCGGAATCTTGTTGTAGCTGTTCGGGATGATCGCCGCGCCCCGCGGATACGTGCCCATGTTCAGCCGATGCAGATTCTCGGGCGATTCCAGATCGACCGGTTTGCCGGCTTCGGCCGCCGTGTCGCGGATACGCGCGCGAATCAGCTCCGCGGCCTCCGGATGCAGTGCGAGCGGCACGCCCAGCGCCTTCGCCGCGCACTGACGCGTGTGATCGTCCGGCGTCGCACCGATGCCGCCCGTCGAAAACACGATATCGCCCGATGCGAAGGTGCGCGCGAGCGTCGCGGTGATGCGCGCGGGATCGTCGCCGACGTATTCCGCCCAGTCGAGCGACAGACCACGTGCGCCCAGCAATTCGATGATTTTTGGCAAATGCTTGTCGGTGCGGCGGCCGGACAAGATTTCGTCGCCGATGATGATGACGCCAATGCCCATGAATGCCCCTCTAATCTTTCAGTGATACGTCGCGGGTTTCGACCGTGATCGCGTCGTAGCGCGGCTCGTTCGCGCGCAGACGCTCCAGCGCGTGCAGGCAGTAATGTGCGAACCAGAGCGCCGAAAACACGAGGATGAACGCATACGCCCAGATCGTCACCACGGCGACGACCGGAAACAGCGGCAGCAGCCAGACGGACCACGCCCAGAGCATCGTCGGCACCGAACTCAGGAGGCCGCTCACGATGCCGATGCCAAGCAAGGGCCAGCGCGCGTCGCGTACGATCGCGCGGCGCTCGTCGACGCTGGCGTGCAGCGCGAGCGCGTCGTAAGTCATCACGCGATAGGTCAGCCAGCCCCACAGCAGCGGCGGAATCAGCGCGAAGAACGGCGGAATGAGCCACAAAGGCAGCGTCACGACGAGCAGCACGAGGCACACGACGGTGGTCACGACCGAATGCCCGAGACTTCCGTACCACGAGCCGCCGCGCCGCTCTTCCAGCGACGCGTAATGACCCTTTGGCCGGCGCGTGAGCAG
This sequence comes from Caballeronia catudaia, assembly GCF_001544755.2. GTDB lineage: Bacteria > Pseudomonadota > Gammaproteobacteria > Burkholderiales > Burkholderiaceae > Caballeronia > Caballeronia catudaia. The sequence goes on along the minus strand of NZ_FCOF02000027.1, from coordinate 12,066 downwards.
CTTGACGACGCCCGGCATCGAAATGGTCGCGATGAGCAGCAGCACCGTCACGACGATCAGCGGCACCGTCATGATGACGACGAGAAACGGCGCGATCACCGCATGCAGCGACGAGAAGCCGACCGCATCGAACAGACGGTACATCGCGGAGGTGAGCGCCCAGGCGTCGAGCCAGTTGTTCGCGGCGCCCGTGAGCGTCTGCCAGAAGAACCAGAGGAGCGCGCCCCAGACCACGGTGGCGACGCCGAACGGCATCAGCGTCAGCCACAGCATGCGCGGATGAAAGACGTTCGCAAGCGCGCGCACGAACGAACGCAGCAAATCACTCATGCGTGAGTCGTCGAAGAGAAAGAGGAACCGACAGGATAAACCAGCGCCGTGGGCGGGCGCCGGTCCGGAGGGCGCGGCAAAGGAAAGCGGTCAGACGGCCGCCGAGTTGTCCGAAGCGGATGCGCCCGCGCGACGCGCGGAAAGACGCGCGGCGATGCGCCTGAACGCCAGCCAGTGCTGTTCGATGAAGCCGTCGCCGTAATGGACAGGCGCCACGCCCGGCGCACCGAGCTGGTCGCGGATGCCGGTGGGCTCGACGGTGCGGTCGAACGAGGCCGAGCGGAACAGGATGTCCCAGAAGGAAAACAGCACGCCGAAATTGCAGCCGTAGGTCGTGCCTTCGTGACCGAAACCGATCGCGTGATGACGCCGATGAAACGCCGGGCTGACGACGATCCGCTCGCCGAGCCAGCCGAAATGCAGACGGATGTTCGCGTGCTGCACGCTCTGCATGAAATTGGTGATGGCAACGAGCACGACGAACTGCGACGGCTCCACGCCGATCACGAGCGCGACGCATGCGAAGAAGCTCGCTTGAAGGATATCGTCGAGCAGATGGTTGCGGTCGTCCGTCCAGAGCGACATTTTCTGCTGGCTGTGATGCACCGCGTGCAGTTCCCACCAGATGCCGAAACGATGCTCCAGCCGGTGATACCAGTAACCCGCGAAATCGAGGATCAGCAGATAGATGACGAACGTGACGAGCGGCTGCGTCGTTACGCCCGGCCACAGATTGTCGATCTCCAGATTCGGCACGCTATGGATGCGCAGCCAGCTTTGCATCGAATCGAACAGCGGCTGGAACGTGAAGAAGAAAAACAGATTGAGGATGCCGAGTTTGACGATCCACGTGTAGAGCACGTCCACGCGCACGCCCTTGCGGTCCTTCCATGTTTCCGCGGGACGGAACGCTTCGAGCGGGCGCAGGATCGCGTACATCGTGAGGACTTCCAGCACGCCGACGATCACCCAGTAGAGCGCGTCGTAGGTGTCCTCGTCGTAGTCCATCATGCCGAGCTTGAACAGCGCCGGCTGGACGACATCGACGTAAAGAAGCGTCTGCAGCGACGAAACGAAACTGTCGAGGACCGAGAGAATGGAATGAAACATGGTGCTCCGTGGTGCTTGCGGCGGCCCGACTCAACACTCCGGGCCTTCCTCAATCGTAGTACACGGCGCGAATCCGCGCCCTTCCCGCTTACGCCCCTGCTTATGCCCCGCTTACGCCCCATTCGGCGCCGTCACCGGCGCGCGATTGTAGAAGTAGATGCCGTGCGGCGAACGGCCCACCTTGATCGTCTCGATAAGCTTACGATTCGCAAGGTCGATCACGCCGACATGCTTCGCGAAGCGGAACGTAACCCACAGATACTTCTTGTCCGCGGAAAGTTCCATGTCGTCCGGTCCCGGCAGCAGGCCAGTGATATCGCCGACGTTCGTGAGCGATTCTTCGTCGATGATGCTGATGGTGTTCGCGACGCGGTTCGACACCAGCACGTGGCGGCCATCGACCATCGAGCGGAAGTTGTGCGCGCCCTTGCCCGTCGTGATGGTCTTGACGACCTTCTGGTTGCGCCAGTCGACCACGGCCACGTAATCCGCGCCCGTCATGCCGACGAGCAGGAATTTATCGCCCGGCGTGAGCCAGACGCCCGCCGGCACCTTGCCGACCTTCATCTTCCATTTGACGGTCTGCGTCGCCAGGTCGATCGCGGCGATTTCGCCCGACACCTGCAGCGAGATGAACGCCGTCGAGCTGTCGTTGGTGAACGCGATGTGGCTCGGCATCGTCGCGAGCGGCATGCGTTTCGCGATGCTCAGGTTCTTGCCGTCGAAATGATAGATGTCGAGGCGGTCGAGGCGCAGGCCGGTGGACACGAACCATTTCTTGTCCGGCGAAAAGCCGATCTGGTACGGATCTTCGATGTCCTGCACCCAGCGCTGTAACGCGCCGGTTTTCGGGTCGACGAACATCAGATTGTTCGACACCGAATTCGCGACGATCAGCGACGATGCGTCCGGCGTCGGCATCAGGTGGTGCGGTTCCTTGCCGGTCGGCACGGTGCCGACGACCTGACGCGTGTTTTCGTCGATGAGGCTCAGCGTGGCTTCCGCCGAATTGAGCACGATGACGTTGTTGGCAAGCGCCGCGGTGGCGACGAGCGCTGCGCCGGCGGCGAGCGCTACGCGTGCGGCAGCCGCACGGAAACGGCCGGAAGAACGGCCGGAACGGAAAATATTGCGCATGGGAATCGGGTTTCGGAGGGCAGGCGTCATTGTAGAACGTTTGCTTCGCGCGGCGGGTTGACGGGGTGCGGCTTTTTGCGCAATGGGCTGCTTCGGCGCAAGAAATGGCGACCTTTCAGCCGCGCTTCAGCGCTGCATCGATTCCCAGACCTTGTACAGGCGCTTCACCGAAACCGGCATCGGCGTGCGCAATTCCTGCGCGAAAAGCGACACACGCAATTCCTCCAGCAGCCAGCGATACTCCGCCAGCCGCGCATCCGCGACGCTGCCGCGTTGCGACAGCGCGCGCTGATAATGCTGCGCGAGCGGCTGAAGTTCGGCGAAAAGGCGTGCGTCGCGGGCCGGATCGGCCTTCAGCTTGTCGATGCGCAGCGCGATGCCCTTCAGATAGCGCGCAAAGTGCGCGAGCTGCGCATAAGGCGTGTCGATGATGAAGCGCTTGCCGATCAGCGCGCTCGATTGCGCCTGCATGTCCGCAAAAGCCGATGCGAACGATTTCGCCTGCGCGAGCTTTTTCGCGAGCGCGGCATGCTCTGCGAGAATCGTGCCGACGAGCCGCGCGATTTCATTGGCGAGCAGCGTCAGGCGCCCTTTCGCGGCGTCGCGGCGGGCGTGGAAGCTGGCGTCGTCGTCGGGAAGCGGGTCTTGCAGGCATGCGCGATCGAGCGCCGTCTCGACGATCTGGTCGCGCAGTTCGTCCGCCGTGCCGAGCGCCATGTACTGCATCGACATTTCGCGCAGGCCCGGCAGGTTCTTCTCCAGATAGCGGATCGGCTCGCGCAGTTGCAGCGCGAAAAGCCGCCGCAAACCCGCGCGATGAATCCGCGCCGCTTCCTCGGGCGAATCGAACACTTCGACGTCGCAATGCGTGCCGCGATCCACCAACGCCGGATAGCCGAACAGCGTCTGCCCGCGACGGCGGATTTCGAGCAGCTCGGGCAGCTTGCCGAAATTCCACGTCGTGAGGTTTTCGTAGAGCGCGGTGCCTTCGCTCGCCGGTTGCGCCTGCGGTGCGCTCGTTTCACCGGTAAGGGCATCGAGCGCGGCGACGGACGTCAGCTTCTGAAACTGCTGCTGCGCCTGGCCGCCAAGTTCCGCGCGCAGTTGCGCAAGATTGCGGCCCATCGCGAGCTGGCGGCCGTGCTCGTCGATCACCTTGAAGTTCATGAACAGGTGCGCGGGCAACGTTTCGAGCTTGAAGTCCGCGCCCTTCACCGCGACCTGCGTTTGCTCCCGAATATCGGCGATGAGCGTATCGACGAGCGCGCCCGCGCCGAATTTCGGCCCCGCGTGACGCCCGGCGAATCCCGCCGCGTATTCCGGCAACGGTACGACGTGACGGCGCAGCTTCTGCGGCAGCGACTTCAGCAGCAATTGCGCCTTCTCCTTGATCATGCCCGGCACGAGCCATTCGACGCGCCGCGCGTCGATCTGATTCAGCCCGTAGAGCGGCACTTGCAGCGTCACGCCATCGCGCGGCGCACCTGGCTCGAAGTGATACGTGAGCGACATCTCGATACCCGACATCGTCATGCGCTTCGGGAACAGGTCGGTCGTGACGCCGGCGGCTTCGTGGCGCATCAGGTCGTCGCGCGAGAGGAACAGGAGCTTGTCGTTGCCCTCTTTCTTTTGCTCGTCGCGATACCAGCGCTCGAACGCCGCCCCCGTCCAGATGCCCTCGGGGATCAGCGAATCGTAGAAACCGTGGATGAGCTCATCGTCGACGAGCACGTCCTGGCGGCGCGACTTGTGCTCCAGTTGCTCGATGTCGGCGACCAGCTTGCGGTTGTGCGCGAAGAACGGCAGACGCGTATCGAATTCACCCTCGACGAGCGCGCCGCGGATGAACAGCTCGCGCGCGTATTTCGGGTCCTGCTTGCCGAAGCTCACGCGCCGGCGCGCGTAAACGGTCAGGCCGTACAGCGTCGCGCGCTCGTAGGCTGCGACCTGCGCCGCTTTCTTCTCCCAATGCGCATCCGAAAGCGATGTCTTCAGCAAATGCGCGCCGACCGTTTCGAGCCATTCCGGTTCGATTTTCGCGATCGTGCGCGCATACAGCCGGCTCGTCTCGATGAGCTCGCCCGCCATCACCCAGCGCCCCGCTTTCTTCAGCAGCGCCGAGCCCGGCCACAAATGAAACTTGATGCCGCGCGCGCCGAGATAATGCGGCTCGTCATCGGCTTTCAGACCGACGTTGCCGAGCAGGCCCGTCAGGAGCGACAGATGCACCTGTTCGAACGTCGCATCGGATTCGTTAAGCCGCCAGCCGTGCTCGCGCACGACCGTCAGCAACTGCGAATGCACGTCGCGCCATTCGCGCAGCCGCAGATGCGACAGAAAGTTCGCGCGACACGCATCGGCGAGCTGCTTGTTCGACTTCTTGTGCGCGACGGCGTCCTCGAACCACTTCCAGATGCGCGTCCATTGCAGGAATTCGGAGCGCTCGTCGACGAACTGCCGATGGGCCTGATCCGCCTGCTCCTGCGCTTCGATCGGCCGGTCGCGCGGGTCCTGCACCGACAAGGCGGAGGCGATGACCAGGACTTCCGTCAGCGCGTGATGATCGCGCGCGGCGAGGATCATCCGTCCGACGCGCGGATCGAGCGGCAGGCGCGCGAGTTCGCGACCGAGCGGCGTGAGCGCGTTGTCGTCATCGACGGCGCCGAGTTCGTTCAGCAGCTGATAGCCATCGGCGATCGCGCGGCCCGGCGGCGGCTCGATGAACGGAAAGGTTTCGATCGCCGTCAGATGCAGCGACTTCATGCGCAGGATCACGGCCGCGAGCGACGAGCGCAGGATTTCCGGATCGGTGAAGCGTGGCCGCGCCTGGAAATCGGCTTCGTCGTAGAGACGGATGCACACGCCGTCGGCAACGCGCCCGCAGCGCCCCGCGCGCTGGTTCGCCGCCGCCTGCGACACCGGCTCGATCTGCAACTGCTCGACCTTGTTGCGATACGAATAGCGCTTCACGCGCGCCATGCCGGTATCGACGACATAGCGGATGCCCGGCACCGTCAGCGACGTTTCCGCGACGTTGGTCGCGAGCACGATACGCCGCGCGTTCGACGGCTTGAACACGCGTTCCTGCTCCTGCGCGGACAGGCGCGCGAAGAGCGGCAGGATTTCGGTGTGCGGCGGATGGTGCTTGCGCAGCGCTTCGGCCGCGTCGCGGATTTCGCGCTCGCCGGGCAGGAACACGAGCACGTCGCCGGGGCCGACGCGGCACAGCTCGTCGACGGCATCGACGATGCCTTCCATCAGATCGCGGTCGGTCTTGCGGTCGCCCCGCTTCGGAGCGGTGCCCTGCGCGTTCTTGATCGCCTCGCTTTCCTCTTCGATCGGCCGATAACGCACTTCCACCGGATACAGCCGCCCGCTGACTTCGATCACCGGCGCGGGTTTTTCATCGCTGCCGAAATGGCGCGCGAAGCGCTCGGCGTCGATGGTCGCGGACGTGACGATCAGCTTGAGATTCGGGCGCTTCGGCAGGATTTCCTTCAGATAGCCGAGCAGAAAGTCAATGTTGAGACTGCGCTCGTGCGCCTCGTCGATGATGATCGTGTCATACGCGTTCAGCAGCGGATCGGTCTGCGTTTCCGCGAGCAGAATGCCGTCCGTCATCAGCTTGACGGATGCGCCCGGCGCGAGATTGTCCGTGAAGCGCACCTTGTAACCGACCACTTCGCCGAAGGGCGTGCCGAGCTCCTCCGCGATGCGCCGGCCCGTCGCCGATGCCGCGATACGCCGCGGCTGCGTGTGTCCGATGAGCCCGCTGCCGCCCGCCCCGAGGCCGCGCCCGAGCGCGAGGCAGATTTTCGGAAGCTGCGTGGTCTTGCCCGAGCCGGTTTCGCCGCTGACGATCACCACCTGATTCGCTTCGATCGCGCGCGCGATCTCGTCGCGCCGGGCTGAAACCGGCAGCGCTTCGGGAAAGGTGATCGGCGGAACGGGATTCGGCGTGACGACACGCGGCGCGCGGGGCGGACGCGGTTCGCGCGGCTCGCGTGTTTCGGACGGGCGTTCCGATTTCGGCGCTTCGTTTCGCCGTTCGGTGACGCGCGATGGGCGTGGCGTCGCGTCCGGTTTGCGCGCTTCGGCAGGCGTGTTCTCGACTGCGCGTCGCGGACGATCAGTCTGCTCGCGGCGGGCATCGCTCCGTTTGGCTTGCGGCTGTGAAGAACGCTGCGCCGATGTGCGCGCGTCATCGCGCGGTTTGCGCGGACGCTGATCCGGTTGCGCCGGCGCTGTTTTCGCGGCGGGCTGCGGAGAATGCACGGATGGCGGCGGCGCTGTCGTCGCGGGCTCCGAACGCTGCGGCTCTTTCAGCTCCGCTCGTTTCGAAACCGCAGCAGCACCCGCTTTCGCCCCCGCGAATCGCCGGGCGGCGAGTTCCTTCTTGCTCAATCCTGCCGACTCGCCGGAAGCGCCCGCGCCGTCGCCTTCCCGCGCTTCGCGCAGCAGGTTTTCACGCAGCTTCTTCAGCTGGTCCTGAGTGTCGGTGGCTTTATCGGCGGATTGGGGCTTGCCCGGCTGGCCGGGGCGTGCGGGTCGGAAAACATTCGGCATAGCGTCGCATTATAATCCCGGGATGAATTCCCAAACCGACCTCACGATGAGCACACAGGCGGCCTCGCAGCCAGATGTACTGGAGCCGGAAGCGCCGAATCCGCTCGCCCAGTTCGTCGACTGGATGCGCTCCGTCGCACCCTATATCCACGCGTTCCGAAACAAGACCTTCGTCGTCGCGTTCGGCGGCGAACTGGTGCAGGAAGGACGCCTGAACGCGCTCGTACAGGACGTCGGCCTGCTGCACGCGATGGGCATCCACGTCGTGCTCGTGCACGGCTCGCGACCGCAGCTCGACGAGCAGTTGAGCCTGCACGGCGTCGAATCGTCGTTTTCGCACGGCTTGCGCATCACGGACGCCCGCGCGCTCGAATCCGCGAAGGAAGCGGCCGGCGAAGTGCGCCTCGACATCGAGGCCGCGATCAGCCAGGGCTTGCCGAACACGCCGATGGCCCACGCGCACATCAGCGTCGTATCGGGCAATTTCGTGACGGCGCGTCCGGTCGGCATTCTGGATGGCGTCGATTTCCAGCACACGGGCGTCGTGCGCAAGATCGACGGCGATTCGATCCGCCAGTCGCTGGCGTCGAACAAGCTCGTGCTGCTGTCGTCACTCGGTTTTTCGCCGACCGGCGAAGCGTTCAATCTGTCGATGGAAGATGTCGCGTCGGCCGCGGCCATCGCGCTGCGCGCTGACAAGATCATTTTCGTAACGGAAATCCCCGGCCTCGTCGACTCGGAAAACGAACTGATCCGCGAATTGTCGCTGGATGACGCGTATCGCCTGCAGGAAAGCGGCGAGCTGCAAGGCGACACGGCGTTCTATCTGAAGCACACCGTGCGCGCATGCCGCGGCGGCGTCGCGCGCGGGCACATCATTCCGTATTCGCTCGACGGCAGCGTGCTGCTCGAACTGTTCCTGCACGATGGCGTCGGCACGATGATCTCGTACGAGAACCTCGAAAGCCTGCGCGAAGCGACGCCGGACGACGTCGGCGGCATTCTCACGCTGATCGAGCCGCTCGAAAGCGACGGCACGCTCGTGCGGCGCGGGCGGCACCAGATCGAGCGCGATATCGACCACTTCTCGGTCATCGAGCACGACGGCGTGCTGTTCGGCTGCGCGGCGCTCTATCCGTACACGCAGGAGCGCATCGGCGAGATGGCGTGCCTCACGGTCGCGCCGGAAGCGCAAGGTTCGGGCGACGGCGAGCGGCTCCTGAAGCGCATCGAGCAACGCGCCCGCGCGCGCGGCCTGACGCGCATCTTCGTGCTGACGACGCGCACCGAGCACTGGTTCCTGAAGCGCGGCTTCGTGAAGGTGACGGTCGACGACCTGCCGGAAGACCGCAGGCGGCTCTACAACTGGCAGCGCAAGTCGCTCGTCCTGATGAAACAGCTTTGAACATGAATCAACGAGGCGCGAAAGCATCGCGCTGAAGTCCCCGACACAGGAGAAACTCACAATGGCCCGAATGGTTCAATGCGCGAAGCTCGGCAAGGAAGCCGAAGGACTGGATTTCCCGCCGCTGCCCGGCGAGCTCGGCAAGCGCATCTACGAAACGATCTCGAAGGAAGCCTGGCAAGGCTGGCTCAAGCAGCAGACGATGCTCATCAACGAGAATCGCCTGAATATGGCCGATCCGCGCGCGCGACAGTACCTCATCAAGCAGACCGAGAAGTACTTCTTCGGCGAGGGCGCCGATACGGCTTCGGGCTACGTGCCGCCGCAAAGCTGATACGCGCTGCATCGATGTGCAAGAACCGGCCCATGCGGCCGGTTTTTTTGCCCGCGCGCGCCGCAAAATGGTCTGTCTGGTACATCGCAAAATTCAGCGGAATCCTATATCGGACAAGGGATTGAGCCGATCCCAATGCACCGCATGAAGTAAGCGGTTTGCACATCGTCTGTCATCGTGATATTATCTTGCTCGTTATCAACAGCAACTCACCATCATTCACGCGCAATTGTTTCCGAAGCGTACTTCGGTCTCTTGCGCGGTAGTGACAGTTTTTATACAAAGAGGCGCGTCGGTTTCTGAGCAACAACGCCGGCCTTTTTCGTCTCAAGCTTTTTTCGCCGACGTCGCGGCCCACCCGCGGCAGTTCACGTTCACCGTGGAACTTGCCGTCCGCACGTCAAATTCGTTGGTTTCATCCGAGTGCAATTTCGCGACTACACCCGCGCGAGGCACCGGCACCGTGTTTCTTTTCGCTTATCAGCTTCGTGCCGCCCGGCCCGAGCTGTGGGAAGCCTTTGCTTTCGTCTCAAGCGTTCGCGGCGCCGTCTCGAAACTGCACTATCCCGGCAATTTGCGTCCGTCCTCCGCGGCGACGCACCCGAGGTTCTTTTGAGCTTTCGGGATCGAATACGGAGTTTTTCGAATTATGTCTTCTCTTCACGAGGGCCTTTGGCACAACAGCGAATCATCGAGTCCGAAGTCCGATCTCACCCTCGACGACATCACCATCGTCGATCAATCCCTGCTGAAGCGCGCCGTCGGCGCCATGGCCATCGGTAACGCGATGGAGTGGTTCGACTTCGGCGTGTACAGCTACATCGCCGTGACGCTCGGCAAGGTGTTCTTCCCGTCGTCGAGCCCTGCGGCGCAGCTTCTCGCGACCTTCGGCACGTTCGCCGCGGCGTTTCTCGTGCGCCCGATCGGCGGCATGGTGTTCGGGCCGCTCGGCGACCGCATCGGCCGCAAGCGCGTGCTCGCGATGACGATGATCATGATGGCCGTCGGCACCTTCTGTATCGGCCTGATTCCGAGCTACGACAGCATCGGCGTGATGGCGCCCGTGCTTCTGCTCGTCGCGCGTCTCGTGCAAGGCTTTTCGACGGGCGGCGAGTACGGCGGCGCGGCGACCTTCATCGCCGAATTCTCGCCGGACAAGAAGCGCGGCTTCATGTCGAGCTTCCTCGAATGCGGCACGCTCGTGGGTTACGTGCTCGGCGCGGGCGTTGTCGCGGTGATGACGTCCGTCATGTCGCAGGAGACGCTGCTCGGCTGGGGCTGGCGCATTCCATTCATCATCGCCGGTCCGCTCGGTCTGATCGGTCTCTACATCCGGATGAAGCTCGAAGAGACGCCGGCGTTCCAGCGTGAAGCCGAGAAGGCCGAAGCCGTTTCGCACGAGACGACCAAGCAGCAGTTCCGCGAGACGCTGCTCCAGCAATGGAAGCCGCTGCTGCAATGCGTCGGCCTCGTGCTGATCTTCAACGTGACCGACTACATGGCGCTGTCGTATCTGCCGAGCTATCTGTCGGCGACGCTCAAGTTCAACGAGTCGCACGGCCTGTTCATCGTGCTCGCCGTAATGGTGCTGATGATTCCGCTGACGATCTTCGCGGGCCGCCTGTCGGATACGATCGGCCGCAAGCCGGTAATGCTCGCGGGTTGTATCGGCTTGCTGGTGCTGGCGATTCCGGCGCTTTCGCTGATCCGCATGGGCACGGTTCCGTCGATTTTCGCGGGCATGATGATTCTCGGCGCGCTTTTGTCGACGTTTACGGGCGTGATGCCGTCGTCGCTGCCGGCCCTCTTCCCGACGAAGATCCGCTACGGCGCGCTCGCGATCGGCTTCAACGTGTCGGTGTCGCTGTTCGGCGGCACGACGCCGCTCGTCACGGCATGGCTCGTCGACACGACCGGCAATCTGATGATGCCCGCGTACTATCTGATGGGCGCATCGCTGATCGGTATCGTGTCGGTGCTCGCGCTGCAAGAGACGGCGAAGAAGCCGCTGAAGGGCTCGCCGCCGGCGGTGGCGTCGAAATCGGAAGCGCACGCGATTTTGCGCGGTCATCGCGAAGCCACCGAGATGGACGATGTATTCCCGGAAGGCACCGTGCGCGCGTGATATCGGTGTGACCAGGAAAGGGCCGGCGCTCGACGCGCCGGCCCTTTTTTATGTCACGATCGCGACGATATGCGCTTCCAGCTTGCCTTCGTCGATATCGAGCAGCGCGAGCGTGACCGGCAACTTGAAACGGCGCGGCCCCGCGCTGCCGGGATTCACGAAAAGCATGCCGCTGCGCTTTTCGACGAGCGGCTTGTGCGAGTGACCGGTGACGACGACATCGATGCCGTCGAGCTGCTTCGGTACATCGGCGATATCGTGCACGAGGTAGATCGTCGCGGCGCCGAGTTCGATGCGCGCATGTTCGGGCAAGTGCGCGACGTCATCGCCAATATCGTTGTTGCCGCGCACGACCGTAAGCGGCGCGACGGCGGCGAGCGTATCGAGCACGTCGCGCCGGCAGATATCGCCGGCATGGATGATGTGCACAACGCCGCGCAAGGCATCGAGCGCTTCGGGGCGCACGAGGTTGTGAGTGTCGGAGATGACGCCGATGCGCATTCGCAGAGTTCCCTTGGTCAAGTCAAGCGTTTTTGGTGCGCGCGAGGGCAATGGTAGAATCGCGTCCGCCCTGCCGGGGTGATGAAATTGGTAAACATAGCGGACTTAAAATCCGCCGCCTCACGGCTTGCCGGTTCGAGTCCGGTCCCCGGCACCAAGTAGTTTGCAAGCATCGCCCAAGTTTGACCAGAAACCCCGACAGCGGAAGGCTCTCGGGTTTTTTATCGCCTACTGACGCCTACGTCTCACCATTGACAGCGGGGGCACATCGGGGGCATTTTTGGGGGCATCAGGGTATTTCGCGAGATGCCCCCGGATTTATGCCCCCACAGGTGCCCCCATGCCACTCACCGATACCGCCGCGCGCAATGCAGCGCCGCGTGAAAAGACCTACCGCCTTGCCGACAGCGGCGGCATGTATCTCGAAGTCACGCCGGCGGGCGGCAAGTATTGGCGGATGAAGTACCGATTCGCGGGCAGAGAGAAGCGCCTCGCGCTCGGCGTGTATCCCGACGTATCACTGGCGGCGGCGCGCAAGAAGCGCGACGACGCGCGCGA
>NZ_FCOF02000085.1 GCF_001544755.2 Caballeronia catudaia | reverse complement strand
CGAAGGGCCTTCCTTCATCTTTGGTAAAGCTCCGCAAACATCGGTCGATTGATGCTCGCGTTCTTGGCACACCCCACTTCATTTTCAAAAGAGCCTAAGAGAGTTTGTGATTGCTCTGACACAGCAAAAAGACCGCGACGACATCGACGGTACAGACACAGTTGGCGGTGCTAATTCGGTTACTCTTCAGACCGAACTCATTAACGCCGAGCCGCCGGCTGAAGTCCAGCGACCGGCCGCCGCTGGAGACGAGCAAGCGCCAGCGGAGGTGCAGTTGGCAATACCGATGGAAGCTATGACGGCAGAAAAAGCTTTCATAGAGTCCCTGCCGGAGGGTGACGCCAAATCTATAATTGAGCGCATTAACTCGCATAACTGGTACGTTCAAAACCCCGCCGTACTTGAACTCGAGGCGTCCGGAATTCCGCGTGACGTTGGTGTGGCATTTGTCATGGGACGATCGGTATATCAGGCAGCAGAAGGAAGCGCGTGGAGGGCGGTGTCGTTCGTCGAAAATTTTGATCGCTGGGCGACCGCCAACGACGATCCGCAACAGGCGTTCATCGCTGGCGCAGTTTATGAGGCCTTTTTTGATTCGAGCGGCGCTTTCCGTAATATACGCAAGACGGAAAAGTTGCCGGATTTGCTCAATCTGCTTCAATCACCACGGTGGCGAAGTGCTCGGGCCCATTTCCTAGCGACATTAGGCGACAGACGAGATACTTTCTACTGGCTGCCGGGGCAGCCCATCCCGGCGGTCCAGCTAACATTGGAGACTCACGCTGTTGAGGCTCATTGGTTGATCGACCGAGCAGTCGTGCTGGTTGAAGGATTTGAGGCGCGGGATCTGGTGCGCCCATCGCGTGACATCGAGTGGAGCGTCCGGTCATCAACCAGCCGCGAGTCGATCATTGATGAAGTATCTGAGTACACGCTCATACCCCACTCGTCGATCGCTCTGACGGTTACGCCAGCGGAGGCCGCAGAAGGTGAGCTTAGGATTGCGCCAAATCAGGTTTTGGACCCATGCTTGCTCCTGCCTCTAACCCGTGCGTGAAAAATGCTTTCAGCTACTGTAATTGTCACGGATACCGGTTTTGCCGGCGCCAGTGATGCACTGGCCGGCCCACATTGCTGTCCGGATGGCGGTTCCACTTTGGGGAGCTGCCGCAGCGCTCGCGCCCGGTCGAAGGACGACTATGGGGCGAGCTTGCCTATTCACATTGAGGGGTGGTTGACGTTCAATGCTACGGCGATACGAATGGCCGGTCTCCTTCGTTGAACAGCCGTCCAAACGTGGATCGATGAACGTCGGCAAAGGCCGAAAGGCGCATGTTGACCGTGAGGCTGATTTCTGAGTACACCAGCCATTCGAGTGGCCGCTCCATGACTCGGGCGAGCGGCGGAAAGTGCCCGCGCCCCCGTGCGGCGTAAGTTCTCTCGTCGAATTGACGATGAGGCATGCCTTGCGATGCGGATCGCTCTCGGAAAGCTTGAAGACCTCTTCGAAGAACGCGGCGATCGCGCCGCGCGGCCGCACGTGATGTTCGATACGCCCCACGCGGTCGCGAAAGCCGCGCTCGACGTGTCGTTCGAGCGCGCGTTCCTAGACCGCGCGTTTGTCGCCGAAGCGTTGTATTGGCTCGCGGCCGTGAGGCCCATCGTTGCGGCGAGATCGCGGACGGCGGGCGCTTCGTAACCGTGCGACCAGAACTGCACAGTGGCCGCGTCGAGCGCGGCCTCCTCATCGAACCACGCGGACGCGGCATGCTGCAAGTCCTCTTCTCTCACGCCGTCTTCGGGTAGTTGGACGGGAACAACGCACGCTTCGTCTCTTCGTCGTTGACCGTCTTGAACGCATGCTTCTTATTCATGGCGCGCGCGCGTTTGACGGCGGGCCGCGCGTCGATCTTCGCGAACCAGCACTTGAGTTCTGGATATGGCCCGAGCGGATCCTCGCTCGACTTGAACACGCGCGATGCCCGATCGAGCCAGCCCCACGCGGACATGTCCGCGATCGTATAGCTGTCGGCCACGATGTATTCGCGGCCCTTGAGCCTGTCGTTCAGCACCTGATAGTGACGATCCGCCTCTCGCCGATAACGATTCACCGCATAGTCGAGCCCTTCCGGCGCCGCGTACTGGAAGTGCACCGCCTGCCCGGAAAACGGTCCGAGCCCACTCGCTACGAACATCAACCACGAAAGAAGCTGCGGACGATCTTCCGGCGCGCCGGCGAACTGACCAGTTTTCTCTGCCAGATAAAGCAGGATCGCGGTGGAGTCGAACACAACAGCCGGCTTGCCGCCCGGCCCTTCCATGTCCACGATGGCGGGCACCTTGCCGTTCGGATTGATCGCACGGAACTCGGCCGAATGCTGCTCGCCCTTGCTGGTATCCACCGGCTTCAGTTCATATGGCAGCCCGGATTCTTCAAGGAAGAGCGCGATCTTCGCGGGATTGGGCGTCGGGTGAAAGTAGAACTCGATCATGGGGATCGTCTCCGTGTCGTGGCCGATATCGCGTCATTTTAGATCGAACGATCTTTTATGCGCAAAAGCGGATCGGAAAGGCTAACAGTCCCAAGCAATGCTGGCGTAAGGGACCACGAACGTCGTCGCGCTCGATCGAATGTTAACCGCCGCACTCGCACGAGTCTCACTTCCTCAACCTTCGATATCGATCCACTGCGCGCCGGCGCCGACGGCGAGAAACTGCAGCGGCGAGAACCACCACGCCGGCGGGAAACGGCAGCGAGAGCCAGATCTTCACGAGTGGCGATCTTGCGGGATTCGACGCCCGCGAGGACGCGATTGCCTGCGCACGGAGTTAGGCGCATGAACTGTCACCTCAGCAAGGCGAATTACGTATCGGCCCGGAATGTCCCCCTTGTCCAGTCGATCAGGCGGGCCAATAAAACCTGGCTGATCGTTGTGCTCGTCGAGGTTCTTGCTTGATGAGTTCGATCCTTCGATGTTCTTCGGCTCCCTCGCGCTTGATCGCTATGAGGCGCCGAATCGCGCCCTGCCGAGTGGTGAAGTATCGATTCATGAACGTTCGCGTCGTGTTTGCTCACACGATGGTAGCGCGGCCTCCCTTAAGCTAATGTTATGCACGACACACCGCAGGCCGATAGCGTCGAAAAAAAGCCTTCGCCACCATCAAACAACCATGACATTCAAGATCAAAGCAGCGGACCTCAAGCGCATGGAAGAGGGGCTCGACATCCTAAGCGCGCAGCGCGTCCGACTGGGACAGGCGGTGGGCGTGTTCAATGAAGCACTCGTCTGCGCGCGCGCGACACTTCAGGCCGCGGTCGATGACTACAATCAGAAGGGCAGAGATGTGCGCGCGGAGTTCGAGAATGTGTACCGGGCACTCGAAAAAGCCTACGCCGAGCGTTCGGAGGACTGGAAAGATGGCGAAAAGGGCACGGCCGTGAAAGAATGGCTCGACACACTCGAATCGTTCCCTGAGAACATCGTCGATGTATCGCTTGACGAGTTCATCCACGAACTTGAACTCGAAGACCTAGTCGGCGATGACCCGAGGGACGACTTCAAAGACGTGGGCCAGGAACCGGATGAAGCATGAAAGCCGGCTGAAGAAAAATCAACAAGCGCGACGTCGAAGTTCGGCCGCCTTCGATCCGCACCGGCACACCCACATGTTGTTTGAGTGAGGACTTCAGGCTGAGACGCCGCTGCAATCCTGCCCCGCCTCGGCACTTGGCGCACAGCCGTGATTGATTGACGATGGACCCGTGCGCACGGAATTCTTCCGTGTCAGCGAAGCAACGGCTGGCCGAGAGCGCAACCATCCCCTTGGCGTATTGGCGTATTACTATGGACCTTCGACATCCACGGACGACCGCATTGGAACCTTTGACTTCACCGCATGGACTACGAGGGTTCGCGCACCTGATCGAGTCGTTGACGCAGAAGCATCAGGATCCTGCCGAAGGCCACGCCGTATCGGACTCAAGTGATTCGCTTGGTACGAAGGATCCTCTGGTCTCGCAAGTGCTCGAGCAGGCAGAGGCAACGCTACCGGCAATATCGCAGCGGGTGTTTGTGTTTCCGTCCGACAAAAAATCTCCAGCGGCCACGCGAAAGTTAGGCCGGTGACGCAAACAGACCCACGTCACCGATGCTGCACTTTCCGTGTTGCCATGTAGGCGTCAAACAGCCCGGTATGCAGCCGACTCAGTTCTTCGCGTAAGGTCACCAGCTCGTACTGGTCGCCCTCATGTTCCCGACGCAGAACCTCCCCTAGCAAGGCGGTCGCACGCGACGCCGGCAAATCTCGCTGGACGCGCGCCTCGCCCAGCCGACTCGCGAGCGCTGGCTTGACGACAACTAGCCAGGCCGGAAACCACATATAGTCCTCGATTTCGCCTGTGCCGGAGAAGTCAGCATCGAAGCGCCGACGCAGCGCATCGAGCGAAGCGTCCCGAAGCCCGGCGATCAATGCGGCGAACCGCGACGGTGCTAGCCACGCCAATTCTGCAAACAGTGGCCACGCCGCGTCGAGACCGCCCGCTTGATAGCGCGCTTGGGTCATCCAGGCGAGTGGCGACGGGATGCGCCACCACGATTCGATCGTGTTGACGGCGTCGGTGGCCGCCGCCCAGTTCCCTGCTCGAAGCCATAGCGGCGCGGCGTGACTTTCGCTGTGGGTCGCGCAGAACCCCAGCGGTGCAGCACGCTGGGCGAGCGAGCGCCAGCACGCTGTCGACCACGCCTGAATGTCCTTTGCCGGCAGCACCCGTTGAGCCGCAGGCATCACATCCTCCTCGAGGTGCCGAAATACCGAGGTCAGTTCAGCGTGGTCGGTCAGTGGACGGCTTGACTCGTTCTCGAGTTCCCGAACTAGCGCCGTCATCGCAGGCAGCGCGCTGTCGTCAGGGTATTCGCTGGCAAGCTCCGTCAGTGAGGCCCGCGCGTCGACCGCATGGCGACGCTGCAAGTGCTCCACGACGTCATTGCGCAGTCCCACGTCGCGGCTGTCGGCAAATATATCGAGCTGTTGCATGCTTTGCGGCATCGTCGTCGCGCTCAGGAATGTCGTCGATGAAGAGCGATCAGGCTAATTCATTTCAACGCGCCGGGAAAGCGGTTGCCGGTGCTTTCGGCAGGCTTTTCACGGGTCAGCTCGTGCAACAGGTGCGCCTCACAACAAAGAGCCTACCGACGCGCATCCAGCATGGTGCCTCGACAGCGGCGAGCGCCGCACCGACATGCGTAAAGGCGCTTGAGCGCCGCCGTTCGGCGCCCTTCGACATCCAGTGCGTAATCGATGAAGACCTCGGCGCCCTCTTCAATCCTGCGTGTCGCCCGAATGAAGACCCGGTCGCCCTCCTGTTCGGCTTCACAGTTTGGCGCGCAACTGTGATTGATCCAACGCGCGGAGTTGCCGCCTCGTGCGCCATCGATCATGCGTCCGTCGCCGAGTCCGAAGAAGAACGTATGTCCTTCTTCCGCGGCCGACCGTTCATACCGGCGCTGTGCTTCTTTCGCCGAGATGATCTCGCCTTTGTACTCGAGGATCGGATCGCCAGCGGAAATCGTCACGGCGGCGAACACACCGCGACCATGAATGGGCGAATGACGGACTGCAATGCGGCGCATGGTGAACACTCTGGCGTGGGAAGAACGAAAAATCTGCGTTGGGGGTGACGAAAGGCATAATCGCATCATCGCATGTCGGCCTGTCCAGAAATGTCCGCTCCGCCTCGTCGCACGAAACTCAAACGCAAGCCGGCGCGCGGCACCCTGGTGCGCTATGAAGACCGGATCGCGGAAGTGCTGGGCGAAGCCCGCGGACAACGCGTCATGATTCGCTCCATCCACCCGGACGGACAGGAGCGCCGCACCGCGGTGAAATGGGTGAACCTCATACCGCTCGAGACTCAGCTTTTCTGACCAGGCGTGACCCGCGAAACGCGTGTTGCGACGGCACGCGAGCTGCCTGCGGCCGTCTCGCGTCACTCGGTTGTCGCTGCGCTCACGCCTGATTGACGGCGTCTTTGAAGCCTTTCCCGGCGGTGAACTTCACCGTCTTGGCCGCTGCGATCTCGATCGTCTCACCGGTCTGCGGATTCCGACCGGTCCGCGCGGCGCGTTCGCCGGTCCCGAACGATCCGAAGCCAATCAGCTGAACGGTGTCTCCCGCGGCCACCGTCTTCGAAATCGTCTCAAACACCGCATTGATCGCCTCTTCTGCGGCGGTCTTGCTCGTACCCGACTGCGACGAAACGGCGTCGATCAGTTCCTGCTTGTTCATTGAACCCCCTCTCGATTGAAAACGAATGCGATCTTACCGAACCGCTACGAAAACTTGCGACCGCCGCTGCTACGAGGCAGTAATGGTCGCATCCAGGTCGAACAAATCCGAGGTTGTGCTGTGGGCAGCGAGCAGCTCGGGCAAACCGCCATTTCGAACCTTGGCCAAGGTGTCCGGCGACAGCCAGGTTTCTTCCATCGCCTCGATGCCTTCCTCGATCATCCGCTGCAGGAAAAACGATTGCTTGCGCCCCGTAGCCTCGGCCAGTACGCGCAACCGCTGCTCGATGACGGGGTCGATGCGCACCGCCACGACCCTTAACTTGTTCTCCGCCGATCTTCTCACCCGTTTACTCCTTTTGACGGTCGGCGCGACTGGAGCGCCAACCGGTCATGGATCGCGCCACCCGCGGGCGCCATCCGGTCATTATCTACGTTCGAGCTTTCGCTCTTGCCATTTTGCCAACAGCTGCCTTTCGGGCGGCTCGCCGGACGGGCGGACTGGATTCTGCCGTAGGCACGCGCCGCGCCGGAGAGCGCGTCGTTCCACGCAGCGCCTTCACCTGTTTTTGAAGTGACTGGTGTGCCGCCTCGAGCGCGGCGAGCTTGCCTTGCAGCACCCCGGTTTGATGGCGGGCATCGCCCTGCTGCGCCTGCAGCGCGTCGACTGTGCGACGATGGTCGGCCTCTCGCTTGTCGGCGCGTTTGGCTGCCTCAGTCAGTTCCTTCTGAGCCTTGGCCACCGCGCTGCGTTCGCGATCGATTTCCAGCAACGCGCGCTTTTCCGTTGCGCGCAGGCGCTCTTCGGCACGGTTGGCCGTCTCCCGCAGTTTCTCCAGATCACGCGAGAACGTGTCGCGGACCTTCTCCAGCGCTCGCTCGCGCGCACCGGCCTCTTCGCCGAGGCGCTTGATCTGCGTTTCAAGCGCTTTGCGCGTGGCGGCCTCCTGTGCCTGCTGCCGCTCGAACTCCCGAATCTCGACCTGCGCCGCCAGCAGCGCGGCGGTGCGTTGTTCGAGCGCGGTCTCGGTGCGTCCGAGTTCATCGCGTGCCGCAACGACCTTTTGCTCCGCGTCGGCCCGCTGCGCCTCGACCTCCTCGCGCAGCGCGGTCAGTTCGGCCTGTGCCGACGTGCTCGCACGCGTCCACAACGCACCGATCAGCTCACCGGCCGCCTCGCTGAGATCGGCTGGCAAATCCGGATGCTCGATGCGCACGCGGCTCTTCTCGCGCAACTCCGCCCAGAACTCGCTCAGCACCGACGCCGGCGTGCTCATGGTGCCGCGCCGGACCAGGTTGTAGAGGCGATTGGCGGTCGGCGCGACGCCAAAGCGAAAGAACAGCAGCGCGCATACCTCGCGATAGAGCTCGCGCGTCTTGGGAAACTCGACCTTGAGGCGCTCGATATCAGCTGCGAGGCGGGTTTCGTCGGAGAGGACGTCGGACATGGGCGCAAGGAGCCAGGAAATTCGCTCATAATACAACGTAAGTCATCCTATATCCAACTTCACAAAGCCACTGTTTTGACATTATGCTTATTATGTCGAGGACTGGTATATACGGATCTGTTGCGTCCGTTCGAGTGGATCGGCGCTTTCCGTCACAACATCATCATGTGATGTTGGTAGTTTTGGTCGTTGCGGTTCGCACGGACGATCTCTGTGTTCCTACAACTGGACGGCGGCTCAGGACTCAATCGGGCGGTCGCGGGTTGCGCGCAGATTGCCGCAGATAACGATCTCGATGCGATCCGGGCGTGGCTAGCTCGCTTCGTCGGTACGAAGACCACCTTCGAAAACTATCGAAAAGAAGCCGAGCGGCTGGTGCTCTGGTCCGTCGTCGTGCTCGGCAAGCCGCTCTCATCGCTCACGCACGAGGACTCATCGCATCGCGTGGTGAGATGCCTGCAAACGTTACGACATGACGCCATGTCTTCACGCGTTCCGCAATGACGGGCGTCATGCAACAATCTCGTGTCCCACGCAAGACGATGAACGCGCCATGGAAAACTCGACCTTGAACCTCACATTTCGGCCGATCAACGCGGCGTGACCTTCGTCCTGGCGTCGAAGTACGGCTCGGTCGAGTGCACGATCTTGCGTGCCACGCTGGAGGCTTGTTTCTGGCTGCCGCCCAATGCGGACGATGCCAAGACCTTGAAGATCTTTCACGATGGAGCGGATCGCATTCAAGCGATCGCTCTTCGGAAGCTGCTGGCGCACCCTGCGGCGCGCCTCGAGTTGACGACCGCGGATTTCTTGCGCGGCTGAGCGGCGTCTCGTGTCCGGCGATGCCGGTGGCGGGTGGGCGCAGCCGAGAACGAAAGAGGAGGCAATCGAGGAGGCTGCGGATTTCGTCGAACAGGATGCGGCACTCGCGCCCGGGAGAAACGGTTGCGCTGCCGGAGCGTGCGCGACGGGCCGCCGATGATTGGATGATTGTAACGATCAACCGGCGCAAGACCGTGACAGAAGTGAAGGTCACGCAGGCGCCGAAGACCGAACGGAGCGGAGCGGACTGGCTCGGTCTCTCACCATGCATCCGCTGACCGATGCGGAGCGCCGCACGAGTGATCCGTCGCAAGGCCTGATGGTCAAGGCGGCACCGGGGGAGCGGGAGGCGAAGGCGGGCATTCATCCACGGATATCGTCCTCCGCGTGAACGATGCGCTCGTCGAGTCACAACACGAACTCGCCAAGTTGACCACCGGGGCCGGTAAGAACGCCGCTTTGCTGATGCAGCGCAAAGGTACGCGCAACGTTATGTCCGTCCATTTGGAATGGACGAGTCGAGTCACGATTCCGTGACGGCTGGCCGCGATTCACGAACTGTCTCGTTCGTCACACCCCGTTTCTGCCGGCAGCGACTAAAGTTTAGTGATTGGCCTCGCGAACCCGCGATGGCCCCATCGCGGCGAGATTGCGGGCTGTGGTGTAAACATGATCAAGGAACTGGCCACTGCCCTGCTTCTCGTCGCCGCACCGCTCGTCGCATGGGCGGGAACCCCGTTGCTCCAGTCGCGCAGCGCGTTGGTGTACGACCTCCGGGAACAAAAGAGCCTCCTCGAAAAAGATGCCGATACTGCGCTGCCTGTCGCCTCGTTGACCAAACTGATGACAGCCATGGTCGTGCTGGATGCAGCGCAGTCGATGCAGGAGATGGTGGCGGTCGGCGACGCCGACATCGACCGGCTCAAGCACTCGGGATCGCGCATCCCCGTTGGCGCCGCGCTCGAACGCGGAGAGATGCTGCGCCTCGCGTTGATGTCGTCGGAGAACCGCGCGGCCTCCGCGCTATCGCGCGCGTTTCCCGGCGGTCAGCGCGCCTTCATCCAGAAGATGAACGACAAGGCGCGCGTGCTCGGCATGGCGGCGACACAGTTCGACGATCCGACGGGGCTGTCGGCCGCCAACGTCTCCACTGCACGCGACCTCGTTAAGATGGCGGATGCCGCGTCGGACTACGCGCTGATCGACGCTTTCACTGTACTTCCCCGATACGGGGAGGCCATCGGCACCAAAACGCGGTTCTATCGCAACACTGATCCGGTCGTCCACTGGCCGGACTGGACCGTTCAGCTCGCGAAGACGGGTTACACGCGTGAGGCGGGACGATGCATTCTCGTGGAAGCGGAAATGCCGAATGGTCCGGTTATCATTGCGCTCCTTGGCGCGCGTTCGTCCTGGGCGCGTACGGCGGATTTGATCGCAATCCAGCGCTGGCTGAACGGCGACGAAACGCCGGTCGTGATGCCGCGCATGTATCACGCGAGCGTGAAGCATCATCACCATCAATCGTTCATTCAATCGCATCGCGCCAGGGTGCAATTCACCGCCTATCGGGCCAGCGCGGTCCCGGGTGTTCACCGGATGAATGGCAACCATCATGTTGGCCAGCGACATCTCCGCCTGAGATCCAACGTTTAGCGTCATGCATGTCCGCGTTCCGTCATGGAAGCAGCCTTGCCCGCGGTCGACCGCAATTCGCGATGCACATAAAGCGATACACGTTCGATCGCATTCTGGCGATTCTCATGTAGTACATTTATCGGCTCTCAAGCTTCGCATCGTCTCCGGCTTCGACCGCTTTGTCGTCGGTCAACAGAGGCTGCAGCGCAGGCCCGAGCGACTTGAGCAGTTGCACGGCGAGTGCGCTCGTGAAATCGTAGCGCGCCGCATACGGCTCGCGCACGTAGGCGGTCAGCGTGCCGAAGAAGCGTTCGCCGATCACGAAGACGAACGTCGCGCTCCGGTTCAC
>NZ_FCOF02000132.1 GCF_001544755.2 Caballeronia catudaia | reverse complement strand
GGATCGTCGTTCGGCCGCAGCATGTGATAGCCGATAAGCCCCGCATCGCGCGCGCCGTCGCGAGTGGCCGCATTCGCCAGACGGTCGCTCACGGCCTGCTGCACCGCGTTGTCGAGCGTCGCGGTGACGGTGAGATCGAGCCGGTCGAGATCGTAAAGGCTCCGAACACCGAGCGTCGAGAGCAGGTTCGTGCGCAACGCGGTCACGCCCTTGCGCGTGACGAACGACACAGCGTCGCGCCGGTGCGGCGCCGGACTCAGTTCGAGCGGCACGGCAAGCGCCACGTCGCGCAGCGCCGGCGCGATGATGCCGCTCGCACCGAGCAGGCGCAGATAGCTGTCTGTGCGACGCTCGAGCTCGGGGCTGCCGGGGCGCAGGAAACGCGACGGCGCGCGCTGCGCGATCATCAGCGATAGCGCCTGCTTGAACGCGAGCGCCTGCGCATCGAGCGTTTCGGCCGAAACGGGTGCGTTCAGGATGCGGTTGTAGTCGTCGAAGCCGCGTCCGTACCAGGCGGCCATCCCGTCGGGAAGTCCAATGATCTCGCCGATGCCCGGCCGCGCTGCAAGCGGCACGGAATTCAGATAGCGCACGACGAGCTGGCGACGGGCCGGCATGGTCTGCGGGCCGTCGAGATAGGCGCGCACGGACGCGGAGGCGATCTGACGAAGCTTCTCCGGCGGCGAGGCCGTGCGCCCGCCCGACGAGTGTCGAAACTTCTCGATCTGAGTAGCCAGCGTGCTGCCGCCCGGTTGCGGCGCGTGTTTGTCGAAGACGCGCACGCCCTGATCGAAAAGCGCGCGACCGAAGCGTCCCCAGTCGATTGCTGGATTGCGGTTGGGCTCGCTTTCGTCGAGAAGATTGCGGTCTTCTATAAAGAGCAGCGCATTGACGATGACAGGCGGAATGGACTCGAAACTGTCGTAAGCGCGGCCCGGGTTCAATGCACGGTAAAGCGAGGCGCCGCGCGCATCGAGCAATGCGAGCCCGGCGCCGTCCTTTTCCTGATAGGGAAGAAAGAGCCCCTCGTCGGCCATCGACAGCATGGCGGCCGTTCCGCGCGCCTGCGCCGCGACGGCGAATCCGCGCGCGGCGAGCCGCTCCTCGAACGATGGCAGCGACGCATATCCGAGCCGCACATCGTAGGGCCCGGCAGCGGCATGGAGAGCGTTCGGGCTGGCTCCTTCATCGACAGAGAAGCCGATTTCGCGGCCGAGCTCGGACAGGTAACGCGCCTGCCGCTGCGAGGTCTGCAATTCGATCTGCGTCATGCGCGCCGCGACGACGCAAATGAGCACGCCCGCGATGGCGAAGAGCCATGCGATCCAGCGCCTCGCCGATGTGGCGCGCGGCGCGCGTGAGATTTCTTCTTCCA
>NZ_FCOF02000084.1 GCF_001544755.2 Caballeronia catudaia | reverse complement strand
CTTGCCTTCGCTTTCCATGCTTCAAATCTCCCGTTACAGCCAAGATCCGAAGTCTCCTACATTTCCGGGGCGGTTCATGCGCTCGCGCTATACGAGCTCGCGGCCAGCCAACGTCGGCGCGCCTCTGATCGCCCCGCTCCCGCTGAGAGCATCACCCGCCCAACTGCAGCGTAACTGCACCCGAACCATGAATCTGATCGTTGTTAGCTTCGAAGATTGCACGATAGATCCTGCTGGCGCACGCGCAGCGTCGACCCCTGCGCGCGGCATTCCTGACAGCTGGATCGACGCGTTGATTGGAACCGGTTCGGTTTTTTCCCGAGACTACGCCGCACCCGATACCGTGTCGACGGTCGGACTTCAGTTTCCAAGTTGCGACCACGCGGAACAGTTCTGCCTGAGCGTGCGCGAGGTGGCCAACCTCCTCGGCACCCGGGCTCACATCCACAAAGTTCCGGCGAACGACGCGCAGCGAACCCTCCGGGAGGCCGCGAGACATGTCGCAAGTTTTTTGACGGCATAACCGTCGCCCTCGAAGAGGTCCAGGACAATCCAGCGAGGTACGCGCGGCAACTCGAGCGCGCCAAGGTTTCCTCGGGATATGCCGTATGTCGCTGCACGACTGGCGCGGGCGGTGACCCACTACGGCTTGTCGTGAGGCGTTACGGCGCGCTCTTCCATCTCGCGCGTTGGCCTGATGAAGGTCCGCGACACGACGCCCAGTCATGCTCCTTTTACGCAGCAGGGCCGTCCGCGGATAGCGCGAATCCTGATTCGCTTGACGCGATCCGGCAAACTCCCGCTGGCCTAAACGTAAAGCTCGACGCCTCGCTGGCCGTTCGAACTGTCGAACCCGTTACCCGATCAGCAAGCAATCTTTCAGGCGCCGGACCAACCCGCCGCTGTGCGCCCTTTCTCGGCTTTCTGCAGCGCGTGTGGCTCGAAGCAGGCTTGAACGTCTGGACGGGCGCGCCGGCACGCAGCTGGGGCCAATGCAATGCACAACTGCTGGCAGCGCTCGGCGACGGGAAACTCAACGGCAAGCCGATGCAGGACGTCCTGCACGTCATGAGTAGGTACGACGAGAGCGAAGGCCCCTCAATCGTCGCCGAGTTCGACCGCTTCCTCGCGCGAATCACCACGACGCCTGAAGCCACCCAACGCGGTATCGTCATCACCGAGGTGCGAAGCGTCGACAACTCGAAGTTTGGATTCGTCCTGAGGCTGCGTCAGACCAGCCGGACACTCTTCGCGTCCAAGGCGATCATCGACGCCGCGTCGAAGTCTTTCCGATCCGCGTGGGCGCAGATCGGTGCCCCGACCGCGCGGGTTGTGGCGCTGGCCGTCAACGAACGCACGCTGGGAAAGGGAGATAAGGAGGGAAACCTGCGGATCGTCGACGTGGCGCTTCAACTGTGCAACAGCACCTTCATCCCCTGTGATTCGAGTTACGAAGTGGCGATGGCGAACCGGCTTGTCGCCGAGCGGCGCAGGTTCAAGAAGCCCCTTCGTCTGATGCCGGGCGATGACACGCTGCCCGATTTTCGGTTGACAGACACCTCGACGCCTACCGCGATCGAGGTCTACGGCATGCTGGACAACGCCCAATACCTCGCACGCAAAACACAGAAGCAAGCCATCTATGCCCGAGCCGCAACGCCGTGCGTGGAATGGATCCCGCCCGCTGCCCTCGAATCAATCCGTCTCCCCGTCGCCGCGCCTTGACAGCGCAAAGCGCCGGGATATGTTCAAGGCGATTCCCACTCCCGAGCAATGTCATGGACTCGAACTCTTTCTTCCTGAAGCGCGCCATCGCGCGTGACGCGGATTGGCAGGTGAGCTATCCGGCGCTCGCCCTGGCCAGCTCGATCGACCCCGTCGACGAACGGCGCAAGCAGATCGTGGTCGCGGCGGCCGACGACTACCACTTGCGCATGGTCTTCTTCAGCACGCTCGGCGCCATCCTCGACTTCGAGGCGACGTGGCCGGAAATCGACCGATCGGCACGCGGCTGGCTCGCATTCACGCTTCGTTGGAACAGGTGGTGGTTGCCGAACCAGCCCGCTGCTCGCGCACTCGAACAGCATGCATCAGCGCCGACCGATCTCCTCTTTGCACATCGCGATGTTGAAGGTGGCCCCACAGACACGGTTTGTTTTCGTCGCTACCTCGATGCGATTGAGCAGCACTATCGCCGCGATGAGGCTATCTCCCGCCTTCTCTGCCCGAGCGCCGAATCGCTGGCCTAAACCTCGTCCTATCAATACGGCAACATGATCAAGGCGACCGACGACAAGTGAACCAACGGCACCTGCAATCGGCGTGCCCTCCTGGACAAGAACAATGCGTTTCAGGCAGCACCGCCGAACAGGCGTCCCCGTGCGAAGCTGATAAGGAGGTCGCCTACGAACTGGCCGGTTTTCTCGATATGGTTTCGCGCGGCGACTATCCTCGAGCTAAGGACGATGAGGACGCGCCCGAAGGTTCAATCAAGATGACATCGACCATCTGAAAGCGCTATATAAGCGACTTGCCAAGATCGCCATCCACGCCGGTGCACTCCGGCGTAACGTTGCCGCGCAAGTCGCACCGGAAGCAACGGCTGAGGTCGAAATCGTCGCGTACTCCGTTGGACGTCCTGCCAGCGGAGACGAAGTATTTATCGAACGCGCGAGCCAGGTATGTAGCTCCAATCTGTGGAAAGTCAGGACTCGCTTCTCGTGCCTCAACACGAGCGGCGAGTGGGAACACGACCCGGTGCCGAGCTCGCGCGACGACACGTTTCTCGTTCGCTGCCGATTCGCCACCGTTGAAGATGCAATCGCGGCCGCTCGTACCGCGCTCGCAAAAGAACTATGAATGCTCCACATTCAAGGTCCGGATGACATCGTTGCCGCGCCGTCGCGTGCGCAAGCTGATGCGGTCGCCGCGGCGTTCAATGCCCTTCACGGCGAGCGCACCAAGAAACAACGTGCCGAGATCGTCGCTG
Organism: Caballeronia catudaia; assembly: GCF_001544755.2. GTDB lineage: Bacteria > Pseudomonadota > Gammaproteobacteria > Burkholderiales > Burkholderiaceae > Caballeronia > Caballeronia catudaia. Next base: position 7,830 of record NZ_FCOF02000084.1, on the reverse strand, counting down.
AAGACAAAGACCCAAGCCTCCATGCCGAGGTCAAGGCCGTGGTCCATGGCTGGTGTGGTACGCCCCAAGCGCACGCGGAAAGCGTCGACGAGTACTGGCCGGAGTATGCCAAGTACCTGAACGCCCAGGAGCCTAAATCTTGAGTGAAAACGGCAAAATCGAGTGGACCGATCACACGTTCAATCCATGGTCCGGATGCACAAAGGTTTCGCCGGGTTGCGACCACTGCTACGCTGAGTCCATGATGGACACCCGCCTGCATCGGGTCCGATGGGGTGCCGGCCAACCCCGTGTTCGAACGTCGCACGCCAACTGGCGGAAGCCGCTCCAGTGGAACGCGCAGGCCGACGCTTTCTTCGCCAAGCACGGGCGCCGCCAGCGCGTATTCTGTGCCTCCCTCGCCGATGTATTCGATAACGCGGTTGATCCCGCATGGCGCGTTGACCTGTTCGATCTTATCGACAGTACACAGGATCTCGACTGGTTGCTCCTGACGAAGCGCATCGGCAGTGTGGTTCCTATGATTCGGGAGGTTGCCGCGCAACGCCCCAATCTCTGGTATCTGCATGAGCCGCGATTGCCCGACAACGTCTGGCTCGGAGCGACGGTCGTCAATCAGACTGAAGCCGACCGCGATATTTCAAAATTGCTCGCCACGCCCGTGCGCGTGAAATTCCTCAGTATGGAGCCCCTTCTAGGCGCGGTCGACATCGGTGACTGGCTCACACCCAGTTATCCTCATTGCGGGACCGGCTTCTCTCAGGGCGGCGGAATGGCGGATGGCTATTGCGGAACGTGTGCCGGGCACGCCAGCGATCCGATTCATAAACTGGGCCGGCGCGATCTCATCGACTGGGTCATCGTCGGCGGAGAAAGCGGGTTCGGCGCACGCCCCATGCATCATGCATGGGCTCGATCCCTGCGCGACCAGTGCGCGGCCGTCGGCGTTCCATTCCTTTTCAAACAATGGGGCGAATGGTATCCGATGACAGTCGACGGCGAAAAGCAGACGGCCCGTCTTCCCGATGCCAAGGAAGTCGCCCTCGACCGCCAGTATGGTGTCACCGGCGCTCGTTCTCACGAGTGGGCTGCCGATGCGGGGCGAGTCGCGCAGCCCTCGATAATCTCGATCGCGCTCGGAAAGAAGTCTGCAGGCCGGTTGCTCGACGGACGCGTACACGACGAGTTCCCGCGGCACGAGGTCGCATGAGTAAGGTCATTCCTTTTGCTCGCCTGCGTGTCTCCGTCGCTGAACAGAATGAACGCCCACGCGGCGAGTGCACGCATCGGCGAATCAAACTGGAGCCAAACGGCGGCGTTGTTGTCTGTTCCATTTGCGGCGCAATGCTGAGCCCCTTTTGGGCGCTATCGATGCTCTCCGAGCAATACGGACTGGCGCTCGCTCAGATCGATCGGCTGAACGCCCGCTTGGCGCTCGCGAGCGCACGGGTCCTCGAACTGTCTGAGGAGCTCGACGCGCTCACCACTCAAGAAAGAGCTTCAAAAGCGTCGCCAACCGAGACTTGACCGAGCAGCGTTAAATGGTGCAATAGCTCATCAACAATGACGGAAGAGCACCATGAAACAGACGTTCGCTTGCGGTCACAATGGCAAGGGCAAGTTTTGCCACACCTGCGCCGCGTCCGAGAAAAGAAAAGCTGACCAGTCACGCGCGCATGAAGAGAAGCGCGCGCCCAAGCGAAGTGTGACCTCGACTGATCCGATCGATCTGACCATCGTGCGGCACCTGAGCTCCGTTCAACGCGAGGCACGTGACCTGCTTGCCCGAGTCAGCAGCGGCGTCCATCCGCTTTCACTTGACGGCAAGTTTCTGAAATCATCCGCCGGTAAGCTTCTGTCTGTGCCAGTCGGCCGATCATACAGACTGCTCTTCGACGCCCCATCTCTCACGCCGATCCGACTGGTCAGTCACGAGGACTACAACGCGATCGCATCAAACCGCGTCGCGGCATAGTTGTTCGTCCTCTAGGGCTGGGTTTTGGCGGAAATTGGGGCCTGATCGGCGCTGGCTATAATGCCTTCCGCCTACATTTTTCATCTCGCCGGCTTTCGACGCCTTAGGACCCCGCCATGACTGACGAACTGTTTCCCTGCGACCATTGCGGCGGAGCGTGGGCGTTCGGATTCTCCCAACGATTGATTGGCCGGCCATCAGCACCTGAGCGAGACTTTTCTCGCCTCGGCTCGAGCCTCGCACCGGCCACGCACGACATGGAAGCGCGCTCGCTCTACGAGGCGCCGACCGAGAAAGTCTGCTGCATCTACTGTGAAGAGTGCGGGATGCAAACGCCTTGGATCGCGACCGGCAACGACCGGCACGCCGCGCTGGACCAAGCCGGGGAAATTTGGAACGCCCGTATGCGGCGACCGACGGCGAAAGAAGGCGACCTCCTCAAGCTCGTTCGGAAGGAAATTAGCGCCGTCGATGCGGCATTTCTGATCGACCTTCTGTCCCGCAACGAAGACGACTGGGAAAAGCGCGGGCCGATTTTCGGAATGATCGCCAAGAAGATCGCGGACAGCAAAATCACGATGAGCGAGTATTGGCCCGTCGATCCCGTGCTTAACGATGCGGCTCGCTACCGCAAGCTTCAGCAGCTCGCGAGGCGCATCTACATCGACGGGATCGCGTCCATCCAGTTTCCACGGATTCCCGCCACGGGCGGCGACGAGGGCAATTTCGAGAACAGCGTGAACCTCGCCGTCGACGATCTCCCAGATCGCAACCGCTGGTAGCTTGACTTGGCACCAGGGCCGGCATACTGATCTTATGCTCTGGTCGCCGACCGGGGATTCAACTAGAGGAAGAACAGTATGTCTCCCGTCGAATACATCCGTGCCGCCTATCGTCTGCGTGCGCAACTCGCGCCGCAGATTTTCACCGTCCTCGCGTTGGGGGTGATTCTTACCTATCACGCCATGACGAGCCCGATGCTGAGTTGGTTGCTGAATTGAGCTACCCGTCTAAGCCGCCCTGCTCCTCACCAGAGCTACCCAGGTAGCTCTGGTGATTTTTCGCTGAACTCGTTAGTTATTGATTTGTATAGACTTTTAGCTTCTGGTAAATGTGCCGTTTAGCGCCCCCCTCTATTCGGCACATTTCTCCCGATCCAGGATGCGATAAAGCGATTGCCGTGAGATGCCCAGTAGCTTGGCCGCGGCCTTCTTTTCACCGCCCGCACTGACGACTGCTGCCTGCGCCTGTTCCAGGGAAATTGCGGCGGATTTCTGTTGGGCGACGGCGTTGTAGCTCGCCAGATATGCATTGGCCTTACGACGGCGACTATGGCCCGCTGCCGCAACCACCTGAATCATCGCTTCCCGATGACTCTTGATATCGGCCTTCTCGCCTGTTCCTTTGATCGGCGCAGCGACGCCGGTGAGCCTCTCGTACATCTGCTGGAGATACCCGTGCCGCATCCCATGACTGGTGACGCCCAAGCCTGCTTTCGTGACGCCATACCGCTTGAGCACGTCATAGTAGTGATTCCTCCATTGGGTCTTGGTGTACCCATCGGGGATTGTTGAGCCGGTCAGCGTGTTGCAATATTGCATCGCCTCTTCCAACACCGATATTTGCAACTCCATCGGCACGACTCGGTCTCGACCGCCCTTCGTTCCGCGCGTGACACTTAGCAGGCCGTCGTGGCGGACCGATTCCTTTGGCCTCAGAAGAAAGCTTTCCTCGACACGCAACCCAAACGCCGCTTGCATTTTCAACTGCATCGCAACCACCGGGTCTGTCCTCGCGATCTCATCCAATACGGCGATCGCGTCGACCTGATTGCCCTCCCACGACTTGTCCTCAAGCGCGGAGTAAGAGCGAATGAGACCATTCTCTTTGCGATCGACATAGTCGCCCACGGTCCCGACGAGATTTGGCTTGTCGATCCAGTTCGCGAACGCACGAAAGTAAGTAATCTTGTTTTCGATCGTGCCGCCGCTTTGCTTTTTTCCGACCCAAAGATTGACCAGGAAGCGGATGTGCTTTTCCTTGAGTGACCATGGCGATTGCAGCGCAAAGCCGTTCTCCCGGAGTTCTTCGAACGAGCGGCACAGCTTCTGTAACCGATATCCTTGCGTTTTAACTGAAAGTGATTTCGAACTGAGACGGGTCCGACTGTGCACGCGATTGACGTTTTCCCTGAACAGAACCTCGAGTTCGCGCTTGAAATCCGCTGGGAGCCGGTAGTCGCTCAAGAGCGCTTTCACATTCAACGTCACTTCCATATACATTCTCCAAAAGTTCATCTGACTTTCTACTGACTGCACAAAGAGAAGCCGGCCCGAGTCGAACGCCCGGCACACCCCTGCCGCGTCGAAGAAGGCCGTGCGACTCTCTCCACGCCCTGATCCCGCCGCTTACCATCCCGTCATTCCCGCATGCTTAAGCGCGCTATCGCGTTTTCACATCAGCGATCTCGAAACGCAGTGACAACTGCCACTCCGACCACGCAGCGTCCGCTTCGAGATGTCGGTCAGTGGTCCCAACACGTGGTCGACCGAAGCGACGATCACCCCTGCGCTCATTCGCCGCCTGAGAACGAATTCGCTAAGGCGCCCGCATCAGCACCTCGTACTTGCGTTCTTATGGGCCAGGCGATATCTCTCCCGCCCGCTTCATTTGCCGCAGCTTGAGAGCCCCTCAGGGAGCCTATCTCCTGGTCTCGATCGCGCTGCGCGCCGCGTACCCCGCCGGGTCCTGCCTTCCTGTCCTTTAGCGATTCCATTCGATAGCCCCGCACGTGGAAGAAACGTGCATCGACCCTCCGTATTGCTGCGTGCTGCCGTCCTCACGCTTCGCGTGAAAACCGCTGGCGACGGTCCCGCTGGCACTACTCACGACCGGCTCTGCTTACGCAGCCTCCTCGTCGTTGTGTCTTGCCTTCGCCGCTTCCCCGTGTTCGCGCTTCCGCTGCGCCAACCTGAGACCGCCGCTTCTACGGCTACCGCGCCGGCCTAAACGCGTCACTGCGCCCGTGTGCCCTGTCTTGCGACCGCACGACATCGGCCAATTGCTCGGTAATTCGTTTGCGCTGTTTTTTCTCCAGTCGCGCCTACCGTTCGTCTTCCGTACAGGGATGAGCCGCCTCTTGTGGCCTGCCCATACCCCCATCCCCAAGCACGTTCAATCGGCCGCGGTGTGTCGGGCTTCATGCAACGTACCCAGCTTCGTGTGCTGAAAGGATGTGTCCATGCGCATTGAGTCGGCGTGATTCGAAGCACACAGAACCGTGTCCGTGTCCGCTTCCAAGCCGTCTCAACTCGCAGATTCGGGCAAAACCGCCCGCAAACCCAATGGATATCGCGTGTCCGGCGTCCTCAACGTGGGTCGCCTTGTACTTGATCTGATTCAGAAAAAGGCCGCATCACTTTGCGGCCTGTGACAGAGGGGTTTTCGCTAGGCAAAGCGAACCCCTCGATGGTCCTTGTAGGAGGGTCGATGCGCTGGTCGCGCGGTGGGTATTTCGAAGGATAGACGCGAATTCGGTCAGTGCGCAGGCGAAAGCTCCTTAATTCATGCTGCCTTTTGCTTCCTTGACATCGTCTGTTGCTCGCTACAGTAGACCGGCATGGCGGGGTGACTTTCTGACCGATTTCTCCCCCCCGAAAACTGACCGTTTGATTTAGCTCTAAATTTGCTTCGCGCTTCTAACCGTTTTCGAGCACTTATCGGTTGGTTTTCGGTGACTTCCTCGCTTCCCGCCATCGTTTGGATCTGCCCGAAATCTGACACTTTTCGGGCAGAACGCGAATTGAACATGACACACTCTGGAGAGAGAATGAAATCGCACGCAGCAGTCTTCGCCGTCGACGTCGGCTACGGTAATACGAAAGTCGCTTTCCGAAACGGCTCGGAGGTCGCAACCCTGATCTTCCCATCGCTCACCCCGACTTACCAGGAACAAACGATCGCTATCGAGAGCCAAGGGCTGTTGACCGTCCCGAAGACCGTAGCGATCGAATGGAATGGCAAGACCTACGAGGTCGGACCCGGTGTGCCGTTGAGTTCGCGCAACGGCGACGCAGGCGGCACGCTGGCCGATAACTACTGCACCACCGATAGCTACGCAGCGCTGCTGGGCGGAGCCTTCCACTTTGCGAATATCGACTCCGTGGACCGGATGGTGCTGGGCCTGCCCGTCAAGAACTTCCACAAGTACGCGGAACACCTTCGCCAAACCTTCACTGGCAAACTGGATTTCGGCAACACTCAAGTCACCGTCGGCCGGGTGATGGTCCTGCCGCAGCCAATCGGCGCGCTCGTGAACTTCACGAAATACCACGAGTTCGACCAGGAGAACCCTCATCTGATCATCGACGTCGGATATTTCACGACCGACTGGGTCGTCGCGACCGGCCTCACAATGGACGAGCGCCGCAGCGGTGGGCATCAGAGCGGCGCCTCGCATTATTTCCAGAAAATCGCAGAGCGCATCAAGGCGAAGCTCAAGGCGTCGCCCGATGGAATCGAACGCATCGACAAGGCAGTACGTGAGGGCAAGAAATACCTGCTCGCCGGACAGGATATCGATCTCGCGCCCTATCGCGCCGAGTCGCAGCCTGTCATCGACGGCACCGTGAAGATCATTCACAACCACATCGGCCACACCGAAGATCTCCGCTCGATCGTTCTAACCGGGGGCGGTGCCGCACTCTACGCATCGACCATTCGCGCGGAATTTCCTAGTACCCGGATCGACATGATGTCGAATCCGAGCTTCTCGAACGTCAAGGGCTTTTTCGCGGCCGGAGAAGTGGCGATGATGCGCGAGAAGCCGCGTAAGGAGGGCGTTGCTGCATGATGGGATCATTGGAGGTCAAGATCACGATTAGCGAGGCCGTCACGCCCACGTTGTTTAAGGCACTGACCGCCGTCTCCAACCCAAGGCAGCGCGCCGCGCTGCTCAAGCGCCTTGCCGAGGACGCATTGCGCGGAAGCTTCGCGCCGGCCCATACCTCACCTTCGGCGGGCTCCGTCAACAATGACGGGGGCAACACGGATCGCGACACTCCGGCATCGAGCGCGGCTGACTCAATTGCGGTCCCCGATCATCCAAGCGCCCGAGCCGATCACGGACCCCTGAAACCGGCGACTTCCAACGAAGAAGAAGGACAGTTCGACTACGCGTTCCTCGCAGATAAGCTCGGCGATTTCTGAAACTCGATCACGGCGACACGTGTCTCGCATATCTTGCATATCGAGCGCGGTCGCCGTCATTCATTCCGAGGGGCGCCTTGACTTTAACGCGTGCATGCCATGATGGGTTCATGGGTCGAACGACACGACCTACAACGCTACGGAGATTTGTACATGACCCTTCTCGAAACTATCATGCAACTAGACTGGACCCGCGCTGCCCGCATGTGGGTGTTCGTTGCTGGCGCACTCGCCGCGTGTGAGGCCGCCTACCTGTTTCACCGCGCATTCATTGCCTACAGGAAAGGAGCTGACGATGCACGCTAAGTTCGTGGCCCTCCCCTTCGTCACGCGTCGCGTGCTGATCGCGCTCGCCCTCTTCTTGCTCGCCTTCGTTTCGGTGCACCTGCCGAAGAACGGTTTCAGCGAGACGTTGTGCTTCGGGTCGTTGTTCGGCTTGCTATGGGCGGTCGGCATTCTCGTTCCGTTGCTCAAGGTGACCTTCTTTGTGCTGCGGTGGGTGTTGAGATACCACGTGTTATTCAAGTACTGACACGCGCGCGAGCAAAAAAAAACCCAGCCAATCGGCTGTAATGCCGTTCAGTTAAGCGACTGAACGGCATTTTATTTTGGCGCGGGAAGTAGTTGTAAACGTTGCGCCGACCTGT
>NZ_FCOF02000061.1 GCF_001544755.2 Caballeronia catudaia | reverse complement strand
GGTGCGAACGCCGCCCACGACGCCGTGAAGATCGCGCACGACTTGCCGGACTTGCGCGTCGGGCTGCATATCGTGCTTGCGGATGGTCATGCGGTGTTGCCGCGCGCCAGCATTCCCACGCTCGTCGATGAGAACGGCCGCTTCGCGGATCGCATGGTGCGCGACGGCTTTCGCTTCTTCTTTCTGCCCGAAGTGCGCCGCCAACTGGCGCGGGAAATCCGCGCGCAATTCGAGGCGTTCGCTGCGACCGGGCTCGCGCTCGATCACGTCAACACGCACAAGCATTTCCATCTGCACCCGACGGTGTTGTCGCTGATTCTGGATATCGGACGGGAATTCGGCATGCGCGCGATGCGCCTGCCGTTCGACGCCGGCGCACCGCTCGCGCTGCGTCCGTGGATCGCGCTGATGCGCGCACGGCTCGCTCGCGCAGGCATTGCGCATAACGATCGCGTGTACGGCATGACCGCGACCGGCGCGATGGACACCGCCACGATGCTTCAGGCGCTCGCGCATCTGCCGCCCGGCGTCACGGAAATCTACTGCCATCCCGCGACGCCCGCCGATGCGCCGATCACCGCGTCAATGCGCGGCTACCGCCGCGCCGACGAACTCGATGCGTTGCTGTCGCCGCGCGTCGCGGCGGCGATCGCGTCGGCGAACCTGGCGTGCGGCGGATTCGCCGACCTCTTCCCTTCCTCGACATGAAACGCCTGCTGCGCTGGGCGATGCTGCCGGCAGGCATCGTCGCGTTGATCGCGTTCGTGCTGCATCGGGGCGTGCACGACGTCGTCGCGGCCATCGATCAGGCGGGATGGGCGCTGCTGTGGCTCGTGCCGTTCCACGCGCTGCCGCTGCTGCTCGACGCGCAAGGCTGGCGCGCGCTGCTGGGCGGCCGCGCGTCGCTCGGCTTCCTGTGGTGGGTCGCGGCCGTGCGCGAAGCGGTGAGCCGCCTGCTGCCCGTCGCGAGCATTGGCGGGGAAGTGGTCGGCATGCGGCTCGCCCGATGGCGCGTGCGAGATGCGACAGCCGTGAGCGCGTCGGTGATCGTCGAAGTGCTGGTCACGATCGGCGTTCAGTACGCCTTTTCGGCGCTCGGCATTGTGCTCGCGCTGACGTCGCGGCGCGGCGTCGGAATTGAATCGATCGCGCTCGGCCTGCTTTTGTCGCTGCCGCTGCCCGTGCTCGTGTTCGCTCTCGTCAAAAAGGGCGGATGGTTTCAGGCATTCGAGCGTCTCGCGGCGCGGATGTTCGGCGCGTCGCATCCTTTGACGCAAGGTATCGGCGGCGCAAACCTCGATGCCGCGCTCGATGCCCTGATGCGGCAGCCCGGCACGCTGCTGCGCGCGTTCGCCTGGCAGCTCGCGGGCTACGTGCTCGGCGCGCTCGAGGTGTACTGGGCGCTAGCGCTGCTCGGGGAGCCCGTGACGATCGGCGAGGCGCTCGCGATCGAAGCCCTGACGCAGGCGGTCCGGCACGCGGCCTTCATGGTGCCCGCGGGGCTGGTCGTGCAGGAAGCGGCCGTGATGGCGTTCGCGAGCATGTTCGGCGTCGGCATGGACGCAGCGATTGCGCTTCCGCTCATCAAGCGCATGCGGGAAACGATCTTCGGGTGCATTGCGCTGGCTAGCTGGCAGATCGCCGAAATGACCCGGCGTCAGCGGGAGCGCGGCGCATCGGCGAATGCAACAGGCGACATCTGACACACAACGCGCTACGACACGCGCAAAAAAAATGAGCGGCGCTTTCGCTGCCGCTCATTCCCCACTGCTCGATTAAGGCCCGATATCAGGCAAACGCCGTTTGCGTGTCGAATCCGAATCCACGCGGCGCCTTCTGCGTGTCCTCGAAGGTAACGATCTCGTAGGCATCTTCGTTCGCGAGCAATTCGCGCAGCAGCATGTTGTTCATCGCATGGCCGCCCTTGTACGCCTTGTACGACGCCAGCAACGGATGGCCCACCACATACAGGTCACCGATTGCGTCGAGCATCTTGTGCTTCACGAATTCGTCGTCGTAACGCAGGCCGTCGTTGTTCAGGATGCGGTATTCGTCGAGCACGATCGCATTGTCCATGCTGCCGCCGCGGGCCAGGCCGAGCTCGCGCATCATTTCGACCTCATGGGCGAAACCGAACGTGCGGGCGCGGGCGATTTCGCGCACATATGACGTCGTGGCGAAATCCACTTCCAGCGCCTGGCCGGTCTTGTCGACGGCCGGATGGCGGAAATCGATGGTGAAGCTCAGCTTGAAGCCGAAATATGGCTCGAGACGCGCGAACTTGTCGCCGTCACGCACTTCGACGGGCTTCGTCACCTTGATGAACTTCTTCGCTGCGTTCTGCTCTTCGACACCTGCCGACTGGATCAGAAACACGAACGAAGCCGCGCTACCGTCCATGATCGGGATTTCCTCGGCGGTGACATCGACATACAGGTTGTCGATGCCGAGGCCCGCGCATGCCGACATCAAGTGCTCGATGGTCGACACGCGCGCGCCGTCCTTCTGCAACACGGACGCGAGACGGGTGTCGCCGATCGCCATCGCGGACGCGGGAATATCGACCGGTTCGGGCAGGTCGACCCGCGAAAACACGATGCCCGTGCCAATCGGTGCGGGACGCAGGGTCAAGTCGACCTTGCGGCCGGAATGGAGCCCGATACCCACGGTTTTGACGACGGTCTTGATTGTTCGCTGCTTCAACATGATGTTCGTCCGATTTGTTTTTCCTATAAAGGAAATCAATCGCTCGTTAGACACTAATAGTCCGAATTATACTCCATCCATTGCGCGCCGTCGTGATCCAGGGAGTATCAACTGTTTCCCTGTGTTACGCCGAATCGGCATGAAAGTGAAGTAGAACGGGCCGATGCCCGGAATGGAGGCATTTCCGGTCATCGGCCCCAAGTTGCAGCTCGGTGCGAGGGCGCTTTGAGCGTTGCGCAATGGCAACACGGCGCCGCTGCACTCAGCGCAACGTCGCCAGGATGCTTTGAGCGTCGCTGACTTCGAACTTGCCGGGCGCTTCGACTGACAGCGTCTTGACCACGCCGTCGTCGACCACCATGGCGTAACGTTGGGAACGGATTCCCATGCCACGCGCGGACAAATCCTGATCCAGTCCGAGTGCCTGAGTGAAACGCGCACTGCCGTCGGCGATCATCTTCACCTTGCCCGAGGTTTGAAGATCGCGTCCCCACGCGCTCATCACGAACGCGTCGTTGACGGATACGCACCAGACTTCGTCGATGCCCGCCGCGGACAGGTCCGCCGCCGCATCGACGTAGCCAGGCACGTGTCTGGCGGAGCATGTCGGCGTGAACGCGCCCGGCAATCCGAAGATCACCACGCGCTTAGCCGCGCTCCGCTCGCGCACCGGGAACGCATTCGGTCCCACGGCACAGCCCTCGGTCGCCTCCTCGATGAACTCGAAGAGACTGACATCAGGCAACGTATCACCCACTTTGATCATGCTCGGTCCTTCCCTCATCAGTGCTCGCGACATCTTCGCGATCGCATCGTCCCGCGGCATTACCGAACTCCGTTGCAGCGATCCCGGCTTCAATCTGCCTTCCTCTACGTCAGGGGCAAATTCGTGGGGGTCGGCTGGCCACGGCCCGGCGTCCATTTCGAATCAGGACGCGGCCTTGGACAGTCGCCCCACGCGAAGCCCGCATCATCCGCGCCGGTCGTTCAGCGCGTGCACGCGGTGTGCTGCATCGTCATGACGAAACCAGCAGCAAATACCGTGCGTGCGCTCAGTCTGCTTGCTTGCGCAGGAACGCCGGGATGTCGTACGTATCGACGCCTTTCTCCTGCAACGCCTGCACGTGTGATGCCGCCGTCTCACGCGTCGAACGCCACACCGCCGGGGTGTCGAGCTGACCGTAGTCCGTCGTGCCCTGACCATGCTGCGAGCCGTACGAGTTGTGCGCGGTGTGATGCTGCGCATGCGCGACCGGCTGGTTGTCGGTGCCCGTGCGCAGGAGCGTCATCGGCGCTTGCTGCTGTTTCTTCGCCGCGCGGCCCAGACCCGTTGCCACCACCGTCACGCGCAGTGCGTCGCCCATCGCGTCGTCGTACACGGCGCCGAAAATCACCGTGGCGTCATCGGCGGCATAGGACTTGATCGTGTTCATCACTTCACGCGTTTCCGACAGACGCAGCGAACGGCTCGACGTAATGTTCACCAGCACGCCGCGCGCACCCGACAGATCCACGCCTTCGAGCAGCGGGCTCGCGACAGCCTGTTCCGCAGCGAGACGCGCGCGATCGACGCCGGCGACCGTCGCCGTGCCCATCATCGCCTTGCCCTGCTCGCCCATCACCGTTTTCACGTCTTCGAAGTCGACGTTCACGAGACCGTCGACGTTGATGATTTCCGCAATACCGGCCACAGCGTTGTTCAGCACGTCGTCCGCGCACTGGAAGCACTTGTCCATCTCGGCGTCGTCGCCCATCACCTCGAACAGCTTGTCGTTCAGCACGACGATCAGCGAGTCGACGTGATCCTCCAGTTGCTGCGAGCCCGCTTCCGCGACGCGCATGCGGCGGCCGCCTTCGAACTCGAACGGCTTGCTCACGACGCCGACGGTCAGAATGCCCATTTCCTTCGCGATCTGCGCCACGACCGGCGCCGCGCCCGTGCCCGTGCCGCCGCCCATGCCAGCGGTGATGAACACCATGTGCGCGCCGCGCAGCGCATCGGCGATACGCTCACGCGCGTCTTCCGCTGCTTCCTTGCCCTTGTCCGGCTTCGCGCCCGCGCCGAGACCGGTCATGCCGAGCTGCAGCACCGTCGGCGCACGCGAACGAGCGAGCGCTTGCGCGTCGGTGTTCATCACGATGAAGTCCACGCCCTGCACGCCGCGCGTGATCATGTGCTGCACCGCGTTGCCACCCGCACCACCAACACCGACGACCTTGATGATCGTTCCGTTGGTTTCCGTTTCCAGCATTTCGAAATCCATGTTGCCTCCGTCAAGAATGAAGATCGGCGTTATTCGATGAGAGATCGGGCAACCTCACATCGCGCGCCAGCCGCCGGTACCAGCGCGTAGTTCTTTTGATGCTTCTTCTTTAAAAATTCCCGAGGAACCAGTCCTTCATCCTCGAGAACACCTGTCCCATCGAGCCGTTCTGCACCGCGACCTTGCGGCCGCGCATGCGTTGCGAGCGTCCTTCGGCGAGCAGGCCCATTGCGGTGGAGTAGCGCGGATTGCGCACGACATCCGCGAGACCGCCCGCGTATTCCGGCACGCCGATGCGCACCGGCTTCAGGAAGATGTCTTCACCGAGCTCGACCATGCCGGGCATCATCGCCGCGCCGCCGGTCAGCACGACGCCGCTCGACAGCAGCTCTTCGTAACCCGACTCGCGCACGACTTGCTGCACGAGCGAGAACAACTCTTCGACGCGCGGCTCCACGACCGCCGCCAGCGCCTGACGCGACAGCGTGCGCGGACCGCGTTCGCCCAAACCGGGCACTTCGATCATTTCGTCCGGATCGGCGAGCGCCTGCTTCGCAATGCCGTAGCTCACCTTGATGTCTTCCGCATCGGGCGTCGGCGTGCGCAGCGCCATCGCGACGTCGCTCGTGATCTGATCGCCCGCGATGGGAATCACCGCGGTATGGCGGATCGCGCCTTCGCTGAAGATAGCGATGTCGGTCGTGCCGCCGCCGATATCGACGAGCACCACGCCCAGTTCCTTCTCGTCTTCCGTCAGCACCGCAAGCGACGAGGCGAGCGGTTGCAGAATGAGGTCGTTCACTTCGAGCCCGCAGCGGCGCACGCACTTCACGATGTTCTGCGCCGCGCTCACCGCGCCCGTCACGATATGCACCTTCACTTCGAGGCGGATGCCGCTCATGCCGATCGGCTCGCGCACATCTTCCTGCCCGTCGATGATGAATTCCTGCGTCAGGATGTGCAGCACCTGCTGATCGGTCGGGATGTTGATCGCCTTGGCCGTCTCGATCACGCGCGCGACATCCGCCTGCGTGACTTCCTTGTCCTTGATCGCGACCATGCCGCTCGAATTGAAGCTGCGGATATGGCTGCCCGCGATGCCGGTGAACACATTCGTAATCTTGCAATCCGCCATCAGCTCGGCTTCTTCGAGCGCGCGCTGGATGGATTGCACCGTGGCCTCGATATTGACCACGACGCCCTTCTTCAACCCCTTCGAGTCGCTCTGACCGAGTCCGATCACCTCGTAGTGGCCTTCGCCCTTCAATTCGGCGACGATCGCGACCACCTTCGACGTTCCGATGTCGAGGGAAACCAGCAGGTCTTTGTAGTCTTTGCTCATAGCGTGCTCATTGCCTGTGATGTCTGCTTACTTCTTGGCCTTGTCGGTGTCGTTGATGAAACGCATGTTTGCTGCTCGTATCGCGAAGCCGTTCGGGTAACGCAAATCCGCATATTCGATGTCCTTCCCCCATCTTCCCGTCACCGATGGCCACGACGCGACGAAACGCTTGCAGCGCTCGTTCAGCGTGTCCTGATTGCGCTCGCGTCCGAGCTCGATCTGCGTGCCGTTCGAGAGCTTGACCGTCCACGCGAAACGCGGCGACAGCGTCACTTCGTCCGGCTGCGCGTCGAGCGGCGCGAACCACTTCTGAAAATCGTGATACCGCGCAACCACTTCCTTCGCCGTGCCCTCTGGCCCGTCGAAGGCGGGCAGGTCGTCGTCGAGCTCGCCCTGGTTCGCGGTGAACAACTCGCCCTCGACGCTCACCAGTTGATCCGTGCCCCACGTGCCGAGCGGCTTGTACTCCTCGAGCGTCACCGCCAGCGCGTTCGGCCATACGCGGCGCACGCTTGCATGACGCACCCACGGCACCTGCTCGAACGCAGCGCGCGCCGCGTCCAGATCGACCGTGAAAAAGTTGCCCTTCAAATGACCGACCACGCTCGCGCGCACGACCGGCGAACTGATGTGCGACGTGTCGCCGTCGATCTGAAGCTCGCGCAGTCGAAACTCGGGACGCTGGATCGCCCAGTAACCCGCGGCGGCCAGCAGCAGCAGCACGAGCACGACGTGCAGCGCATTGGCGGCGAGGTTGAGTTGGCGAACGTTGTTCCACATGGTTTCGCTTGTTCGTGTCCGGTGTGTGATCGACCTAATTCTTCAGCGTGAGCGAGAGCACTTTCACGACGAGATCCTTGTAGCTGATGCCGACCGCGCGCGCGGCCTTCGGCGGCAGCGAGTGATCCGTCATGCCGGGCGCCGTGTTCACTTCGAGGAAGTACGGATTGCCGTCCGAATCGAGCATGAAGTCGGCGCGGCCCCAGTCGGTGCAGCCAAGAATCTCGAAGGCGCGCCGCGTCAGCTCCTTCATGCGCGTTTCCTCGGCGTCGCTCAGGCCGCACGGAATCAGGTATTGCGTGTCGTCAGCGACGTACTTCGCGTGATAGTCGTAGAACTCGCCGGCCGGCACGATCTTGATGACCGGCAAGTCGAGATCGCCCGCGATGCAGCACGTGAACTCGCCGCCGCCCTCGATGCTCTTCTCGACGATCACGATCTTGTCGTACTGCACCGCTTCTTCGAGCGCCGGGACGAGCGTTTCGGCGCTCTTCACCTTGATGACGGCGACGCTCGAGCCTTCGCTCGCCGGCTTCACGAAGAGCGGCAAGCCTAGCTTCGCGACGATGTCCTGCGCGCGTGCTGCGTAATCTTCGCCGCGAAAAACGGTTTCGAACGGCGGCGTCGGAATGCCGGTCTGCTGCCACACGAGCTTCGTGCGGAGCTTGTCCATGCCGAGCGCCGAGCCGAGCACGCCGCTGCCCGTGTAACGGATGCCGTAGAAATCGAGCGCGCCTTGCAGTTGCCCGTTCTCGCCGTAGCCGCCATGCAGCGCGATGAACGCGCGCACGAAACCCTCGGCCTTCAGATCCGAAAGCGGATGCCGCGCCGGATCGAACGCGTGCGCGTCGATGCCGGCTTCACGCAGGCCTTCGAGGACGAGGCGCCCCGAATTGAGCGAGACCTCGCGCTCGGCGGAATTCCCGCCCAGCAGCACCGCGACTTTGCCGAAGACTTTCGGATCGATTTGATTCACTTGATTGCCCATGGTCTTGCTCTTACTGAGGCTGGGGGTTAGCCAGCTTTCCGCATACGCCGCCGATGGAGCCCGCGCCCATCGCGATCACGACGTCTCCGTTGCGCGCGATCGTCGTCACGGCATCGGGCACTTCGTCCACCGTTTCGACGAACACCGGTTCGACCTTGCCCGCGACGCGAATCGCACGCGCCAATGCACGGCCATCCGCCGCGACGATGGGCGCTTCGCCTGCCGCGTAGACATCGGTGAGCACGAGCGCATCGACGGTCGACAGCACTTTCACGAAATCCTCGAAGCAGTCGCGCGTGCGCGTATAGCGATGCGGCTGGAACGCGAGCACGAGCCGGCGATCCGGAAACGCGCCGCGCGCCGCCGCGATCGTCGCGGCCATTTCAACCGGGTGATGACCGTAGTCGTCGATCAGCGTGTACGCGCCTTCGCCGTTGCTCGCATTCACTTCGCCGTAACGCTGGAAGCGTCGGCCGACGCCATTGAATTCGGCGAGCGCACGCTGGATATCGGCATCGGCGACTTCTAATTCAGTCGCGATGGCGATCGCGGCCAGCGCGTTCTGCACGTTGTGCGTGCCCGGCAAATTCAGCACGATGTCGAGCGACGGCGCGTCTTCGCGAAGCGTCGTGAAGTGCATGCGGCCGTTGCGCGGCTCGACGTTCACGGCGCGCACCTGCGCTTCCGCGCCGAGACCGTAGCGAATGATCGGCTTCGACACGAACGGCAGGATCTCGCGCACGTTCGGATCGTCGACGCACAGCACCGCGATGCCATAGAACGGCAACCGATGCGTGAACTCGATGAACGCCTGCTTCAGCCGCGCGAAGTCGTGGCCGTAGGTGTCCATGTGATCGGCGTCGATGTTCGTGATGACTTCGATCACCGGGAAGAGATTGAGGAACGACGCGTCGGATTCATCGGCTTCCGCGACGATGAAATCGCCCGTGCCGAGCCGCGCATTCGCGCCCGCACTGTTCAGGCGGCCGCCGATGACGAACGTCGGATCGAGCCCGCCCGCGGCGAGCACGCTCGCGACGAGCGACGTCGTCGTGGTCTTGCCGTGCGTGCCGGCGATTGCGATGCCCTGCTTCAGCCGCATGAGTTCCGCGAGCATCACGGCGCGCGGCACGATCGGCACGCGGCGATGACGCGCGGCCAGCACTTCGGGATTGTCGGGACGCACGGCCGTCGATACGACGACCGCGTTCGCCCCTTCGATGTTCTGCTCGTGATGACCGATATCGACGCGCGCACCCAGCGCCCGCAGTCGCTCGGTGACGGCGCCGTTCGAGAGATCCGAGCCGCTCACGTGATAGCCGAGGTTCAGCAGCACTTCGGCGATGCCGCTCATGCCGGCGCCGCCGATCCCGACGAAATGAATATGTTTGACAATGTGCTTCATTTAATGTGCCTCCCGAGCTTGCGCGTCGAAACGCGCGCCGGCCACGTCGGCGCAAATGCTCGCGACCTTTTCGGTCGCATCCGGTTTCGCCAGCGCGCGCGAGCGCTCGGCCATAGCCGCGAGCGTGTCGCGCGTCTGTACGCGTAACCAGTCGGCGAGCTTTTGCGCCGACAGGTCGCGTTGTTGTATCAGTTCAGCCGCGCCGTTCTTCGCGAGAAACGCGCCGTTGGTCGTCTGGTGATCGTCGACGGCGAACGGGAACGGCACGAAGAGCGCAGCCACGCCGACCGCCGCGATCTCCGAGACGGTCATCGCGCCCGAGCGGCAGATGACGAGATCCGCCGATGCATAGGCGCTCGCCATGTCCTCGATGAACGGCACGAGCTGCAAGTCGGCGCCCTTCGCGAAACCCGCCGCCGCATAGTTCGCTTCCAGCGCTTCGATATGCTTCGCGCCCGCCTGATGCACGATGCGCGGACGCTCTTGCGGCGACAGCATCGCGAGCGCTTTCGGCACCGTTTCGTTGAGTGCGGCCGCGCCGAGACTTCCTCCGACGACGAGCACGTTCAGGCGTCCAGAACGTGCGGCGTAGCGTTCTTTGGGTGGCAATGCGCGCGTTAGTTCCGCGCGGATCGGATTGCCGGTCCATTCTGCATTCGGCAGAGCATTGGGAAACGCGACCAGCACGCGCTTCGCGAGATGCGCGAGCACCTTGTTCGCGAGACCCGCGATGGAATTCTGTTCGTGCAGCACGAGCGGGCAACCGGCGAGCTTCGTCATGACGCCCGCCGGAAACGTGATGTATCCGCCCATGCCGAGCACGACGTCCGGCTTCACGCGACGCAGCGCGCTCAAGCTTTGCGTACATGCGCGCAGCAGATTCACCGGCAACATCAGCTTCGTCTTGATGCCCTTGCCGCGCACGCCGCCGAAGCGCACGTATTCCATCGGAATGCCGTGCTTCGGCACGAGCGTCGCTTCCATGCCGCTCGCGTTGCCGAGCCACACCACGCGCCAGCCGTGCGCCTGCATCCAGTGCGCGACCGCGAGCCCCGGAAACACGTGGCCTCCGGTTCCGCCTGCCATCACCATGAGCGTGCGGTTCGTTGGCGCGGTCATACTTTTCCTCCGCGCATCAGGACACGGTTCTCGTAATCCACGCGCAACAAGACGGCCAGCGCGACGCAGTTGAGCAAAATGCCCGATCCGCCATAGGAAACGAGCGGCAACGTGAGACCCTTGGTCGGCAAAAGGCCGAGGTTCACGCCCATATTGATGAACGTCTGCGCGCCGAACCAGATGCCGACGCCCTTGGCCATCAGACCGGCGAACGTGCGATCGAGCGCGAGCGCCTGACGGCCGATCTCGAACGCGCGGCGCACGATCCAGTAAAACAGCAGAATCACGCAAATCACGCCGACGAAACCGAGCTCCTCGCCGATCACCGCGAGAATGAAGTCGGTATGCGCTTCGGGCAGATAGTTGAGCTTCTCGACGCTGCCGCCGAGACCGACGCCGAACCACTCGCCACGTCCAAATGCGATCAGCGAGTGCGTCAACTGATACGCCTTGCCTTGCGCATAGCGGTCATCCCACGGATCGAGGTACGCGAAGATCCGTTCACGGCGCCACGGCGACGCCCACACGAGCAGCGCGAACGTGCCGACGGCCGTCGCGACCAGGCCGCCGAACAGCTTGCCGTTCACACCGCCGAGAAACAGCACGCCCATCGCGATGGCGGCGATCACCATGAACGCGCCCATGTCCGGCTCAAGCAGCAGGAGAGCGCCGACCGCGCCAACCGCGACCGCCATCGGCAGAAAGCCCTTGCCGAAGCTGTGCATGAATTCCTGCTTGCGCACCGTGTAGTTCGCGGCGTAGATCGTCACCGCGAGCTTCATGATTTCCGACGGCTGCATGTTCGTGATGCCGAGCGGGATCCAGCGGCGGGCACCGTTCACGCCCTTGCCGATATGCGGAATCAGCACGATGACGAGCATCGCCAGCGCGACGAGGAAGAACTTCGGCGCGTACTTTTCCCACGTCTTGATGGGAATCTTGAACGCGATGGTCGCGCCGACGAGCGCCGTCGTGATCGAAATCAGATGGCGCACGAGGAAGTGATAGTCGCGGTAGCTCGCGTACTTCGGCGAATCGGGCATGGCGATCGACGCCGAGTACACCATCACGATGCCGAGACCGAGCAGCGCGATCATCACCCACAGAAGCGAATAGTCATAGTCGAGCATGCGCGAGCGCGCGGGGCGCACGCCGTTCACCGCGCTCGAAATGCCGCCGCGCGCGCCGCCGTTCCCGCGGCCGGCGAGCGAGTCGTTCGGGACAGCGTTGCGCTGTCCGGTCAGTTTGGATCCGAAGCGTTCCGACCAGCTCATAGCATCACTCCCCGCGCGGCGGCGATATCTTCGACCGCGCCGCGAAACACGTCGGCGCGATGTGCGTAGTTCCTGAACATGTCGAGGCTCGCGCACGCGGGCGACAGCAGCACGGCATCGCCGGCTTCCGCGATGCGCGCGGCGGCGTTCGTCGCGGCTTCGAGCGTCGCGTGATCTTCGAGCGGAACGTTCGCCGATGCGAGCGTCTCGCGGATGCGCGGCGCATCGCGGCCGAACAGCATCACGGCGCGCGCCCAGCGCGCAACAGGCGCTTCGAGCGGCGAAAAGTCCTGGCCCTTGCCGTCGCCGCCGGCGATCAGCACGACGCGTTGCGCGAGGCCATCGAGTGCGGCGACGGTTGCGCCGACATTCGTGCCTTTGCTGTCGTCGACGTAATCGACGCCGTCGATCTGCGCGATCACTTCCACGCGATGCGGCTCGCCGCGATATTCGCGCAAGGCATGCAGCAGCGCCGCGAGCGGCAGACCGATCGCGCGTGCGAGCGCGAGCGCGGCGAGCGCGTTCGCCGCGTTGTGCAGACCGCGGATGCGCAGCGCGTCCGACGGCATCAGCCGCTTCGAAACGACATTCGGCGCGGCCTCGTCCTTCTGCTTGCGACGGCGCGACGGCGCTTCGTCGGACGCATCCTGATCGATGCCAACGACGAGCCATGGCATGCCGTTATCGCGCAGCAGTCCGTAATCGCCGACATGACACGGCTCGTTCAGCCCGAACGTCACGACGCGGTCCTGCGCGACGTTCGCGGCGAGTTTCATCGTGCGGTTGTCGTCGCGGTTCAGCACGCGCGTCGTGCGCGGGCCGAAGATGCGGCCTTTCGCGGCGGCGTAGGCGTCGAGGCCGCCGTGCCAGTCGAGATGATCCTGCGTGATGTTGAGCACCGCGGCCGCATCGGGCGCGAAGCTATGCGCGGTTTCCAGTTGAAAGCTCGACAGTTCGAGCACCCAGACATCGGGCAGCGCGGTTTGATCGATGGCTTCGGTCAGCTTGTCGAGCATCGCCGGGCTGATGTTGCCCGCGACCGCGACCGTCTTGCCCGCGCGCTCGCACAAGAGGCCGGTGAGCGCGGTCGTCGTGGTCTTGCCGTTCGTGCCCGTGATCGCGATGACCTTCGGCGCGTAACCGTTCACACCGAGCCCGGCGAGGGCCTGCGCGAAGAGTTCGAGCTCGCCCCACACGGGAATGCCGCGCTCTTTCGCTGCGGCGATCAGCGGCGCGAGGTCGTCGGCGAGCGGAGAAAGTCCCGGGCTGATCGCGACGAGTTCGATGCCGCCATCGAGCAACGCGGGCGTGAACGCGCCACCGACGAAGTCTGCATCGATATTGTGGATCGCGAGTTCGGAAAGATTCGGCGGCGCCTCGCGCGTGTCGGCGATCCGCAGACGGCAACCGTGCCTGGCGCACCAACGCGCCATCGCCAGACCGGATTCTCCCAGTCCCAGCACGAGCACCATCGGACTTTGCCGACCGACAAACTTCTCGCCAAACATCGCTTTACCTTTTCCAAAAACCTGAAGAACCGTGCAAGTGCAAAAAAATCAACGCAGCTTGAGCGTCGACAAACCGAACAGACACAACATCAACGTGATGATCCAGAAGCGCACGACCACTTGCGTCTCGGTCCAGCCGGACAGTTCGTAGTGGTGATGCAGCGGCGCCATCTTGAAAAAGCGGCGGCCTTCGCCGTAACGGCGCTTCGTAAACTTGAACCAGAAGACCTGCAACATCACGGAAAGCGTTTCCGCGACGAACACGCCGCCCATGATGAAGAGCACGACTTCCTGACGGACGATCACGGCGATCGTGCCGAGCGCGCCGCCGAGCGCGAGCGCGCCGACATCGCCCATGAATACTTGCGCGGGGTGCGTGTTGTACCAGAGAAACGCGAGGCCGGCGCCGCCCATCGCGGAGCAGAAGATCAGCAGTTCGCCCGCGCCGGGAATGTGCGGGAACAGCAGGTACTTCGAATACACCGACGAGCCCATCACGTAGGCGAACGCGCCGAGCGACGCGCCCACGAGCACGACGGGCATGATGACGAGGCCGTCGAGGCCATCGGTGAGATTCACCGCGTTGCTCGAGCCGACGATCACGAAGTACGTCATCGCGATGAAGCCCCACACGCCGAGCGGATATGTGATCGACTTGAGGAACGGCAACATCAGATCGGCGCGTGCGGGCAGGCCCATCGACAGGCCGCTGCGCACCCACGCCATGAAGAGATCGAACACGCGCGTGTTGCTGGCTTCGGACACGCTGAACGCGAGATACACCGCCGCGAACAGGCCGATGACCGACTGCCAGAAATACTTTTCGCGCGACGACATGCCGCGCGGGTCCTTATGCACGACCTTGCGATAGTCGTCCACCCAGCCGATGACGCCATAGCCGAACGTGACGAGCATCACGATCCACACGAAGCGGTTGGTGAGATCGGCCCACAGCAACGTTGACACTGCAATGCCGATAAGAATGAGCACGCCGCCCATCGTCGGCGTGCCGGACTTGACGAGGTGCGTCTGCGGGCCGTCCTTGCGCACAGCTTGGCCGACCTTGAGCAAGGTCAGCTTGCGGATGACCCACGGGCCGCAGACGAGGCCGATCAGCATGGCCGTCGCCGTGGCGCCGACCGCGCGGAACGTGATGTAGGTGAACACGCGCATGAAGCTGGCGTCATTCTGGAGCCATTGCGCGAGTGCGAGTAGCATGCTGGTCCTTCTCTTCAGTGAATCAGTGTGCCGCGGGCGTGCTGCCCGCGGCGGATTGTTGGGGGCTCGTCAACGCATCCACCACGCGCTCCATCTTCATGAAGCGCGAGCCTTTTGCGAGATACGTGGCTTTGTCGCCGTAGCCCGCGCTTTGAAGCGCGGCGACCATTTCAGCGACGTCACCGAAATGGTCTGCGGTCTGCTTCGATGCCTTCTCGTTGAATGCGTTCACCGAATCGCGACTCGCGTCGCCGAGCGCGAAGAGCGCATCGATGCCGCGCTCTGCCGCATACGCGCCGACTTCGCGATGAAACGCCGGACCTTCCTCGCCGACTTCGCCCATGTCGCCCATCACGAGCACGCGCGGTGAAGCCTGCGATGCGAGCACGTCGATGGCCGCGCGCATCGAATCGGGATTCGAG
The DNA here is from genome assembly GCF_001544755.2 of Caballeronia catudaia. Lineage (GTDB taxonomy): Bacteria > Pseudomonadota > Gammaproteobacteria > Burkholderiales > Burkholderiaceae > Caballeronia > Caballeronia catudaia. The sequence continues at coordinate 14,370 of NZ_FCOF02000061.1, read as the reverse complement.
TTGTAGGTGTCGTCGATGACGGTCGCACCCGCGAGCGCGCCGAGCACGGCGCGCTTCACTTGCAGACGGCCTTTCACCGGCTGGAACGCTTCGAGTCCGCGCCTGATCGCATCCAGCGATACGCCCGCCGCTAGCGCCGCCGATGCCGCCGCGAGCGCGTTGCGCGCGTTGTGCTCGCCGAGCACGTTGAGCGCGACAGCGATCTCGCCCTGCGGCGTGCGCATATGAACCGTCGTGCCTTTCAATGTGCCGGTGACGGCGGCCTTCGATGCATCGTCGGTCAGCGCGAAGTCGATGATCGCGTTGTCCGTCGCGGCCGTGCGCCAGAAGACGGCGTACTGATCGTCGGCGGGGAACACGGCCGTGCCGGATTCGCCCAGCGCGTGAATCACCGTGGCATGTTCGAGCGCGACCGCTTCGACCGTCGCCATGAACTCCTGATGTTCGCGCTGCGCGTTATTGACGACAGCGACATCGGGCGCGGCGATCTTGCCGAGCACTTCCGTTTCGCCCGGATGATTCATGCCGAGCTCGACGACCGCGAGCTTGTGCGACGCGTTCAGACGGAACAGCGTGAGTGGCAAGCCGATGTCGTTGTTGAAGTTGCCCGCAGTCGCGAGCCGCGCTTCTTCACCCACGACAGCCGCGAAGATCGACGCGATCATCTCCTTGACCGTCGTCTTGCCATTGCTGCCCGTCACGGCGACGAGCGGCATCGTGTAGCGCTTGCGCCAGCCGTGCGCCAGCGCACCGAGCGCGGCGCGCGTGTCCTTTACCTTGATGACAGGAAGAGGCCAGGCACCGGAGTTGCTCGGTTCGCGTGACACGAGCGCCGCAGCCGCGCCGCTCTTCGCAACCTGATCGAGGAAGTCATGCGCATCGAAGCGATCGCCCTTCACCGCGACGAAGAGGTCACCGGCCTGGATGCCGCGGCTGTCCGTCACGACGCGCTCGATCGCTATGTTTTCATCGCCCTTCAAGACGGCGCCGGGAATCATCGCGGCGGCTTCGCGCAGCGTGAACATCGTCATTCGCCACCTCCGCGCTGTTGCGTGGCGCGTGCGGCAAGCGCGAGGCGCGCGTGATCCTGATCCGAGAACGCGCGCTTCTTGCCCATGATTTCCTGCGTGGCTTCGTGTCCTTTTCCGGCGAGCACGACGACATCCTCACGTGCAGCGCTTCGGATTGCTTGCAGGATCGCGCTCGCCCGGTCTTCGATGCGGCGCGCCTTCGCGGCGTCGTTCATGCCGGCCGCGATCTGATCGATGATGGATTGCGGATCTTCACTCCGCGGATTGTCGCTCGTGATGACGACCTGATCGGCGAGACGCTCGGCGATCGCGCCCATCAGCGGACGCTTGGTCGCGTCGCGGTCGCCGCCGCATCCGAACATGCAGACGAGCTCGCCGCCGCGCGCCTGGGCGATCGGGCGCAGCGCCGCGAGCGTTTTGTCGAGCGCGTCGGGCGTGTGGGCGTAATCGATCACGACGAGCGGCTCGTCGCTCTGCATGCGCCCGCCGAGACGCTCCATGCGGCCGTTGACCGATTCGAGCTTTTCGACATGCGCGATCGCGGCGTCGAACGGTACGCCGACTTCGAGCAGCACGCCGAGCACGGAAAGCAGATTGCTCACGTTGAACGCGCCGAGCGTGCCGACTTCGACGTCGGCTTCGCCCCAGTCGCACGAGAGATGAAATGCGGTGCCGGTCGCCGTGGCGCGGACTTGCGTTGCGAGCAGCATGGCGTCGGCGCTCGGAGCGGCATCGACGGGCATTTCGACGCCGTACGCGATCGTGCGCACCTTGCCGCGCAGCGATTCGATCAGCCGCTGGCCGGCCGCGTCGTCGCGATTGACGATCGCCGTCTTCAGCGACGGCCACGCGAAAAGGCGCGCCTTCGCCGCTTCGTAGGCGTCTAACGTGCCGTGGTAATCGAGATGATCCTGAGTGAGATTCGTGAAGATGGCGATGTCGAAGTCGACGCCGTTCACGCGGCCCTGATGCAGCGCGTGCGACGACACTTCCATCGCGACGCCTTCGGCACCCTGGGCCTTGAGTTGCGCGAGGGCGCGCTGAAGCTGCGGCGCGTCCGGCGTCGTAAAGCCGCTATGCACAAGCTTACCCGGCATGCCGATGCCGAGCGTCCCGACGATCGCGCACGGACGGCCGAGCGCCGTCAGCGCGGTGGCAATCCACTGACTGCACGAGGTTTTGCCGTTCGTGCCCGTCACGCCAACGGTGAGCATCGACGTGGTGGGTTCGCCGTACCACGCGGACGCGATCGGGCCGGCCAGCTCGTCGAGCGCCTTCACGGCGAGCGCCTTCGATGCGTCCGGCTTGCCCGCGAAGTTTTCCGGCTGATAAAGCGCAGCGGCCGCGCCCGCGGCGAGCGCGGCGTCGAGATACGGACGGTTGTCCGCGCCCTCGACCGCATAGGCAAGAAACACGTCGCCGCTTTTGAGCGAGCGCGTGTCCGCGTGCAATTGCGCCTCGGGCTGCGCATGCGCGCGCAGCCATTGAACGGCGTGTGATACGTCCTTCTGCATCTTGCTCTGACGGGCTTGCGCGCTCATCGCACGACTCCCGGGTGCGTCTTCATATTGCTCGATACCGCGACTTTCTTCGCGGCATTCGCGTTGTTCGTGTTCGCCGGCTGCTGCGCGGCGGCTTGCGTGGCGGAGTTCGAATCGTCCGTCACGACCATCTGCTTGACCGGCATATCAGGCGGCACGTTGAGCGCACGCAGCGTATCGCCGACGATGCCCGAAAACACCGGACCCGACACCTGGCCGCCAAAGTGGCTGCCGACCGTCGGCTCGTCGACCGATACGGCCACGACGATCCGCGGATTCGGCATCGGCGCCATGCCGACGAACGATGCGCGGTACTTCGAATGATCGTAGCCGCGGCCCGCGTGCTTGTACGCCGTTCCCGACTTCCCGCCGACGCGATAGCCCGGCACCGCCGCATCCGGCGACGTGCCGCCCTTCGCCGTCACGGTTTCGAGCATCGCGCGCACTTGACGCGCGGTGGTCGGCGAGAAAACCTGCTGGCCGATGACCGGTTGATCGCCCGGCGTGCGGAAAATAGACACCGGCAGAACCTGGCCGTCATGCGCGATCGCGGTGTACGCGCGCGCAAGCTGGAACAGCGATGCCGAGAGACCGTAGCCGTAGGACATCGTCGCCTGCTCGATGCGCCGCCAGCTCTTCCACGGCCGCAGACGTCCCGTCACGGCACCCGGGAAGCCGACTTTCGGCGCCTGCCCGAGTCCGAGTCCCGTGTACATATTCCACATTTCCTCAGCACGCAATTGCATCGCAATTTTGGTCGCGCCGATATTGCTCGACTTCTGAATCACGCCGCCGACGGTGAGCGTGCCAAAGCCGGAATCGTCCGTGATGCGCGCGCCGTCGAGCACGAACACGCCGCCGCCGGTTTCCACGAGCGTATTCGGCGTCACGCGATGCAGATCGAGCGCGAGCGACACGGTGAAAGGCTTCATGATCGAGCCCGGCTCGAACGTGTCCGTGAGAATGCGGTTGCGCAACTGCTCGCCGGTCATGCGCGAGCGGTCGTTCGGGTTGTACGTGGGATAGTTGACGAGCGCGAGCACCTCGCCCGTTTTCGTGTCGATCACGATCGCCGCGCCTGCCTTCGCCTTGGACTTCTCGACGGCGGCCTTCAGGTTCGTGTACGCAATGTACTGAATCTTGCTGTCGATCGAGAGTTCGACGTCCGTACCATTGTGCGGCACGACCTGCTCGTCGACGTCCTCGACGATATGGCCCATGCGGTCCTTGATGACGCGACGCATGCCCGGCGTGCCGGCGAGGACGCGCTGGTCGCCAAGCTCGACGCCTTCCTGTCCCTTGTCTTCAATATTAGTAAAGCCGATCAGGTGCGCGGTGATTTCGCCTTCCGGATAGAAGCGCTTGTATTCGCCACGCGAATAAATGCCCGGAATGTCCAGCGCGGCGACTTTCTGCGCGGTTTCGAGGGATACCTGGCGCTTCACGTAGACGAAGGTCTTGTCCATCGAGAGCTTTGCGCGCAACTCTTTTTCCGGCATCTCGAGCAGCTTGGACAATTGCGCGAACTTCTCCGCGCCGAGATCGTTCGGCACGGCTTCGGGAATCGCCCAGATCGCCTTCACCGGCAGACTGGTCGCGAGGACGAGACCGTTACGATCGCGGATCTGGCCGCGCGTCGCCGGCAATTCGAGCGTGCGCTGATAGCGGCTCTCGCCCTGCTTCTTGAAAAACGCGTTGCCCGGACCCTGGATCCAGAACGCTCGTGCGGCAAGCGCGACGAACGCCATGAACAGCAGGAACACGACGAACTTCGAGCGCCACATCGGCAGGCGGACGGCGAGGAGCGGATTCGGCGTATGAGCGATGTCTTTCTGCTTCGCGGATTTTTTCATCGCTTGGCTCCGCGTGCAGGCGGCGCCGACGCCGGCAGCGGCGGCGGCATGGGTGCGTCGGCGGCCTTGTTGGCGGCCGTGTCGTAGGTGAGATATTGCGTGCGGCCGGTCGTCACGGGCTGCATCTTCAGCGACTTGGTGGCCAACTGTTCGATGCGCGAGGTCTTCGACAGCGCGCTCTGCTGATACTGCAACTGCGCGTAGTCCTGTTGAAGCTGGCGCTCCTGCGATTGCGCCCGCTGCAAATCGATGAAGATTTCCCGCTGCTGGTTGGTCGAGCTGACGACCGACAGCGCGCATCCGAGCACGATGATCAGCAGGAAAATATTGAGACGGTTCATGGCGCGATCCGCTCCGCGATACGCATCACCGCGGATCGCGCGCGCGGGTTGGCGGCGACTTCGGCTTCGCTCGGAAACACGCGGCCGACTACGCGCAGCGGCGGGCTCGGCAGGTCGACCGCGCGGATCGGCAAGCGACGGTCCACCGCCGGCGCGCTTGCGTGCGCCTGCATGAACCGCTTGACGATCCGGTCTTCGAGTGAATGAAAGCTGATCACGACCAGCCGCCCCCCTTGCTCCAACAATGCCAATGCCGACTCAAGAACTACTTGCAGCTCCGCAAGCTCTTGATTGACGTGAATCCGTATAGCCTGAAAGGTACGAGTTGCCGGGTCCTTGCCCTTTTCACGGGTTTTGACGACGTTACCCACGATTTCGGCAAGCTCGCGCGTGCTGTCGAGAGGCCCAAGACGGTCGGACTCTGCCCTGCGAGCAACAAGCGCCTTTGCAATCTGAAAAGCAAACCGTTCTTCCCCATAATCTCTGATCACCTCCGTCAGTTCCTGCACCGTGGCCCGTGCGAGCCACTCTGCCGCCGACTCGCCGCGAGTCGGGTCCATCCTCATGTCGAGCGGACCTTGCGCGCGGAAGCTGAAGCCGCGCTCCGGGTCGTCCACCTGCGGCGACGACACGCCAAGGTCGAGCAATACGCCCGACACCCGCTCTACCCCACGCTCGCTCGTCGCATCGCGCAATACCGCGAAGCTGTCGTGCACGATCGAAAAACGCGAGTCCTGAATCTGTTGCGCCGTGGCGATTGCAAGAGGATCCTTGTCGAAAGCGATGAGCCGCCCCGCCTCACCCATCCGCTGCAAAATGGCCCGGCTGTGACCGCCGCGCCCAAACGTGCCATCTATATAGATGCCGTCCGTGCGCGTGATCAGTCCGTCTACTGCTTCCTGCAGCAGCACCGTGCGATGCTGCAGTTCGATTCCCGACGACTTCGCCATGTTCTTCAGCGCCGCGTCAAAAAGTGAAGTTCTTCAACGAATCCGGCATGCCCTGCGCCATGGCAGCGGCTTCCTTCGCGGCGTAAATCTGCGAGTCCCATACCTCGAAGCGCTCTCCCATGCCGAGCAGCGTCACGTCCTTTTCCAGGGAAGCGGCGGCGCGAAGCTCGGGCGAAACGAGCACACGCCCGGCGCTGTCGAGCTCCATATCCATTGCGTTACCGAGATAAATGCGCTGATACCAGATGGCTTCCATCGGAAGCGCGGCGACCTTCGTGCGAAACCGCTCCCACTCCGGGCGAGGAAAGAGCAACAGGCATCCATCCGGGCTCCTCGTGAGCGTCACCCGGCTTTCAGCCTGCACTTGCAGCGCTTCCCGATAGCGCGACGGAACCGACATCCGTCCTTTCGCATCGAGCGTCAGCGCCGACGCTCCTTGGAACACTCGCCCTCTCCCCGTTTCAGACGCCCACCCTGACGTCCGTCCCCACTCCGTTGTGCTTGAAAATGGTCTGTGAATCACACAAAAGACCACTTTCTCACACTGTCTCCCACTTTAGAGGAACGCATTTCCTCGGTCAAGACGCGTACCTTTTTTTCGAGTGCTTTTTATTCGCTAGAACAAGGACTTAGCGCAAGAGCTTGAAGTGATGACAAAAGAGAAAACCGTTATGAATTAGAGAGCTACTGAGGGATGTGAAGGTAGTACGTGAAATCTGCTGCGGAAATGAGGGAAATGTAACGGTCTTTTTGCCCGATTTGTGGGCCGCAGATGGAATGCGGCCGCGAGGTTACCGGCCAATCCGCTATGGGATCGGCCGAGGCGATTAGCCGGTTATATGTAATATGCCGTTCGCGTCATGACTTTCGAGGCAGCGCGCATCAGCGCGCGGACCGGAAATGGCACTTCGCTTCCACCCGCGCCGATGGCGGCAGCGGCATGCGCGCTCTCGTCCAGACGCATTTGCTCGACGATCGCGCGCGATGCGTGATCGTTCGCCGGCAGCGTCTTCATATGACCATCGAGGTGCTGCTCGACCTGACGCTCCGTCTCCGCCATGAAGCCGAGACTCGCGCGGTCGCCGAATCGTCCCGCGACGAAACCCATCGCAAGCGCGCCCGCGTACCAGAACGGATTCAGCAGGCTCGGCCGCGCATCCAGATCCTTCAGGCGCTTCGTCGTCCACGCAAGATGATCTTCCTCTTCGCGAGCTGCGTGCTCGAAGCTCGCCTTGAGTTCAGGCGAATGCGTGGCGAGTTTTTGCGCCTGATAAAGCGCCTGCGCGCAAACCTCGCCAACGTGGTTCACACGCATCAGACCGGCCGAGTGGGCGCGCTCCTTCTCCGTGAGTTGCGACTCCTCGGAGATGACGTCGCTCGGGAGATCGGTGCCGGATATCGTCGATTCGGGAATCGGACGCGACATGCGGCTCACGCCCGTCATGGAGCGCAAGCCCCGATCGAACTCGCTGATGACTTCATCGAGCGTCATGTTGTGACCTCTCTTCATGGTCGCCGGTACAACGCGGGCGGCTGCAGCAATTCGGGATCTCTGGCTCGTCGGCGCTGAGCGAAACGCGGATTTTAGCGCACATCCACACCAGCCGATGCTCGCGCCGGTTGGTCCGAACGAACCCGCCGAAGCCCGGATGCCAAGACCGAAAGCGACCTTTTCTAAGCATCCGCTTTGGTAATTAGGGCAAACACGGGTCGCAAAAATCCTGCAAAACCAACATTTTAGCGCCTGTTGCGTAAACGTCACATGGGTTGGGCAGACCGCGCCCTTTTCCTTTGTCCGTCAAAGGCTCTTTGTTACATTACGTGTCAACTTCGTTTAGAAGCCCGGCAGGGACGTCAACACACTGGCGCTAGAACAGTGACCTTGCCAAACAGTCGCAAACACTCCCTGGAGATCTAATCAATGAAAAAGTCGCTTCTCGCTCTCGCTGCATTGGGCGTTTTCGCTGGCGCCGCACATGCGCAGAGCAGCGTGACGCTGTACGGCATCATCGACGCAGGCTTCGTCTACAACAACAATAGCAGTGGCCAAAAGCTGTATGCCATGAACAGCGGCAACTTGCAGGGCAGCCGCTGGGGCCTGCGTGGCACGGAAGACCTCGGTGGTGGTCTGAAGGCCATCTTCGTGTTGGAAAACGGCTTCAACGTGTTCAACGGCCAACTGGGTCAAGGCGGCGCTGAATTCGGCCGTCAGGCGTATGTTGGTCTGTCGACGGCGCAATTCGGCACGGTCACCCTGGGTCGCCAGTACGACTCCGTGGTCGACTACACCGGCGCATTCGAAGTCGGTAGCCAGTGGGCATCGTACTTCGGCGCACACCCGGGCGACCTGGACAACATGAACAACTCGAATCGCGTGAACAACGCGATCAAGTACACGAGCGCGAACTACGCAGGCTTCACGTTCGGCGGCTTGTACAGCCTCGGCGGCAACGCTGGCCAGTTCAACCGCAACCAGATCTGGTCGGTTGGTCTCGGCTACTCGCAAGGTCCCCTGCAGTTGGGCGCGGGCTACCTGAACGTCAAGGACCCGAACTACTCGTTCTTCGGCAACACCCCGAACAGCCGCACGGCGACGACCGCGGGCACGACGACGTCGAACTTCGGCTCCAGCCGCGTGATCAACGGCTACGCTTCGGCGAAGACGCAGCAAGTGATCTCGGCTGGCGGTGCTTATACGTTCGGCGCGGCGACCGTCGGCGCAACGTATAGCAACACGCAGTTCAAGGATCTCGGTTCGGAGCCGGGCACGGGCCTGACGCCGACCGGCGGCTTCACGGGCGGCACGGGCAAGTTCCACAACGCCGAAATCAACTTCAAGTATCAGTTGACCCCGGCTCTGCTGTTGGGCGTGGCGTACGACTACACGAAGGGCTACGGCCTGGGTAACGCCAAGTACCATCAAGGCATGCTGGGCGCGGACTACTTCCTGTCCAAGCGCACCGACGTGTACATCGACGGTGTGTACCAGCACGCGAGCGGCACGGACTCGACGAACCAAACGGCTGTTGCGAACATCAACGGTCTGTCGCCGTCGTCGACGTCGAACCAGGTTGCCGCTGTCGTCGGTATCCGCCACAAGTTCTAATAAGTCGTAACAAAGCGGTATGCATTGAAAGGCGCCTTCGGGCGCCTTTTTTCGTGCGCGCGGGTAGGGGACACAGCGAAAAAGCCCTCGCGTCTCACGACACGAGGGCTTTTCCGTTTCCAGCAATACCGATGCTACGCGCAGCCGTCCCGCAATTCGCGCCGCAGGATCTTGCCGACATTGCTCTTCGGCAGATCGTTGCGGAATTCGATCATCCGCGGACGCTTGTAACCCGTGAGCCGCTCTTTGCAATAGGCCATGACGTCGGCTTCGGTCAGGTCCTGATCCTTGCGCACGATGAAAAGCTTCACCGCCTCGCCGGATGTCTGGTCCTTCACGCCGACCGCGGCCACTTCGAACACGCCCGGCAGCATGGCGACGACGTCCTCGATCTCGTTCGGATACACGTTGAACCCCGACACCAGGATCATGTCCTTCTTGCGATCGACGATCTTCACGTAGCCGCGATCATCCAGCACGCCCACATCGCCCGAGCGGAAAAAGCCGTCGGGTGTCATCACCTTCGCGGTTTCATCGGGCCGGTTCCAGTAGCCCGCCATCACCTGCGGTCCGCGGATGCAGATTTCCCCGGGCTGGCCGAGCGGCACTTCGTTGTCGTTGTCGTCGCGGATGGAGATTTCCGTCGACGGCAGCGGCAAGCCGATCGTGCCAGTGTATTCGGTGGCCGTCACCGGATTGCAGGTCACGCAGGGCGAAGTCTCGGACAAGCCGTAGCCTTCCACGATCGGCACGCCGGTCGCCGCGAACCACCGTTTTGCCACGGCTTCCTGGACCGCCATGCCGCCGCCGTTGGCCGCGATGAGCTTGGAGAAATCGAGCTTGCCAAAGTCCGGATGATTCAACAGCGCGTTGTAGAGCGTGTTGACCGCCGGAAATGTGTTGATAGGAACGCCCTTCAGTTCTTTGATCGTTCCCGCGATATCACGCGGATTCGGAATCAGCACGCCCAGGCCGCCGGTTCGTATCGTCAGCATCCCGCACACCGTCAGCGCAAAGATGTGATACAGCGGCAGCGCGACCACGCAGACGAACTGGTCGATATCCGGGCGGCGCTTGCGGGCCGGGTCGAGCCAGACTTCGGACTGCAGCGTGTTTGCGATGACATTGCGATGCGTGAGCGTCGCGCCCTTGGCAACGCCCGTCGTGCCACCGGTGTACTGCAGGAACGCGACGTCGTCCGGGGTTTGAACGATCCGCTGCAGCGTGCTGCGTGCGCCTTCGGCGAGCGCGTCGTTGAAACGGACGCTGCCGGGCACGCTCCATTCGGGCACCAACTTCTTCACGCGGCGCACGACGACGTTGACCAACAGCCCTTTCAAGCCCATGAGATCGCCCATCGACGCGACGACCACGTGCTTGATCGCCGTATTTCGGACGACCGCCTGGAGCGTGACCGCGAAATTCTCGAGGATGACGATCGCTTCCGCACCGCTGTCCTTGAGCTGATGTTCGAGCTCGCGCGGCGTATACAGCGGATTCACGTTGACGACGATATAACCGGCGCGCAGCACCGCCGCGATCGCCACGGGATATTGCAGAACGTTGGGCATCATTAGCGCGACGCGTGTGCCGGGCTTCATGCCTCTCTTCTGAAACCACGCGGCCAGCTTGATCGACATCGCGTCGAGCTCGGCATACGTAATCGACTGGCCCATGCACACGAACGCGCGGCGATCGCGGTTCGCGCGGAAGCTGTCCTCGAGCAACTCGGAAACGGACCGATACGCGGATACATCGATCTCCGCAGGCACGCCGGCCGGGTAGGACTTCAGCCAAGGTTTCTCCATACGGCGTCTCCTTTATAAGATATTAGAATGGTCGTGCGGAAACGAGATCCTAGCTTTTCGGCAGGTCTCCGACAACTGGGTTAGACGCCATGCACCGGGCTCGTCCGAGCCTGCTTTTCCGATACCTGTCAATGCATCTGCTCCACTTCGACCAGGCAATCGTAGAACGTCGCCGATCTGCCGAGATCGGTCAATGCCTGGCTCGTGACCTGATTGGCGTTGCAGCCATCCGGCGATAGCTTCTTCCACCAGATCGACAGACCGACGACCACGCCTTCGCGCGCGCGCGCCGTCACGCGCGCGCGGGCCTGCATTGAGCCGCGATCGTTGAAAATGCGCACGAGCGCGCCGTCGGCGATGCCACGCGCTTCGGCATCGGCGGGATGGATGTCCAGATACGGTTCGCGCTCCGCCGCACGCAGACTCTCGATGTTCACGAAGCTGCTGTTCAGGAAATTACGCGCTGGCGGCGAGATCATCGCAAGCGGATAGCGGGCTGCGAGTTCCGGCGACCCGTCGACGGATTCGTATGGCGGCAGGTAATCCGGCAGCGGATCGAGGCCTTCGCGCTCCAGACGTTCGCTATAGAATTCGCATTTCCCCGACGGCGTTCGAAACGCGCCGTCAGCAAGCGGCGCTTCTGCAATATTGAGCTTGAGCCAGCCGGACGCCTTCAGCTTCTCCCAGCTCTGCCCTTCCAGCGTGCGGTCGTCCCAGCGGAACGCTCTCGATGCGATCTGCTCGTCGGTCTCGAACAGCGCTGGCTCGACGAGCTGCATCGCACGCGCGAGACCGCGGAAAATTTCCGTGTTTGGGCGCGCTTCACCGACCGGACCGATCGCCGGAAGATTCGCCATCACGTGTGTGTGTCCGTAGGACTTGTGGACGTCCAGATGCTCGAGTTGTGTCGTCGCGGGGAAGATCAGGTCGGCATAGTCCGCGGTATCTGTCTGGAAGTGTTCGAGCACGATCGTGAATAGATCCTCGCGCGCGAAGCCCGCTGCCACCTTCGCCGAGTCCGGCGCGACCGCGACCGGGTTCGAGTTATAGACGATCAGCGCTTCGATTTTCGGCCCGAAGGTTTCGTCGCCCGGATGCAGCAGCGCGTCGCCGATCGCGTTCATGTTCACGGCGCGCGGTATTTTCGACGGCCAGCCGGGCAGCAAATCCGGGCGTTCGAGCGCGTTGCCGTCGATCGGCGCCCAGCCCGACGATGACAGCAATAGTCCGCCAGCGCGCTCGCGCCACGCGCCCGTCAACGATGGCAGACAGGCGATCGCGCGAACGGCATTGCCACCGCCGCGCACGCGCTGCATGCCGTAATTGAGGCGAATCGCTGCCTTTTTCGTCGCCCCGAAAGCGCGCGCGAGTTCGACGACCACGCTCTCTTCGATACCGCAAATCTGCGCCACGCGCGCGGGCGGATATTGCGTGGCGCGCGCCGCGAGCCCGTCGAAGCCCACCGTATGCGCGAACACATAGTCATGGTCGATGAGATTCTCGCGGACGAGGACCTCGATCATCCCGAGCGCAAGCGCAGCGTCGGTGCCCGGGCGCAACGCGATGTGCTGATGGCACTTTTCGGCCGTGAGCGATTTATAAGGGTCGATCGCGATCAGTTTTGCACCACGCCGCTTGGCCTCCTGCGCGCGGGTCCAGAAGTGCAGGCTCGAGGCAATCGGGTTCGCGCCCCAGATCAGGATCAGTTCGCTCTCGTCGTAGAACTCGCTATGCATGCCGACGCTCGCGCCATACGTGTAGCGCAAACCGGCCGCGCCCGCCGCAGCGCAAATGGTGCGTTCGAGCCGCGAGGCGCCAAGCACGTTGAAAAATCGGGCAGCGATGCTTTCGCCTTGCACCAGACCCATTGTGCCAGCGTAGCTATATGGGACGATGGCTTCCGGCGCTCGCCGGGCGATCGCATCCAAGCGTTCGGCGGCAAGTTTCAACGCCTCGTCCCAACCGATCGGCTCGAATCGACCCTCGCCCTTTTTTCCGACTCGGCGCAGTGGCGTCAGGAGCCGATCCTTGTGATGCGTTCGCTCGGCGTACCGCGTGACTTTCGTGCACAGCACGCCTTGCGTCGGTGGGTGGTCGGGATCGCCGCTAATTTTGACCGCTTTGCCGTCCTTCACCGTTACGCGCATTGCGCATGTGTCGGGGCAATCGTGTGGGCACACGGCTCGGGCAAACTCGGCTGGAGCGTTCATCGAAAAGTCCGGTAAATCAGCGTAAAGGGCGGCAGATGAGGAATTCTATTACGGGCGTTGTGCGATCGACCGTCCGGTACGGCAAATAGTGGCGACGTAGAATAAAACCCCACGCGCGGCGGATACGCGCCATCCGAATTCAATTGAAAGAGCGGCTCAAATGAATCTGATCCCGGAAATCGAAGCTTCACACGATGAAATCAAAACACTCCGACGAACGATCCATGCCCACCCCGAATTACGCTACGAAGAGGTCGGCACCGCGAAGCTCGTCGCCGATAACCTCGAACGGTGGGGAATCGAAGTGCATCGGGGACTAGGCAAAACAGGTGTCGTCGGGGTGCTGAAACGCGGCTCCGGCGGAAAATCGATCGGACTGCGCGCGGATATGGACGCGCTGCCCATTCAGGAATTGAACACGTTCGGACATCGATCGACGAACGACGGCCGCATGCATGCGTGCGGCCACGATGGACATACGGCGATGCTGCTCGGTGCTGCGAAGCATCTTTCCGAACACGGCGAGTTCGACGGGACGGTCGTTTTCATATTTCAGCCGGCCGAAGAAGGTGGCGCGGGCGCGAAAGCAATGATCAAGGACGGTCTTTTCGATCGCTTTCCGGTGGATGCGGTGTTTGGCATCCACAATTGGCCGGGCATTCCCGCTGGTCATTTCGGTGTGACCGAAGGGCCGATCATGGCGTCGAGCAACGAGTTTCGCATCACGATCCGCGGGACCGGTTCGCACGCAGCACTGCCTCATAACGGTCGCGACCCGGTCTTCACGGCGGTCCAGATTGCGAATGGGCTCCAGGCCATCATCACGCGAAACAAGAAACCGATTGATACCGCGGTGCTTTCCATCACGCAGATTCACGCCGGCGAAGCCGCGAACATCGTACCGGACGTAGCTTGGCTTGGTGGAACCGTACGCACCTTCACTGTGCAGACGCTCGATCTTATCGAACAGCGGATGCGCAAAATCGTCGAAGCGACGGCAGCCGCCTACGAATGCGACGTCGAAATGCACTTCCACAGAAATTATCCACCAACGATCAACGCCCCAGAGGAGGCGCGATTTGCGGCGGAAATCATGGCGGAAGTGGTGGGGAGGGACAGGGTCGATAGCGCCGTCGAGCCGACGATGGGCGCGGAGGATTTTTCGTTCATGCTTCTCGAGAAGCCTGGATGCTATGCGTTCCTCGGTAACGGCGATGGAGGACATCGCGAGCACGGGCATGGCGCTGGGCCATGCATGCTGCACAACGCCAGTTATGACTTCAACGACGATTTGCTGTCGATCGGATCGTCGTATTGGGTCCGCTTGGCTGAGCGGTTTTTGGAGCGCTGATAACCGCATCGGCAGCTATTTACAGCGGCTTCGGTTGAAGTTGGTCGTTTTAGAATTGCAGCGCCCCAACGCAAAAACCCCACCTTTGCGGGGTGGGGTTTAGGCGTTAGGGCATGAGGAGCCTGACGATTACCTACTTTCACACGGGTATCCGCACTATCATCGGCGTGGAGTCGTTT
>NZ_FCOF02000083.1 GCF_001544755.2 Caballeronia catudaia | reverse complement strand
AGGAGCCGGATGAATCGAGAGATTCACGTCCGGATCTGCGAGAGCGTGGGGGTGCGATTCCCTTGCGCTACTCGACTCGGCATAGACACTCCTGTATCCTATAAAAATTTATATATCCCGCAGCGCAGTGGTGCAATGTAGATCGTTCGACCACGCCGACGACACCACCAAGGGTCGGACATTCGCCTTTTGTGAAAACTGCGGGCGACGAAATGCTTAAGAAACGCTTAAGAAAGGAAGCGCGGAAGCTGCGTTTCGATCATGGAAATCCCGTAGCTCAAAACCCGGGACCTGAAAGCCGCCAGAAGGATTGCTTTGAATAGAATCCTTGGGGTGGCGCATGCATCGCTTCATACGCCAGGAGCAGACCGAAAGGTCTTTATGCGTGGCGATCTGCTTGCCCGTGGCAGAAGACCAGAGAGCGAAAGGTGGAACGAGACGATGGAGGCAATCGACAACGACAGATTCGACACTGCCGCTCGCAGGAGCGCAGGCGTGACGGTCATCCTGCGACGGGGATGCTTGCGCGCCATGTTGCATCTCGATCTTCGAATGCGTCTGATGGCATGGCTACTCGTGCCGCTCGCAACCTTCATTCTCGTGACCGGGTGGACCTCGTACGACTCGGCGCAACATACGGCAGAGTTGATACAGGACAGTACGCTATTGTCGTCAGCGCGCACCATCATCGAAGACATCGACTGGGTGGACGGCGGCCTGGCCGTGTCGATTCCTCCTGCCGCGCTGGAGCTTTTCGAATCGGCGTATCAGGATCAGGTGTTCTACAAGGTGGTGTCGGGGCACGACAAGCTTTTATCGGGCAATCCTGATTTGCCGACGCCTCGGCAGGTCGGGACGCAGCCGGTCTTTTTCGACGCAACGCTCGAACAAACCCCGATACGTGCCGTCGCCTTCTCGCGGGAGTTGTATGACTCGGGCAAAGCCGAACGCGTTCTGGTGATCGTCGGCAAGACGCAGGCTTCACGTCACGGACTGCTCGCTGATCTCTGGCGCCCGCAACTGATCCGTGAATGCCTGATGCTTGCATTCGTTGCTGTGCTAATTCCACTGGGACTCGCCGTGGAGCTTCGGCCGCTGACGAAGCTCCGGGACGATGTCGCCGGACGCCAGGCGCTACAGATCGAGACGATCCATGCCGAGCGGCTGCCTCGCGAGCTTCGGTTGATTGTCGATGCGATCAATCAATGCATCTCGCAGTTGAAATTGCATGCGGTGAGACAACGTCAGTTTATCGCTGACGCCGCGCATCAGCTACGCACGCCCCTCGCGCTGCTAGACGCACAGATTCAGTATGCCTTGCGAGCCGACCGCGATGAGGAGAAAGCCTGGGACGCTTTGCTGGGCGCGCGACGAAGCACGGAGAAGATGAAGAACGCGACGGCCCAACTGCTCCTGCTGGCGCAGGCGGAGTCCGCTCCGCGGCGAGCCCGCTCCCGGACGGACGTGGCAGCCGTGGTGGCCTCGGTTCTCGAAGAATTGATCATCGCCGCGCAACGACGTGACATCGATCTCGGTGCGGAGTTCGACGGAGATTCCGTCGTCGCAGGCAACCGCGAGTTACTCGGGGCGCTCGTTTCGAACCTTGTCGATAACGCAATCCGCTACACCCAGCAAGGCGGAACTGTCACGGCCGTTGTTCGGCGCGAGGGCGCGGCCGTCGTGCTGCAGGTCGTGGATGACGGACCGGGCATTGCCGCCAAGGACAGCGTTCTGGTATTCGAGCGCTTCTACCGCGCGTCCACTTCGACCGAGGGCACCGGGCTTGGTCTGCCGATAGTAAGGGAAATCGCCCGTCTACATGGCGGAGATATCGATCTCGCTCCGGGTCCGGACGGAACGGGCCTTAGCGTGACGGTGCGATTCCCGGCGTGGATACGCGAAGAGGGTCACGATGAAACTATTGTTGGTTGAGGACAATGCCGAGCTGGCTCACTGGATCGTGAGTCTGCTGAAAGCGGAGGGGTTTGTCGTCGACTACGTTCCGGCTGCGGAGCACGCCGCCCCGATCATGCGCGCGCAATGTTACGACGTGGTATTACTTGACATGCGCTTGCCTTCGATGAGCGGCAAGGATCTCTTGTCGCTAGTGCGCCGCCGTGGAGATACGGTGCCGGTGCTGATGCTCACGGCGCACGGTTCCATCGACGACAAGGTCGACTGC
The DNA here is from genome assembly GCF_001544755.2 of Caballeronia catudaia. GTDB lineage: Bacteria > Pseudomonadota > Gammaproteobacteria > Burkholderiales > Burkholderiaceae > Caballeronia > Caballeronia catudaia. The sequence goes on along the minus strand of NZ_FCOF02000083.1, from coordinate 9,601 downwards.
TTCAACGCAGGCGCTGACGACTATGTCGTGAAACCCGTCGATGCCCGGGAACTCGTCGCGCGGATCAAAGCGCTCGCGCGCCGCCGAAGTTCGGACGCGACGATTTCGATCAACTGCGGCGACCTGGAATATCGATTCGATAGCCGCGAGTTCAAACACGACGGTCAGCTCCTTTCGCTGCGACGCCGCGAGCACGCCGTTCTGGAGACTTTGATTTTGCGGCAGGGCAAGACGGTTTCAAAACCTTCTCTGATGGACAGCATCTTCGGGCTCGACGAAGCAGGCAGTATCGATGCGGTCGATCTGTACGTGCATCGCTTGCGCAAGCGTCTTTGCCAGTCGACGGCGCAGATCATGACGCTGCGCGGCCTCGGATATATCCTGCGCGCTCGTGAGCCTAGCCGAATGTCGTGCCTCTGTTCGTGAGCAGTACCACGATCATGCCCGCCGCGACAGGCAAAAAAGATTTTCAGGCGTTACCAACCGGCAGCACATGCAATGGAGGGTTCAAATGAGAGTGAAGACAGTCTTTTCGGTCGTGTCGGCACTGGTCGCGTTCACGCTAACGGGCGCGACGAGCTATGCACAAGGCGGTAATACGACCGCGAACGATTCAGCCGCGTCTGCTCCGAAGCACAGCCCATCGCAGACGAAGCCTCACAAAGCGAAGAAGGTTCCGAACGCGAAAGCCGCAGCCGACTCGGTTTCTCCGGGCGGAACCGACGACGCGAAGGGCGGTCAATGACACTACGCATCTGACGATGCAACCCATCCTCCGGATGGTTCCCTGGCGATGCGCCACGACTCGCGGCGTGTGCGCCGGGGGACGAAAGCATCAACGACTCGCCTCGGCAGGCAGGAGCCGATCTTTAGACCGCGTGCCGAGCCAATGCGAGAGTCGGTCGAACGGACGCGGGTCGCATGGTATCGACTTTGATCGCCCGATGCACACCATCTTCTCATTTCTTTCCTCCAGAACCGCAAAGTTTCACAAGCTTGTATGCCCGATTCGGCTCAGTCGCTCTCAGTCGCGGTCGAAATGGCACGCGTCCGGCGCGCCATCAGATTTCAGACTGAAGTTCGCAGGCTTGTTGACATAAAGGAATTTAGCGTTATAGCGTAGGATTACTATCTACTCGCCGCGTCGATAGAATTTCGAGAAGACAGCGGCAGTCCATGCGAAGCTGACGTGACAAGCGAAAACTGCTGACCTTGCATGGCAAATGCTATGGCCCAAACGCTGCAAGCGCCGTTAGCCTTGCACCTGAGGCGTTTGCGGTTAGCTCGCGCTTTCTGACGAAATTCTGCCTTCCGTGTTTCAGGCTTAGTCAGCGCCCGCACTCGGGCGCCCATAATACGTGAGCCGTTTGAGCCGGCTAACTCACGGCTTCGATCGTAAGGTGCATAACCTCGTGAACAGGTTCGAGTCGCTCACGAATAGTCTCAGCTGTGACGCCGGTATCCGCTCGGACGCTCACGATTGCCGCTCGCGCCTCCGGGCCGATCTGCCAAACATGTAGGTCGGCGAGTTCTGCATCCCCGTGCAATGCCAATATCTCTCGAATTTCGTCGGCGACATGCTCGTCAGTTCTGTCGAGCAACACGCTGGCTGTGTCACGCATCAACGTCCAGGACCAGCGTGCAATGACGACCGAGCCGATGATGCCCATGACTGGATCGAGCCAGACCCATCCGAGATAGCGCCCAGCGAGCAGCGCGCCAATTGCAAGGATCGAGGTCAACGCATCCGCAAGCACATGCACGTAGGCCGACCGCATATTGTTGTCAGAGCCATGCGAGTGCCCGTGATGGTGATGGCCATGACGGTGTTGATGATGCTCGTGACCGCCGCCGGAAAGCATGACCGCGCTGATGATGTTCACCAATAGTCCGACAACCGCGATAATCGTCGCTTGACCAAAATCGACGGTCGTTGGATGGACAAGCCGCAATGCCGATTCGATTGCGATGCCCAGCGAAACGAGCGCGAGAACGAGAGCAGAGGCGAAGCCGGCGAGTTCGCCGACTTTGCCAGTCCCGAAGCTGTAAGCGCGATTGCCGGAGTTTCGCTTCGCGTAGCCGTATGCAAGAACCGCGATGCCAAGCGCACCGGCGTGCGTCGACATGTGAAAACCATCGGCAAGCAACGCCATCGAGCCCGTCGCATAGCCTGCGGCGATCTCTGCGACCATCATGATTACGGTCAATACGACCACGGACTTCGTCCGTCGCGCGTTTTCATCGTGCGAGCTTCCCAGGAACGAGTGCTCGTGTCCAGGGGTTTGATTCTTTGAGTTCGTCATTTCGTGTATCGCCGAATGGCTTCAATCAATGCAACCAAGCCTTCTTCCCGCTCCGCTGCCGTCAGGTCGGGATGAGCGACATGTTCACGCGCGTGAGCTTCGACGATCTCGTCGAGCAAGCCGTTCATCGCGCCGCGGGTTGCCGCAGCGAGATGAAGCACTTTCTCGCAGTCGGCATCGGACTCAAGCGAGCGCTCAATGGCCTGGACTTGTCCTGCAATGCGTCGAACCCGCTTCAGCAGCTCGTCTTTGTTCTGCGAAAGATGCGCCATACCCATACCCCCTATAGGTATCTAGCTTAGCATGATTCACGGCTGGAAAGGGGCGACGCATTCACCCTTCTTGATTCGGCATCCAGTGAAAAGACTGTCGCTAGCGAGCGGAGCAGATGCCGCGCGCCGCACGACGTTCGCGGCTGTGAATGGGCTAATAAGTTAGCTTGTAGAGAAAGAAACATGAGTGTAGCGTATGTAACATGCACAACCTAACGACATGGTCTCTGTTGATTCTGACGCTGCCTACTGAGAACGCGACCGCCCGCATGCGGTTCTGGCGCGCGCTCAAGGCGAAGGGTTGCGCGGTGCTGCGCGACGGCATTTACCTGCTGCCGTTCACGGCTGAGCGGGAAACGTCGCTCCGTGAGCTTGCGACGGCCATCGGCGAGAGCGGCGGCACGGCGCATCTGCTGCGAGCTCCCAGTCTGGATCAAGAACAGGAAGCCGAGTTTCGCGACCTGTTCGACCGATCTAACGACTACGACGCCCTGATCGGCGCCCTAAGTGACGCGCGCAAGATCGTCTTCGGACAGGCCGAAACGGACCTTCGGCGACTGATGCGGCGCTTGCGCAAGGATTACGAAAGCATCGTTGCGATCGACTTTTTCCCTACTGAGGCTGCAACTCGCGCGGAAGTGGCTTGGCAGGATTTCGTGGCGCACGTCGACACCGTGATGTCCCCCGGCGAGCCGCACCCGGCTGAGCGCGAGATCCGAACGCTTGCGCCGAGGGATTACCGGGGGCGCACCTGGGCGACACGGCAGCGTATCTGGGTCGATCGCGTGGCGAGCGCATGGCTCATCCGCCGCTTCATTGATCCCGACAGTCGGTTCATCTGGCTGGCATCGCCGGACGCTTGCCCGCCCAACGTGCTCGGATTTGACTTCGATGGCGCAGCGTTCACGCACGTAGGTGAACGCGTCACGTTCGAGGTCTTGATGGCGAGCTTTGAGCTTGAGAGCGATCCCGCGTTGCTGCGTCTCGCCGCGATGGTCCACGCCCTCGATGTTGGCGGCGTTCCCGTGCCCGAGGCGATCGGCTTCGAGGCCATCATGGCGGGCGCTCGTGAACGCACTGCCGACGACGACGCATTACTCGACGAGATAAGCCGCGTACTCGATTCCATGTACACGCACTTCGCAGCGATCGCGAAGAGCGCGGCCCAAGGAGGTCGATCGTGAGCACGACGGCGACCGCCACGCCTTCCTATTCGCGCGGTCAGTTGTTGCTGTATATGCTGAAGCTTGGCGCTTTCGGTTTCGGCGGTCCCGTTGCGCTCGTCGGATACATGCACCGGGATCTGGTTGAGAGGCGAGGGTGGATCAGCGACGACGACTATCGTGAAGGCCTCGGGCTCGCGCAGATGATGCCGGGACCGCTGGCCGCACAACTGTCGATCTACCTTGGGTATGTGCATTACCGCGTCATCGGCGCGACGGCGGTCGGCGTTGCTTTCGTGCTGCCTTCCTTTCTCATGGTCGTAGCGCTCGGCTGGGCGTACGTGCATTTCGGCGGCCTGCCGTGGATGCAGGCGGTCTTCTATGGCGTCGGCGCAGCCGTCGTCGGCATTATCGCCATGAGCGCGTACAACCACGCTCGGCGCTGACAAGACCCTGTGGGGCATCTTTCTGGTGCTCATCGTCGTGACCGTTGTTACCGAGTCCGAGATCGCCTGGCTGTTCATTGCAGGCGGGCTCGTGAACATGTTTCGGCGGTCGCCACCTGCGTGGCTCGGCAAAGGTGGTGCGAATGCACTGGTTTCAGCCCAGGCACCCTTGCTAAGCGGTGCGCTGAGCGGCATCGATCTTTCCTCGCTCAGTCAGATTGGACTGTTCTTCGCGAAGGCGGGCGCGTTCGTCTTTGGATCGGGACTCGCAATCGTTCCGTTCCTGTACGGCGGTGTGGTCACCGAGCACCACTGGCTGAACGAAAAGCAGTTCTGCGCTCATCGGTCTGGCGGTCTTTCCGCTTCATCACCTGTACGCGCACTGAGCGGAGGTGCGCGCATCGGAGCTAGGGAGTACATCATGGCAACTCGGCGCACCTTTCTTCAAGACACCGCTGTTGTCGGCGCAGGTCTGCTCATGGCGAAAACGCATTCAGCAGACGCGGCGGAGAGTGCAGGCTATGTCGACAAGCTGACCGACGCCGACGGCAAATATGCTGCCGCCCCGCTACCTTATGCCTACGATGCGCTCGAACCGGTCATTGACGCACGGACGGTCGAACTGCATTACAACTTTCACCACAAGCCCGCCGTGACGGCGGCGAACAAAGCAGAAGATGCACTGGCCAAGGCACGCGACACAAACGACTTCACGCTCGTGAAGCATTACGAGAAGGAACTCGCATTCCAGCTTTCGAGCCATATCTTGCATACTGTGTACTGGACGAGCATTTCGGGCAAAGGCGGAGAACCAAAGAGCGAACTTGCGAGGGCAATCGACAAGAACTTTGGCTCATATGCGAGGTTTAAAGCGCAGCTCGCCGCTGCCACGATCGCGACCGAGGGCTCGGGCTGGGGTGTAGTGGGTTATCACCCGGCGGTGGACAAGGTCATGATCCTCCAATGCGAGAACCATCAGAAGCTCACAGCTTGGGGCATCCAACCGATTCTTGTGCTCGATGTCTTCGAGCACGCCTACTACTTGAAGTATCAGAACCGCCGCATGGAGTACGTCAATCAGCTGTTCAACATCCTGAACTGGGACAACGCGTCCATGAGGCTCCAAGCGGTCATGCCGGCGCGCAACGCATAAGCGTGCCGCGCGGCGCACACCCGCGCCGGAGTTGTTGCGATGACTTCAGCCAGCACTCGCTTCTCATCGAGATTCGCACTTGCGGGCGTCGCTCCCGGAGTATGGCGACTGCTCGCGGCGCGAAGTCTGCGGGGCTTTTGCGATGGATTCATTGCGGTGCTGCTTCCCGCATACTTCCTCGCGCTCGGTATGTCGACCCTAGCGGTCGGGCTCGTCAGCACGTCGACCCTGCTCGGATCCGCGATCGCGACGATTGTCGTCGGCATGATAGGCAATCGTTATTCGCGCCGGTCGTTGCTGTTGATTGCCGCCGCGATGATGGCAGCAACAGGAATCGGCTTTTTCAGCTTCTCGACGCTTTGGCCTCTGCTCGTCGTGGCATTCGTCGGAACGATGAATCCCAGCGCGGGCGATGTCAGTCTGTTTCTACCGATCGAACACGCATGTCTTGCCGAAGCGTCGCAAGCGCAGGCGCGTACTGCATTGTTCGCGCGCTATAGCCTCGTTGGCGCACTCTCCGGCGCTCTGGGTGCGCTGCTGGCTGGCGTCCCCGACTTGATCGCTGGGCATTTCGAAGTATCAGCGCTGTCAGCGATGCGGTTCATGTTCATGATCTACGCGCTGTGCGGCCTTGCGATCCTAGTCCTGTACTTGTACATGCCGTCGCATCAGCAAGTTACAGCCGCGATCCGTACCTCGTTAGGCCCATCGCGCTGGATAGTTATGCGCCTTGCGATGCTTTTCAGCCTCGATGCTTTTGCTGGAGGACTGGTAGTCAACGCGCTCCTAGCGCTGTGGCTCATAGCGCGGTTCGACCTATCGATCGGCACGGCTGGGCAGTTCTTCTTCTGCACAGGATTATTGAGCGCAGGCTCGCAACTCGCAGCCGCGCCTTTAGCGCGCAGGATCGGCCTGTTGAATACGATGGTCTTTACGCATATTCCGTCGAGCCTGTGTCTTATCGCGGCGGCGTTCATGCCATCACTGCCGCTGGCACTGCTAATGTTGCTTCTCCGGAGCGTGCTGTCGCAACTCGACGTACCCACGCGCAGTGCTTATGTCATGTCCGTCGTGACGCCGGCGGAACGAGCTGCCGCTGCGAGTTTGACAGCGGTGCCGCGTAGTCTTGCCGCAGCCATTGCCCCGACTATTGCCGGCGGCTTGATCGGACTAGGTTTGCTCGAAGCGCCTTTGATCGCATGCGGCGCGCTCAAGATCATCTACGACCTGACGTTGCTCGCCGCGTTCCGACATGTCCGTCTCGACGGAGACCGTTCATGATCCCATCACGACCGTTTCGGTGCCTTGGCTCGCTTATCGGCGCGGCGCTGTTGAGTGTGTCATTCGTGGTGCTTCTGCCGGATCACGTCGCGTCGGCAGCGGAACAGGGAACCGCCACGCATCTCCCGCTTCAGCACGTTGCGGACATTTCGATGCCAGGACGCACGTCTCGTTTCGATTACGAGAGTGGCGATCCTGAACGTCATTTGTTGATGATTGCCCACTTGGGAGATGGAGAAGTCCTCGCCTTCGACACGCACAGTGCGCGGGTCATTGCCACGATACCGAATGTCTCCGCCGTGCATGGCGTGCTCGTTGTTCCGGAATTGTCGCGGGTGTTCGCCTCGGCGACCGGAACGAACGAGATCGTTGCGATCGACGAGAAGACGCTGAAGGTTGTCGCTCGTATGCCGGGAGGTGTCTACCCCGATGGCATGGCCTATGCGCCCGATGTACACAAGCTTTACGTTTCCGATGAGACGGGAAAGACTGAGACCGTCATCGACGCGACAACGAACCACCGCGTGAAGACCATTGCGCTGGATGGCGAGGTCGGCAACACGCAATACGACTCGGTCTCGCGGCACATCTTCGTCAACGTTCAGACGCGTCGGCAGTTGGTCGAGATCGACCCGTCGACGGACACAATCGTCGCCCGCATCGACTTGCCCGGAGCAGACGGAAACCACGGCTTGCTCATTGTTCCACACTCCCGACTCGCATTCATCGCCTGTGAGGGGAACAGCAAATTGTTGGTGCTCGACCTGCGCACGAAGCGCGTATCGCAGTCGTTCGACGTAGGACGTGATCCGGACGTGCTTGCGCTCGATGCTTCGACGAGCACCGTGTATGTGGCTGGCGAAGCAGGTGTCATATCGATGTTCCGTTATGTCGGGACTCACGTGGCAAAGGTGGGCGAGGGCTTCCTAGGACCGAACGCCCACGTTGTGTATGTCGATTCGGCGACTCATCGATCGTACTTCGCTCTTAAAGATCTCAATGGTCATCCGGTGTTGCGCATCATGACGCCGCTGTGAAAAAGACGCCGTCTGAAGGGGAGCGCGCGTGCGAGACGCATGATCGCGCGCTCAATGGAAGTCTGAAGGGAGACGAACATGAAGACGCTTATTGGAATTGCGGTGCTTTCCGCTGTCACTTCGACCTTTGCCGCGCCACCTCGCGTCGACGATGGCAGGCTCGTTGATGAGCATGGGATGACGCTCTACGTTTTTGGAGGACAAGGGACCCCGGATGACAAATCATGCGAGGGCGACTGCGCTCGAAACTTTCCGCCCGCACTCGCGAGCCCGGACGATAAGGCCTCCGGCTCGCTCCAACTGGTCGATACAGGCAACGGCGATCGTCAATGGACCTACGGAGGAAAGCCGTTGTATCGTGGCATGATGGATAAGAAGCCGGGCGATCGTGCGGGCGACGGCCTGAACACAGTTTGGCACAGTGTTCAGGCACACTAGCGCATGGCGAGATTCTCTTGACTCGCGGAACCGGCTATGTGATCGAACTCTCCCCGTCAGGGTCCGTTAAGGCCGTGGGAGTGGACATAGACTGTCGTCGCAGTTCGACGGCCGCATAGGGTCTCGACCGCTGCCCGACGCGGCGGACCAATGGACGACCGCGATGGCCGATCTATGTCAGACGGGCTCCGGCTAGGAGCGATACCAGACCGTGGTGGTCCATGAAATTGACTTATCTTATCAGACAGTGATAAGATAAAGCATGACCGATCGTGACCACGGCTTGGACGCGCTTTTGTCCCTGGACGGGGAGCGCTTTGCCGTCGATGGCAGCGAAACATGCTGGGTCAAGTTTGAGGTCAAGGAATGCGACGTGACGCCGGAGCGCCCGCAGGGGCTTAAATATTCGCTGACGCTCCATGCCGAGGACGGCGCCCGCCTGCTGGGTTTCGACAACGCGCACGGGATCACCGAAGGCTCCGGACCGGGAGCCCGAACGCGGATCGAATACGACCACAAGCACAAGGGCGAAAGAGTCCGATTCTACGACTATGAGGACGCCGGCAAGCTGATGGAGGATTTCTGGGCGGAAGTTGAAACGATCTTGCAGGAAAGGAGTAACTGATATGACTGCAGACACCAAGATCCTGAAAGTTGGTATTGCCTCGCGCGAGGAATACAAGGCCCGGACCATCGCCATCGCGAAAGGCCAATACAAACCCGCGCCCGATGAACCGAAAGTCTGGTTCCAGTCGCTCGAAACGCTGGCCAAGGTGCTGTCCGAAAGCAACCGGGAGTTGCTCGCGACGATCGCTGAGACAAACCCGGGCTCCCTGGACGAGCTGGCCGCGAAAACCGGTCGCGCGGTGTCCAACCTCTCGCGTACCCTCAGGACCATGGAGGGTTACGGCCTGGTGCATTTCGAGCCGGGTCCGCATCGAAGACTTGCGCCCCGCGTCGACTATTCAGGCGTCGAGCTGGCTGTCTCGTTTTAGTGACTGGTGAAAGGGGTCCCAAGGCGCCTTTTCACGCGACCACGGCCTCAGCCCGACATCGAACAGCAATCTCGCCAGCCGGGCCGATGGAGAGTACGTCGGTTTCGACTTTAGGCTCGGTTGAGGCGGGACTCCCCGAATGGCAGACGAAGAGCATGCGGTCGAGCGTGGCGTACTCCCGACATTTTTCCGTGACAGCGGAACGGCTGTTTATCGGCGGAGGATTTGATCTGGACCAACGCCGTTCCGTTGTCAATCTCTTGACGCCGTAGGATTCTGAGCTGATTGCTGTCTACCTCGTTTTCGAATACCGTTGCGTCGCGTCGGCCAGCTTGGGAAAACGCAGAGATACGAACTATTCATATAGCGCCACGCAGGTCCTTTGAGCGTTAATATCGCTTCGGATTGACATAATCTTTATTATCAACGTAGTTATTGTCAGGGCTTTTTAATAATGTCCGATTTGAGCTCATTAGAAATGTCCGATTTCAGCCCTCTGGCGCATGCTGGCGC
>NZ_FCOF02000074.1 GCF_001544755.2 Caballeronia catudaia | reverse complement strand
TCGACCTCTACGTCGACTGCAGTTGGCTCGCTCTCGACCGGCATCGACACGTTATCGACCTCTACGTCGACTGCAGTTGGCTCGCTCTCGACCGGCATCGACACGTTATCGACCTCTACGTCGACTGCAGTTGGCTCGCTCTCGACCGGCATCGACACGTTATCGACCTCTACGTCGACTGCAGTTGGCTCGCTCTCGACCGGCATCGACACGTTATCGACCTCTACGTCGACTGCAGTCGGCTCGCTGTCAACCGGCATCGAAACGTTGTCAAGCTCGACGTCGACTGCGATCGGTTCGCTTTCGACGGGCATCGACTCGCTGTCGACGTCGACGTCGACCACGGCCGCGTCGTTGTCGACCAATATCGATACCTTGTCGAGTTCCACCTCGACCTCGGTCACATCGCTCTCCACAGGCATCGACACGTTGTCGAACTCGACGTCGACCACGGTCGTGTCGTTGTCGACCAATATCGATTCCTTGTCGACCTCGACGTCGACTGCCGTCGGCTCGTTGTCGACCGGTATCGAAACGTTGTCCACTTCGACATCGACCGCCGTGAACTCGCTATCGACCGGAATCGATACCTTGTCGACGTCGGTTTCGACCACGGCGGTGTCGCTTTCCACGAGCATCGACGCATTGTCGGGCTCTACGTCGACCGCCGTCGGCTCTTTGTCGACGGGCATCGACACGCTTTCGACCTCGACCTCGACCTCTGTCGCCTCCCTGTCGACGGGCGTCGATTCATTGTCGGTCGCCTTGTACAACACGGTTCAGTACGACGATGCGAATCACACGAGCGTAACGTTCGGGAATCCCGGAACACCCGTCACGCTGAAGAACGTCGCGCCCGGAGCGGTGACGGATACCAGCACGGAAGCCATCAACGGCTCGCAGCTCCACGCCACTGCGCAAAGCGCCGCGACGGCGCTTGGCGGCGGCTCGACTGTGAACGAGGACGGCACCATCAAGGCACCGACTTACACGTTCAAGGACAACTCGACGTTCAACAACGTCGGCGACGCCCTGACCAACCTCGATGGCCGCGTCACGCAGAACACCTCCGACATCAGCACGATCAACACCACGCTCAACGACATCACCACGGGCGGCGGGATCAAGTACTTCCACGCAAATTCGACGTTGCCGGACTCATCGGCAAGCGGCGCGGATTCAGTAGCGATCGGCGGCAACGCACAGGCCACGGCGATCAACTCCGTGGCGCTGGGTTCGAACTCTATAGCGGATCGCGCGAACACGGTATCGGTGGGTTCGGCGGGCAACGAACGTCAGATCACCAACGTCGCGGCTGGCAAGGAAGACACGGACGCCGTCAACGTCTCGCAATTGAATTCGACCGTTTCGACGAGTCTCGCGAACGCGGTCACCTATGACGATGCGAGCCATACGAGCGTGACGTTCGGGAATCCCGGAACACCTGTCACGCTGAAGAATGTCGCTCCCGGAGCGGTGACGGATACCAGTACGGAAGCCATCAACGGCTCGCAACTCTACAGCACCGCGCAAAGCGCCGCGACGGCGTTGGGCGGCGGCTCGACCGTGAACGCTGACGGCACCATCACAGCGCCGACTTACACGTTCAAGGACAACTCGACGTTCAACAACGTCGGCGACGCCCTGACCAACCTCGATGGCCGCGTCACGCAGAACACCTCCGACATCAGCACGATCAACACCACGCTCAACGACATCACCACGGGCGGCGGGATCAAGTACTTCCACGCAAATTCGACGTTGCCGGACTCATCGGCAAGCGGCGCGGATTCAGTAGCGATCGGCGGCAACGCGCAAGCCACGGCGATCAACTCCGTGGCGCTGGGTTCGAACTCGGTGGCGGATCGCGCGAACACGGTATCGGTAGGTTCGGCGGGCAACGAACGTCAGATCACCAACGTCGCGGCTGGCAAAGAGGACACGGACGCCGTCAACGTCTCGCAGTTGAAGTCGGCTGGTCTCATCAATGGCGACGGCACGGCCAAGACGGCCTTGACCTACGACACGAAGGCCGACGGTACGACCGATTACGCCAACGTTACACTCGGCAACGGTCGGACGGGCGGCACGACAATCCACAACGTGGCAACGGGCGTCTCGGGTAGCGATGCGGTCAATCTGGATCAGATGAACGCCGCACTGGACCGGGTGACGAACATCGCGGAAAGTGGTGGCAATCCGATGTTCGCCGCACAAGGCGACCGCAGCACCGAAGTCGCGAGCGCCACCGGCGCACACGCGACAGCAATGGGTGCGAACGCTGTCGCGAGCGCGGACAACTCGGTGGCGCTCGGCGCGAATTCGGTGGCCGACCGGGCAAACACGGTGTCGGTCGGCGCCGCGGGTGCGGAGCGTCAGGTCACGAACGTCGCGGCGGGTACCCAAACCACCGACGCCGTGAACGTCGGTCAGTTGAATCTCGCGGCGGCGCAGGCTCAGAGCTATACCGACGCCCGCATTTCCGGCGTGCAGGGGCAGATCAACGACGTTGCGGGCAAGGCGTGGGGCGGCATCGCTGCGGCCATGGCCGTCGCCGGTTTGCCGCAACCCACGGCGCCGGGCAAGACGATGGTGGCGGCCGCGGCGTCGCGCTTCGCAGGCTCGACGGGCGCTGCCATTGGCGTGTCGTACGTGACGGAAAACAATCGATGGGTGGTCAAGGCTTCCGGCAATACCAGTAGCTATGGAAGCGTCGGTGTCGTGTTCGGCTCGGGGTATCAGTGGTAATACACGACGGGTGGGCTCCCCGCCCGGGCGGGTTGAAACCCTGATGTAGGAAAAAATCGGTCGGCGTTCAATGCCGACCGATTTTTTTTGCTCGGAATCTTTGAGACCGCCGAAGAACCGCCAATTCCGCTCCAAAAATCTGCCTTACAATCGGTCTCCACCCTGACAAGCACGTCACGCGCGAACATGAACGAGCGTAAGTCGCCCGGCCTTGCCGACCGGATCTACAACGACATTCTCAACAGCATCACGGAAGGCGAGTTCAAGGAGGGCGACCGGCTCCTCACCGAACACGCGCTCGCCGAACGCTTCGCAACGTCGCGTCCAACGGTGCGCGAGGCGCTCGCGCGGCTACGTGCGGATGGCATCATCGTGACGCGACGCGGCTCGGGGACCATCGTCGGACGACGCCCCGATCCCGACGCACGCCGTTTCGCACCGCTCGAGACGCTGTCCGACATCCGACGCTGCTACGAATTTCGCCTGGTGACGGAGGCTGGCGCGGCTGAGCTCGCCGCAGCGAAGGCGGACGACGAAGACATACGCGCGATTCAAGACGCCTGGGATCACCTCGAGCGCGTGGTTGAAACGCAGCAGGGCATCGGCGCGAAGGACGATTTCGCTTTTCATCTCGCGGTCGCGCGCGCGTCGAAGAACCCGTTTTTTATCAGCGTGTTGTCGTTCATCGAAGAACAGATCGAGTTCAGCATGAACCTGTCGCGCAATCTGTCGTTCGTGAAGACGCTCGAACGGCAGAGGGTCGTCCAGCGGGAACATCGCGAGGTGCTCGATGCCATCCGCGCGCGCGACCCCGTGCGCGCGGGAAGGGCAATGAAATCGCATCTTGAAAACGCAGTCGAGCGCATGTTCGGCAAATGAATGGCTGCGGTCCGGTTGTCACACAACCTCAGCGAACGCTGGGCGTCGCTGTCAAGTTGTTTGACAACTTTGCGCGTCGACACTGCCGGGCTCCGCGCCGAGTCCACCGACGATACTCACCTGTTTTTCCAACTTCAGGGCGCCCTGTGCGTGGTTGAAGCTTGTTCGCATCGAATGGCGGCAGGATCGCGCTCGACACCAACACTCGGGAAAACGTCCAGGAAACCCAGGATAAAACCAGGTTAAAAACCGAGGTAACGCGCGCTCGGGGTATATCCCGAGACGCCTTGCAAACCGCTATCGGCAGAAGAAAAAACGCGGTTCGGTTGTTTCGGTAACACCCTCGCGCAGTCCGACTTGCTTGACATCCTATAACCCCGTTAGCTATTTTTCAGCATCCAGCCGCAACGAGGACGCACGCGCACAGACCCGACGAATCAGAACCAGGCATAAACAGGCACAAGCAAGGCCGGCGATCGACAACATCGACAAAGCGACGATACGACCGGACCTCTTCCCGACCACGGTTGCGAGAGAAGTGAGGAGACAAAATGGCTTTCAAGGCAGAACTGTCAGTGAAACTGGCGGCGGTTTGCATCGCCGTTAGCGCGGCATTCGGTATGAGCGCGGCGTGCGCGGCCGATCCGGTATCGATCAACATCGTCGACGTCGCAGGCAATCTGCAACTGACGCAAAAGGGCTTCGAGGCATTCAAGGCGAAGCATCCCGACCTGGTTTCGAGCATCACCTTCACGAACGCACCCGCGCCGCAACTGCCGGGCAAGATCAAGGCGATGCAGGCGGCGGGGCGCTCGGACATCGACCTCGTCGTGACGGGCACCGACGCGCTCGCGGCCGGCATCCAGCAAGGTCTCTGGGAAAAGCTGCTGCCCGATCAGTCGAAAGCGTTCCCCGGCGTGCTCGACAAATACGCGCCCGGTCCGCGCAAGATGCAGGACATCGCGCAAGGCTACGGTCTCGAAGTCACCTACATGCCCGCCGGGCCGCTGCTCGAATACAACCCGGCCAAAGTCACCGACGTTCCGAAGACGCCCGAGCAACTGCTCGCGTGGTGCAAGGCGCATCCGAACAAGCTGATCTACGCGCGCCCGGCGAACTCCGGCCCCGGCCGCACCTTCCTGATGGGCCTGCCGTACGTGCTCGGCGACAAAGACCCGATGGACCCGATCAACGGCTGGGACAAGACCTGGGCATTCCTCAAGCAACTGAACGACTGCATTCCGTACTACCCGGGCGGCACCTCGGCGGTGATGAAGGAGCTCGGCGAAGGCACGCGCGACATGACCGTCACCGTGACGGGCTGGGACATCAATCCGCGCGCGCTCGGCATCGTGCCCGCGGAATTCAAGGTCGGCGCGTTCGACAACATGACCTGGGTCAACGACGCGCACTACATGGTGATCCCGAAGGGCGTGCCGAAGGAAAAGCTCGACGTGCTCTACAAGCTGATGAACTTCATGCTCGAACCGGCGCAGCAGGCATTGACCTATGACGATGGCTACTTCTATCCCGGCCCCGCGGTGAAGGACGTGCCGCTTTCGATGGCGCCCGCGAAGAGCCAGGAAGTGATCCAGAAGTTCGGCCGGCCCGAGTACGCGAAGCTGCTCGCGGACCGTCCGCACGTCCTGCCGCTCAACGCGCAGGCCATGGTCGCTGCGTTCCAGAAATGGGACCGCGAAATCGGCGCGGCGAAGACCAAGTAAGCAGGTCGGGCTTCGCAATCAGACGGCGACGTTTCTCGCAAGGAGCGTCGCCGCTTGCACAAAATGAGCAGGAAATCGTCATGAAGCACACTTTTGAGCAGTTGCGCCTCGACTCGGTCTCGCGCAGCTTCACCAACGCGGAAGGGCACCAGCTCGCGGCGTTGAAGGGCCTCGATCTGAACATCCAGCGCGGCGAGTTCATCGCGCTGCTGGGGCCGTCGGGCTGCGGCAAATCGACCGCGCTGAACTGCATCGCCGGATTGCAGCCGTTGACGGGCGGCGGCATCTGGCTCGACGACAAGCGCATCGACGTGCTGCCGCCCGAAAGACGCGGCTTCGGCATGGTCTTTCAGAATTACGCGCTCTTTCCGCACATGTCGGTGCTGGATAACGTCGGCTTCGGCCTGAAGATGCGCGGCATGCCGAAAGCCGAAGCGACGAAACGCGCGAAGGCGGCCTTGCAGCTCGTGCAGCTGATCGGCCACGACGGCAAGCTGCCCGGCCAGTTGTCGGGCGGCCAGCAGCAGCGCGTGGCGATCGCGCGCGCGATCGTCATCGAACCGCCGCTCGTGCTGATGGACGAACCGCTCTCGAATCTCGACACCAAGCTGCGTATCGAAATGCGCGCCGAAATCCGCCGCATCCACGGCAAGCTGGAGCGCGCGACCATCTACGTGACGCACGACCAGGACGAGGCGCTGTCGATGGCCGATCGCATCGTCGTGATGAAGGAGGGCGTCGTGCAGCAGGTGGCGTCGCCGAAAGAAGTCTATGCGCGGCCGAAGAACCTGCACGTCGCGCGCTTCATGGGCTTTCGCAATGTCGTGCAGGCGACGCTCGAAGGCACGCAGGGCGAGACGGTAGCCGTGAATGCGAATGGCGTGCGTCTCGTCGGCACGCCGATGGAAGGCTTCGACAGCAAGCGCGTTTGCGTCGCGCTGCGTCCTGAAGACATGGAGCGCGCCGCGCCCGGCGCCGAGAACGCGTTCGATGCGCATGTCGAGGTCGTCGAATACGGCGGGCGCGATTCGCTCATCATCGTGAACACGGCGTTCGGCAAGCTGTGGGCGCGCATTGCGGGCGAATGCAGCGAAGGCGAGCGCATCACGCTGCGCGTCGCGCCTTCGAAGACGCTGGTCTATGGAGAAGAAAAATGATCGCGCTTCCCGCGCCGCAACGCGATCCGAAGGGCTGGCTCGTCGCGCCCGCGCTCATCTTCATCATCGCGCTGTTCATTTATCCGTTCGCGTACGGGCTCATGCTGTCGTTCAATCCGATGAACGGTGGAGGCGTCTGGGCGAACTACATCACCTTCTTCACCGATTCGTCGATGTGGCCGACGATCATCGTCACGCTGAAGCTCGCGGTGCCCGCGACGATCATCAACGTGGGCGTGTCGGTGCCGGTTGCCTTTGCGTTGCGGCGCACCTCGCCGTGGCAGAAGTTCGTCACGACCCTGCTCGTCGTGCCGGTGACGCTCGGCACGGTGCTGATCGCCGACGGCATGCTGACCTACTTCAGCCCGAATGGCTGGTTTCCGCAGGCGTTGCAGGCGCTGCATCTCTATGGCGATGAAGTGCGCCTCACGCACAACTACTGGGGCGTGCTGATTTCGCTGATCGTGTCGGGCTTTCCGTTCGCGTTTCTGTTGACGCTGTCGTATGTGACCGGCATCGATCCGACGCTCGCCCGCGCCGCCGCGACGCTCGGCGCGAGCCCGTGGCAGCAGTTCCGTCAGATCTATCTGCCGCTTCTGCTGCCCGGTCTCACGATGACCGCGTGCCTTTCGTTCGTGCAGGCGTTCTCGGTGTTTCCGTCGGCGGTGCTGCTCGGCGCGCCGGCCGGCCCGACGCGCGTGATCTCGATCGCCGCATCGGAGGCCGCATTCGAAAGCTACGATTACGCGCTTGCATCGACCATCGCCATCGTGATGGGCTTCGTGCAACTGTTCGTCGTCGGCGGCATGCTCGGCGCGCGCCGCTTCTTCTACACGGGTCCGGTGACGGGAGGCAAGGGATAATGGCTCTCGATAATCAAACGGCGCCGGTCTGGGCATCGCCCGGCGACAACGCGGGCAAGGTCATGAAACAACAGTCGAGCCTGCGCGACAGGCTGTGGAAGTGCTTCGTCTGGACGACGATGGGCTTCTTTCTCGTCAACGTGCTGCTGCTGATCGCGACCGTCGCCGTGAACTCGGTGGCGACACGCTGGTTCGGCACGCTCTTGCCGCAGGGCTTCACGCTGCACTGGTATGCGCAGGCATGGAGCGACTTCCAGCTTTCGAGCGTGCTGCTCGTGACGCTCGAAGTGGTGGGCGCGGTAGTGCTGCTGTCCCTCGTGCTCGGCGTGCCGGCGGCGTATGCGCTCGCGCGCGTGCAGTTTCCCGGCAAGCGTTTCGCGATGCTCGTGTTCCTGCTGCCGCTGATGGTGCCGCCCGTGACTTACGGCATCCCGATGGCGACGGTCATGTACAAGTTCCATCTCGCCGGCACGCTGACCGGCGTGATTCTCGCGAACCTGGTGCCTGCGCTGCCGTTCGTCATTCTCGTGATGACGCCGTTCATCGAGCAGATCGATCCGAACCTGGAATCGGCCGCGCGAATTTTCGGGGCGAACACATTCCGCTACTTCCGCTACGTGCTGCTGCCGCTGCTCGTGCCGGGCATGCTGGCTGCGGGTTTGCTCGTGCTGGTGCGGACCATCGGCATGTTCGAGCTGACGTTCTTCACCGCCGGGCCGACCACGCAGACGCTCGTCGTCGCGCTGTACTACGCGGTGTTCTCGACGGGCGTGCGCGCACCGCAATCCATCGACGCGATGGCGATGATCTACATGGCCATCACGATGGTCTGGGTGCTGATCGCGCTGCAGTTCGTGAGCCCGACGCAGCTCGTGTCGCGCGTGAAGGAGCAGAAGCAGTGATGCCTCTCCAAACGGACGTCGTGTCGTGACGAAATTCCGCGAAGTCGTCGTGCTGAACGCCGAGCCGCGCCTGTGCATTTCGAGCGGGCCGCATGTCATCGAAATCGCGCCGGCGGCGGGCGGGCGCATCACGCGCTTTGCCACGCGAGGCGAGCGCGGCCTCGCGGACTGGCTCGCGCCCGTGACCGTCGCGAACTGGCCGTGCGATGCCTGGCCGAAAGGCGGCAGCTATCCGCTCGTGCCGTTTTCCAATCGCGTGCGCGAGGCGCGTTTTCCCGCGCCGGATGGTTCCATCGTCGATCTGGCGACGTTTCCTGGCATGGCGCACGCGCTGCACGGCTTCGGCCAGTTCGCGGCGTGGAGCGTCGAGTTGCAGGAGGCGGATTGCGTCGTGTTGCGCTACGTGCACGGAGAGGGCGAGCATGGCTGGCCGTGGGCGTTCGAAGCTGTTCAGCTGATCGAGGCGAACGCGCAAGGCGCGCGCATGTCAATGCGTATCGTGAACCGGTCGTCGAGTCCGATGCCGGTCGGCCTGGGTTTTCATCCTTACTTCGGCGCGAGCGAGGCCGAGCTTCATGCGACAACGCACTGGCGGCACGAAGCGGAGATCGCGATCGAGCCGACTGACGAAAGCCCCGCGCATCGGCATGAGCGGGAAACGGAGGGCTACACGCGTTATCTGAGCGGCTGGGACGGCCGCGCGACGCTGCGCTATGCCGACGGCCGCACGCTCGAACTGATCGCCGACGACGCGCTGAGCCATGTCGTCGTGCACTGTCCGGCGGGCGCGGGCTATCTGTGCGTCGAGCCGGTCTCGCACGTGAGCGACGGTTTCAATCTCGCGGCACGCGGCCAGCCCGGCACGGGGATCGCCGTCCTCAATCCAGGTAGTGAAATACGGGCGTCGCTCGTGATGGCAACCGGCGCGAACCCGGCCCGGCGCGACGACGACGACGCCTGACGCGCGCTTCGACACAGGCGCGCTCGCGGACCGCGGGACAGCGCGACGCATTTGCCGGCAAGATGCCACCGACGATGCAGATATCCGTGTTCATGGCGCACCTCCAGTGCGGAATTCAGCGCGTGAGCGGCATCGAAAAGAACGATTCGACGAGATCGACGATGCGCCACGTGGCGCACGGCCGGCGGCAGTGGGCGTCGAAGCCGGCTTCCTTGAGCGTTTGCACCGGATCGGCGGGCCATACGTTGCTCATCGCGACGAGCAGGCGTCCGGTCACGTCCGCGTCCATGCGAAGCGTGCGCGAGAAGACGTAGCCAGACTCGTTGTCGAAACTCGTATCGAGCAGCAGCGCCTGCGGCTGCCAGCTACGCACCAGCGCGCGCACGGATTTCAGATCCTGCGAATGGATGACCTGCAAGCCTTTCAGCCGGAGTTGCACGGCGAGCGAATCGCCGATCGACTTGTCCTTGTGGGCGATCAGCACGCGCCGCGATGCGTCTCCGGTGCGGGCCCGCTTGATACGCCACAACGCGAATTCGCGCTCGTTGTCGGCCAGACGGCTTGACATCTCATCCTCCATGCTCGTATTGGGTTACGTAGTCGATTCGATGCGGCCAGTGTCGGCCGGACGCGCTCATCGGAAAACCCGGCACGGGCAGGGGACGCGGAGTATTTTGGGAGACTGCCGAATGTATCCCTGCGAAAGAGGGGTGGAAGTCGAACGAGGCGCGCGTAATATCGGAACCGTTCTCGGAGCGTCGCAATGGAAAATGGCTATTTCAAAACTGTGTTGCTGGTAGAGGACGAAGGGCTCACCCGGAGCGCCATGAAGAGTCTCATTCTGGCGAACGAGCCCTTGCTCGAAATCGACGAAGCCGATGGTTTCGAGCAGGCGAAAGCCAAGCTTTCCGCCAATACCTACGATCTGATGTTTCTCGACTACCACTTGCGCGGCCAGGCCACCGGCATGGATCTGCTCAACTGGATTCGCGAGGAAGAGCGCGAGATTCAGACGATCATGCTGTCCGCGCAGGACGACCGCGATACCGTGCTTGAGTGCATCAAGAACGGCGCGTGCGGATTCATCTCCAAAGGCAGCGAGCAGGGCGCGGGCGTGTTTCGCGAAGCGCTCAAAACCATCCTGAACGGGCGCGTGTATCTGCCGAACACGGTGCTTGGCAAGGGCGGCCACAGTCCCAAGCCGGTGTCGCCGCACGCGGGCGTAACGGTCGAATCGCTCGACCTGCCGCCGCGCCTGACCGAGACACTGCGCTATCTGTTGCAGGGACTGTCGAACAAGGCGATCGCCCGCAAGATGAATATCAGCGAAAACACGGCCAAGGAATATTCGAGCGATCTGCTCGCGCGCTTCCACGTGACGCGGCGAACGTTTCTGATCGTCGAAATGGCGCGGCGCGGGATCGAAATGCCGATGAGCAATACGTCGTCGGCGTCCTGAGCACGCGCTTCATCTACTTTTTTGACGCGGGCGCACCCGAAAGGGCGCCCGCGTCGTTGCGTGCGCGGCCTTTTTCGCATCGTTCCGACGAATTCATCGCGGGATGGTAAGGTATAGCCCGGACTAAATTTGAGATAGGTCAGCGCAGGTGATTCGCAGGATAACGTTCATAAAAATGCAAGGCGCCGGCACGGCAGTCGCGGTGACAGCGGCGCTCGTTCTCGGCGCATGCGCGCCGCTTCCACAGCAGACCGACGCCGATGCGGCGGCTGCCGCGTCGGCGGCATCGGCTGCACGAGCCGCCCAGGCCGCACCCAAGCCGGCAGCACCGCCCGCGCCGCCGGGTGAACAGCGCATCATGGTCGGCACCGCGAGCGGCTACCATCAGATGATCAAGACGACGCCCCCGTCGCAAGTTTGCGATAGCGATGCCTTCGCCGACGGCGTGCGCTACGGCTACGCGCTGACGTGGAACCGGCTTGTCGGCGAGGAAGTGCGCAACGGCGGCAAGGCGAAGCGCAAGTTCGACGCCTCCGCGGTTCACTCCCAAGACGATCAGTACAAGATCCAGTGGAACGGAAAGGAGCGCGTCAATGCGTGCGCGTCGGACGGCTATCTGATCGGACGCGTCGTCGGGACGCATCTGGCGGGCGTCGACATGCGCGGCGGCAAACCGTCCTGAGCGCGGGAAACGGGATCAGCGCTCAATCGCACGCGTGCGTGGCCGCGACATAGCGGCCTGTGACGGCGACATCGCCGTAAATCGTGTAACCGGTGCCGTTCGCCGATGCCTGCGCGATCAGCAGCACCACCGACTGGCTCGTCAGTCCGCCGCTCGGGATGGAGACGGCCTGCGTATCGGTGCTCGGCGCGTATTCGCGCACGCGCCCGGCGATCGGCGTCCATTTTTCCTTCACGCACCGAACGAATTCGTACGGCTTGAACTGCGACGTGCCGGAGCCGACCGGCACCGTCTTGAGCAGGGCGTCGTCCGTCGAAACGCATGCGCTCAACGCGGACGCGCCGATTGCAGCCGACAAGATTGCGATGGTTTTTCTCATAGTTCCGATACCTTTTTTGCAGTGAACGCTTAAACTTCTGCCCCGTACTGTTTCGACGTCGGCAGCGCGCGCGGGCGTCGATCCTAACCGTTGCCCTGACAAACCGTAAAGCAGATGCGAGCGGTCGTTCGTGCGAAATCAATCGTCAGAAAGAGCGCGTCGAATCTGAACACGGCTTTCGATCGGTAGTTTTCCCAATATTAGTCAAGTCGGGTCAACCGTCGCCGTTATATAGGCGTTTCACACGTTAAAGCCTTTTGTATGGCGCGAGCGCGGGCGGCGGGAGCCGATTGTGGCGCTCTCCGACCGCGTGAGTTGCGCGGGTCCCCCGATAACCGTGATGTACCGTCGCCATCGACCGTTCCGCGGCCGATACGCAGCGGCAGTCAGTTTGATAGAACGCATGTCTCGCACAAAGTTGCTCGCCCGGCTTCGCGCCATGTCACCCGTCGGACGCCCGTCCGGCGGCGTCGATCTTCAGCGGCTCGCCGCGCCCGTGCTCACGGTCGTGATCTGCGTGCTGCTGCTCGTGGTCTTCCAGCATCTGTCCCGCGCGGTCGATTACAAATCGGTCATGCACTCGCTGCGCGTGATGACGCCGCAAGCATGGTTCGCCGCGCTGTTCGCGACCGCGCTTTCGTTCGCCGCGCTGGTCGGGCGCGACGCGGTCGGCCTGCGTCATATTGGCCTGGCGGTGCCGCGTTCGCTGCTGTGGGTCGGCGCGACAGTCGGCTCCGCGCTCGGCAATGTGACGGGCTTCGGCGCGCTGACGGGCGGTGCCGTGCGCTGCCGCGTCTACGGCGCGGCCGAGGTCACGCCGGCGCAGGTCGGCCGTCTCACGATCTTCACGAGCGTCACGCTGGCGCTTTCGCTCGCGTTCATGGCCGCAGCCGGAATGCTGTTCGGCGCGGACACGCTCTCGGGCATGATGCACTTGCCGCCCGTCGCATTGCGCGCGACAGGCGCGGCGCTGCTCGCGGTGTTCGCTGCGATGGTCGTCGTCTGCGGCCCTGAGCCGCGCACGCTGCGCTCGCGCTGGAAGTGGCTCGCGTTCACCGTGCCGGCGCGCCGCGATTTCGTCGCGCAGGCCGCGCTCGCCGTCGTCGACGTGCTCGGCGCCGGACTCGCGCTCTGGGCGCTCCTGCCGAATCAGCAAGTCGGTTTCGGCGAATTCATGACGGTGTTCTCGGCGGCAATGCTGCTCGGCATGATCGGCCATACGCCGGGCGGTGTCGGCGTGTTCGAGGCCGCGATGGTCTTCGCGCTGGGCGGCAGCGCCCGGACGCCGGACGTGCTCGCCGCGCTGCTCGCGTATCGCGCGATCTACTTCGGCCTGCCGCTGATCCTTTCGGCGGGCGTGATGGCGGCGTTCGAAGGCCGTGCGCTCAAGGGCCGTTTCGCCTTCCTGCGTCCGCGTCACGTTTCGCAACTCGCGCCGGTGTTCCTGTCGATCGTCACGTTCGCGGCCGGCTCGATGCTCGTCATCTCCGGCGCGACGCCCGCGTTCAAGATGCGTATCGCGCTGTTGCAGACCATCGTTCCGCTGTGGGTGCTGGAAAGCTCGCAACTGCTCGGCTCCGTATTCGGCGTGCTGCTGCTCTTCGTCGCGCGCGGTCTGATGCGCCGGCTCGATGCCGCCTGGTGGCTCGCGCTGATCCTCGCCGTGACGAACCTCGCGCTGTCGCTGGCGAAGGGGCTTGCGTTCGTCGAAGCGGGCGTGCTGGCGTTTCTCGTCGTGCTGCTCGTCGCGGCGCGCGAGCGCTTCAACCGCCGTTCGTCGCTGTTCGCCGAGCGCTTCACGGCGACCTGGCTGATTTCGATCGGCGTCGTGATGGCGCTGGCCGTCTGGATCATGTTCTTCGCGTTCCGCGACGTGCCGTACAGCCGCGATCTCTGGTGGCAGTTCGCCTTCGACGAGCGCGCCCCGCGTGCGCTGCGCGCGACGCTCGCTGCGGCGGTGTTCGCATCGGCGTTCGGCGTCTGGCAATTGCTGCGTCCGGCGGCGGGCCGCTTCGTGAAGCCCGCGCCGCAGGATCTTACCGATGCCGCGCGCATCTTCCGTGCGCAGGAGCGCAGCGACGCGGGCCTCGCGATGATGGGCGACAAGAGCTTCCTCTTCTCCGAATCGCGCGAAGCTTTCCTGATGTACGCGAAGCACGGCCGCACGTGGGCCGCGCTGCACGATCCGGTCGGGCCGCGCCGCGAGTGGGCGGAGCTGATTCGCAAATTCGTCGAGCTCGCGCATGCGCACAATGGCCGCGCGGCGTTCTACCAGGTGCGCGCCGATGCGCTGCCGCTCTATCTCGACGCCGGCCTCACGTTGATGAAGCTCGGCGAGGAAGCCCACGTCGCGCTTGCCGACTTCGATCTGAAGGGCTCGCATCGTTCGCATCTGCGTTATGCGCTCAAGCGCGGCGAGCGCGACGGATTCAACACCGAAGTGATCGGTTCTGCGCGCATCGCGGAAAGCCTGCCTCTGCTGCGCGCGATCTCCGACGACTGGCTCGAAAGCCGCTCGGCGCGCGAGAAGAGCTTCTCGGTCGCGGCCTTCAACGAGGAATACCTCGCGGCGCAATCCGTGCTGCTCGTGCGCCAGGAGGGCAAGCCGGTCGCGTTCGTCACCTTCATGACGACCGACATGAACACCGAAGCGACCGTCGGCGTGATGCGCCACGTCGCGGACGCGTCGCCTTACGCGATGGAGTATCTCTTCACCAAGCTCGCGCTGCATCTGAAGGAAGCGGGGTTCAGGTCGCTGTCGCTTGGCATCGCTCCGCTCTCGGGCATGGAGCCGACGCCGCTCGCATCGCACTGGCATCGGCTCGCCGGGCTCGTGTGGCGGTTCGGCGGCCGTTTCTACAACTTCCGCGGCCTGCGCGGATTCAAGAGCAAGTTCCAGCCGCGCTGGGAGCCGCGTTACCTCGCGGCGTCCGGTTCGGTCGGCGTATTTTTCACTTTGGCGGATCTTTCGCTCCTCGCGGGCGGCTGGCGTTCATGAAATTCCTTTGCAAGAAAGCGGCGGCGCTGGCAGTGGCCGCCGTCTGTGGTGTCGTACTGTCCGGCATGGCGCATGCGGCCGGGACGGTTTCCGGCGGACGCTATGGTCAGGTCACGCTGACGAAGCCCGCGGGCGGCATGACGGGCTTCGTCGTGCTGTTCTCGGAGAAGAGCGGCTGGAGCCCGGCCGATCAGCAAGCCGCCGATGCGCTCGCCGCCAAGGGCGCGATGGTCATCGGCGTGGATACGCCGCGTTACGCCGCGCGCGTCGCGGCCGACAAGACCGAGAAGTCGTGTCACAACCTCGTCGGCGATGCGGAGAACATGAGCCATCAGCTCGAACGCACCGTGCAGACGAATCGCTATTACGCGCCGATTCTCGTTGGCACGGGGCAGGGCGCGATTCTCGCCGAGAGCGCGCTGAAGCAGGCGCCGGACAACACCGTCGCGGGCGCGGTATCGCTCGCGGCGGAGCCCATGCTCGACGCGCGTTTCAATCCGTGCGCGCCGGATTCGACGATCATCCACGCGAAGGGGCTGCCAGGCTTCTTCGAGTACACGGCGCTGCTCGAAACGGGCCGCTCGAAGGCCGATGCGCTCGTCGCGATGACCGCGCCGCATCTGAAGAAAGCCGAACCCGTTTCGGAGAGCGATGTCTCGGATTTGCCGCTGATCGAACTGCGTGCCGCGCAACCGACGGATTTGCTCGCGATCGTCATTTCCGGCGATGGCGGCTGGCGCGATCTCGACAAGACGATGGCGCTCGCGTTGCAGAAGGATGGCGTATCGGTGGTCGGCATCGACTCGCTGCGCTACTTCTGGAGCGAGAAGACGCCGCAGCAGACCGCCAACGACATCGCCCGCGTGATCCGCGCCTACAACGCGCGCTGGCACACGAGTCACGTGGCGCTCCTCGGCTATTCGTTCGGCGCGGACGTGATGCCGTTCGCGTACAACCGTCTGCCGGACGCGGCGCGCGACCAGGTGTCGTATATCTCGCTGATGGGCTTTTCGCCGGAGGCGGATTTTCAGATTCGCGTAACGGGTTGGCTCGGCATGCCCGCGAGCGAAAAGGCGTTGAAGGTGCGGCCGGAACTCAACAAGCTGCCGCCGTCGATGGTGCAATGCATCTATGGCGAGAAGGAAGAGGACACGCTGTGTCCGCAACTCACGAAGACGGGCATCGAAGTGGTGAAACTGCCCGGCGATCATCACTTCGGCGGCGATTACGATGCGCTCGCGCGGCGCATTCTCGCGGGGTGGAGAAAGCAGATCGCGGCGCGGCAGGGGTAGGGTCGCGGGTCAGGCGCTGATCGTTGAGGGTCGGCCGAGCATCCTGTGGTCAGAGCGCTTCGAGAAAACGAAG
This sequence comes from Caballeronia catudaia, assembly GCF_001544755.2. GTDB lineage: Bacteria > Pseudomonadota > Gammaproteobacteria > Burkholderiales > Burkholderiaceae > Caballeronia > Caballeronia catudaia. Next base: position 1,735 of record NZ_FCOF02000074.1, on the reverse strand, counting down.
CGTCTCGGGATGCTTTTCCACGAGACGGATCAACACCGCGGCCTGCGCGTTCGGCCTTGCCTTGCCTTGCTCCCAGTTCTGCCACGTCCGTACATTGACCCGTAGCCGGTGCGCCATCACTGCTTGGGAAACGTGAGCCGATTCACGGACATTTCGTATTTCTTCCGCGCTCACTTCTACTGGCTCGGGCGCTTCGACGCTGATTCTTCGCAGCGTTACTTTGCCTTCTCGCTCGGCGGCCAGCGCATCGAGTCCTTCGCTGAGTTCGGAGAACAGGTTTCGCTTCTTCATACGGGACTCCTTCGGCTTACTTCGATATCGAGCAATCTCGACAGCGTCGCGCGCTCGCTGCTGGACAGGTCGCTCATTTCATTCTTGTCGTAAATCGTAAACATCCAGAATTGAGCGCCGCCGACCCAACGGTAGTAAACGATCCGAAGCCCACTCCGCTTTCCCTTGTTGCGCCGCCTGTCGCCGAAGCGGACTTTCCTCAGACCGCCGGTTCCCTTGATCAGGTCGCCTGCCTCGGGATTTGCGAGCAATTGAAGTTGAAGTTCGCGGTACTCGCTACCATCACCGGACGCCCGCCACCGGAGTCCGGCATGTCCCTGATCGATCACCTCGACCACATCGTGCTCACCTGCGTCGACGTGGAAGCGACCAAGCGCTTCTACGTCGACGTTCTTCAAATGCAGCTCGAAACCTTCGGCGCAGGCCGCATGGCTTTCCGCTTCGGCAATCAGAAAATCAACCTTCACGTGCGCGGCTCGGAATTCGAGCCGAAGGCGCATTTGCCGGTGCAGGGCGCGCTCGATCTGTGTTTCATCGCGGCCGTGCCGCTCGACCGTGTGATCGAGCGGCTCGCGCAAATGAATGTTCCGATCGTCGAAGGTCCGGTCGAGCGCACGGGCGCGACGCACAAGCTGCGCTCCGTGTACGTGCGCGATCCGGACTACAACCTCATCGAGATTTCCGAGTTCAGTTGAACGGCCCGAGATAATCGCGCTTGCCGATCGGCGCGCCGAGATGGCGCAGGATGTCGTGTGTCGTGACGACGTGGAAATAGAAGTTCGGCAGCCCGAAGCCGAACAGATAATCGTCGCCCGAAAACGACGGCGAAAAGTCCGGAAACTTCAGCGTGACCGTGCGCGTTTCGCACCCCGCGAGCGACGCCTTGTCGATGCTCTTAAGAAACGCGATCGTCTTCTCGATGCGCGCCTGCAGCGACGCAAAACTGTCCTCGTTGTCCTCGAAGCGCGGCGCCTCGATGCCGGCAAGACGCGCGGCCGAGAGCTTCGCCGTGTCGCTTGCGCGCTGGATCTGCGCGACGAGCGGCAGCATGTCGGGCGCGAGACGCGCGTTGATGACATCGTCGTGGGCGAGGCCTTTTTCGTCGGCGAAGGCGGCGCCTTTTTTCAGCAGATCCCTAGCGAACATGGCTACGCCGGCGACCTTGCGGCGCGAGCGCTTGCGCATACGGTGGCGAACAAGGTCGAAGCGGCGTATCACAGAACCGATTTGCTTGAGCAGCGCCGCCCGTTGATGGAAGCATGGGCGAAGCACGTTCCTGGCGAGTAACCCCGCCACCTTTCTTATTATTGAGATTCAGCGTCAAAGTACGCGCTCACACTCGTTACGATTTGCACTCCTGCTAAAGATGGAGGTGACATGTCGTTTCCAGAATGGGGGCGTTCGTATAACGCGTTGTGGGTACCGCTAACGAGCGACTGGCAGT
>NZ_FCOF02000081.1 GCF_001544755.2 Caballeronia catudaia | reverse complement strand
AACCAGGTGAAGAACAAGCCTGAACAGGTCGAGCAGCCGCGACCGGATTATGTGCGCTCGACCAATTTTGTTCCTCTCGAGGTGGGTTCAGACGAGATTCTCAGCAGCGTTCAGGCCGGCTGAACTTCCGCGGGCGTCGCTCGCCAGCGCGCGTGTGCCTGGGGAGTAGCGGCGAGCCAGAACGTGATTGCCGATAGCGGCTGTCGAGCGCAGAACTGGGTGGACTGCGGCAATCCGGGGAGTGGGGCAGTTGCTCGGTGTGTTCAACTTCATAACACTCTTCGACGAAGCTCAACGAATGGATTGAACCAGTTTGGACTGCCATCTCCGCAGGAGATGGCTCCGTCGCTATCTACGTCTTTACATCATTAGACAGCCAAATGCATCATCAAGCCATGTTCCTTGAATACGTGATTCTTGGGCTAACGGGCATCGCCCAGTAGGTTACTTGGTAAACAATGCCCTTAAGAACGGAGACAAAAGTGCAACTTACAAAACAACAGATTGCAGAGTATCACCGCGACGGCTTTCTGATCATCCCGGACGTGTTCGACGCTGAAGAGGTCAACGCTCTTAGGTCTGAGATCGAACGCCTGAAGCAAGTGGAGTTCAAGACAATCTTCCGCGAGCGCGAAGGCGCGGTACGTTCGATCTTCCAGGCACATGACGACACTGTGCCGGTCTACTCGCCCGCGATTCGGGCGCTGAGCCGCTCGCCGAAAACCCTGGCGCCGGCCATGCAACTCCTGGGCGACGACAAGGTGTACGTTATGCACACCAAGATCAACGTCAAGCCAGCGCTTGAGGGCACCGGTTGGCTGTGGCACCAGGATCATGGCTATTGGGTGCACGACGGGTATCCAGACGACGACCTGCTTACCGCCATGGTGATGTTGGGCGACACGAAGGAAATCCAGGGCGCGCTCTACATCATTCCCGGCAGCCACAAATTTGGCCTTCAGGATCACTACTTCGACGACAGCAAGGCCGCGTACCAACTGCCACAGCGCGCCGTGCAGATCGATCGCCTGAAGGAAGTGATGGAGAAATCCCCCGAGCCGATCCCCATCGTCGGCAAGGCCGGCACGCTGGTGCTGTTCCACTGCCTAACGATCCACGGTTCGGGTGTGAACATGTCTCGCGACAGCCGCTGGCAGGCTTACATCACCTACAACCGCTGCGCCAATCCCCCGCGCGAGGTCGAGAAGCCCCGTGGCGAGTTCACGCGTTCGATGAACTGGGCGCCCGTCCCGGTCGAAGACGACCGCGCAATCGTCGAGGGTGCGCACGCGCCATCATAGTGCCTGCGATGCGGGCGGCACGTGTTGCCCGCATACCGCTCCAGTTTCCGTCGTTGGCGCTGCAACGCGTCGGGCGAGGCTGCGCGCTACCTTGACGGCCGACTTGCCAAAACCCGCAGAACGAGTCTGTCAACAAAGTGTCGAGGGCACGTTGTGCAATTCCCCGCGATCAGCGCGACGGGAAATGCCTGCCTATTCCGATCTGGAGGCAGGCGCCTGACGAGATTGGCACCGTAGGCCAGAGATGTAGTTGAACTTAGCGGCATCGCCGTCCCTTGAACGATCGGACTTCAGGCGACTCAGGGGCGTGGATGTATCGAGTTTACGCAGGCGAGAACAACACTAGGAGACAACGTCATGTACAACCACGCGATCGAATACGAACCGACACGGGAAGAGCAGTCGCATGCTTACGCCAAGGTCACGGCGCGAATTATCCCATTCTTGTTCCTCTGCTATGTCGCGGCCTACCTCGACCGCGTGAACGTCGGTTTCGCGAAGCTCCAGATGATGAGTGACCTCGGCCTGAGCGACGCCGCGTATGGACTGGGCGCCGGCGTGTTCTTTATCGGGTATTTGCTGTGCGAAGTCCCTAGCAACCTCATCATGATGAAGGTGGGTGCGCGCCGCTGGATCGCTCGGATAATGATCACATGGGCCTTGGTCTCCGCGGCGATGATGCTCGTCAAGTCGCCGACTAGTTTCTATATCACCCGCTTTCTTCTGGGCGTTGCGGAGGCCGGCTTCTTTCCCGCGGTCGCGCTGTACCTGACGTACTGGTTCCCGCCGTCGCGCTGTGCTAAGGCCACCGCGTTGTTCATGACCGCGATCCCGATGTCCGGCGTGTTCGGCGGTCCGCTGTCCGGGTACATCCTGCACTCGATGGGCAACCTCGGCGGCCTCGCTGCCTGGCAGTGGCTGTTCCTGATCGAAGCGCTACCTTCGCTCATCCTTGGCGTCGCTGCGTTCTTTTTCCTGGACGACCGGGTAGAGGATGCGAAGTGGCTGACCGCGCAAGAGCGCGCCATATTGGCCGCCAATCTCAAGAGCGAACAACACCACCGGCATCTTAACTCGCTGCGCGAAGGCTTTGCGAACAAGAAGATCTGGCTGCTGAGCATCATGTTCTTGTTCTTTACGATGGGCCTGTACGGAATCAGTTTCTGGCTTCCGACCATCATCAAGCAGAGCGGCGTCGCCGATCCGCTCAATGTCGGGCTGCTGACGGCCGTGCCATACGGCGCGGCCGCCATCGCGATGGTCATGGTCAGCAGGAGCTCCGACGCGCGACGCGAGCGCCGCTGGCACGTTGCAATCCCTGGCCTGATCGGATCATTGGGCCTGCTGGTGAGCGCACTTAATTCCCACGACACGACGATCTCGCTCGTCGCGCTGACGTTCGGCACTGCCGGAGTGCTGACTACTATCTCGCAGTTCTGGGTGCTCCCGCCGAGCTTCATGGGCGGCGCTGCGGTTGCTGCGGGCTTCGCGGTCGCAAACACGATCGGGAGTGTCTCTGGTCTCGTTGCGCCGTATCTGATTGGCCTCGTGCAGGGGTTCTCCCATAGCACCACCGGCGGAGTCTTTGCACTTGCGGCGTGTGGCGTCCTTGGCAGCGTCATGGTGTTCATGATCGATTCAAAGTCGGTGAACCACTGACTCGTCTGCGCAGTCTGGTTCGTTATCTACGTCATTTTGAGGACAGCATGGAAAACCTGAAGAAGTATCAGATGTACATCGGCGGGGAGTGGGTCGATGCCGCCTCGGGTGATTATTTCGAAACCGATAACCCCTACACGGGCAGGCCGTGGGGTCTGATTCCGCGAGGCGGCCAGCAGGACGTCGATAGTGCGGTGAACGCCGCTCACCGCACTCTGAACTCTGTCGAGTGGCGCGGCATGACAGCCTCCAAGCGCGGGCAACTCCTGCGTGCGCTAGGCGATATGCTGGGCGAACACGCGCCGCACCTGGCCGAGATCGAGGTGCGCGATAACGGCAAGCTCTATGCCGAGATGAGCCAACAGACGGAATACCTGCGGCAGTGGTACTACTACTTTGGCGGCCTTGCAGACAAGATCGAAGGCGCGGTCATCCCGATCGACAAGGCTGACAATTTCACGTTCACTCAATACGAGCCGCTCGGGGTCATCGCCGCTATCATTCCTTGGAACTCACCTCTGTTCCTGGCCGCGTGGAAAATCGCGCCGGCGCTGGCCGCAGGAAATACGCTCGTCATCAAGCCATCCGAGTTCACCTCGGCATCGATGCTGGAATTCGCCAAGATCTTTGAGAAGGTCGGCTTTCCGGCCGGCGTCCTGAACGTCGTCACCGGGTTCGGCGTCGAGGTGGGCGCCCCGCTGGCGGCGCATCCGCTGGTTGCCAAGGTCGCGTTCACTGGTTCGGAGACGACCGGCAAGCGGATCTATGCCACTGCTGCAGAAGGCCTTAAGAAGGTGTCTCTCGAGCTGGGCGGAAAGTCTGCCAACATAGTTTTCAAGGATGCGCACCTGGACAACGCAGTCAAGGGCGTCATCTCGGGCATCTTCGCTGCCTGCGGCCAGACCTGCGTCGCAGGGTCGCGGCTGCTCGTGCAACGTAGCATTCACGACAATTTCGTCGACAAACTGGTCGGTCTTGCGCGCACCGCGCGGCTCGGCGATCCCATGTTGTCGACAACGCAGTTGGGCCCGGTCACGAATCGCCCTCAGCTGTCGAAGATCCTCGATTACATCGGCATCGCGAAGCAGGAGGGCGCCGAGGCGGTGATCGGCGGCAAGCAGCCGAAGGAAGCCGCGTTACAAGCGGGCTGGTTCGTCGAACCCACGATTTTTACAGGGGTCGCCAATTCGATGCGGATCGCTCAGGAGGAGGTCTTCGGGCCGGTGTTGTCGGTCATCCCGTTTGACGACGATGAAGAGGCGGTTGCCTTAGCCAACGACTCAAACTACGGCCTCGCCGCAGGCCTTTGGACCAGCGACTACCGCCGCGCCTTGCGGCTTCCTTCGCAGTTGCAGGTGGGCACCGTATGGGTCAACACTTACCGGGCGATGAGCTACATGGCGCCGTTCGGCGGCTACAAGCAGAGCGGCATCGGCAAGGAAAGCGGGCAGGACATGATCAGGGACTATCTCCAGAAAAAGACTGTCTGGATGTCGACGCAAGAAGAAGTCCCCAACCCGTTCATTATTCGGTGACCGCAACTATCAACTTCCACGCCTGCACAAATGAAGCTCGACCCTTACTCCTTGCGGCTATTCGTTCGAGTTGTCGAAGAGGGCACGATCATGGGTGCCGCCGAACGTGAGCACATCGCGCCATCTGCAGTGAGCAAGCGGGTCAGCGAGCTTGAGACCATCCTCAACACACACTTGATCGAGCGAAGCAACAAGGGGATCTTGCCCACCGAGGCGGGTATCGCGCTGCTCGGGCTCGCGCGCAACGTGTTGCACGGCCTGGATGATATTTATTTCCAGATGCGTGACTACTCCAGCGGCACGCGGGGCTACGTGCGGATGTACGCGAACATCTCTGCGATCACGCAGTTCCTGCCGGCAGAGTTGAACTTGTTCCTAGCCAAGTTTCCGCTGGTGGAGGTGCATCTTGAGGAGAAGATCAGCTCGATGATCACTAAATCTGTGGCGGAATCGGTTATCGACATCGGGATATTCACATCCGGCACGCACGTCGGAGAGATTGAGACATTTCCGTATCGCGCTGACGACCTCGTGTTGATTACCCCGGTGAATCATCCGCTTGCTGCCAAAGACGCGGTCTCGTTCAGCGATACCCTGGAATTCCAGTATGTCGGTCTGCATGCCGGCGGTTCCATGAACGTCACCCTGACTAACGCCGCGAGCCGCGCGAGCCGGCCCATGAAGATCCGCGTGCAGGTGACAAGTTTCGACGCGCTATGCCTGATGGTCGAAGCAGGCCTGGGCATCGGCATCTTACCGAGGATCAGCGCAGAGCTTTTCGTCAGGGCGTTGAACGTCAGGATGGTGACGCTCGAAGAGCCTTGGGCGAATCGCGAACTCGTAATCGGGGTACGCAGCTACGTAGCGCTCCCGGCTGCGGCGCGGTGCCTGGTCGATCACCTGCGCAGGCCATCCTTAGACGAAGCGTTTTGAATCGCGCGTCGATCCGTCAGGATCGACGCCCTATTGAACAACAACGCGATCCGAACCAATCATGGACACAAACAAAGCACTGCCGCTGGCTGGAATTCGCATATTGGAGATGGGCTCGCTGATCGCAGGTCCGTTCGCCGCTAAGATCCTGGGCGAATTCGGCGCCGAGGTCATCAAGATCGAGCCACCCGTTACCGGCGACCCGTTACGCAAATGGCGCAAGATGCACCAAGGGACGTCGCTCTGGTGGCAGGTTCAATCGCGTAACAAAAAGTCCGTCGCGGTCGACCTAAAGTCGGAGAAGGGGCGTGAGCTCGTTCGAAAGCTTGCCTGTTCGTGCGACATCGTGATCGAAAATTTTCGTCCCGGCACGCTAGAGGGTTGGGATCTCGGCTGGGAGACACTGTCGGCACTCAACCCGCGCCTGATCATGCTGCGAATCTCCGGTTACGGCCAGACAGGACCATATCGCGACCTTCCAGGCTTCGGCGTGATCGGTGAGGCCATGGGAGGGCTGCGCTATGTCACAGGCTATCCGGATCGTCCTCCGGTGCGCGTCGGAGTCAGTCTTGGTGACTCGCTGTCGTCCCTGCACGGCGTCATGGGCGCGATGTTCGCGCTCTACCACCGGGACGTCCATGGCGGCAAGGGCCAGTACATTGACGTGGCACTTTACGAGTCGGTGTTCAACGTTATGGAGAGCCTGATCCCAGAGCAAGATTTCATGGGTCATACCCGCGAGCGCACGGGAAGTTCTTTGCCTGGCATTGCGCCAACGAATGCCTACCGCTGCAACGACGGCAACCACGTGCTGGTGGCGGGCAACGGTGACGGCATCTTCCGTCGCCTGATGAAGTCGATCGAGCGGGATGACCTGGCCAACGACCCCCGGTTTGAGCACAACGATGGTCGGGTCGCCGGCGTCCAGGAAATTGACAGTGCCATCGAGGCGTGGACGTCCGTTCGCTCCCAAGAGGAGGTATTAGCCGTGCTGTCGAAGGCAGGTGTTCCGGCAGGGAAAATTTATTCAGCGGCGGACATCATGAGCGATCCTCACTATGAGGCGCGCGAGATGATCCATGACATAGAAACGAAGGACGGAACGCGTATGAAGGTGCCCGGCGTCGTCCCGAAACTGAGTGGGACACCCGGTCGGATTCGCGAGGCCGCGCCCGCGCTCGGTGAGCACACTTTCGCAGTGTTACGCGACCTCGGCTTGACCGCTGGGGAGCTTGATGACCTGCGCGAGCAGCACGTGATTGCCTGAGGCGCACCCGTCACCGGAGAAATCAAATGCAGCACGGAAATAATAAGCGGGTCTACATTCAGGACGTCGCAGTGCGCGACGGATTCCAGATCGAGCCCAAATTCATTCCTACCAGCGAAAAGATCGGTCTGATCAATACGTTGAGCCGAACGGGGCTCGCGAAGATCGAGGTCACTTCGTTCACATCGCCCAAGGCAATTCCTGCGCTTGCGGACGCCGAGACTGTCATGCAGGGCATCGAGCGTGTCCCTGGCGTGATCTACACCGTACTTGTGCCCAACGTGCGCGGCGCCGAGCGCGCACTGGTCTGCCGTGCCGACGAACTCAACATCGTCATGTCGATGAGCGAGACGCACAACTTGACCAACCTGCGGATGAAGCGAGAGCAGTCCTTTTCACAGCTCGCTGAGGTCATCCAGTTTGCACGCCCGACCGGCGTGGCCTTGAACGTGTCGCTGTCGTGCGCCTTCGGCTGCCCCATGGAAGGTGTGGTCGAGCAGGACGAGGTGTTTGGCTGGGCGCATCGCTTCGTCGATCTCGGCGTGGACGGCATCACGCTCTGCGACACCACTGGGATGGCGCATCCTACCCAGGTGCAGCTTATGTGCACTGCTTTCAAGCAACGCTGGCCCAGCACTGAACTCACCCTGCATTTTCACAACACGCGTGGCATGGGACTCGCCAACGCGATAGCCGCGCTGGAGGCCGGTGTCGATCGCTTCGACGCCTCGTTGGGAGGGTTGGGCGGCTGTCCGTACGCGCCCGGCGCGACGGGAAATATCTGCACCGAAGATCTGACACACATGCTGGCTCTCAGCGGATACGAGACCAATGTGGATCTGGACCTACTGATCGCCTGTGGTCGTCGCCTTCCGGCCATGCTCGGTCACGATGTGCCGGGCCAAGTCGGCAAGGCCGGCAAGATTTCGGATCTGCATTCCGTACCGCAGTGGCTGCCCGAAATCAAGGCTCGGGCAGACGCCAAGTTGGCGCTCGCCTGAGGCGGCAGTCCTGTGTCTGAACCCTCAAAACCCGAGAGGGAAATTGTCTATGGAAATGCACTATCACGGCGCGATCATTCGTCCGATAGTAAATGAGCTGGATGGTGTTTTTTCTTCGAGCGTTTTGATCCGCGACCCGCAAGGGCAACAACAGCTTTATGAGGGTATTGGCCGATTTGCTTCCGAAAGAGCGGCATCCTTTTTTGCCGTGAACTGGGCAATCGCCCGGTTAGACGGGGAAGATGAGCTGAAACCTCCATTCAGGATGCTCGACGGTCGCGGCTCGCGGTGACGCCCGCAGAAAGCCGGGGCGTCATATTCAAAGTCTGTTAGCAGTCCTCGCATGCCCGGGCCTCGCGACCGGCGGCAGCGGGTCGGTAGCGCCGTTGGCGAGAGGCAAACTGGAACTCCCTTCTATCGAAGGAGATTGTCATCGGTTATTCAGGCGTCTTTCGCCCTTTCGCCCTTTCGCCCTTTCGCCCTTTCGCCCTTTCGCCCTTTCGCGTCGCTTCGCGACAAACGCGCCCGTCGCCGTGACGGATTTCGACGTGGGCCTCGCGGTTTACATAGAAAAGGAGATGTTGGTACCGCCTGAGCGGCCACGTGCGAAGTCCGGGCAGAACGCCGTCAACGAGAGTAGTTCGCGCGGATGATAGCCAAGACTATTCGGCGCTACCAACGCACATCGGGCGAGCTTCTGTATAAATTCACAGACGCGCGTGGCCCTTTCAGAACTCGATATCCAACTCGTCGATTTCTTCGGCTTCCTGTCGCGCATCGGCGATCCAGCGGCGCATCTCCGGCATCGCGAGAATGCGCTCGCCGTACCCGACGATATCGGCGTCGAGTTTCACGTCGTAGGTGACGAAGCGGGTGACGACCGGCGCGAACATCGCGTCCGCGCACGTTCGTTCGCCGAACAGATACGGTCCGCCATACTGCGCGAGGCATTGATGCCAGATCGTCACGATCCTTCCGATGTCGGTCTGCGCGCGCGCCCATACCTTGAAGCCGGGAAAGTGCGCCTTCAGGTTCATCGGCAGGGCGGAGCGCAATGCGGCAAAGCCCGAATGCATTTCGCCGCAGATCGCGCGGCAGTGCGCCCGCTCGGCGCGCTCCTTCGGCAAGAGACCGGCATCGGGGCACACTTCGTTCAGATATTCCGCGATGGCGAGCGTGTCCCAGACCTTAATGCCATCGTGAAAGAGACACGGCACGAGAATCGACGGCGACAGCAGGAGCAGTTCGGCGCGCGCGCCCGGATCGTCTGCGGGCATCACGACTTCCTCGAATGGCAGTCCGCTGAACTTCGTCAGCAGCCAGCCGCGCAGCGACCACGACGAATAGTTCTTGCTGCTGATGGTGAGCGTGGCGTTCCCCATGAGTGTTCCTCGCGCGTTGTGCACCAAGACGGATCGAGCGCGGTGCGCCCAAGCACCGAAGCGCGGCAAAACGCGCTCATGGATGGCATCGGTGCAAAGCCTATGCCAACTGCACGACCGCGCGATGGTCGTAGGTACATCGAATGGCATGGCTATTGCCTTCCTTTGCGGCCATGAATCCATACACCTACGCGGGCTACCAGCTCTGGTCCGACTCCATGCTGCCCATGCGCCACGCCGCCTCGCTCGTCGAAGGCGCGCTGCGCGGATGGAAGGAGATGGGCGAGACGCCGCAAGGCCGCGATCTTGGCGCGTTCTGCGAACAGATCGCGCTAGCCGGGCTCACGCACGCGCGCCCGCCGTTCGATATCGCGCCGGTGGAAGTCGAAGGCAAAACGACACGCGTCGTAGAGGAAGTCACGGCTTCGACGCCATTCTGCGATCTGCTCCATTTCCGCAAGGACGATGCGTCCGTCGCGCAGCCGCGCGTGCTCGTCATCGCGCCGATGTCCGGCCATTTCGCGACGCTCCTGCGCGGCACCGTGCAGACGATGCTCGCCGATCACGACGTCTATATCACCGACTGGCGCAATCCACGCGATGTCTCGCTGATGCATGGCCGCTTCGGCTTCGACGAATACGTGCAGCACATCATCGATTTCATCGGGACGATCGGGCCGCGCGCGCATCTGCTCGCCGTATGCCAGCCGACGGTCGCGGCGCTCTCGGCGGTTGCGCTGATGGCCGAAGACCGGCATCCCGCCGAGCCGGCGAGCATGACCCTGATGGCCGGTCCCATCGATACGCGCGTGAATCCGACACGCGTGAACGAGCTTGCGAAAAGCAAGCCGATCGACTGGTTCGAGCGCAATCTGATCAGCATGGTGCCGTTCGGCTTTGCGGGCGCGATGCGGCGCGTCTATCCCGGCTTCGTGCAACTGGGCGCGTTCATGTCGATGAATCTTGCGCGGCACATCGAATCGTTCCAGGAGATGCATCATCAGCGCGCGAAGGGCGAGCCTGCGAAGGCCGACGCGATCCGCGTTTTCTACGAGGAATACCTCGCGACGATGGATCTCACCGAGGAGTTCTATCTGGAGACCGTCGATACCGTGTTTCAGCGGCACGCGCTGCCGTTGAAACAACTCGAAGTGCGAGGCCGCCTGGTCGATCCGTCGGCGATCCGGCGCACGGCGCTATTTACCGTCGAGGGCGAGCGCGACGATATCTGCGCCGTCGGGCAGACGCTCGCGGCGCAGGATCTGTGCGACAAGCTGCGGCCGTATCTGAAGGCGCATCACGTTCAGACGGGCGTCGGGCATTACGGCGTATTCAACGGCAAGCGCTGGGAACGGCATATTTATCCGCGTATTCGCGCGTTGATTCACGACAACGAGCCAAGTCCGGCCGGCGTGAACGCGCGCACGCAGCCGATGGTGCCCTTGCACGCCATCGCGCCGCTCGCACGCGAATCGTCGGTCGCCGACGATCAGGCGCAGACGGCGATCGAGGGCGATGACAAACAGGCGATCGCCGATCCCGAATGATGCTAGCTGGCCAGCGGCAGAACGATGCGCGATTCCGCACCGCCGCCTTCGCGCGCGCAATTCGAGTGTGCCACCGTGCAGCCACGCAATGCGTCCGACGATCGCGAGGCCGAGGTCCGTGCCTTTCGGCTGACCTTCGCCGCCGCCGCGCTTGAACGGCTGCTTGAGCGCTTCCGGATCCTGACTGCCGAGCCGCTTGCCGCGATCCGCGATCACGACGCATGCCGTATCCGCCTCGCGATCCGTGCACGTCCGCACTTCCAGTCCGGCGACGCCGTAGAGACCGCGTTCTGCATCAGGTTCATTAGCATGCGCATCATGCGGATCGGGCGACACGGGAAAGGGGATCTTCTTGAGAACGGCATCTGTCTGCAGACGAAACGTAGATCAACTTGCCCACACGAATCCGGCGAATAGGGCGTCGCTCCGGGGACCGCCCCGGCGGGCAGCACAACCTGGCAACTAGTGCAGTGCGTCATTGAATTGGCACCCCGTCTATTGTTAGATACGGGTCATGGGCAAGATGAACCTGACCGAGACCGAACGCGAGCAACTGTTGTCGGCGGCGCGCAGCCGAACGGTGCGTGCAGCGGACGTACGACGCGCAAAGTTGATCCTGATGCTCGAGGACGGCGAATCGCGCGACAGCATCATGCGCGCACTGCGTTGCGACTCGCGGTTCATCGCACGCTGGTCGGGGCGCTTTCTTAGCGAGCGACTGTCCGGGATGTACGCCCGGCACCCCGGGCGCACTCCCAAGCAGCCGCCAGCCAAACTTGAGGCGCGGGTGCTCGACCACACTCTCAAGCACAAACCCGCCGACGGCTCGACACACTGGAGCAGCTATAAGCTCGCGGCAGCGCTCGGTGACGTGTCGGTCTCGACCGTGCAGCGCATCTGGCGCAAGCACGGCATCAAGCCGCAACAGTTGGAGCGGCACATGGTGTCCAACGCCCCGGACTTCGAGGCCAAGGCGGCCGACGTGATCGGCCTGTATCTGAACCCGCCGGCGCACGCAGCGGTGTTCTGTGTGGACGAGAAGACCGCGATTCAGGCACTCGACCGCAAGGACCGGATGCTGCCGCTGTCGGCAGGGCACGCCGAGAGTCACGGTTTCGAGTACAAGCGCAATGGCACGCTCAGCCTGTTCGCGGCGTTCAATACTGCGACCGGCGAGGTGCTGGGCAAAACGGTGGTGCGCCACACCAGCGAACAGTTCGTGGCGCTCCTGACCGACGTCGTATCCAGCCAGCCCAAACGCAGAGAAATCCATGTCATCTGTGACAACGTAAGCAGCCATAAGACGGAGCGGGTGGCCAACTTCCTCAATGCGCATCGCAACGTACGTCTGCACTTCACGCCGACCTACTCGTCGTGGCTTAATCAGGTGGAAAACTGGTTCTCGCGCATCCAGCGTGATGTGATCGCCCGCGGCATCTTCACTTCAGTAAAAGACTTGGATCGCAAACTCATGCACTACATTCGCGAGCACAACAAAAATCCGAAGCCGATCAAGTGGAAGTATGACGATCCTTCGCGTCGGATCCGCCCGGTGCCAAATCAGTGACGCAGTCGACTAGTCAACCGAGGCGAAGAGGCAAATGTGCTTCCTATCGCTCAATTGCGACGCAAGCCATCGCCTACAAACGAGAGCGGTCTGCAGTCTCTCGGGTTCCATTACATCGAGCCAGAAGACTTTGCGCTGACGTCGTGAGCAGGCCTTGTCACGCTCGAAGGCTCGCTCTCTGTGGAGCAACGGACTTGCGTCGACGATTGAAATGTCGCGATCGACGCCCGAGAACCTATGGTTCGAACGATTATGTCTTCGGCGGCGATGCGCTCTGCCATCCTTGCCCGCCGCCTTCGCCGAATGCACTTGACTACCGGAAGCCGAAAACCGAGACCTTTTTCCCCTCAAAGCTTTCTTGCACACCTTGTTGGCAATTGGGTGGACACTTTACGGCACCGTCTGCGCTAGAGCCAGCCACAGTGACTGCGCGGTAGACCACGGATTCGACGAGCGTGCCGTCCGACGCGACAACGATGTTCAGATCGGTCTCGACACCGGCTGGCACAGATCCCCCGGCGGTATAGATGATCTTCATGGTGCCGGTGCAGTCGCGGTGCACCGTATATGCGCCCATTTGGTACGGGTTGAACGTAGTCTGCCCACCCTTCGGCAGGCCGCCGATGACGCCGAAGTCTGTGCGCGTGAAATGGCCCACGCCGTCGAAGGTCACCAAAGCGACGTCATCGAGGATCGACGGCGTCGCATACGGATGCACGGTACCATCATCACCTATCAACCCAAGAATCACTCCGTGGCCAATAAAAGCAAACGCTCCCCTTAGCGTTTCGTTGGAACAATGACCACCGTCGTGATCACCGTCATGGCCGCCGTCGGCATGCGCCGCACCACTGAGCGAGAGAAGCGCAACGGCCGCTGCCGAAGCGATGCTTAAATTCTTTATCTTCACAATAATCTCCTTGCCAGCCAATCGGACGCTTTGAGATCACAGCACAGAGCTTATGGCCGGATTAGGTTCGGCGCCCCATCAAAAGTAAGTCAAAAGAATGCCGTAGTTAGACTCTGTTTACCGCTGTTCGCGGAGGGGCGACGAGAGAGAGAAAAGCCATCAGCAGCCGTTGTTATAGAGTTTTGCGGCGAGAGCCGAGGCGCGGGCCAAACAAGCAAGGCGAAACGATTCACGGAGCGATCATATTCGCTCGGCGCCGGCGGACACGTGCATAAGTAATGGACGAAAGTCCGCACTATTGTGACTTTGTGAGTCAAGCCATGCATTAAGAAACATAGCATGAACAGTGTAATCCACGATGGTCAAAGGTTCTAGATAGATTTCTCTATGCTACAGAAACCTTACGAATCACATGCTGCTTATATGTATGGAGTACTGATGACGCGGCGGGATTGATATTCAACTATAGAGGGCAGGTCTGACGGACCGTTGCATAATGCAATGAGATGCGCAAGCAATATGTTGCAGGAGCTGCGACCCTTGCAATTGAGCATGAGCAGTATATTTTTAAGCTTGTAGCCGAGCAGATTCGGCGCTCCAATTGTGATCGGACGTGCGTGCCGTAGTTAAAGTAGGGCGGCCTCAAAAGCGAGGTGCAACACCTATCTCGTATAAGGTGTTGCAATGCCCGACAAAACTACTTCATACCAGCACCTTCAACCTGAAGAACGCCTCGCCATCGCAAGCCTACGACTGCAGGATGTGAGCATTCGGGCCATGGCCCGAATGCTCGGGCGCTCGCCGTCCACCGTGAGCCGTGAACTGACACGGAACAGTTCTCCTGCTGGCTACGCATCAGTGCCTGCTCAAGCGCTGTGCGCCTCCCGCCGTAGCGCTGGTCGCCGCCCCGCCAAGCTTTGCCCGCAAAGCGTTTGCTGGCGAGTCGTGCTCACCCTGCTCGAGTGGAAGTGGTCGCCCCAGCAGATATCGGGCACACTTAGACGGATGTATCCGACCGACCCGACCCAGCACGTATCGCA
>NZ_FCOF02000044.1 GCF_001544755.2 Caballeronia catudaia | reverse complement strand
GAAACGTGGCAGTCAAAGGAGCTAAATGTGTTACCCATGTCCTGACACACCTGTTACCCATGTCTCCGGTCTATACACAGCAGCAAAGAAAGTGACTGCCGCCCCGCACAGGGGCAACGCAAATAGACCAACGCGAATACGGGATCCGGCAAAATCAAAAAGCAAAAAGCAAAAGCAAAAGCAAAAAACATCACCGCAACGGCTTCAACCCTTCAAGCAAAGTAGGAATCAACTCACTCACGGTAGGATGAATATGCATAGCCCGCTGCAGCGTACTAAACGGCGCATCCGCATTCATGATATCGATGAAAGTATGAATCACTTCATCCCCCTCGATGCCATAAATCGCCGCGCCTAAAAACCGCTGCGACCGCGCATCGACCAGCGCCTTCATGAACCCATCCGTCTCACCGCGCTCCCGAGCGCGCCCCACCCGCGTCATCGGCATGGTCGCAATAAGCGCCTCGCGGCCATCCTTGCGTACTTCCTCCTCACTCATCCCTACCCGCGCGAACGGCGGATCCACGAACACCGCATAAGCCATGATGCGCGTATCGACGCTGCGCGACTCTCCATCGATCACATTCGAAGCGATGATCTCGTAGTCGTTCCACGACGTATGCGTGAACGCGCCGCGCCCATTCACATCGCCCAGCGCATAGACGCCTTCCACTTGCGTGCGCAACTGGCCATCCACGTCGATCATGCCGTGCCTGTTCACCTCGATGCCCGCGTGCGCGAGACCGAGATCATCGGTGTTGGGCGTGCGGCCCGTCGCGAAAAGCAGATGCGACGCATCGATGGTTTCATCGCCGACAAAAACACGCACCCCGCCCGCCGAACGCTCCACTTTCCCGATCTGCGCACCGAAGCGAAACTCGATGCCCTCGCGCACGAACACGTCGTGCATCGCGCGGGCGACGTCCTCGTCCTCGCGCGTCAGGATGCGCTCGCCACGCACGAGCAAAGTCACGCGGCTGCCGAAACGCCGGAACATCTGCCCGAATTCGAGCGCGATATAGCTCGCCCCGACGATCACGAGATGGGCCGGCACCTCGGTCAGCTCGAGAATCGTCGAATTGGTGAGGTAGGGAACGTGTCCGAGGCCATCGAGGTCCGGCACCGCCGCGCGCGTGCCCGTGTTGATGAAGACGAGATCGGCATCGATGTCCTGCGTCGAACCATCGCTCGCTTCGATGGAAAGCGCATGCGGACCCGTAAAGCGCCCGTGGCCCCTGAACACCGTGAGGTTCTCCGTGCCGCGCAGCCATTTTTCGATGCCCGTGCGCGAGCCGCCGATCACTTCGTCCTTGCGCGCCTTCACGCGCGCCATGTCGATGGCGATATCGCCGCCGATCATCACGCCGTACTGCGCCGCCGTGCGCGCCACGTGCGCCGCGCGCGCACTCGCGACATAAGTCTTGGTCGGCGTGCAGCCGACGTTCACGCACGTGCCGCCGAACAGATGCCGCTCGATCACGGCGGTGCGCCTGCCGCTCTGCGCGAGCCGCACGGCAAGCGGCGAGCCGCCCTGACCCGTGCCGATGACGACGGCATCGAAGTGCTGTGACATGGTGGGTTCTCCCCGGTCTTTTGCATGCGTAACGCAAAAAACCATGCGAATGAAGCGGATGACGAATGCAGATGCAGCAATCCGAAATGCATCTTACGCGCAAGTCCATGAGCGGGCAGACGCGCTGCCCGAAGCGCGCGCCCGGGACACGGGCATGGCTCGTGCTGCGTCCTGTCTGACAAGCCGCGCGTTGCGGCGCGCGGTCCCCTCGCCAACCAGCCCCAAAGCCGCACACGAAGCCCAAAGGCATTCATGACCGAGACGATCTGGTTTCTCGTCGTCGGCGGCGTGCTCATCTTCATGGGTCTCGCCAGCTCGACATTCAAGCGTCTGCCCATCAGCACCGCGATGTGCTATCTCGCGATCGGCTTCGCGATGGGGCCTGCCGCGGCCGACCTGCTGACGCTCGATCTCGCGAGCGACGCGACGGTCCTGCGGCGCATCACCGAAGTCGCGATGCTGGTGTCGCTGTTCGCGATCGGCCTGCGGCTGCGCGTGCCGCCCACCGACCGCCTCTGGATTCTGCCGATCCGCCTGGGCTTCGTCGCGATGGTGCTCACCGTCGCCGTGCTCACGCTTTTTGGCGCCTACGTGCTCGGACTCGGCTGGGGCCCGGCGCTGCTGCTCGCGGCGATGCTCGCGCCGACCGACCCGGTGCTCGCCCACGACGTGCAGGTCGAAACGCCCGGCGACATCGACTTGCTGCGTTTCTCGCTGTCGGGCGAAGGCGGCCTGAACGACGGCATCGCGCTGCCCTTCGCACTGCTCGGCATCGCGGTGTGCCGCATGCAGGCGACGCCCGGCGAAGCACTGCACTGGGACTTCGCGTTGCAGGCCACGTGGGGCATCGCAGGCGCGCTCGTGAGCGGCTGGCTGCTCGGCGCCTTGTCGGTGCGGCTCGTCGCTTATCTGCGCACGCGGCACGGCGAGGCGTTGGGGCCGGAAGGCTTTTTTGCGCTTGGACTCATCGCGCTGTCTTACGGTGTCGCAGAATTGCTGCACACGTACGCGTTTCTCGCGGTGTTCGCGGCCGGTCTTGCGATGCGCCGCGTCGAGCAGAAGGAAAGCGGCGGCAAGTCCGCGCGCGAGGCGGTCGGCAAAATCGATGCGGACGATGTCGGCGCCGCCGCCGCCGATCCCGAGCGCGCCCACGCATTCATGGCCGAGCGCGTGCACGGCTTCACGCTGGAACTGGAACGCATCGCCGAAGTGGCGATCATGCTGATCGTCGGCGCCGTGCTGGCGACGATATGGCGCGAGCTCTTCACGTGGCAGGCGGCCGCGCTCATCGTTGCGCTCTTTCTCGTGTTGCGGCCCGCGGCGGTCGAGATATCGCTCATCGGCTCGCATGCGGCGGGCGCGCAGCGGCGGCTCATGAGCTGGTTCGGCATACGCGGCGTCGGCTCGTTCTACTATCTGCTGTATGCGCTGGAACATGCGCCGCGTGACGTCGCCACGCCGCTCGTGCCGCTCGTCATCGCGACGATCACGGCATCGGTCATCCTGCACGGCATCACCGCGACGCCGCTCATGAGGCGATATCAGCGCGCACGGACCGACGATTGACCCCGAGGACCGCTACACGTGAAGCATCTGATTTTTTTCTGTGGACACGCGGGCACCGGCAAGACGACGCTCGCCAAACGGCTTTTCGGACGGCTCATGCAGGCGGCCGGCGCGCCCTTCTGCCTGCTCGACAAGGACACGCTCTACGGCGCGTATAGCGCGGCTGCGATCGGCGCGCTGACCGGCGATCCGCACGATCGCGACAGCCCGCTTTTCATGGAGCATTTCCGCGATCCGGAATATCGTTGTCTCGTCGATACCGCTGCGGAAAATCTCGCGCTCGGCGTCAGCGTCGTGGTGGTCGCGCCGCTCACGCGTGAAGTGCGCAGCTCACGGCTTTTCGATCGCGCATGGCTCGGCGTCGGCGAGGATGTCGACATTCGGGTCGTGTGGGTGCATGTGGATGAGGATGTGGCGCGCGAGCGCATCGTCGCGCGTGGCGATCCGAACGATGCGTACAAGCTCGCGCATTGGGACGAATATCGGCAGCGGCTTTTTCAGCCGGACGCAGCGCTCGCGCAAACGCTCGTCATGTTCGACAACACCGCGCCGACCGACGCAGCGCGCGATGCGTTGATCGCGCGCTTGCTGACTTAAGCCGCCGCCAGTTGCCGCGCCGTCGCGACCGCGTTGGCGCCTTCATACAGCTTGCCGAAGCGGTTGTTGAGAAACGCGTCGAGCGGCACCTGCTCCTGACGCACGAAACCGCTTTGCGGCAGCACGCCCTCGCGGAAGAGATCGAGTTCCGCGCAGATCGCGCCGGCGGTCGTAATCTGGATCGCGCTCATTGGCACGCCGCACACGTCCTTCGCGAAAATCTTGCGCGTGAATACGTCCTGCACGAGCTGACCACGGCGCATGCCGGTCACGGTGACGAAGATCAATACGACATCCTGCGCCGTCGATGGCACCGCGCGCTTCAACATCGTCTTGAGGCCGTCGCGGTCGCTGGACATGCGCAGATCGTCGAGCAGGAACTTCATCAGCTCGCGATGCCCCGGATAGCGCACCGACTTGTAATCGAGCGTCTCGACCTTGCCCGCGAGCGTTTCGCACAGCGTGCCCAGGCCGCCCGACGTGTTGAACGCCTCGTACTCGATGCCGTCGAGCGAGAAATGCTCGACGCCTTCGAGCGGCTGCACCCATTGCGTGCGGCCTTCGCGGATCGCTTCGCACGGCTGGCAATACTCGTTGATGAGGCCGTCGATGCTCCACGTGAGGTTGTACTTCAGCGCGTTGGTCGGAAACTCGGGCAGCGCGCCGACGCGCATCTTCACTTCACGCACGTCGTCGAGACGCTTCGCCAGATCGTGCGCGACGATGCCGATGAAGCCCGGCGCGAGACCGCACTGCGGCATGAACGCAAGCTCGGAATCGTCGGCGATGGCGCGGATCGCGTGCGTCGCGCGCACGTCCTCGGTCAGGTCGAAGTAATGCACGCCCGCCGCTTTCGCCGCCGATGCGACATTGATCGCGAGGAAATAAGGCAGCGCGTTGACGAGCGCATCGAAGCCGACGAGCGCCTGGCGCAGCGCGGGCGTATCGGCGGAATCGACACGTCGCGTCGGGATGCCCTGCGCATCGAGGAGCGCGAGCGCGTGCTCGTCGCGATCGAACGCGACGACGTCGAAGTCCCCCGTTTCACGCAGCAAATGGGCAATGCTCTGACCGATCAATCCGGCGCCGACGAGGGCCACTCTCATATTCATCTCCTTTATGTGCGGTTTGGCCAATACACCTCTTCACACAGTTTAGGAGCGCGCGAATACTGATCCTAGACACAAAATGATGCGCTTCGACGAAGAATTTCGTCATTTCGACGATCAAACACGTCGATTCGTCGTTCTCTCAACCCGCGCGATCGATCTTGCGCGCCAGGATGATGGACGTCGTGGTCCGCTCGACGCCTTCCAGCGCGCCGATTTCATCGAGCAGATCGTTCAGTCGATCCGGTGAATCGGCTCGCAACCATGCGACATAGTCGAACTCGCCGCTCACCGCGCAGAGCAACTGGATCTCGGGCATGCGCGCGAAGCGCTTCTGCAGATCGCGGCCATACTTCGGCATGAGCTTGATGCCGACGTACGCCTGAATGCTCGCATCGAGCACGTCCTGCCCGAGCCGCACGCCGTAGCCCGCGATCACGTTGTTCTTTTCCAGCCGCGCGATGCGCGCGATGACCGTCGTGCGCGCGACGTCCAGTTGCCGCGCGAGATTCGCGACACTTTCCCGCGCGTTCATTTGCAGGAGCGCGACGAGGTTGCGATCGATGTCGTCGAGCTGATCGAGGCGCGGCGGTCTCATGCGGGCGTCGTCCTTGGCATTTTGTGTTTTGCCTTATGCGTTTTGAATGCCATCGGGCATCCGGTGTTTTGTGTTTTGCATTATCGCCGACGTCGCTCGTCAGACGCCCATCAGACGCCGAGCCGGGCGACCATGAAATCGACGAAGCTCGCGAGCTTGGGCGTCGTGCGCGTATCGCGCGGATAGACGAGATGCGCGGGCGAAGGCTTCGGCAGAAAGTCCTGCAGCACCGCGACGAGCGCGCCGGCTGCCAGTTCATCCTCGACGAGCGCATGCGGTTGGAGCACGAGACCGAAGCCCGCGAGCGCGGCCTTCTTGAGCGCCTGTCCGTTGTTCGCCCGAAAGCGGGAGGACTGTGCGCGGCGCAGAAGCGTGGCGTCGTCCTCGCCTTCGAGCCGCCAGCCTGCTTCGCGTCCCTGATGCACGAAGCCCAGGCACTCGTGGCCGGCGAGATCGGCGGGGGTCATTGGCGTGCCGGCGCGCGCGAGATATGCGGGCGAAGCGCAGACGGTCATCGCATAGGCTTTGAGCGGACGCGCGACGAAGCTCGAATCGGCGAGCGGTCCGATGCGCACGGCCGCATCGAAACCTTCTTCGACGATGTCGACCATCCGATTCGTGAGATCGAGTTCGACGCTGATCTGCTCGAACGCCGCGAGAAACTCGGTCACGGCGGGCGTCACGAACTGCACGCCGTACGTGAGCGGCACCGTCACGCGCAGCACGCCGCGCGGCGTCGCGCCCATCGCTTCGGCGAGCGAATCGGCGGCGTCGACGTCTGCGAGAATGCGCCGGCATCGCTCGTAATACGCGCGGCCGATTTCGGTGAGGCTCTGACGGCGTGTCGTGCGCACGATGAGACGCGCGTCGAGCCGCGCCTCCAGCGCCTGAAGATGCTTTCCGGCCATCGGCGCGGAGATGGAAAAGCGCTCGGCCGCGGCGCTCAGGCTGCCCGCTTCGACAACGGCGACGAAGACCCGCATGCTCAACAAGGTGTCCACTGCGTTATTTTTCCAAAGACGTTTCGAATGTAAGCAGTTGTGGCAATGCGGGAGAATCCGCATGCAATCGTGATACTAATATCCGCCGATGGCGTGCTCTCGTTGCCTTTCAGCCCGGCTTACGAAGGGCGCCGCTTTTCCATATCGATCGAAGGTAAATCCCGAATGAAAAGAACTCTCGTTGCATTGGCCGCATTTTGCGCATTGAGCCCGGTATTCGCGCAGACGTCGGCGCCCGCCGCGGCATCGGCGCCCGCGGTGCAGGCCGCGGCATCCGCACCGGCCGCGAACAAGCGCGAGGCGCGCGTCGAAGAGCGTATCGCGGAACTGCATTCGAGCCTCAAGATCACGCCGCAGCAGGAAGAGCAGTGGTCGAAATTCGCCGACGTGATGCGCGAGAACGGGCGCACGATGGCCGATCTTTATCGTCAGCGCATCGCACAGCGCAACACCATGTCCGCGCTCGACGACATGAAGCAATACGAGCAGATCACGCAGGCGAACGCAGATGGCACGAAGCGCCTCGTCGAGGCTTTCGAGCCGCTTTACGCGAGCCTTTCGCCGGAGCAGAAGAAGCTGGCCGATACCAACTTCCGCGACGACAACGGCAAGGCGCGACAGCATCGCGCGCATCGCCATCCGCATGCGGCAGGCGCCGACGCTGCTTCGACGACGAAGCCCTGAGCGAGCGCGCATCGTAGAGAAACCCGCATCGTGCGATGCGGGTTTTTTTCGTCCACCGGGTGCAAAATGGCGCGAATGCCGTTACGATCCCGCACCGCCACCGCACCCGCCACTCCGGATCGCACCATGCTCCATCTTTCCCAGCTCGATCTCGCCGCCGATCCCGCCGCACGCCGCGTCGTGAAAAACGAAGCCGTAGCCGTCGAATTCGCCGCGTCGGCAGGCGAACTGATGAGTCTCGAAGGGCCGAACCGCTATGCGGCCGGCGACGCGCTCGTCACCGGCGGCGGCGGCGAGCGCTGGGTCGTGTCGCGCGAGCGCTTCGACGCGAAGTACACGCCCGAAGGCGGCATCGCGCACGGCGAAGCAGGCACGTATCGCAATCGACCGAGCATCGTGCTTGCGAAGGAAATGCACGAGCCCTTCTCGATCGCGCGATCCGCCGCGGGCGACATCCTCACCGGCGACGCGGGCGACTGGGTCATGCAATATGCGCCCGGCGACTACGGCGTCGTCAAGGCGGCGCGCTTCGCGAAGGTGTATCAGAACGCCTAAGCGAAGTCCTCGCCCATCTCGATTTCCACTTCGCGCGGCACGGTTTCGCCGTTCGCGTACGTCTCTTCGAGCGATCCGAGCGTCGCTTCCACATACGCGCGCAGCACCGCGTAACTGCGCGCGTGCATGCGCGGCGGCAGCGCGCGATAACGCGCGAGCGCGGCCGGATCGAAGCGCACGTCGATGGTGATGCGCCGCGCCGTCGAACCAAAGCGCATCGCGACATAGTGAATTACGAGCGACGTGCGGCCCTCATCGTCCCGACGTTCGGCGAATTGTGTCTGCTCGGGAAAGAGATCGCAGATGACGTGCGCAAGCATGTCGATGTCCGCGCTCGGGCAGTCGTATTGATAGTCGTCCATTCGATATAAATAGTCGATTGAAACGCCGGGTGCGGCGCGCTCAGACGCCCTGCGCAGCGGCACGGCGATAGTAGAGCACGAGCGCCACCGCGACGATCACGCCGAGCACGAGATACACGGCATCGGCGAAAATCAACGGCAGGAGGCCCGCCTGAACCATCGCGGCAGGCAAGCCGAAGAACGCATGCACGGCGACGAGAACGGCGAGTGCATGCCGTGAACGCTGGCGCAGCATCTGCCACATCAGCGCGGAGAAGCCGAGTTGCAATGCGAACGCGCTCGCGCGCTCGACGAGAAAGACGCCCGCTGACACCGGTGAAAGCGTCATCAGCACCAGATGAATGCGCGCGATGGCTTCGAGCGGCGCGTTCGCGAAATGCGCGTCGAGCGTGCCGCGATTGGCCAGCACCGCGTAGATGATCCATTGCACCTGCACGAGGACGCCGACGATCCACGCTTCCGCCCCGCCGTGCCCGATACCGTAGCCGAGGCCCGGGCCGTGACGTTCGAGCGCGCCGGGCTCGCGCGAGATGAGCCATTTCATCGCGAGAAAGCGCCCGACTTCTTCGCACAGGCCCGCCGCGATCGCGCCGTAGATGATGAATACCCCGGGATACCTGAGCCATACCGACGTAGCCGGATTGCTCAGCATGAAGCCGTGCAGCGCGCGCTCGATGATCATCGCGAAGAGCGCGAACACCGCGATGCCGAGGATCGCCTCGCGCGGCGCCATCGCAAAACGCGGCCGCAGCTTCCGGTACAGCACGATGGGCATCGCGGCGATGATGAGCGTCGCGAGCACGAGGCTCAGCAAGGTCGAAATACTGACCATTCAAGTTCCTTGTGATGCCTGTTGCGCGTCATTTTCGAGCGCGCGTGTCGTCGATGCGCGCACGACCAGATCGCCCGGCAGCAGACATTCGCGCGCGGGCATTGCGGCGCCGCCGAGCCTTTCGTGGAGAAACTCGACCGCGCGCCGGCCGATATCGTACGTCGGCTGGCGCACCGTCGTCATGCCGGCGAGTTGCGCCCATTCGGAATCGTCGATCGACATCAATGCGACGCTCGCCTGCCAGTCCGCGCCGTGCCGCTCCTTCAGATGCACCGCGACGCGCAGCGCGACGGGACCGTTCGCCGCGAAGAGCGCGACGCGCCGGCGCGCCGCTTGTGCCGCCGTGACGCGCGTATCGAGCTCGGCGAGTGCGGGCGTCGCATCGGCGAGATCGATCATGACGGTCGAGCCGCTTGCGCCGAGCGCCGCGACGGTGTCGCGAAACGCGGCTTCGCGCAGGCGCCGGGAGCTCACGTGCGTGACGGGCTGCACGATGAACAGCAGCTCATCGAAACCTTCATCGACGAGATGTTTCGTTGCGAGTTGCACGGCGGCGGGATTGTCGAGCCCGACCATGTCGGTGATGAAGCCTTCCACGGAGCGGTCCACGAGCACGACCGGAATGCCGCCTTGCGCGAAGCCTTGCAGCAGCTCTTCTTTCACGCCGAGCGCGTTGACGATCACGCCTTCGACGCGATACGTCGTGAGCAGTTGCAGATAGCGCCGCTCCATGTCGATCTCGTTGGCCGCGTGACAGATGAGCGGCATGTAGCCGAGCGCATGGCACGCCGCTTCGACGCCTTGCAGCACTTCGACGGAATAGGGATTGGTCAGATCGGCGAGCAGCATGCCGATCAGACGATTGCGGCCGCGCTTGAGGCCGCGCGCCATCTGATTCGGCCGATAGTCGAGCTTCGCGATGGCCGCCTCGATGCGCTCGCGCAGATCGGGCGACAACACGCTCATCTCGCCGTTCAGATAGCGCGAGATGCTGGTTTTGCCGGTGCCGGCTTCGCGCGCGACATCGGTGATCGTTGCACGGCGCGCACCGAATGCGGCCGGGCGATGGGTCAATGTGGGATCGTCGGACATAGTGGTCGTGGGCATACGCTTCGGCGTGAAGCGCGACGCGATGCCGTCATTATCGTTCTCCTCGCATCGCGCATGTTAGCGCATGCGCGCGCCCGACTTTTGCTTTTAGCGCGTGAGCACGGCGCGATTGACGATGTTCTGCGTGAGCGTGCCGTCCAGTGCGCCGATGAGATTTTCGGCGGCGTTGCGCGCCATCGCGTGACGCGTTTCGTGCGTCGCCGAGCCGATATGCGGCAGCGCGACCACGTTCTTCATTGCGAGCAGCGGCGAATCGGCGGACAGCGGTTCTTGCTCGAACACGTCGAGGCCTGCCCCGCGAATCGTGCCGTTTTGGAGGGCTTCGATAAGCGCGTTTTCATCGACGGTCGGCCCGCGCGATGCGTTGATGAGAATCGCGCTTTTTTTCATCTTCCTGAACTCGTTCGCGCCGATGAGGCCGCGCGTTTCCGGCGTGAGCGGCACTTGCAGGCATACGAAGTCGCATTGCGCGAGGAGATCATCGAGCTCGACGCGCTTCGCGCCGTAGTCCTGTTCTGCCTGCTCGTTTGCGCTGCGGTTCGTGTAGAGCACGTTCATGCGAAACCCGAGCGCGGCGCGGCGCGCGACCGCCCCGCCGATGCGCCCGAGACCCACGATGCCGAGTGTCTTGCCCTGCACGTCCACGCCGAAATTCGCTTCGCCGATGCTTGCCTTCCAGTTGCCTTCCTTCACCCATTCGGCGAGTTCGACGACTCGGCGCGCGCTTGCCAGAATCAGCGCGAAGACGGTATCGGCGGTGGATTCGGTGAGCACGTCGGGCGTGTGCGTGAGCACAATGCCGCGGCGCGTGAGGTCTTCCACGTCGAACTGGTCGAAGCCGACCGAGATCGTCGATAGCGCTTTCAGGTTTTTTGCGCCTTCGAGCATGTCGGGGGAGATTTTTATGCTTGCGCCGATGGCGCCGTCGGCTTGTTTTAGCGCTTCTACGAAGGCTGTCTTGTCTTTTGGGTCGACGTTTAGCACTTCGGCGTGGGAGCGGAGGTAGGCTTCTACGTCGCTCGGCAATGCCTTGTAGGCTACGATTTTTTTCGTCATGGTTTTGGCTTTTTGGGTTTGGTCGGATTGGGGTTGCGTGGAATCCTGATTTCGCGTCGGTCTATTTGCTTCGCCCCTATGCGGGGCGGCAGTCACTTTCTTTGCGTCGACCAGAGTTGGCGCTTTAGCGCTTACTCTGGTCCCGAGCAAAGAAAGTTATCCCCGCCCCGGGGAGGGGCAACGCTAATAAACCAACACGAAAACAAGCTTCACGACCTGACAGCCACACCGGAACTAATCGCACCCTGCGGCTTAACCGCCAACGTAAACCATACAGCCAGCAACAACGCCACGCTCATGAACACATAGGAAGCCGCCGGCGAGCCAGTCGCCCCATTCAGATATCCAACAAAATAAGACCCGACGAACGACCCCAACGCCCCCATGCTGTTGATAAGGGCCATCGCGCCTCCCGCGACATTCTTCGGCAACAACTCCGGCACGATCGCAAAGAACGGCCCATACGGCGCATACATCGCCGCGCCCGCGATCACGAGCAACGTATACGAAGCCCAGAAATTCGTCGACCCAAGCAGATACGACCCGGCGAACGCCACCGCACCGATCAGCAGAAACGGCCACACGAATGCCTTGCGCGCCTGGAGTTTGTCGGAAGCCCACGAAGCCAGCAGCATCGCAATGGTCGCCGCCAGATACGGCACCGCCGAAAGCCAGCCCGTCTCGACCATGCCGAGCGTCGAACCGCTCTTCAAGATCGACGGCAGCCACAGCACGAAACCATACACGCCGATGCTCCAGCAGAAATACTGCGCGCACAGCTTGATGACGGCCGGCGACTTGAACGCCTCACGATAATTCTTCACGGGCTTGATCGCGGCCTGCTCGGCCCGCAGCGTCGCATCGAGATCGTTCTTTTCCTGGTCCGACAGCCAGTTCACCTGCGCGGGCTTGTCCTTCACGATGAACCACCAGATCACCGCCCACACGACCGCGGGCAAACCTTCCGCGATGAACATGTGACGCCAGCCGAACGAATTCACGAGATAGCCCGACACGACCGACATCCACAAAACCGTCACCGGATTGCCGAGAATGAGAAACGTATTCGCGCGCGAACGCTCGGATTTAGTGAACCAGTTCGCGATGAACACGAGCATCGCCGGCATCACCGCAGCCTCGACGACCCCGAGCACGAAGCGGATCGCCATCAACGAAGGAATGTTGCTCACCATGCCCGTGAGCGTGGCGCAGCCGCCCCACAGGATCAGGCTCCAGAACACGAGCTTTTTCACGCTGCGGCGTTCGGCATAGATCGCGCCCGGAATCTGGAAGAAGAAGTAGCCGAGGAAGAACAGCGCGCCGATCAGCGACGACAGCCCCTTGCTGATGCCCAGATCCTGGTTGATGCCCGCGGCCGCGGCAAAGCCGTAGTTGGCGCGGTCGAGGTACGCGAGGCTATACGTGATGAAGACGATCGGCATGATCGCCCACCAGCGGCGCACCGCGAGCTTGGGAGTTGAAGATTGCATGGTTGTCTCCGAAGACATTTCTGTTGATCTCAGGTTCGCCCCTCGAAGGGCTGTAGGTTCTCTATTCGTCAGGCCACATCGAGCGCGGCTTTGGCCGTCTTGTCGTTGGAATCCTTTGCTTCGAGCAGATCGAGAGCGGCGCGCGTAGGCAGCCCTTCGCTGTCGCCGATCACCTGAATCGCCAGCGCGCCGATCCGGTTGCCGCGTCCGATCGCATGGCGCACGTCGCGCCCTTCGAGCAGCGCGCTTACGACGCCGACCGCGAAGCCATCGCCCGCGCCGACCGTATCGACGACGTTCTCGACCGGCACGCCCGGCACGATGCCTTCGTCGCCGTCGGTAGTGCGGAAATACGCGCCGTGCGCGCCCAGCTTCACGACGACGCCCTTCGCGCCCCGATCGAGATAGAACGCGGCGATGTCCTCGGGCTTCGCGTAACCCGTCAGCGTCAGGCCTTCGGACACGCCGGGCAATACCCAGTCGGCCAGCGCGGCGAGCGCGTTGAGCGATTCGGCCATCGCCTCGCGCGACGGCCAGAGCGTCGGGCGCAGGTTCGGATCGAACGAGATCGTCTTGCCTGCCGCACGCATTTCGCGGGCCATGTGGAACGCGAGTTCACGCGAGCTGGCCGAAATCGCGGGCGCAACGCCCGTCAGATGCAGGTGGCGCGCGCCCAGCACGTAATCCGCGGCGTAATCTTCGAGCGACAAATGACTCGCGGCCGAGCCACGGCGGAAGTATTCGACCGCCGGATCGCTGCCGTCATCGCACTTGCCCTTCAACTGAAAACCGGTCGGATAGCGCTCGTCGATGGCGACGCGGCGCGCGTCGATGCCTTCGGCGGCGAGCACGTCGAGCACGTAGCGGCCGAACGAATCGTTGCCGACGCGGCTCATCCAGCCCACTCTGAAGCCCAGACGCGACAGGCCGATCGCGACGTTCAGATCCGCGCCCGCGACGCGCTTCGTAAATTGAACGGCCTTCGCAAGATCGCCGGTCTCGGCGGCGACGAACATCGTCATTGCTTCGCCGTAGGTGACGATGTCGAGGGCTTCAGGCTTGGCTTGCATGTCGAGTCCTTTGCTGATGAATGCTGAATGCAAAATGCGTTGTGCGTCGCTTGAATGCGTAATTCAAAATGCCGCAATACGCGCGACCTGGCGCTCCGCGTCGGCGTCGAGCGAGCCGTCGGCGCCAGCGCCGGCAATAAACGGATATTCGATGCCGCGCGGCACATCGCCCGGCAATTGCGCGAGCAGCGTCGCGAAACGCGCGTCGCCATTCGCGGGCGCGGCGGCGAAACGGCGCGCGCCCTCGCCCATCACGGCCTTGCAATGGACATACGCGACGTGCGGCGCGATGCGCTTCGCAGCGTCGAGCGGGTCTTGCTCCGCCCAGTGCCAGTTGCCGGTGTCGAAGGTCATCGCGAGGCCGCTCGCTTCGGGCAGTGCGGCGAACAGCGCTTCGAACGCGCCGATCGTTCCGCCTGCTTTCAGTTGCCCGTTCTCGACGACGACGCGCGCTTTCGATGCAGCAACGCCCGTCATCAGGCGATCGAGCGTCGCGGGATCGGTCGCGACAGAACTTTCCGTACCGCCGAGCTGCAGCTTCACGATGCGCGCGCCCAGCGCCGCCGCTTCGTCGATCGCGAGTCGCAGCGCGGCGATATCGAGCGAGCCGTCGTCGCGAAACAGTGTCGCGGGCGTCGAGTAGACGGCCCACAAGCCGTGCGCGCGAATCTGCGAGCCGAGCTGCGCGAGCGCCTCGGGCCGTGCATCGGCTTCGTCCGCAAGCAGCTCACGGCGCACTTCGAAGCCATCGGCGCCGGCGCGCGCGGCGGCTCCGGCCCAGACCGCGTGACCGTCGCGCCGGATCGCATCCGCGCCGAACGCGCTTGCGACAATCACGACTTCGGTGCGCTTTGCTTCGCTGGGAGAAAGTGCCATCTCATTCACTCGCATTTCCCTGCTGTTGCGGCCCCAAACGACACTTGGAACCGGTTCCATAACGGATTTTCAAAAAGGACGCCGCAGCGCCCGTGTTGAAGCCGAATGTTGCGCCAAGGCAGTATTAGCGCGCCATAGTGGAATTCCCTAGCCGAGCAGACCCGGCTCCTCGCACAGTTCGAGAAAACGCGCAGCAGCGCGCGATGGCGTCGCGGCATGCGGCAGCAGTATCGAAAAACGACGCGTGAGCGGTTTCGGCGCGATGCGCACGCGCCTGAGCGCGCTGTCCTCGTGGCGGATCGACATCGCCGAGACGAAGCCGATGCCCATGCCCGCACGCACGGCCTCCTTCACGCCTTCGACGCCTGCGATTTCGAGCGCGACGCGCATCGGCACATCGCGCTCCGCGAACGCGCGCTCGACGATCTGCCGCACGCCCGAGCCCGGCTCACGCAGCACGAGCTTGTGTTCGCCGAGCTCTTCGAGCGTGACGGCCTTCCGCCCGGCGGCAAGCGGATGGCCGTTTGGCAGGATCGCGACGATCTCGTCTTCGCGCCACGACGTGACGGTCGTGCCGAGCGGCAGATCCTGGCCGGGCGACCCTTCGACGAGCGCTATATCCAGTGACCCGAGGGCGGCGACGATATCGGCGGTATTGCCATCGATGGTCGTCACGACGACGTCCGGAAACAGCCTGTGAAACGCCGCGATCAGATACGGCAGCAGATAGCTCGCGGGCGTCGTGCTCGCGCCGATGCGCAGCGTGCCGCGCTCGAGCCCGCGCAGCGCGTCGCGCAGCGCATGCGCCTGGCGAAAGTTGTCGCGCAGGCGCTCCGCGTGGCCGAGCAACTGTTCACCGGCCGCGGTCAGCCGCACGCCGCGGCCATCGCGTTGATAAAGCGGCTCGCCGAATTCATCCTGCAAGAGTCGCAATTGCCCCGACACGGCGGGCTGCGACAGATGCAGTGCCACCGCCGCGCGACTGATATTGCCGTGCTCAGCGACCGTCGCAAAAGTTATCAGTTGTTCCGGGGTCATAATTCTCAAATATCAGTTTAGCCGATATTTCACATTCTAAATCACGATTTTTCATATTCATATATCGAGAATAGGATTAGCCCATTGATCATCCAACTTACCAACGGGTTCTTCCATGTCTACGGTTCAGTCCGCCCATTCCCTGGCGCCCGCCGCGTCCTCCACGCGGGGACAGCTCAACGGCATTCTTTTCGTCGCGTTGTTCGCGGCGGCGGTGACGAGGCTCGCGTCCGTGCCCGCTGTCGCTGGACTGGGGATCAGCCCGCTGATCGTCGGCATCGTCGCGGGCGCGATCTATGGCAACGCGCTGCGTCACGGCATGCCCGACAGCTGGGCCGCCGGCGTCAACTTCTCCGCGCGCAAACTGCTGCGCATCGCGGTGGCGTTCTTCGGGCTGCGCGTGAGCCTTCAGGAAATCGCGCAAGTCGGCGTGTCGGGATTCACGGTGTCGGTGCTGGTCGTCGTGAGCACGCTCGTGATCGGTACGTGGGCCGGCATGAAGCTGATGAAGCTCGATCGCGACACCGCGCTCCTCACGGCGGCCGGCAGCGCGATCTGCGGCGCTGCGGCGGTGCTGGCGTTCGAATCGACCCTGCAATCGAAGCCGCACAAGAGCGCGATGGCGGTCGGCAGCGTCGTGCTGTTCGGCACGCTCTCGATGTTCCTCTACCCGCTCGCGCTCAACGCCGGCTGGCTGCATCTCGATACGCTCGGCGCGGGCCTCTTCTTCGGCGGCACCATTCACGAAGTGGCGCAGGTCGTCGGCGCGGCGAGCAACGTGAGCCCGGAAGCGACGCACATCGCCACGATCGTGAAGATGACGCGCGTGATGCTGCTCGTGCCCGTGCTGCTCGTGATCGGCTTCTGGATCAGCCGGTCGCGTAGCGGCGATGCGTCGCAAGGCAAAGGCAAGGTCGCGGTGCCCTGGTTCGCGCTCGGTTTCCTCGCGCTCGTCGTCGTGAACTCGCTGCATCTGCTTCCCGATGCCGCGACCAGCACGATCAACACGCTCGACACCTTCGCCCTCACGATGGCCATGACCGCGCTCGGCATGGAAACGCGCATCGCGCAGATTCGTCAGGCGGGACCGCGTGCACTTGCCACCGGCGCGATCCTGTATGCGTGGCTCGTCGGCGGCGGCCTTGCGATCACGCTTGGCGTCGAAAAACTGTTCGGCTGATCGACGCAGCAGTACAAATCGCGCGAGTGTCCCCTCGCGCGATAACGCTTTGAAGGAGCACTCATGGAACACGGCGCTCGCACCCAGAACGAGAAGCTCGATGTCAAGACCACGACGTGCTACATGTGCGCGTGCCGCTGCGGCATCCGCGTGCATCTGCGCGACGGCGAAGTTCGATACATCGACGGCAATCCTAACCATCCGCTCAACCAAGGCGTGATCTGCGCGAAGGGCGCGTCGGGCATCATGAAGCAATACTCGCCCGCGCGTCTCACGCAGCCGCTGATGCGCAAGGCCGACGCACTGCGCGGCGAAGCGCAGTTCGAGCCGGTGTCGTGGGATGTCGCGCTCGACACGCTCGAAAAACGGCTCGCGCACCTGCGCGCCACCGACCCCAAGAAATTCGCGCTCTTCACAGGCCGCGACCAGATGCAGGCGCTGACCGGCCTCTTCGCTAAAAATTTCGGCACACCCAACTACGCCGCACACGGCGGCTTCTGTTCGGCGAACATGGCCGCGGGCATGATCTATACGATCGGCGGCTCGTTCTGGGAATTCGGCGGCCCCGACCTCGACAGCGCGAAGCTCTTCTTCATGATCGGCACGGCGGAGGACCATCATTCGAATCCGCTCAAGATCGCCCTTTCGAAGTTCAAGCGCGCGGGAGGACGCTTCATCGCGATCAATCCGGTGCGCACGGGCTACGCGGCCATCGCCGATGAATGGGTGCCGATTCGTCCCGGCACCGACGGCGCGCTCTTCATGGCGCTGCTCCACGAACTCATCGCCGCCGATGCGTACGATCACGAGTTCGTCACGCGCTACACGAATGCGGCCGAACTGCTCGACATGAACGAATCGAGCGATACGTTCGGCCTTTTCGTCAAGGACGGCGACGCGCCCGAAGGCAATGCGCTCTTTCCGCAGAATCATCTGTGGTGGGACAAAAAGACGAATCGCGCGGTCGCGCATCATGCCGACGATGCCGAACCCGCGCTCGACGGCCGCTACACGCTCGACGACGGCACGCCCGTCGCGCCCTCGTTCGCGCTGCTGCGCGAGCAAGTGGCGTCGTGCACGCCCGAATGGGCCGCGGACATCACCGGCATTCCCGTCGCGACCATCAAACGCCTCGCCGCCGAAATGATCCAGGTGAGCCGCGATCACAAGATCACGTTGCCGATCGAATGGACCGACGCATGGGGCAAGAAGCACGCGACGGTCACGGGCAATCCCATCGCCTTTCACGCGATGCGCGGACTCGCCGCGCACTCGAACGGCTTCCAGTCGATCCGCGCGCTTGCGGTGCTGATGTCGCTGCTCGGCACGATCGACCGGCCGGGCGGCTTCCGGCACAAGTCGCCGTTTCCGCGCGCGGTGCCGCCGTCCGCGAAACCGCCGAACCATCCCGATCAGGTGAAGCCGAATACGCCGCTCGCGTCCGGCCCGCTCGGCTGGCCTGCCGCGCCCGAGGATCTCTTCATCCACGACGACGGCACGCCCGTGCGCATCGACAAGGCGTTCTCCTGGGAGTATCCGCTCGCGGTGCACGGCGTGATGCACAGCGTCATCACGAACGCCTGGCGCGGCGATCCGTACACCATCGACACGTTGATGATCTTCATGGCCAACATGGCCTGGAATTCGTCGATGAACACGATGGAAGTGCGCAAGATGCTCGCCGACAGAAATGAGGCGGGTGAATACAAGATTCCGTTCATCGTCGTGTGCGATGCGTTCCAGTCGGAGATGACCGCGTTCGCCGATCTCATCCTGCCCGACACGACCTATCTCGAACGTCACGACGCGATGTCGATGCTCGATCGCCCGATCTCCGAGTTCGACGGCCCGGTCGATTCGGTGCGCGTGCCGGTCGTGCCGCGCACGGGCGAATGCCGGCCGTTTCAGGAAGTGCTCGTCGAGCTCGGCAGCCGCCTGAAGCTGCCCGCGTTCACCACGCCCGATGGCGCGCGCAAGTACCGCGACTATCCGGATTTCATCGTCAATCATCAGACCGCGCCGGGATCGGGCGTCGGCTTTCTGATCGGCTGGCGCGGCAAGGACGGCCGCGATGCGCTCGTCGGCGAGCCGAATCCGAATCAGTGGGAAGAGTACGCGAAGCACGACTGCGTCTATCACTACACGCTGCCTGAAGAACTGCAATATATGCGCGGCCAGAACGGTCCGTATCTGCAATTCGCCGTCGACAAGGGCTTTCGCAAGTTCAACGAGCCGATCCTGATTCAGCTCTATTCCGACGTGATGCAGAAGTTTCGCCTTGCAGCGCAAGGGCGCACGAAAGGCAGGCAGCCGCCCGATCATCTGCGTGCGCGCATCGAGGAGTATTTCGATCCGCTGCCGTTCTGGTATGCGCCGCTCGAACTCGATACGACCGATCTCGCGCAGTATCCGCTCGCGGCCGTCACGCAGCGCCCGATGGCGATGTATCACTCGTGGGACTCGCAAAACGCGTGGCTGCGGCAGATTCATGGCGAGAACCTGCTGTATATGAATCCACGCATGGCGAAGGCGAACGGCATCGAGGATGGCGGCTGGATCTACGTCGAATCGCAATGGGGCAAGGTGCGCTGCATGGCGCGTTACAGCGAAGCGGTCGAGCCGGGCACGGTATGGACATGGAACGCGATCGGCAAGGCGGCGGGCGCGTGGGGCCTCGGTTCCGATGCCAACGA
Organism: Caballeronia catudaia; assembly: GCF_001544755.2. Lineage (GTDB taxonomy): Bacteria > Pseudomonadota > Gammaproteobacteria > Burkholderiales > Burkholderiaceae > Caballeronia > Caballeronia catudaia. Next base: position 36,941 of record NZ_FCOF02000044.1, on the reverse strand, counting down.
ATCGCAGCGCGGCTTTCTGCTCAATCACCTCATCACGGATGAGCTTCCGGTTTCCGCGCGCGAAGGCATGCGCTTCTCGAACTCCGACCCGATCACGGGACAGGCCGCGTGGTACGACGTGCGCGTGCGCGTCTACCCCGCCGAAGCCGATGCGAGCCACACGCTGCCGCAATTCGCGCCGATGCCGCCATCGCCCGGCATGACGGGTACGATCCAGCGCGTCGTGCAGACCTACTTCGCGGGGCGCGGCGAGTTCGCGGCGCGGCTGCGCAATGCCGTCAAGCGCAACACGAACGACTGAAGGAGACCGACATGACCCAGATGGCCCTCGTGATCGATTTGAACGTCTGCGTCGGATGCCACGCCTGCGTGACGAGCTGCAAGGAGTGGAACACGTCGGGCGAAGCCGGCAGCCTCGCGGATCAGCGCCCTTACGACGGCGATCCGTCCGGCACCTTCTTCAACCGCGTGCAGACGTACGAAGCGGGCGAGTTTCCGCTCGCCGACACGATCCACTTCCCGAAATCGTGCCTGCACTGCGAAGACCCGCCGTGCGTGCCCGTCTGTCCGACCGGCGCGAGCTACAAGCGCAAGGAAGACGGACTCGTGCTCGTGGATTTCGACAAGTGCATCGGCTGCAAATACTGCGCGTGGGCGTGTCCTTACGGCGCGCGCGAGCTCGACGAAGAGCGCAAGGAAATGACGAAGTGCACGCTGTGCGCCGATCGCATCTACAACGAAGCGCTGCCCGAACGTGACCGCAAGCCCGCGTGCGTGCTCGCGTGCCCGACATCGGCGCGGCTTTTCGGCGATATCCATGATCCGGAGTCGGTGGTGTCGAAGGCAATCGAGGAACGCGGCGGTTATCAGTTGATGCCCGAATGGGAGACGCGACCCGCGAACCACTATTTGCCGCGGCGGCCGGTGAATTCCTGCGGCAGCGGCGGTTCGTGCGGCTGCAATTCCAACGCCGCCGAAGCGCCCGAAGCACACGGCGACCTCAATCTCGCGGCGATGGCCGTGCGCGTCTGAACTTTCATCGGAGCTCGAACATGAAACCCGCGTTTTCCGTCGTGTTCCTCACGACACTGAGCGGCGCCGCGCAAGGCTTGCTGATCGCGCTCGTCGGCGTCGAGGCGCTCGCGAAGCTCGGTCTGATCGCCGCGCCTTCGCAGATGTTCTTCATCGTCGGCGCGGCGTTGTGCGTCGCGCTCGGCGGCCTGGGGCTCGTCGCTTCGTTCTTCCATCTCGGGCATCCGGAGCGCGCGTGGCGCGCCATCGCGATGTGGCGCACGTCATGGCTCTCGCGCGAGTGTTTGTGCCTGCCCGCGTTTCTCGCATGCGGCGCGGCTTATGGCATCGCGCATTGGTTCGGTTGGCCGTGGTCGCTTCTCATCGGCGTGATCGGCGTGCTTGCGTCGGCGGCGCTTTTCGTCTGCACCGCGATGATTTATGCGTGCCTGCGCTTCCTCCAGGAATGGGCGACGCCGCTCACGATGGTCAACTTCGTGCTGCTCGGCTGCGCGTCCGGATTCACGCTCGCGACGGCGTGCGCCGCGTGGCTGGCGCCGTCGCTCGCGGCCGGTCTTGCGGCTTGCGCATGCACGTTGACGCTCGCCGGCTGCATATCGCGTGTGGCAACGCTTCAGCGCAATGCGCGCCTGCGTCCCAAGTCGACCGTGCAAAGCGCGACAGGCATCAAAGGGCCGAACGTCGTGCAGAAATCGCGCGGCTTCACGGCGGGCGCATTCAATCTGCGCGAGTTCTTTCACGGACGTTCCGCCGAAGCGATCGCGCGCATCAAGTGGACGTTTCTCGTCGGCGCGTTCGGCGTGCCGTTCGTGTTGATGGTGCTCGGCATCGGCACGCAGTCGATCGCGCTGTTCTGTCTTGCGTGCGTCACGCAATATCTGGGGCTCATCGCCGAGCGATGGTTCTTCTTCGCGGAAGCGCGGCACCCGCAGAATATTTACTACGCACGGGCGTCGTGAAATGAAAGACAACGCGTGCCGGGCGGCACGCGTTTGACGTCAGACGGCGAGTTTGAGCGCTTGATCGAAATCGGCGATGAGATCGTCGATATCCTCGATGCCCGCCGACAGCCGCAGCATGCCGTCGGAAATGCCCATCGACTTGCGGACTTCGGGGCCGGCTTCGTAGAAGATCGTCGGCGCAACGGGAATGATGAGCGTGCGCGTGTCGCCCAAGCCCGTCGCCTTCACCGGCAACTGGAGCGCGTTCACGACTTCGATCATGCGTTCGGCATTGCGCAATTCGAACGACAGCAGCCACGACGCGCCCTTGAACAGCGCCTGCGCAATCTCATACTGCGGATGACTCTTCAAGCCCGGATAAAACACACGGCCGATGGCCTCGTGCTTCTCGAGAAACTGTGCGAGCGCGAGTGCGTTCTCACTGCACTTCGCGACGCGCAGTGCGAGCGTTTCCGCCCCCATCGCGATGGAATGCGCCTGCTCCGACGACAGCGACGCGCCCATGTCGCGCAGCCCTTTCTTGCGGATCTGCAGGAGCCCTTGCTCTTTCGAAGCGGAGCGGCGGTAGTCATCGGCGATATTCGGGTACGCGCTCCAGTCGAAGAGACCGGTGTCCGTCACCGCGCCGCCGAGCGCCGCGCCATGACCGGCGATGGTCTTCGTCAGCGAATTGACGACGAGACTCGCGCCGACCGCTTTCGGCCTGAACAGCGCGGGCGATGTGATCGTGTTGTCGACGACATACGCGAGACCGCGATCGCGGCACAGTTCGCCGATGCCTTCGAGATCGGGAATCTGCGTCCCCGGATTCGCGATCGTCTCGACGAACACCATGCGCGTGTTCGGCTTGATCGCGTTGGCGACGTTGCCGGCGGACGTGGCATCGACCATCGTCACTTCGATGCCCAGCGTGCGCAGCGTTCCGAACAGGCTGTTCGTGTTGCCGAAGACATAGCGGCTCGACACGAGATGATCGCCTGCGCGCAGCAGGGTCAGGAAAATCGCCGAAATGCCCGCCATGCCCGTGCTGAAGCAGATCGATCCGACGCCCTCTTCGAGGCTCGTGATCTTGCGCTCGAGCGCGGCCGTCGTCGGCGTGCCCTGACGCGCGTAGTTGAAACCGCCCTTTTTCGTGCCCTGAAACACGCCGATCAGATCTTCGACGCGTTCGAATCCGTATTGCACCGATGTATGTATGGCCTGGCGCACGCCGCCGTGCTCCACGCCCGTGATCCGGTCGCCATGAACGATGCCTGTGGTGAAGCCTTGCTTGTCCATCCCATCTCCGCTACGAGTCGAAACGCAAAACACCGATTTTGCCCGATTCGCGCCATCATGCGTCGATACCATGCGGGAATGCGTGTTGCTCGCCCCGATCTTCGTCCGCGCAATTTCGCCGGGTTTCGCTGTATCAGTGACAAGCGAACTCTTTCGAGGACCCCTTCTCATGGCTTACGAACTCCATTACTGGGACGGATTGCAGGGCCGCGGCGAATTCGTGCGGCTCGCGCTGGAAGATGCCGGCGCGGAATATGTCGACGTCGCGCGTGAATCGAAGAAAAGCGGGTATGGCACGGACGCGATGGTGAAGGTGCTGAACAGCAAGACCGAACCGCTCATTCCCTTCGCGCCGCCGTTTTTGAAGGATGGCGAGTTGATCGTGCCGCATGTCGCGAACATTCTTCTGTATCTCGGGCCGAAGCTCGGACTCGCGCCGAAGGACGAAGGCCTGCGCTACATCGCGCATGGATTGCAGTTGACCATCGCCGATTTCGTCGCCGAAGTGCACGACACGCATCATCCGCTCGCGACCGATCTTTACTATGAAGATCAGAAGGACGCGGCGAAGATTCGCACGCAATATTTTCTCGACAAGCGCGTACCTAAATTCATGCATTACTTCGAGCGCGTGCTGAAGCAGAATCCGCATGGCCCGGCGCAGATGGTCGGCGACGCAACGACCTACGTCGATCTTTCTATCTTTCAGATTGTCGAGGGCATGTCGTACGCTTTTCCGCGCGCGACGAAGAAGTTCGGCAAGCAGTATCCGCACGTCAGCGCGCTGCACGATGCGGTGCTGCAAAGGCCGAACATCGCGGCTTACGTCGATTCGGAACGGCGTATCCCGTTCAACGAATCGGGCATTTTCAGGCACTATCCCGAACTCGATCAGGACGCTTGACGCGTCCACGTCAATCAGGAGCCAGCATGGTAGAAACGATCCCTTCCTTCGGTCTCGGCACGTTCCGCGTCGATGCCGCGAAGACCACGAACGCCGTGAAGAGCGCATTGCAAAGCGGCTATCGGCATATCGACACCGCGCAGTTCTACAACAACGAAGCCGCCGTCGGCCAGGGCGTGCGCGACTCGGGCGTGCCGCGCGACGGTATCTGGGTCACCACGAAAGTCTGGTGGGAGCGGCTCTCGCGCGATGCGCTCATCGCGAGCCTGAAAGACAGCCACGCGAAGCTCGATATCGGCACGATTGATCTCGCACTCGTGCACTGGCCTTCGCCCGATCGCGGGGTGCCCATCGCCGAAACGCTCGCGGCGATGCGGGAAGCGCAGAAGCTCGGCCTGATTCGTCGCTACGGCGTGTCGAATTTCACCGCGCCGCTGCTCGAAGAAGCGCTGAAGGCGCCGGGCGGCAAGGAGATCCTCACGAATCAGATCGAGGTGAGCCCGTTTCTCGCGAACCGCGAGCTCGTCGATGCGACGCAACGGCTCGGTGTCAAGGTGACTGCGTACATGCCGCTCGGCGAAGGCCGCGCGCATACGGACCCGACGTTGAAGGCGATCGCGGAAAAACACGGTGCGACGCCCGCGCAGGTGACGTTCGCGTGGCTGTTGTCGCGCGATATCGTGGTGCTGTCGGCATCGACGAATCCGGAGCATCAGAAGAGCAACCTGGATGCGCAAAAGCTGAAGCTCGACGCCGACGACATCGCGAAAATCGACGCGCTCGACGAAGGCAAGCGCAACGCGAATCCGCCGTTCGCGCCGAAGTGGTGACGCACGACGCGTCGGCCACGCATCGCACGCAGCCCGGCCGCTCGCGCCGGGTTTTTTTCGTCTGCGCAGCCGCCGCGCAATGCTATCCTTGGCCACCCCTTATTCCATTTGCTTCTAAGCTTTCCACGATTTCGTAAAAGTGCTCTCTTTCCTGCTCAAGCTCCGTACACGCGCCCAACGGCTCTTCCGTCTGTCGGACTCGCATACGATGCTCGTCTGGGCGGTCGTCGTCGGCGTGGCCGGGGCCTTCGCGACATCCGTCTTCCGCGAAGGCATTGAGATCCTGCAACGGCTTCTCGGCAACCATTCGGAAGGCCTCGTCGCGCTCGCGCACAGCCTGCCCTGGCCCGCGCGCATCGCGCTGCCCGCAGTGGGCGGGCTCATCGCGGGCGGCTGTCTGCTGGTCGCGCGCAAACGCGCCAGCAAGAACGCGAGCACGGACTATATGGAAGCCGTCACCATCGGCGATGGCATCGTGCCCGTCTGGCAAAGCTTCTGGCGCAGTCTGTCCTCGCTCATCACGATTTCGAGCGGCGGCTCCATCGGCCGCGAAGGTTCGATGGTGCAGCTCGCCGCGCTCGCGTCGTCGCTCATCGGACGCTGGGTGCATTTCGATCCGCCGCGCCTGCGGCTGCTCGTCGCGTGCGGCGCGGCGGCCGGTATCACGTCGGCGTACAACGCGCCGATCGCGGGCGCGTTCTTCGTCACCGAACTCGTGCTCGGCTCGATGGCGATGGAAAGCTTCGGGCCGATCGTGGTCTCGTCGGTCGTCGCCAACATCACGATGCGCGAGTTCGCCGGCTACAAGCCGCCGTACGAGATGCCCGTGTTTCCGGCCGTCACGGGCATCGAAGTGCTGCTCTTCGTCGTGCTCGGCCTCTTGTGCGGCGTGCTCGCGCCGTATTTCCTGCGGCTCCTGGCGGCATCGAAGAAACGCTTCTCGACGCTGCCCTTGCCCTTGCCGGTGCGCCTCGCGCTCGGCGGCCTGATCGTCGGCGTGATCTCGGTCTGGTGGCCCGAGGTCTGGGGCAACGGCTACGAAGTCGTGAACTCGCTGCTGCACGAACCGTGGGCGTGGACCACGCTGCTCGTCGTGCTCGTCTTCAAGATCATCGCGACGGCGGCAACCGCAGGCTCGGGCGCCGTCGGCGGGATCTTCACGCCGACGCTCTTCGTCGGCGCGGTGCTCGGCTGTCTCTTCGGCATCGGCGTGCATGCGATCTTCCCGCAATACACGTCGGCGCCCTTCGCCTACGCCATGGTCGGCATGGGCGCGTTTCTCGCCGCCGCCACACACGCGCCGCTCATGGCGATCCTGATGATCTTCGAGATGACGCTCTCGTATCAGGTCATGCTGCCGCTGATGCTCTCGTGCGTGATCGCGTATTTCATCGCGCGCACGTCTGAACAAACGTCGATGTATGAAGTCACGCTGCGCCGCAATCGTGAGGAAAAAGAGCGCATCCGGCTCGCCGCGACGCAAATGCGCGAGCTCGTCAAACCCGCCGATACTGTCGTGCCGCTCACGGCGAACATCAAGGACATGACGCGCGTGTTCCTGGAGTACCCCGTGAAGTATCTCTATGTCGTCGATGAAGCCGAGCGCTTTCGCGGCGTCGTCGCGCTGAAGGACATCACCTCCGACCTCCTCGACGAGCACGACACGAAAACGAAGACAGCGGAGGATTATCTTCAGCCGCAATTCGATGTGCTCACGCCCGACATGTCGCTCGGCGAAGCGCTGCAGCATTTCCTCGCGTTTCAGGGCGAGCGGCTGCCGGTGATCGAGAAAAAAACGCAGCCGCTGCTGCTCGGCGTCGTGTACAAAACCTCGCTTCTGGACGCATACTTCCGTTTGAATCCGACATCGCGCTGAAACTGCGCGGCCGTGCAATTTCGCGGCGCGCGCGCGGCTTGCGCCCGCCTTTCAACGCGACTTCGGCTGACTTCACAATTCACTCGAAGTGCGTTCGCGCGACGCCCACTCGTCGCGCCCGTGTGTGCATCGTCCCAACGGACCGCGCGCACGGCGGGCAGCGCAGAGGTTCATCGGCATACGCTTTGCTTGATGAATCTCGCTGCTCACGTGAGGAGGGGTTGCCCGATGAAGACCTCAACGTTGTTGTCGATGGCACTGGTTTCGGTGTCGTGCTATGCCGCGCCGCTGCACACGGGTTCGACAGATGAATCCACCGCCGGCGCTGCCGCGATTCGCGCCGCGCTGCGCGTGAACGCCGCGCCCGTTGCGCCGCCCGCGCCGGACGTTTCGGCGCAGGATCTGGGTCACGCCCGCTGGCGTCATGTGCCGCTGCCGAAGTCACGCGCGCCGAGCCACGGCATGGCGAGCCAGCCGATCCAGGTTCAGACCTGACGACCTCCTCTTTCGCACCTCGATACGGACCTTCGAATGACCGACACGCACGCAAAACACGCCTTGAACGATGAGCCGATCGACGACGAGATCGCGCAGGTGCTACGCACCGTGACGTACCCGGCCAACAAGGATGCGATCGTCGATGCGGCGCGCGCGGCGGGCGTGTCCAACGACGTCATCACGCTCTTCGACGGATTGCCCGAGCAGGACTACAACAACCCGGATTCGGTCGAGCAACTGCTGGGCAGCAATGGCGGACCGGGAATTTCGATCTAGCGCTCGTCGTGCAGATCGGTCAGGTCAGACAAAACGTTATTCATCAAAGACTTAACGCGACTGCCCGACGCTTTTCAACACTGCTATCCACAGAAATTGTGGATAACTCGAGCATCGAAGCTGTGCGCCGCTTTTGGGGAAAAAGTGGCGCGAACCGCATCGCGCGGTTATTTCGGCGCGGAATCAAGAAACTAGATGAGTCGCCAAGCGGTTTTCCACAGCCCTTTCCACGTTTAATGGGGATAAGTTATGCAGGGGCGGACGCAAGCTGACGCGCCATGAAAAGTGCGGGGAATTTTCAAAGGCGATCGCGCTCGTAAGGCGTGATCGATTGAACGATGACTTCCTCGCAAGTCACCACAAGGTCGAGTCCGATGTTCAAACTTCACCAACTGAGGGTTCTCACGATTGTGTCATCGAACGATGGATAACCGCCCAGCACCTTGATTAGCAAGCCATAGTATTTTGCGTGCCGCAGCCGAAGGTATTCAAAACAAAATCCGTTCGCCAGAATGCTCACTGAGGAGGTTGTGTTGCAATCGTCACGCTATCGAATTCAACGGCTATCTCTGCTCCCACGGTCGAGTACAGATACGCCACATACCGTCCCCTATGCTTGCCGTGTGCTGATCCGCTAAGCAGGCTCTGCGCTGAGGCAAAGCCATCGGTGTTCGGTTCGACAATTTCCAGACAGTTCACGATGTTCAACGCGCCGCCGTCCTTGAATCCTGCTCGGCTCATACCGTCGAAGGTGATCCTCACGCGCTTCTGGTCATCAAACATCCCAAGAACAAGCGTGTCAGGACGCCTTGGATTAGTACTGCCACGAACGATGATACTTTCTAGGAACCAATCATGAAAATTCCCATATAGATCAGAAATCTCGGTCATATGAACCTCAACGCGGAAAAACAGATACGGGCCAGCCGTGATCGCGCACACCATCGTCCCAATTATGCGCGTGCGGATTCGGCTGGCCGTGATGGTCATCGAAATCGATGTCTACAACCGGGGCCCGGTCGGAGCCGTACATGCGCCATTGCTTTTTCTGCTTGGGTCCAGACTCGACCCACCCCGGATCGCCATTGAACGGTATCCCTGCAAGATCAAAGCCGTCGCCGTCCGGTAGTCCCGATTCGAATTCAAATGGCTCCGCATCCGATATCGGCGTGTCGCCGTCCGTTAGATTCTTGAGCAACGGGTTGTCATCCTTGTCACTGGCACTCCCGAGCGCCCCTCCAGCCACCGCACCAGCCACTTCGATAGCCATGCCGAGCCAGTCAGTCCCAGCCGAGCGGAGATCACCGATGGTGGCGCCGAAGGCATCGGAAGCAGAGGCCGCAGCATCGAGCCCCATCGCCTTGGATGAAAGATCGAACGCGCCGCCGTCAGCCAAGGCCTTTCCGGGTTCGCCATTGGCCTGCTTCAACGCATAGAATTCAGTCAACGACAGTGGCTTGCTCGATGTGACAGAACCGCCACCGGAGTTGGGCCAGTACTGCGGTGCATAGTGACGAAAAACGCTTCGGTTGCCTGACCACTCACGATGAACCGCCGGAATGAGCCGATTGTCACGCACGGACTGTTTCAGAATGCTCGTGATCCCTGCACCGTCGACCGGCAAGTCAAACGTCGAAACGCGCAGATGCTCTCGAATGTAACTCACACATTGGGTGAAGTCGTGAGACATGTAGGGGCTTCACGCCGATCGATTTGAATATCGAGCATCTGTAGGAAGTCGACGCGATCACGCGCGATGCGCCTTTCCATTTCCTCCTCGATGTCGTCCTCGTCATCCTCCCACCATCTGTGATCCGACCAGCTACCTTGACTACGTTTTCGACGTGGCCTATCGCCCGACGACCATGGCCGGGTCCATGTCTGAAGCGGGCTTCGAACTTCGCTTGCCGGCATCAGGCAACCATGCCAATTGCTGCTGCCTAGCGGCACATACAGCGCGTTGTACGAGAAGCCCCATGCAGGAAACCCCCACTTCGGAAACATCGTGACACCTTCTGTCAGACAGAGAGATAACTATCCTATAGGATGCCTAACGATTTTCGGTGTCGAAGATGACAAGATTTGATGCGACTCAAGCCCCCCGACCTCTCTCGCCATCGCCATCAAGAAAAAATGGCGCGAACCGCACCGCACACCGATTTCAGCACAGGATCAAAAAACTAGCGCAGTCGCCTAGCGGTTTTCCACAGCCCTTTCCCCGTCCGCTGGGGATAACTCATGCAAGCCCGCTCGCGCTGACGCGTCATGAAGCGCGCATGACTTCTCCTTGCGTGTCAATCACTTAGCAGACTTCCAAGCGCGTTTTCAACAGGGTGCTCCCCAGTTCATGGGGATAACTGTGCGGCACGCCGAGCGACCGCTCAGCTCCCCCGATACTGCGCCGCGCTGGCCGGCGCAGGCGTCGCCGGCTTCTTCGCACCCTTGTCGGCCGCCCCGCCCGCCGCCGCATCCGACGACATATAAGCCGGCGCGGCCTTCGCCTTTTGCTTCTGGCCGGCGGGCGGCGCGGTCGGCGGACGGCTCATGTCGGCGAGCATCTGCTGGCAAGGCAACGGCTTGTTGTTGCTCGGCGCGATGAGCGGAATCAGCGCCGCGAACGGATTGACGAGACCGAGCCCCACGGCCGCCGCGCCGCGCAGCGCGAGCACCGGACTCACGCCGACGTGCGGGTCCTTGAACGTGCCCTTCACATACAGCGGCGAGCGCAGCGAGAAGACGCGCAAGCCCTTCGTATGCGGATGGACGCCCAGATCCATGTCCTCCGTCTTCAGATTGATCGTGCCATCGACATTGATCACGGCATCGTCGGTATCGAGCGCGAAGACGCGTGAATCGAGCACGCCATCGGTCACGATAAAGTCCGCCGCCGCGCAGTTGATGTTCACGTCGCGCTTGCCGAAGAGCTTCTCGTACACGACGTTCGCCACGTTCAGCCCCGCCGCCTCCATGTACAGGCGGCTCACGGTGCCCTCGGTGATGAGCGCCTTTACCTCCCCGTTGGAGGTCGACGCAAGCGCCGCGGGTGAATTGCCGGTCGCGGACAGCGCGGCGTCGCCGTTGATTTCGCCGAGCGCGGATTGCATCGTCTTGACGGTCGGGAAAAGCTGCTTCAGCTTCAGATGCCGCGCCTGCGCCGATACGCGGCCCTTGAGCGGCGCGGCGCTGCCGTCGAGATGAATGTTCGATGCCATCGTGCCGCCCGCCACGCCGAACTTGAGCGGCTCGAACGACAGCACGCCATCCTTCATGATGACGTGCGTGTATAGATCGGTGATCGGCAGATCCGGGTTCTTGACGATGCGCTGGCCGGTGAACTTCACGTCCGCGTCGATGGCCTTCCAGCGGTCGGTCTTGAACTCTTCGGTCGGCAGCGCCTTCGACGTCGGCTGCTTCTCCTTCTCCCCGCGCTTCGCCTTGCTCGCGTTCGAATCGGCGCCGATGACCGGCGCGAGATCCTTGAACTGCAGCAGATGCGACACGAGCTCGCCCTGCAACAGCGGACGCGGCTTCCTGGCCGCATAGACCAGCGAGCCGTTGATGTCGCTGCCGCCCACGCGCCCGGTGAAATTCTCGTAATGGAACACGTTGCCGTCCTCGCGGAACTGGCCGGTCAGGCGCCCTTCGGTCGCGAACGGAGGCGTCTCGGGCAGCGTCACGCCGGTGAACGGATAGAGATGCGCCATGCTAACGGCCTGAACCCACAGGCGCAGATCGAGCGCGGCGAGATGCGCGGGATCGGTGACGGTGCCGACGAACGCGATATGCGTGTCGCCCAGGCGCACATCCGCCTGCACGGGGAACGGGCGCTGCGCGTCGCGCACGGCGAGCACGCCGCCGAGCTTGCCGTCGCCGGACACCTTGCCGCCGTTGTACGTACCTTTGACGGTCCAGCCGAACGCGTAAGGCGGCACGGGCGGCTTCGGCCCTTCCTTCGTCGTGATGCTCGTATTCGCCGACGTGCTCGCCGGATTCGGCGACGACGCATTCGCCGCAGCCGCCGCCGACGCGGCCGACGCCGCCGACGCTTCGGATGCCGCGGCTGCATCGGCCTGCTTGTTGAGCTTCGCCGCGCCGCTCTTGCCGACCATCTCCGCCGACGATTTCGCCGACGCGTCCTGCTGCTGCTTCATTGCTTCGCCGATCGGCACGGGCTGGCCGAGCGTATCGACGACGACCTGCATTTCGGCCTTGGTCACTTCATCGTGGACATCGACGGTTCCCTTCGCGAGCGAAATATCGCCGAGCTTCAGGTTCCAGGTGGATGGCTCCGTCGACTGCTTGAACTTGAAGGTCCAGTTGTTGCGATTGTCCTTGAGCCGCTCGATATCGATCGACGGGTTCACGAGGTTGATCGTCGGAATCACGATGTCGTGCGCGAGCAGCGGCAGCACCTGCACTTGAAAGTCGATTTCATCGAGCGTGGCGAAGTGCTTCTGTCGCGCCCAGTCAGGATTCGCGATGGTGATTTTCTCAGCGGAAAAGCGCGGCCACGGCACCCAGCGTTTCCAGCCCGTCTCATTGGGTGGACGCTGCCAGCCGACTTTCAGGTCGCCCGTGATCTCGAAACGGCGGCCGATCGCTTCCGATACTTTGTCGTCGACCCAGGGCCGCAGCCGGTTCCAGTCGAAAGTCAGAAAGATCACGACCAGTATTGCAATCAGAACCGCCAGAACGGCAAAAAACCATGCGACGATCCTTCCGATTTTTCCGGGCGTTCGGGCCTGCGCCATGATGCTCCATCCGTTTTTTCTGATTATGTGTTCGCCAGCACATGGTGTGCCCGTATGAAACCGCGCAGTGACGCGGTCAATGCGACGTAAGATGTGCGCTCGAGGAACAAACCCCACTTAAGAACGATGCCCAACGCGACATCGCTGGTATCCGCGCATGGCGTCACGCGCCGCGACGCGGTGCGCGGCACGATGCTTTTGCATCCGACGGATTTCACGCTTTACGCCGGCGAGCGCGCGGCGATCACCGGGCCTTCGGGTTCGGGCAAGAGCGTCTTTTTGCGCGCGCTCGCCCTGCTCGATGCCTGCGACGCGGGTTATGTCGCGTGGCGCGGCGAGCGCATCGCGCGCTCGGGGATTCCCGCGTATCGGCGGCGCGTCGCGTATATCGCGCAGCGGCCCGCGATGCTCGACGGCGCCGTCGAAGACAATCTGCGCTATCCGTTCACGCTGAAAACCTATCGCGATGCGCATTTCGATCGCGATATCGCAATGAAGCTGGCCCTCGCGGCAGGACGCGGAGCGGACTTTCTCGACAAGCTCGCGAGCGATCTGTCGGGCGGCGAGGCGCAGATCGCCGCGCTCGTGCGCGTACTGCAACTCGCGCCGGATGTGCTGTTGCTCGACGAGCCGACCGCATCGCTCGACCCGGCTTCGGCGCGCTCGATCGAAGCACTCGTCGCCGCCTGGTTCGACGCCGGCGCGGGCCGCGCCTGTATCTGGGTCTCGCACAATCCGGAACAGGCGCGCCGCGTCGCCACGCGCCATCTGACGATGAACGCCGGCGTGCTCGGAGACAACCCGCGATGAACGGCTATCAGAACCTCTCGCTCATCGATATCGGCCTGGCGGCGGCGCTGATCGTCGTGAATGGCGCGTTGTCCGTCGCGCTGAATCTCGGACTCGAGCGCAAGCTGCTTGTCGCGGCGGTGCGCACCATCGTGCAACTGCTGTTGATCGGTTACGTGCTCGGCTGGGTGTTCGCGTTCAACCGCTGGTACGTCGTGCTGCCGCTGATGGCGCTGATGACGGTCATCGCCGGTCTCGCCGCCTCAGACCGCGGACGGCGCACTTATGCCGGACAACGCGCGGACAGCATTCTCTCGATCTGGGGCAGTTCGTGGATCATCGGCGCGTTCGGGTTGTTCGTCGTGATCCGCATTCATCCGTGGTACCAGCCGCAATACGCGATTCCGATTCTCGGCATGATCCTCGGCAATTGCCTGACGGGGGTGTCGCTCGGCATCGAGCGCATGACGGAGGAACTGACCGCCGGGCGCGCGACGGTGGAAATGTCGCTCGCGCTCGGCGCCTCGCGCTGGGAAGCGGCGCAAGGGCCCGCGCGCCAGGCCGTGCGCGCGGGCATGATTCCCACTTTGAACGCGATGGCGGTGGTCGGGCTCGTCAGCCTGCCCGGCATGATGACCGGTCAGGTGCTCGCCGGGCAGTCGCCGTTGCAGGCGGTGCGGTATCAGATCGTCATCATGTTTCTGATCGCGGCGGCGTCGGGGCTTGGCGTGGTCGGGGCCGTCGTCATGACTTACCGGCGGTTGTTCTCGCCGGATCACCGGTTCATGGCGTCGAAGCTCGTCGAACGGAAAGCCAGAAAACGCGCCGCGTAGCGCGCTTACTCGCCGTTGTACGCGCGCTCCAGCGCCGGGAGATCAAGCTTGATCATTTCGCGCATCGCTTTCATGGTGCGGTCGGCCTTCACCGGGTCGGGGTCCTGCAGCATGCCGAGCAGACGCGTCGGCGCGATCTGCCACGTCACGCCGAAGCGGTCCGTGAGCCAGCCGCACGCCATCGACTGGCCGCCGTCCATCAGCTTGTCCCAGTAATGGTCGATTTCTTCTTGCGTCTCGCATTTGATGAACATCGAAAGCGCAGGCGAGAACTTGAATTCCGGATTGCCGTTCAGCGCCAGGAACGCCTCGCCTTCGAGCTCGAACATCACGGCGATGACGCTGCCGACCGGGCTCGGGCCCGACTCGGTGCTGCGCATGATGTCCTTGATGCGCGCGTTCCTGAAGGTATCGACATAAAAGTTCGCGGCCTCTTCGGCGTTGCCGCCTTGGAACCATAGACAGGGCGAAATCTTGTGCATGTGCGTGTCTCCGTTCGCGGATGCGTGCGTCACTGGCCGCACGGCTGCTGTGCCATCGCCTGCTTCATTTCTTCCGGCGTGACGTCGCGCGTGTGCGTGGCGACCGACCATTGATGGCCGAACGGATCTTCGAGACGCCCGTAGCGGTCGCCCCAGAACATATCGGCGACGGGCATCGTCACTTTCGCGCCGGCGCTTTCGGCCTGCTTCACGGTGGCATCGACATCTTTGACATACAGGTGAATCGTGACCGGCGAGCCCTTCAGCGCCTTCGGGCCGACCGAGCCATATTGCGGAAATTCATCGACGAGCATCAGCATCGAATCGCCGATCTTCACGATCGCGTGCATGAGCTTGCCGTCCGGTCCGGGCATGCGGCCCAGCTCGACGGCGTCGAACGCGCGCTTGTAGAACTCGATGGCTTCGGCCGCGCCCGCGCAGACGAGATGCGGGGTCAGCGAATGCATGCCTTGGGGAATGGGATCGACGGCGGGATTGGACATATCGGCTCCGTTTGGTGAGTGAAGCGCGCCGGCTCGGCGCGGCTCTCTACCCTACAACGAACGGGCATGCCGCCGATCGACATTAGCGCGCGTCGAATGTCAAATTTTTTGGGCTTTTTATTTGTGATCGTGGAATCCTGGTTTCAAGCTCCACACACACGCACCGCAACTATTTCGAAGACTGTTCCGCAAGCGATTGAATCAGCGCTTCGAGCCGCGAGAAGTTCACCGGCTTGGTCAGATGATCGCGAAAACCGGCTTCGCGGCAGCGCCGGATGTCCTCGTCCATGCCATAGCCCGTGATGGCGATGGACGGCCGGTCGGGCTGCAAGCTCTGCCACGCGCGCGCGATGTCGAGACCGCTGCCGTCGGGCAGGCCGATATCGCTGACGAGCAGATCGAACGGCCCGCTCTTCGCGCGTTCGAGCGCCTCCGCAACGGTCACCGCGACCGTCACTTCGTGGCCGAGCATTTCGAGCACTTCGGACATCGCGGACGACGTCTGCTCGTTGTCCTCCACGAGCAGCACCTTGAGCGCGCGTCCGTGCTCCTGACTCGCCGTTTCGACGAGCGGCGCGTCCTCGCGCGCCGGTTGCAGCCGCGCGAGCGGCAGCGTGAGCGTGAAGCGCGCGCCCGTGTCGCGGCCTTCGCTGTAGGCGGACAATGTGCCGCCGTGCTTCTGCGCGAGCGTGCTCGCGATCGCGAGGCCGAGGCCCAGACCGCCGAACGAGCGCGTGATCGAATCGTCGGCCTGTTCGAACGCCGAGAAGATGCGCGGCAACGCCTCCGCGCTGATGCCGATGCCGCTGTCCGTCACCGATACGGCGATCGTCGATGTATCCGGGTTCCACGTGCGCACCTCGATGCGCCCGCCCGCCGGCGTGAACTTCACCGCGTTCTTCATCAGATTCCAGACGATCTGCTGAAGCCGCGCGGCATCGCCGAGCACGACGAAAAGCGCCGCATCGAAATGGGTTTCGAGCGTGAGGCTCTTCGTGCGCAGATCGGCCTCGGACATGTCGAGCGCGCTCGTCAGCAAGGTATCGAGCGCGACGCTCGCGAAATTCAGCGACAGCTTGCCGCGCGCGATGCTCGTGAGATCGAGCAGATCGTCGATGAGCCGCGCTTCGAGCTCGACGTTGCGGCGAATCAGATCGAGCGTCGGATGCGCCTCGCGCGGCAGCGGGTGCTTCATTTCGAGCAGGCGCACGGCGGCCAGGATCGGCGTGAGCGGCGTGCGCAGTTCATGCGACAGCACCGCCAGAAAATGGTCCTTCGCGCGATTCGCCGACTCCGCCTGATCCTTCGCGAGCCGCAGCGCGTCGGCGGCCATGTGGGCATCGGTTGCGTCGCGCACGATCTTCGAAAAGCCGATCAGCTCGTCGTGCTCGCTGCGGATCGCGGTCGTCACGCCCGACGCGAAGAACGAATGGCCGTCCTTGCGCCAGAGCCAGCGGTCGTCGCTCGCGCTGCCTTCGCGCCGCGCCGTGTCGAGCTCGTTGTCGAACACGCCTGCTTCGCGATCTTCCTGCGCATAGAAAATGCTCGCGGACTGGCCGAGCACGTCCTGCGCGGGAAAGCCCAGAATGCGCTCCGACGCCGCGTTCCACGTGCGGATGCGCCCTTCCGGATCGAGCGTGATGACGGCGTAATCCTTGAGCGCGTCGATGAGCAGGCGAAAGTGCGTCTCCGTTTCGCGCAATGCCCGCTCCACCGCGATGCGTTGCGCGCGCTCGGCGCTCTCGCGCATCGCGCGGCGCACGACGGCGGGCAGGCGCTGCAGGCGTTGCTTTAGCACGTAATCGGTTGCGCCGCGCTTGAGCATGTCGACGGCGTGCTCTTCGCCAAGCAATCCCGACACGAAGATGAACGGCGTGTCAGGCGTTCGCTCGCTCGCGATCGTCAGCGCCTCGATGCCCGAGAAGGTCGGCATGACGAAATCCGCGAGGATCACGTCGAAGCGCCGTTTCTCCAGCTCGGCGATGAACGTCGCGGAGTCGTAGACGATCGATGCATCGACCGAATAGTCCGCGCGCTCCAGTTGGGCGATCGTCAGCTCCGCATCGAGTGCGTTGTCTTCGACGAGAAGCAGATGCAGCGGCTGCATGATCTAGACGCCCTCGCGAGAGGACGCGTGCGGATGCATCGAACGGGACGTGGACGCGGGCATGGGCGCAGTCGTCATTGCGAGGGCGGCGGACGGCGAAAACGCGTCGAACCCGGCGGCGGCTCGTTGAGCACGGCCCAGAACACGCCGAGATCGCTGATCGCCTCGACGAATTCGGCGAACTCCACCGGCTTCACCACGTACGCGTTCACGCCCAGCTCATAGCTGCGAATCAGATCCTGCTCCTCGCGCGATGAAGTCAGCATGACGACGGGAATACTCTTCAACGACGCGTTCGAGCGGACCATGTCGAGCACTTCGAGACCGTCGATTTTCGGCAGCTTCAGGTCCAGCAGGATCACGGCGGGACTGCCGGGCGCGCGCTCCTTCCACTCGCCCTCGCAAGTGAGATAGTCGATGGCTTCCTGTCCGTCGCGCGCCACGATCACTTCGTTGGCGAGCTGGCTCTTGTCGAGCGCGACGAGTGTGAGCTCGAGGTCGTTTGGATTGTCTTCGACGAGCAGTATCGGTTTAAGCATGGTCTCTTTTTGGCCTTGTAGCTGACGTCCCCTGCGTTCCATTGGCGCTGCGGAACACGACCGGCAGGGAGAAATAGAATACCGCGCCCTCTCCCAGCCGTCCTTCGGCCCACGTCCGTCCCTCGTGCCGCTCGACGATGCGCCGCACGTTGGCGAGCCCGATGCCCGTGCCTTCGAACTCTTCCGCGCGATGCAGCCGCTGGAACACGCCGAACAGCTTCGCACCGTACTTCATGTCGAAGCCGACGCCGTTGTCGCGCACGCCGATCACGTTGTCGTCGCCACTGCGGGACGCGAATATCTCGATTTTCGCCGATTCCCGCGTTCTCGTATATTTCACCGCGTTCGAAATCAGGTTGCGCAGCGCGAGCTGCAGGAACGCGGCATCGCCGGTCACGCGCGGCAGATCGCCGATCACCCATTCGATGCGCCGCCCGGCGCCTTCCTGCTCGAACTCCTGCACGACGCCGCGCACGAGCAGGCCGAGATCGACGGTCGCGGGCCTGAGCGCGGCGCGGCCCATCTGCGAGAAGGTCAGCAGATCGTCGACGAGCGTGCCCGCGAAGCGCGCCGAATCGAGCATGTTGTTCAAAAAGCGCCGGCTCTTTTCCGACATGCGCTCGCCTTCCTGTTGGCGCAGCAAATCGCCATAGCCGGCGATATGGCGCAACGGCGCGCGCAGGTCGTGCGACACCGAGTACGAGAACGCTTCGAGCTCCTTGTTCGCGCGCGTGAGTTCGGTCGCGAGCTCGGCGCGTTCTTCCGCGCGGCGCAGCACGATGTTCAGCAGCGCGCCGCGCAATTCACCGGCGATTTCGAGCTCGCCCTGACGCCACATGGCGGAATGACCGCGCACCGTTTCGAGCCACGGCGAAAAGCTCGTGCGCGGCGCGCTCGCGCCATCGGCATTTTCGATCTTGACCGGCTCGCCCGCCCACTTGATGGTCTGCATCACTTCGGGCCTGAACCACAGCAGATAGTTGCGAAAGATCTGCGAGACCGGCACCGCGAGCACGCCGCACGCCTTGTCCTCGTAGGCCTTCGCGGGCGGCCATTCGCGCGCCAGCGAATCCGTGGCCCACACGCCCGAGGTGTTCTGCGCGAGCCAGTGCGTGAGCGCGCGCACGGTGTCTTCGTCGGGCGTGGCGCCGAGCAGCGTGACGCGGTCGTCGAACACGATCGCCGCGCCCGCCGAACGCGCGAAGCTCAGCACGTCCTTCGGCACCGCCTGCAAACCGGCGACGAAGTTGTCATGCTCGCCCATCGCGGTGACGAGCCGGCCCATCGTGCGGCGCAGGCCGGCGAGATATTCGCCTTCGGCGCGCTCTTCTTTCGCTTCGATCTGCAACGACAGCATGTGTCCGAGATGCTCGACCGCGACGCGCGTGCTGAACGGCACGATGCGCGCATCGTGGTCGTGGCACGAGATGAGACCCCACAACTGGCCGCGCACGACGATCGACACCGACATCGACGCATGCGTGCCCATGTTGCGCATGTACTCCAGATGCACCGGCGAGAAGCTGCGCAGGGTGGCGTAAGTGAGATCGGTGGGACGGCCCGTAATGGCGTTCACGGCGGGCACGAGACGCGCCGGCTTGTAGCCGACATCGGCGACGAGCCGGATGCGGTTCTTCAGATACAGCGCGCGCGCCTGCCGCGGAATGTCCGACGCGGGAAAGAACTGATGCAGGAACGACGCGTAGCTTTCGTCGCGGTCTTCCGCCAGCACGTGGCTGCGGCCTTCCTCGTCGAAGCTGTAGAGCATCGCGCGGCCGAAACCGGTGATCGCGCGCACTTCGCGCACCGCGAGCTCAGCGAGCGCCTGCACGCTCTGCGCGTCCTGCAACCCGCGCGCGAACGTGCGCACGAGCGGATACATGGAGGCGAACGCATCGCCCGTTGCGGCCGCTTCCATTTCGATTACGAGCGCGCCGTCATGACGATGCATCGTGACGTCGAAGCGCATCGAGCGTTCGCTCGCCGCCGGCGTGACGTCGATTGCGCCGATGTAGAGCGGCGCGTCTTCCAGCGCGGATGTGGCGGCGGCCTGTTCGATGCGCCGAGCGGCTTGCGCGCCGAGCGCGATATCGAGCGGCTCGCCGATCAACGCATCGACGTTCGCGCCCGTCAGCGATGAAAGGTTCTCGCTCGCCTGCACGATCCGCAGATCGTCGGCGAGCACGAGCAAATAGCCATGTGGCTGGATGCCGCCGGGAATGTGAATCGGCTCGGCGTCGCAGTCCTTCGTGGCGACGCCCGAGCTGAGCGTGCGCCGGCGCGCTTCGGCGTCGGGCGGCCCGTACGATGCCTCTCCCGAAGTCCGCGCGCCGATCGGTGGCTCGCTCATGACGCCGCTCCGGGCGCCGGCGATGCCTCGGCATCGGCCGTTTCGGGACACAGCCACGCGTGCAGGCTTTCGAAAGTCGCGATGGCGGTCTTCACCGCATCGTCGAACTGAAGCTCGGGCACCGACGACTCAGCGGTCGCGCGAAAGACGTTCCACATGCTGCCCGTGCGCGGACCGTAGCCGTGGAAATAGGTATTGCCGAAACCCGGTTCGAGATCGAGACGTTCGGCGACATGCGGCGCGATGAAGCGCCCGCCGAGCGTGCTGCCTTCCATCACGTACATCGAGCCGAATGCGCCGCCGATGTTATGCATGCGCGGCAGGTCATGGCATGGGTCGACTTGCGGCCGCTCGCCCGTCAGCGCGGCGAGATCGGCGGCGAGCAGCGGCGCTTTGCGGCGCGCGTCGAAAAACTCCGCGAGCGCTGCGGGCATGCACGCGGCCGCCGCATCTTCCCACGGCGCGACGTAGCCATAGAATCGTTCGAGCAGTGCGATGTATTGGTCGCGTTGCAGATCGTCCCGCATCAGGCCGAGCGCATTCTCGAGCCGCACATGACACGCGGCGGTTTCGTGCTTCAGACGGGACAGGAGGTCGAGTGGCATGTTCCGTTGTGTTGGCTTCTGGCTGCTGCGCGGGCATGGGATGCAAGCGTCGGAAGGGCTTACCGGTTCGAGCTGCCGCGCATCGCATGCATCGGTAGAAAACGCGTCGAACGTTGTCTTCCAGGCCCGCTTTTTGATCAACGAATCATTTTACGCAACCGGGCCGCGCGCTGCTATCCGCAGTCCCTCTGCACCGTTCGGTTCATCGCTCGGGCGCGCCGCTTTCGCCGCTGTTCACGTTCGCGTGTTCGTCGCGCTGCGTGTCGCGTTGATAGTCGCTGCCGCCACGTCGATCCGTATCGACGAGACCGCGTTCGATGTCTTCATGCGCCTGCTTGCCGACATCGCGCGCGCCATGCTCGTGCTGCGACTCGACGTTCTGATCCGTCTCGTGCGGCAACGGCGCGCTCGATGCATCGTCGTGCGCTTGCGTCTCGCGGTCCTTGGCCGACATCTCGCGCCCACCCTCGGGCACGCTCTGTGGCGCTGCGTTCGACTGCTTCATCATCGTCTCCCTGTGTTCGACATCACCTGCGCGGCGCGCTCATGCCGAGCCGCTTCTTCATCTCCGCCGTGAGCCTCTGACGCGCCTTCTCGTAGCCCGCCCACGGATCGCTCTTCAGCGCATCGAGCCGCTCGTGCGCATTGCCGATGTTCCATTGATCGCCGCTCGCGACGTCGTCGAGTTCGTCCCACGAAAGCGGCATCGACGCGCCGAGTCCCGGGCGCGCGCGCAGCGAAAATGCCGCGACCGTGCTCGATCCGCGGTTGTTGCGCAGATAGTCGATGAAGATCTTGCCCTTGCGGTTCTGCATGCCCATCTTCGCCGAGAAGAACTTGGGCAGCGCATTCGCCATGTGTTGCGCGACGGCTTGCGAAAACGCCTTCATCTCGTCCCAGCCCACGTGTTTCGTGAGCGGCACGACGACATGAAAGCCCTTGCCGCCGCTCGTCTTGCAGAACGACGTGAGGCCAAGCTCCGCGAGCAGTTCCTTCGTGAGCTTCGCGGCCTCGATCATGCGTTCCCAGCCGACGCCTTCGCCCGGATCGAGATCGAACACCATGCGATCCGGCTTCTCGATGTTCGATGCCACCGCGTTCCACGTATGCAGTTCGATCGTGCCCATCTGCGCGGTGCCGACGAGCGCTTGCGGCGATTCGATCGTGAGCAGCGGCGGATGCCCCGGATCGATATCGGGATGTTGCGTGATATGCGGAATCGCGAGCTTCGCGCTGTGCTTCTGGAAGAACAGTTCGCCGCCGATGTCCTCGGGCGCGCGCACGAGCGACACCGGACGATCCTTCAGATGCGGCAGCATCCAGTCGGCGACCGACGCGTAATACTCGACGACATCGAGCTTGGTGAAGCCCGTCGATTTGTCGATGACACGTTCTGGATGACTAATCTTTACGCCTTCGATCTCGGCCGAGGCTGCTTTCGCCTTCGCCGATGTTTTCTTGACCGCCGTTTTCGATGCCGCCTTCTTCGCAGGCGCCTTTTCGGCAGTGACTTTTTTCGCCGTTACCGGCTCTTCCTTGACGATCTGACGCGCGGGTTTATCGTCACGCAGACTGATGAACGATGCTTGTCGCACGATGCGCTCCTTGGTCCATTCCGCGAAATTGCACTCGGCCACGAGTTCGGGCTTCACCCAATGCACCGGCGTGCGGCTGCGTTCCTGCGGCTCGCTTTCGAACGGCATGCGCCGCGTCTCGCGCTTGTCGAGCTCCTTCTTCACCGCGACGAGCATCTTGTGATCGAAACCGGTGCCCACGCGGCCCGCATATTGCAGCTTGCCGTGCGCGTCATATACGCCGAGCAGAAGCGCGCCGAATTCTCCGCGGCTGCCCGCTGGCTCCGAATAGCCGCCGATCACGAACTCTTGCCTGCGACGGCACTTGAGCTTGATCCACGCGTTGCTGCGCCCCGACACATACGTGCTGTCGATCCGCTTGCCGATGATGCCTTCGAGCGCCATGTCGCACGCGCTCTTGAGCAGTTCTTCCGCGTGAAAGGCGAAGTCCTGCGAATAGCGCAGCACCGGATCGTCGATGGGCTCGATGAGCGCCTTCAGGATGGCGCGCCGTTGCACGAGCGGCACGTGGCGCAGGTCGTAGCCGTTCAGATACGGCACGTCAAAAAAATACACGACGATGTCCTGCGGCCGTCCCGCATCGAACGCGTTTTGCAGCGCCTGGAAATCGGGCAGGCCGCGCTCGTCGAGCACGACGGCTTCGCCATCGAGCCAGCCGCTTTCGATATCCAGCTTGTCGAGCGCCTTCATCTGCTTCGAAAACTTCGCGCTCCAGTCGTTGCCGTTGCGCGTATAGATGCGGATCTCGCGCTTGCCCTTGATCGTTTCGATGCGCGCGAGCATCCGGTAGCCATCGAACTTGATTTCGTAGGCCCAGTCATCGCCGGGCGGCGCGGCGTCGACGAGCGTCGCGAGCTGCGGCTTGAAGGTCGCGGGCAGCTTCGCCTTCGCGGCGCCTTCGATCGCCGGCTCGTGCGACAACGTGCGCAACGACTCCGCGCTGCGATTCGCGACGATATCCGGATGCGCGTGTCCCTCCGCTTCTTTCCGTGCCGCCGACCGGCGCGCGGGCGCTTTCTTCGCGGCCGCCTTGCGTTCGGCGCGTTCGAGCAACGCGCCGCTCTTGTCGCGCGCGCCGAGCGACTCGGACAGCACGCTGCCCGGCTTTTTCAACAGGATGTCGTATTCGGCTTCGGGCCGCGCTTCGTCATCGCGTTCCTTGATGAGCAGCCACTGCTCCTTGTCGCCGCTGCCGCGCATGTGGCTCTTCACGAGCGTCCAGCCGCCATGCAGCTTTTCGCCGTCGAGCACGAACTTGAGCTTGCCTTTCTCGTATTCGCGCGCGGCTTCTTCGACACTGCCCGACTGCGGCGCCCATGTCCCGCGATCCCACACGATGACGCTGCCCGCGCCGTAGTTGCCTTCGGGAATCTCGCCTTCGAATGAACCGTAATCCAGCGGATGATCCTCGACATGCACCGCGAGACGCTTCACCGATGGATCGAGACTCGGGCCCTTGGGCACCGCCCACGACTTGAGCGTGCCGTCGAGTTCGAGCCGGAAGTCGTAATGCAGGCGGCGCGCGTCGTGTTCCTGGATGACGAACGACAAAGCCTGTTTCGCGGATTTTTTCGCGCGCGCGCTAGCGCTACGCTTCGCGACGCCGGACGGTTCCGGCGTCTTTTCGAAGCGCCGCATGCGTTGATAGGTTTCGAGTTTCTCAGCCATCGTCGTCTGCTTCGTGACTCATGCTCTCATGCGCTCATAGGCCCGTATGCTCACGCGCGTTTGCGGCGTGTCGTCGCCTTGCGCGCGGGGCGCGTCGGTTGCTCGCTGCCTTCTTCGCCGGATTGCGCGGCCTTCGCGCCGCGTTTCGGCGTTGCACCGCCCTTCTTGAGGCTGCGTTTGAGCAGTTCCGACAGATCCAGAATATCCGCCGACGGCTTGTGCTCGCCTTCCTCGATCGTCATCACTTCAGCGACCTTGCCTTCCTTCACCTTCTTGTCGACGAGCGCCATGATGTCGTCCTTGAAGGTGTCGTGATACTTGGTCGGGTCCCACGTGTCGCTCATGTCGTCGATGAGGCGTTTGGCCATCTCCAGTTCCTTCGGCGTGACGCCGGCCTTCTTCGTGCTTTCGTCGGGGAACTTGAACTCGGTGAAATCGCGCACTTCGTCGCCCCAGCGCAAGGTGTTGAGCGCGAGCGCGGGACCGACCGGAATCAGCGCGGCCAGATGCTGCTTGTTATGCAGCACGACGCTCGCGATGCCGACCTTGCCGGTGTCCTTCAGCGCGTCGCGCAACAGCGCGTAGACTTTTTCGCCCTTGCGATCGGGTGCGAGATAGTAAGGCGTATCGAGCGAGAGGAACGAGATTTCAGGGGCATCGACGAAAGCAAGAATATCGACCGTCTGCGTCGACTCGGGATTGGCCGCGCGGATTTCGGCGTCGGTCATCACGACGTACTTGCCCTTCTCGTACTCGAAGCCGCGCACGATGTTGTCGCGCGTGACTTCCTTGCCCGTGTTCTTGTTGATCTGCTTGTAGCCGATGGGGTCCATCGAGCGCTTGTCGAGCAGGTTGAAGCCGACCTTTTCCGACTGCGTCGCCGGATAGAGTTGCACGGGCACGTGGACCAGCCCGAAGCTGATCGCGCCTTTCCAGATCATGTGCGGCATCGCGGCACCTTCGCTGTCGGATCGAGTCGATGGATGCGCCTCGCGGCGCGGTAGCGATAACGACTCGCACGAAGCGTGCCAAACGGTGCGCGCACGACGCGTTCGAGACCGTTGCGTTTACATGCGCCGCCGCCGCGGTCTGACTATCTGTAAGCCTTACTGCCGGATTGTTTTTGCGGGTGTTTAGCGAAAAGACGGTTAGTTGCGAATGATGCGCTTTAAAAAGCGCGCCGACATCGCTCGGCGCGCAGTGTTACTTACTTTCGGCTCGCGGTCACGGTCAGTTGCGTGCCGTCATCGAGCGTGACGGTTTTCTTCGAACCGGTGGAGGTCGGCATCGAGAAGCGCACGATCTGGCTGAAACGGTTATCAACGGGACATTGCAGGCTCTTGCCGCCGACGGTCACCTTGTTCGTGCCCTTCGGCGCGTAGGCGCGAAAGCTGATCTGCACGTTGGCCGAACCGTTGTCGCCGACCATCGGCGCGAAACGGATCTGCACTTGCCGGATCGCCTGCCCGTCCGCGCTCTTCGGCACGGAAGCGGCCTGCGGACAGCCG
The DNA here is from genome assembly GCF_001544755.2 of Caballeronia catudaia. Classification (GTDB taxonomy): domain Bacteria; phylum Pseudomonadota; class Gammaproteobacteria; order Burkholderiales; family Burkholderiaceae; genus Caballeronia; species Caballeronia catudaia. Next base: position 11,555 of record NZ_FCOF02000044.1, on the reverse strand, counting down.
TCAGGCACCGCCTGCGCGCCGCTCGGCGCCGTGCCCTGCCAGGTGAAGTCATCGGTCTGACCCGAGCGTATGGTGCGCGTTTCCTGTTCGTTGCCGAAGTTTTTCGACGCCATCTTCACGGTGTACTTGATGGGACCGTCATTGGGCGCTTCGGACAGCACCTTGATGCCTGGCGTCGCGTGAGCGGTCGCGGCGCACATCGCGAGCGCGGCGACGGAAACGATGCGACGAACGTTCAAAGGACGATTCATGCCGCCACCTCCGTATCGAGCGCTGAGGAAGGCCGGCGCCGCCATGTGCGCCGGCGTGCTGTAGGGCGGATCAAGTCTAGCGCCCCGCCTCATTGGTCATCCTAGTGGAAAACCCGCGCGTACGGCAAAGTCAATGACGTTCGTCAACGCGCGATCAGAAGCCGGTCAGCACGAGCTTGCCGACCGTGCGCCCTTCTTCCAGCAGCCGATGCGCCTCGCGCAGATTCGCCGCGTTGATAGCGCCGAGATTTTTGCCGAGCGTCGTGCGAATCGTGCCTGCGTCGATCAGCCGCGCCACTTCGGACAGCAGCTTGTGCTGCTCGATCATGTCGGGCGTCTTGAACATCGCGCGCGTGAACATGAACTCCCAGTGAAACGCCGCGCTCTTCGATTTCAGCAATTCGACCGCAATCGGTTTCGCATTCTCGACGATCGTGCAGATGCCGCCTTGCGGCTTGATGACCTCGGCGGCCGCGGGGAAATGCTTGTCGGTATCGTTGAAGATAAGCACGTAATCGACTTGCGGAAAGCCGATTGCCTTCATCTGCTGCGCAATGTCGTCGAAGTGATTGACGATGTGATCCGCGCCGAGGTCCTCCGCCCATTTCGCCGATTCGGGCCGCGACGCGGTCGCGATCACTTGCAGCTTCGCGACGCGCTTCGCGAGCTGAATGCCGATGGAGCCGACGCCGCCCGCCCCGCCGATGATCAGCACCGACTTGCCCGCGTCCTTGCCTTCCGCCGATACGCCCAGGCGCTCGAACAGCGCTTCCCAAGCGGTGATGGTCGTAAGCGGCAGCGCGGCGGCGCAGGTGAAATCGAGCGACTTCGGCTTGGCGCCGACGATGCGCTCGTCGACCAGATGAAACTCGCTGTTCGCGCCCTGCCGCGTGATGTCGCCGGCGTAATAAACCGGATCGCCGGCCTTGAAAAGCGTGACGTCGGGACCGACCGCTTCCACGATGCCCGCCGCGTCCCAGCCGAGCACGCGCGGCGTGTCCTCGATCTTGTCCTTCGGCGCGCGCACTTTCGTGTCGACGGGATTCACGGCGATCGCCTCGATTTTCACGAGCAGATCGCGGCCGGTAGGCGTCGGTTTGTCGAGTTCGATATCGACGAGCGATTCGGGATTGGAGATCGGAAGGTAATGCGTCAGGCCGATGGCTTTCATGTGCTGCTCCTTTCAGTGGACAGGTTCCGATGGTAGTACGCGACCGGCATCTGGAAAACCGCCATAATCGCTGAAACATTCTTTAATCGAGAACATCTCCTCAGATTCCGAGGTGCTCACTGGCGTCGCGAAAATAGAAAAGTCGAATCCAGAACAGGCTAGGACACTCGTCGATGAATTGAAGCCAAAAAAAGCAAAGTTGACGCTCGCAAGCTTGTGAGGGTGACAAAGAGCGAACTCCGGCCGCGTGCAGTGCTCGGCGCGCAGCTTTTGCCGATCCCGCGCGCGTGCAGCGCTGAAGGTTCTTTACAATGGCGGTTTCCTGCCTTCCGCGCTTTTGCCTCCGATGAACCTCGTCATCCAAAGTCCCAGCCCCATTTCCGATTCGCATCTGCGGCCGCTCGCGGCGCTCGCCCGCTCGCGGGAAACGAAGCGCATCGACGACACGCTCCTGCGTCTCATCGACGCCGATCCGCTGCAGCGCCCCGATATCGACGCGTATTGCGGCGCGCACGCGCTCGACTACGCCTATGTCGAGCCGAACGCGAAGCTGGCGGATTTCGGCCTCGTCGCGATGGACATGGACTCGACGCTCATCACGATCGAATGCATCGACGAAATCGCGGATTTCTGCGGCCTGAAGGCGGAAGTCGCGGCGATCACGGAAGCGTCGATGCGCGGCGAGATCAAGGACTTCAACGAGAGCCTCACGCGCCGCGTCGCGCTGCTCAAGGGTCTCGATGCGAGGGCGCTGGAACGCGTCTATGAGGAACGCCTGCAATTGTCGCCCGGCGCGGAACGCATGCTCGAAGGCGCGCGCGCCGCGGGCCTCAAGACGCTGCTCGTGTCGGGCGGATTCACGTTCTTCACGGAGCGGCTCAAAACGCGCCTCGGCCTCGACTACACGCGCGCGAACACGCTCGAAATCGTCGACGGCAAGCTGACCGGGAAAGTGGTCGGAGACATCGTGAACGCTGATGTGAAGGCGCGCACGCTCATCGATACGTGCGCGGCGATCGGCATCGATCCGAAGCGCGCGATCGCAATGGGCGACGGCTCGAACGATCTGAAGATGATGGCAGAAGCCGGTTTGTCGGTGGCGTTTCGCGCGAAGCCGGTCGTGCGGCAATCGGCGAGTGTGGCGTTCAACTTCGTCGGGCTCGACGGATTGTTGCGCCTGTTCTGAGCGATGTGAAAACGGCGCCTTGTAACGCGAGGCGCCTTTCTTCCGTCAGGCGAACGCCTTTGTGAGCGCCGCTTCCAGATCCGCGCGCAAATCCTCTTGCGCTTCCAGTCCGATATAGAGGCGCACCAGCACGCCCTCGTGCGGCCATTGCGACGCCGTGCGCATCGAGCGGATGTTGTACGGCATCGCGAGGCTATGCGAGCCGCCCCAGCTCCAGCCGATCGAGAGCAGTTCCAGCGCTTCGACGAACGCATCGACTTGCGCGGCGCTGTAGCGGCCATCGAACACGATCGAGAACAGTCCGCCCGCGCCGCCCTCGAAGTCGCGCTCGTAGAACGCGTGACCCGGACAATCTTCCAGCGCCGGATGCAGCACCGCGGCGACTTCCGGGCGCGTCTTGAGCCATTGCGCCAGCGCGAACGCCGTGCGGTCGTGCGCCTCGTAGCGCGTTTTCATCGACGGCAGGCTGCGCAGCACGAGCGATGCATCGTCCGCCGACACGCCGATGCCCATTCGCATGCGCGCGCGCTTCATCTTCTTGTGCAGCTCGATATCGCGCGTGATGACAGCGCCCATCAGCAAGTCGCTGCCGCCCGACTGGTACTTCGTCAGCGCCTGCACGGAGATATCGACGCCATGCTCGAACGGCTTGAACGCGAGCCCCGCGGAGAACGTGTTGTCGATCGCCGTGACGATGCCCTTCGCGCGCGCGACCGCGACGATCGCCGGCACGTCCTGCACTTCCATCGTGACCGAGCCGGGGGCTTCGAGCCAGATGAGCTTCGTGTTCGGACGGATCGAATCGGCGATGCCCGCGCCCGTCATCGGATCGTAGTACGTCACTTCGAGCCCGAAGTCGGCGGCGAGCCAGTCCGCGTGCTCGCGGTTCGGCGAATACGCGTTGTCGGGCACGAGAACGTGATCGCCCGCCTTCACCAGACCGAAGTAGACGTTCGAGATCGCAGCGAGGCCGGACGGCTGCAACAGCGCATGTTCGCCGCCTTCGATCGCGGCGAGGCGCTGCGCGAGCGCGATCGTCGTCGGCGTGCCGTGCAGGCCGTAGCGCCATTTCGAATCGTCGCTCCAGGTGAGCGCGCGCATCGTCGCGAGATCGGGAAACACGACCGTCGATGCACGCGCGACCGGAACCGAAAACGACTCGAAGCCGGGCGTGATGCGATCCTTCGGTTGCACGATGCGGGTTTGCAGGTCGCGGTCGTTGATGTTCTTGCCTGAATCGGTCATGGCTTCGATATGAATCGCAAAAAAGAAAAGCCGCCGGATGGGCCGGCGGCGTGAAAACCACTCAAGCTATTCGCCGATGATGACGTTGCTCGTGCCGCCCACGGCGTTTTTGGGCGGCGCAGGCGGTGCCGGTTCCAGCGAGGGCGCGGGCGGCGCTTTTGTCGCGCCGGTCGCGCCCGTTGCGGGCGTCGGCGGCAAAGCCTTGCCCGCGACCGCCGGATGCAGGTCGAACGGCTGCCCGTTCGAATCGTCCGGGTCCATGCGCTCGCCCGACAGGCTGCCATCCGCCGCGATCTTGCCGACCCAGTTGCCCGTGATGTGCGTGCCGTCGTTCGATTCCTCGATCTCGAGCGTGTCGCCGTCGCGATCGCCCGCGACGAGAATCACGTTCGGGCTGCCGGCGAAACGGTACTCGCCGTGCAAGCCGGAAGGCTCGTCGGTTTTCGCGCCGAGCTTCATCTCGATCTGCCTGGTGCCGAGCGTGCCGACATAGCGCGGGAAACCCGCGTACTCCGGATTCGGCGTGAGCGGCTTTTGCGGCGGCAGCGCGAGTTCCTTGATCGCGGCCTGCGCGCCGTGCACGTCGGCGCCGGCGGGCTCACGCTGGTTCTGGGGCAGCACGCCGCCGCTGCCCGAAGGCATTGGCGAATTGCAGGCGGCGAGCGCCGCGGCGATGGCGCAAGCCGCGAGCATCCGCGGCCCTTTCATGCGGGACATCGTCCTTGCGCTCATCAAATGCGCTCGAAGATCGCCGCGATGCCCTGTCCGCCGCCGATGCACATCGTCACGAGCGCGTAACGCCCGCCGATGCGCTGCAGCTCGTACAGCGCCTTCACGGTGATGAGCGCGCCGGTCGCGCCGATCGGATGGCCGAGCGAAATGCCCGAGCCGTTCGGGTTGACCTTCGCGGGATCGAGCTTCAGTTCCTGCGACACGGCGCACGCTTGCGCGGCGAACGCCTCGTTCGCTTCGATGACGTCGAGATCGTCGACGGTGAGGCCCGCGCGCTCCAGCACTTTTTGCGTCGCCGGAACCGGGCCGATGCCCATGATTTTCGGATCGACGCCCGCGTGCGCGTACGCGACAAGACGCGCCAACGGTTTCAGGCCGCGCTTCTCCGCGGCGTCGCGCTCCATCAGCACGACGGCCGCGGCCGCGTCGTTGATGCCGGACGCGTTGCCCGCCGTCACCGTGCCGTGTTCCTTCGCGAAGACGGGCTTCAGCTTCGCGAAGTCTTCCGCCGTCGCGTTCATGCGCACGTGCTCGTCGCGGTCGAAGACGGTGTCGCCTTTCTTCGATGCGAGCGTGATCGGCAGAATCTGTTCCTTGAAGTAGCCGGCTTCGGTCGCCCTGGCCGCGCGGCGGTGCGATTCGAGCGCGAGCGCATCCTGCATCTCGCGCGTGATGCCGAACTTCTGCGCGACGTTTTCCGCCGTCACGCCCATGTGGATCTTGTCGAACGGATCGTTGAGCGCACCGACCATCATGTCGACGATGCGCGTATCCCCCATGCGCTGGCCGAAGCGCGCCGCGGGCATGATGTACGCCGCGCGGCTCATGTTCTCCGCGCCGCCGCCGATGGCGACGTCGGCATCGCCGAGCAGGATCGACTGCGACGCCGACACGATCGCCTGCAAGCCCGAGCCGCACAGCCGGTTCACCGTGAGCGCGGGCGCGTGCTGCGTGACGCCGCCGTCGAGCGCCGCGACGCGCGCGAGATACATGTCGCGCGGCTCGGTATGCACGACGTTGCCGAAGACGACGTGACCAACCTCGTCGCCCTGCACGTTGGCCCGCGAAAGCGCCTCGCGCACGACGCGCGCGCCGAGATCGGTCGGGCTGAAGTCCTTGAGCGCGCCGCCGAAATCGCCGATTGCCGTGCGTACGCCGCTTACCACCACCACTTCACGCTGCATGTTGTCGTCTCCTTTGTTGGGGGTTCGGCTATTCTGCCAGCGCGCGCTCGACCTCGTCCTTGCGCGGAATCGGTGCGACGGCGCCGAAGCCTTGCGTCGACAGCGCGGCCGCGACATTCGCATAGCGCGCGGCGGTGAAAGGATCGTCGCCCGCCACGATGCGCGCGATGAAAGCGCCGCCGAAGCAGTCGCCCGCGCCGGTCGCATCGACGGCCTGCACGACGCGGCCGGGCACGACGCGCCGCTCGTCGGGCGTCGCGATATACGCGCCTTCCTTGCCGAGCTTCAGCGCGACGACTTTCGGACCGAGCTCGAGCAACGCATCGACGATGGCGTCTTTATCTTCGTGGCCCGTGAGCAAGGTGACGTCGTCCCAGCTCGGCAGGCAGATATCGGTCGAGCGGATGGCTTCGATCATGACCGCGCGGGCGCGCGCGAGCGGCCACAGCTTCAGGCGCAGGTTCGTATCGAAGCTGACCTTCACGCCGTGCGTGCGGGCGTGTTCGATCGCAGCGAGCGCGGCATCGCACGCCGATACGCCGATCGCGAGGCTGATGCCCGACAGATGCACGACCTTCGACGCCGCGATCGCATCGAGCGGCAGATGCGACGGCGCATACCGGCTCGCCGCCGATCCCGCGCGCAGATAGTCGAAGCGATGTCCGCTCTCGCCGTGCGACACGAAATAGACGCCCGTGGGCGCATCGTGATCCACGCGTACGGTTGCCGTATCGACGTTTTCCGCGCGCCACAGATCGAGCAGCAATTGCCCGAAATGATCGTTGCCAACCGCGGACACGAACCCCGTCGACGCGCCCTGGCGCGACGCCGCGATCAGGAAGTTGGAGACGTCGCCGCCGAAGCCTTGCAGATAGTTCGCCTGATCGCGCGTCGACTGATTGAACTCGACCATCGCCTCGCCGAGCGCGAGGATGTGCGGCACGGGTGACGAAAACTCCGGCATGTGCTTAGACCTCGCCCCAGAGATCGTGGCCATCGGCGCCGGTGATCTTCACCGACACGAAGTCGCCGGCCTTGTAGCGCTTCGATGCCTTCGTCGTCGGCGCGATATAGACGACGCCGTCGATTTCCGGCGCATCCGCCGCCGTGCGGCCGACGCCGCCATCCGCGCTCACTTCGTCGACGAGCACTTTAAGCGTCTTGCCGACCTTGCGCTTCATGCGCTTGGCCGACAGCTCTTCGGCCAGTTCCATGAAGCGCGCGCGGCGCTCTTCGCGAACTTCGTCGGGCAGCGCGCCGTCGAGCTCGTTGGCGCTCGCGCCTTCGACCGGCGAATACGCAAAGCAGCCGACGCGGTCCAGATCCGCTTCCTTCAGGAAGTCCAGCAACGTCTGGAACTGCTCTTCCGTCTCGCCCGGAAAGCCCGCGATGAACGTGCTGCGGATCGTCAGATCCGGACAGATCTCGCGCCAGGTCTTTACGCGTTCGAGCACCTTTTCGGCGTTGGCCGGACGCTTCATGCGCTTCAGCACCTCGGGATGCGCGTGCTGGAATGGCACGTCGAGATACGGCAGCACGTGGCCCTTGAGCGGACCTTCGGCCATCATCGGGATGACTTCATCGACGCTCGGATACGGATAGACGTAATGCAGGCGCACCCACGCGCCGTATTGCGCGGCGAGTTCGCCGAGCGCGCCGACGAGATCGGTCACGCGCGTCTTGAGCGGCTTGCCGTTCCAGAAGCCGGTGCGATATTTAACGTCGACGCCATACGCGCTCGTGTCCTGCGAGATCACGAGCAGTTCCTTCACGCCAGATTTGAAGAGATTCTCGGCTTCGAGCATCACGTCGGCGACCGGGCGCGACACGAGATCGCCGCGCATCGACGGAATGATGCAGAACGTGCAGCGATGATTGCAGCCTTCGGAAATCTTGAGATACGCGTAGTGACGCGGCGTGAGCTTGATGCCGGCGGGCGGCACGAGATCGGTGAACGGATCGTGCGGCTTCGGCAGATGCGCGTGCACCGCGTTCATCACTTCGTTGGTCGCGTGCGGGCCGGTGACGGCGAGCACTTTCGGATGCACTTCCTCGATGAGGCCCGTGCCGCTCGCGCTCTTTTTCGCGCCGAGACAGCCGGTCACGATGACCTTGCCGTTTTCGGAGAGCGCTTCGCCGATGGCGTCGAGGCTTTCCTGCACGGCTTCGTCGATGAAGCCGCAGGTGTTGACGACGACCAGGTCCGCGCCGTCATAGGTGCCGGAGATTTCGTAACCCTCGGCGCGCAGCTGGGTCATGATCTGCTCGGAATCGACGAGCGCTTTCGGGCAACCGAGCGAAACCATGCCGATCTTCGGCGCGGGATTCGTCTTGGTGATTGAATCTAAAGTGTTTTTCACGGGGGAAATGTCGTTTTCGGTACGCACGAGGCCAATCCATTATTTTACCCCGGCGCGTTGGGGCGGCGAATTTTGCGAAGGCGGCCGACGCGCCGGCGAAACCTGCCCAAAGACCTATGCCGTACCGATGAGTATCTCCGCCGGAATGTGCAGGCCTTCATGCAGGCGGCGAATCATGGCGAGGCTCAACGCGCGTTTGCCAGCGAGCACTTCATAGACCCGGTTAGAGTTCCCGATATACGGCTGCATGTCGGGCACGGACAGCCCCGCCTGCTCCATGCGGAACTTGATCGCCTCTACTGGACTGGGAGCAGCTAGCGGAAAGTGCTCGGCTTCGTATCGCTCGATCAGGATCGTCAGGATGTCAAGCGCGTCACCCTCGGGGGTGCCGGGAGCGGGATCGGCATCCACGAGCAACGATACGGCCGCGAGCGATGCGGCGTAATCGGCCTTGGTGCGAATCGGGTGAATATCCATCGTATTACTCCATTTCGACAGTTGCCGCGTCGACCTTGTCGTATTGCGCGTGCGTGCCCACGAACTTGATATACGCGACGCCCACTCGATAAGCCACAGCCACGATCAATCGAAACTCGTTGCCTTTGATGTTGAAAACAACGCGATTGTGTCCGACAAAGCTCGCGGCCGCGTACCGATCTTCAATGTCCTGAGGTGTTTTCCATACTGCCTTGGACGTTTCCGCGTACCACGCCAACAGAGCCTGTTCGGCCTGCGCATGCCTTTTTATGAAGGTAAGTAACGATTTTCGGGCGACGATTCGCATGCGGCTCCACTTTAGTCCCAAATCGGGACTAGGGCAATGGCCGAATTTTAGCGAGTCTACGTGAGGCCAGCCGCAAAACACACACTTCTTCACAATTCCAGACATGGTGCCCCCTACCATCGCACCTCACCCCGCACTCCCAAAGCACCATGCTCGACCAATCCGCCCTCCGCCATTTCAACCCGCTCTTCATCACCCCGTGCTACTCCGGCCAGGTGACCTCCGGCTACGCCACCAGCATGCTCACGCTCACGAACGAGCTCTGGCGTCTCGGCGTGCAAGGCTCCATGCGCATCCGCGCCGGCGAAAGCCTCGTCACCCGTGCGCGCAACGAAGCCGTCGCACATTTTCTGGCTCAAAAGCAACACACACATCTGTTCTGGATCGATGCCGATATCGGCTTCACGCCGGATCAGGCGCTGCGCCTCTTGCTCGCGGACCGCGATGTCGTCGCGGGCGTGTATCCATTGAAGCGCATCGACTGGACGGGCGAGATTCCCGCAGGTCTTACGCAAGAACAATTTCTCGCGCGCGCCCTGCGCTATCCGGTGAATTCGATCAACAGCGCGCACGCAGCCATTGACGACGACGGTTTCATGGAAGTCAGCGAAGCCCCGACGGGTTTCATGTGCATTCGCCGCTCCGTACTCGAAACGATGATCGAGCGCATGCCCGAGCTGCAATACGTCCCCGACGCGCCACCCGACTCGCCGCTGCATGGCTACTGCCATCGCTTTTTCGACGTGATGGTCGAGCACGAAACGGGACGTTATCTTTCCGAGGACTATGCGTTCTGCCGCCGCTGGCGCGATCTGGGCGGAAAGGTCTACGTGGATACCCGCTCGAAGCTCGCGCATCACGGCGCGTTCACGTATCGCGGCGATTTCGGCGCGGCGTGGGCGCAGGACCCCTCGCGGGCGGTAGGCGGCCTGTGAGCGGACGGCACGCGCTCGCTCACGCCGAGGCGTGAAAGCCCCGACCTCGGAACGCGCCCATGAAACCGGCTACTTCTTTTCCGTCGACGAAGGCGTGGGCGTCGGGAACGGAAACGTGTTGAACATCGACTTCGCCTGCGACTGCATCTGCTCCTGCATCTGCACGAACATGTTCTTCGACTGCTCGATGTAGCTCGTCATCATGCCTTGCATCATCGGCGCCTGCATGTTCATGAACTGCGACCAGACTTCGGGGTTGAGCGCATTGCCGTCGTAGATGCCCTTGCTCTGCTCCGTCAGCTTCTGCTGGATGTCGATGAACGCCTGGATGTTCTTTTCCAGGTACGTGCCCATCATGCCCTGCATCGCATGGCCGTAGAAGCGGATGATCTGCGAAAGCATCACCGATGAGAACATCGGCAGGCCGCCGCTCTCTTCCTCGAGAATGATCTGCAAAAGGATGCTGCGCGTGAGATCGTCGTTGCTCTTCGCGTCGAGAACCTTGAAGTCTTCCTGATCGAGCACGAGTTGCTTCACATCGGACAACGTGATGTAGGTGCTCGTTTCCGTGTCATACAGCCGACGGTTTGGATATTTTTTGATGAGTCGTTCGGCGGAGTTCTTTGTAGTAGTAGTGGTGGTCATTTAACGCCTTTAAACGCAAAACTTTACTGCGATGGCAGCAAGCAGGTCTTGCGTTGTCGCAAAAAAGCGCTGCTGCATGTTCGCCGCATCGTTGATTAATCCGGCGAGTGGAGGCTTCCCGCGCGCCCTGGAAGCGTTGCGGGAAGCCTCCGCCCGTCAGCCCATATGCAAGCCGCCGTTCAGTGAGAAGTCAGCACCCGTCGCGAATCCCGACTCATCGGACGCAAGCCACGCGCAGATCGAACCGATCTCGTCGGGCGTGCCGAGACGCCGGACCGGAATCGTCGCGACGATCTTCTCCAGCACTTCCGGACGGATCGCCTTCACCATGTCCGTGCCGATATAGCCCGGCGACACGGTGTTGACCGTCACGCCCTTGGTCGCCACTTCCTGCGCGAGCGCCATCGTGAAGCCGTGAATGCCGGCCTTCGCGGTCGAGTAGTTGGTCTGGCCGAACTGCCCTTTCTGACCGTTCACCGACGAAATGTTGATGATACGGCCAAAGCCGCGCTCGACCATGCCGTCGATGACCTGCTTCGTCACGTTGAAGAGACTCGTCAGGTTCGTGTCGATGACGGCCGTCCAGTCTTCGTGCGTCATCTTGCGGAACACGACATCGCGCGTGATGCCCGCGTTGTTGACGAGAATATCGACCTCGCCGACTTCCGCCTTCACCTTGTCGAACGCGTTCTTGGTCGATTCCCAGTCGCCGACGTTGCCTTCGGAGGCGATGAAGTCGAAGCCGAGCGCCTTCTGGTCTTCGAGCCATTTGACCCGGCGCGGCGAATTCGGGCCGCAGCCCACGACGACCGTGAAGCCGTCCTTGTGCAGGCGCTGGCTGATGCTGGTGCCAATGCCGCCCATCCCGCCGGTTACATACGCTATGCGCTTCGTCATTCCTCACTCCATTTTGTTATGCGAACGGCGCTCGAACTGCGCCGCCCGCTTGCCCTTCCCAAGGTTGCCTTGTTACGGACGCTCGAGTGCCAGCGCGACACCCATGCCGCCGCCGATGCACAGCGAGGCCAGGCCCTTCTTCGCGTCGCGCTTCTGCATTTCGTG
>NZ_FCOF02000080.1 GCF_001544755.2 Caballeronia catudaia | reverse complement strand
CAATCGGAATCTGGTGCTCTCCGCTCGCGCGGCGTAGCGCCAAACTCGGCAGTCTCCGACAAAGCCGGGGCGGTTCATTCACGATATTGAAGTCGCTGTCCTTCGCTGCTTCACTTGTGCTCGCCCAAAGAAGATGGCGCGCGAGCATTCTGGCATCGGTCACATCCGTCAACGATTCCCATTGCGCCGCGGAAGCATGGAACCGGAACGGACGCGAGAATTCCCTGCAAATTGTCGCGAAGACTGCCAGTGTGACGCCCATGTTCATCGCATTGCCGAGCGCATAGCCGATCACCGTATGCGGGCGATGCACGCTCCAGCGAGACCCATATTTCCGCGCCGCTTCGAACAGGCGATCTTCCTGCTCGTAGTAAAAATTGTCGACGTCCTGCCGGCCCTGTTCCTCACGCAACGGCGTTTGCGGCACGGCGCCCGTCCCGTAGGCTTCGAACGGTCCGAGATAGTGCTTGAGCCCGGTCACCAGCGCGACATGTCGGAGGCTCGGCGCGCTGCCGACCGCATTCAGCACATTTCATCGCACCGTTGACTCGCACGTTCTCGGCCTCGGTCGTCTGGCGCGACCACGCCAGAAAGAAGACATGGGTGACATCCAGACCAGCAAGTGCGCTCGCGGCATCGGCTGACAGCAGGTCCAATGCGATGGGCCTGATCCTGGAATCACGGAAGACGCCGCGCCGCGCGAGGCCGTATACGGTCCCGCCTTTGGACAGCAGTAGATCCGCCAGGTTAGAACCGCCGATGCCACTCGCCCCCACAATCAATGCGCTGCCAGTCATAGATGGAATTGCCGTTATGTAAAGGTCGGATGGAAAGATGCCGAGCGTGTCATCAAGCGCAAGGCGATTGAAACCGCGAAAAATGCACGACAGTTCGCTTGGACCGTTTCAAGCGAACACCTCGCACTTAAAAGTAGTGCATCACGCCGAAGTAGCCCCCTTGTTGGTGGTGCCCGGCAAGAGGCGTTTGATCCGCGGTTTCGACCGGGAACGCCGCACTGCCACCGTTGAACATCGCGCCAAAAGTCCCGTAGAACAAGGTGCGTTTCGAGATGTAGTAGTCGGCACCAACGACGCCGAGGGTGCCGCTACCGCCTCCGTTATTAACATTCGCGTGGAAGACACCGGCGCGCAAGAGGAGTGCCGCCGTGGCTTGCCAATTCACGCCAATCCATTCCTGTTGGCTACGAGTAGACGCAGTGGGATTGTTGGCTTGGGCAATCGTGTCGCGTCCCGACGAAACCAGTTGCTCAAAGCCGCCCAGGATTTTGATCTGCTCCCAAGTGTAGGTTCCACCAACCATGTACTCGCGGGAAGCGCTATACAGGCTGGAAAACTTTCCGTTCGCGTCACGAATCTCTTCGTAGACCCCGCGTAAGTTCAACCCGACGGCCGTATAGCTCGCACTGGCACTCATCTGGCGGCTACCGCGATAGTTACCAGCCTCATTGCCGAAGCCGTATTGCCCGCGGAACTCCAGCCCACCGTATTTGAGAGAATTGTATGTAACGGTATTCGCACGCGAGCCCCAGGAGCGGCCGTACACCAAGGTCGCGATACCAATAGACTGTTCCCCGAGCGGGTCGAGGTAGAAGCCAGTTTCGTCAGTCAAGCTCATGGCGCGACCTACCCACAAGGAACCGAACCTGTCGCTCGCCAAACCGACATAGGCATAGCGGTTAAACAAGCTGTCTCCGGGGAGTTGGCCCGTCCCGGCCGTAAACATACTTTCCAGGTTGAATACTGCGTGCAGGCCACCGCCCAAATCCTCCGAACCCTTCAGGCCCCACCAGCTAATGCCGTACTGATTACTCCCGAATCTGTAGACGTTTTTGGACTGAGCGCTTGCCGTCGCGACGTTGCTGACGAAGTCGAATCCCGACCCTATACGCCCGTACAGCGTCACACTGCTTTGCGCATGAGCCGAACATATACCGGCCCCAAACAACGCAGCGACGACTATCATCCGTTTCATTTCGTTATCCTTAACGTAACTGATATAGTTTTTGGAGCTACCTTGTTGTTCGCAGTGGGCTTTCGACACTGCGAAGATCGACATGAAGCAACTGCTGTTTTGCTATACCGGAAGATTTCGTTCGAAATCGTCCTCACGGCTCTTGCGGAAAAGCGGCGCCGACAGATCTTGAGAGGGTCGGGCCGCGTGCGTCATATCATGCGGCCTCCTCGCGGCACCCGTCATGTCAACGATTGTCGACGCGCTTCAAGAACGGACGAATCTCGACGCTGCGCCAAATGCCGGCCTTATTGAACGGATCGTCCCGGTTGAAAAGCCGCACGGCGTCGAGGTCGTCGCCTTCGTACAGAAAGAAGCTGCCAATCATCGTCTCGCCATCTTCGCCGAGGAGCGGGCCCGAGATGACGGTCGCGATCGGCGAAGTCGCTAGATACGCCTTATGTGCTTCGTAATGTTCGCGGCGCTTGTCGATCATTCCTTCGTGATCCAGGCAATAGACAGTGAAATGCATGTGCTCGCTCCAAATGTTTTGTGGCCATCCGGCCACTGTTCAAGAATTTGGTAGGCCCGGCGTTGGTCGTCCGAGCCCTTTGTCGTTGCTCACGGATTACTTTTGTCCGTGTCGGCGATGTGCCTGGGCGCGAGCGCCGGTTCGTCGTTAATTGCAGCCATCCACTCGAACAGCTTGATCACCGAGATGTAGTCTTCCTGCGCACCGCCATGGGCGATACGGGTCTCGAACATCTGTTGTGACAGTGAACACAGTGAGACCGGCACACTGTTTTGCTTGGCCGCAGCCAGTATCAAGCCGATATCGTTGGCAAGCAGTTCGGTGGTCATCTGCGGCTCGAATTCGCGTGTGCGCAGCAACGGCAGTTTGTAATGCAACATGGGCGAGCCGACCGGACTTGCGGCGATCACGTCGAGCATCTGCGACCAGTCGAGGCCGCCGCGACGGCCTAGTGCGAGCGCCTCACCGAGCCCGCATGCCGTCACCGCGATCAGCAGGTTGACGACCAGCTTCGCGTAACGGGCCTCCTCGGCCCGGCCGAGAAAGAACTGGCGGCTGCCGAACACGTCAATCAGCGGGCGCGTGTGCTCGTACACCGCGGGCATGCCGGAGACCATCAGCATCAGCGTTCCCTGTTCGGCGTGGGTCACCGTTCCTGACATCGCGACCCGCAAGTAGCTGATCTGCCAAGACTCGGCGGCCCGCGCAACCTCCGCAGAGACAGCCGGCGAAACCGTGCTGGTATCGATGAACACCGCGCCTTGCCGCGCGTTGGAGAGCAAGCCGTGCTCGCCGATCGAGATTGCGCGCAGCGCGTCGTCGCCAGGGACGGTCGATACGATGATGTCGGCGTTGCGTATTGCTTCCGCGACCGAATAGGCGGGCAATGCGCCGAGGGCCACGATTTCGGCAAGGCACGCCGGGTTCGTGTCAAAGGCCGTCACCCGATAGCCTGCTGCGATCGCACGGGAGCAGAGCCGTCGGCCCATTGTGCCTACACCGATCCACGCGATGCGCGATTGTGGATCCAGTTGCGCAAGCTCGGTCACACCAGCACCATCCCGCCATCGATTGCAACGATCTGTCCGGTCATGTAGTCAGAATCACTCGAAGCTAGGAAGAGCGCCGTACCGGCCACCTCGTCGGCCTGGGCGGCCCGGCCCAGCAAAATTGACGAAGAGAACGACTCGATGGCCTCGCCGGGCTTCGAACTGGAGCCGATTGCCATCAGGTCCTTGTCGAGCGTGTCCCACAGCGGCGTCGCAACCACGCCGGGCGCGAAGCCATTCACCGTGATCCGATGCTGTGCAAGCGCTCGCGCGCCAGCCTGAATCAATGCCACGACTGCGAATTTGCTTGCACAGTACGGCGCGAATTCGGGGTAGCCCTGCCGGCTGGCGATCGATGCGGTATTGACGATCTTGCCGCCATGCCCCTGCTTGATCATGACCTTGGCGGCTTCCTGCATACCGATCAGCACGCCAAGCGCGTTCACTCTGAGCACCGCGTTCCAGTTTTCCTCGGTCACTTCGAGAAAGGGCATCGGCTTGTTAAATCCCGCGTTGTTGAACATCAGGTCGAGCCTGCCATATCGCTCTGTCGTTCGCGCGATCACTGCACGAACCTGCTCGCGATCCGCTACATCGGCCTGTGCGGCGAGCGCCTTGCCGCCGTCGTCGCGGATCCGTTGCGCCGCCGACTCGGCCAGATCGCGATTCAGATCCGCAATCGTCACGCACGCTCCCTCGCGTGCCAGCCGCTGCGCGATCGCGAAGCCGATACCCTGAGCTCCGCCCGTCACCACTGCTACTTTTTCAATAAGTCTCATCGCTCGCTCCGTGCTTGTTTCGACGCCCTGCACTACGTGATACTGGCCGCCGTTCACCCTATTCCACAGTCATACAGTACTCGCCCCTCGACCCGAAGTCGCCTGTTCAGGTACCACCCGGATGGGCCCGCAGCCTCAGGCCGCGTACATGTCGGCCGAATGCCACTAGCGCGTCGTTGCGCCGCTTTGGCGGACCGGCGACGCACTCATCGAGTAATCCCAGCGTTTAATCTTCACTTCCTTGAAGAGTCCCGCCAGCGTGAACGGATCATGCGCGACGAAATCGCCAACATCCTTGAGGCTGTCCGACGAAATGACCATGACGGCACCGTTCGCATTGCCCACCTCATGATCGAGCGTCGCTCCGCCGTGAAGTACCTCCACCCTCGTCTGTTCGCCGAGGTAGCGCAGATGCGCATTCAGCGTCCGCTCACGGAGTGACAGAAGGTCGGGCTTGTCTTCGAATATCAGTACATAGAGGCAGCTCATAAGGCTTGTCCTTCTCGCGGTTTATATGATCATGGCTCCACGATATCTTCGACAAGCACGAACGAAAAGTGCAAAAAATGACGCTGACTGATCAACAAATTAAATATATAGTGGCTGTGAACGCACGCATCGAAGCCTAACCGAGGGATTGCCCGAAGTGCGCAAGAGTTGATGCGGCCGCCTCGCCGTTCGGAACAGATAATCCTTCTAATTACTCGATTGAAACATTCCATGAGGGCGATCAATTGTCGAGTCCCCGCACCTCGCTTGAAGAATGGGCTGTGCTCAGCGCGGTCGCCGAAGAAGGGAGTTTTGCGCGCGCCGGCGTCAAGCTGAGCCGAAGCCAAAGTTCGATCAGCTATATGCTTACGAAGCTGCAGGAACGCCTCGGCGTCGAGTTGCTTCAAATCGAAGGACGGCGCTCGGTATTGACGGCGGAAGGCCGAGTACTACTCGGCATGGCGCGCGAGATATTGATAGACGCGCATCGCCTGGAGGCTGTCGCGCGGCATCTGTCGGCTGGCTGGGAAGCTGAGGTGCGCCTGCTGGTGGATGGCGTGTTTCCCACCAATCTGTTGCTTCAGGCGCTCAGCCGGTTTCGCGCGGAAGTGCCGCACACGCAACTGCGCATCGAAGAAAGGGCAAGCGACAGCGTTGATCGGGCGCTGTCGGGCGAAGCCGACATCGTGGTCAGTGCGGACGAGTCGCATCGCAATATCGGCGAGCCGTTGATGCAACGGCACTTCGTGGCCGTTTCGCACCCTGCGCATGCGCTGCAGACGCTCGGACGGCCGATACAGGATAGGGATTTGTCCGATCACACCCAGATCGTCACGACCGACACGGATTCGCTGTTCCTGAAGCAAGACGAGCGCGCGAATCGCACGCCGCAGTGGACCGTTCAGAATATTCACACTTCGATCGCAGCCGTCGTTCAGGGCCTCGGCTTCGCCTGGATGCCCCAGCACGTGGTCCAGCCGCTCGTCGATCAGGGCAAGCTCAGGCTGCTGCAATTGCCTCAAGGCAACCGCCGTCCGGTGCAAGTTTATATGCGGTTCACCAATCCTGAACTCGCCGGGCCTGCGACCCGCACGTTGGGGACCATGCTGCGCGACGCCGCCGCCGCTGCAGGCGGCGCACGCCGTACTAAGGGCTAGTCGAGTTGTGAGTCGGCTTCGATGGCACGCAGAATCGAAAAGAAATCGAGTTCCGCGCCGTCGCCGCCTGCGTAGGTCGCAAACTTGTTTTTCACCAGCGTTGCCGCTTCCATTCGCACACCGGCGCGCTCGCCCGCGTCGACCACGAGAGACATATCCTTCAGCATCTGCCGGGAAGAAAACGCGGGTGAGAAATCGCGCTGCCTGAGCGATTCGAGCTTGTATTTGATCAGCGGCGATGCCACGACGCTGTCGCCGATCACATCCAGCATCTGCTTCCAGTCGAGCCCGCCCTTACGGCCAAGCGTCAGGGCCTCGCCAAGCAGCACGGCCGTCGACCCGACGAGATGGTTGATGGCGAGCTTGAGATATCGCGCCTCCTGGTCACCGCCCACGTAGTACTGTTTCGATGAGAGCGTGTCGAACACCGGTTTCACGAGCGAATAGGCTTGCGTGGGACCGGATGCGAATACCGTCAACTGCGCCTTTTCAGCAAGCACCGTGCTGCCCGACACGGGGGCTGCGACGTAGTGCACGCCGCGCGAGCGCGCCGCGTCCCGCACGGTTTCCGACACCCTCGGCGAAACCGTGCTCATATCAACATACACCGTGCCGGCGCGCGCCGCTGCAATAACGCCGGCTTCACCGAGCGCGATAGCCTTGAGTGCGGCGTCGTCCGGAATAATCGAAAAGATCACGTCGACCGCACCCGCCAGGTCGCGCACGCTCGGCGCGACACGCGCGCCTTTCGCGGCCTGTTCGCCGCCGCGCGCCTGATCGATATCAAACACGGTCACGTCAAAACCGCCCTTCAGCAAATTGTCGGTGATCGGTAAGCCCATCTTGCCGAGTCCGATCCAGCCCACTTTTAGGCCAGTGTGAGTGATTGAGTTGCTCATGAATCATTCCTCTTCGAAGCAGTGACGCCCTGGTTCACCTGCGGGTTGATAAGAATCTTCATCTTGTCGCCGGATGGATCGCTGAGAACGTCGAAGCCCTTTGCGACCCGTCGTCGGCGTCGATCAGCTCGTGGATCAGCTTTTCAATCGGGAACTGCCTTTTAGAGATCATCCCAATGATGCGCGGCCAGATAGTCACGGGATAACACCACGTTCCCTCAATGCGAAGATCCTTGAGCGACCATTTCATCGGATCGACCATTGCCTTGCTCACACGAAGGCCTGCCTGGACGACCACGCCCGCCGAACCCACGGCGTCGACGCAGGCGTTGAGCGCGTGCTGGTTGCCCGGGCGAAGTGGTTCAGGACTTTCATGTTTCGTCTCCGTGAATCCGTGCTGTCGATCCGGTTGCCCGCAGACGGGGCGAGGTCCTTCCGACGTAGGTAATTGCAGTCACGATATCTTCAAAAACAACAAACGAAAAGCTGAAAGAAAGACCATTATCGTGTTGGTTTTCCGATGGTTTCGCACCTGAAGGGCTGCTTATGCGTGCGCATGCAAGGGATTGCCCTTGAGGTCGCTCCACTCGCGTGTCGCGCGCACATAGCAAAGACCTTATGTTCGAGAAAATCGATCAATGCAATCGACCTATTGATGATTCAAGCTGCACGGCAAAACGTGGACGACTCGAGACCCGTCGGCGCCTCAATAGCGATTGCGAGGCGGCGTCCCGTCGAATGCATCCTGCAAGAGTGCGCGCAAACCATCGCGATCAATCGGCCGGGGGTTCCAATACGGGCGCGCACTTGCGATGTCGGCGGCTCGGTCGAGATCCTCCGCGACCATCCCGATATCCTTAAGAGCGACTTGCGCACCATTGGCTCGCGCGAGCTCATACACGCCTGATGCGGCGCTCGCGGACCCGAGCGCGCGTGCAATACGGTTCATCGCTTCCGGCGCCGCGCTCGCGTTGAATGCAAGCGCATGCGGCAACACGATGGTATGAACTTCCGCATGGGGCAGATTGAAGCTGCCGCCTAGCGTATGACAGAGCTTGTGGTGCAAAGCCATACCGACGCTTCCGAGCACCGCGCCCGAAAGCCATGCGCCGTAAAGCGCCAGCGATCGTGCGTCGATGTCGTCGGCCTTCGCGACGATCGCCGGCAGTGCTTTCGCGAGTGCGCTGATCCCTTCCTCCGCCATCAGGCTCGTAACCGGATTCGCGTCCTGTGAGTAGAGCCCTTCTGCGGCGTGCGCAATTGCGTTGATCCCGCTCGTCACCGACAGTCCAACGGGCAACGAGCGCGTCAGTTCCGGATCGTAGATTACGGTCTTCGGCAGTACCCGCAGGTCGGTTCCGGTACGTTTGAGGCCCCCCTCCGTCACGCCGAAGATAGGGGTCATCTCACTGCCTGCATAAGTAGTAGGGATAGCGAGAATCGGCAGGTCGGACTCGAGGGCAATTGCTTTGCCGAGTCCGATCGTGGACCCTCCGCCGACGGCGACAGCGCAGTCCGCGTCCAATTCACGAGCGAGGGATCGCGCTTCTTCAGCGAGTTCGATGGGCACGTGCATCGTCGCGCGAGCGAACACGCCGGCGGACCTTTCCCCAAGCCGTGCCGCAATCGCTTCGCCGCTCGCGTGCTGCTCCGGGCTGCATAGAACCAGCGCGCGCCTCGCATTCAGATGCGATATCTCGCGTTCGAGATGCTGGAGGCTGCCGGCGCCGAACACCACGCGCCCGGCCCGGCCTTGGTATAAGAAATCAAGCTTAGTCATGTGCGACTCCACTGTCTGTAAGTTCTACGTGCGTGCCCGCGGGCAATTGACGCATCGCCGCTCTTGTTCGAATCGAGCCGACATCCAGACGCCGGGCTTTGTCGCTGAAGGAGTGCATCACTGAGTAGCCGCCGCCGGGTTGAGGATGAAATCGTAGTCGAGGGTGTAGAACGGCCGCTCCATCCGCGTGCCGTCCGGCGCGATCCCGGCTTCATGCCGATTCCAGTCCGCGATAAGGGTCGACCTCACGCCAAAGACCACGTCGGAGTCGAGGTACTTATCGCCATTGCGGAACACATGGGTGATCAGTGTTTCGTAGCGCGGCGCCTGAATCATGAAATGCAGGTGCGCGGGCCGCCACGGATGACGCCCCGTCGCCGCCAGCATGCGTCCGACGGGTCCATCGTGCGGAATTGGATAGGCTTCGGCCAGAATCGAGCGGAAGTGGAAACGCCCGTCCGGCCCACTTCGGAGCTTGGCACGGGCGCGATACTGCGGTGCTTCACCCGGTTGTAGTTGCGCCTGGACGTCGTAGAAACCATCTTCGTCAGACTGCCATACGTCGAGCAGAGCGCCAGCGATTGGACTGCCGTCGAGGCCCACCACCCTTCCCTGCACGAAGCAAGTTTCGCCTTGCGCCCCGTTCGCAATGTCGTCGCCGCAGTCGTATTCGGGCGCGTCTTCCACGAAGAACGGACCGAAAACCGTCGCCTCGGTGCATGCCGGCGGCTTCTTGTTGTTCTGCGATGTAACGAGCGTCGAAAGTCCGAGCGTGTCCGACAAAAGGATGAACTCCTGGCGTTTGTCGTCGGTGATGTGACCGACATCAGTCAGGAACTGGATTGCCTTAAACCATTCGTCTTCCGTGAGTTCCACGTCCCGGGCAAACAAGTGCAGATACTGCACGAGCGAGGTCATGATCCTGCGCAATCTCTCGTCGCGGCACCCCGCCATCGAGGCGAGCACGGCTTGGGTAATGGTGTCTTCGTTAATGTTCTGCATCTTGCATGTCTCCAAATACGCCCTGAAACAGGCGTTCTACGATAAGTTAGTCATTCTCTTTGAGAGAAAAAATGCGCTATAGTCAAATGACCTTTCCTCTCAATGGAACAATCCGCGGCATGGATCGCTGGATGCAGATCGAGCTTTTCGTCTTGACCGCTGACCTGGGTAGCTTGTCCAAAGCTGCCGAGCGCCTCGAGATGTCGAACGCGGCGGCGAGCCGCACATTGACCGCGCTTGAGGCCCGTCTGGGCGCGCGTCTGATCGAGCGCACTACCCGGCGTCAATGGCTCACCGATGCCGGGCGCGATTATCATCGCCATTGCACAACGGTACTGGCTGAGATGGCCGAAGCGGACGCTGCAGCCGCCGATGCGACGCTCCGTCCCCGAGGTGTCCTCAGAGTGACAAGTTCGGTGTCGTTCGCCATGATGCATATTGCTCCGTGGCTTCCGGAGTTCAGTGAAAAATATCCCAATCTGGCGGTCCGGATCGTGACGGCGAATCGGTATCCGGACTTCATCGAAGCCGGGATCGACGTCGCCATTCGCACCCGGCAAGATGAAGGCGATTCGAGAATAACCGTGCGCCGTCTCGCCGAAACGCGCCGAGTGATGGCGGCTTCCCCCGCTTATCTGGCCGCGCACGGCCGTCCGAGCGAGCCTGAGGATCTCGCGCGCCATCGACTGCTGGTCTACAACCTGGCGGTGGATCCCTACGTCGCGCACCTTCGGCGCGGCGATGAAACCCGCACCATCTCCATCACGAGCGCGCTCGACTCGAACGAAGGACAAGTGATCTGCGCCGCCGGACGCGCGGGCATGGGGATCGTCATCCAGCCGCTTTACATCATCTACGAGGATATCGTCGCGGGATTGCTGATTCCAATCTTGGAAGATTGGCAACTGCCACGGCTGACGATTAATCTGGCCTACCAGAGCAGGCGTCACCAGCCCGCGAAAATCCGGGTATTCACCGAGTTTCTCTTTGAGCGGGTCGAGAAGCTTCAACTTGAAAGGAAGTGGACCGAGATTTTCGCAAGCGATCCCGGTGCCTTGGGACGGCTGCGCCTCCCCGCCCACGTGGCGCATGCTGCCGACAGAGCCACCAGCTAGGCGCTGCGATGCGCGCTCTGGCGCGAGTCCGATCCACGTCCACCAATCGTCGCTGGGCGATGCGGGGCTCCGCTAACGCCCCGATCCAGGATCAAAGCGTCTGCACATAGCTAACTACATCACGCACGTCGTCTTCGGTCAGCGGCGCGGGGTACAGGCGTGGCATCGCGGCCCTTGGCTCTGTGATCTGATGCGCTATCTGCGGGCCGGATAAGCGGCTCTCGATTTTCTTCAGACTGGGCCCGAGTCCGCCGCTGCCGGCAGCGCCATGACAGACCACACAATAGCGATTGAACAACTGCTTGCCATGCGCGGAGTCGCCTGAGGCGGCAACTGCAGCGGGAGCCGGATCGGCAGGGGTGCCTGAAGCGGGAACTCCGGCCAGTGTCTGACCTGGCATGCTAAACCAGGCGGTAAGCAGTGCGATGATGGTAACGAAGCGGGATTTCATGTCATTCTCCAATGACGCCCCGTGCAGGTACAGGACCTGCGCGGAGGATCTGTTGGTCAGATCGCGCCGGCGACGCTCGGCCGCAACGCCGACGCGCGCGATTACAAACCCCAGACCACGATGCTGGGCAGACCCGGGCCGCCAAAGGTGACGCGTGAGACGTTGCCCGTCGTCGCAGCCACATACTGCTTACCCTTGGCCGCGTAAGTGATGACCCCACCACCCATTGACCCATCGAGCTTCTGGGACCACAGAAGCTTTCCCGTGGCCGTCTCGAACGCGAGGAAGTTGCCAGCGGTATCGCCGCTGAACGTCAACCCGCCTGCGGTGGGCGTCAGAGCGGCGACCACCGGTGCCTCGGTATGAAATTTCCATTTGACGGCGCCCGTTTCCGCGTTAACCGCCGTGATCCAGCCAGAAGGCTTCGGATCGTTGAGCGGGGTCATCGAGCCTCCGAAGCGCAACTGGCCGCGCTCGTAGTCAGGACCAGTGGCCTTGTGAATCGTGCACCAGTCGACAGCCCCGACCAGGATCAGCCGATTGTCCTCGTCGTAAGCCGGACCGTTCCACTCGGTGCCGCCAATGAAGCCCGGACATGCCTTCGCGCCGGCCTTCGTTGGCTTGGGCGCTTCTTTGAACTGCGTGGTGACGGGAGTCTTGAACAGCATCTTGTGCGTGTTTCGATCGACGGCGAGCAGGTAACCGTCTTTGCCAGCGACCGCGGCAATTTCCTGGATCTTCCCGTTCTGGTACAGCATCGCCGGTGCGCTCAGGTCATAATCCCAAGGGTCGTTCTTTTGCGTCTGATACCACCACTTGAGCCCGCCCGTGCGGGCATCGAGCACGACAAGTGAATTCGTAAACAGGTTGTCACCGACTCGCTCGTCAGGGAGCATGTCCTGCGCCGGATTGCCGACGCTGACAAACAACTCGCCGGCGCGCACATCCAGTGTGTATGAACTCCAGGTGCCGCCGCCGCCAATCTGGGACGCGGTGGCCTTTTTCCAGGTCTCGGCGCCCACCTCCTTGCCCCGCGGGATGGTATTGAACCGCCAAAGTTCGCGCCCGGTTTGTGCGTCGTACGCCATGATCCGACCGCGGATGCCCCAGTCGCCGCCGGCGATGCCCATGAACACCATGCCGTTCCACGCGATCGGGGCGGCCGACGCGAACTCGCCATACGAGGTATCGGCGATCACGTTGTCCCATACCTTCGAGCCAGTCTTCGCATCGAGCGCGATCAGGTGGCCGTCGGGTGTACCCCGGAACAGCAGGCCGTTCAGATAGGCCGCACCGCGATTCACTGGAAACGGCATGTGCGTAAGTGGCTTGTAGGAAGACTTCCAAAGCGACTGGCAGTTGGTCGGATCGATGGCGAAGGTGTCGAGCGCCGTCGTCACGTACATGGTCCCGTCGACCAGGATCGGGCCAGCTTGCAAGGAGCCGCCGTCGGACAGTACGAGCCGGCAGATCTCCTTCAGTTGGGTCACGTTCTTTGTGTTGATCTGCGTCAGGTGCGAATAGCGTTGCGCGGCATAGTCGTTGTGATAGGTCGGCCAGGTGCTATCGGCGAGATCCGGGTCTTCGCCTACCCCTGCGGCGGCCGAGGCGGCAAGACTCACTGCGACAAGCAGGATTCCGGCCGTGAGCCGTCCTAAGATGTTCATGCAAGTCATTTTCATACAGTCTCCATTCTTATAGAACAGGCTCACGCCGTGAAATGTGCGTGCGAACGCCGCCGCCCGGATCGACTCGTGCGGTTCCGGTCTGGCGACGAACGGGGTTTCCCGAGGACTGGGGGGTGGCGCACCACGGTCGGGAAGCGGAGCCGCGCGGCCGTGGCAAAGCAGATGGCGCTAGCGCGCCCGCGCTGCGCTCATTTTTTCTTGCCCTGCACGAGCCAGGTCGCGTACATCTTCTTGACCGCCTCGGTCGCAGGGTCCAGTTGCATAATCGCGCCGAACATCTCCGCGCCGTACATGAACGAAACCCAGCACGACAACTCGACGATCTGCTCCGCGCTAAAGTGTGCGCGCAACTCCTCAAACACTTCGTCGGCGATGCCTGTCGGACTTTGCGCGACCGCAGTACCGAAGCGGACGGCCGCCGCCACACGCGGGTCATCATAATGAGGCTGCGGGTCGCCCAGCGATGCGCAGAACTTGCAGCCGCTCTTCTGCGCGACGGCACGGCGCACTTCCTCCTTGAGGTCAGAGTCGACCGTTCCCCCAAAGCGCAGGAACTCGTCCATTTCCATCCATTTCTTCGAGATGTCCTTTCGGTGATCCATGACGTTGAAGTACGGGGTACCTGCTCGCGTGGCTTGTTCAAGACGGGGCATGTTGTCTCTCCTGGAATAGGGTTGCGATTACTACTTCTGTAGCGGTCTTTAGGCGCTGACCGGCAGTGCGCTTTGCATTTCGAAGAACTGCAGATCGACGTCCGATTCGAGATAGTCGAGCCGGTGCTCCCAGAAATTAGCGAGGTGCGGCATGGCCAGATGCTGGTCAAGGCTCTCCCGGCTGCGCCAGTTCTCGTAGAACATGAAAAGGTTGGGGTCGTCTACGCTGCGGTGAAAGTGATAGTCGATGCAGTCGGGTTCGAGTCGCGTGGGTTCGACAAGCGAGCGCAGGATCTGCTCGAGCGCCTCTCGCTTTTCTGGCTTCGCGTGAAGGTAGGCGATCAGGGTTAGCATGGGATATCTCCTTCTAGTTGCGGCGGACGTCCATCGGCGCCCGCTTGATGGGAAAGCATTGACCCGTCGTGGCCCGCAACGGCGCGACGGGGGAATTTCACTGCCGGGCGTCGCGCCTGCAACGAAGCCGGATAAAACGAACCTATGTGTCGCATTAGTGGGCGTCTTGACGCTCAGCCTGCGCTCCATCTGACGCGCCGGAACTCCGCAGACCCGTGTGAACTGGCCGCGATTGAAACAGTGAGTAAAGCGAGTCTTAGGCACCTGTCGAAGCGTTCATTTCTCCGTCGATCCATTCGCTATCGCTCGGGCTTCCAAGCCGCGGGAGGTGTTTCCGATGTGAGTGATTTACAGTAAAGATACATTCAAAAATCATGAACAAAAAGCGCAAACAATGCCCAATTTTGTTCTTATTTTTCGATGAATTCATGGTCTGACTGCTGTTTGTCATGCGCCCGCGCAGGGATTACCCTTTAAGCCTGCGCTCCGTCCTGTCCCTAGGTACGACGAGAGGCTCGTGCCTTCGAAAAAGTCGATCAATCTGATCGGCCTGTTTGATGGATCAGTCATTTCAGACCGCCACGCGAATCGCATCGTGCTCGTCTCGTGCCCCAAGTGTCCTCAGCTTTGGTTATCAGGAGAGCGCGCTACCGCTTGCGAAAAGGGCAATCAGTGAACGACTTCACTCCGCGTCAGGCGGATTCCGTTCGGTTTGCTGATTTGCTTGGCAGCGTGTCTTTTCTCAGGGAAGGACCTCGTATGCTGGCCGTGCGCTAGCATGCGTTGCCACGGGCGATCGCCTCTAAAAAATCCGATGAGCCCAGCGGCCGCAGAAGTCTCAAGGAGACGGCATCGCCGCAACGCTAAATTGCAGCCCGAGCCGCGTCGCGATCTGGGCGAGCTGCACGCCGTTGTCGGCGCCAAACTTCTGCCGGATCACCGACTGATGATTTGCAACCGTTTTAGGGCTCAGACCAAGCTTCTCAGCGATGGTGGGCAACGTGTAGCCTTGCGCCAGTAGTCGCAGCACTTTGAACCGCCCCGGCTTTGTCGGAGACTGCCGAGTTTGGCGCTACGCCGCGCGAGCGGAGAGCACCAGATTCCGATTG
>NZ_FCOF02000079.1 GCF_001544755.2 Caballeronia catudaia | reverse complement strand
GCGCTTTACAACACGTCGCGAAGCGATGGACGAGGTGATCGACTGGTTGAGCTTCTACAATCATTCGCGCTTGCACTCGACATTGGGATACGTCAGTCCCATGCAATTCGAGCAGCACTGGCATGCCGCCCAGAATCGACGGGTGGCACAATTCCGCTCAGCTAAGGGATACGAAATTCGCGGACAAGGTCAATCATCTATTCCGGCAACATAGCCGATCGAATGATCGGCATCGCGCGAGACCTGCTGCAAAAGCCGTCAAACACAGCGTAATCAAGACCCTCGCGGGACGAAGCCGTGGCACGGCGCGACTCCGTCAGCGCCTATCGACCACTAATGACGCACCCACGCCCGCGAATGTAAGAGCCGCCGGTCGAAGTGCCGACATTGCTTTGGCCTTGTGCTATCGCCTGGGCGCGTATCTGTTGAGGGGTGCGTTCCCCATTCGACATGTTCGGAGCCATCGCTGTCGCTGCGCTCAGTGCTGGCTGACGCTGCGTGAAGCGCGCTGGTGTCCGGATCGAAGTTACCGGCTCGCCATCGGCATTCATCACCGAATTTTTGGCGGGCAGACCGCGCCGGGACGGTACGCGAGTGCACCTATGGCTGGCCTAAGTCGGCTTCGTCAGACTGGTGTGGAAAGTCTTCACCTCGGCAGGGGAACACCATGAACAAATCGCCCACGAGCAGTCCCACAGACTGGCTCAACAAGGTCCCGGAAATCACGCTGTCGTTCTGGATCATCAAGATCATGTCGACCACGGTGGGGGAGACCGGAGCCGATTTCCTGGCGGTCAACGCTGGTTTCGGGCAAGGTCTCACTCGCACGGTCATGGCTGCTTTGCTCGCGGCCGCCTTGTTCGCGCAGTTGCGCACCCGCCGCTATACCCCGTGGATTTATTGGCTGACGGTAGTGCTCGTCAGCGTGGTCGGCACCCAAATCACCGATCTGCTGACCGATGGCCTGGGCATCAGCCTGTATATCAGCACTCTGGTGTTCGCGGCGGCGCTCGCCGCGATCTTCTTAGTCTGGTATCGGGTTGAACGCACCTTGTCCATCCACGACATCGTGACACGCAGCCGCGAGCTGTTCTATTGGGCCGCCATCCTCTGCACATTTGCGCTTGGGACCGCCGCTGGCGATCTAGCGACCGAGGCATTGGGCCTGGGCTTTGCCTGGGGCGCGGTGGCGTTCGGGGCGCTGATCGGTATCACCTATGCCGCATGGCGCATGGGTGGCAATGCCGTGCTTACCTTTTGGATTGGCTACATTCTGACCCGGCCCTTTGGGGCTGCGCTCGGCGACCTGCTGACACAGGCCAAGACCTACGGCGGCCTGGGTATGGGCGCCATGTGGACCAGTGCTCTGTTCCTATCGGTGATCGTCATGCTCGTGGCGGTCGCACAGATCAGCATGAATGGTAGTCGCTCTGCCCACGTCGCCAAGTAAACGTATCCGCACTCCTAAGGAAAAATCATGTCAATGCAGCAGTCAATCGTTCGTCCTGTGGCAGCCGTGTCGGCCACTGTACTCTTGGCACTAGCGGCCGGTTGTTCGAAGCCAGCCGATCAAAGCAACACGAGCACAGCGCCTGTGACAACGGCTCAGGCTACCTCGGCACCGCAGGGTAAAGCCGCGTCCAAACTGGGCGACCTGTCGGCGTTCCGCAGCATCGCCGCTGACGTAGCCGCCATCGTCGACAAGGGTGATCTACCCGCAGCCAAGACCCGCATCAAGGATTTGGAAGTCTCTTGGGATTCGGCCGAGGCTGGACTGAAACCGCGGGCAGCCGATGACTGGCATGTGCTCGACAAGGCCATTGATAATGCATTGGCTGCGCTGCGCGCCGATGCGCCGAGCCATGCCGACTGCAAGGCAGCGATGAGTGCCCTGCTTAAAACCTTCGACACGCTCGAAGGCAAAGCCTGAACCATGAGCGTGCCCAATGAAAACATCCACTGAACACGCCTTGGCCAAGGTGCCTGAAGTCACGCTGGGCTTTTGGCTCATCAAGATTGCCGCCACGACGCTTGGCGAAACCGGGGGCGATGCTGTGTCGATGTCGATGAACCTGGGCTATCTGGTCGGCACAGGCATCTTCGCGGTGATCTTCCTGGCTGCTGTCGTCGCGCAGGTCAAGGCCAAGGGCTTCCATCCCTTCCTGTACTGGACCACCATCATCGCCACCACCACAGTCGGCACGACGCTGGCCGATTTTGCGGATCGCTCGCTCGGAGTCGGGTACGCTGGCGGTTCAAGTCTGCTGTTGGCTCTGTTGCTCGGCTCGCTTTTTGTCTGGCATCGCACCCTCGGCTCCGTGTCGGTGAGCACCGTCAACTCACCCAAGGCGGAGACGTTCTACTGGCTGACGATCATGTTCTCCCAGACGCTGGGCACGGCGCTGGGTGATTGGACGGCGGATACGGCGGGCCTCGGCTACACCGGCGCGGCCGCCGTGTTCAGCGGGTTGCTCGCTGTGGTGGTGGCGGCCTATTACTGGACGGGCGTGTCCCGCACGCTGCTGTTCTGGGCGGCGTTCATCCTGACCCGGCCACTGGGTGCCGTGGTTGGTGATTTCTTGGATAAGCCGCTACACGCGGGCGGTCTGGCGCTAAGCCGGTATTCTGCATCGGCCGCACTGTTAGCGTTCATGCTGACCGCGATCCTGCTGTTCAGGCAGCGCGCGGCCAGGACGGCGCATTGAATAACGATTGAAAGGAGGGGGAATGCGGGTACTGCTCGTCGAAGACGACCCCATGATCGGCGAGGCGATCCAGGGCGCATTGAAGGACGCGTCCTATGCCGCCGATTGGGTGAAGGACGGGCCAACCGCGCTCGCAACGTTGAGCTGCCAGCACTACGACCTGGTGTTGCTCGATCTGGGCTTGCCCGGCAAGGATGGATTGGACGTGCTTGCCAGCATTCGCGCCAAGGACAACCCGATTCCCCTGCTCATCATCACGGCTCGTGACGGGCTTGACGACCGTCTGCGCGGACTGGACGGCGGGGCCGACGATTACGTGTCCAAGCCCTTTCAGATGGCGGAACTGCTGGCGCGGATGCGCGCCGTTCTGCGGCGCAAGGGCGGCAGTGCAGCGCCCGTTCTGAGCAATGGCGTGGTATCGCTCGATCCGGCCACGAAAGAGGCCAGCGTCAGCGGTGGCTTGCCGGTGCAACTGTCGAACCGGGAGTTCGCGCTGCTGCAAGCCTTGCTGGTACGACCGGGTGCCATCCTCTCGCGCGGCGAGCTGGAGGATCGCATCTATGGTTGGGGGGACGAGGTCGAAAGCAATGCTGTCGAATATCTGATCCACGCGCTGCGGCGCAAGCTCGGCAGTGAGGTCATCAAGAACGTCAGGGGCGTCGGATGGATGGTCTCAAAAGACGCTTGAACGAATCGGTTCAGCTCAAGCTGTCTTTCAGCCTGTCGGTCGCCATCCTCGTGGTGGCCATCGTGGCCGGCGTATTCTCGTTCCTGTCCGCCTTCGATGAGGCCCACGAGCTACAAGACGACGTACTGCGCCAAGTCGCCCAACTCATGGATCGTCAGCGCTTGTCGCCCAACGCGCCGGCTACTGATACCCGTCTCAAAGATGCCGATGAGGAGTCGCGGGTGATCGTCCAGCGTTTGGGCGAGGCCAGTTCGTCTGCGGTGAGTGTAGATGCAGGTGGCACACTTACCCTTCCGTCGACACTGGCAGATGGACTCCATACACTCAAGGTCAGCGGTGAGACATTCCGTGTATTGGTCAAGACCACGGCTGCCGGTGAGCGCATCGCCGTGGCTCAGGAATCGGGCTTCCGCAATAAAATCGCTCGCGATGGGGCACTGCGCGCTGTGATGCCTTTCTTGATCCTCGTGCCGGTGCTGCTGTTGATCGTAGCCGACCTGGTGCGCAAGATGTTTCGGCCTATCGCGGCACTTTCCCATGAAATCGATCAGCGCGCCGAGCAGGAACTGCATCCCGTCGAAGACTCCCGCCTTCCGATCGAAGTACGCCCCTTCGTCGTGGCTATCAATCGGCTGCTTGCCCGTGTCGATCAGTCTATGAAGTCGCAGCGCCGGTTCGTGGCCGATGCCGCGCACGAACTGCGCTCGCCGCTAACCGCCCTTTCATTGCAAGCAGAACGGCTGGCGGAAGCGGACATGTCGAGGCTGGCACGCGAACGTCTGAACGTGCTGCGCCAAGGCATCGAGCGCGGCCGGAGCCTGCTGGATCAACTCCTGACCTTGGCCAAGGCGCAGTCGGTCGCCGACTTGCCGAAGTCGCCCGTATCTTTGCAAGGCATCTACCGTCGTGTGCTGGAAGACCTCGTGCCGCAGGCCGAGGCCAAGCACATCGACATCGGGGTCGAAGGCACACAGGACGCGGAGGTGTGTGCGAGCGAGTTGGACATGATCGCTATGGTCAAGAACCTCGTCGACAACGCCATCCGCTACACGCCAGAGGGAGGGCGTGTTGATCTTTCGGTGGAAGTGTCGGACGGGAAGGCAGTCCTGCGAATTCGAGACAGCGGGCCTGGCATTCCGTTGGCAGAACGCGATCGGGTTTTTGACCCCTTCTACCGCGCGCTGGGCAGCGAGCAGATCGGCTCCGGCCTGGGCCTGTCCATCGTCCAGGCCATTGCCAACCGCATTGGTGCGGAAATCCACCTCGGTTTCACTGACCGGGACAAGCAAACTGGCTTGAACGTCACAGTCCTTCTTCCGATGGCCTATCCAGTCGACCTACATCATAAATTGTCCGATTAATGGCAGACGAGGCGACCATGAATTTCGGCTCCATCGTAGACGCCATTGCAACTCCGATGTGAAGCTAGCGATTGCCGACTAGATCGCCGGCTGGCTGCGGGCGCGAAAGGTGCATCTACAACCATGAGGTGGACGGCAATGTCGAAAGCCTCAAGGCCGTGGCAGCAAGGGCCGCGACGCCAAAGCAGCGGCTAGGACTTCTGAGATCGTGCGGAGTTGGGGCGAAAATGGGATCGCGAGGTAGAGCGCCCCGGCGCAACGGTTTTGGGCTGTGTCCCCATCTGTCGATCGAGTTGCCCGATCGTCGGGGGAATGCCGCGAGCGACCAATGATCCGCCAGAGCGCCGGCGCTTCGCAAGCGCGGGCAAAGTCGCCTTTCAGCTGAGGCGGTTGCCCCCACGCATTCATGCCGGTTGTCGGGGCTGTCTGACAGCCGGGCCGGGGCGAGCGACCGCTCGAGCGAGAAAAACGATGACAACGAGCGTCGTCATGTACGCCGCGATTTGAATCCCGGCAGGACGTGCCGTATAGCCGATGAGCGTGTGCAGCATTTTGCCCAGCAGACTGGTTTCCTTGAGCAGCCAGGACGTGTCCCAGACGGCATCGCCCCATGACGGCACGAGACCGGCCGAAAGTAAAAAGCCCATTCCTTGGCTCGCCATGCCCGCCGCGAGCAAAACAATCATCGCGTTGGTCACCGCGAAGAGCCGCCTGAGCGGAATCTGCAGCAGCCCAGCGTACATGGCCGCACCCAGACTTATCCCGCCAAAAACGCCGAGCGGGCCGCCTAAAACCATTTGCGGCGTTTGCCCGGGGTCCCCGACGGCGATCCCATAAAGGAATAAGACCGCTTCTGAGCCTTCACGCAGAACAGCCACCCCGACCACCACGGCCAGGCCGGTGAGCGGTCGGCTGCCGGTGGCCACCGCCCTACCGACTGCCGACATATGCTGCGCCATCTCGCGCGGAAATTTTCAAGGTAGTTGTCGCCTCAACGATTAGATTTCAGGCAGCCTTTCTGTCTTGATTTCGGTGTTGTGGGGCGTCGCCCGGTTATCGATTCGATTCGGGTTCAGGTGCACAGCATCGACGCGATGCCAGTTGCGCGTACGGCCTTTCCATCGAAGCGGATTGCATTGCCGGGCGTTCTCGTACAGCGCCGCGCGTCGATCCAGAATGTCCTGATCGAGGTTGGCATGACGCTGCGCCGGCGTGGCGAACCGGATCGCGCTGTGACGATGCTCCTCGTTGTACCAGCGCACCAGTGCGCCCACCCACGTGCGCGCGGCAAACAGGGTATCGAATGCCTTGAGCGGGTAAGCAGGTCGGTACCTCAGGGTCTTGAACAACGACTCGGAGTAAGGGTTGTCGTTGCTCACGCCCGGGCGGCTCAACGACGGCATGACGCCCGGCGCCTGAAGGGTGGCGAGCATCGTCGCGCCTTTCATCGGGCCGCCGTTGTCCGAATGCAGAATCACCTGGGCGGGCTGTATCGCTTCGCGCGCGCAGAGATCCCTGAGGACTTCGCTGGCCAGCACGCTGCTTTCCTCGGCATAGACCTGCCAGCCGACAATCTTGCGGCTGAACACATCCAGAAACAGATGCAAGTAGAAATACTGCCCACGAACCGTGGCCGGCAGGAACGTGATGTCCCAGCTATACAACTGGTTCGGTGCATCGGCGCGAACTGAACGGGGTTTGCTGCGTGCCTGTGCCGGCCGTTCGCTGCGCCGATGGGCGAGTTGCTTCCCGGCCTTCAGGACCCGGTAGAACGTCGATTCCGAGGCGATATAGCGTTGCTGGTCTGGCCAGTCGAGGCACGATCTGGCTTGGCGGCAGATGACCGAATTCGGGCGAGTTCGCGATCGCCAGAAGCTCGGCGCGTTCGTCGGCAGAGAGCTTGTGACGCGGCTCATGGTGCCGTAACGAGCGCCCGTCCACCGCATCAGGTTCGCCGCGCTGCCAACGCTGAACCGTTCGGGCACTGAGCCCCAGAATGTTGCACGCACCCGCCTGGCGAGCCCCGGCCAGGGTCGCCTCGCTGATCAGGCCGATCGATACCTTGCGCTCTTCAGGGACCGTCATTCGGCCTCGCCCCCGAACAGCGCACGGTGCTTTTTTTGCAGCACCGACAGCGCCGCAGCTTCGGCCAGCGCTTTCTCTTTGCGTTTGAGTTCGCGCTGCAACTCGAGATTGGCCTGCTTCAGATCCCGCACTTCCTGGGCGCTCTCGCGCCGGATCCCGGTTCCACGGACGCTGCAAAAATCCGCTCGCCACTGCGCGAGATGATGCGCGAACAGGCCGCGCTCGCGACACCAGCCGTTCGACGCTTCGTCGACCAACCCGTGGCTCTCCTGCAAGGCCATCAGCCGTTCTTCCAGCGACCAGTCTCCCGGACGTCTTGCTTGTCCGGAGCTCGAGTTCCGGTTCGCGGCGGCGGCCCCTCTCATCCATTTCCTCAATGTCAGTACGTTCACGTTCAATTCGTCGGCCACCGCTCCAACTGTTCGGTCACCGCGCTGCAGGACCTTCGACAGTGCCTGCTCTTTGAACTCAACAGAATACGTTTGTTTCGCCTTCAACTTGTACCTCTGACTCTTCTTGATAAGAAAGTTCAGAGGCGACAACTACTATGACGCCGGGGGGGGGCGTGATCTCGCTGAAGGTCGCCTTGTGCCTGGTCGTTGCGCGAATCTCGGCAGCGGGCTCCTGGCTCTGCTCAACGCGTTTCCGCAGAACGCGGCGGCACGACGGCTTTCTGCGGGCAGCTTCGCGTTCAAGCTAGCTGGCGCTATCGTCATCCTTCCGTTTGCATCGCTGCTCGCACGCGGATTGCCTGTTCTGATCACCAATCCGCGCGAAGCGGTGGTCGGTTTTCATGTGATCTACAACCTCGTGCGCTGTTGCGCTTGCCTCGCGCTCGTCGACCGTGTCGCTGCGATCAGCCGCCGCCTGCTGCCCGATCGTGCGGTCACGACGGGCGAACTGCGCCCG
Organism: Caballeronia catudaia; assembly: GCF_001544755.2. GTDB lineage: Bacteria > Pseudomonadota > Gammaproteobacteria > Burkholderiales > Burkholderiaceae > Caballeronia > Caballeronia catudaia. Next base: position 7,362 of record NZ_FCOF02000079.1, on the reverse strand, counting down.
CTCTATCTCGATCCAGCCGGGCTCGTAACGCCGAGTCTCGCGTTGGCGAGCGCGTCACGGGAGGTCCTCCGCATCGGTGACATCGTGCGCGTCATGCTCGATAACGTGTCGGACCTTCTACGACGAAACGATCTCACTGTCGCTCGCGAGACGATGCGCATGGACGACGACGTCGACCAACTCTATGCGGAAGTGAAAAGCTATCTGACGCTGATATCCCGTGAACAACTCGACGAGGCGGAAAGCCGCCGCTGGACAGACATCATTTCGTTGACGATCAACCTTGAGCATGCCGGAGACATCATCGAGCGAATCGTGAGCGATATCGAAGAGAAGAAGATCTCCCAGCGCCTTGCGTTCTCCGAGCAAGGCCTCGGAGAACTTGACGATCTGCACGCACGCCTTGTCAGCAATCTGCGGCTCGGACTATCCGTGTTCCTCAACAACGACCTCCGGTGTGCCGAACAGTTGCTGGCGGAGAAGGAGCGCTTTCGTGATCTCGAGCGGGCGTACTCCCACAAACATCTCGATCGGCTCGCAGGGCATTCCATGAGAACCATGGAAATCAGCGCCCTGCACCTCGATCTCATCGGCAACATGAAGCGATTGAACTCCCTCTTCTGTTCGACAGCCTATCCGGTGCTCGATGCGGCAGGCGCGTTGCATGACACACGCTTGCGCAGGCGTTCCCTCGACACGCTGCACGTCAAGGAGTGAGTTCGCTCATGCAAGCACCAGGTTTCCCACTGTCTTCTTCAGCGCACGGAAAGCTGCTGCCTCGCCCGACTTGCGGTCCGTCACCAAGACGTCGATTTCACGGGGTGCGCAGAACGTGATGCGGCTACGCTGGCCGATCTTGCTGTGATCGGCGAGGATCGCAACGCGGTCCGCATTCTCGACCATCGCGCGTGCGATTTCGGCTTCCGCGCGATCGAAGTTGCTTGCACCGTGGTCCCGGTCGATGCCGACGGGCGACAGCATCGCGAGATCTGCCCGATAGCGCCGAATGTCCAGCACGGTCGTCGCGCCCGTGGTGGCGGCCGCGCGTTCACCGAGCGTTCCGCCAAGCAAGATAACTTCGTTGTTGGCGCGTGCGCGCTCATGCGGTTCTGATGTGCCGCGCAACCGGAGCGCGACGTCGACCGAGTTCGTGACGATTGTGAGATTAGCGAGCTTCGCGAGTTCGTCAGCGAGAATGGCGGTGGTGGTCCCGGCATCGACGAATACCGTCTGACCGTCGTGGATGATGCCGATCGCCGCCTTGGCGATCGCTGTTTTTGCCCGTACCCGAGCGCGGGCACGCTCGGTGATCGGTGCTTCGTCGGCGACGGGCACGGCACCCCCATGCACGCGCCGAAGCGCGCCCGTTTGTTCCAGGTCGAGCAGGTCGCGGCGCACCGTTTCGCGTGACACACCAAGATCCGCCACGATCCTTTCGTTCGAGACTTGCCCCAGCATCGACAGGAGCGCGCAGATGCGCTGATGACGGTCTTTCTGCCACATATGGAATGCTCATTTGTGGAATCAAACAGAGGGCTTCGTTCGCACGTCCCGTTCAGCTTACATCGACCGTAGAGGGAAGTTGTACTTTTTTGGCGGCTTGCAAAATTGAGGATTTGAATCTAGCCTGCATCAGCAATCGGCGGATCTCTTCAACGCACTACCTTCCTCTTTGGGAGCAGCGATGACGATGAAGCGTATCTGGGCGGGCCGTTTCCTTTCGATTTCCGCGGCTGCAGGGCTGGTTGGGGGCGGCATTAACCCTGCATCAGCTGCTCCACCCGACGCGCTTGTCGCTGCCGCCAAGCAGGAAGGGCAGTTGACCACGATCGCATTGCCTCATGACTGGTGCGGATACGGCGCGCTGATTGACGCCTTCCAGAAAAAATACGGCATCCACGTTAATGAGCTCAATCCGGACGCCGGCTCGGGCGACGAGATCGAAGCCATCAAGGCGAACAAAGGCAACAAGGGACCGCAGGCGCCCGATGTGATCGATGTCGGCCTGTCGTTCGGCCCCTCCGCAAAGAAAGAAGGTTTGTTGCAGCCTTACAAGGTAGCGACATGGGATTCGATCCCGGCTGCTTCCAAGGACGCGGACGGTTACTGGTACGGTGACTACTACGGCGTGCTTGCGTTCGAAGTCAACGCAGACATGATCGACAAGCCGCCGGCCGATTGGGGCGATCTTCTCAAGTCAGACTATCGCAATGCCGTCTCACTCGCCGGTGACCCACGCTCCGCCAACCAGGCGATTCAGGCGGTTTATGCGGCGGGCCTTTCGCAAAGCAAGGGCGATGCAATCAAGGCGAATCAGGTGGGCCTCAAGTTCTTCGCCGATCTGAACAAGAGCGGGAACTTCGTGCCGGTGATAGGCAAGGCGGCGTCGCTCGCGCAAGGCACAACGCCGATCGTCGTGCGCTGGGACTACAACGCGCTTGCCGACCGCGACACGCTCAAGGGCAATCCGAAAGTGCAGGTGATCGTGCCGAAGACGGGCGTGGTGGCGGGCGTCTATGTGCAGGCGATCAGCGCTTACGCGCCTCACCCGAATGCCGCGAAGCTCTGGATGGAATTCCTCTACTCCGACGAAGGGCAACTCGGCTGGCTGGCCGGTTATTGCCATCCGATGCGCTACAACGAACTCGTCGCGCAGAAGAAGGTGCCGCAGGCGCTGCTCGCCAAGCTCCCGCCAGCGTCGGCCTACAGCAACGCGGTTTTTCCGACGCTCGATCAGCAGAACGCCACGAAGGACGCCGTGACCAAAGGCTGGGATCAGATCGTTGGCGCGAATGTGAAGTAGGCACGCGCGAGACCGCCGCGATGAGCGCATCTCCGCAGCCAGGCGCCTCAGGCCCGGACTTACTGACGCCGGCTGCGCCCGCGCCGAAATCCGGACCCGTGCGTGACAGCAGCGGTGCGAGCTGGCTGACTTATGCGGGCGTCGCGCCGTTTTTCGCGTTCGCGCTGCTGTTCCTTTTATTGCCCACCGCTTTTCTGATGGTCGGCGCGTTTCAGGACGCGCAGGGACATTTCACGCTGGCGAACCTTCGCGAACTCTTTCAACCAACCGTACTCGATGCCTACTGGATCAGCGTGAAAGTGAGTGTCGCATCCGCTGCTGGCGGGGCGATCTTCGGCGCGTTGCTTGCGTGGGCGGCGGTACACGGCCGGTTGCCCGTGTGGATCCGCCCGACGCTCATGACCTTTTCGGGCGTCGCATCCAACTTCGCGGGCGTGCCGCTTGCCTTCGCGTTCATCTGCACATTGGGGCGCGTGGGTCTCGTGACGGTGCTGGCGAGGAAATATCTTGGCTTCAATCTCTATTCCACCGGCTTCAGCATTCTCAGTTTCTTCGGCCTCACCATCACATACCTGTACTTCCAGATACCTTTGATGGTGCTCATCATCACCCCAGCCCTCGATGGTCTGAAACGCGAGTGGCGTGAAGCGTGCGACTGCCTCGGCGGCACGGCGGCGCAGTACTGGCGCTACGTCGGTCTGCCGGTCCTCTGGCCGAGCCTGCTAGGCGCGACTTTGCTGCTGTTCGCCAACGCGTTCGGCGCGGTCGCCACGGCCTACGCGCTGACGGGCAGTTCCCTCAACATCGTTCCGATCCTGCTGTACGCGCAGATTCGCGGCGATGTATTGCATAACCAGAATCTGGGTTACGCCCTCGCACTCGGCATGATTGTGGTTACGGGCCTGTCGAATGGCGGCTACATCTGGTTGCGCGCACGAGCCGAAAGAGGTCGCCGATGAATACGCAGTCCCGCGCGGGCGCCTGGATCGCGATGATCATCGGCACCCTATATTTTTTGATTCCACTTGCCGCGACCTTCGAGTTCAGCCTGCGGATGCGTCGCGGTACGTATAGCTTCGATGCGTACAAGGTCGTGCTGGGCGATCCCCATTTCCAGGCTTCATTCGGCTATTCGGTGCTGATGGGGTTGCTCACCATCGTGATCGGCGTGCTGCTCGTCGTGCCCACCGCGTACTGGGTGCAGTTGCGTTTGCCCAAGTTGCGGCCGGTCGTCGAGTTCATCACCTTGCTGCCGCTTGTGATACCCGCCATCGTGATCGTCTTCGGCTATCTGCGCATCTACAACAGCAGTTCGATTCTGCCGCTCACCAGCAACGAGCGCGCGACTGATCTGCTGCTCGTGTTCGGGTACGTCACGCTATCGCTGCCTTACATGTTCCGCGCCGTCGACGCAGGTATGCGCGCCGTCGATGTCCGCTCGCTGACCGAGGCGGCCGAGTGCCTCGGCGCCGGATGGACGACAATTCTTTTCCGCGTGATCTTTCCGAATGTGCGCTCAGGGATTCTCTCTGGCGCGTTCCTGACGTTTGCCGTCGTAATCGGCGAATTTACGATCGCGAGCCTCTTGGATCGCCCGGCATTCGGCCCATACCTGCAACTCATCGGCGCGAACCGCGCCTACGAGCCCTCGGCGCTGGCGATCATCGCCTTCATTGTCACGTGGGCATCGATGGGGTTGATCCAGGTGTTCGGCTCGGCGCGCGCGCTGGCCGGCCATAAAATTTGAGTCGACGAGGCCACGACCCATGGCATTCCTCGAGATCGACAATCTGCACAAGACGTTCGGACCGAACGTCGCATTGCATCAGTTCGACATGAAGATCGAGAAGGGAGAATTCATCACCTTTCTCGGGCCGTCGGGATGCGGAAAGACCACCGTGCTGCGCATGATCGCTGGATTCGAAACGCCCACGCGCGGCACGATCCGCCTCGATGGACGGGACGTCACGTATGTGCGCACGCGCGAGCGCGCCGTCGGTATGGTGTTCCAGGCCTATGCGCTGTTTCCGAACATGACGGTGGCGCAGAACATCGGCTTCGCGCTGAAGGTCGCAAAGCGCCCGCAAAAGGAGTTGGATGAGCGTGTCGCTGCGATGCTCGAACTCATCAAGCTGCCTCATCTCGCCGCGCGTTATCCGTGGCAATTGTCGGGTGGCCAGCAGCAGCGCGTGGCTTTGGCGCGTGCGCTTGCCAGCAAGCCACACGTGCTGCTCCTCGACGAACCTCTGTCCGCGCTCGACGCAAAAATCCGTGTGTCGCTGCGCGAAGACATTCGGGCACTGCAGCGTGACCTCGGCATCACGTCGATCTTCGTCACGCACGATCAGGAAGAAGCTCTGTCAATTTCGGACCGCATCGTCGTAATGAACGACGGGCGCGTCGAGCAGGTCGGCGCGCCGCTCGATATCTACAACTTTCCGCGTACACGCTTCGTCGCTTCGTTCGTGGGGACGCTTAACATCCTCGCTGGACGTGTGATCGATCCCGCGACCGGTCGCATCGCGGTAGAAGGGCAGGAACTCGTGACGTCGAGGCCGCTACCGCCCGACGATGCGGGCAAAGAGCGGCTGCTGGCGCTGCGGCCTGAGTCGATCCTGCTGGAGCCGCCGTCGAACGGCCGGAATTCCCTTGCTGCCACCGTGGAAGAGATCAGCTTCCTTGGTGCGGTGGTCCGTATTCGCGCGCGAATCAGCAAGGCCGTTGTCACTCTCGACCTCTTCAACGATCCCCACCGGGTCCTGCCCGAACGTGGCCAGCCGGTCGCGCTTGGCTTTTCGCATGACAACTTGCTCGTGCTGGACGAGAACGCCCACTAGCTGTTCGTGTCGGCGCGCAATTGCAGGTCGCGCGCAGTTGAGCGGCTACGGCGGTTTCAAACCGAAGTGCAACGGGGGGTTAATGTTTAGCGCTTTGAGATTGGCTCGCGGAGGCAAGTGTCGCAGCGAAGACCTCGAATGGCGAATGGAACGCGTGGGTTGCGCGCGGCCGGCTGTTCAGGCTGTCGGCGATGGCATCGAGCTCGTCCTGAGTGTAGACCGAGAGGTCGGTGCCCTTAGGCAAATATTGACGGAGCAATCCGTTGCTGTTTTCGCAGGTCCCGCGCTGCCAGGGGCCAGTCCGCTGGAGCGCTTGCGCCTCGAATAACGGACGCGCGGTTGGATCCGATGCTGGAGATCGCGGACATCTTCCGCGCCTGCGGGCCCGCATGGCGACGCACAGTAGCGTTGAGCTTGGGGCAACTGAAGGTGATGTCGGCCATCGAACAGTGCCGCAGCGCGGCGCTGGGCGGGCATGTGCTGCGCTGTTCGGGCTGCACGCGAACCGAGTTCTTCGGCGAGTACGCGCAACTCGCGGATCGCGAGGCCTTCGCAAGGTGGCTCGCACCGCTGCGAGCCTCGGAATGGTTCGTGTATGCCAAGCGTCCGTTTGCCGGTCCTGAAGCGGTGCTCGCGTACCTGTCACGCTACACACATCGCGTCGCCATCTCCAACCAGCGCTTGCTCGCCTTAGACGAGCGTGGCGTGAGCTTCCGTTGGAAGGACTACCGCGAGAACGGTCGCACCCGCCTCAAGGTCATGGCGCTCGAGCCCGGCGAATTCATGCGCCGCTTCCTGCTCCATGTGTTGCCTACCGGCTTCCATCGAATTCGCCACTATGGACTGCTCGTTAACCCGGTGCGCCGCGCCAACCCGGCGAAGATTCGCTCGCTGCGCGGCGTTGCTCCCAAACTCAGTTCATCACCGTACGAAGCGGCCGTCGTTGATCAACCGACCTTCATCTGTCGGCACTGCGGCGCGCCGATGCTCGTCATCGACATTCTGACGCGCACCGTACCGATTCGCGCTCCACCGAAGAAAACACGGCAATGAATGGCTCGCTCCTATCTTCCGCTCAATCGTCGGCTTTGCGTCAACGCGGCCGAAGAGTGGACGGTTGTGCCTTCGACTTCATACACACCTGTACAGCCGGATTCCGAACTTCCAAGCGAACGCGGCATCGCCTCCAGTCCCGCATCGACGTCTCTTCCAGTGCTCGCATCGCTCGACGTCGACCTGCAACACACGCCGGACAGACTGATCAATCACCATAGCGAAGGCGCTGGCCGCCTCGGACCACTCCGCGGTTTCCTTCCTCGAGGTTTATTCAACGCCTGCCCACACGCGTTGTCGTTGGCTCGTGAGCCTTTGATCGAGGGCAGGCGTCGAACAAACCTAAACGGGGAGAACAAACCTAAACGGGGAACAAACCTAAACGGGTTCGGCCGGTCGCCCGCACAGACAGCAAGCGGACGAGTTACTGGCATTCGCGAACGTTCGTTATGGAGTCGTCTATACCGTGCGGCAAGACTATTCTGGGCGAGCTACGCTTCGTGGAGTAGTCTTTTGCGTGCGGGTAGGTGCTTCTCTTCCACACGCTGTCCTTCGCTGCAGCGCTGAAGTCAATGGTTGGAGACCGTGCAATTGTTATGGCGCGCGCTGGAATAGGTCCGGCGTCGCGTGCTATTCGAGGTGAGATGATGAAGTTCGTCGCGCGCCCGA
>NZ_FCOF02000072.1 GCF_001544755.2 Caballeronia catudaia | reverse complement strand
CAAGCCGACTCCGAAGGGCCTTCCTTCATCTTTGGTAAAGCTCCGCAAACATCGGTCGATTGATGCTCGCGTTCTTGACACACCCCACTCTGATTTCAAAAGAGGCCCTTTTTTTGATGACCCCAGACGGCCTTCTCGCGAATCGATTGCTTAAGTGATGGTTCGAATTCTAACGTAAGAGAATTTTAGTTGAAAAGCTTTCGGGCGCTGCGAAAAAACACTCAAAAGGCTTGCTTCCAAGGCCACGTTATATTAAGCCTTGAAACGATAAATATCACACCCGCTGGGTGCTTTTCCAGCAGCATTACCAAGGCGCTTGAGCGGATTTATAGCATTGAGTTACATGACATACAAGCGGCGAAAAGGGACGATTCGGCCCATTTGTCTCGCCATTTCAAAACAAGTTATTTATTAGGCGAAATTTTTTTAAAAAATTTTTTGTTGCAAGCTTCGCCCTACAGCGCGGCCGCCACGCGCCAGGTGAGACGGCTCGAGCATTGGTCAACGGCCGACTGTTCGAACCTTGAACTGCTAAGGAATGACGGCGAACTGAGGATCATGACTTTTGGCCGCTCCCCCGAGGCTCAACGCGAGACAAATCAGATCAGGACACATCCGCCATGGACGTGTTCAGCTGCATCGACGACTACAAGGTTGCGACGGTCGACGAGTCGGACGAAGGAAAGAGCGAGATCGGGAGAGGTCGTTGACGACGCCCCCCGGGTACTGCGGCCGGGCGCAGTCCGTGTTCGCGCGGCGCGACCGGAGTTCATCGATTACGATTGGCGCGTCTCCGTGAGAGCCGCGGCTCCTGCAAAAACACCGCTTATTTTCAGGTAGTTTTGGCGATAAGTTCGGCTTTATTAAGAATGTTTCACCGATATATTGTGTTTTAAAACAATTTCATGCTATCGTGCAGCTATCGAGCACACGATCTATCGCGACAGGACGCGCGGTTAATTCGTCGTTCGACGACATCTACGACAATGCTCATCCAAACGGAGCCGTCGCACCGCGCAGAGCGGAAGAAGTCTTGCGTTCGCCTTTTGAAGAATGCCCCAGCAAATCGGCCGTTGGGATCCACCGCCGATTTCGCCCAGATCGCGTCCTCAAGCACACCATATCGGCGTGCGGTTTCGACTCGCCTGTCGAAACCCGAGGACGTACGCGCAGAGTGATGCCACCTAATCGGGACCTCACATCTGTTCGATCGTCGCATTCTTCATTGCAGAGGTAACGCATGACTTGCAGTTCAGAAATCACGATTGGCGGGCACGAGTTCGATGTAATGAGGTACTCGTACACCGTCTGGGAGTACTTCAAGCCGGAAGACAGGGTTATACGCAGTCGAGCCGTTCCGGCTCATCCCCGCCCAGACATCGCCTATCTCAGGCGCGACTTCGTCTACTCGATAACCTTGAGAGATTCGGCTATCAATCGGACTCCAATTGCGTGCAGCTCACGGGCGGTCTCGCCCAAGCGTATGGTGAGACGTTCAGCCTCTCATCTTTCGAAAACTGGCTTCACGTTTTGGCCGAAGCGGTAGAAGCTGAGCAAACGCTCGCTCGAGGGCGCTTGCGGAACGGAGGCTCGACAGTCAATCCCCTTGTGGACCTCATCAAGGGTTCCGAGAAGCGAGCATCTGACGGGCTCCAGCCCGAACATGCGGTACTCGGATTCCCATGCACTTCACTCGATAACATGGCCGTAGCGTTGCTCGAGGTAACCCCCGGAGGCGCAAGGTGCGAGCTTGATGTGACGTCGTTTGTACTACACCGCGGCGATAAGGCGTTCGACGACATGCTGCGAGAAGAGTATTGAACTGCGCCCGCGCGATCCCAAGTCGCGCACTTGCTAAATCGAACGCTCTCCAGCGTGACCAACAAATGACGGCATCAGCAACGAAGTTGCACTGCGCCTCTCCCATGAGAAACACCATGAACGACCAAGAATCCAAGCAACAAGCCGAATCGACCACCGGCAACGAAGTGGCCAGAGCCATCGTCGACTTCATGTCCGACTGCGGACTCGGAGACGCCGACGTAAACGCGGGCCACCTGTCTTTCGCAGTCGAATTTGCGTACAAACCGCTACCGCGATTTTGGCGCGACTTCGACATGGAAGCGCTCGTCGAGGCCATCTCAGAGCGCTTTCCCAATTGGCGCTCTGCCGTTGAGAAGCCGGACGGGAACGCTGATGATGTACTGCGCGAAGTCGAAGAAGTCCTGCACTCCAATGCATTCGACGAAGCGAATGCGGAGATGATGATGGGTGTCCCCAAGCACGCTCGCCCAACAGAATGGCAAGCAGCCGCCGATTGGATTTGCGCGGAGCTTCGCAAGCGGAACCTCGACGCAGAGCTGAGATTTGCGGAACGGCGTGGCAAACGTTGCGGCGAAGGTGCTCTGCAGGAATTGCACTGCCTCGAGCGCGTTGCAAGTGGGATTCAGTTCGAGAGAATCGGAACGAGCGTCGCCCGGACCTGGCGCAACCGGGTCTTGGCTGAGCGGCGAAAAGCCGGTCAAACCGTCTGAGAGGGCTGGGGCAATGTGGCGATGCGACCGCAGCGTCGCATGTCCTGGCTGCACTCACTTCTCATTTCTGTCGCGTGACTGCGCTGCTGCTCGCGCGATCTTCGATAGCAGCGTTGACCGGCATTCCTGTCAACATCGAATGGCATCGACTATCGCGATCTTCGCTCGTTGTTCAGGGAGTTGCTGGATGCGAAGATAGTCGACGCATACGCCGCACTCGTTCGGCGGAACTCGCCATTCGCTCCTCGAGATGGGGAAGGTGACGTGAGTTATTGCCTGGATGCAGCCTCCCGTCGTCCAGCGCCGTCGCGCAGCTCGGCTTTCGACTGACGGAGATTGCGGAGGTCAGTGCCAAGGTTGACATGATTGCAGCAACAATCAGATCGGGCCATGCCCACCCCGTCCTAAATACGCTGAGCGCAGCGACATTGTCGTGTGCACCTCGTGGGCTTCTCCTTTTGGACCGATTTCAGCCAGGAAATGAGCGTTGACTATTGCTTCGATCTTCGAAAAATTCGACTTTGGCGCAAGCTCAATGAGAGAAGTACATGAACATCGAAAAGAAAAAAGCTAGAACGATAAGAATGGACCAGAACTTCTGCGCAGCTGGACTAGATTGCTTTATCGCCGCGGCGAGGTGACTTTTCCTGTGACGTCTTCTGCGTACCATCGTGACTATTCTGTAATAAAAAATTGATTCTAAGACATTGGGTCCGAACGTGTGCGCATTCTTAGGTGGCTTGTTACACCAATTCAACGCCTGTGCTCTCTCAGTGTTCTCGTAGATGCGGGACTCGCTTCCGGTTCCGCGCGCGTTCTCGTTCCCTTCAAGCGCAATCCATTGTCCGCTCGTGACGATCCAGAGATGCAATGAACGCGGAAAGCCTTAATCATTGGCCTAACGCGGTAGGACCAAGCCGGCAGAAAATATTCGAGTCGCATCCTAAGAGACGGATTCAAAAAGACTCCGGTGGGGCTGTTAGCCTTCTCGGCAAGCTGTTAACCTTGGCCATCTGAACAACTAGAACCAAGGATGGGTGCGCCGATTGTTGATGACGAACTATGGGCACTAATCGAGCCATTGCTGCCGACGCCAAAACCACGGCGCAAGAAGTATCCAGGCCGGTTGCCGGTCGCGAACAGGCCTGCACTGAACGGCATCCTGTTCGTGCTCAAGACCGGTATTCGCTGGCGCGACCTGTCGACAAAATTGGGTTTTGGCTCTGGCTCAACCTGCTGGAGACGGTTGCGCGACTGGCAGAAGGCTGGTGTGTGGAAGCGATTGCACGAGCTACTGCTGGCGAAGTTACGCGAGGCAGGCGAACTGGACTTCTCGCTAGCAGCCGTCGACTCTTCATCTGTGCGAGCCGTTGGGGCGGGCGAAAAACTGGCCCGAACCCCAGGGATCGCGCGCGACCAGGTTCCAAGCACCACATCCTGGTAGACGCTAACGGCGTTCCTGTCAGCGCGATCCTGACAGGCGCGAATCGCAACGACGTCACTCAATTGCTGCCACTCGTTGACGCCATTCCACCGATGCGCGGCGTACGTGGCCGACCTCTTCAGAAGCCCAAAGTCATCTACGCAGACCGTGGCTACGACTCCGAGACGCATCGCCAGAAGCTCCGAAAGCGCGGCATCAAGCCGGTGATTGTCAAGCGCCGGACAGAGCACGGCAGTGGTCTGGGCAAATTCCGCTGGGTTGTCGAACGTACTCATGCGTGGCTTCACAACTTCCGTCGTCTTCGTATCCGCTTCGAACGTCGCGCCGACATTCACGAAGCATTTCTCAAACTCGGTTGCTCCCTCGTCTGCTGGAACATCTTCAGACGGACGGAGCAGCCTTTTTGAATCCGTCTCTAAAGTTCGAGGCGCTCTTGACGTTAAACGATATGCCCGAGCACGAGACAGATTTTTTTCGCGCCGCAGCACTATGTCGCTCCGCCGCAGCGCAACGCGCCAGTACCTGGCGACGATCGATGGGTACCGACCAGGATGCTGAACGCACCGTCGCTTCGCCAAAACAGACAACTTTTCATCACTGTTCGCATACTCGAGGATGGAGACGCACCGTGATCTACAAATGCACCTCTTGCATCAAAACGTCTTTCGAAACAAAGTGCCCGTGGTGCGCCCTGGTAGCGACTCCCGAGGCTGCAAAACAAACACCGCAATCAGTCCAAGTTCCCCTTGACCCCTCCTTCTATCCCGAATTTCAGTATCAAACCAAGGGTTTTCTGAAAGATTTGCTAGGAAAGAAGAAAGAACAGGCGCAGCTCAACGACTTGCTCCGCGCGGTGCTTCAGAAATACTCGGAGCTCAGGAAGCCATACTTCGCAAACTTCTTTCACACCATCAATCACGAACAAGCACAGTCTAACGACGCGCCAACACCCGGCGCACGGCTCAATGGCTCGTACTCTAATCGGGAGCTATTCCGAGAAGTCCTCATTCGTAAGGGATTCCACGAACTCGAAGAACTTCCGCATCTGCTCGAAAAGCTGCTGCTGACGACCGGGTTCAATACCGCCTATCTCGGATTCTCGAACGAAATTTCGCGCCAAATGAGCGATGCGTCGTTGATGGAGCTACTTCGTTCCTGGATCGCAGAAGCAGGCACGAGCTTCAGGGATGACCTCAGCCTCTTCTTTTACTTCTTGTGGGACAAAGATATTCGTCACCCCGAACTTGACTATGTTGGCGAGGCAGCCTCAACTTTCGGTACGCCATTGCTTCCTTGGTCGACCATTCAAACTTGGTTGCGTCGATGCGAGACGATCCACTTCGACATCCTCGTCGAGCGCCTAGCTACGAAACTGGAACATTTTGACCCATCTCGATTCGTCACGATGTACCACGTTGACGCAATGAACGGGTACGATTTCGAGTCTTTCCTAGGAGAAGTGTTCCGCACTGCTGGGTACGACGTAGAGGGGACGAAGCTGAGTGGCGACCAAGGCGCCGACCTGTTCGTCAGCCGGTTCGGCAAGAAAATCGTGATTCAAGCGAAAAACTATTCAGGAAGCGTGGGCAATGCCGCCGTGCAAGAGGCTATCTCTGCGAAGAGCTTCTATGGGTGTGACGAAGCTATGGTGGTCACAAACTCGTACTTCACGAGATCGGCTATCGAGCTCGCCGGCGCCGCCGCAGTGCGACTAGTCGGCCGCCGCGATTTGCAGACCTATCTCGACGACTACAATCAACGCATCATCGAGCAATATCAGCTGGACGGGAGCGATATATTGAGCCCAGAGCCGGCTTGAGAGTTGCCTCTGACAGTGACCGCGGATGCTCGGCCACGCCTCGACCCTTTTTATGCGGCGATTCAGCGTGGATTTGATAAGGCCGCGCCCGTGAAGGCACTCAGGGCACCGGCTATGATAACGTTTTGGCCTATTTCCAAGCATTTCGCGAAGCCATGTCCGCCTATGTGAAGCCCCGCTGGTTAAGGGATCTGCTGCGCTTTTTGCCATTGAAGAGCCAGTTCGTTCTGTCCGGAAACGTTCGCGACCTCCAGGCCTGTGAGGTGGCACCCGGGTTGGTAACGGCCCAGCCTCTCGTGAGCGCTCTGGCTGACAATCTCAGGGAGGCGGGTTACGCCCAGTTGGTGGTTTGGAACCCGGTGTCCGGCTTTACTGTTCCCGAAGGGCGCGCGCCTACTGATGAGCGTGGCGATGAGACCTTACAACGTCTCGGCCTGACGCCGGTCGGGGGTGCCGCGCCGGGCGGGATCGATGCGCTTGCAGCCTGTCTTGAGCGCCTCACTGCCCTGACCGGGCCACCAATAACGCTAGTCGTTGACTTCGCCTCGCGACTCGCTGTCCGGACGGAGTCTTTGAGCGCGGCAGAACACAACCTCTTCACACGGGCGCTTGTGCTCGCGCACGCGGTCAGCGCTCGTCCGGCAGGCGAGCAACGACGTCCCTTCTTTAACACCGTGATCTGGGTCGTCGACAAGGAAGGCGATTTGCCCGATTGGCTGCTGATCGGCAACCCGCGAATCCGACATATCCCGGTATCCAAGCCCGACAGCGCCGCCCGGCGTGCGCTTTCGGGCGCACTTCTGCGCGGCGTACCAGGCTCGCAAGGAGCTTCGTCGACGACCCTCGTGGAAGCCGAGTCGGCTTTTGTCGACGGAAGCGAGGGCCTGTTGCTGGCCGATATGAATGCGATCGCTACGCTCGCCCGAGTCGAAAACGTCTCCATCGAGAAGATCTCTGACGCCGTGAGGCGTTACAAGGTCGGCGTGACGGAGGACCCGTGGCTTCTGATTGAGCGCGAGAAGATACGCAACGCAGAACCCGTTATCCGCAAGCGCGTGAAAGGACAAGCTCATGCGGTAACGCACATGCTCGACCTTGTCAAGCGCGCGATGACCGGCGTAGGTTCGCAACGCAAGGGCAACCGGCCGCGCGGCGTCGCGTTTCTCGCCGGGCCAACTGGTGTTGGAAAGACCGAACTCGCGAAAACGCTCACCGGTCTTCTATTTGGCGACGAGAGCGCCTATATTCGCTTTGACATGTCTGAATTCAGCTCGGAGCATTCGGACCAGCGCCTCATCGGTGCGCCGCCCGGGTATGTCGGTTATGACGTTGGCGGCGAATTGACGAACGCGATTCGAGAGCGACCGTTTAGCGTCGTGCTTTTCGACGAAATCGAGAAGGCACACCCACGGATTCTCGACAAGTTCCTGCAGATTCTCGATGATGGCGTGCTCACGTCCGGTCGTGGTGATAGGGTCTACTTCTCCGAGGCATTGATCATCTTCACCTCTAATCTCGGGATCTACCGCGAGGACGAATTGGGCCAACGCGTGCCTAACGCGCTTGCCAGCGATTCCCTCGAGGAGATGGAGGAAAAGGTGCTCGGCGAGATCGAGCGACACTTCAAGTTGGTGCTCAACCGGCCCGAAATTCTTAACCGGATTGGCGAAAACATCATCGTTTTCGACTTTATCCGGGACGACGTCGCGCAAGAGATTTTCGACCAGATGGTGTGCGTTGTGCTTGAGGACATTGCATCACAAGGTATGGCCGTCGAACTCGATCAACCCTCCAGAGTGGCGCTTCAGCAACGGTGCCTCCGCGACCTCTCGAATGGCGGTCGTGGAATCCGTAACCAGATCGAGGCCCACCTTATCAATCCGCTCGCGCGAGGCCTGTTCGACCAGGACGCGAAGACGGGCGACCGGTTCCTGATTACAGGTATCTCAAGCGGTGAGCTTCAGTTGCAAAAGCTTTAGGCCATGGACATCCATCTGTCGCGCTTGCACTTTCCCGTCAGGTCGTTGGGGCCGGGACAACGTATCGGCATATGGTTTCAAGGCTGCAGTATTCGCTGCCCGGGGTGTATCTCAGCAGATACGTGGGCCGTCACTGGTGGAGAAACCCCTCTCGAACTCGTCCTGGAGCAAGTATGCGCATGGCTACCGCACGCGGACGGTTTTACCATCTCGGGTGGAGAGCCCTTTGACCAGCCCGATGCCCTCGTCGCGCTCGTCCGCGCGCTGCGCGAGATGTCTTCCGGCGATATTCTCGTCTACAGCGGTCACCCTATCGAGTCGCTCGCAGGCATTCTCGCGCAGACAGACGGTTTGATCGATGCGCTCATCACCGACCCATTTGAACTCGATGCTCCGCATACGCGACCGCTGCGAGGTAGCGATAACCAGCGCTTGCATTTCCTCACGGAGCTCGGTCGGGAGAGGTTTTCGCAATATGAACGCGACCTTTGCAAGAGCGATAAGTCGCTGGATGTCATGTTTGACGAGGACGGTGCCGTCTGGTTCGCGGGGATACCGAACCGAAACGATTTTCACCGTTTGAGAGACCTATTGACCGATCAGGGCCACAGCGTCCAGATCAGCGCCGACAAAGCGCAAAACCGATAAGACAGGAAATGTCAGCAATGATGCGTTTTTGCCCGAACTGCAAGACCGAGCGGTCTGTAGAGGAATGGTTCTGCGCAGGCACCGTCGCCGGAGCCACGTGCAACTGGGACTTGTCCGGCCTGCCGATTCGAGCGCCGGGGTGGCGACCCCAGGAGGTGGTCACCGCCGAACACGCAAACAACGAAAGGAACGAAGCGGAACGCTCTGCGCAGGTCGAGCCACAACTGCTGTGCACTAACGGGCACCCGATGAATGACGGTGACCTGATGTGCCTAGAGTGCGGGGCCGACCCCGCCACGGCAGCAGACGACGTGCCCCATGATCGGGGCGCAGACGAAGCCGAGCGCGTCGTCAGAGACGATGAAACGACGTTGCCGCAGACGACCGAGACTCAAATCAACGGGTGGCGCGTTCTCAGGCAAATTTCCAGTACCGATGGCGTGCGAGAGCGCTATGTCGTGCAGCACTGCGATACCAATCGACAAGCGTTTCTGACGCTCTACCGCGACGGTGCCGAGCCAGACCCATCTGTCTACGACGTTGTCCGTCGCCTTCCGCGTGAGCACGTCCCTGAAATCATCGAGACCGGTCGTTGGAATACGAGGGCTTATGAAGTCGCCGAAGAGCTCAGTGGTGGTACGCTTGCCGACGTGGGTATCGCGGTGCGGGACATGGCGACGATTCGCCATGTTGTAGACGAACTCGGACAGGCGCTCAACTCTTTCTCAGAGGCTGGCTTGCGGCATCGCGACCTCCGGCCGGGCACGTTGCTTGTGCGGAGTCGCGAGCCACTCGATCTCGTGATCAGCGGATTCGGCTCGGCACGGTTGTCGGAATTCGACCTCGACATCGTTTCTCCGCTCGAAACGACCCGCTACATGGCGCCTGAAGCCATCGCCGGCGGTGTTGCTGCTGCTTCCGACTGGTGGAGCCTCGGCATGATCCTGCTCGAGCAGTTGACCGAGGGAAAATGCTTCGAGCGTATCAATCCACGTGCGTTCTTGATTCACGTGCTGGCGAACGGGGTCACGCTCCCGGACGACCTTGATCCCGCTCTTAACCTTCTTCTGCGCGGCTTGCTGGCCCGCGACCGCCATCAGCGATGGCAGTGGGCGCAGGTCAAGGACTGGCTCGAAGGCAAGCACGTCGATGCGCCATCTGCGGCGACTTCCGAGACTGATGCGGCTGTGGGCGCAAGCATCTCACTCGGCGCACGGCAATATCACAAGCCCACCGTGTTTGCACTCGCGGCTGCGGAACGCGAGAACTGGGACGAAGCCCGCGACCACCTGAATCGTGGCGTGATTGTCACCTGGGCGGAAGAAGCTGGCCTTCCGTCTAAGGAGCTCGCCGGCCTGCGTCAGGCTACACAGGTTGACGGCGTTGACGACGACTGCCGACTGATGATTGCGCTCAAGCTTCTGAACCCGGAAATGCCACTTATCCTGCGCGGCGACATAGTTACGCCAGGGTGGCTCCTTCGAAACCCGCTTGAGGGCTATGACCTCGTCACGGGCTCGGTACCCTCGTTCCTCGAGCGACTGCACACGGAAACTTGGCTCTCGCGCCTTCGGCGGCGGGCCGAGGAAGTCCGCACACGTGCGCACAATCACGCGATCGAGCTAGACGAGGACATGGTGCGCGTCGCGGTGCTCTCCACTTCACGAGCTCAATTGGCAGCGCAATGGGAAGAGCGGCGGCTTCTTCTGCCGGACTCCACTCACTCGGGCCTTTTATCACTCTCGGAGCGCAGAATTGTCAGCGAGGAAGACCTAATAGTTCTTCTGAGCGCAAAAATTTCGCAGTTCCGGTCAGTTGAGGAGATTCTCAACCAGGCCGCTGACCTAGCCGAACGGGAACAAGTTCTTGCGTTCGACCGGGAGGCGGCTCGGGCGGAACTGGCGCTTGCCCGGGCAGATCTCTTCCGGAAGGTTGACGACCGGATCGCGGGCTTCGCTCGAACCGGGAATCGGTCAATTGACGAGTGGGCCGAGCATTTCCGCCTTGAACGCCGATTGCCGCTGCATGAGGTGCTTGTCCTGCTTTCAGTGCCTGCGGAGCAGTGGTTGGAGCCGCAAAAGCAGCAATACGTATCTCAGATCCTGGAGTTCTTCGAGAAGAAGGTCGCCACGACTGTGTTGCGCGGCCCTTTGGTGCGAATGACCATTGGCAAAACGACTGGCCGGGTGGATGTCCACGAACTAAACGGCGAGCGTTACTCGAGCGCGGCGCTGCTTGAGCATCTCCTTCAGCGCAATGCGCAGTCGGTTTCGGTAGACCCTGCGGTTTTCGGCGCGAATACGACGCTGGAAAACCGGCTGAATACGCTCTTCAGACAAACTTCTCTGTACAAGCGGGATACCGGGATTGACGGCCTCTACCTCGGATTCCCGTTCCTGCACTACAAGGATGGTCGGAGCGGTTCGCGCCCGCGCATTGCGCCCGTTCTGCTCTGGCCGGTCAAGCTGGTGATGGAGCTAGGCGCCCGCGGTCAGGTTGCACTGGCATTCGACGGAGAGCGAGAGGAAGTGCGGCTGAACCCGGCGCTCGAAGGTTTGCTCGGCCGGGACTCGGTCAAGGCATGGCGGGCCGCAGCGGACGATATACTCGGACGCTCGGCGCTCAAAGTCGCCGACGTGGTCGACGCATTTGGGTTGCTGGCAAATTCCGATCGTCGCCAACTCAGCGCCCTGCCTTCTCCCACGGCCGACGTGCCGGTGGGCGAACTTCGGATTGCGTGTGCCGGCGTCTTCTTCCATGTGGATTTCGCCGGCCAGGCGATCGGTGAAGACCTGCGCCAATTGAAGGTATTGTCGCCCTCCGGGACCGCGCTCGAATCGATGCTCCGTCTCAAAGGCAAGTCGGCCTACGAGACACCCGAAGCGTCAGCCAGCGAAATCGAGCGCTTTCTGACCGTGGCCAGCGACCCGTCGCAGGAGTCTGCAATCATGCAGGCTCGGAAAGGTCCCGGTCTCCTCGTTGAGGGCCCTCCGGGAACCGGGAAGAGCCAGACCATTGTCAACATGGTTGCGGACGCGATTGGACGCGGCAAGAGCCTGCTGATCGTGTGCCAGAAGCACGCTGCATTGGAGGTGGTACACAAGCGGCTAGTTGCGGAAGGGCTAGGTGACCGCATCGTCATGGTCAATGACGTGAACAAGGACCGCGAGCCGACGATCAGGGCTGTCCGGGAGCAGCTTGACGCCATCATTCGAGGTTCGTCGTTTGACAATACCTGGGTGCGCCAACGCGAACGCATGGCAGCAAGAATCGAAACGCTGGAAGGCGAACTCGACCGACAACATCAAGCGCTCCATCGCGTAGACGACTCGACGGGCCTGAGCTATCGCGCCTTACTCGGCGAGCTGATCCAGCTTGAGGCTGGCTCAGCGCCAGTTAGCGTGCCGCAGCTTCGTGCAAAGCTTGCCGGGCTCGACATCTCTGCGTTGACAACGCTCGAGGAGCAATGCGCCCCGCTCGCCCGCTATTGGCTCCCAGCCAAGTTCGAAGGTAGCGCGCTCGCACAGTTGAAGTCGTTTGCGACCGATCCTGCAACAGTCGAGGAATTTAACGCCGTGTTCACGAGCTTCCGCGAGGCTGAGCTGTTACGTGTCGATACCCTCGCCGCCCATCCGGCACGGTTTGATGTTGACGACCCTGCGCCGTATCGATCGTGGCTCGACACAAACGCAGGCCGCCTCGTGAGCCTCGAGGAGACCCAGCGCAAGCGTCTCGCCCAATGGTTGCCCCTGTTTCGACCGGCCGACAAAGCCGACGCGCCTGGTCATCAGCACTACGCCGTACTGAAGCAACTCCATCAAGAGTTGTTGGAAATCGATGGTGCCACCTTCGACAAGACGCTATCGCCAGCGCTCACGCAGCTGGGCAATGCACAACTCAACGACATCGAAGCACGCGCCGCACTCGCCACCAGAGCGCCGACGTTCTTCAGTCGACTCAATCCTGCGACCTACATCAGACGCAGCGGGCTGAAAAAGTACCTTGCGAACTGTGGTGCTCCAACGACTGACGATGCACTTCGTGTGCTGCTAGCGGCGGCGCACCTTGAACAGCTATGGCGTCCGAAGCGCGAAGCGTTGAACGCTACGAGCCGCTCGTTGCACCTGGATACGGTAGAACCGGCATGCGGGCCGACACTCGCCGAAGAATGCCGCGCCCGCCTGCGCCAGCTCGAAGAGGTACGCGAGCTCGCGCAGCATCTTGCGATTGCACCGCGCGGCGACGAATTCGATTCGGCGGTGATGACGGGCGATCAGTCTCACGTGAAACGGCTGCTTGACGGATTTGAGACAGCCTTCGTTCGTTACAACGCTCGCCAGCACAGCCTCAACGCGCTTAGCGGACTTGAGGAATGGATCTCGCCAGAACTGGTTGATGCCTGTCGCCGCGCCATTGCAGAGAACGTGAGCTACCAGGGGCCGCTAAACCGTATCAACGACGCGCTGCCGACGCTGGGCGCTTATCAACAGTTCCGCGCACGTTCAAAGCACCTCAATGCGCAAGCGCTTGAGCTGTTTGCAGTCATGCGAACCCACGAGACAGCTCTCGCGAGTGTCCCGCCCAAAGATCTCGATTGGGAAGTGCGACGCCTCATCAATCGAGAGGCACGACTGGGATGGAAGCGTCGCTTCGAGCAGGAGAACCCAGAACTGCTTCTTGACCAGACTGAGACGGCCGCAAAGGTTGAAGCACTGGCTGGTGCCGACGAAGAAATGCGTCAACTCAATCGCGAAGTCCTTCGCAACGGGATTGACCGCAGCAAGCTTGGCTCGGTGCGCGACTGGGAGGACGTCACCCGGCTGAGCGGCAGACGCTCTCGTCGTCTGCGGGAGTTCATCGAACTTGGCGCCGGCCTTGGCCTAATGGCACTGCGCCCGGTCTGGATGATGAATCCGGACGTCGCTAGCCGCGTTCTGCCGCTCAAGTCGAATCTGTTCGACTCAGTGGTCTACGACGAGGCGTCACAGATGCCGGTTGAGTACGCCATTCCCACGCTGTTCCGTGGCGGCGTCTCCGTTGTGAGTGGTGACGAAAAGCAGATGCCGCCTGCAAAGTTCTTCTCGGGTCGCACGGACAGCGACGAAACGGAGATTTATGACGGAGAGCAGCCCGACGAAGACGCAACCGAGGAAGAACGCGAACTCTTCGAAGACACCTGGAACCGTCGCGAGATCAAGGACTGCCCAGACCTGCTCCAACTGGCACGTAGCTCCCTCCCCGTTACCACCTTGCAGATTCACTATCGCTCTGCCTATCGCGAACTGATCGGTTACTCGAACGCCGCGTTCTACGACAACGAACTCAGCGTGCCGGTTCGGCATCCCGAAGCGACGATTCGGGAAATCAAGCCATTGGAGCTGATTCCAGTCAACGGTGTTTATGAACGCCAGACGAATTCTGATGAGGCGGACCGCGTGGTCGAATACCTCGCGCAACTTTGGAAACTTCCTTTTGACCAACGCCCGTCAGTAGGCGTCGTCACGTTCAATCTTAAGCAGGCTAACCTCATCGAAGAGCGGCTGGAGCTACGAGCAGAAGGAGACGAGGAGTTCCGAAATGCGTATCGGGAGGAAAGCGATCGCTCCGACGGTGGCGAAGACATGGGCGTCTTCGTCAAGAACGTGGAAAACGTCCAGGGCGATGAGCGCGATGTCATCGTCTTTTCGACTACGTTTGGCCGCAACAGCCAGGGCGCGTTCAAGCGCTTTTTTGGCGTGCTTGGACAAAAAGGTGGCGAACGTCGCCTGAACGTCGCGGTGACGCGCGCTCGACGGAAAGTCGTGCTTGTGACATCGATGCCCATCCCGGATATCTCGGACATGCTCAACACCAAGCGTAAGCCGGCCATTCCGCGTGATTACCTCCAAGGCTATCTGGAGTACGCACGCGCGATGTCAAACGGAGAGCTCCCAACCGGGCGGGCGCTTCTTGGCCGCATGAGCAGCGAACGCGCTCATCACAAGTTGCAGGAAAGCGGCGAAGCCGACGGCTTTGCAACGGATGTTCTCGAATATCTGCGTGAGCTTGGACTGTCGCCCGCTATCGCTCAGGAAGGCGACGCCTTCGGTCTCGATTTCGCTATCGCCGACCCGGAAACCGGCTTGTACGCCATCGGTATCGAGTGTGACGCCCCGCGCCACCACCTGCTCCAAAGAGCCAGGGCGCGCGAAATCTGGCGACCGTCCGTCCTGCGGCGGGCCATCCCGACACTGCATCGCGTTTCATCCCAGGCTTGGTATCACGAGCCAGCAGCGGAAAAAGCTCGCTTGAAAGCGGCAATCGACGCAGCCCTGAAAACGGAGGTCGTAGCATGAGTGGGCCGAAGGTTGTTCGAATCGTTACGCGGGAAGAAGTTCTCGCGATCTGCGAAGCTCATCTACACCGGCTCGACCACGCGATTGCCGCATGGACAGCATCGGGGCAGCGTATTCGAGAGCTTTCGGCTGAGGAGATCGCAGCGACTCACGAACGTCGTAAGGCACTCGCTGCATTGATTGCCAAGGATGCTTTCATGGAACTGCAGAAGAAGGTTCCAGATGAGATCGCCTTCCTGAAGGCAGACGTCGGACGCCGGCAACGCGCTGCGGTCGAGAAAGCGGAACAGTCCGCGAAGCGTAGGCGACAGGGACGCGATAGCGCGACGACACTCAGGGGCGCGCTTAAGTCCAAAGGCATCGTCGTGCCCCAGGATCTCGGGTCAAAGCTCGACCTCATCGCGTCAGGCGAGGACGTCGCAAACGCGGACATTCTGCTCGCTCAAGGATTCAATCTTCTCGTACCGGAGCCATCACGGACGATCAGCGAGGCGCAGCAAAAGCTTGCGAGCCGGCTGATGGGCACCGAGACGCCTCAAGACCTTGGCGACTGGAAAGCGGCGAACGTTTCGCCCTCGAACAACCTTCTTTACGAGCGCGTCGACCGCCAGATTGCTGAGGCGCAAGTGTTCCTTGAAGAGGCTGATGTCGCAAAATTCGCGGCTAGATTGCGCGCGATCGAAACCGAGTCAAACGAGCAGCGTCGTAACCTTTTGCTTGATAGTTTGATACTTGACGTCTCTAGTGCTATCGATGCGACTCGTGCACATCGTTCGGCAATTGAAGAACTGCAACAGCTTGCGGCTGAGATCAGCGCAAACACGTCCGTCGAAGCCATGGCTCTGTTCACGCGAATCGAGCACTGCGGCAGCGCAACATCCTTGCAGGCGATTGCCCAGCTTGCGGAGGAATGCAAAAACGTCGTTGAGCAAGAGCAGCAACGCCAAGCGGCACAAGCACGACGCGACGCAATTCTAAAGGGCTTCGCGCGCCTAGGGTACGAAGTCAACGACGGCATGGAGACCGCATGGGCGCGCGATGGCCGCGTCGTCGTTAAGAACCCAGCCTTGCCTGGTTATGGTGTGGAAATTGGTGGACAAGCAAAGTCGAGCCGACTACAAGTTCGCGCAGTAGCGCTATCCGCGAATCGCGATGTCGTCCGGGACAAAGACGTCGAAATGCTTTGGTGCGGGGATTTCGGCCGACTCCAGGAATTCCTCGTTGCCGAAGGCGATAGTTTGCTCATTGAGCGCGCAATGGGTGTAGGTGAGATCCCCCTCAAAGTCATCGGAGACGCGGAGACCGAGACCGTATCAGTCGAAAAACGACGCTCGCTACGTTAATCGGACAGAAGCAAACTGGCCGTTCGGCCGTGAACTACGGTAGCAGCGAACCTCACTCTCATTGTCGAGAGCGCTGACGGCGCGTGCCGCCACGAGAGAGCGATCGGACACGAAGGTGGCTGCGATCCTAAGTGAGCGCCGGCCCAGCAGCGCGAAGACTCAAACGCACCCCGCACAGCAGATCAACGAAAGCGCCGATGACAGCATACACCGCGGCCCCGCTCTCCGAGACGCTAGTCGGCAACGCGAGCGACATGCGCGACGCACACATCGGCTCCTTGGCCACCAGTCGCAGCGGCCACCAAGGTGAAGCATGGAGAATATTCGCCCTCGGAGCAGATCAGTGACGAAGCACGGACACGCGCGACCCGCTAATAGACGCGCCTGTTTGTCGGCAACGGGAGAAAGATGCTCGCTGCAAGCATCCGCTCCTGGCTGCCAGCCGCGCAGCGGCCTGCTTACATATGGGCGCGACGAGAGCCAAGCATATTCTCTGTAGGATTGAGCATATGCTAAAGCGAAACATGTTCCTTTGAGAATGGAAAGATATGCTCACGGAAGAAGATCCTAGTGAGCATATCTTCGCTTTAGGGTAGCCAGGAATAGCCGGGGCCCCTGCTATATCGCGCAAGCACCCCTTCCACCATCTCGTATTCGAATGGCTCCGACAGACTTCGAGGTCGCGGCTCTATCTTCGCCACCGCACGGACTGTTTCAACCTACCCCCGTGGTAGTCCGATTTCCCCAGCGCGCCACCGGTCGCACCCGTCCACGCTGGAGGTCACCGCCGAAGCTCTTCAGTCGGAAGAAGCGGCATTAACGTCGACCGGCTCGGTGCTCGGCCGACGCGTGACTATGGATGTATAACACCGAAGCAGACTATTGCCAAACAAAGAGTGGGGCAAGATCGGCTCCGAGTTTCATTCCCGATTAAATCTTCCTTTATTCGATGAGCATTTTCTCAAACCGTCTTGGATGAAGAATTTTGTAACAATACGAAGTCCCGTTAGGATCGCCTCCGTTACTTGCCGCATGCACAAAGAGACTCAAGCGGTCAGCACGACGCTCGAAAAGCACACGGATCGGTCTTTGCTACGAAAATGGGCTCGGCATAATCAGGGTAATCTTGCGTTCTCGAGCCCGATGGCGCAGGAACGTCGGACCTCGACAGCTAGGCTCCGGCCGGATTGAGCAGTCTCTTTGGTAGCCAGGAAAAGACAGCGCGCGAGCGCGCAGGGAGCCCATAGCGTGTCGCGCGTCACGTGGATTATGCCGTTTCCGACGTACCGCTCGCCCCGGCTTCCGGTTGCGAACTGGATACCAGCGGCGCGCTCTCCGGTGCTTGAGATACGTTCTTGACGGCCACTTTCCTTGCGCTGCCCTTCTTTGCTGCCGCTTTCTTGGTCGCCCCTCTCTTCACGGGAGCAGTCGTCGCCGAAGCCTCGCTGGTCGCAGTCGCAGCGGTTTGAGCCGGCGCCTTCTTTGCAGCTACCGTTTTTGCAGCACCTTTCTTCGCCGCAGCCTTCTTGGCCGTCGTTTTCTTTGTCGCCGCTGTCTTGGTGGGTGCATTCTTGGCCGCCGACTTTTGGATTGGTGCCTTTTTCACAACCGCTTTCTTCGCCGTCGCCTTGTTAGCTGTCACTTTCTTCGCCGTCGCTTTCTTGGCTGTCGCCTTTTTCGCAGCAGGCTTCGTCGATTCCGAAGACGCTGCACCCGGTGCGTTGATTAGAAACGCTGTACGGTCCGCGGCTGACGCAAGCCATGCGGGCGCCTTGCCTCTGCCGCTCCACGTAGCACCACTTTGTGGGTCTCGGTATTTCGGTTCTTGTGGCCCACGCACATAGTTGCCGGCCTTCGGCTCCTTCTTCGCTGGAGACGGCGTTAAGACCTTATCACCGTCGACTAGGAACTTACTACGATCCTTGGCGCTCGCGATCCAAGCCGGCGCCCGTCCGTGGCCGGTCCACGTCGCCCCAGTCTTTGGGTCGGCGTATTTCGCAGCGCGTGCAGGCTTGTTCGAAGTATCTGCTCCTCCAGCGCGGCGGTTTCCGTTCGACCCACGGAAAGCGTCGACATCTGCCGTTGTCAGACCGTGTTTATCTAAAAGTTCGTGAATCTTCGCCAGTACGGTTGAAGACTCCTTTTTAGCGATCGCTTCAGCCTGGGCCTGCAGCTTGGCAATTCGCGCCTTTAAGTCTTGTAACGTGGCCATGTCCTCTCCTTCAAGTTAAGGACGCTCTGCAGAACACGGTTTCAAATGCCTGCGCTCCATGCAGGCGTTGGGTCAGCTTTTTTATCCGGCTCGGTCCGTCAATGGCAGAGGCGATGGGCGCACACTTTGTGCCCTCATCGAGAGCGCGGG
>NZ_FCOF02000114.1 GCF_001544755.2 Caballeronia catudaia | reverse complement strand
AGGACGAGTAAGCGCGAAGCGGTACGGCTTCAATGCGATGAACAGGTTATCGGCCACGAGCTGCCGCTTGTCCTGCTTGTCCACATCACAAAAGCCGCCATCCGAGCGGCTCATATACTCTGAAAGCTGCCCGATGGCTGATGGAGATTGCTTTCCAGCCGATCGCACGTCGCCGGCGCCGAACGCCTTCGCAATGCAAAGAATGCCACCCTGCTGACCGGTGCTCATCAGTCAAACGCTGAACGACCCGTGTGTTTCGGAAATACTATTGGTGTCGAGGGGCGCGTGTCTTTGGCGCGTCGTCCAGCATGTAGATCAACCGGTCGAGCGTCGGCCCGAAATGGCATAGCGCTCACGCACGAGCGCCATCGCGCGTGCTCGCAGATCGGCGGGCAACTCGCGGTTGCTGGGCTGTCCGCGCTCGCCTGAAATCAGACTAGCCGGACCGCTTGCCACACACATAGCGCCGCGCCAGACGACTGATCTGGCGTTCGCACAGCCCCAGTCGTTCGGCCGCCCGGACCATCGTCAGCCGATGCTCGCACACCGCCTCGATCACTTTGATGCGTTCGAGTTCATGCATAGTCGCCGTGATGAAACCACGCTCGTTCATGGTGGAACACCTTGAAGACGCTCGCATTCAGCGTGCGCTTCGCGGAGCGAAACCGGACATTTCTAATGAGCCAAAACCCGACATCACTAAAAAGCTCCAACAAACTCGACGCCCTCGCGCAAGCGTCGCTTCATCATCTCGGGCCTTGCCAACATCTCTGCTCACCCTCGGTGTAATTGCTTGATGACTAACGTCGCGAGGTACCGCGGCTCATCGAACATCGTCGCAAGTTCGAAGAAAAACAGGAAGGCCAGCGTATAGCCCACGGCCGGCCGATATTCCATAAATCGCACGAATAAGGGCGCGAAGCGAGTCCGGATGGGCGGGCGTGCGAGGAGCCATGCGCAGAAGGCGCCGATGGCCGCACCCCCGATGACGTCGCTCGGATAATGCAGCCCCAGATAGACGCGAGGCAGACACACGAAGACCACGCACTGCACGATCGCGAGCACGCCGATCCATCGCCAGACAAGGAAGATGCCGACGGCTATCGCCATCCAGAGCGCGGCATGATCGCTGGGGAACGAACTCCACAAGCGCATGCCGGTGCCCGTTTGATCGGATAGCGGAAACGACAGATGAACGGCGGGATCATAGATCGGACGGAGACGGAACGGCAGCGTCAGCGCAAACAGGCGGCCGAGCAGAAATGCCGCGAGCCCAGCGCACAGCGTCGCGACAACAGTCTCTCGGCGTTGCTGCTGGTCGTCTCCCTGCTTGAACCAGATGGCGCAGAGAATCGCGAGTGGAAGGAGGCCCTTAGTGAAATAGAACTCGGCGATCGCGCGAACAGCGTGAGCGAACACGAAAGACGATCCGGCAATATGAACGAGCCAGGTTTGAATTTCCGTGTCAAAAGCGTTCATGTGTCGTGTCTCCGTACGTATATGTCAATAGTGTTCGAAACGTACGTGCAGTCAATCTAATTGTCTGTTCATTGCCTCGCATAAAACCGGAGCCGATGCCCGCCGCTCCACCGGCGATGCACGCAATCTCTTGGCCGGGACCGCCCAGAATTCGCCGTCATCAAGCGCGAAGTCGGCAATAACAAGCCGGCAGAAACCCGTAGTGGAGACTTTCATACCACGCATTCCTGTCACGGACGGGCCCCGATTCCGGTGCGTCGTACCGCGCGTCCCGGTGCGCTGGTCGCTAACCTCTCGGCGCGCGTCAGGACGCGCCTTTGGTTCGCAGCGAGCCGACGTATTGCTTGGCCGCCTCGTTGCCATGCACGAGCGCACGTAACGCGAGAGCAAGGGCCAACTGCGTCTCATGAGCCACCGCGCTGCGATCAGCATCGAATAGCTGGACCGCGTGCCGCACATGTTGCGCCGCTTGAGTATGGAGGCCCGACGCCGCTGCGTGATGTTGCGCGGCTGTCAGGCTACTTTCCACGGAGCCAGCCGACGATGGAGCGCCCGCATGCTTGGCCGCGACATGGACCTCGTCAATGGCATGCTGCGCGTGGCCGTGAGCCAGCACAGCCAGATGGGCAGCATGCTCGTAATTCTTGCCCGCCTCGTAAAACTGCGAAGCCTCCCGATGAAATATGGCTGCCTTCTCGTGATGCGATGCCGCAGCCTCGAGATGTCCAATTTTGCTTGGTTTGCTGTTCATGGCAGCCCGGCTCCGGAGATGTCAAATCAGCGATCGGTTGCGACTATTAATTAATAGCTGCAATTACGCCACTTTGCATTGGCACAATCACCAATCGCGCGCATAGGGCCGGCAGCCTGACGCTATGTCACCGGCCTCGCGATCGGTTTCCACGTTCCGTCGTCACAATGCGCTCACCAGTTCCGGCACGACCGTGAACAGATCGCCGACGAGACCGTAATCGGCCACGCTGAAAATCGGCGCTTCCGGGTCTTT
>NZ_FCOF02000075.1 GCF_001544755.2 Caballeronia catudaia | reverse complement strand
GTGATTCCTCCAAGTCGCTGGTTCTCTAATAGTACTCCTTATCGCCACTATAAGTAGGGTTATGCAGAGGTTCCTTAGCGCCTTCATGTCGCGCTGAGGGTCGAAGTCCTTCGATCCGAACAAAAAGGCCGGAGCGCCGCGGATGGCGCCTGCCGGCGTCACGGCCCACGCCGGCACCGTGACCGCTCTATGCAGAGATAGCGCTGTTTATTCAGCGAAAAGATCCGGACCGAAAACCTCATAATGGACTCTCGATTCCGGAACGTCTAGCTGCCTCAAGGCGTCATGCTGCAGGCGCATGAAGGGGATCGGACCGCACACATAGTAGTCGGCATCCGGTAACAACATGATGTTTTTGATTTCGCCGAGGTTGATAAAACCCTTGCGATCGAAATCAACGCCTTGTACATCACCCGCCAGCGGCTCATCGTAGTACACAACAGCCTTAAAGTTGGGATAGGTGGCGACGGTCTGTCTGAGCCGGTCGCGCATTGCATGAACGTTGCTGTTGCGGGCGCCATGAATGAAAACGACCTGTCGTTGCGGGTTCTGGATGGCGCGCTTGAGCATGCTCACCATCGGCGTCAGACCGACGCCGCCGCTGATCAACACCAGCGGGGTTGTTGCATTCACGTCGATGTAGAAGGTCCCATAGGGCGCCGCCAGCTTGACTTCATCACCTGCGTTGACGTGCTCGTGCAGCAGAGAGGAGACCTGACCGGGCGGCCGCGTGGCATCGCCCTCTTCCCGTTTGACCGAGATTCGGTAGCTGCGCCCATTCGGCATATCGGAGAGGCTGTATTGACGGATTTGTTGCAGGCCGAGTGCGGGCACATTCACGGCGATACTGATGTACTGCCCCGGCTCGAAGTTGGGCACGGGCCGCCTGTCGACGGGCTCCAGAATGAAGGAGGTAATGACACTGCTTTCGGGGCGCTTTTCCTTGACGACGAACGCTCGCCATCCGTTCCAGCCGCCCAGTAAACCTGCAGAGCGCTCGCGAAGTTCGCTCTCCATACCCATCAGGAGGTCAGCGAGATTTCCGTAGGCTTGTGCCCACGCCGAGATGATCTCCTCCGTTGCAGCGTCGCCCAGCACGTCCTTGATAGCGCCCAGGAGGTGCTCACCCACAATGGGGTAATGCTCCGGCCGCACATTGAGGCTGGCGTGCTTGTTGGCGATGTTCTTTAATACCGACGCCAAGCTCTCGGGATTTTCGATGTTTTCGGCGTAGGCGTAGACCGCACGAGCGAGCGCTTGCTGCTGCTCGCCTCGCTCCTGATGCGTCATGTTGAAGACGTTCCTGAGCTCCGGATGAGCCTCGAAAAGTCTTGTATAAAACCGTTTGATGATCGGGTATCCGTACTCGGCTAGCACGGGTGCCGTCGCCTTGACAATGTCCTTCGTCTTTTGCGTAAGCATAGTTTTCTTCCCTGAAACGTAAGGGGTAAGCAAATGCAGCAATCACCATACCGATCGAGGCGACCACCTCCTCGACGCGGGTTCCGTCCTGGAGAGCCCGCGAACTAACTCCGCTAGTATTGCAGAGGCGTCGCGCGAGGGCCCGGCGGACGAACCACAGGACCAGGACCGACTCTGTGCGGAGCCGGTGCCCACAAACTCGCTGCGGTGCCTGCGATGAAGGAAGTACCGCGGGACGTCTTCACTTCCCTTCCCTTCCCTTCTTCAGACTAGCGTCTGCGCTCGCCGCCTCCGGCGCGATCGTCGCGAAGTGCAGACACGTCAATGTCCCGATCTTCCGAACGCAGGTTGTCACGCGCCTCGCAAGCTTCTCGGAACGCTTTCGGAAATTGCCAAGTTCCTTTTGATCGAGCTTCTCGAGATCGAGCAGCGCATTATGCGCTGTGTCGATCGCCCGGATGATCTCGTCCAGCTTGATCTGCATTGCGGCCGTATCGCGGTTCTGCGTATTCTGGATTAGAAAGACCATGAGGAATGTGACGATGGTCGTCGACGTGTTGATCACCAACTGCCATGTATCGCTGAAGTGAAACAACGGCCCGGACAGGCCCCAGACGATCACGAGGACCACCGCAATGACAAAGGTCGAAGCCCGCCCGGCCAGTTTCGCGAGCGTATTCGAGAACTTGAGGAACCAGGAACTTTTCATTCGGCGTCTCCACATCATTATGATTAAGGTTTTTCGCGACAATCACGACACGCTGATGACCGCGAAAACCAAAGCCGTGCGAGCGTTTGGCCATTCGAACGCCGAGACGTGTAGCAGCGCGTTTGCCCGTCTCAGCCCTACGGAAGGGGCTTGAGCAATGTTGCGGCGCGAGCGCCTCGCCTTCATGCTCATTGTCGCGCGGGACAAGTCCATTGTCTGTCATTCCCCGGCCGGGTGAGGTGCTTCGAGGGTACCAGTCACGCGCGAGGGACTGCGGAAAGGTGGGCGGTTATCGGTGGCGGTCAGAGCAAGCCCCAACTGCGCCGACCCGCTAAAATTCTGCGACGAGCAACCATGTTCGCCCATCTTGGCGGGCAGCAAAAACGGCGAGGGGCGACACTCATGGATGGTGGTGGACTTAAGAAAGACTTGGCCTCGACCAGGCGGACTACCCTCTGGGCTCAGGCCACCGTTGACCTTGCGGTATTCGCGCTGGCGCCAGACGGGACGATCGCGTCGTGGAATCGCGGCGCGATCGCGATCTACCATTACCAGCCCAACGAGATCATCGGGCGGCATTACTCGGTGCTGCTCCCGGACGATGCCGACCGTCACCCTCCACCAACGTTCGATGCAGAACTCGATAACGCGGGCGAACGTGGCAGTTGCGTCATCGAGGGATGGCGCAAACGCAAAGACGGCTCGGTGTTTTGGGCGAGCGTAGTCACCACAGTTCTCCTTGAAGACGACGGAACGTTGCATGGATTCGTGAAGGTCGTGCGCGACGAGACTGAAAAACGCCAGGCGCACGACGCCGTGATTGAAAGCGAGCGTAGCTTCAGATTGCTCGTGCAAGGGGTAACCGACTATGCCATCTTCATGCTGTCGCCCGATGGGCGCGTTTCCAGCTGGAATTCTGGCGCTCAACGCATCAAGGGCTACAACGCCGAGGAGATCGTCGGCTCGCACTTCTCTCGCTTCTACCTTCCGGAAGACGTGGCGGCCGGGGTACCGCGACGAGCGTTGAGCACTGCCGCCAGCGAAGGTCGGTTCGAAGCGGAAGGTTGGCGGCTGCGTCGTGATGGGTCACGCTTTCGAGCGCACGTGATCATCGACGCAATCCATGATGAAGCCGGCACGCTCATCGGCTTCGCCAAGATCACCCGCGACGTGACCGAAAAGCTTGAGGCCGATCTAACGCTCGAGCAAACGCGAGCGGCCCTTTTCCAGTCACAAAAAATGGAAGCGATCGGCAAGCTCACTGGGGGCGTTGCGCACGACTTCAACAATGTCCTGCAGATCCTGCGCGGTAATCTGGAGCTGGCAACCACGCGCTATTCGCGCGAAGAGTGGTTGATGAACCGTCTGGTCAACGCTCTTGAGGCAGTCGACCGCGGCGCCAAGCTTGCTTCTCAGTTGCTCGCTTTCGGTCGCCGGCAGGCGCTGCGCCCCGTATCAGTAAATCTCGCTTCCATGCTTCGCCGCATGGACGAGCTACTGCGTCGTGCGCTTGGTGAGACCGTCGTCGTCGAAACGGTGGTATCGGGCGGCTTGTGGAATGCCACGGTGGACGCGCATCAACTCGAAAACGTTTTGTTGAATTTGGCAATCAACGCGCGTGACGCCATGCCGGACGGCGGCAAACTCACCCTCGAGCTTGCCAATTCGATGCTCGATGACC
Source organism: Caballeronia catudaia (assembly GCF_001544755.2). Classification (GTDB taxonomy): domain Bacteria; phylum Pseudomonadota; class Gammaproteobacteria; order Burkholderiales; family Burkholderiaceae; genus Caballeronia; species Caballeronia catudaia. The sequence goes on along the minus strand of NZ_FCOF02000075.1, from coordinate 13,859 downwards.
GGTACGTGCGCTCGTTATCCGACGTGCCTGCCGGTCAGTACGTCATGCTTGGTGTCACCGACACCGGAACCGGCATGACCCAGGAGGTTATCGAGCATGCATTCGACCCATTTTTCACCACGAAGCCAGAAGGCGCAGGCAGTGGCTTGGGGCTAAGCATGGCCTATGGCTTCGTCAAGCAAAGCGGCGGACATATCCGGATCTACAGCGAGGTCGGGCACGGAACGACAGTACGCATCTACTTACCCAAGTCTTCTGCCGAAACTGTGGCGCCGGTCGGTCACGCAAGCGCCGATTTGATGGGCGGTAGCGAGACCGTGTTGGTCGTTGAAGACGACCTGAAGGTGCAGGCCACAGTTATCGAGATGCTAGCGGGTTTCGGGTACGGTGTGCTGAAGGCGGACAACGCGGAACAAGCGCTGGTCATTCTCAGCAGCGGCGCGCACATCGATCTTCTCTTCACCGACGTCGTGATGCCGGGTTCACTCAAGAGCCCGGAGATGGTCCGCCGAGCCATGTTGCTTCAACCTGACTTGAAAGTGCTTTTTACCTCCGGGTACACACAGAATGCGATCGTTCACGCGGGCAAGCTGGATGATGGTATAGAGCTTCTTAGCAAGCCGTACAGCCGCGCTGATCTCGCCGCCAAAGTTCGACACGTCTTGGGCACACCCGGTCGAGCGCTCTCATCTTCCAACAGTGCGCGCCCGGCAGGACACCGAAGCAAGCCGGCCGAACTACATATTCTGGTAGTCGAAGACAATGATCTCGCGCGTGAAGCGGTGTGTGAACTGCTGCTGATGCTGGGTCATCGTCCCGTGGCGGCAGGGACAGCTACTAAGGCGCTCGCGGACATCACGCGCCACCCTTTCGACGTGCTGCTCACTGACATCAATTTGCCCGACCTATCGGGGATTGAGCTTGCCGCGCAGGCCAGCTCGTTTTGCCCTGGACTGAGGGTGATTTTTGCCTCCGGTGAACCCGTTGAGAGGGACGAAACACGCAGCTTCGCATGGTTCGAGCTGCAGAAGCCCTACACGTTTGAAGAGCTTCAGGCCGTCATTCGGAAAGTCGTTGAAGAGGCGGACGGGCGTTGAGCTATCCTTCCGCATGAATCAGTAGAAACGACTCGAATGGGGCGTTGGTTCTGTTCAAGGCTTAAAACTTTTCGTTGGCTGCTTCATTAACGTAGCTGCACGCGGCGTATCGGTTGGGATTGCGCAACGACGCGTCTATGCGGGTGCGCCGCCGCCCAACATCGTCGATGGCTTGGTTACGAGTCGCGGAGGCTGAGCGAAACGACTGGGCTTGTCTCAACACTACGGACCCGCTGGGCTGGCCTTCCTGTTGAGGACGAGTGTGGCGTTGTGTTGGCATTCGGAAAGCGATAACGATGTCTGTTTACGTCATAGTCGAAGTCGCGACAGCGAGCAAAAAGGAAACCGTGGAAGCGCTGAGCGCGAACGGTATCCCCTGTGAAGAAAACAATGTGTGCATAGACGAAGAAAAGTGCACGCTACCTGCGCCGGAGCGCCCAATACTGCAGCGGACGCTCCGCGGGCTGCGGTCGGGAGACCTGTTGGTCATCAATTCAGTGTCCTCGCTCGGTAACAGCGCTCTCGACGCCCTTACTACGCTTCGCTCAGTGAAGAAAGCCGGCGCGACCGTCGTCTGCCTGGTCTACGAGCGCAAAGACGCCGCGCCTCTAGATGACGAGCTTCTGATGAAAAGTCTTGAACTGGTCGCCGAACTCGATCATGTTGTGCGTCAAAAGCGAGCTAAGGAGGCGTCGGACGCGGCTGCGCGACAAGGCCTGCACGTCGGACGCGCTTGTAGCTTGAGTTTTGCTCAACAAGAGGCGGTCGTCCGCGCACTCTCGAGCGGCCGCACTGTCACTGAGCTCGCGCGACAGTATGGAGTCTCACGACAGACCATCATTCGTGTGCGCAGAAAGTGGTCGCTCAAGCTCGAAGATTGAAGCGGAGAGATCGCATATCTGAGCATGCGGGGTGTGAGACAGCTCGTCGGTCGATGGGGCGCGGCGTCGCCTTGGGCGACGGCGAGCGCGGCGACTCGGTGCTCCTCCGAAGGAGAGACGCGTCCAGCAATCCACCCAAGATCTTCGCTGCCGATCATCAGCCGCCTGCCCATTAGCCTTCCGGCGTTTGGTAGATAGATACGAAGGATGGTCGGTTTATCAAAGACTGCAGCGCAGTCAACGCGCTGGCACGCACGCTGCCCATAAGAGTCCCTAGACGCGAGAACGTCGGCGAACGCGATCTGGCGAACGATCGTTAGCTGGAACAAGCAATGCGAGGCCAACTCGGGCTTCACCACACCTGATGGTTCCGCGACGCAAGGAATTGTCGCCGTTGCGCCACCGCGAAGCACTGTGGCCGGCATCCAGGGTGCTGGCGATCCCGCTACGTAACGGACGGAGGGTTTGCTCTTCGACGCGTGTCGCCAAGAATTTCTCGGCATTCGCGCAGCAGTCATCGCGATAACCGAAGGTCAGCACGCGTTCTGAGCGTTGCGCCCCGCCCGTCCCGTTTTCTTTTGAACGTTTTCGATTTGACTTTTTGGAAGGAGCAGTCAATGTTTCGATACCCCGGTTATTTCGCTGATCAGATCCCGTCCCTCGCGCGCGCCAACTTGCAGGCGTTCCTCAACGTCACTGGGCGCCTCGCGACCGGTCTTCAAGCGATCACGGAACTGAACGTGCAAACGGTTCGCAAAGTGGTCGAGGAAAGCAACACGCTTCTGCGCGCGGGAGATGACGCAGGCGCAGGCGACATGCTCGGGTGGCAGTCGATCATGCTCGCGCAGTTTCCACAGAAGGCCGCTTCGTACAGCCAACATATGTTGTCGATTATCAGCTCGACGCAAGACGACATAATCGGCGAAGTGCGCAGCCAGTATGAACGCAGCGGCATCAAGTTTAACGGCTTGGCCAAAGTGGCCGCCGATGATGTCCAAGCGGCCGCGCAATCCTCGGGGGAACTCGTGGTGAACGTCGCTGACACGGCGAACGAAGCAGCCCGCGAAACGAGCGGGACCGTGCTCGATGTGAACGGCGAAATCGCACGGACTGCGCGTTCGTCAGCCAAGCGTCCGGTCTAAACATGGCGACGCATGAAGCCTCGGGCGGCTTCATGTCCCCTCTCTCATCATCGCGGGCGTGCTGCCAATGGACGTCGCGGGTTTCCGGCTTTTCCCATCCGACCACAGGCAGCATCGGAGACTCCCGCAGCCGGCGGTTGCTGCACCGCTCTTAAGCATCACGAACGAAATCGTGGCACGGTGCACCGCGCCGGTGTCAATCGCGTGCTCGTAGATGGCCTCCAGGCGCACCCGCGATGTCCTTCGGGCCGCTCATCTCGACCAGTTCATCACGCGCGGCCTCCGCTCCGAACATAGGACGGACGATCGCACTCACCATTGCCAGCATCGGCGTAAAACGCCCGGAAGCGTTGAACGCGGGGCGCCTCGAGATAAGCCGTTGAGCGTCTAGTCTGCGGGGATTCTGCGTGCCCGGGAACGACACATGCGGATGCTCCGTCACCGCATCCTCGGTGGCTTCGCGATAAGCGACCGAAGGGTCCTAGCCACTCCTAAGTTAAGAAACGAAAAATGGATATCCTTGATCCGCTTGCATCGGCAAACGCCGCCCTCTGGTCTCTGTTCGCCGGTGGACCGCTGGGGTTCGCGGTGCGATCTTTCGTCGATCCGCAGCCGACGGTTACGAGTGCGAGGCTGAAAGCACCCTCACACCCGGCGGCCGACATCATCAATGAGCTGCCCATGGCGAGGTCTCACCTCCCCGCAACTGCGCCGTCTATTAAGCCACGTGGGGCAGCAGCGAGCAATGGTCCTCAATGGTTGAGCCGTCACTTTGAACACGCCGGTCAAACGCACCGCTTCAAACTCTGTGTGCCGAGTGTCTATCACGGCCAGTCGCTTCCGATGGTCGTCATGCTCCACGGCGCTCAGCAAGATCCCGACGATTTTGCGGCCGGCACAGGAACGAACGAAGCCGCCGATGCGCGCGGCTATATCGTTGCCTATCCAGAGCAGTCGGAGACCGTCAGTCTCCTTAGATGTTGGAATTGGTTCCGCCCTGGCGACCAGGTGCGTGAGTCGGGCGAAGCATCGATGATCGCGGCCCTCACACGAGAGATCGTGGCGACGTACAACGTCGACGATGCTCGCGTCTATGTGGCAGGAATGTCGGCGGGCGGCGCTATGGCTGTCAATCTCGCGGTAACGCACCCCGATCTTTACGCGGCCGCTGCAGTGCATTCGGGCGTCGCCTTCGGCGTCGCAGACGAGGCGTTTTCAGCGCTCTGTGCGATGAACGATGGCAAGGGAAAGATCCGCCTGCCCGCACGTTTGCTTGACGGTTCTCAGCCGCGCACCGTGCCGCTCATTGTCTTTCACGGCGACGCGGACGAAATCGTGCATCCGCGCAACAGCGATCAAATCATCTCAATGCGCCAGCTGTTGCAACGCGAGGCCGGCGCCACGCATCATTCTCTTCCGACGGAACTGAGCGAAACGGAGAACGGCTACGCGTACACGCGCCGCGTCTTCCACGACGAGAATGGTCTCGCCGTTGGCGAGCAATGGCTTGTGCATGGTCTCGGCCACACCTGGTCGGGAGGGAATCCGCAAGGTACCTATTCCGACCGGTGCGGTCCACATGCGACCAACGAGATCCTCCGATTCTTCGACCAATTTGCGCTTAGCAGCTGAGCCGCTGGCTTGTGGGGCCTCGCCAAGCTCGCCGTGCCCTGGAATTCAAGCCTGCCCTCGCGAAAACACGGCTTCCGTGTCCGTTGCGACTCACCAATGTTCCGTCTCGCCTGAATCGGGGTGCGTCTCTGGTACCCGACGAGCGCCCAGTGGGTCATCCTCGGCTTACGTCTGCTTACGTCGGAGGATCCACGGCCGATTTTTTGATGCCCCTGAGCTCGGCAAGGAGTTCGTCGACGTTAGCCGGCTTAACGAAATAGGCGTCGAACGGACTTTCATCCGGTTCTAGTTGTGCGTCGGGTTTCACCGCTGCGTCTGCCTGCCATCCTGTCAGTGCGATCAGCGTTACCCTCGAGCCTCGCCTGGACCGAATCTTTGCCGCCACCTCTTTCCCATCGATATCCGGCAGGCCAAGATCGAGGATGACTGCTTCCGGATGGAAGGCCGCCTCAACGCGTAAGGCATCGAGGCCACAATTCGCGGTCTCGACTTCATGGCCCTCGGCCTGAAGCAAAAGCGCGAGACTCGCTGCAGCGTCTTCACTGTCGTCGACCACCAGCACCCGGCGCTCTTCCGCGGGCGCTGAAAGCGTCTGATTGGCCGCGGGAGAAGTCATCGCTGCCGCCAGTGAAGAATCGCCAGCCGGCAGTGCCGGAAGCCGAACTTCAAACTCGCTTCCTTTTCCGGGTCCTTGGCTCGCAGCCGTCAACTGCCCGTCGTGAAGTTGGACGAGCGCCCGTACGAGCGCCAGTCCGATGCCTAGGCCACCCTTCGAGCGGCCGTGGCCCGACGGTGCCTGTGCAAACATCGTAAAGATCGTCGTCAGGTCTTCCTGCGAAATGCCGATCCCGGTGTCGCGCACGCTCATCACGACGTTGTCGCCGTGCCGGGTCGCAGAGAGCACGATCTTCCCACCCGATGGCGTATACCGGAAAGCGTTGTTCAGCAGGTTCTGGACAATTTGGGCGAGCCGAACGGGATCCGCCAAGAGTTGGATGCGCCCGTGCGGCAGATGCACGTCGAAGTCGTGCGAGGACTCACAGGCAGCCTGGCGAGCGCGGGTGCTCTCGACGACTTCACGGATAATCGCGCCGATCTCGACGGGCATTTTCTTGATCTCGATCTTCCCTTCGCCGATGCGAGAAACGTCTAACAGATCATCGGCGAGGCGGGCGGCCTGAGCGAGTTGTCGGTCGAGCATCTCCAGCGGCCAGAGCGCGTCGGCCGTGAGAGGCTGTTGACGCGAAAGCAGATCGATGGCTGAGCGCATCGCACTGAAGGGATTGCGAAGCTCGTGAGCGAGTGTCGCGAGGAATTCATCCTTGCGACGGTCGGCTAGTTTCAGCGCAAGTTCTGCAGTCTCCTTGCCTTTCAGGGCTTCGTCCGAGCGGCCACGTGCCGCGACCAGCTCGCGCTCGTATTTATGCCGGTCGCCCATCACCATGACGGCGAACTCGTCCAGTGCAATGCCGCCTTCGGTTACCCTGCACACGTTGACCATCATCGGGACAACGGCCCCATCCCGGCGACGCATATCGAGTTTGACCTCCGCTACTGAGCGCTGCACCTGTAGAAGCGGCGCGAGATGGGTCTGGAGGAAGATCTTTCCGCCCGTCGTCAGCAGGTCTAGAAAGGTGCGCTGCCCGACGAGCTCCGATGCTGGAAATCCGAGCCATTCACAGAACGTCCGGTTGACCTGGACGATTTTCCCGCCTGCCTTCGCCGTAAAAAGCCCGCATGGCGCGCGCTCATAGGCTGCTTTGAAGTCGGATACGCTTCGAAGCGGCTCCTGCATGATCAGAGTCCGGCTTCATGCAGGAACGATTCGATGGCGTCGACGGTGGCACTTGGAGCGCTGAGATGCGGGCAGTGTCCAACGTTCTTGACGATAGCCAGGCGGCTGCCCGGGATATGCTGGTGCATGTACTCTCCGACGGAAACCGGCGCTAGGAAATCGTCATTTGACTGCACAATCAGCGTCGGTGTCGTGACGCGCGACATCGCCGCCCGAAGATCCGCCAGGAACGTCACGCGCGCGAAATGACGCGCAATATCGGGATCGGTTCGGCAGAAGCTGTTCACGAGCTCTTCACTGAGTTGCGGCTGTTCGGGCGCGCCCATGATGGCAGGCGCCATCGTTCTGGACCAGCCGAGAAAGTTGTTCTCCAACGTCTCGAGCAGTTCTTCGATGTCTGCACGCGCAAAACCACCGGGATATTCGCCGTCGCTGATAAACGATGGCGACGGACCCACCATCACGTTCGCCGCAAAACGCTCGGGCGCTTTGATCGCCGCCAGCATGCCGATCATCGCGCTGACCGAGTGGCCAACAAAGACGACTCGCGACGCCTCGACCTCATCCAGAATCTCCAGTACGTCATCCACATAGCCATACAGCGAGCTGTACTTCGCAAAATCGTAGCTTGCAAGATCCGACCTGCCGCTTCCGACAAGATCGAACAACACGGTCCGGTACCGCGCCTCGAATGTCGGCGCTACATACCGCCACATCGACTGATCGCAGCCGAAGCCGTGGGAGAAAAGCATTGTTCTCTGGCTGTCGCCGACGACGCGCATATTATTGCGTTGGATAATGTTCATTTGAGCAGAGGTCAGAGGGGGCAGACGCGAGCCAACTTATCTGGCGAAGGCCGGCGCGGCATAACTCACACGATATCACCATGGGCAGGCTGCCCGGAAAGCACGCGAGGAACGCAGTGCTTCGGGGATCCGCCTGCTTGCCACCCTACTGCTTACGTAGGGACGGCGTTGCGGTACTGTCTTGCGCGGACTCAATGTGCAGCAGCGGCATTCGAGAATGTGTTCGGGAACAAACGGTGCGTGTAATGGACATTCAGAAACCGGACGAAATGCGATGTTCGATTCTCTTTATGCGCAGCTGCTTGCTCTGCCGGTGGGCGCGGCGTTCGTGCTCCCCCTCGGGGTCAGTGCCCAGAGCGCTAGATGCGCTGTCGAGTCTGCTATTCGACAGGATCTGAGAAAACGCTTCGTGATCGGCGAGCACGTCGCCCGGCCGAGGCAAGCGGAAGTCTTGCGTCATGTACGCATCGAACGTTTGGCCGACGAAGCGATCTGACTCCGGCTGAATGAGCCGCGTTCGGAGCAAACGCCGTTGGCGAATATCGGTAAAAAGAAAGCGCCCGCAGTTAGCGGGCGTTTGTCCGACCTACAATGGTTCGAACGATGCTAGGGCATACCCGTTGCTAAACACGGAACATGAAACTTCTAAATATCGTCATGTTCTCGCCCCCTGGATTATGGACCGATCGTGTGTTCGACCACGTTCTGCCGCCGGTCGCTGTGCTCATCGTAGACGACGACACCGCCGGGGCGCAGGCGTTAGCCACAGTTCTCGTCATTGAGGGTTACAGGCCCACCGTCGTCGATGGAGGACAGGCTGCCTTCAAGACGCCCGCCGCTTCGACACCTCATGTCGTGGTCCTCGATATGGAGATGCCTGCGTGTGATGGTTACACGGTGGCTTCGGCCATGCGTAGTTCGAGCCAATTTGCGAACACGCCGATTATCGCCTATACCTCTCTGCCTGAGGAGGAAGTGATCGCTCGTGGCAAGCAAGCGCGGATTGATGCTTTCTGCCGGAAAGGCTTGTCGATGCGTCCGTTGCTCGATCTCATCGAGCATGTCGCTCCCGTTTGAGGGCCGATCGGCAAGGCGTGGATCGACGCGTGCTCTTTGGCGCGCCCTGGAGCGGGTCGATAAGTGGCGCCGGCCCTGCTAATCGGCTCAAACCGCATGTGCAGGCTCGGCACTGTGCCCCACGCAAGACGCAGCCGTGGGGGCGATTGGCCCGTGTTTCCCTCCCTGAGAGCACGTGTGAAGGACAGACGGTCGAAACAGCGCTCTTGAAAAATGGTTGTGTGCCGCAGCGTCACGACCCGCGCTCGACTCGCTGCGCGGACACCGTGAAGCTTTCGCGCTAACGTACACTGCCACTGCCGATTAGATTGGGAAGCTCATCGCTACTGCGCTAATCGAGCGGCGCCGCCTCTGGCGCTTTGCGGTTTAACCTTCGGAGATAGACATGGACGTACCCGCAACGGAAGAACAAATCCGCTCGCTCGCATACGGGCTCTGGGAAGAAGCCGGCTGCCCGGAGGGCCGCGCTGCCGAATTCTGGGCTCAAGCGGAGAAACAGCTCGGCGTCGAAGTCGTGCCCTCGTCAGACGCGGGCGATGACGAAACACCGGCCGGTGGCAGTTGAGCAACCGCCGGCAGGGATTTGCGTCAAGCTTACCGCTCAAGACAGAGGCCCTGATCGCGGCGCCGTTTTGCAACGGCTCGACAAAACTAGGGCATTGCCGTTGCCGAAAAGACCAGGCCGCTTCCGGATCTGACTATGCTACCGCTGCCGTCCATATGACGAGCCGTTCGTTCCGGCGCGTTTTACATCGATCGCCGTGCCATTGACGACGGATGCAATCATGCCGGCGCACTCGCCATCGTGCTCGATATGAAAAATCGGACGCGCATCGTCAACGGCAGCGGGGCTGCCTTCACGGCGCCTGCTGCATGGACGCCGCGCGTCGTGCTGCTCGACATGGAGATGCCACGGTGTGGCGGATTCAGCGTAGCCTCGGCGATCCGTGGATCCCGCCGCTTCACGAGCACGCCAACTACTGCCTACTCGTCACTATCACACTATCGGAAAGCTAGGTAATTGCACGAGGCAAGGAAGTTGAGATTGACGCGTTTTATCGCAAACGCGGTGCCATCCGGCCGTTGATTGCGTTGATCGACCGCGTCGCCCCAGCACGTTAATAACGTTCGTGATGCGTGCCGGCGATCGCGGACGCTCGTCTGCGCATTAACGATTGGAGTGTTCCCGTCGCGTCGCTCGATAGCCACCGTCAGAGGAAATGGGATAGTGGTCGGGGAAGACCTGCCCGACCAAAGCATCGTACTCGGCCGGCTGCGCTTTCACGATGGCCTGGAGCATCTTGATGAACGCGTTACCGTCTTTGAGGTTTTCGACGATAACTCTTGCCGTGCATAAGGAAATGGTTTCCGCGAGCGGAGCAACCGTGCCGTCGTCCAGCAAAAACTGGAAGCGGTGGACTTCCACCGAAGCGTCGCTGGGGGGCGATTCGTGAGCGATAATGGTGGCCTTCATGATCTTGTTCCGGATGACTGGCCTGATGGTCGTCGCAAGGCTTATACCCCAGCTTACCGGTTCTCTCGAAGCCCGCTTCGCAAAAAGCAGGGGCTTCCGATTGGCGTCGTCAGTAACCCGAAGGAACTGGGTGAAACTGGTTTGCTGATTCTCATTCAAACGGCGCACGGTCAGTCGTAGGTCGTGGCTGAACGCATCAGGAAACGCAGGTCGAAGCTCGCTCATCTGAAAGATGGGGCTGTTGCGCATTTCGGCATCCATGTATGAACCACATCATGCTCTCCTCGCCAAGCTTCGCGGCGCTATTAGGGACACCCTTGCACACGTCATTCGACGTTTGATTTATGGTGTTCCAGTTCGCACCGTGCGAACCTCAACTTTGCGCGCCGCGACGCGGTGAAGGACCGGGACACCCGCACTTCTTTACGGAATCGCCCCGATTTTGAAAGCGGCTTGGACGGTTCCCGACGTCGCATGTCTCGGCCCCGTCATTCAATGTGCGGGTCGCACGTTTTACTGCGCTCAACAATGACAAGAAAGACCGGCGCCTTTCTTTTGCCTCGCGCTGCCACCCGAAAGACCGGTCGCTCGGCTCGCCTTCAACGTCCCCTCACGCGAGCCATGTTGCTTCCGCTCGCTGTCGAAACCATGCGCAAGATGTCGCTGGGCATCCATCTTGCGCTGGCTGCCGCCGCGAAGGAAGTGGGACCTCGTATCAGTTGAACGAGTTGCTGCGCGTGCTTATGACGCTGTTTCTGCAGGAGCGGGGTTTCGGCAAGCTTCCCCTCGAACTGTATGCGCGCGCCGAGGAGTTCCAGCGGCGCGCATCGCCGGCGTGCGATGTTCTCGGTGAGACTCGATGAGTGGATAAAAGCGTACCGTTCGAAGCGGACGCGTAGCCGGCGAACGTTGTGAAGCCACGAAGTGGTTGCCTTGCGGAAAACTCAGTTGAATCGAGTGCAAGGCTTTTTCAAAGGACTTTGATGGGCGATTTCGCCCGTCATCAAAAGCGCAGTGCGTCTTTTATGCCGGGATCGTCGGTGTCATGCGCGCGACCGCCCGCGTGCCAACGTATGCCGAAAAACGCGCCGATGCTCACGCGACAAGAATTGCTGAACAAGTGAATGCCTTCATGGCTTTCGGCCGTTAGCGCCACGCGATCAAAGAATCGGGCGCATACGTGCCGGGCGCAATCCTCTGCAGCAGGTTGAAGGGCCACATCTGGCGGCGAATGGGCTTGAGTGTGATGAGGTAGGGCTCAAATCGAACTGCGGCATACTTGCGCGCGAGCGCGCTATCAAATTGCGCGGCCGTCGTAAAACGCAGGTTCGAGTAGACATCGAGCACTTCCGACCGATCCGCCTCCCTTGCAAAGTCCGCATCTCATATAACGTCCAGCCGAATAAACTGGTCCCTCTAAAACAGCAGATAGATAGATAAGAGGCGAAGTGCGGTGGCGTTTGTCGGCCACGTTCAGGCGCTCGACGCGAACTTTTAATGGCCGGCGCCCGTCCTTCATTCCTTACTGGGACCACCGGAAGGCCCGCAAGACAGATTCCGGCCGTTCCTGCATCGTCGTAGAAGCGATACAAGGACTTTTGGATGGGTTACCGTCGGTCTCGCTGATACCTTTGAAAAGGTCAGTCTCTGGAACACCGATAACCGCCTCGGTTACTTCGGTCCCGGTCACTGCTTCATTGGCCCATTTATGCAACAACAAATTCAGCGTTTTCGCCCGGTCCTCGCTGCCATGAACATAAAAACCCAACAAAAGCGCCGTGCCCGCTGGAACCCCTGACTTTGCTGACTCCGCCAAAGCCGTCCTGTCCCCACTCGCTATCCAGCAACCCGCGATGAGCCGAGCGTCTCGTATGAGCGTATAAACATCCGCGCCCTGTTCAATGAAGCGCCATGCTTGGCTCACAAACTCGCGGCGTGATTGGGAATGCGTCGGCTCATGCTTTAAAAGATCGACCACTTTGTTCTTTCTGACTTCATGCACTCGTTCGTCGTATTTTTCGAGCGGGAGGGCGTTAAGTTTATGAAGACGGAAAGAAACTTTGGGTTGCTCGGCCCGTGGGCTCTCGGGAGAGGGGCGATCGCGCCTTCTTCCTGGAAATGACGAGGTCAGGGCGAGCGCGGGGTCCTTGACCGTAACCCTCATTACTTTTTTTAGGGCTTTATTCGCGATTACGCGCGTTGGCCGGTCCTCGAGCGCCGCTCTTAGCCCGGGGAAAAAATGCAGCGTATGAGTATTCTCGTAAGTAGTTGCCAGTTGATCCTTATATTTGTCACCCCCGGGGGTAAGATCGAAGACGCGTTGCTCTTGGATCAAGCTCTTCGACAGCATGAGCATGTGCAGCATCGCAGGACTGTGACGAGCGTGGAACGGAGAAAATCCGGTCGCCATTAGGTGCAAGAACCCGTTGCTTTGAGTACCAAGAAGCCATGCGACGATTATTTCGTCAACCGTTAGAACGGTCATGTGCAAGACGTCCGAATGCCTCGCTAACGCAAATAGAAATTGCTTCAAATCGGCGTCACGTAGAAAGGGGCTTGAATTGAATTGATCGATCTGTCGGAACTCGAACAGCGGCCATGCTTGCTCGAAGATGTCAGGAAATTCATCGCGTGTAACTTGTCTGAATGACACAGTTCCCAGCCGTTTGAGCCTGTTGAGCTTAACTTTTTTGGACTTCAGGGATTGGTCAATTCGCTGCTCGTCGTTCGCGCCTATGAGTGGCCGTGACGACGGCGACAGGAAGCTAATATTGCGGACCCAGTTTGTTTTTTCGAGCGGTCCCAGATGGGTTCCAGGAGGAAGAAATTTTAACCTTAGTACTTGACGGGTAAACTCTTTCCCGATCAGCTTTAATGCTTCAGGCATGAAGACGTCTTTCACTTCTTCGCGCGCAAGCCAGACTTGATACTCAGAAAGCACATCGCCCGCGTAGGCCAGTCGTCCGGTTGATCGATTGGCAGCAAGCGTGAGAAGGCCGCAAAGCTCACCTTGCTGTCCTTCCATCGTAACAATGATAGGACTGAATTGGTTGCCGTAACTTTCATACCAAGTCTTGACGAAGTCCGACGCCTGATACACGGTCGCCCACGGGCACGCTCGATACAAATCGAACCATCGTTGAAGGAAAAGCGAATCAGAGAGCAGATCGAATACGTGGCTTCCGCTTGAAATGACGGCCCTTCTTTTCATTTTTATAACCATGGGAGAGTTTCATCCGACAACATCTAACGGTGTCGCCAGAATCAGCAGATGATTAATGGATGAAACGAATTGCGACGCAGCCATCGCAAGATACAACGGAATAACGCAGGCGTGTGAAATTTTTGTCTGCCCCTCGACATTAAAAGGGTGCACGTGAACAGACGAATGTTCGCGAGCGCACATTTTCCAAGAACGGCAAATGGTCCGCTGAGAAAACGCCGTATGGGGACTGGAGGTTTCAGCTCGAATCGCATGACAATGATGCATAGATCGCATCGACAGCGAGCGGCGCAATGATGGATCTGGTAACGAAAGGCTATTCTGTGGCGAGCGGAAAATTGACACCGCATTTGGTCGGCTAGGCGAATTTCGGCGTCAAGCCTCGAAAACCTCTATACTGCCAGCGGCTTTCCGCAGCGCACCATGACGGCATTCCTTGAACGGGTGCATCGTTTGGAGGACCAGGCAATTATTGCGAGGACTTAACGGCGTTAATCGCAGAAGAGATCGGCTCTTTCCTTACGGTGCTACCACTGGAAGCTGCAGTATTTCTCTTACTCTTCCGAAGCATGCACCATTAAATAAACTCATTAAATACGAAGATATCCGCGACATGGACCGTCAATCGCTCTTTCGGCCTTCCGCCGCACAAGTATCGACCTCGCGCATGACCGTCTTCACCCAGGCGTTCGAAAAAGCGAGCGGCGAGCGTTTCATCAATTATTCACAATT
>NZ_FCOF02000073.1 GCF_001544755.2 Caballeronia catudaia | reverse complement strand
CTCATCCCTCATCAAGGCGATGATCGTATAACGCTCAAGCCGAGAATCGGTTGTCATGGATTTAGTAAAACTCAATAGGTGGCCGCGACGATCAGGCCGAGATGCTTGGTCGCAATGTCGACGCTACACGGGCAAGAGAACGCCTCCCTCCGCCTGTTTCAGCGAACCGAAGAACGGCGCATCGAAAAAGCCCACACACGCGTGAGCCGCTGCAGACGCCGCCTTGCGCTTGGGAATTCGAGGTTTTTCGCTAGGTAGACAGCAAGTGTTTGATTTTGCGCCCGATTAAAGTGGGGCCCGCCGCAAGGCGAAGCCTTATCAAGGCTAGAGCGTCCCGACCGGAACAATCACGGAAATCAAAGTCACCCGGAGAATCTCGGCATCCCCAAGGAAGCGTGTCGGAAACGCATCGCGGTGCACTGGGAGGCCAACCGGTTGCACCGTTGCACCAACCGAGATCGTTGACATTGTCAGTACGGCGCTCGGGTTCGCGGCAGAAGGCCTTGCTGTGGCGCCGGCGCGCGCAAAGATGGGGAGGTCTTGATAGGAGTTCTAGCGCCGTTCGCACAGACGGTCCCAGGCATCATGCTCCGCTCTCCTTAACGGCGGCTTCGGGAGTAGATGAGCCGTTTGAATGGCAGCTCGCCGCTGCGGATGAGAGACCGCTTGTGGCCGAAAGGGTCCATTAGGCGACGACAAGTTCGACATCCCCGCCTCGATCGACCGAAGCGGGCATACGTGTCGGCACAGCAGGTGAATCGAGGTTGTTAGCGAGTTGCGCCGACCTCTGGAACGACGTGACATGGCCTCTTACCTACGTTCCGTCACCAGCGTCCAACCGCGTTGAACGCATTCATCTAGCCGTCTTCATGATGGACTCGCTCGGCAAAATTCGGCAGAAACGAATGGCCTCAGCCTTTTAGTCGAACCCATAGAGCTTCGTCGGGTTGTCAACGAAGATCATCTGCTGCCAGTCCGACCGGCCGATCCAGCCTGCGATCGTGTCGAGCAGACTTGCATCGTCCGGTTTGGCGCCCTTCTCCGTCGGATGAGGCCAGTCGGTGCCCCATAGCATCCGCTCGGGCGCCATGTCGATCAGCGTCTTCGCGACGGGCGCGACATCTTCGTAAGCAGGCGCGCCGGTCTTCGAATCGACGTAGGGCCCCGACAAGGTAATGAACGTATTGCCCTTGTCGACGAGGCGCTTCGCCGTGCGCAACGCCTCCGACGCAATGCCGCCCGGCTCGGGAACATGCGCGATATGATCAATGACGAGCGGACAAGGAAGTGCCGAAAGCCTGCCTTCCAGCTCGGGAAGCCGGACGCCCTGCACGACGAGTTCTATATGCCACTTCATGGCCGCGATTCGCGCCGCGAGCGGCGCCAGCATATCCACCGTCGTTGCGCCGGGATAGCTGAGATTGAACCGTATCGCGCGAACGCCGCTCGTGTGAAGCGTGTGCAAGTCGCTATCGCTGACCGACGTATCGACGACCGCCACGCCGCGCGCGTTGCTGCCGAAGCGCTTTAACGCATCGAGCGTGCAGCGATTGTCGGTTCCATACGTCGACGGCGTCACCACGACGTTTCGATCGACGCCGAGACGTGCCTGCAGCAGCCGGTACTGCTCCACCGTGGCATTCGGCGGCCGCAGCGTCGTGCCGGAAGCAACGGGAAAGCGGTCGTCGTAGATATGCATATGGCAATCGATGGTTCCGGCCGGCAGCCGAAACGAAGGCCGCTCCGACCCGCTCGACCATGCTTCGGTCGTCTGCGCATACGCGGGCAACGCCGACGCCGCCATCAGCGCCCCCCCATTCTGATGAAATCGCGTCTGGTCGCTTTCGGCATGGTCAGACGGTCTCCGTCTTGCGAGCCAGGTGTTTCGTCTGTCCGTTGCGCGTCAGCATGAGAAGCGTGGCCACGCTGACGAGCGTAAGGATGGCGAGCGGCATCAGCGCCAGCGCGTAACTGCCCGTCGCTTCCTTGACCCATCCGTACACATTGACCATCAGTCCGCCGCCGAGAAGGTTCGCGATTGCGTTGATGGTCGCGAGGCCCGCCGCCACCGCGCTGTTCGACAACATGTCGGTCGCGAGCGCCCAGAAAGGCCCCTTGAAGGAATACGCGCCGACGAGCACGGCGCACAGCATGAAAATCGTCGGTACGAGCGAGCCGCTCAGCGACGTCGCGAACAGCCCGCCGCCGATCAGAAGCATCGGCACGACGGTGTGCCAGCGACGTTCTCCCGATCGGTCGGAACGGCGGCCCCAATAGACCATCAGGACCGATGCCACCGCGTAGGGAATCGAATTGATCAGGCCCGTTTGCATGACCGACAGACCGAACGATTTCAGCAGTTGAGGCTGCCACACCGACAACGTGCTGCCGGCAGCCGACGCGCAGGTATCCACGAGCGCCAGGCACAGCACATAGCGATTGCGGAAGAGCTTCGTCAGCGGCATGTCGAGCACCTTCTTGGGCGCCTTCGTCTCGTTGGCGACTGCATCGACGAGCCACTTACGTTCATCGTCCTTGAGCCATTTCGCATCCGCGGGCTTGTTCGTCAGGACGAACAGACAGACGACGCCGAGCAGCACCGTGGGAATGCCCTCCAGGATGAACAGCCAGTGCCAGCCGCGCAGGCCCCAGAACCCGTCCATCTGCAACAGCGCCGCGGAAATGGGCGAGCCGATGAAGCTCGCGGCCGGAATCGCGACCATGAACGTGGCGACAATGCGCGCCCGATACGAAGCGGGAATCCAGTACGACAAATACAGCAGGACGCCCGGAAAGAATCCCGCCTCGGCCGCGCCGAGCAGGAAACGCAGGATATAAAACGTGGTCGCATTCTGCACGAGCGCGGTTCCCGCCGACACGATGCCCCACGTGATCATGATGCGGGCGATCCAGATCCGCGCGCCGTACTTTTGCAGCGCCATATTGCTCGGCACTTCGCAGAAGAAGTACGAGATGAAAAAGAGGCTGCTGCCGAAGCCGAAGACTCTTGCCGACATGCCGAGGTCGTGATTCATCTGCAACGACGCCATGCCCACGTTGCCGCGGTCGATGAACGCCAGCAGATAGCAGATCATCAGGAAGGGAACCAGCCGCCATACGACCTTCCGTATGGTGCGGCGCTCAATGTCGGATTTCGCCATGACACCAGTAGCTTGCATGTTTGTCTCCAGTCTATTTTGCGCCTTGGCGCTATTCCTTGAATCGTTGCCATGCGACGATGCAGACGACGCCCACCGCCAGCACGACCGCCATCGCCGCGAAGGTGTGACGCACGCCCAGCGCCTCCGATACCGTCCCGACGAGCAGATAGCCGAATGGCATCGTCCCGTTGTAGGCCATGCCATACATGCCCACGAGTCCGCCACGCACGTGTTCCGGGCACTGCCGCTGGATCGTTGCGTTGGTCGAGGTCGCGGCGAACGTGAGGCTGAAGCCCAGCATGAAAAACGCCGGCATGGACGCGGCGGCGGCATCGGTGATCGCGAGGACCATCAACGCGGCAATGGCCGACCAGGGCGCCCATGCGATGAATCGAGCCGATGCGCGCGGACCGAGCGCCGACGACAACAGCACCGCCGAACTCAGCGAGCCGGCGCCCGCGCATGCGAAGAACACGCCGGTGAAGCGCGCGGCGTCGTGGAACGCCTTGTCGGCAAGCAGCGGAACCAGCGTCTGATAGCTGGCCGCAAACAAGCCGATGCACGCGAGAATCGGCAGATATCGCGCCGAGAATGCGTCCGACAGGACGTATCCGACAGCGTCGCGCAGGCTGCTGTCCGCGCGTGATGGTCTGGCCGCACCGGACAGGCGAATCGAGCGCACGCAGGCCGCCATGAAGCACAGCGCCAGTGCATAGATCGCGAACGATGCTCCCGGTCCGAGCGTCGGATAGACGAAGCCCGCGATCGTCGGGCCGACCATCCGTCCGACGTTGTAGACCATCGTGTTCATCGCCACCGCGTTTGACGTGAGGCTCGCGTCGCGAAGGCTCGTGAGAAGCAGTACCTGGCGCGCCGGAACCTCAACGGCGCTCGACACGCCGATTGCGAGCGCATGCGCAAGAATCAACTTGACGCCCAGAACGCCGAGCGCCGACAAAGTGATCAGGCTACCGGTCAGGACGAGCGAGACCGTCAGCATGAAAAGCGTGACGCGCCTGGCGTTCCCCGAGCGAATGCGCGAACCTGCAATCGGCGCCACGACCAGTTGCGGCCCGTACAGAAGAAAGTTCAGCAGCGCGAGAATCGCCGCGGAACCCGACAGGTGATACACGAGCAGATTCAAGGTCACGTTCTGGGTCCAGCTGCCCAGCACGGAAGCAACCTGCCCGCCGAGATAGCGCCGCAGCGCCGGCTCGGTCAGCGCCGGAAACAGCCGGCTGACGATGCCCGATGAGCGCGTGGCCGTGTTCATGAAAGCGCCTTGCCTCGCGTCTCCGGCGCGAAGAACACGACGATGGCCGCGGCGATGAACGCCACGATGGTCGTCGAAAGCCCGAGGACGAAGCCGCCCGATGTCGACGCCAGCGTGCCGATCACCAGTGGCGCGATGAACCCGCCGAGCCGTCCGCCGTTATAAGCGAGTCCCATGAAGAACCCTCTCGACGCGGTATTGCCGATGATCTCCGCGAGAAACGGCCCGGCGCCCGCGAAGATGCCGTTCACGCTGAAGCCGGTGAAGAAGATCGCCACCATCAACACCAGCGCGCTCGACGACATGATGTAGCCGAACACGGCGGCCGCGCCGACGAGGAGATACGCCATGAACATAGGCCGGCGGCCGAGCCGGTCGACGAAGGTCGAGAACAGCAGGAAGCCGGCGATCGCCCCGAACTGCAGCGAGAGAACGAACTTGAGGCTATGCACGAAGTCGAGGTGCTTCACCGCGACGAGAAACGTGGGCGTCCAGGTGAACACTCCCCAGTAGAGGTACTGCAGGAAGAAGATGAACGTGAACGCAGTCACGAGGCCGCGGACGTTGAGCTTCTCGTCGCTCGCTGCTTTCCGTGTCGCCGGCTGTGCGTTCGCGCGTCGGCGTTCGAGCCAGATCGGAGATTCGGGCGTCTTGCGTGCGACGAAGAACAGGATGAAAAACGGAAGCGCGCCAATCAGGAAGAGCACACGCCATCCATTGCCGCCGAGCCCGTCGTTGACGCTGGTGACGATGCCCGAAATCGTGATTGCGAGGATGGCGCCGACCGGCAGGCCCATCTGCATCAGCGCCCCACCCTTGCCCCGACGGCTCGCGTGCCAGGTTTCGGCGATCAGCGCCGCCCCGGCGGTCCACGTCCCGCCCATGCCCAACGCGCCGAAGAAACGTATCGTCGCGAACCAATGCTCGTTCGGGGCGAACGCCAGCAACCCTGAAAACAAGGAGTAGATGCCGATGCACAGCATCGCCGTGCGCACGCGTCCCAGCCGGTCCGATACATAACCGAAGAGAATCCCGCCGATGATCTGACCCGCCGCCGTGATACTCGTGAACAGCCCGAGTTGCGCTTTCGACAGACCGAACTGGAGCGCCAGCGTCGGCAGAAGAAGTGAGAGCAGAAACGAGTCGTAGCTCTCGAACGTCCATCCGAGTCCGGCGAGCGACAGTGATCGCCATTCGACGCGGGTGATGTCCTTGTAGCGCTTTCCCTCGACCTTGCTGTCGCGCGGGATCGGCGCCACGCTCGCGCTTGTCTTCATCGTTCGTCTCCGTGTAGCTGCAGGCGATAAGTCGCCGCGGCGGTTTTGCTGAACAGAGCGGTCTTCTCGTCGGCGGACATGGAACCCGCCAGTCTCTTGAAGGCGTTCCACAAGACGACGTAGCTGAACATGCCCTTATCGACGGGAAAGTTGCTCTCGAACATGCAGCGCTCGACGCCGAACAGCTCGACGCATGTTTCGAAATACGGCCGCCAGGCGGCGGCAAGCTCTTCGGACGATGGCGGCACATCGCGGCGCGCGAAATCGAATCCGAAGACACTCATGCCTGCGCCGCCGAGCTTGATACGTGTGTTCGGCAGACTCGCCAGACGTGCGAGGCCGCGTTTCCAGTCTGCGAAGACCTGCGCGCGTTCGCCTTCATGAGGTCCGACGCCGACCGGTCCGCCGAAGTGGTCGATGACGACCGTCACATCCGGTACCACGCACGCCAGCTCGTACAGTTCGCTCAACTGCGTGTGGTACACCCACGCGTCGAGCGACAGACCGAAGCGAGCCAGCGCTTTCACGCCGTTCCGGAATCCCGGATCGCGCATGAGGTCACGCGGCGGCGTGACGGGGCTGGACCTCACTTCGGGACTCGCGTGCCATGCCAATGGATTGCGCACGCCCCGAAGCCTGCCGCCCGATACGTCGATCATCGTTTCGAGCACGGCTTCGAGCGCGTCGCCGAGCGTGAGATCCGCGCCACTCACCATGCCTTCGCAACTCCGCGTCCGCCCGTATCCCCCGCTTGCGAACATGGCCGCCACGCCGGTCGCGAACTCGACTTCGCCGACAGGCTTCATCGAGTCGGGACCGTCCGCGCGCAGCATCGAGCGGCACTGCACGTAGACCGTCGAAACGACTCGATGACCGCTTTGCAAGTCCTTCGCGAACTCGTCGGTCAGATAGCGTCCTGTCTGACGGTCCCAGAGATGGTGATGTGCATCGACGATGGGAAGCTCCGGCTCGAGGATCGGCTCCTCGCGCAAGGCGAGCCAGTCTTCGCGGACGGGCACATGAGGGGCGTGGACGATCTGCACGTCAGAACTTCTGGCGAAGACCGATCGTGACGCCGGTCTGGTTGTGGCCCGCCGCGACCGTGCCGTAGCCGTTCACGCCCAGCGCTGAGTTGTCCTTGTTGTGCGCGTACGCGACGGTCGCGTACACGTCCGTGCGCTTCGACAGGAAGTAGTCGGCGTTGAGCACCGCGAGCCACGGGTCCGCGCCTGTCGAATGAACGTCGTGGTAATAGCCGACCGCGGTCAGCTGGAACGACGGCGTGATCAGGTATTGCGCACCAAGCCAGTAGAGGTTCGCGGCATTGGCTTCCGAACCGTTGGCGACCGCGATGGGATTCGTGGGCAGGAATGCATTCGACGCGCGCAGATAGCGGTAGCCGGCATAAGCCGTCACGGGACCGAAGTTGTAGTTCGCGGCGGCCAGCGCCCGGCGCTCCGTGCTCGTGTTGGTGGCGAGCGTGTTGCTGTTGCGTTGCTCATAGACGGCGGTCGCGGCGAACGGGCCGCTTGCATACGTCAGGGCGCCGCTGAAGAACCGTCCGGTGATGAGCGCGCCGGGGACTTCGGCGCCGTATCCCGTGTCATAGCGCGTGCTGTACATCGCCTGGGCCGTCACCGGGCCGAATTTCCCCGTGTACTTGGCGGAATTGTCGATGCGCGCGGCCAGCGCATAGTCGAGCGACAGCGCGGAGTATCGGGAAGCGACGCCCATCGGGTCGAACGTCACCGACTGTTCGTAGATGAGCGCGTTCTGGCGGCCCAGCGTGAGCTGCTGGCCCTTGTACGACAGTCCGACCCAGGCCTGACGTCCGAACAGCCGGCTCGTCGTGGTCGCATTCGCCCCCAGGCCGCGCGTCGACTGCGCCGTGGTGCCGTCGTTGATATTGAAGCCGCTTTCGAGCTGGAAGATGGCCTTCATGCCGCCGCCCAGATCCTCTACGCCCTTCAGGCCCCAGCGCGAACCCGACAGATTGCCCGACACTTCCCGGACCTGCGAACCACCGGCACTCGTGTTGTTGATGAATTCGACGCCGGCGTCGGCGATGCCATAGAGCGTCACGCTGCTTTGCGCGTGCGCCATGTTCGATGTGAACGCCAGGCTTGCCGCTGCGACGGTGCTAAGCGTGATGGCGGCGTTCAGGTTGGCTTTCTTATGAGCCTTCGTCAAAGACATATCGTCTCCATTTGTTGATGAATTTTGTTTTGGTCGGGCGTGCCGTGTCTTACGTCGCCGAGCGCGATTCGCCGGCATTGGCGCCGGGATCGCCGAGCCACGCGATGGTCGCCGCGCCGACGAGCATCACCGCCGCGACGGCGAAGAGCGGCACCGTGAAGCCACCCGACATCTGCTTGAGCGCGCCGATCATCGACGGTCCGACAAAGCCGCCGAGGTTGCCGACGGACACGATCAGCGCGAGTCCGCCCGCTGCCGCGCGGCCCGTGAGAAAGCCCGAGGGAATCGCCCAGTAAGTGGCCTGAAACGACAGGATTCCGCTCACCGTGAAGCAGAGGCAAAGCAGCTTGAGAACGGCGCCGTCGACGTATGTGCTCAGGCACAGCGCCGCCGTTGCAACCACCAGCGCGCCCGCGACGTAGGGAATCCGGTTGGCCGCGCGGGCAGCGATTTTTGCCCACAGCAGCATGACCACGGCGCCGGCGACGTAGGGAATCGCGGTCAGCCAGCCGACGACGGCATGCTCGACACCGAGCTGCTTGATGATCTGCGGCATCCAGAGGCCGACGCCGATGGACCCGACGATGCCGCAGAAGTTGATGAACGCAAGCACGAACACGCGCCAGTTGGTCATCGCGTCGCGCAGCGTGTTGCCGTGCTTCGCGCCGATGTCGCGTTGCTCGGCCGACAGCCTTCGGGCAAGCGCGGCTTTTTCGTCGTCGGAGAGCCACTTGGCTTTTTCCGGCCGGTCCGCCAGCACGAACAGACACGCGATGCCGAGCAGCACGGCGGGCAAGCCTTCGATGAGCAGCAGCCATTGCCAGCTACGCAGCCCATGCATGCCGCCCAGTTGCAGCAACGCGCCGGAGATGGGCGAGCCGATGATGTTCGCCACCGGAATGCCGACGAGGAACGCCGCCGTCACCTTCGCGCGCCACTTTCCCGGAAACCAGTGCGTGAAATACAGATAGATGCCCGGTGTGAAGCCCGCCTCGGCCAGCCCCAGCAGGAAACGCGCTGCCGCGAAGCTCTTCGGGCCGACGACGAACGCCGTCGCCATCGAGAGGACTCCCCAGGAAATCATGATGCGTGCGATCCACATGCGCGCACCGACCTTCTGCATGATGAGATTGCTGGGAATCTCGAACAGGAAATAGCCGATGAAGAACGTGCCCGCGCCGAAGCCGAACTGCTCGGCGGTCAGGCCGAGATCTTTATTCATCGTGAGCGCCGCGAACCCGACGTTCGTCCGGTCGAGATAGCTGATGACGTAGCACGCGAAGATGAACGGCAATATCCGGCGGAAGACTTTCGCCAGCGTGCGCTCGCTTGCGGCGAAGTCATCGCTGCTGATGCTCTGGGCCGCCTTCGTTTCGGACTTCGGCGATGTCTGTGCGCCGTTCACGGATTGCGAAATGTTCATGTGTGCTCCTCCATCGCGCTCTGTGCGGCGCGACGCGTTTCTGTCGTGACTCGGATGAGTCGAGCGCGGGACTAGCCCTGCTTCGCTCGCTTGGGCAGCGGTCCGGCGATCTTCATGTCGGCTCGCAGGATCGCTCCGGATACCGATTCGGTCATGAAGAGCGTCTTCATGTCCGCGCCGCCGTAGCAGAGATTGGTGAGCGAAGCGCCTTCGGGACTCATCAGAATCTCGACCGGCTCGGCGCGATGATTCAGCACCCATACGCGTCCGAGCCCCGGATTCGCGACGAGGATGCGTCCGTCGAGATCGACGGTCAGTCCGTCCGGGCCGCTCGGTCCGTACGACGTGAAGAACTGGCCGACCTTGCTCACCGAGCCATCGGCCTGAAGCGGAACGCGCCACACGCAGTTGCCACGCGTCATGCCGACGAACAGCACCTTTTCATCGGGCGACAGCACCAGACCGTTGGGGCTCGGGCAGTTGCCGAGCAGCACGTCCAGCTTGCCGTCCGGTGAGAGCCGATAAACCCTGCCGGTCGGATCGTGCAGTCCCGTCTGTCCCTGATCGGTGAAGTAGAGATTTCCCGCGGAATCGAAGGTCAGGTCGTTCACGCCCCGGAAGCGTTCCGTGTTGCGCCGCTCCAGATAGGGACGAACCTCGCCGCGCTCGATGTCGAGCAGCATCAGACCGTTGCGATAGTCCGTGATGAGCAGATGGGCATCGTCGAAACGCTTCATCCCGTTCGGCTCACCGTCGTACTGAACGATGAGTTCCCACTCGCCCGCCGTCGATATCCGGAAGATGCGGCCGTGCGGTATGTCGGTCACGAACAGAAAACCCGCCGGATCCCAGACGGGCCCTTCGAGGAAGGAGTCCGTGGACGAGCCGCCCCGGTTCGCGCGCGCCCACTCCGTCTGAACGTCCGGCTGGCGGAATTTCCGCGGCATGCGCGTGAACACTTCGGCGGTCCGAACTTCGGGCGATGTGAGATAGAACATGCTTGACCTCTCTTGCCGGATCAGGCCACGTTGCGCGCGTTTTCCGCGACCACGGCCAGAACATTTGCCGCCGCGCCCTTGCCCATGTTCACGTAGGCCGCATCGCTCACGCCGCCGATGTGCGGCGAAAGGATGACGTTGGGAACCGACTGGAACGGGTGCGTCGTCATCGGCTCGACGACGAAGCTGTCGAGACCGGCCGCGCGCAACTGAGCGCTCGCGAGCGCTTCCGTCAAGGCTTCTTCGTCGATGAGACCGCCGCGAGCCGTATTGACCAGAATCGCTCCGCGCTTGAATCGGCCGAGCGTTTCGCGGTTGAGCATCGCGCGGTTCTCCGCGTTGAGCGGGCAATGCAGCGAAACGATGTCCGACGTGGCATAGAGCGCGTCGAGCGGCACGAGCTTCACGCCCTCGGGCGCGTCCTTCGCGAACGGGTCGAACGCCTGAACCTGCATGCCGAAGGCAAGACCCGCCTTCGCGACGCGACGGCCGATCGCGCCCAGCCCGACGAGTCCGAGCGTGCGTCCTTCGAGTTCGAAGGACTTGTGCGTCGACTTGTCCCAATGACCCGCGCGCATCCGCGCATCGAGTTGAGGAACTGCTTTCGCGCAGGCCAGGATGAGCGCCCACGCGTGTTCCGCGACGGCCGCGGCGTTGGCTCCGGCAGCCGCGCGAACCGCGATGCCGCGTGCGGCGGCGGCTTCCTGATCGATCACGTCGATGCCGCTGCCGTGCTTGGAGATGACTTGCAGTTTCTCCGCCGCATCCATGATTCGGGCATTCACCTTGCCGTATCGAACGATGATGGCAACCGGTTTGTGCTGTTCGCACAACGCGACGACATCGTCTTCGGTCGGCTGCTTGCCGGCGAACACGACTTCGAAATCGTTCAGCATCTCGAGCGCTTGCGGTGCGAGGTCCGCCGCCGTCACCACCAGTGCGGGCTTTGCAGAATCCGCGGTCATTACAACACCTCGCCTTCCGCGAGCATGCCCGCCGCGCGAAGCTCCTTCTCGAGCCAGCCCGCGCGCGTGTCGCCCTTGCGGATCGCCGCGAGTCGGGCGGTTTCGGCGTCGAGCTTCTTTTGCGCGAGTTCGATGATGCGCGCGACGTCGTGCTTAGGAATCACGACGACGCCGTCAGCATCGCCGACGATGAGATCGCCCGGATCGACGCTGGCGCCCGCCACCGAGATCGTCGAGTTGACGCGGCCCGCGACGCTCTTCGTCGGGCCGCAGGGATTGAGGCCGGCGGAGAACACGGGGAATTCGCCTTGCGCGAGTTCGTGCGAGTCGCGCACCGCGGCGTCGATGACGAAGCCCGCGATACCCGTCGCGTGTGCCTGGGTCGCCATGATCTCGCCGATCAGCGCGCAGCTGATGTCGCCTTTTCCGTCGACCACGATCACGTCGCCCGGCTTGGCGATGGCGAGCGCGGCGTGAATGGCCAGGTTATCGCCGGGACGCACTTCGACGGTGATGGCGGGCCCGGCGACCTTCATCGTCGGCGCGACCGGTTTCACGCGGCCGTTGAGCGTGCCGCGACGGCCGGCGACATCGGCAAGGATGGCGGCCTGAAACTTTGCAGCCGCCTCGACGAGCTCGGGGCTCACGCGTTCGACACTGCGATTGATGGAAGAGTTGGACGTTGCGTTCATCTGAATATCACCCTTGGTTGTCGTTGTATCTGGTACAACGGTGGTGTACACGGTGAAACCATCTTAGTCACGGGTGCGAAAAGAGGCCATCAGCGTTAACCCTTTTACTGTGCGAAATGCAGTTGTATAGCGTACAACCATGCTTACTGCGTTTTACTGTGTAAAATGCGCCGACGAGACCAATGACGGGGAGACGAACGTGGGGAACGAAGGTGTGGCGGCGGTCGAAAAGGCGCTTTCGCTGCTCGATTGCTTCAAGCCCGGTGTGGAGTCGCTTTCACTCGCGGCGCTCGCGCAAGCGTCGGGCATGCACAAGACGACCGTGTATCGGCTGATGAACTCGCTCGAACGAATGGGATATGTCGTTCGGTCCGACGCAGGGCTCTACTCGCTCGGTCACCGCGTTCTATATCTTGGAAAGCTGTACGAGCAGTCTTTCCACCTTTCCACGATCGTCGAACCGATTCTGCATTCGCTAGCCGCTTCGACGAGGGAAAGCGCGTCGTACTACGTCATCGACAAGAGGCAGCGTCTTTGCCTTTTCCGGGTTGAACCGTCGGAAGGTCTGAGAGAGACCAGACTCGCGGGAACATCCCTGCCCTTGGACGACACGGCCATCAGTCAGGTATTGAGATACTGGGGATTGGGCGAGCCGCTCTACGAGAACCCGCCTTCCTTGCCGCTCTTCACTTCGGGCGCGCGGGATGAGCATACCGCTGCGTTCGCCACGCCGATCTTCGGCGCTTCCGACAAGTTTATGGCCGCCCTTACGCTCTCCGGACCAGCGTCGAGACTTAATGCCGCCCACAAGACCGGCGAGTTGATCTCGCTGCAACTCGATGCGGCCTTTGACCTGTCGCGCAAGCTCGGGGCTAGCATCGCGTTCTGCGAGCACATGTACGCCACGCGCTGAACGACGGAAATCGGGCACTCTGCCGGCGGTGTATTCACCGATGCGGGCAGAACGCACGCTGCGAGAGCTTTATCAACCGCTGTGACTCTGTTGATGGTCTTGATCAGCTTTTTGCCATTGATTCGGTTTGCCGCTGCCAGGCAATGGTGATGATGCTGAGCCGCCAACCCGAATGAACCCATTGTTCGCCTATCTGCCGTCAGAAATCACCCAACCTAGGATCAGCCGAAGCACACGGAAGCTCACTTCCTGGTTTTAGGGGCTTTTGTGTGAGCGCGGTTCCGAGTTTGTGCATCGCTACGGGTCCGTCTCAGAGTGTGCGATTGCATCGCTTGCACGGTCGAGTTCGTGTGATGGCATGTTGAACCGTCAATCGTCGGGGATCGAAAGTGCCATCTCCTCGCGCTGATCGCAAGATTGCGCTGCCAGCTACATATGCTCTTCGTCCGGCGGCAATTACTTCTGCCGGCGGTTGTAGTTGACGCCAGACAGCTCTTATAGCATCTCGCACTCGACCCTTTCGTATCTCGCTTTGTCTAGCTCAACTTTCATCTAGCTCAACTTTCGCGCCGTGAACGTTGGGCTAGCAGCACTTCCAGCAGGAAGTGCCACGACGCGGTGCCGGACAGGAACCGGCGCCAGTCGTCGAGCCGGAAAGAATGGGTATTCACGAATGCCTCACGCAATCGTGAACGTGGCTTCGCCGCGTGGCGCCGCGCTCATTCGAGCGCCATCGCCATCGCATCGACGGTGCGGCCGTACATCATGCGCGCGACGATGGGCGAAACGGTGTAGCGCAGAACATCGCCGACGAGCGGCACGGCGGCGGGCGCGCTGATCGCAATATCCGCCCGCGCAGTGGGATAGTAGTAGCCCGAGATCAGCGTGAGTCCGCGAATGTCCATGCGCGGTTCGAGCGCCATGGCCGCCGCCACCAGACTGCCGAACGAATGCCCGACGATCACCGCGCGCGGCAGCCCGAGTTTTTCAGGGCGAGCTGAATCGACGCGGCCTGCGCCTGCGGCGTCCAGAAGCGGTCGCGCGGCCGTCTGCTGTGCCCGAAACCGGGACGATCGAATGCGATGACCCGATGCCGCGGCGAAAGCCGATCGAACAGCCTGCTCGCAAAGAAGTCCTGCGCCGTGACGAGATTGCCATGCAACAGCACGACGACGGGACCTTCTCCTTCACCTTCATCGCGATAATGCAGGCGCACGCCATCGACATCGATGAATTGGCCGAAGCGCGGAAAGTCACGCTCGGCGCGCCGCGCGCGCGTGGCGGTCCATGCCGCCATGCCGGCCGATGCCACGGCCGCCCCGCCGACCAGCGCGTGCGGAAGGAATGATCGATTTCGCGGAGCTGACATGCTTTACCTGTGGAGTTTGGTGCGAAGCGCGAGCTTCGATGCGGCCCCCGTGCTCGGCTCCTGATTTCTGACGATTCGATACGTAGCCACGAAGGGCGCAAGGCAACTCGCCTGCAAGCCGCGTTCCCGGCGCGCAGCCAATCTCGCATCGACGGGCGGTTCAGTCCTCCTCGAAAAGATGCCGGTACTGGCGCGGCTGCGAACGCAAATACTGCTTCGGCGCGCGCACCTGCGCGCCCAGCTCGGCCGCCGCGTGCCACGGCCAGCGCGGATCGTAGAGGGCGGCGCGCGCGAGCGCGATCATGTCGGCGTCTCCCGTTGCGACGATGGCTTCCGCCTGCTCGATGCCGGTGATCAGCCCCACGGCGATGACCGGCATGCCGACCGCCTGCTTGACCGCGCGCGCAAGCGGCACCTGATAGCTTGGGCCGACCGGAATGCTCTGCGATGGATGAAGCCCGCCGCTCGATACGTGAATCGCATCGCAGCCGCGCGCTTGGAGCGCCTTCGCGAACGCGATGGTCTGCTCGATATCCCATCCGCCGTCCACCCAATCGGTGCCGGACACGCGGATCGTGACGGGCCGCTCGGCGGGGAACGCGCCGCGCACGGCATCGAACACTTCCAGCGGGAAACGCATGCGGTTTTCGAGCGAGCCGCCGTATTCATCGTCGCGCCGGTTCGACAAGGACGACAAGAACTGATGCAACAGATAACCGTGCGCCGCATGAATCTGGATCAGATCGATGCCGAGACGCGCCGCGCGTTGCGCCGATGCCGCGAACGCCTCGCGTATGCGCTGAAGTTCTGCCTTGTCCAGCGCGACGGGCGCCACTTCGCCGTCCTCGAAGGCGATGTTCGAAGGCGCGAAGGTCTGCCAGCCATGCGGATGATCCGGCGCGATCTGCGCGCCGCCTTCCCACGGAACGTTCGTCGAGGCCTTGCGGCCCGCGTGACTCAGCTGGATCGCGACCGGCATCTCGGACCATCGGCGGATGCCTTTGAGCGTGCGTGCGAGCGCGGCTTCCGTCTCGTCGTTCCACAGGCCGACATCCGCATACGTGATGCGCCCCTCGGGCAGCACGGCCGTCGCTTCGATGGTCAGCAGCGCCGCGCCCGACAGCGCGAGCTGGCCGAGATGGATTAGATGCCAGTCGTTCATGCAGCCGTCTTCGGCGGAGTACTGGCACATCGGCGCAATGACGATGCGGTTGGCGAGCGTCAGGTTCCGAACGCGCGCAGGCGTGAAGAGTGCGGGCTGTGACATGGTCATGGCTCCTTGGCGGTGATGATGGCGTCGCGACGGCGGCGAGCGATGTCGCGACCGGCAGCAATGGCCGTTCCGGGAAGTGCGCGTGCGCGCTGCGCTGGCCGGCTCATAGCAGTCGCGAGGGTTCTGTCGCAGTAAGGAAATCAGGAAAAGTCCTGGTGGGACGAATAGGAATGCTTATTTCACAAGATCGTAGACTGCTCGGGGACTGAACGATGCGTCCATCGTCACTCTTCATCTGCCCTTTCGATATCATGTGCATGAGTTCGATGCCGGGCGGTTTCAAACCGAAGTGCAACGGGGTGTTAATGTTTAGCGCTTTGAGATTGGCTCGCTGAGGCAAGTGTCGCAGCGAAGACCTCGAATGACGAATGGAACGCGTGGGGCGGGATCCAGTTCGTCGAAATCGCTCACCATCTTGTCGGCGACTTCATTTTGCGGCGCCGGACCCTTCGTATTCCCGCAATCACCTGTTGCATGAAAAACCAACTGCCCATTGTTCGCGATCTGCTGTAGGACGCGTTGATCGTTATTGACCACCTCCGCGAGACTGAGACGCGGTTCGACGCCGCCTCGAGGCGCGGGGAAAGGCAGCGCCTTGAGCTTGTGTTCCCGATTGAGTTCGTCGATGCGCTTATAAGCGGCGGCATCGGATCCATGCCGAACGACGAAGGTTTGCGGGTCGGGTGTCGGCTGCGGCTGAGAAAAAACAGGCCCGTCGAGTTCCCGTTCACTGCCGTACTTGCCTGCAGCGGCCTTGCGTTTGGCTGGCATCTTGGACCTCACGCCGATGCTGAGAAGCGGCAGGTTATCACATCGCCGATGAAAAGCGTATCCGTCTGTTTAGGCTGCGAAACTCTACCCTAAGCCGTCTTACGCGATTGAACGACGGACCATCTATGACAGACAAAAAATGGCCGTTATTTCCGGAACGGCGCTTGATTCATTAACTGCCGTGCTTCCCTAAGCATTCCTCGAGTAACCATCTGGCAGGTGTCAGACGTCAGCCTCGCTGCCAAGCTCGCCCTTCTCAGACATTTGTTAGTCGCCAACGGCCGCGTGGACGACCGCCCCCCTGCGGGCGCGTGCCGCGACAGGCAATCGTAAAGCCACTGCCTCGCAATGTTCATGGAGTCCTCCTAAGGTCTTACCGTCGTAACCAACCGAAAGGAGACGGGAGATGGGACTGTTCCGACTGTCACAACGATGCAATATGGTCCACTTACGAGCTTCGCTCGCCACCTGCGCGGGAGCGGCCGCTATCGCGCTGGCAACCATGCCCCCGGGCGTTGCAGTGGCTGGCAACGAGCACAGCTCCGAGACCCGTACGCCGATCAAACACGTGATCGTCATTGTCGGCGAAAACCGCACGTTCGATCACGTGTTCGGCACCTACCGGCCACCTCATGGGCAGTCGGTGTGGAATCTGTTGTCGCAGGGCATCGTCAATGCGGATGGCTCACCGGGTCCAAATTTCAAGAGAGCGCAGCAATACGAGGCGCAGCTCGTCGGGCCGGCGCAATTCGCGCTCGCCCCGCCCCACAAGACACCGTATGGGACGCTGCCTTCGCCAAACACCGGCGGGACGCACGCTGCGGTGAGCGACGCTAATCCACCGCCTTTCGCAACGCATGATGCGGCTGCGCAGGCTGAAGGCGCAGCCCTTGAGGCGTCAGACATCGATCAGTTGTTGACCGGTGCGTCAGGACTACCGACGGGGGTGAAGGATTCGCGGGTGACCAACTACAACGCCCTGCTCAACGGCCCGTATTTGTTGCAACCACCGCTCTACGATGCGTACATGGGCGGTCCGGTGCACCGCTTCTATCAGGCGTGGCAGCAATCGGACTGCAAAGTGACGCATGCGACCCGTGAAAATCCGAGCGGGTGTCTCGGCGATCTTTTCGCGTGGGTCGAGACCAGTATCGGAGCGGGCAGCAATGGCAAGCCGCAGCCGACACCATTCACCGACCAGACCACCGGTGAAGGCTCGAATGCGCTGGGCTTCTACAATGTCAACAATGGTGACATGCCGTACTTTACGCAGCTGGCCCGGCAATACACGATGAGCGACAACTATCATCAACCGGTGATGGGCGGCACGGGCGCGAACAGCATCATGATCGGCGCCGCTGATGCGTACTATTACACCGACGGTGATGGTAACCCCGCCACCCCGCCATCGGATCAGATTGAAAATCCCAACCCACAGTCCGGCACCAACAACTGGTACACGCAGGACGGCTATTCGGGCGGCAGCTACAGCAATTGTTCCGATTCCAAGCAACCAGGAGTGGGTCCGATTCGCCGATACCTCGAATCACTGCCGTACGATCCTAAGCCGAACTGTGCGCCGGCGCATTACTACCTGCTCAACAATTACAACCCAGGCTACAACGGTGATGGCACCGTGCTCGATAGGACAAA
>NZ_FCOF02000040.1 GCF_001544755.2 Caballeronia catudaia | reverse complement strand
ACCTTCCCTGCCAGCGGCAAGCGATACTTCGCGAGTTGGCCGATCCCGATGTTTCGGTATTCCGGCCTTGGTTTTTTCAATGCATCAGCCACGGTTAGACCCCTTCCCAATCTGATTGACGATTCGCGCCATCAAAGACGACGCGGGCGCGCGACTCGTCCAGCCTGTTTCGCTCGAAAAGCGACCGGCGATGTAATTGGGGAAAAGTTTCTAGCCCGCGCACTGCGCGATAGCGGTATTTTGTCGCGCGATTGATATACTGTCCAATATCTATCTCGTCTATCTGAAATACTTTTTATAGATATCGCATGGAGCTGCGTCATATCCGCTATTTTCTGGCCGTCGCCGAGGAGCGCAACGTGACGCGCGCGGCCGAGCGGCTCGGCATCGGGCAGCCGCCGCTCAGTCAGCAGATTCACGCGCTGGAGGACGAAATCGGCGTGCGGCTCTTCCGGCGCACGGGGCACGGCGTCGTGCTCACGGAAGCCGGCGAAGCGTTCGCCGTCGACGCCAAGCGTCTCATGACCGACGCGCGCCTCGCCGTCGAAAAGGCGCAGAGCGCGGGGCGCGGCGAGATCGGGCAGCTCAATATCGGCTTCACGGGATCGGCCGCGTTCAATCCGGTCGTCTCGAAGCTCATTCGCTCGTACCGGCAGGCGTATCCGAACGTCACGCTCACGCTCACCGAAGGCAACACTGCGCAACTGCTCGCGCATCTCGACGCCGGCCGCGTGGACGTGGCCTTCGTTCGTCTCGGCAGCCAGTCGCCCGCCGGCGTGCAGATCAATCACATCGCCATCGAGCCGATGAAAATCGTGCTGCCCGCCACGCACAAGCTCGCGAAAAAGCGCAAGGTGCCGCTCGCCGCGCTCGCGGACGATCCGTTCGTGATGCTGCCGCGCGAGGCGAGCCCGACCTTGCACGACGTCATCGTCGGTGCATGCCGCGAAGCGGGATTCGAGCCGGTCGCCGGGCAGCAGGCGCCGCAGCTCTCGTCAGTCGTGAATCTCGTCGCGGCGGAATTCGGCGTGTCGCTCGTGCCGGCGTCCGTGTGCCAGATTCAGGTCGATGGCGTCGCGTACACCGACGCCTTCGGCAGCGCGATCACGATTCGTCTCGCGCTGGCATCGCGCATCGACGCGACGCCCGCCAAAACCGCGAATTTTCTCGAAATCGCGCGGCGGGTCGCTACGTCATCGGCGTGACATTGTCATCAGAAGAAGCGCGCATTGCGTTCGCCGCGTTTCCGTTGAACACTTCTGCTGGCAACAGAAGCGTCAAGAAGGCCCAATCCTTTCGAGAACGAGGAGCGAGGTCATGCGCGAAGAATCGAAGCATCCGCTGCACTGCATTGCCTGCCGCCGGGGTTTTCTCAAGTCGGCCTCCGCGACTTTCGCCGGACTCGCCCTCCCGTCTCTTCTTACGATACCCGCCCACGCCGATGCGCTCACCAAGGCGCAGCGCGACGGCATGACGCCCGAGCAGATCATTCAGGCGATGAAGCGCGGCAACGAGCGCTTTCAGAAAGGCGAGCGCAAGCCGCGCAATTACCTGAATGAACAGAAAGCGAGCGCGAAAGGCCAGTATCCGGCGGCTGTGCTGCTCAGTTGCATCGACTCGCGCGCGCCCGCGGAAGTCATCATGGATCTCGGCATCGGCGATATTTTCAATTGCCGCATCGCGGGCAATATCGAGAACGCCGACATTCTCGGCAGCATGGAATTCGCGACCAGGCTGATGG
The DNA here is from genome assembly GCF_001544755.2 of Caballeronia catudaia. Lineage (GTDB taxonomy): Bacteria > Pseudomonadota > Gammaproteobacteria > Burkholderiales > Burkholderiaceae > Caballeronia > Caballeronia catudaia. The sequence goes on along the minus strand of NZ_FCOF02000040.1, from coordinate 59,970 downwards.
GCGCGAAAGTCGTGCTCGTGATGGGACATACTTCGTGCGGCGCGATCAAAGGCGCGATCGCCAACGTCGAACTGGGCAATCTCACCGGCTTGCTTGCGCGCGTCAAACCGGCCGTCGATGCCACGCAATACGATGGCGAGCGCACCGCGACCAATTACGCATTCGTCGATAAAGTCGCGCGCAAGAACGTCGAACTGACGCTCGCGAACATTCGCCGCGACAGCACGGTGCTCAACGAAATGGAAAGCCAGCACGCGATCAAGATCGCCGGCGCGATGTACAACATCAGCACCGGCGCGGTGGAGTTTTTCAGCGCCTAACTTTCGACGCGCTCGCGAACGTCTTCCCGCTTCGCGACGGCGTCGCGTTTCATCGACCAATACGCGGTCCGCACGCCGATCTCTTCCGATACGAACGGTCCGCCGCGTGTCGCGCGGTAATGCGCGAGCGCCTTGTACACGAGACGTTGCCCGATGAGCAGGATCGGCACGTTGAGCAGCACCATCACGATGTTCATCAGATCGGACAGCGCCCACAGATTCGGCAATTCGAGTCCGGCCAGCACGGTGAGCGCGCCGAACGGCACGAACACGAGCGAGCCCACGACACGAATGCCCGCGATGAAACGCGGACTGCGCGAAATGAAGTTCGCCGAGATCTCCGCGAATGAAATCATGCCGAGCAGCGTGGTGAATGCGAAGAGGCCATAGCACACGCACATCACGATCTTCACGACCTGCGCGACCGAGACCGGCACGAGCGTTTCGACCGATGCGAGATAGACCGTGATCTTCGAAGCCCTGACCGATTCCCACGCCTGGCCATCGACGGTTCCGGTCCATACATGCGCCATCACGACGATGAAGCCGGTCATCGTGCAGATGACCATCGTGTCGAAGAACACGCCGAGACTCTGCACGAAGCCTTGCTCGCACGGGTGATCGTTATCGGCGATGGCGGCGGCCATCGTGATGGTGCCCTGCCCCGCCTCGTTCGACATCAACCCGCGCTTGACGCCCTGCGCGAGCGCGGTGCCGATCGCGCCGCCAAAGAGCGCATGCGGCGCGAACGCACCGACGATCACCTCGTGAAAGAAGTACGGAATCAGCGGCAGATTGATGAGAATGATGACGAGCGACATCAGGCAGAAGAGCGCCGCCTTGATGGGCACGAGCACATCGGTATAGGCAGTCACGCGCCGGATGCCGCCCATGATGATGAACGCGCACGCCGCGACGAGCGCGGCCGCGATGACGTAGTACACCGTCGACTGTCGCGCGAGATGCGCGCCGGACACCGTATCGGCGATGGTGCCGATCGCGGTGAACACGTTGAACGTTTGCGGCGGCACGTTGAAAAGCGCATAGACGATGAACACGACCGACAGGAACGTGCCGACGATGCGCCTGTCGCCGAGAACGCGCCGCCCGTAGAACGGCAGGCCGCCGACGAACTCGTCGTGCTTCTTCTCCTTGAAGAGTTGCGCGAGCGTCGATTCCATGAAGGCCGTGGCCATGCCGAAGAACGCGGCGACCCACATCCAGAACAGCGCGCCCGGCCCGCCGACGGAGATCGCGCCCGTGATGCCGACGATATTGCCCGGCCCCGCGCGCATCGCGAGCCCGAGCATGAACGACGCGAGCGCGCTGACGCCGGTCTTCGACGTCTGGCGCCGCAACATGATGCGCACGATCTTGCCGACGTTCATCGTCTGGATGAAACGCGTGCGGATCGTGAAGTGGATGCCCACGCCGACGAGCAAGAGAATCGCGAACGAAAACTGCCCGAGCACGGGAATGCGCGACCAGGCTTTGAAATTAGTGGGGAAGTCCCACAAGAAATCCGAGATCGGCGCGATGAAGGCAAACAATGCGTTCACGGACTGGAAGAGACTTTCCACGCGGGGCGTTCCTTTCGTGCTTCGGCCTGTCCTGAACAGGCGTTCGGAATAGGGATGAACCAGCGATTCGACGCTGGCGGGTGTGCCTGCGCGGGCACGGAATCGCAGGAAGGGAGGGATTATACGGGCCTGCGCGAGTCGTCCAGGCAAGCCATTCTCTTAATAGCCAATGGCAAAGCTGAAGGCTGTGGCGGCGCGGAAAGACCGTTAGTTGCGATCTACGCTGGGCGCGATGCGTACGCGCCCGCGTCATCAAAAGTCAATTCAAAGCCACCGCGGCCGCCGCGCCCACGGGCGTCCCCTGCACCGCCACCGACTGCTGCCCGTCCGGCCCCACGGGCACATCGCCGACGAGCGTCGTGCGATACAACTGACGATCGAAGTCGAGATCGAAGATATCGCTGGGCGCGAGATGCGCGGTCGTGCGGTTGTCCCAGAACGCGATGCTGCCCGGCTCCCACTTGAAGCGCACCGTGAATTCCGGCCGCGTGACATGCTCCCAAAGCAGTTCGAGCAACACCTGACTCTCGCGCGGCGCAAGCCCCACGACGTGCTTGAGGAAGCCCGGACTCACATACAGCGCGCGCTCGCCGGTCTCGGGATGCACGCGCACGAGCGGATGCTCGCTCACCAGCGTGTGATCGCTGACGGCTTTCGTGAACGCGTCGGTGCCGCTCGCGCCTTGCGGCGGCGCGAAGCGATGCACGCCGCGCAAGCCGTCGACGAAAGTGCGCAGCGGCGCGGAGAGCTTCTCGTAAGCGGTCACGAGATTGGTCCATTGCGTGTCGCCGCCATAGGGCGGAATCGTCACGCCGCGCAGAATCGACGCGAACGGCGGGTTGACGGCGGCGGTGACATCCGTATGCCATCCGGTCCAGGGCCGCAATACCGACGGGCCATCGAAGCGCGTGGCCTTGCGGAACTTCGAGATCGAATAGATTTCCGGATGTCCTTCGACATGACCGAACACCGGATGCCCGACCGTGAGCGCGCCGAATTGCGCCGAGAACGCGACATGCTGCTCGTGACTCAGAAACTGCTCGCGAAAGAAGACCACGCGCCATTCGAGCAACGCGGCGCGGATCGCTTCGACCTGCCCGGATGACAAAGGGCGCGTGAGATCGACACCGCTGATTTCCGCGCCGATATGCGCCGAAAGCGGATTGACCGTCAGATCTGCATCATGCTGGATGGCGGCTGCGTTCATGATTCGGTTTCCTTATCAATTGGAAATAAAAACGCTTAACTGCCCTGCGCGTTGGTGTCGTCGGCGAAAAAATAGTCGCGCCAGGACTTCGGCTCGTGTCGAATCACACCGACCTTGTGCAGGAACGTGCCGAGTTGCAGCGTGTTTTGCGGTGTCGTCGTGAAGCTCGTGTCCTTGTCGCTCAGAATGCGCTCGACGAACGCAGGCGACAGCTTCGAGCCGTCCTGTCGGATGTAGATGGCGGCGGCCTGCGCCTTGTCCTTCTCGACGAGCCTCGCCGCATCGTCGAGTGCAGCGCGCACGGCGGCATAGGTCTTCGGATTGTCCTTGCGCCATTTGTCCGAAGTCACGACGACGCTGCCCGTCGACGGCCCGCCGAGAATCTCGGTCGAACTCGTCACCTTGCGGATCTTCGGGTTCTCGAGTTCCTGATACTGATAAGGCGCATTCGAGAAGTGCAGATTGATGACCGAGTTGCCGGACAGCATCGCAGTGGTCGCATCCGCGTGCGGCATGTTGACTTCGAAGCGGTCGAGACGCGCATAGTCGGCATCGCCGTAAGCTTGCGCGGAAGCCATCTGCAACAGCCGCCCCTGCTGCGACACGGCCACCGACACTACCGCGATGCGATCCTTTTCGCCGATATCCTTCACGCTGCGAATGCGCGGATCGTTCGTCACGAGATACACGGGCACCGCGCTTTGCGCCGCGATCGCGCGAAAGTCCTGATGCCCGCGCGTGCGGTCCCAGATCGTCATCAACGGCCCGATGCCGATGGTCGCGATATCCGCCGCGCCCGACAGCAACGACTCGTTCACGGCCGCGCCGCCCGAGAGCGTATTCCATTGCACGTCGATATCGAGGCCCGCGCGCTCGCCCGCTTTCTCGATGAGCTTCTGGTCCTTCGCCACCTTGAGCAGCAGCGAGCCGATGCCGTATTGATCGACGACCTTCACCTTGCCTTCGGCGTGCGCGGTCTGCAAAGGCCAGGCGAATGCCGCGATCGAAGCGAGCACGGCGAAGAAGCGCTGCAATGGAAAGGTCGGCGTCATGCGGGGATATCGTGGGAAGCGGCAGGCAATCAATGTACTTGCCGCTTCCTCACGCGCGAACGAAGAAATCCCGATACGGATAGCTTCGTTCGCGATAAAGCGCCGGAAAGAATGCGCTGCGCCATGAAGACGCAGTGCAATGAAACGTGCTTACCAGTGATAGTTCATGCCGGCGAAGACCTGGCGTCCATACCCGAACGCACACCAGCTGCCGTAGTAGCACGACGCAACGTATTCCTTGTTTAAGAGGTTCTGCGCGTTCACGTAAAGCTCCGCGCCCTTCAACTGCGCCGCCGCACGGCCGAGGTCGTAGCGCAGCACGGCATCCACGAGGAAGAAGCTCGACACCTTGAAGCTGTTGTCGCTGCTGTACGTCGTGCCGGTGTAGCGTCCGCCCGCGCCCATCGAGAGACCGGCGAGCGGCCCGCGATTGACGGTGTAATACGCCCACAACGAAGCCTGATTCTGCGGAATCGCGAGCAGGAACTTGCCTTCGAGACCGCTGTTGTCCTTCGTGTACTTCGTGTTCAGATACGTATAGCTCGCGGTGACGTTCAGCGAATCCGTGAGGCTCGCCTTCGCTTCGAGCTCGACGCCGAGCGATCGCGCTTCGCCGGCCGCCGTCTGGAAGGCCGGGTTGTCCGCATTGACGGTCAGCAGGTTCTTGCGCGTCAGATCGAACAGTGCGGCCGAGAAGAATGCGTTGTAGCCCTTCGGTGCGAACTTCACGCCGAGTTCATACTGACGCCCGCGCTCCGGCGAGAACTGCTGGCCGCTGATGTCAGTGCCCGCCTGCGGCGTGAACGATTCGGTATAGCTAAAGTACGGCGCGATGCCGCTGTCGAACACGTACGACAAACCGGCGCGCCACGTGAACGCGCGATCGAACTGATGCGAGACGATGTTGTACGTCGTGTTGTTCGAATCGCTGCTCGCCCAGTCTTCGCGTCCGCCGAGCGTGAGGATCACGTTGCCCCAGCGGAGCTGATCCTGCGCATAGACGCCGTACTGCGTGCCGCTCAACACCTGGTGATAGCGGTCCGGCGGCGTGATCGCCTGGTTGTAGTCCGGCGCGAACATGTCGAGCGTCGGCGCGGCGCCGAAGCCTGCATCGAAGTTGCTCGCGTAATGCTGATAATCGAAGCCGAACAGCACCGCGTGCTCGATCGAGCCCGTCGAGAAATTGCCTTCGAGCTGATTGTCGAAGCTGATCGTGTTGAGATTGTCCTTCGACGCCGCCGTGCCGCGGTCGAGCGTGCGCAGATCGTCTTCGAGCCCGCTCGCATAGACGCTCTTGTAGTCCTGCGCGAGATGGATCAGGCGGCCGGTCGAGCGGAACGTCCACGCGTTGTTGAGCTTGCGGTCGAACTTGTAGCCGATCGCTTCCTGCACGCGATTGAAGCTCTCGAAGTTGTGATCGCCGTCGTAGAAATCGCTCGACAGCTTGCCGTTCGGGTTGAACAGCACCGTGCCTTGCGGCGGCACGCTGCCATACGACGTGCTGCGCGGATCGTGCTGATACAGGCCGTACAGCGTGAGCGAGGTCTTGTTGTCGGGGCGCCATGTGAACGACGGCGCAATGGCGATGCGCTTGTTCATCGTCGATTCGACCTGTCCGTCTTCCGAACGCACGAGACCGGTGATGCGATACAGATAGCGCTGATCGCCCGCAATCGGGCCGGAGAAATCGAACGTGGCCTGCTTGTGCGCGTAGTTGCCGAACTCGACGCCCACTTCGTGCAGCGGCACGACGGTCGGCAGCCTGCTTTCCTGATCGAGCAGGCCGCCCGCCGCCGCCTGCCCGTAGAGCACCGACACCGGGCCCTTGAGCACTTCGATGCGCTCCATCATGAACGGATCGAGTTGCGGCACCGCGTACCACGCGTTGTCGAGCAGCTTGAGACCGTTCCAGTACTTGTCGGCGTCGAAGCCGCGCACCTTCAGCAGGTCATAGCGCGTCGCGATGCCGCCACGCGTTTCGGGCGTCACACCCGACACATAGCGCACGGCGGCGTTGAGCGTCTGCGCGTTCTGCTGATCCATCTGCTCGCGCGTGACGACCGACACGGACTGCGGCGTTTCGAGCAGCGACGCGCTGTTCTTCAGCGCAGTCGATTCCTTCGCGACATAGCCTTTGGTCGGACCATAAGGTTGATCCTCGTTCTGCGCGGTCACCTTGACGGCGGGCAGCGTGCTGTCCGCGTCCACGGGTTGCGACGCCCCCAACGGCGCGTCCGCCGGCTGCGCGCAAGCGAGCGGCGCGACGGCGAACAGCACCAGCGCAGCCAGCTTCATAGGCCGCAGGGCGACCGGATTCATATCACCTGATTTCATGCTTATTTCTCTTGTTGCATGGCGCGCGTAAATGCGAATCGTTATTATTTCGTTGGGGATTGTGACCGGACGTTTCGTATTTGTAAAGAAATGATTCAGGCGTTTTGGTCCGAAAACGGCAGGACCGTCGCTACCTGGAGCGGGACGGCTGGAGGGGCTCGCGGAAGGCAAACGTTTGCTCGCGATTGCGCGCCGGACAGCGCGCAATCGCGAGCGGTCTACTTCGACTTGGACCGATTGAACTCGATGGCCGCGCGCACGAGATTCTTCAGTGCCCGCGCATCGATCTTGTCGCCTTCGAAGAAATCGATCGCGCGCCGCGCGTTGCCTTCGAGGCCTGCATTGAAGAGCTTTGCGGGATCGGCAAGACGCGCGCCGTGAGCGAAGGTGAGCTTCACCTTTCCCTTGTGTGCGTTGGCCACGGCGATCATGCCGTCGCGATACCACACCGGGCTGCCCATGTACTTCCACTCCTCGACGATCCCGTCATCCGCCGCGAGGATGATCTTGCGCACCTGGGCGAAGGTCTCGCCGCGCCAGTCGGTGATGCCTGCAATCAACTCGTCGATGCGTTGCGATGCGTCCATATGATCTCCGTAGATAAGCGACGACGATCATATCGCAGCGGCATCAGCGCCTGAGGCCCGGACTGCCTATCGTCAGTTGCAGCCGGTGCGCCTGATCCAGATGAAAAATGAAGGACGGGCGCGAGCGGATCAGCAAGGTCCGCACGTCCGCGTTGCGCGCGGTGCGGATATAGCCATCGACCGTAATGACGAGCTTTTGCAGGAAGAGCACCTCGCGGTCGAGATACGCTTCGTCGAAGTCATACGTGCTCGCGTCGTCGAGATCGGCGAGGTCGGCGGCGCTTTGCTTCGTCAGCGCGTCGCTCGTCGCGCTGCGCTGCGGCTGCGTCCCGACTCTTTGCGTCAGTGTCGCGATCTCCTGATTGACCTGCGCATGCTCCGACACGATGCGTCGCGCGAAGACCTGCAGGCTATATGAGCGCGTCTTGCGCAACGCGAGATTGCCGGCCGCCATTTCCGCCTGATTGGCGACGAAGACGACGCCCAACATTTGTTCATCGCTGAGGCGCTCCTGTGCTTGCGCAAGACGCGTCAATGCAAGGAACAACAGCACCGCAACGATGCATGCGTTTTTCATCCGCGTTCTCCGTTCAAAGGCAAGCCGCCTCTATTTTCACGTGATGACGCACTGCGTGCGTATGGCAAGCCTTGCGTCCTTTCAGCACCGCCGAAGCCGCGTCGCGTATAGAGTTCCGGGTCTTGCTTGAACTAAGATGTAGCCTTCAGTCCAAAGATATGGCGCCAGCCTGTGCGTCGATTGCTGAAACCATCTTACGCGGCGCAATCAATCACACTTCATCGTTATGAAACCCGAAACGGTCTGGCTGGACGAATCCTTCCATTGCGAAGGCTGGCGCGGCGAAATGGCCTCGCGCATCGCCCGCTTCGACTGGTCGGAGACGGCAATGGGACCGATCGACCGATGGTCCAGGAGCCTGCGGGCCGCCGTTCAGCTCATGCTTGCTTCACCCGTGCCGCTCGTGATGCTTTGGGGCCGGCCCGGCACGATGATCTACAACGACGCCTATGCGGGCTTCGCCGGCGGGCGTCATCCGTTTCTGCTCGGCAAGCCCGTCGAGGAAGGATGGCCGGAGATCGCGGCCTTCAATCGCAATGTCGTCGACACGTGCGTGTCGGGTGCGACGCTCTCCTACGCCGACAAGCGCCTCACGCTGCATCGCAACGGCCAGCCCGAAGACGTGTGGATGGACCTGCATTACAGCCCCGTCGCCGAAGACGACGGGCACCCGGCCGGCGTGATCGCCATCGTGCTCGAAACCACCGGCAAGGTGCTCGCCGAACGCCATCGCGATACGGCCGAGCGCGCGTTTCGCGAGGCGAACGAGCGCCTGAACCTCGCGCTCAGTTCGGGCATCGTGCTCGGCACCTGGGTGTGGGACCCGGCGAGCGGGCGCATCAGCGGCGACGAACGATTCGTAAAGGCGCTCGGGTTGCAAGGCCGAACCGACGAGTCCTGGCTCTTCGAAACGCTCGCGGACAGTCTCCATCCGGAAGATGCCGAACGCGTGCGGGCATCGATGAACCGCGCGCTCGACGACGTTGACGGACGCCACGAAATCGAATTTCGCGTGCGCGCGCCGGAAGGCCACTATCGCTGGGCGCTGTCGAGCGGACGCTGCGAATTCGACGGCCTGAACAAGCCGGTTCGCCTGCCCGGCGTGCTGGTCGACATACACGAGCGCAAGATCGCCGAGGATAAGCTGCTCAAGCTCACGCAGACGCTCGAGGAGCGCGTCGCCGAAGCGGTCACGGCGCGCGTCGAAGCCGAGGAGCGGCTGCGTCAGGTGCAGAAGCTCGAAGCCATCGGCAATCTCACGGGCGGCGTCGCGCACGACTTCAACAACGTGTTGCAGATCATTTCCGCGAACCTGCAACTCATCGGCCTCGCCACGCGCGACAAGCCGGATCTCACGCGCAGGCTGCACGTCATGAGTGAAGCCGTCGCGCGCGGCGGCAAGCTCGCGTCGCAGATGCTCGCGTTCGCGCGGCGTCAGCCGCTCAATCCGGCCGTCGTCAATCCGGCGAAGCTCGTCGCGGATATCTGCGAGTTCCTGCAGCGCGCCCTGCCGGAATCGATCAAGCTCACGACCTCGGTATCGGGCGAGGCGTGGAACCTCTTCGTCGATCGCCATCAACTGGAAAACGCGCTGCTCAATCTCGTCATCAATTCGCGCGATGCGATTCACGAAGGCGGCAACATCTGGCTCGAAGTCGCGAATGTGTCCAACGACGATGGGCACGCGACCGGCCTCGCGTTGCCCGCGGGCGATTACGTGCGCCTCGCCGTGACCGATGACGGCGCGGGAATGCCGGACAGCGTGAAGGCCCGCATGTTCGAGCCGTTCTATTCGACGAAAGCCGAAGGCCAGGGCACGGGACTCGGCCTGAGCATGGTGTTCGGCTTCGTGTCGCAAAGCTCGGGCTGCGTCGACGTGCAGACGCAAGTCGGCAAAGGCACGACCGTCGCGCTGTATTTTCCGCGCTGCTGGCAAGCAGAAGCGGCGAGCGCGGACGGCGCGCGGCCGCGGGCGTCGCGTGGCGGCGAAGTCGTGCTCGTGGTCGAGGACGACGCCGACGTGCGCCTCTCCACCATCGACATGCTCGCGCAGCTCGGCTACAAGGTGCTGTCCGCGCAGGACGCGGATTCGGCGCTCGCGGTATTGCAGACGAACCGCGACATCGATCTGCTGTTCAGCGATGTCGTGATGCCCGGCACCATCCGCGCGAACGATCTGGCGAAGATCGCGAGCGCGCCGCCGTACAACGCGACCGTGGTCTTTGCATCGGGCTATACGCGCGACATCATCTTTCACGAAGGGCGGCTCAATGAAGGCGTCGTGCTGCTGAAGAAGCCGTTCACGTTCGACGACCTCGCGCGCACGATCCGCCATGCGCTCGACGCGCGACGTTAGCCGTTAGCGGGACATGCGCGCCTTCGTGGCATCGGCTTTCTTCGCCAGCGTGATGAACGCCGCGAGATAGTCGATCGCCGCATCCGCCTCGCGCGTGCCTAAAAAGATCTGCTTCGCGATGCCCTTCTTGCCGAGCTTGAGCACGTCGAGCGGCATGCGGTCCGCGTAGTCCTCGGCAAGCCAGCGCGGCAGCGCCGCGACGCCGCGCCCGCTCGCCACCATCTGCATCATGATGTCCGTCGTCTCGATCACCTTGTGGCGTCTCGGCACGACGTTCGCGGGCGTGAGGAACTTCGTGTAGATGTCGAGGCGATCCGTTTCGACCGGATACGTGATGAGCACTTCCTGCGCGACCTGCTCCGGCGTGACGTGCGCCGCATTCGCGAGCGCATGCGCTTCCGGCACGACGAGCACTTGTTCGTAGTCGAACACCGGCGTGAAGCGCAAGCCCGGCTTCTTGAGCGGATCGGGCGTCACGAGCACGTCGATATCATGGCCGAACAGCGCCCCGATGCCGCCGAACTGAAAGCGCTGCTTCACGTCGACATCGACATCGGGCCAGCGCGCGAGATACGGCGACACGACCTTGAGCAGCCACTGATAGCACGGATGACACTCCATGCCGATACGCAAGGTGCCGCGTTCGCCTTGCGCGTACTGCTTCATGCGCGCTTCGGCCAGTTCGAACTGCGGCAGCAGCCGGTTCGCGAGGCCGAGCAGATACATACCTGCCTGCGTGAGCCGCATGCTGCGCCCTTCGCGCGTCCAGACCGGCGTGCCCAGTTGCTGCTCCAGCTTCTTGACGGTATGGCTCAATGCGGACTGCGTGAGATTCAGCACCTCGGCGGCGGCGGTCAGCGAGCCTTGCCGTTCCACTTCCCGCACCACCATCAGATGCGCGCGTTCCAGCATCGGAATCTCCATGAATAAAATTGATCGAAGCATGAAATCAAACCATTTTTATTCATGCATCGAAAATTCTATCATCGCGTTCATATCTCCAACTTCGACAGAGACGGCACACGATGGTCACGACACACAACCTGGGTTTTCCGCGCATCGGCGCGCAACGCGAACTGAAGTTCGCCCTCGAAAGCTACTGGAAAAACCAGTCTTCACGCGATGAACTGAAGGACGTCGGCGCGCAGTTGCGCGCGCGGCACTGGAAGGATCAGGCGCGCCTCGATCTCGTGCCCGTCGGAGACTTCGCGTTCTACGATCAGGTGCTCGACATGAGCTTCACGCTCGGCAATCTGCCCGGGCGCGTGCGCGGCTTTCATGGCGATGCGCTCGACAACGCCTTCCGCGTCGCGCGCGGACGTTCGGCGCAAGACGCCGAAGCGCACGCCGCGTGCTGCGGCGGCGTGGCGGCAGGCGAAATGACGAAGTGGTTCGACACCAACTACCACTACATCGTCCCCGAGTTCGATGCGGCGACGCAGTTCAGCCTCGATACGTCGCGTCTCGTCGGGCAACTCGGCGAAGCTCGCGCGCTCGGTGTGAACGCGAAGCCCGTCATCATCGGACCGGTGACGTATCTGTGGCTCGGCAAGGCGAAGGACGATTCCGACAAGCTCGCGCTGCTGCCGCGCCTCTTGCCCGTCTACGCCGCGCTGCTCGATCATTTCGCCGCGCTCGGCGTGGAGTGGGTGCAGATCGATGAACCCGCGCTCGTCACCGAACTCGATGCGCCGTGGCGCGACGCCTTCGTCACCGCCTACGATGCGCTTTCGGCGCGCCGCGTGCGCCTCTTGCTCGCGACTTACTTCGGCCCGTTGCAGGAGAACCTCGAACTCGTGTGCAAGCTGCCGGTGGATGGCCTGCATATCGATGCGATCAACGCGCGCGACGAAGTGGCCGCGGCGGCTTCGTTGCTGCCGGATGCATCGGTGCTGTCCGTCGGCGCGATCAACGGCCGCAATGTCTGGAAGACGGATCTGAACGCAGCGCTCGACTGGCTCGAACCGCTGCGCGCGTCGCTCGGCAACCGCTTGTGGATCGCGCCGTCGTGCTCGCTGCTGCATGCGCCCGTCGATCTGTCGAGCGAGACGAAGCTCGACGCCGATATCCAATCGTGGCTCGCCTTCGCGCTGCAAAAGCTCGATGAACTGCATGTGCTCGCGCGCGCGTTGAACGAAGGCCGCGCATCGGTGGCCGATGCGCTCGCGCACAACGCAGCGGCGATCGAAAGCCGCCGCACGCCATCGCGTGTGCATGATCCGGCGGTGAAGGCGGCGCTCGCGAAGATCGACGCCGCGCTCGGCGAACGCGCGAGCGCCTATCCGCAACGCGCCACGAAGCAGGCCGCGATGCTCGACCTGCCCGCGTATCCGACGACGACCATCGGCTCGTTCCCGCAAACCAGCGAGATCCGTCATGCGCGCAGCCAGTTCAGAAAGGGCGAACTCGATGCCGCGAGCTACAGGACCGCGATGCAAGGCGAAATCACGCGCGCCGTGAAAGAGCAGGAAGCGCTCGGCCTCGATGTGCTCGTGCACGGCGAAGCCGAACGCAACGACATGGTCGAATACTTCGGCGAACAGCTCGAAGGCTATGCGTTCAGCGAGTTCGGCTGGGTGCAGTCGTACGGCTCGCGCTGCGTGAAGCCGCCGATTCTCTTCGGCGATATCAGCCGTCCGAAGGCGATGACCGTCGAATGGATTCGCTACGCGCAATCGCAAACGAAGAAGCCGATGAAGGGCATGCTCACCGGCCCCGTCACGATCCTGAACTGGTCGTTCGTGCGCGACGATCAACCGCGCTCGGTGTCGTGCCAGCAACTCGCGCTCGCGATCCGCGAGGAAGTGCTCGATCTGGAAAAGGCCGGCGTGCGCGTCATTCAAATCGATGAAGCCGCCTTGCGCGAAGGCCTGCCGTTGCGCCGCTCGCAATGGAGCGCGTATCTGCGCTGGGCGGTGGAAGCGTTCCGTATCGCGGCGAACGGCGTGCGCGACGAAACGCAGATTCACACGCACATGTGCTATTCGGAGTTCAACGACATCATCGCGTCGATCGCGGACATGGATGCCGACGTCATCACGATCGAGACATCGCGCTCGGACATGGAGCTGCTCGACGCCTTCGACGACTTCCGCTATCCGAATCAGATCGGGCCGGGCGTGTACGACATCCACTCGCCCAATATCCCGAGCGAAGCGCATATCGTCGATCTGATGACGAAAGCGGCGGAGCGCATTCCCGGCCAACGCCTGTGGGTCAATCCCGACTGCGGGCTCAAGACGCGTCAATGGGATGAAGTGATTCCCGCGCTGCGCAACATGGTCGCGGCGGCGCGCACGCTGCGTCAGTCACTCGGTTCATCACTGACGCAGTGAGCTTGTTGCGCCCCCGCCACCTTCGCACGATAAAGCGCGACGTCGGCGCGTTGCAGCGCGTCGTGAAAGCCGGTTTCATTCGCGCCGATCTGCGATATGCCGAGTAGTGCTCGCGTTCGCCGCGCTTGCGGCCGGGTCGCGGCGGATGCCTCGCGCGGGCTGACGGCGCTGCGCGCATCAGGCGTCGACCGGGACCGGCGCTTGCTCCGCACGACATGCAGGCGTGCGTCTCGCGCGCCGCTTCACGCATTTCCGGAGGCCATCATGCAGCAGGACAAGCCCGTGCCGCACGCCACCGCCGACGACATGGACGAACCCGTGGGCCGCGACGAATCCGCGCCGCCGCCCTCGCAGGACACGAAGCAAGCCGAACTCGACGCGCGCACCAGGCGCGGCCACGAGGCATCGGAAAACGCGTTGCCGTCGTCGCAGGAAAAGAACCCCGTGCCGCCCGGATCGAACAAACCGTGATTCCGTGGCAGGCCATCGTCGCGGCGGCGCTGATGGGCGCGATCGTCTGCTACGCGCACTACGAAATTCCCAGCTTCACGCGCGGCACGGGCAAGCGCCGCACCGCGCACTTCGTGCTGATCGTGGTGGCGCTCGCGTTCGGCGCAATGGGTGCATCCACGCTCGACTTGCCGATACCCGCATGGCTCGTGTTCGTGCTGGGCTTCGGCGCCGTGCACGTGCCCGCCGCAGCAATTCTCGCCGTCAAGCGCCTGCGCGGCGCGGGCATGTCGTGAACCACACCGAGAGGCACATCATGGCAACCGAGACTTACGTTCGCAACGGGCACAACGTCGAGATCACCATCGATCACGATCCGACCGGTCGATGCACCTGGGCCTATACGATCGACGCCGACGGCTTCACCGAAATGCGCGACCGCCCGGTCGAGAGCTTCGACATGGCGATGGAAGCCGCGAAGACCCACGCGAACGCGAAGGCCGACGCGCTGCCCCCCGGCGACTCGCCGCAGTGAATGCGCGATGCTCAGACGTACTCTGGAGGCGCGCGGTCGGGCGGATCGCCGATAGGACGCGGCGTGCCGTCCGGCGGAACGGAATCGGGATCGCCATCGGGCGGCGGCGCCGGATCGGGGTCGACGTCGGGGATCGGTCTTTGCATGCGCTGGCAGGCGTCGGGAATCATCCTCTTCTCCGGTATGTGTCGGGCACTGTGAAGCCCGCATTCCGCGTGCCGCCATCGCAGTCAGGGCAATAACGTCGAGGAACCCACGTCGGCCAGCTTGCCGAGCTCGTCGCGCCGCGTGTCGAGCGCCTCCCGCACGCGCTGTCCATAACCGACCCAGATCGCGAGCGACACGACCGACAGGCTTCCGAGCGCCACGAACGCGGCCGGAAAGCCGTAGCGATGCGCGATCCAGCCGCCGAGCATGGGGCTCAGGCACGCGCCCGCCGCCTCGACGCCCAGCACCGCGCCCTGCCCCAGATTCACGCGGCCGCTTCCGTGCAGCAGATGCACGACGAGCGCGGGCACCGCGACGCTCTGAAATCCCGCGCCGATGCCGTCGAACACCTGCACCGGCACGATGCCCCACGCCGGCGGGACGAACGCCGCCGTGACGGCGCGCAACGGCAACGTCGCTAGCGTGGCGAGGATGATCCACCAGAAACCGAAGCGGCGGATCGCGCGGCTCGCATAGGCCGCCGCGACCAGCATGACGATCTGCGAAATGACGATATTGGCGGCCGTCACGTGACTCGGATCGGCGGCGTGCGTCGATGCAACCGCGAGACTGTAGAGCGGCAGCATCGCCGAATTGCCGAGATTGAATGCCGCGAGCGCCGCCGACAGCACGAGCAGCGAACGATTGCGCAACAGCACGCGCAGGGCGTCGGCGCGGATATCGGAGGCGTCGTCGGCATCGTCTTTCGCGATGCCGCGCGCGTAATGCCGATGCACCGAGCCTGGCGGAATCCACAGCGCCGTGAGGATGCAGCCCGCGCCGAAGGCCGCGCTCAACGCGAAGATATATGGCATGCCGAGCCACGCGCCGAGCCAGCCCGAGAGCGCCGCCGCCGCGATGTTGCCCGCATGATTCGCCACCTGATTGCGCCCGTATTGGCGGTCGAAATTCTGCCGTCCGACGATGCCGAGCGTGAGACCGGCGAGCGCCGGGCCCATCGTCGCGCCCGCGATGGCCGTGGCGATCTGCGAGAGCGTGACGGACCAGAAGCCGTGGAACAGCCAGATGATGATCGCCGAGACGATCGACAGCGCGCTCGCTGCCGCGACGACGGTGCGCCGGCGCGAGGTCGCATCGACGAGCGCGCCCGCGGGCGTCGTAACCAGCATGCCGACGATGCCCCCAATGGTCAGCACGGTGCCGATGCGGTCCGTCGTCCAGCCGTGAGATTGCAGGTAGATGCCGAGAAACGGGCCGACGCCCGCTTGCACATCCGCCGCGAAGAAGCTTACGGCGAGCAGCGGACGGGTCGCCTTTACATTGTGTATTTGCATAAGTGCGAGTTGAGGCGCGACCTGCACGCCGGGTTTCACGTCGAATTTGCTTCGACATCCATAGTATTTTGCGCTCTATGCCGATCGGAACGACATCGTCGCGTAGGCCTAGCAAGACGTGTTCCGCGCTGACCTTTCCGTTCGCCGTAGGAGCCGCACCCGCCGCGCGTAATCAACGGAAAGCGTTGCTTACACATGCTCACGCCCTTTTCCGCGTTCACGTTCGCGTGGTCGGGCGGGCGCGGTCCGTTGCGCTCGCGGAAATAAAAAGCCCGCCGGTCAGGGCGGGCAATCATGCGCTTCGAGAGGGGAAAGCAAGCGCACATTCAAAGCAGGAAACCAGCGGAAAGAAGCATGCGTTTCAATCACGCCATCGCGGACAACTCTAAGGTTTCCTGCGAATCGATTCGGCGGCGTCGCGCCGTTCCGGGGGCCAAGCCGATTGCTCCGGCACGTTCACCGCCTGATCGAAGATAAAACCCATCGCGATATGCACTGTCTCCGTGGAACCGCATGCCGGGCAAGTGTCGTCCTCGAGTGCATCATCGGAATAAATCAGCTTGTTGCACGCCACACACCTAATCAGCATTTGCACTCCTGATGTCACCCATCAACGATGGTACTTGATTTATACGTCAAAGCGCGTGCCGATCCAATAGTCCTTTGCACGAGCCTTTCGAACATGTATGAATCGCGCCGATAAAAACGCGTCGTTCATCGCACGATGCTCCACTCGGATTCCAGAGCGCCCGCTGCCATCGCCGACTCGTTGAACGGGGGCACGTGCTGCGCGTCGGGCGGGCTATGCCAGCGCACTTCGAAGCGCTCTTCCAAGTGGTCCGTTCCTTTCGCCGATCCCGCCACGCTGGTGAGCCGGCATCCGGATGCGCGCATCGAATCCGTGAGCGTCGCTCGCGAGAATGTGCTTCGTTCATAAGTCACGCGTAGTTCTGCGTGCATCTCGCAGGACATACGGCTTTCGACGGCCTTCATCAACCACAGCACGGCGATGCCCAGCACGAGTCCCGCGATGCCGAGGCCGAGCTGGCCCGCGCCAAAGCACAGGCCGACGACCGTCACGAACCACAGCGTGGCCGCTGTCGTCAGTCCTTTGACGAGGCCGTCCTTGCGAAGGATCGCACCCGCGCCAATGAAGCCCACGCCCGACAGTATCCCGAGCGGCAGACGCATCACATCCAGTTGAATGAATGAATCCGATGTCTTGCCCGCCTGCCCCAACAGCGCGTTCGTCAGCAGCATCGCGAGGCACGCGGCAAGACAGACGAGCAAGGTCGTGCGCAATCCGGCGTCCTTGCCCGCTTCGCCCCGGTTGTAACCGATCAGGATGCCGGCCAGCACCGCCAGCGAAATTCGAATGCAGACATCCGGCCATTCGAGCGTGAGAGGCATTTGCGCCATCGTTAGGGTCCTGCGTTCATCCTGCGTTCATCCCTTTGCACGAGCGTCTAGCAAGTGTCGATCCTGCCTGTCTCGCGGCACGCGGCACATGCGTTGCGCAGATCCTGTGCATGGCGCGCCGCTTCGCTTGTCCCATAAGGCTCCGCGGGCGCTCATTTCTTTCGAAACGAATTCCGGAGACTTTCATCATGGCTAACACCGTCGGCGATTTTCTGGTCGACCGTCTGCACGCGTGGGGCGTGCGCCGCATCTACGGTTATCCCGGCGACGGCATCAACGGCGTGTTCGGCGCGCTCAGCCGCGCGAAGGGCAAGATCGAATTCATTCAGGCGCGCCACGAAGAGATGGCCGCCTTCATGGCCTCCGCGCATGCGAAGTTCACGGGCGGGCTGGGCGTGTGCATCGCGACGTCGGGCCCCGGCGCGGCGCATCTCATCACCGGTCTTTACGATGCGCGCCTCGATCACATGCCCGTGCTCGCGATCACCGGCCAGCAGGCGCGTGCGGCGCTCGGCGGCCACTATCAGCAGGAAGTCGATCTCCCCGCGATGTTCAAGGACGTCGCCGGCGCGTTCGTGCAGCAGGCGAGCGTCCCCGCGCAGATCCCTCACCTCGTCGATCGCGCGGTGCGTATCGCGCTGTCGGAACGCAAGGTCACGGCGGTCGTGTTGCCCAACGATCTCCAGGACCTCGAATACGAGCCGCCGGGCCGCAAGCACGGCACGCTGCATTCGGGCGTGGGTTATCGCGCGCCGAAGACCGTGCCTTATGCCGACGACCTGCAGCAAGCCGCCGACGTGCTCAACGCGGGCAAGAAGGTCGCGATCCTGGTCGGCGCGGGCGCGCTGCAGGCGACCGATGAAGTCATCGCCGTCGCGGAGAAGCTGGGCGCGGGCGTCGCGAAAGCGCTGCTCGGCAAGGGCGCGTTGCCCGACGATCTGCCCTTCGTCACCGGCTCGATCGGCCTGCTCGGCACCGAGCCGAGCTACAAGCTGATGACCGGATGCGACACGCTGCTGATGATCGGCTCGGGCTTTCCCTACTCGGAGTTCCTGCCGAAGGAAGGCGCGGCGCGCGGCGTGCAGATCGACATCAAGGCGGACATGCTGTCGATCCGCTATCCGATGGAAGTGAATCTCGTCGGCGACAGCGCCGAAACCTTGCGCGCGCTGCTGCCGTTGCTGCAACAGAAAGCCGATCGCGCATGGCGCGAGGACATCGAAGGCTGGCTCGCGGACTGGTGGAAGAAGCTCGAAAAACGCGCGATCGAGCCCGCGAAGGCCGGCGTGAATCCGCAGCGCACCGTGTGGGAGCTGTCGCCGCGCGTGCCCGCGAATGCGATCGTCACGAGCGATTCGGGCTCGGTCGCGAACTGGTACGCGCGCGATCTCAAGGTCAAACGCGGCATGCTGTGCTCGCTCTCGGGCGGGCTTGCATCGATGGGCGCGGCCGTGCCCTATGCGATCGCGGCGAAGTTCGCCTATCCCGAGCGGCCGGTGATCGCGCTCGTCGGCGATGGCGCGATGCAGATGAACAACATGGCCGAGCTCATCACGGTCGCGAAATACTGGAAGCAGTGGTCCGATCCGCGCTGGATCTGCATGGTGCTGAACAACGAGGATCTGAATCAGGTCACGTGGGAGCAGCGCGTGATGGAAGGCGATCCGAAGTTCGAGGCATCGCAGGATATTCCGTCGGTGCCGTATCACAAGTTCGCGGAGCTGATCGGCCTGAAGGGTTTTTATGTCGATGACGCCGAGCGCATGGCCGCCGTGTGGGACGAAGCACTCGCAGCGGATCGTCCTGTCGTGATCGAAGTGAAGGCCGACCCGAACGTGCCGCCGCTGCCGCCGCACATCACGCTACAGCAGGCGAAGGCGTTCGCGGCCACGCTCATGAAGGGCGATCCGAATCAGGGCAATGTGATCGTCGATACGGCGAAGCAGGTGCTCGGCGCGGTGTTGCCGGGGCACAAGGACACGTAGGATGCCTCTCTCGCGCCTCCGCTTCACTGATCTTCCCAATCGCGCCATTGCACATCGTCATGTGCCGCGAGATAGCCATTGACCGCCTCGCCGATGGTGGGAAACAAACGCCCTTCGCCGATCGTCTGCAACACGCCGTAGCGCTTCAGGTTGTCTTTCACCGGCCCTTTCAATTCAGCGAAGCACAGCGCAATGTCGCGCTCGGCGAGTTCCTTGTGCAATCGCTCCAGCACTTCGACGGCAGTGAGATCAATGTCCGTCACAGGCTCTGCCGCGATCACGGCCCAGCGCGCGGTGTCGTCGGCATCGTCGATTGCGCGCAGCACGTGCTCGCGAAAAATCTCCGCGTTCGCGAAGAACAGCGGCGCGTCCCAGCGAAACAACACGAGACCGGGCACGCGCCGCGCCTCGGGATGACGCGATACATCGTGATAACCCTTGCGCCCGTCGATGCGTCCGAGCACCGCGTCATACGGCCGCCACGCGCGCCATAGGAACGACAGCACGGCCAGCAGCAGCGCGAGCGCAATGCCGTTGACGACGCCCAGCACCGCGACGCCGGCGAAGCACACGAGCGCCTGCACGAACTCGCTCTTGCGCAGCCGGTACAGCCGCATCACGCCGCCCACTTCGAGCATCGAGAGACATGCGGCGATGACGACCGCGGCCAGCGCCGCTTGTGGCGTGCTGGCGAGCGCATGCGGCGCGACGACGAGCAACCCGGCGACGACGAGCGCGGCGAACACGCCCGTCAATTGCGTCTTCGCGCCCGCCGCTTCGGCCACGGGCGTGCGCGAGCCGCTCGCGCTCACGGCGAAGCCCTGAAACAGTCCCGCCGCGATGTTCGACAATCCGAGCGCGACGCACTCCTGATTGCGGTCGACGGTTTCCTTCGTGCGCATCTCGTAGGTGCGGGACAGCACGACGACATCCGTGAACGAGACGAGCGCGATCGCCGCCGCGGCGCCCGCGAGCTGCCACCATTGGTCGAGCGGCATCAGCGGAAATTCGAAAGAAGGAAGCCCGCGCGGCACGTTGCCCACGGTCGCGACGTCCGCGCGCTTGCCGAGATCCATCGCCTTCACGAGCGCCGTCGCCACGCCGACCGCGATCAGCACGCCAGGCACTTTCGGCCAGAAGCGTTTGATGAGCAGGATCGACACGAGCGCGCCGATGCCGATGGCGAACGCCGTCATGTTCACTTTCGATGCGGCGAGTCCATCGACGAGATCGTTCACCTGCGCGATGAACGATTCGCCCTTGCCCTTGAAGCCGAGCAGCTTCGGCATCTGTCCGACGATGATCGTCAGGATGATGCCGTTCAGGAAGCCGTACCGGATGGGCAGTGACAGCAATTCGCTGACGAAGCCGAGCTTCAGCAAGCCGACGACGAGGCAGATTGCGCCCGCCAGCACCGCGAGCGCATTGGCCGTAAGGAGCGCGCGATGCGGGTCGCCCTGACTCAGCGACACGATGCTCGCGGCGATGAGCGCGACGAGCGCCGAATCCGGGCCGACGACGAGCAGGCGGCTCGGGCCGAAGACCGCATAGGCGAGCATCGCGGCGAAAGACGCATATAAGCCGTTCACTGCGGGAAGTCCCGCCGCTTCGGCGTAGGCCATCCCTGCCGGGACCAGCACCGCGCTCACGGAAAGTCCCGCGACGAAATCGTGGAAGAGCCAGCGTGGCTCGTATGCGCGCAACGCGGCGATCCCGGCGAACCAGCGAAGCGGATTCATCGCACTTCTTTGTGCTTCGTGCCCGCGATGCCCGGCTTTCGTGTTCATCGTTGCGCCTCTCTTCTCTGCTCGAAGCAAGCGCGGTTCCAGACCGGGAACACGGTTTGCCTGCGCGCTCGATGCATCGCTTCTCAGGGGGCGCGTCATGAATACGCTGCGCATCGATCGACTGCACCCGACGCAGATGACGCACGGCGAACGTCAGATCCGCCAAAAGGCCGACACTTATCGCACGCTGAGCGCGCATGACCTGGACATGGCTATTGCGCAGAAACCCATCGCCGTGGTGTTCGGGCCGGGCGGCGAGCCGTACGTGATCGATCATCATCATGTCACGTGCGCGCTCGAGCGCATCGGCGTGAAGGATGTGCCGTTTGTCCTGGTCAGGGATTTGACTTCGCTGTCGCAGCCCGAGTTCTGGCTGACGCTGGAAAACAACGCGTGGGTTTATCCCTACGATGCGGACCGACGCCGCATCGCGTTCAAGGACATGCCAGTGCGCATGGGGGATGCAGTGAACGATGAATTCCGCAGTCTCGCGGCCTTCGTGCGCGCCGCTGGCGGTTATGAAAAGACCGACGTGCCGCTAGCGGATTTCCGCTGGGCCGACTTCTTTCGCGCGCATTTTCCGCGACCGAACGACGATGCGCAATTCGACGCACTCATCGAGCGCGCGAAGGAACTGGCCCGCAGCGATGCGGCCGCGGGCCTGCCTGGTTTCATCGGCTGAAACCTTCAGTGCGGATGCGTCGCAATGAAGTTCTTCACCGACGTATAGACCGGCTTCGGCGTCGCGCCGTCGTTCAGCATGATGCCGTACGGACCCTCGCCAGTGGGCGGATCGTCATAGAGCTGATAGACCTGGAGCGACTGGATGTTGTATTGCGGCGCGATCGCGAGCAGCGCGCCCATCATGTTGTTCGCCATGAATGTGCCCGCTTCGCCGGCCGTGCCGGGGAAACTCGGACGCATGCCCACTTCGTTGATCCAGATCGGCTTGCCGAACGATTGCAGCGTGCCGATCACGTTGTAGCACCCCGTTCCGCCGCACGCGTTGCGGATATCGCCCTGCTCCGAATACCAGTGCCACGCGGTGATATCCCATGTCACGACGGGATGCCCGCTCGTGCCGTCCGGCTGCGTGCCGTTCGCGAGCATCACGTCGAAGCCGTAGTGCATCCACGTATTGCCGCCGATGATGATCTTGCCATCGGGATCGACCGACTTGATGCCCGCAATCATCCCGCGAATGACGCCGCGCGCAATCTGGAAGCAGTCGTTCTTGAAGTCGGTGCTGCGCACGCCGTCGACCCATCCGTTGAGGCATGTGGGCGCGAGCTCGTTGGTGACTTCGTACCACGCATAGCGCTGCACGTTGACGATCTGCTGCGCGAGCGTGTAACTAGCCTGATAAGCCGCGTTCTCGTCGGCGAAATTGAGCGTCTGAAGAAGCACGGGATAAACCGTCACGCCGGATTGAGCAAACTTCTGCGCAACAGAGGCAAGTTTCTTCGCACCGTCCACATTGCTCACGTCGTTGCGATACAGCGTGACGTTGAGGTCCTTCAGTTGCGCGAGCTGCTGATCGAGGCTCGTGGTCGTATAGGGGCCGGTCAGATTGACATGACCGTTCATGCCATAAAAGATGCTGCCCGAAGGCGCGATCACCGTCGTCGCGGCGCTGCTCGTGCTCGTCGATCCACTGGCCGGCGCGGGGCTCGATGCCGCCAGAGGCGCAGAGGCGCCGCTGTCTGGCGGCGTCGTCGTGCTACCCGTGCTACCCGAGTCCGATGGACTCGCCGAACTCGACTGCGAGACGCCCGCCGTGCTGGGGCCATCGCTGCCACCGCCGCATGCCGCGAGCACGAATGCCGCTGCGAGCGCGGGCAATACCGCTATCCATCGTGCCGAAAACAAACGGCGAATCTTTGAAGGGCAGACATTTGAAAAGCGGCGATTGTTTTCGGTCATGGCACGATCGGAAGATTGAATTCGATAACATGCTTTCGATAAATTGTGGAAAGAGAAACGCCGACTATTGCAACGACACGCCATTGCGAATGAGCATTTAGCGCAGCCGAATACAACGCGTGCAGCGCCGTTCGGTACGAGAGATAAAGGCGGCAAACTGACTGGCCGACGCGCTAGATACGCGATGGGGCCCAGCCACGGCGCTCAGGACGAAAGGCCGCAGCGCAACGTTCGATTGACGCGCGAAAAAAGAAGGCACAGAGGAATACCTTGCCTCTGCGAAACAGTGCGCGGACCACGAATACGTTAGTACATCATAGCTTCGACGTGCGCTTATGCAAGGCTTTCGGCCATCTTAACAAAAGAAGCCGTCGATTTATACCCATTCATTGGACAGACAAAAGTGATTGCAACTCGATGGCAAACTGCCGTAAGGCGTTCGTTGGGAGCGCAGATTGCTAAGCCTTAACCGGTCGTGCGCATCAAGACGATCGTCCAAGTCCACTATCCACTAATCACCGGAGATGTATGCGGATGCTGGCTACGCACAGAGCGATCCATTGTGCCAGGCAAAGCACCCGCGCCGTGATCGCCGCACTCATCGCGCTAAGGTGGCAGACGAGCGCCCGCGCCGATGCGCCGCTGAACTATTTCCTTCACGCCGATGGCCCCGCCGCCACGCCGACCATGTGGCTCGGCTGGGCGCTCGCGGCGCTCGTCGTCGCCGTCGCGCTGATCGTGAGCGGGCTGCTCGTGGGTGCGATGGTCCGCAAGCGCCCTCCGCCCACCGAACGCGATGCCGCGCATGTGCAGGGCGAAGGCGGCGGCATGCACTGGATCTGGATCGGCACGGGCATCTCTTCAGTGGCGCTCTTCGCGGCGCTGGCTTATATGCTCGTCACGCTGGAATCCGTCGCATCGCCGCACAAGGAGCCGGGCCTGACCATCGCGGTCACGGCTTACGACTGGTGGTGGAAGATCGAGTACGCCGGAAGTCCCGCCATCACGACGGCCAACGAGATTCATATTCCCGTCGGCGAGCCGGTGAAGATCGAGCTGCGCAGCGCCGACGTCATCCATGCCTTCTGGGTGCCGCGTCTCGCGGGCAAGACGCAGACGATACCGGGCGTCGTCAACGAGCAATGGATTCAGGCGGACCGCGCGGGCGTTTATCGCGGGCAATGCTCGCAGTTCTGCGGCGCGCAGCACGCGCATATGGCGTTCGAAGTGATCGCCGAACCGCGCGCGCAGTTCGACGCATGGTATGCGGCGCAGGCGAAGCCGCACGCAGCGGATGCGCGCGTGAGCGACGGACAAGATCTCTTTCTCGATCGATGCGCCGGCTGCCACACCGTGCGCGGCAGCGATGCGAACGGCGCACAGGCGCCCGACCTCACGCACCTGAACTCGCGCAGGCTCATTGCGGCGGGCGCGCTGCCGAACACGGCGTCGAACCAGCTCGACTGGATTCAACATGCGCAGCGCATCAAGCCCGATTCGATGATGCCTTCGATCACGCTCTCCGCCGACGACGCCGCCGCGCTTGCCGCCTATCTCCGGACACTGCAATGACCGAACACGCCGCCTCGCCGCCGCCGCTGCGGCGCACGCTCACGACAGGCCGCATCGAACCCGGCAGCGAACAGGAGCGCAAGCTGCGCGCGCTTTGGGAAACGCCGCCCGGCTGGCGCGGCTGGCTTTCGACCGTCGATCACAAGAGCATCGGCTTGCGCTATCTCGTGACCGCGTTCGCGTTCCTGATCGCGGGCGGCATCGAAGCGCTCATCATGCGCGTGCAGCTCGCGCGCCCTAACGCGACCCTCGTCACGCCGGAGCAATACAACCAGCTCTTCACGATGCACGGCGTGACGATGATCTTCCTCTACGCGCTGCCCGTGCTCTCCGGCTTCTCGAACTATCTATGGCCGCTGATACTCGGCGCGCGCGACATGGCCTTTCCGCGGCTGAACGCGCTGTCGTACTGGATCTTTCTCTTCGCGGGACTCTTCCTGTACGCGAGCTTTCCGTTCGGCGAAGCGCCCAACGCGGGCTGGTTCAACTATGCGCCGCTCGCGGGCCTCACCTACAACACGGGACCGAACATCGATGTCTATGCGCTCGGCATGGTGCTGCTCGGCATCTCGACGACGGTCGGCTCGATGAACTTCGTCGTTACGTTCCTGCGCATGCGCGCGCCGGGCATGTCGCTCGATCGCGTGCCGGTGCTCGTGTGGGGCACGCTCACGGCGTCGGGCGGCAACCTCCTCGCGGTGCCGTCGGTGAGTCTCGCGTTCTTTCTTCTATGGCTCGACAGACGCATCGGCACGCATTTCTTCGATGTGGTCAACGGCGGCCGCGCGCTGCTCTGGCAGCATCTCTTCTGGATCTTCGCGCATCCGTGGGTGTATGCGGTCGTGCTGCCCGCAATGGGCATCGTCTCCGATGCGCTGCCGGTCTTCTGCCGCAGGCCGCTCGTCGGCTATCTGCCGGTTGCGCTGTCGACGGTCGCGACGATGGTCGTCGGCTTCGTCGTCTGGATACATCACATGTTCGCGACCGGCATACCCGCGCTCGCGTTGTCGTTCTTCGGCGCGGCGAGCATGGTCATCGCGATACCGAGCGCGGTCGCGACCTTCGCGTGGATCGCGACCATCTGGACCGGCAGGCCCGTGTTCCGCGTGCCGTTCTTCTACTTCGCGGGCTTCGTGTTCCTGTTCGTGATCGGCGGATTATCCGGCGTGCTCACCGCCGCGGTGCCGCTCGACTGGCAGCTCACGGACACCTACTTCGTCGTCGCGCATCTGCATTACGTGCTGCTCGGCATCAACGTGTTTCCGGTGATCGGCGGCATCTACTTCTGGTTTCCGAAGTTCACCGGACGCATGATGAGCGAGAAGATCGGGCGCATCGGTTTCTGGATTCTTTTCGCGGGCTTCAATATCGCCTTCTTTCCAATGCATATCGCGGGCTTGCTCGGCATGCCGCGGCGCATCTACACGTATGCGCCCGACATGGGCTGGAACACGGTGAACATGATCACGTCGATCGGCGCATTCATGTTCGCGGCGGGCGTGCTCGTGTTTCTTTGCGATTTGTTCCATAGCCTGCGGCGCGGTCCCGTTGCGGGCGATAACCCCTGGGATGCGCCCACGCTCGAATGGTCGACGTCATCGCCGCCGCCGCCGTATAACTTCGCGATCGCGCCGCGCATCGCGAGCCGTCATCCGCTGTGGGAGGAGCGCATCGCCGGCACGATGCGATCGCAGCTCGAATACGGCTACGTGCTCGACGAAGGACGCGAGGCGCTCGGCACCACCGCGCTCGACGGCGATCCCGACGTCATCCTCAAGATGCCCGAAGACTCGTATGCGCCGTTCTGGCTCGGCGTCGCGTCGCTGCTGTTCTTCGTCGGCCTCGCACTGACTTCGTGGCGGCTGACGGCGTTCGGACTCGTTGCGTGCGGCGCGGCCATCGTCGTTTGGCTGTGGCCTCGCCGTGAACTCGGCCAGCGCGATGACGTCTCTCATACACAGCGCTCCGGAGCGCCATCATGAGCGAGCTCGCGGATGTGTTGCCCGAGCGCGAGCGCTTGCCCATCGGCAGTCCGGGCGAACGCTCGGGCGGCTGGTGGGGATGCCTCACGCTCGTCGCCACCGAAGCCGCGCTCTTCGGCTATCTGATCTTTTCGTATCTGTATCTCGCATCGCAGACGACCGAGCACTGGCCGCCCGAAGGCTTGCCCAAGCTCGGGCTCGGCATCGCCAACACCTGCATTCTTCTCTCCAGCAGCGTGTTCGTATGGGCGAGCGAGCGCTTCGTGCGGCGCGGCAGGCGCGGCATGGGCGTGCTGATGCTCGCGATCGCAATAGCGCTCGGCATGATCTTCGCCGGCATAC
The DNA here is from genome assembly GCF_001544755.2 of Caballeronia catudaia. GTDB lineage: Bacteria > Pseudomonadota > Gammaproteobacteria > Burkholderiales > Burkholderiaceae > Caballeronia > Caballeronia catudaia. Next base: position 33,125 of record NZ_FCOF02000040.1, on the reverse strand, counting down.
AACTCAAGGAATGGGCCAATCATCCCTACGGCCTGACGACGCATCTCTACGGCTCGCTGTATTTCACGATCACCGGCTTTCACATGATGCATGTGCTCGTCGGTCTCGTCGTGCTCGCGTTCCTGCTGCTCTGGACGGCGCTCGGCTACTTCGACCGGGCGCGCTCGGCGGCGCTGACCATCGGCGGGCTGTACTGGCATTTCGTCGATGTCGTGTGGCTCTTCATCTTCGCGACGCTGTATCTGTCGCCCTATGTGCTGCCGCGATGAAGAACCGCTCATCTCATCCCGCGCGCCCTGGCGCTATCGCGCTCGCAATCGGCCTCCTGCTCGCGCCCGCCGCGTGGATGGTGCAGACGAATCTCGTGCAGACCATCGCCGCGTGGGGATGCTTCCCGCACGAACGTCCGGTGCATGCGCCCGCGTTGTCGTGGCTCGAACCGGGCATCGTCACCGTCGCGGTGCTGGCGTTGCTTATGGGCATCGCCGGCGGCATCGTTGCGTGGCGCAACTGGCGCCGAACCGGCGCGATCGGAACGCTGCCGAAAGCGCATGAAGCGGTCGACAGACATGCGGCGCGCGATGCGTTCATCGCGCGCGCGGGGGCGCTGGCCAGCGCGCTTTTCGTATTCGCGCTGATCTCGACCGATCTCGCGTGGCTGCTCGTGTCGCCATGCGGGGGACGGTGATCGTCATGATGCCCGGACGCCGCGTCTTCCTTCTTGTTTTCGCTGCGATCGCATCGATGCAGTGCGTCCGCGCGCAGACGCCCGATCTCGTCACACGCGGCGCGTACCTCGCCAAAGCCGCCGATTGCGCCGGCTGCCACACGGCCGCGCCCGTGCCCGGCAAGCCGCCGCCGCATCCGTTCGCGGGCGGCCTGCCGATGGGCTCGCCCTTCGGCACGATGTGGACGAGCAATATCACGCCTGACCCGCAGCATGGCATCGGCCGCTATAGCTACGAGGACTTCGCGCGCGCGCTGCGTGAAGGCGTTACGCCGGGCGGCAAGCATCTGTATCCGGCGATGCCGTATCCATCGTTCTCGAAGATCGACGACGACGACATGCGCGCGCTCTATGCGTATTTCATGCATGGCGTCGAGCCGGTCGCACAGACGCCGCCCGAGACGAAGCTGCCGTTTCCGTTCGATCAGCGCTGGGCGCTCGCGTTCTGGAACTTCGCGTTCGCGCCGGACAAGCCCTTCACGCCCGATCCGAAACGCGATGCGCAATGGAATCGCGGCGCGTATATCGTGCAATCGCTCGGGCATTGCGGCGCGTGTCATACGCCGCGCGGTCCCGCGTACAACGAACGCGGTTATACGCAGTCGTCGCGCGCGTATTTGACGGGCGGCACCAACGACCACTGGTACGCGCCCAATCTGACCGGCGCATCGGGCGCGGGACTCGGCCGCATTTCCGCCGACGATATCGCCGCGTTTCTCAAGACCGGTCACGGCGCGGGGCTCGTAACCTTCGGCAGCATGGTGCAGGTTGTCGAGGACAGCACGCAATATCTCGACGATCAGGACCTGCGCGCCATCGCGTCGTATCTGAAGAGCCTGCCCGCGAACGGCAGTGGCGGCGCTTACGATGCGCGCTCGCGTCTCGCACGGCAAAGCGTGGCGGCGCTGCGCATCGGCGCCGACGAACGTCCCGGCGCAGGTCTCTACCAAAGCACCTGCGCGCGCTGTCACAAGAGCGATGGCACCGGCGAGCCGTTCAAATATCCGCGGCTTGCGGGCAATCCGGCCGTGCTCTCGCAGAAGCCCGATTCGCTCATGCGGCTCGTGCTGCAAGGCGGCCGCGCACCGTCGACGGAACATGGGCCCGAGCCCAAGAAGATGCCCGCGTTCGCCGACGAACTCACCGATACCGAAATCGCCCGCGTGCTGACGTTCGTTCGCTCGGCATGGGGCAACGATGCGCCGCCCGTCACAACCCGCGATGTGCGCATCATGCGCGAGGCGCTGGCCAGGCATTGATGCGAGGGACGCTTTCCGTACGTCGATGATGTCGATGACTGCGGACGCATCGGTACGCACATTGCTGAATCCACGCACCACCCCGTTCAAAAGGATGCAAGTCATGAAAGCACTCGTATGGCAAGGCAAGAAGGACATTCGCTACGAAACGGTGCCGGACCCGGTGATCGAGCATCCGCGCGACGCGATCATCAAGGTCTCGACCTGCGCGATCTGCGGCTCCGACCTGCATCTGTTCGATGGCTTCATGCCCGGCATGAAGTCCGGCGACATCATGGGCCACGAGTTCATGGGCGAAGTGGTCGAAGTGGGCAGCGAGAACCCGGCGCTCAGGATCGGTGAACGCGTCGTGATTCCGTTCACGATCTTCTGCGGCGAATGCGATCAGTGCAGGCGCGGCAACTTCTCCGTCTGCGAGCGCAGCAATCGCAACAAGGACGCCGCCGACAAGGTGTTCGGCCACGCGACCGCGGGCCTCTTCGGCTATACGCATCTGACGGGCGGCTATCCTGGCGGGCAGGCCGAGTATGTGCGTGTGCCGTTTGCGGACAAGACGCACGTCAAGATTCCCGATGGCCTCACCGACGAGCAGGTGCTCTTTCTCGGCGATATCTTTCCGACCGGCTGGCAGGCGGCCGTGCAATGCGAGATCGAGCCGACCGACACCGTCGCGATCTGGGGCGCGGGCCCCGTCGGACAGATGACGCTGCGCAGCGCGATCCTGCTCGGCGCGAAGCAGGTCGTCGTGATCGACCGCGTGCCCGAGCGCCTCGCGATGGCGCGCGCCGCGGGCGCGGTCACCATCGACTTCTCGGAAGAGAGCGTGCTCGACCGCCTCAAGGATCTGACGCAAGGCAAAGGCCCCGAGAAGTGCATTGATGCCGTCGGCATGGAGTCGCACGCGACGCGCTCCTTCGACGCGCTGTACGACCGTGCGAAGCAGGCCGTGATGCTGGAAACCGACCGTCCGCACGTGCTGCGCGAGATGATCTACGTATGCCGCCCGGCGGGCACGCTTTCCGTGCCGGGCGTCTATGGCGGCTTGATCGACAAGATTCCGTTCGGCGCGGCGATGAACAAAGGGCTGACCTGGCGAATGGGCCAGACGCACGTGAACCGCTGGTCGGATGAGCTCTTACGGCGCATTCAGGAAGGCCAGATAGATCCTTCCTTTGTCATCACGCACCGCGTCTCGCTCGCGGACGGCCCCGATATGTACAAGACATTCCGCGACAAGGAAGACGGCTGCATCAAGGTCGTGCTCAAGCCATGAAAGCGGCGACGTCGCGCGGCACATGCTTTGCGCAGTGCCGCGCATGCCGACCACGAACGCGAAGCCCATGCCGCACGCCGATGAACCCTTGCTCGTCATCTCGCCCCATCTCGACGACGCCGTCTTCAGTTGCGGCGCCGCCGTCGCTGCCGCGCCCGATTCGATCGTATGCACGGTTTTCGCGGGCGTGCCACGCGATGCGCTCGTCACCGGCTGGGACGCGCAATGCGGCTTCGCGAACGCGCATCAGGCCATGCGCGCGCGCCACGCCGAAGACGCCGCCGCGCTGGATGCGCTCGGCGCGCACCCCGTCCATCTCGGCTTTCTCGATTCGCAATATGCAGGCGATAGCCGCGCCACGCCCGATGACCTAGCCACGGCCCTGCTCGACGTGATCCGCGCGACGGCCTGCCGTGCGCTCGTCGTTCCGCTGGGTCTCTTTCATTCGGATCACGATGTCGTGCATCGCGCGTGCCGCACGGCGTGGCTCGCCGATCCAGCGCTCGTCTGCATCGCGTATGAGGACGCCCTGTATCGGCGCATGGACGGACTCGTGCAGACGCGCCTCGCCGATCTCCGCGCGTGCGGCGTCATCGCGACGCCCGTATCCGAACGTATCGACACGGCCCTGCTCGCACGTCATCACGAAGCGAAGCAGCGCGCCGTGAGCCGCTATGTCAGTCAGCTGAAGGCGTTCGGCCCGACCGGTTACGACGATGTCTTCGCGCCCGAGCGCTTCTGGACCTTGCAGCCCGCACACCATGACCGATGAACGCGTCGTTCTTCCCGACGCGGACCGCGCGCGGCTGTCCGTCGTCGTGCTGACTTACAACCGTGCCGATCAGGTTATCGACACGCTTGCAAGACTTGCCGCGCTGCCCGATCGCATCGAGATCGTCGCGGTCGATAATGCCTCGACCGACGGCACCGCCGAGCGCATCGCGGCAAACTTTCCGTTCGTGAGGCTCGTCCGCGCGCCGCGCAATCTGGGCGCGGCGGGCCGTAATCTCGGCGTCGCGCGCGTCGAAACCGAATACGTCGCCTTCTGCGACGACGATACGTGGTGGAGTCCCGGCTCGCTGTCTCGCGCCGTCGACGTGCTCGATGCCGCGCCGCGCGTCGGCGTGCTGAATGCGCGCGTGGTCGTCGGCGAACACGGCGCGGTCGACGAAACCTGCGAACGCATGCGCGATAGTCCGCTCGCGCGCGACGGGCTGCCGGGCCCGGCGCTCATCGGCTTCATGGCGGGCGCGTGCGTGTTTCGCACGGACGTCTTCCGGCAAACGGGCGGCTACGAACCGAGGCTTTTCATCGGCGGCGAAGAGACGCTCGTCTCGCTCGATGTGCTTCGCGCAGGCCACGAGATCGTCTATATGGATGAGCTCGTTCTTCATCATCATCCTTCTGCGCTGCGCGACGGCGCGCAACGACGCAGGCTGCTCGCGCGCAATGCCGCGTGGGTCGCGTGGATGCGTCTGCCGCTGGCCGAAGCGCTGCGCGCCACGCGCGATGCGATCGGCGTCTTACGCGCGGAACGTTCGCCGCTTCACGATCTGAAGGAACTGATCGCGGGCATCGTGTGGGCGCTCGGCAGACGGCGTGTGATCGACGATCGCGTGCAACTCATGCGGCGTCTCGTCCACCAGGACGACACACGCCGCGAAGCGCAGACGCGCCGCGAACGCGCTGTCGGTTCTACACACGCCACGTAAAAGCGCGCGAGCCGCGCAACGGACCAAACGATATTTGGTTCGATGCGCGACGAACCGCAAATCGTTTCGCACTTCTGTCCACACTCACAACGAGTGGCACGGCAAATGCTGAATCCGGATGACTGATCCACGCGACTGCGCGCCGCGCGACACGCCGAAGGGGATCGCATAACAGAGAGGCACTCGTGAAGATCGCTTTGATCAGTGAACATGCATCGCCGCTGGCGATCGCGGGCGGCGTCGACAGTGGCGGCCAGAACATCTACGTGGCCAATGTGGCGCGCCAGCTCGTACGTATCGGCCACGAAGTCGATGTCTTCACGCGCTGCGATCGTTCGCTGCTGCCGCTCGTCTCGCGCTTCGAAAGCATTCGCGTGATCAACGTGCCGGCCGGGCCACCCGTGCAGTTGCCGAAGGAACAGCTTCTGCCGCACATGGATGCGTTCGCGAGTTTCATGATCGACTTCATGGAGCAGGAAGCGCAGTCGTATGACATCGTGCACGCGAACTTCTTCATGTCGGGTCTCGTCGGCTTGCGCGTCAAGGACGCGCTCGGCGTGCCGCTCGTTACGACGTTTCATGCGCTCGGTCGCGTGCGGCGGCTGCATCAGGGCGAATCGGACGGCTTTCCCGATGCGCGCTTCGATATCGAAGACGAGCTCGTGAAACGCTCCGACTCGGTGATTGCGGAATGTCCGCAGGACGAGAACGACCTGATCCATCTCTACAATGCCGATCCCGCGCGCATCAATCTCGTGCCATGCGGCTTCGACCGCACGGAGTTTCATCCGCTCGACAAGCGCCAGGCGCGCGAGCAGCTCGGCTGGCCGCAGGATCGCTTTATCGTGCTGCAACTGGGGCGCATGGTGCCGCGCAAGGGCATCGACAATGTCGTGCGCGCGCTTGGCGTGTGCCATGCGGAGCATGACGAAAGCGTCGAGCTTTACGTGGTCGGCGGCAATTCCGACGAAGCCAACGAGATCGCGACGCCCGAGATCGGCAGGCTGCGCGGCATCGCGCGGGAATGCGGCGTCGAAGAGCACGTGCATTTCGCCGGACGTCATGGACGAAGCGATCTGAAGCACTTCTATAACGCCGCCGATGTTTTCGTGACGACGCCGTGGTATGAGCCCTTCGGCATCACGCCGCTCGAAGCGATGGCGTGCGGCACGCCCGTGATCGGCGCCGATGTGGGCGGCATCCGCTATTCGGTCGCGCATGGCGAGACGGGCCTGCTCGTGCCGCCGAAGCATCCGGCCGCGCTCGCGCAGGCGATCGCCACGCTCAAGCGCGATGCGGCACTCGCGCGACGCATGGGCGAAGCGGGCCTCGCGCGCGCCAACGCGATGTTCACGTGGTCGAGCGTCGCGCAGGCGCTCGCCGAGGTCTATGCACGCGTGAGCGGCGCCGAATCGCAGGACGCGGCCCGCGTCGCGATGGGCGGAGGATCGCGATGACGCAAGCGCCACGGCCGCCGCGCGCCGCCGTTTTAATCGACAAGGACGGCACCCTGCTCGACGATGTGCCCTGGAACGTCGATCCGCATCACATGCGCCTTGCGCCCGGTGCGCTCGATGCGTTGCGCCTGTTCGCGGCGCATGGCGCGCCGCTGTTCGTCATCAGCAATCAGAGCGGCGTCGCGCTCGGCAAATTCGAGCGGCATGCGCTCGATCAGGTCGAAGCGCGCCTGCAAGCGCTCGCTGCGCAAGCGGGCACAGCCTTCACGCATATCTACTGGTGCCCGCATCATCCGCGCGGCATCGTGCCGGAGTACACGCAATCATGCGATTGCCGCAAGCCCGCGCCTGGCATGCTGCTGCGCGCGGCGCGCGAGCATCACATCGATCTCTCGCGAAGCTGGTTCATCGGCGACATACTCGATGATGTCGAGGCGGGCCATCGTGCGGGATGCCGCTGCGTGCTCATCGAAAACGGCAACGAGACCGAATGGCTGCGCGGCGAAGGTCGCGAGCCGGACATCGTCGTGAAGGACATGTATGAAGCCGCGATGGCGATCGTCGCCGCGGAGTGTCCTGCATGAAACGTGATCCGGTGAATCCATCGACGCTGCCGCCGGTCGTCGAGGCGCATGCGCGCAAGAGCGCGGCAACCGAAGCGCGCGACTGGGGCGCGGACGTGAAGCGCATCCTGTGCATTCGCCTCGACAATCTCGGCGACGTGCTGATGACCACGCCCGCGCTGCATGCGTTGCGCAGCGCGCAGCCGGGGCGGCATTTGACACTGCTCGCGTCGCGCTCGGGCAAGGCGGCGGCGCCTTTCATCGACGCGATCGACGACGTGATCGAATACGACGCGCCGTGGGTCAAGCAGGATGCGCCGATCGACGCGCTCGCCGATCTCGCGATGCGCGCGCGCCTCGCGGCATCGCAGTTCGATGCGGCCGTGATCTTCAGCGTCTACAGCCAGAACCCGCTGCCCGCCGCAATGCTGTGTCATCTCGCCGGCATTCCGCTGCGGCTCGCGCATTGTCGCGAGAATCCATACGGCCTTCTAACCGATTGGGTGCAGGAAACCGAACCGCAGCACGGCACGCGGCATGAAGTGGAGCGGCAGCTCGCGCTCGTCGCGAGCGTCGGCGCTCGCCCGATGGATACGCGAATGCGCTTCAAAGTGCGTCCCGACGATGCCGCGTCACTCGCACAAAAGCTCGGCGAACGCGGCGTCGATCCGCATGCGCCGTTCATCGTCGTGCATCCGGGCGCGACCGCCGCATCGCGCCGATATCCGACCGTGCGCTTTGCGCAAGTCATCGAACGTCTCGGCAAGCAATTGCAATGGCCGATGCTCGTAACCGGCTCGCCAGGCGAAAGCTCGCTATGCCGCGAAGCATGCGGAGACAGCGCGCATGCGACCGATCTCTCGGGTGCGCTCGAACTCGGCGAACTCGCGGCGCTCATCGAGCATGCGCGCGTGCTGCTGTCGAACAACAGCGGGCCGGTGCATCTCGCATCGGCGCTCGGCACGCCCGTCGTCGATCTCTATGCGCTCACGAATCCGCAGCACATGCCGTGGCAAACGCCGCATCGCGTGCTCTATCACGATGTGCCGTGCCGATGGTGTTATCGCAGCGTGTGTCCCGAAGGTCATCACGCGTGCCTCGTTCAGGTCGGCGTGGACGAGGTCGTGTCCGCCGTGCTTGAACTGTCCGAACACGCAGCGCTCATCAACTCGACAACACAGGCCAGTTAGTCATGTACACATTGGGAATCAATGCGGTCTATCACGACAGCGCCGCGGCGCTCGTCAAGGATGGCGTCGTCATCGCGGCTGCCGAAGACGAGCGCTTCACGCATGTGAAGCATGCGAAGCGCCCCGTGCCATTCTCGACATGGCAGCTTCCTTTCGATGCCATCGACTATTGCCTCAAGGAAGCGGGCATCGAACTCGCCGATGTCGATCACATCGCGTATTCATACGATCCGCATCTTTTCTCGGGCATGCCGAAGGACGCGAAGGCCAGCATCGCCTTGCCGATGATGCCGTCGGCACAGGCGTTGAGCAATCCGTCCGAATCGCCGTGGGACCCGCTGTTTCTGAGCTATATCGTCAACGCGAAAGACCAGTTGCTCGACGGCGCGCCGCATCATCTGAAGCGGCGGTTCGCAAGCGGCGGACGCGCGCCGCGCTTCGCCTGGCATAACGTCGATCACCATCTGTGTCATGAAGCGAGTGCGTTTCTCGCAGCGCCTTTCGACGACACCGCCGTGCTCACGATGGACGGACGCGGCGAAGGCGTGACGACGAGCCTCGGGCAATTCGTCGACGGCGAATACAAGCGCCTCAGGCAAGTGGAACTGCCGCATTCGCTCGGCTTGCTGTATGAAGCCGTGACGGGTTATCTCGGCTTCCTGCATTCGTCGGATGAGTACAAGGTGATGGCGCTGGCGTCGTTCGGCAAGCCAGCGTATGTCGATCAATTCCGTGAAATCGTGAAGTATCGGCAGGATGGAAGTTATACGGTCGATGCGCCGCGCCTCGTCGAACGTTTCGGTCCTGCGCGCGAACGCGGCGGGCCGCTGACGCAGCATCACTTCGATATCGCGCATTCGCTGCAGGCCGTGCTCGAAGAAACCGCCCTCGAACTCGCGAAGTGGCTGCATGAAAAAACGGGGCTGCCCAATCTCGCGATGGCGGGCGGCGTCGCGCTCAACTGCGTGATGAACGCGCGCCTTCGCGATCGCGGTCCGTTCGACGAAGTGTGGGTCCAGCCCGCGGCAGGCGACGCCGGCACCGCGCTCGGCGCCGCGCTGTGGATCGACTATCGGGAACGCGCGAACGCGGGCGACCGTGGCCGCAAGTGGCGCATGGATCACGCGTATCTCGGCCCCGCGTTCGGCGACGAGGAAATCGAAGCGTTCCTGAAATGGGCGCGCGCGCCCTATCGCAAGCTCACGAACATCGCCGAAGAAACGGCGGAGATTCTCGCGCAGAACCGAGTGATCGGCTGGTATCAGGGCCGCACGGAGTTCGGCCCGCGAGCGCTCGGCGCGCGCTCGATTCTCGCATCGCCGATTCACGCGGACATGCAGGCGCGTCTGAACGAGATCAAGGATCGCGAAGACTTCCGCCCCGTCGCGCCGGTCGTGATGGAAGAGCACGCCGCCGACTGGTTCGTCGATGCGCGCGTCGCGCCATTCATGCTGTTCGTCTTCGATGTACGCGACGAGATGAGAGCGCGCATTCCGGCCGTCACGCATATCGACGGCACCGCGCGCGTGCAGACCGTCAATCGCGCGCAGCATCCGCTTTACTACGATCTGCTCGCGGCGTTCAGGCAACGTACCGGCGTGCCGGTGCTCGTCAACACGTCGTTCAACACGCGCGGCGAACCGATGGTGAATACGCCGCGCGATGCGCTCGAATCGTTCTGGACGTCGCCGCTCGATGCGCTCGTGATCGGCTCGTTCCTCATCGAAAAACCGGGCGCGCAAGCATGAGCACGTATTCGGGTCTTGTCGAGAACGGCGAGATGAGCGCGACGGATTCGCACGCACTGCCACGCGACGATTTCATTCCGGATGTGTCCGTGGTCGTCCCGACATATCGCCGTCCCGCGATGCTAGAACGCTGCGTGCGCGCCCTCGCTGAACAGGCGTACGACCCGGCCCGTTACGAGATCATCGTGTGCGACGACGGCCCCGACGAAGCGACGAAAGCATGCGTGCAGCGTCTCGCCGCATCGTATGCGCAGAACGGCCCGAAGATCCGCTATGTGCCGGTGACGGGAAGCCAGGGCCCGGCAGGTGCGCGCAATGCAGGCTGGCGCGCATCGCTTGCACGACGCATCGCCTTCACCGACGACGACACCATCCCCGATCCGCAATGGCTCGTCAATGGCGTGCATGCACTCGATCATGGCGCGGACGCGGTATCGGGCCGCATCGTCGTGCCGCTGCCTGACCGTCCGACCGACTACGAGCTCGACGCCGCCGGACTCGCGAGCGCGGAGTTCGCCACCGCGAACGCATTCGCGACACGCGCCGCGCTCGAAAGAACGGGCGGCTTCGATGCGCGTTTCACATCGGCATGGCGCGAGGACTCCGATCTGCAATTCGCGTTGATGCGCGCGGGACTGAAGATCGCTCGCGCGGAAGATGCAATGGTGCTGCATCCGGTACGCCCCGCGCGCTGGGGCGTATGCATTTCGCAGCAGAAGAAAAGCCAGTTCGACGCGCTGCTCTACAAGAAGCATCCCGCGCTCTTTCGCGAGCGCATCCGGCGCGGTCCGCCGCTTCTCTACTATGCGATGCTCGCGGCGCTCGTCGTCATGGTCGTGTCGTTGATCGCGGGCGCGCCGCGCATCGCCACCATAGCTGCGATTGCATGGATCGCGATGACGTTATGGTTCGCCGTGCGGCGATTGAAAACGACGTCGCGCACGCCCGCGCATATCGCCGAAATGTTATGGACGTCGGCGATCATTCCGTATCTGTCGATCTACTGGCGCATTCGCGGCGCGTTCAAGTTCAAGGTGTTCTTTCCATGATCGAACGCATCGTGATCTTTCGCGCGCTGCAACTCGGCGACATGCTCTGCGCCGTGCCCGCATTGCGCGCATTGCGGCGCGTTCATCCGCATGCGCATATCGCGCTCGTCGGCTTGCCCTGGGCGAAAGGCTTCATCGAACGATACGCGCATCTGCTCGATGAACTGATCGTGTTTCCGGGCGCGATCGGCTTTCCCGAACAGGAAGAAACCGACGCGCATCTACCCGCATTTCTGAGCGCGCTGAGCGAACGCCGCTTCGATCTCGCAATCCAGTTGCATGGCAGCGGCGGCGTGGCGAACGATATCGTCGAAGGCATGGGCGCGCGGTTGAACGCGGGCTTTCTCAAGCCCGGTGAACGCGTGCGCGAAGGCGCGTTCATGCCGTGGCCCGACGAGCTGCCCGAGCCCGCGCGCTATACCGCGTTGATGCAACGTCTCGGCATCGACGCGGACGCGCTCGATCTCGAGATTCCCCTGACCGATGACGACACGCGCGAATGCGATGCGCTCATCGACACATGCGCGATCGAATGCGACAGGCTCGTGCTCGTTCATCCCGGCGCGCAATTGCCTTCACGCCGATGGCCCGTCGAGCGCTTCGGCGAAGTGGCGCGCGCGTTGTCGGAAGCAGGATGGCAGATCGCGGTCACTGGCGGCGCAGGCGAAGCGTCGCTGACGGGTCGCGTCGCGCACGATGCCGGCGCGCATGCGATGGATCTCGCCGGACGCACGTCGCTGGGCGCGCTTGCCGCGCTCGTCGCGAGGGCGCGGCTCATCGTCTGCAACGACACGGGGCTTTCGCATGTCGCCGCGGCGATGCGCACGCCGAGTGTCGTCATCGCATCCGGAAGCGATACGCGCCGCTGGGCGCCGCTCGATCATGCGCGTCATCGCGTGCTGGCGGACTGGCCCGCGTGCCGGCCCTGCGCGTTTCGCGATTGTCCCTACGGCCATGAATGCGCGCTCAACGTGAGCGCGCGCTCCGTGATCGATGCCGCGCTTGCACAGCTTGCCCACACCCTTCGAGAGGAGACGCTTCTTCATGCCCAAGACTAGTCCCCGACGCTTGCGTGTGCTCACGTGGCATATCCACGGCAACTACCTGTATTACCTTAGCCAGGCGCCGCACGATTTCTATCTGGTCACGCGCCCCGGCTTTCCGCCGGGATATGCGGGCACGGCCGGCGCGTTGCCGTTTGGTGCGAACGTGCATGAGATGCCTGCAAGCGAAGTGCCGTCGCAATCCTTCGATGTCGTGCTGTTTCAGCACAAGCGTCAATGGGACGACGATCGCCTCAACCTGCTCACCGATGCGCAACGGCGCTTGCCGCGCGTCTATATCGAGCATGATCCGCCGCAGGAAAACGCGTTCGAACAGAAGCATTGGGTGCAGGAACGCGACACGCTGCTCGTGCATGTGACCCACTTCAACCGGCTGATGTGGGATAGCGGCGATACACCGACGCGCGTCATCGAGCATGGCGTGATCGTGCCCGACGACGTGCGCTATAGCGGCGAACTGGAGCGCGGCATCGCGGTGATCAATCATCTGCGTCAGCGCGGCAGGCGGCTCGGCAACGATGTCTATGCGCAAGCCGCCGCGCGTGTGCCGCTCGATCTCGTCGGCATGGACGCGCAGTCGGCGGGCGGCATCGGCGAAATCGGCAATCTGGAGTTGGCCGCTTTCACCGCGCGCTATCGCTTCTTCTTCAACCCGATTCGCTGGACGAGCCTCGGGCTTGCCATCGTCGAGGCCATGACGATAGGCATGCCGATCGTCGGACTCGCGACGACCGAGCTATCCACCGTGATCCGCAACGGCGAAAGCGGCTTCATCCATACGGATACGCAGGCGCTCATCGACGCGATGCAGCACCTGCTGCGCGATCCCGCCGAAGCGCGGCGTCTTGGCGAAGGCGCGCGGCGAACGGCGCTCGAACGCTTTCATATCGACCGCTTCGCCCGCGACTGGGACGAGGCTTTGCGCTACGTATGCAGCTAGTGGATCAGACAGACAGGACATGACGACATGAGAGAAGCGTACAGAAAGCGAATTCTGGTGACGGGCGGCGCGGGCTTTCTCGGCTCGCATCTGTGCGAGCGGCTGCTGGCGCTGGGCCATGACGTGCTGTGCGTCGATAACTTCTACACCGGTACGAAGGACAACATCGCGCATCTTCTCGATAGCCCGAACTTCGAATTGATGCGTCACGACGTGACATTTCCGCTCTATGTGGAAGTCGACGAAATCTATAACCTTGCGTGCCCTGCTTCGCCGATTCATTACCAGCACGATCCCGTGCAGACGACGAAGACGAGCGTGCACGGCGCGATCAACATGCTCGGGCTTGCGAAGCGCGTTCACGCGCGAATCTTCCAGGCATCGACGAGCGAAGTGTATGGCGATGCGCACGTGCATCCGCAGCAGGAAGCGTATTGGGGCAACGTGAATCCTATCGGCCCGCGATCGTGTTACGACGAAGGCAAGCGCTGCGCGGAAACGCTCTTCATGGACTATCGGCGGCAGCACGGACTTTCGATCAAGATCGCGCGCATCTTCAACACGTATGGGCCGCGCATGCATCCGTCGGATGGGCGCGTGGTGTCCAACTTCATGATGCAGGCGCTTTCCGGCGAGCCAATCACCGTGTATGGCGAAGGCACGCAGACGCGCTCGTTCTGCTATGTCGACGACATGATTGATGCGTTCATCCGCCTCATGAACACGCCCGAGGAAATTACCGGGCCGGTGAATCTGGGGAACCCGCATGAGCTGTCGATGCTCGATATCGCGCGGCGCATCATCGAGCTGACGGGGTCGTCGTCGAAGATCGTGTTCAAGCCTCTGCCGATGGATGATCCGTGGCATCGTCAGCCGGATATTTCGATGGCGCGTGAGGTGCTGGGGTGGATGCCTGTGACCACGCTCGATGATGGGCTCACGCGCACGGTGCAGCATTTCCGGCGGGTGATCGAACCGGCGGGTGCGCGGGCGGTGCAGAGGGTTTAAGACGTCCTCGCCGTCACCCCTCCAATTGTCGCGATCAACTTCGGCGCGGGCACGGGCTTCGTCAAATGCGCCTGAAATCCCGCCGCCCGCGCGCGCGCTCGCGCATCGGCCTGCGTGTGTCCCGTCAACGCAATCGCGGGCATACGCTCGGCAAGCGACGCGCCGCGGCTTGCCTCTTCCTCGCGTATCCGCCGCAAGACTTCATAACCGTCCTGCTCGCCGCCAAGCACGATATCGCACAGGAAAACATCCGGCCATCGCGCCGGCGGCACGCCGCGCAATCGCGTGATCGCTTCGTCGCCCGATGCGCACAGCACCACATGCGCGCCCACCGATTCGAGCACGGCCTCCAGCGCGTCGCGCGCTTCCTCCTGATCGTCCAGCACCATCACGGTCACGCCGTTCAACGCGTCGTCGTGCGCCGCTGCGTGCGCGCTCGTATCGTCGAGCACCGGGCGCAAAGGCATCGTCGCGACATAGGCGACATGCTTGTCGATATAACGCGGCGCAAAACTGCCGCCCGTCTCCGTCAACGCCTTTTCGAGGCGCCGCACCTGTTGCGGCGTGAGGTCCGCGGGATTCGGGCGCTGCCCCATCACCGTGAGACTCGCCTGATTTTCCTCGCGGAACACTCGCAATTCGATGCGCTCGCCGCGCGCCGCAGCGCTCATCTGCGCGCGGCACAACTCGGCGACGATCTGCTGCAGCACGCTCGGATCGCCGGACACGCGCAAGCCCGGCTCGGTGATGACCGTGTACAGGTTGACGCCACGCTCCGCGATCTCTTCGTGCAGCGCATCGACCACGCCGGCGACGAGCGTATCGAGTCCGACCGCTTGCGCCGACACCTTCCGCTGCGCGTGCTCCAGCTCGCCCTGCTGCCATTGCAGCGACCACATGCGCGCATACACGCCATCGCGCGCGAGCAGTTCGTCGTGCTGTCCCTGCTCGACGATGCGTCCATGTTCCATCACGAGGATCCAGTCCGCATCGACGACCGTGGACAGCCGATGCGCGATCACGATCGACGTGCGCCCCTTGGCGAGACGATCGAGCTCGTTTTGAATTGCGCGCTCCGAACGCGTATCGAGCGCGGAGGTCGCTTCGTCGAACACGATGATGCGCGGGTTCTTCAAAATGGCGCGCGCAATCGCGATGCGCTGCCGCTCGCCACCCGACAGCCGCACGCCGCGCTCGCCGACGCGTGTGTCGTAATGATCCGGCAGACGCTCGACGAAGCCGTCCAGTTGCGCCGCGCGCGCGGCCAGCACGATATCGGCGCGCGTCGCATCGGGACGGCCATAGCCGATGTTGTAGGCGATCGTGTCGTTGAAGAGCACCGTGTCCTGCGGTACGATGCCGACCATCGCGCGCAGGCTGTCCTGCGTGACCTGCGCGATGTCCTGCCCGTCGATGCGGATGGCGCCGGCCGTCGGCTCATACAGCCTGAAAAGCAGCTTCACGAGCGTGGATTTGCCCGAGCCGCTGCCGCCGACGACCGCGAGCTTCTTGCCCGGATGCGCGCGAAAATCGACATCGCGCAGAATCTGCCGCGCCGGGTCGTAGCCGAACTCGACATGATCGAACTCGATCTCGCCCGCCGTCACCACGAGCGGCTGCGCCTCTTTCTCGTCGACGTCCTCGCGCACGCGGCCGCGCGAAAGCAGAATCGTGAACATGCGCTCCACGTTCACGATCGCATCATTCGTTTCGCGAAACACGAAGCCGAGCGTGTTGAGCGGATTGCAGACCTGCACGATATACGCGTTGACGAGCACGAGATCGCCGACGCTCATCGTGCCCGCGACGACATGTTGCGCCGCGCGCAGCATCACCGCCGCGATGCCGGCCGCGATGATCGTGCTTTGCCCGACATGCAGCAGCGTGAGCGCGCGCTGATTGGCGACGCGTGCATGAACCCACTCTTCGAGCACGCTGGAAAGCCGGTTGGTTTCGATGCGCTCGCTCGCGAAAAACTTCACGGTCTCGTAGTTGAGCAGGCTGTCGACGAGACGGCTGTCGGACTGCGCCTCCAGCTTGTTGACCGCGCGCTGGAAGCGCATGCGATAGCGCGTGAAGATCAGCGTCCACACGGAATACAGCACGAAGGTCACGGCAATGATCACCATGAACTCCAGCGCGTAACTGCTCACCATGATGGCGACGACCGTGCCGATTTCGATCATCACCGGCACGACGGTGAAGAACGCAGTGCCGAGTAAAAAGCCGATGCCGTCCGCGCCCTTTTGCACGTCGCGCACGACGGCGCCCGTCTCGCGCTGCGCATGAAAGCGCGCGCCCAGCGCATGAAGATGCGCGAACGTTCGCTCGGTGAACGACGCCACCGTGCGTTGCGTGACGATGCTGAACACGATGTCGCGCGCCTCGTTCAGCACATCGCCGAGATAGCGCAGCAGCACGTAGGCGAGCACCAGAAAAACGGGAAAAACGACGCTCGTCGCGGGATGGCTGAACTCGTCGATGACGCGTTTCAACATCAGCGGCACCGACACGACCGCGAGACGCGCTCCGACCATCAGCACGATCGCGGCGGCGGTCTGGTAGCGCCATGCCCAGACCGCGCGCCACAGATCCATGAAGATGCGGCGGCGCACGCGCGTGCGCTGCGCATCGGACGCACTGGATGCAGCGTGAGGCGTCACTCCTTCCAGTCCTTGCGTTTCGCCGCGCCCGACATGCACGCGCAAGCGAGCGCGAGCGTCATGGTTGACCGATAGAATCGATTCATTGGGTTTCCTCCCGCTGACGACCCGTGCTTTGCCAGCAACCCGTGCGCCCGCCCGCGCGTCGAAGCCTTGGCACGAACAATGCTCGACACCAATAGGCCGCCGCTTGCGACTCGGAGCGTTCATGGAAGCACGGGATTATCTTTTCAAGCTGGCGGCTCTTCAGCACAACGCGCCGGGCGGCTCGCGCCTGGAAAACGCGGTGATCATCGAAGTCAGCAGTATGGTCGATCAGATCACGCTCTCGCTCGATCTTCAATCTACCGACCGCTACGCGCTGATGATGGCGCGCGCAACCGCGCTCGCCGGCAATCCGGATCTCGCGATCGCGAAGGTCGAGGCGGTCTTGCGGCGCATTGCAGAACGCTGACCGCGATATGTCCATCCGGCCGACGTGGAGCGTTCTATGCTGGACAAAAGGTACATGCGCTCCCGCGGAGGCGTTCATGTATTCAATGGGTATATATTTCCTCGAGGTATTCCCGGAGCCGGTTCCAGGGGACGGCTGGACGGGCGATGCGCGTTTTTCCCGCCGCAACGATTACAGGCGGCACGCCGATGTCACGAAGGTGACCTTTCATAGCCACATCGTCAGGCCGACGATGACAGCCGCGGAGACGGCAATCGCGGAGTGGGCGCGCGACTTCATCGACAAAAGCGGCGACGTCCTCGAAGCCTCACTACGGCTCGCGGAAGAGGCGTGATTCACTGTGTTCGTCATGGGCCTAAGCACGTCCTGATTTCATTGCATTCCTAAATATTCGCCAATGTGTGTGCACGCTGGAACGCCCAATGCTCAACCGATGGCATGGCCGCGCGAGCGGTCGTCTTTTTGAGGCCCATCATCATGACCGATACCAGCCAATACCCGCGCCCGCCCCTGCCGTCGCAGCAACAGGACAACCGCCCAGGACTCACCGCCCCGATGAACCCGCAGCCCGATCACGGCGAATCGAGCTACAAGGGCAGCAGCAAGCTCGAAGGCAAAGTCGCGCTCATCACGGGCGCGGACAGCGGCATCGGGCGCGCGGTGGCGATCGCCTATGCGCGTGAAGGCGCGGATGTCGCCATCGCCTATCTCAACGAGCACGCCGACGCGGAGGAAACCGCGCGCTGGGTCGAGAAGGCGGGACGCCGCGCGCTGCTGTTGCCCGGCGACATCACCGACCGCGCGCATTGCAAGGAGCTCGTCGCGAAGACCGCGCAAGCGTTCGGGCGCATCGACGTGCTCGTCAACAACGCGGCTTATCAGGCGACCTACGACAAGCTCGAAGACATCAGCGACGACGAATGGGACAAGACCTATTCGACCAACATCGGCGCGATGTTCCGCATCACGAAGGCCGCGCTCGCGCACATGAAGGCGGGCGGTGCGATCGTCAACACGACGTCCGTCAACGCCGATGCGCCGAACCCCGGACTCATCGCCTATGCGAGCACGAAGGGCGCGATCCAGAACTTCACCGGCGGCCTCGCGCAACTGCTCGCCGAGCGCGGCATTCGCGTGAACTGCGTCGCGCCGGGTCCGATCTGGACACCGCTGATTCCGTCGACGATGCCGCCGTCGAGCGTCGAAAACTTCGGCAATCAGACGCCGATGAAACGCCCCGGCCAGCCCGCCGAACTCGCTGCCGCGTATGTGATGCTCGCATCGGACGAGGCGAGTTACACGTCGGGCGCGACCATCGCGGTGACGGGCGGCAAGCCCATCATCTAGTGCTCGTCGGCACAGCGAATGCTGAACAGGAGGTAAGCAAGGACTCCGCGCGCACGGGCGCGGAGCCGGTGAAACGAGAGGCCGGCGAAGGGCGCTGCCCGCCTGCTAACACGACTTCGTTCGTTCACGCTGCAAATGCGCAACGTGTTCTTCGATGAGCACGCGATGCGCCTGCATCGCTTCGAGCGCGCCTTCCAGGCTCTTCAGCAACGCGACTGCGCTTTCGATATCGTGGCCCGCGCAAACGAAACGCCTCACTATCGCTTTCTGGCGTTCGATGCGCGCCCGTCCCGCCTCGATGTCCCGATCGGCCTTTCGTAGCAACTCGCTCTCCGCCTCGAGATCCAATTGAACCTCCTGCGCTCAGGCTTCGCTCAGTCCGCCGACGCCGCCGTGGCCTGCATCGCTTCGCGCAGCAGATCCGCGACACGCTCGCCTTCTTCGATACGCGCCTGCTCGATATCGATCTGTTCCTGATTACCCGCCCGCTCCGCCCAGCGCTGACGTTCCCTTGCAAAGATGACGCGCTCGTGCACCGCGCGAATGGCGGACCATACGGCCTCCTCCGTGCGCGACTCGATGCCGTCCTCCAGCGAAAGACCCGTGAACGCGTGCCCGGTGTGACAGCGATAACGCATCGGACGATCGTCCTTGATGCGCCACAGCGCGCCGCCGCAATCGGGACAGGTCAGCGCCGAACGCACGCCGACCTCGTCGAGCGTCTCGGGATCGGCTATGCCGCTCGCCGCGATGCGAGCCTCCTGTTCGAATACGCGCTTGCTCATCTCCGCTTCCTTCCATACGGATTCCGCCTTCGTGCCTTTCACCGCGGCCTGAATGCATCGCGAGAGTTCGTGCTCGGAGCAGAGCAGGTCCGCGCCGCAGGACTCGAGCGCGGCGCGCGGCATGCCGGGCGATTCGCAATCGGCGGGATTCTGGACGATGGCGAAACCCTGCTGCGCGCGGATGTTCGCTAGACCGGCCGCGCCGTCGTCGAGATCGCCGCTCATCACGACGCCGACCACGCGTGCGCCGTATTCCATCGCCGCGCTGCGAAAGAGCGGATCGGCGGCGGGACGTGCGAAGTTTTCCTTGGCGCCGTCGTTGAGCCAGACGCGTCCTTCCGACAGCACCAGATGCCGGTCCGGCGGCGCGACGCGAATCGTGCCGCGCTGGACCGCTTCACCGTGCGTGGCATAACGCGCGGTCAATGGGCCCCAGCCAGTCAGCAGATCGGGAAGCACGCTCGCATGCCGGCCGATATGCAATACGATGAAAACCGCCGCGGGCAGGTCGGCCGGAAGCTGGCTGACGAGCACCTTGAGACCCTGAAAACCGCCCCGCGAGGCGCCGATGACCACGATGTCCCGTTCCGCCATACACCCTCCTGATCGTAGAGAGGAAGCAATCCGCGGGCCGGGTGCAACCGTCAAGCCTTGCTTTCTGCGCGACGAACCGGATCCAGTAACAAATCGAGCGTATGTAGCAGTTCCGGAAAATCCACCGGTTTGTTCAGATGCGCGTCGAAGCCCGCGTGCCGTGCCGCGCGCTTGTCCTCTTCGCGGCCGAAAGCGGTCACCGCGATCGCCTTCATGCCGGCGAGCAGGGGCGTGGCGCGCACGCGCCTGAGAAGCTCGTATCCGTCGATGCCGGGCAACTGGATGTCCGAGATCAACGCATCGACAGGAGTTTTCGAGAGCACGTCGAGCGCCTGTTCCGCGCTCGACGCCACCTGCACCGCCGCCTGCTCCAGCCCGAGCAGCGCGGCAAACGAAGCGGTCGACTCGCTGTCGTTGTCGACGAGCAGGATGCGCGCGCCCGCCACCGGCCGCGCCCGGCCTCCTTCACGCAGCGCCGGGGCGGTTCCCTGCGTGGCCGCCGCCGGCAGCCACACCGACAGCGTCGAGCCGTGCCCGAGTCCGTCGGAACGCGCCTCGATGCGTCCGCCGTGCATCTCCACGAGCTGCTTCGCGAGCGCGAGCCCGATGCCCAGCCCCGCCGCGGTCGGATTGCGCGTGCCTTGCCGGTACATGTCGAAGATATGCGGCAGCGCGGACGCTTCGATGCCCTGCCCCGTATCGGCGACATCGATGCGCACCATGCCGCCGTCGCGCGCGATCGTCAAATCGACCGCGCCGCCGTGATCCGTGAACTTGAGCGCGTTCGACACGAGATTCCAGAGAATCTGCTCGCAGCGCACCGTGTCGGCGAAAGCGTAGATCGGCTCGCCCGGATGGGTCGTGCGCAGGCGGATTTCGCGCTGCGCCGCTTCGGTCTCGCTCACGTCGACGATGCGCGCGAGCACCGCGGCGACATCCACGGGAACGATGCTGAGCGCGAGCTTGCCGGTGCGCACGCGCGAGAGATCGAGCAGATCGTCGATGATCTGCGCCTGGCCACGCACCGCGCGGCGGATCGAATCCGCGGTCTCCTGCACCGCTTCGATGCCGCGCGTTTCCGGCAGGCGCGGCAGGATTTCCGCCTTCATGCCGATCAGATTCAGCGGATGCTTGAGCTCGTGCGACAGCATCGCGATGAAGTCGTCCTTGAGCTGATTCGAGAGCGTTTCCTTCTCGCGCTCGGCGTGCTCGTGCGCGAGCGCGTCGCGGTTCGCGTCCTCGCGCAGCTTGCGCTCGGTCAGATCACGCGCGATCTTCGCGAAGCCCGTGAACGACGGGTCCGAGATCGGCGTCACCACGCCGCTGCAATAGACGCGGCGCTCGTCGCGCGTGACGTGCCAGCGTTCGTCGTCGGCGCGTCCTTCGCTCGCGGCGATATCGCGTTCATGTGCGGGCACGCGCGCCGCGCGGTCGTCCTGCGAGTAGATCAGCGCGATGTTCTTGCCGACCACTTCCTTCTCCGCGAAGCCGAAGATGCGCTCGGCGCCCGCGTTCCACGTGACGATCACGCCGTTCGGGTCCTGCACGATGATCGCGTAGTCGTTGGTCGATTGAGCGACGAGCCGCAGACGCTGCTCGCCGATGCGCGCCGATTCCTCGGCCAGATGCCGCGCCGTGATGTCGATGAGCGTGAGCACCGCGCCGTCGATGCGGTCATCGGCCGTGCGATACGGCAGAAGCCGCATCAGATACCACTTGCCGTCCGAGCTTTCGACTTCGCGCTCGATCAGCTTGAGGGTTTCGAACGCCTGCTTCACGTCGTCCGCGAGCGACGAATAGCGCAGCGAATGCGTGATGTCGAAGAGCGAGCGGCCGATATCGACATCGATCAGCTTGAACACGCGCGTCGCGCTCGCGGTGAAGCGCTTGACGCGAATCTGCTTGTCGACGAACACGGTGGCGATTTCCGTCGACGCGATGATGTTCTGCAGGTCGTCGTTCGCCTTCGCGGTGTCTTCGACGCGCGCCTGCAACTCGGCGTTGACCGTGGTCAGCTCCTCGTTCACCGATTGCAGCTCTTCCTTGCTGCTTTCGAGCTCTTCGGTCGCGGAGCGCAGTTCTTCGTTGATCGCCTGCAGTTCTTCGTTGGACGCCTTCAGCTCCTCGACCGTCGTCTCGTGCTGCTCGATGGTCGTCGCGAGTTGCTCGCGCGTGTGATGCAGCTCGCGTTCGAGCTGCATCAGGAGCGGGTCCTGTCCCTTGTCTTCGGGCAGTCCTTCGTCTGCCATATGCTCCTGCACTTCGTCGAACAGCACGAGGAAAAAGTCCGCGTTCACGCCTGCATCGTGGAACGGGCGCACCGTCATGTTGACCCACACCGTGCGGCCGTCCTGAATCAGCTTGACGCGCCGCGCCTCGACACTGCTGCCCGTCTGATGCGCCCGAAACAGCGTCGTGCGCAGATCGAGCCTGAGCTCCGGCAGCACCAGCGCCATGATGCTCGAAGAGAGCTCGCCGCCGCCGTGCCGCAGGAAACGGCCCGCCGTGGCGGAGAGATGAACGATGTTCGAATCGCGGTCGACGACGACGCTCGGCGGCGCGTATTCCTCAAGCACGCGCTGATGCAGCGCCGCGAACGAGAAATTGCGGCGCTCCGGCGCCTCCGGCCCGCTCGAGATACTCGCCTGCACCGTCGACGGAGAAATGTCCTCGCGCGGCCCGATGTTCGACGGTCCGAGCGACGGAAACGCGACCGGCGGCTTCACGCGGTTCAGCACCGTGCGCGCGCGGTAGATGCGGCTCTTTTTATCGACGATGGAGAAGAGGTCGTCGGCGGTATCGGCGGATTCGGCCGTGCCGAGAAAGAGATAGCCGCCCGCGCGCAACGCGAAATGGAACAGTTCGAGCACTTGCCGCTGCACCGCGCGATCGAGATAGATCAGCACGTTGCGGCACGAGATCAGGTCGAGATGGGAGAACGGCGGATCGCGCAGCAGGCTGTGCGCGGCGAACAGAATGCGCTCGCGCACGGATTTCACGATCTGATAGCGCCCGCCTTCCTGCTTGAAATAGCGGCGCAGGAGATCGGCGGGCACGTCGCTCGAAATCGAGCCGAGATACGAACCGGCCCGCGCCTGCGCAATGGCGGGCTCGTCGATATCGGTGGCGAAGACCTGATAGGTCGTCTCGAAGCCGGCGGATTCGCGCGCCTGCGCGAGCATGATCGCGAGCGAATAGGCTTCCTCGCCCGTCGAGCAGCCGGGCACCCAGACGCGCAGTTGCATTTCGCCCTTGGTCGCGTCCAGCAATGTGGGGACGACATCGCGCCGCAGCGCATCGAACGCATCGCGGTCGCGGAAGAACTGCGTCACGCCGATCAGCATGTCGGCGAGCAGCGACGTGGTTTCGTCGGGATTGGCGCGCAGGAAGTCGCGGTACGCACCGATGTCGCGCAGCCCGTTCACCTGCATGCGCCGCTCGATGCGCCGCAGAATGGTCGCGCGCTTGTAATGGCGGAAGTCGTGGCCCGTGCGCACGCGCAGTTGCATGAGCACGTCGGAGAGCGCGCGCTCCGCGCTGCCGGCCGCGGGCGTCTGATCCTTTTCCGCCGATTCGCCGCTGTCCGTAATCGGCAGATGGATTTTCTTCGCGTTGTTCCAGAGGTCGAGCAGCTTCTCCGGCATTTCCGCCGCGGGCAGGATGAAATCCACCTGGCGCGTGGTGATCGCGTGCTGCGGCATTTCGGCGAAATGCGCGTCTTCGGGCTTCTGCGCGACCGTGATGCCGCCCATTTCCTTGATGCGCGAAAGACCCGCGGCGCCATCGGAGCCCGAGCCCGACATCACGATGCCGATCGAGCGCGTGCCGTGCGCGGTGGCGAGCGTGGCGAAGAAGTGATCGATCGTCGTGGGCGAGCTTTGCGCGCCCGCGCGGTCCAGCGCCTCCAGGCGTCCTTCCGACATCTCCAGATGCTTGCCCGGCGCATTGATATAGATGTGGTTCTTCTCGATCGCGGTGGTGCTCGCGACCTGTTTGACGGGCATGTCCGTCACGCGCTGCAGGACTTCGTCGGCGCGGCTCATATGATTCGCCGGCAAATGGACGATCACGACGAACGCCATGTCCATGTCGGACGGCGCATTCTCGAAGAAATTGAGCAACGCCTCGATGCCGCCCGCGGACGCGCCCATGCCCACCACGGCGAACGGCAAGGGCTGGAAATTTTCGGAAGGCGCCGCCTTCGAACGGCTGCTGGTCATAGATCCGAATCCTCCGGGGTCATCCCATCTTCTTTGTGATCGACACGCATGTTCTTCGAGTTCGTTCGTGAGCAGTTGCCGGGCCGCCGCGGCCGCGCGTCTTCTCGCGCGATGTCCGCTTCGGGACGCACGGCGGCGCTCGGCCGCATTCGCGTTGTATCGGTCACGATTGTAGTGTACGCAACACGGCCGTTCGGCGGTGGATGGCGGTCAAAGGCGCATGCCGCACGCACCATTGGCGCCGCGCTCGCGCACGAGCCAGAAACTTGCGATGAACGGATCGAGGAGAATGCGCGCGGCGACGCTACTTCGAATCGTTGGCGGCGAGCGGCGCCGGCTGGATGCCGGCTTGAGCGGCCGTATCCATGCCCTCGGGATGCGCGCGAGCGTTGCGCAAGCGCATGATGGTCTGCCGCGAGGTGTTGAGGGAACGCGCGATCTCGGTCACCGAAAGGCCCGCATCGAGCGCGAGCATCGCCTGGCGCTGTTGCGCTGAAGTCAGCGAGCTCGGGCGCCCCTGCACGATGCCGCGTTCCTTCGCGGCGCTCGCGGCTTCGCGGGCGCGGCTGCGGCGTGTGACGCGCTCCAGATCTTCCGCGAGCCGTAGCGCCTGCACGAAGTTGCGCCCCGCCTCCGAGCAGAGATCGTCCTTGCCGTACGCGAGACACACCGCGCCGATGCCGCGCTTTTCCAGTCCGTCGATGGTCGCGACGACGTCCGCGACGCTGTTTCCGAGGCTCGAGAGCCGCGTCGTGATCAGCGTGTCGCCCGACTGGAGGCGGCGCAAGACACGCTGGAAAGCAATGCGCGACGACACGGGCGTGGTGCAACTGCACCGCTCGACGAAGACCGCGCTCATATCGACGAAATAGCCCGCCGCGTCGATCTCGAACAGATCGTGTTCGTGGGTCGGAACACCCCGGCTTTCCTCGAAAACGTACACGACAAGTGACATCGGCCTGACCCTTCCTCTTCCGGAAATGCACGCGCGGATCGCTCCGGGACGCCCGCTTAGAGTATGGCAGCGGGACCGTCACAGTTAAAGTACGCAACGCATCCGATGCGGACCTAATGCCATGCGGACGTGTGCGGACGGAAACGATTCACGCCGCAGCGGACGAGTGCCACACGTGTCGATCGATCTCGTCCTTCGCGCTAATCAGCGCGAAGGCGCGGGCTTCTTCGGCGGAGGCGAAATGCCCGAGAATGCCGCTCGCGCGCTGGAGTCCGTTACCGTCGCAGATAATCGCCATGGCGGCGTAGAGGCCGCCGTCGAACGCGGCCATCGGCGTGATGATGAAGCCGTGATAGTTGACCTGAACCTCGTTCATGCCGCCCTCTCTCCTTGCTGATGACCCGCTGTTCTTGCGCTTCCCGCCAGGCAGGCACCGCCGGGAGCTCTGCGCAAATTTTCCATCGGAACAAAAAGCTGACGATTGGGGAAAACCCAGAAAGCGCGATGTCCGGAATCCGTCCTTTTGCGTCGTCAGAGTTCCGGCCGCGCTATATCCGCCTTGACCACCGCATCGCCGTTTTCGAGCGCGGCGGCGACGGCCGCGGCTTTCGTCGGGAAAGGACCGATGCTCGCCGCGCCATCGAACGGAAAGAGCAACTTTCCATCCGTCTTGCGCACGACTTTCAAAGTGCCAAAAAAGCCGCTCGCCGTGCTGCCTCTGTACGAGGCATAGATCTGGAAATCGTCCTCGTTTATTCCCGGCGTGGGCGCGACGGTACGCGTTGGAAAAAGGACGAGTTTCGGGCGCTTGCCGCTGGACTGATTCACTGGGATCACCGCTCGTTCGTTTGATGCTTCATTGTGGTTCAGTCAAAGGACGATGGCGGCGTACGGAAACCACGCATTGCCGGACCGCAATCGGACGGCACACTCGTTGCTGGAGGCAAATACATCTTCTTTCTGCACGGGGAGCGAGCCGGCGACGGCGAATCGGGCGAATTGTCTTTACCAGCGATCAACAACAAGAAACCATGAAGGAAACGTCGATGCGGGCAACCATTCTTTCCCATGAAAAACCGTCCGATGAATCATCCGCGGAGATACATCGATTCAGGTTCAAGATAGACGACGAGCAATCCGGAACGATGTTCGAATCCATCTCGCTGCGCACGGCCCGCGTGCTCGTCGAGCATTTCGAGGACGGCAACGCGTTCATCCGCATGTTGAGGGCGATCGTGGCCGCGCATTGCGACGAGTACGACGAGCTGATCGGGCGCGTCTATACCGACCATCGCGAGCCGGCTTGAGAATCAGCGGCGCGCTTCGGTCGCCATTTTCATCGCGAGGCCGGCGAGCACGGTGCCCATCAGCCAGCGTTGAATCAGGAGCCACGCAGGTTTGCGCGCGAGAAAGACCGCGATCGAGCCGGCCGTCAGCGCGACGGTCGAGTTGACGGTGATGCTGAGCACGATCTGCACGACCCCGAAGGCGAGCGACTGGCCGAGCACGCTGCCATGCGCCGGATCGATGAACTGCGGCAGCAGCGACAGATACAGCACCGCGATCTTCGGATTCAGCAGGTTCGTCACGAAGCCCATCGTGAAGAGCGTGCGCGGGCTGTCGATGGGCAAATCACGCACCTGAAACGGCGAACGTCCGCCCGGTTTCACGGCTTGCCAGGCGAGATACAGCAGATAGAGCGCGCCGCCGAAGCGCAGCGCGTCGTAGGCGAATGGAATCGCGATCAGCAGCGCGGTGATGCCGAACGCGGCGCACAACATGTAGAACACGAGGCCGAGCGCGACGCCGCCGAGCGAAATGAGACCCGCCGAGCGGCCCTGACAGATCGAGCGCGAAATCAGATAGACCATGTTCGGCCCCGGCGTGAGCGCCATGCCGAGCGCGACGAGGGCGAATGCGAGCAATTGCGGGGTCTGAGGCATCGGGCGGCTCCGGAGGGAAACGGTCGAGCGATTCTCCCGCGCGAACCCGCATGCACGCCAGATACAGAACCGGCGCGGTGCGTCGATACACTTAATCGAAGCCGAGGAACGTCGAGAAATTGCGCACCGGCTCGCGCGCCATGTCGATGCGGTTGACGGGCGCTTCTTCATCCGGGAAGCCAAGACTCATGCCGCACACGACCTCATGGCCCGGCGGGAAGTGCAGATGATCCGCGATGACATTCTGAAAGCGCGCGAACGACACCTGCGCGCAAGTCGCGAGACCGACCGCGCGTGCGGCGAGCATCACGGTCTGGATGAAGATGCCGTAATCGAGCCAGCTATATTTCGTGAGCGTGGAATCGATCGAAAAGATCATTCCGACCGGCGCGCCGAAGAAATCGAAATTCCGCGCGGTGACGTTCGCGCGCTCTCGCACGTCCGACTTCGCTACGCCGAGCGCGCCGTAATAGCGCATGCCGAACCCTTCCTGCCGCGACCGCATGGCGTCGGGTAAGGGATCGGGCATATGTCGCAGAGGTGGATGCGCGTCGTCGTCGTGGGCTTGCCGCAATGCATCGCTCAACGCCGTCTTGCGCTGGCCCGTCAGCACATGGACGCGCCACGGCTGCGTGTTCGAATTGCTGGGCGCATTGCGCGCGACATCGAGTAAGTCTTCGATCACGCGGCGCGCAACCGCCTCTTTGGTGAAGAAGCGGATCGCGCGGCGCGAACGGATGATTGCATCGACGACGGATGCATCGGGGTGAGCGTGACGATCGATCATGAGGCAGTGGCGTGTGAGCGAAGTTGCCTCATGATGACACGGCGAAAAGCGGCGCTGCGGCGAAATACATGCAAGACGATCTTGAACGAAACGCCATGCGGCGCCCTTTCGCCGGGCGTGCCGATCAGCGCATGCCGCCGCTCGCGATGAGGCTTTCGCCCGTCATCCAGCGCGCATCGTCGGATGCGAGGAACACCGCGATCGATGCGATATCGTCCGGCTGGCCGAGACGTCCGAGCGGCGTTTGCGCGAGCGCGGCCGCATCGAAATCGGAACCGATGATGCCCGCGCTATGCGTGCCTTCGGTCACGACCATGCCGGGATTGATCGAGTTCACGCGGATCTTTCGTGCGCCGAGCTCGCGCGCCAGCACGCCGGTGATCGCATCGACCGCGCCTTTGGTGCCGCTATACACCGCGCTCGCCGGCGGAGTGATGCGGGTCACGACCGAACTCACGTTGATGATGCTTCCACCTTCGCCGAGATGCTTCGCGGCGGCCTGCGTCGTCAACAGCGTGCCGAGCACGTTGACATTGAACTGCTTATGGAAGTGCTCTTCGGTGATTTCTTCGAGCGGCGCGAACTCGTAGACGCCCGAGTTGTTGACGAGAATATCGAGGCGTCCATACGTTTCGATCGCGGCGCTGACGATGCCTTGCGCATCCACAGCCTTCGAAACATCGCCGCCGACTGCGATCGCCCGCCCGTTTTTCGCGGTGATGTCCGCGACGACCGCATCCGCGCCCGCCTTGCTGCTCGCATAGTTGACGACGACTGCCGCGCCTTCCGCCGCGAGCGCTTTTGCAATGCCCGCGCCGATACCTTTCGATGCGCCCGTGACGACCGCCACCTTGCCTGCGAGTTTGCTCATGATGTGTTCCTTGAAAAGTCTGTCTGAAGCCGGGAATGACCGGATGGGTGCAATGTAGACATCTGATCGGGCGCGATAAAGCGGCGCAAAGTGAAAAGACTTGCAGCCTCGGACGAATAATCGACTGGAAACCCCGCATGAATCCCGACACGCTTCGCACCGACACAACCTTCGCGGGCCGGATTCCCGAGCTATACGACCGGCTTCTCGTGCCGATGCTCTTCGATGCTATTTCTCCCGAGGAAACCGTCGAATGCTTTGGCGGCGCAAACGCGCGATCGGTCAGAATAACGCGTCGAGCGCTGTGTGCGCGCGTTCGGTGAATCGTCTCGCGCTATGATTTGCCCATCGCACGATGACAACGACAGCCGATCATGGCCCGACAAAGCAAACAGGAAGACACCCAGCCGGACAACCTCGACACCGCCGACGAAGACGCGTCGTCCGGCGGCGGCTCAAGCTATCTCGTGCCGGGCCTCGAACGCGGCCTGCGCATCCTCGCCGAATTCTCGGCGCGCGAGCCGGTGCTGGGCGCGCCGGAGTTGTCGCGGCGCATCGGCATTCCGCGCACGACGACGTTTCGGCTTCTGCAAACGCTCGAAGCGCTCGGCTTTCTGGAGCGCGTGAACGGCGACCGCAATTTCAGGCTGGGCGTCGCGGTGTTGCGGCTCGGCTTCGAATACGTGAACTCGCTGGAACTGACCGATTTCGGCACGCCGGTTTTGGAACGTCTGCGCGATGCGACCGGGCTTTCCACGCATCTGCTGATCCGCGATCAGCGCGATGTCGTGTTCGTCGCGAAGGCGCAGAGTCATGAGCCGTTGTTCAGTTCGGTGAAGGTGCATGTCGGCACGCGCCTGCCCGCGCATGCAACCGTGCACGGACATGTGCTGATGGGCGATCTGTCGCTCGACGCGCTCAAGGCGCTTTATCCCGAGGCGCAACTGGAGAAGTACACGGAGCGCACGCCCGCGAGCGTCGACGAGCTTTATGAGCGGGTGAAGGAATGTGCGGCGCTCGGCTATGGCTTGAGCGAAGCGTCGTTCGAGCGCGGGATATCCGTTATCACCGCGCCCGTGCGCGATCATTCCGGCGCGATCGTCGCGGCAGTGGCGGCGACCGTGCCGCGGTCGGACATCGGTGCCGATGAAGAGAAGTCGCGGCTCGTGGAGACGATTTGTGCTGCTGCTGTGGAGCTTTCGATGCGGCTCAATTATCGGCCTTTGGCTGGGGATCGTACTGCTGCGCTTGGTGGACGTAGGGCGCTTGCTTGATTGGCTGGTTTTTTCGGTGGCGGGTCCCGTTTTCATGTGGGTTTATTGGCGTTGCCCCTATGCGGGGCAGCAGTCACTTTCTTTGCTGCTGCAAAGACCAATCGGGTCTGCGTGTATGTCCTTGCTGACGCGTCCGTCTCAACGCATGTGCCTTTCGTTGGGTTCTCTGGCGTACCCGGCCGCAAGAATGCCCTGGCCGGCCTTCCGCCTCTTCCGTTTTGGCACAGCTCGCCCTCTCATCAATTAAAAAGCGTGCAGGTGATCCGGCGCGCGGATGACTTCAAGGACATGAAAGGAATAGGAACCGTCAGCGTGCTTAGCGCATGATGCGTCTCCCCTTGCCTGGAGGATGCGGCGCGCATGCTCCGCCGTTTCACTCGCGATGACGACACGATCGCAAATCACGGAAGGCTTGAGAAAACGGACAGACTTGTGGCGATACTCGCAACGAATGAGGAAATTAGGCATGGCCACGTTCACTCCGTGATGCGGCTATGAATTTCATTGGGGGCCGTTTTGCTCGCTGTCGCGCGACCCACGTACGCGATGGTGGGGGCCCTTCCGAGATTTGTATAACTATGCTTCCTGTATGAAGACCGGAGCCGCACCCTTCGAACGAAGGGGCGGGCGGCATCAGTGACAAGGTCGGGGGACCGGACCGGTACAAACCCGCAGCCATGATTTTACCGCCCCGTGAAAAGCTTATTGACGGAACAGCTTCTCCGTCGATGTCCGATAGCGGTATCGCTGAGACAACAGTTCGCTGCCAAGAAGCAATAGATTTAAGTCGCAACTCTAATTCTCGCATCGCGTTCGCATGGGTAAGCGTCAACCTCGTCTGATGTCATCGACACAAAATGACGTCGCCTAATTCCAATCACATCTCGATTCCGATACGTTCGTTATCCCTAACAACAGTTCGGATATCAGCATGAAAGAACGAGAAATCATTTACTGGGTAGCGACTGTCGGATCAACGACCGAACGCGGCGGGCGAATCTCGAAGGTATCGCGTGGCGCGGAATTCGACGGGTTCAAAGCCGCGCTCGTCGGCGATACCGTCACTTGTGACGATGGAACCGAAGCCATCATTCTCGACGGTTCGGGATTCGCCGCAATGTGGGCGGATAAACCCTTCGCGCTGGTAGGCTCGCGCCTGAGCAACGGCGACCGGATTGCAACCACTCCGCAAACGGCGTTCGGCATCCCGGTAAAAGAAGGTGTGACGATTCCGGGACTGTTCGAGCCAGGCTACGTTGCACCCCGCGCTTCCGACGCCGGATCGGACCATGTATAAGGCCGCGATCCGCCACGGCGATCCGACGACAACCGGCGGTTTCGTTATCGCGTACTCGTCGACCATTCACGATGACGGAAGGCAGGTCGCGCTTAGCGGCGACGAAGCAACGTGTGGAAACTGCAAGGGTGCCCACAAAATATTCGGTACCGGCGACGGTATGACCGAAAAGACGCGCAGCGTTGTCATTGAGGGCGACAGGGTGCTCTGCCCTTGCGGAGAAAACCGAGTCATCGTCGGAAGCAATCCGGGAATATTTCTCGAGGTTGACAGCGGCAGGCCGCAAAGCACAGGCGCGGCGCCGTTCGCCAGTTCAGCCGCTCCCGCTTCTGTCTTCGATCAGCAAGTGATTCTTCGATCCCGCTCTACGGGAAAACCGCTTGCAGGTGTACGTTTCAGGGCGCGTAGCGCGTCCGGGCGCATCTTCGAAGGCGTGACCGATTCATCGGGCCGGACCGAACGAATCAAAACGAACGCTGCGGAAAGTCTTCATTTCGAAATTGAGCATTAAGCATATGGCACAGCAGGATTTCTTCTATCTGGGAACGATCGTTACTAATACGATTGAAGGTTCAACGCACGAGTTCTTCGTGGACGTAGACCCGATTTGCGAGAACATGTCGAATGCCGCATTCAGGAAGAAGGTTCTCAGGTTGCGCGATGATGCTGCCGTCATCGTTGATCAGCGCATTCGCGAATTAGCAGCATGGAGCCAGTCGGCCCAAGCGAGAATGAAACTTTGGATCGGCAACACTGACGATCTGACTCGTGCCGACTTGATTCAGAAATTGCGTGCACTTTTGATCGTAATGGAGGGCCTCGAGCCGAAGAACTTTATTCGCCCCGATCCGGAAAATGAGCGCGTTCTCGGATGCGTGCCGAGCTCAGACACACGCGGAGAAGTGGCCCATGTTTGCGGGCCTGATACGGCGACGCATACTATTGCGATCACTCGAAACTTCTGCGACCTACCAGAGACGACTGCGGGCACGTTGTCTTCTATGCAACTCACCATTGTGCACGAATGCACTCACTTCTATGACACTTTTGCAGCACTCGATTACAAGAATACCTACGGGCCACGTCTCAGTTTGCAACTCGCAGAAAGGGAGCCGGACATGGCTATCAAGAATGCGGACAACATTGCTTTTTACATGGCGGCCTCAAAAGCGAGGTGCAACACCTATCTCGTATAAGGTGTTGCAATGCCCGACAAAACTACTTCATACCAGCACCTTCAACCTGAAGAACGCCTCGCCATCGCAAGCCTACGACTGCAGGATGTGAGCATTCGGGCCATGGCCCGAATGCTCGGGCGCTCGCCGTCCACCGTGAGCCGTGAACTGACACGGAACAGTTCTCCTGCTGGCTACGCATCAGTGCCTGCTCAAGCGCTGTGCGCCTCCCGCCGTAGCGCTGGTCGCCGCCCCGCCAAGCTTTGCCCGCAAAGCGTTTGCTGGCGAGTCGTGCTCACCCTGCTCGAGTGGAAGTGGTCGCCCCAGCAGATATCGGGCACACTTAGGCGCATGTATCCGACCGATCCGACCCAGCACGTATCGCATGAAACCATCTACACGGCTATCTACGCTCAGCCGCGCGGCGAATTGCGCCGCCAGTTGATTGCCTGCCTGCGCCACGGCCACAGCACCCGTATGTCCCGCACGCGCGGTACAGACCGACGCGGGCAGATTCCCGACATGGTCAGTATCCACGTGCGCCCGCCCGAAATCGAAGACCGCCTGCTGCCCGGTCATTGGGAAGGCGACTTTATCAAGGGCGCCGGAAATCAATCCTCTGTTGGCGTGCTCGTCGAGCGCACCAGCCGCCTGGTGCTGCTTGCCAAGATGCAGGACGCAACCGCCGCCTCTGCTCTGGCGGGCTTCTCGGCCAAACTCAATTCGATTCCCGAACCCCTGCGCCAGAGCTTTACGTACGACCAGGGCAA
>NZ_FCOF02000127.1 GCF_001544755.2 Caballeronia catudaia | reverse complement strand
GCTC
The DNA here is from genome assembly GCF_001544755.2 of Caballeronia catudaia. Classification (GTDB taxonomy): domain Bacteria; phylum Pseudomonadota; class Gammaproteobacteria; order Burkholderiales; family Burkholderiaceae; genus Caballeronia; species Caballeronia catudaia. The sequence goes on along the minus strand of NZ_FCOF02000127.1, from coordinate 1,583 downwards.
ACCTTCGTCGGCATTTCGCCTCCCTGTCGCGTTGAAAGGGCGAATAGGTAGCATGGCGAAGCAATCAACCGTTTACCCGCGCAGGAGACGGTTAGCCCGCGGACGAACGGCATCGCACGTCGTTGCGGAATGTGGATAACTCGGCAGCGCGCAAGTGCCTAGAAAACGTGCAAACCACGCGCCGCCCGCTGCGCGTTAATCTGCGCGCCTTCCCCACGGTGGGGACAAAAACTATCCACACGTCGACATACTGATAACGAACGTTATGTTAAATATGGGTATGAATGATGCCATTATTTCCTCATTGTGATTACATATGCTAGGCTCACGTTCCTTCACTCTCACGCGCGCGCGAAACGCCATGACGCCCGATGACTTCCACGCAGCACTGGCCGAACTCGGCTGGAAGCAATCTGACTTCTGTCGCATGACGGACACCACCAAGAACACGCCGAGCCGATGGGCGACCGGCGCCACGCCGATTCCCGGATGGGTGCCGCACTATCTCGACATGGCGCTGAAAATTCGGCGACTGGCGGCGCTGATCGAGCCGCCGAAGGTCTGAGACTGTTGAATTTTCGGGCACGTGTACGCGTGCGGGCGCGCGAGGATCGCCGAGTTTTTTGACACGTATACGCGCGCGCGATAGCCGACCCGAATCGGCACGCTGCCGGGAGAACTGAGGGCGCGGAAACCTTGCGGCCCGCCGCGATCACCCCCGAATTCTCCGACGCTTACGCGCGCGCGAGGCCGGCGCGGATCGGCACGCCACCAGGGGAAGAACTGAGGCGTTGACCTTGGCGGCCGGCCGCGATGGACCGGAATTCTTGGACACGTGTACGCGCGCGCGGGGGCGCACGCCGTCTGCGTGTGGCAGCGCCTGAAGGTGCGAGCAACTGCGGAATCGATTCTTGTCGACGGCCGTGGTTACCACGATGGTTACCACGGTTTCCGAGGTTCGCGCCGCCGAGGTTCGCACACTGGTTCGCATCGAAACGACACGCTCAGAAATGCTCAGGTGCGAGCGCAATCTGTTGAGGAAAGTGGAGGTCCGAATCGTGTCACCCGGCCGCCTGATCGATCGGAATCACCTTCGCGCCTGCTTTGATGCGGTCGAGATAGTCCGCCCACGTCTGCATCATCGCGCGTCGCTCTCGGATGAATTTGGTCCGGTTGTAGGCCGAGCCGAGATTGTCCGGGACCGCGTGCGCGAGCTGGTGCTCGATGACTTCCGGTTTTTGCTCCAGCTCTTCATGCAGGATCGTTCGCGCCGTCGCGCGGAAGCCGTGGCCGGTTATCTCCGTGCGCGCGTCGTAACCGAGTCGCCGGAGCGCCGCATTGATCGCCGCTTCACTCATCGGCCGCTGTGCCGAGCGCGCGCCGGGGAATACGAATCGACCGCTGCCGGTGAGAGCGTGCAAGGCGCGCAGAATCACGACAGCTTGCGCGGCGAGCGGGACAAGGTGTTGCGTCTTCGTTTTGCTGACGAGATACCGCCATTCGCCTTTGTCCAGATCGAATTGAGTCCACTCGGCCTGACGCAACTCGCCCGGACGAACGAAGAGCATCGGAGCGAGTTTCAA
>NZ_FCOF02000070.1 GCF_001544755.2 Caballeronia catudaia | reverse complement strand
AAGGCGCGACCGTGATCACGACTTTGTCCTGATTCTCGGGGTGCAATGAATCGTCGAGGAATTGCATGTGTGGCTCCGGCGTAAGTTGAATCGATGTCGGCGATGCGGCGCGTCGATGCGCCTGAACTGATCTGCATCGTAGTGAAGAGCGATTCCATGCAACCCTCTCGCGGCGGGAGGGGTAAATTGCGCGCAGGGGGAGGCGGCGGGCCGGCGTGGAACGGCCGGAGTCCGCGCCGTCTTCTCTCTCTCCGCCAGCGGAGCATTGCAAAGCCACGTTAATTCAATCAGTTACGGGGCTTTCGCTTTTTCTGGCCAATCAGCGGGCGGTGGGCTACGGTCGCGAGAGCATGTTGGCGACGTTTCCGAATAAGTCAGGTATCGCCAAGCGAACGCTGGAAGAGAAATTCGCCGCCGCGCATCGAAGTCTCGACGCCGCCTCATTTACGATGCCGTCAAAATTCGTCGATCTTGACGTGTCCCTGTCTGTCATCGGTTGTGTGTTGCCTGTGCTCTCGTATGCTGGCAATCTCATCGATTCGGTGAGCATTTCCATACAGGAGTCGAAGTAAATGCCAGAAAGCAAGCATAACGAACCATCATCACGATGGATAAAACGGCGAGAGTTGCATGACTGACAGACTGGTTGGGAAAGGCGATTGGACGACCACGCGAGGCCGAGTTCTAGGCGGTTCTTCGTCGTTTTTCGCGGAGAACGGGCAAACGCTCTCGCGTCGCAACGACATTGCCACCTGTGGCAACTGTGAAGGCAGTTTTCCGATATTAGGTACTGCCGATACGATCCTTGATGAAGGACTACCGCTCGTCAGGCATATGGATCGAGTGCTTTGTCCGTGTGGGCAGAATCGCGTGATTTCGGGGCATCCCGAGTTCTTGATAAGGGACGGGAAAGCCGAAGAGGCTCGCGCATCGGCGGGCGGTGGCGCTCCAATCGCAGCGCTGGCTGAGACAGCGGCAGAGAACGCGCGGTTTGACGAACAACTACGCGCCACCGCGTCTAGCGTCAGTCTCGACGGCTATCCGTACCAAATCGAAATGGCGGACGGTCGCATGTTCTCTGGCCGCGTCAAGTCGGGCGGCGCGCTGCCCCGCATGATGACCGGCGAGAACGCCGACGAATACACCGTGTATGGGGCGATGACGCCCTTTGACGTTCAAAGAACTGTGGGACAACTATCCGAGCGGCAACCCATACGACAACCCCGCATACGAAAATCAATGCGCCATTCGCATGAGCGTGACGCTTCATCGCGTCGGCATCGGCATGAAGTCGTTTTCTTCCAAGCTGGTGCGGCCTTCTTCGGGTCATTCAACCATCGGCCGTATCATCCTCGACGGCAAAGCCACGGCAACCCGGGCCGACGAAATGGGGCAGTGGCTTATGCAGCAGCCATTCGCGGGATTGCCCAAAGCCGAAGACGTCACCGGCACCGATTGGCAAGCGAAAGTCAAGGGCCGCACGGGAATTATCCAGTTCTCGCGGTACTGGACACGCGATGGAGAGAATGCCGATAGCGCGAGCGGCGGTCATATTGATCTATGGGACGGTCGCTCTCTAACGGGCGGATTTTCTTCTTTCCTCCGATTCCGTATAGGCATGGCTTCGACTTGGTGGTATTCAGACTTGGGCCAATCAAAGCAGATCCTCTTCTGGGAAACCAAGTGAAGAAAGTTGCGGTATTTGTCCTGTTCACGGTCGCGGGTTGCGTGACCGCAATCGCGGTTTCGTCGATCTTGCTCGCCTTCGATCGCGATCCCGGATGCGGTTTAGACTGTCCCAGCCCCGGCTTAACCGCCGCTTTGTTTTGGGGCATTGCAATCGCGCTGATCTTCGCAGTCGTTGGGTTTGTGTGCGCCCGTCCCGCGCCATCCGAACCGCGCCGCATCGTTGTTGTTTTGGCGGTGCTAGTTGGTAGCGCTCTACTCGGTGCGAGCGCTCGTTACGTGTTCGAGTTGCATGATCACTATCGAGAAGCAGAAGCGGCAAGGCCAGTTGTAGCGGACTTCAATTTTATGTACATGGCGATAGCGACGCGCGACGTGCAGACATACACGAAGGCCGAACGCGGCGCGTTGCGGGCTGCGAGTGTCATTCCGCAATGGCAACGATGCGTGATTGATGGCGCGTCATGCGGCGGCCAAAACAAGCAGGCTCACATGCGTTGTAAGAGCGGCGTCGTGTATGTTAATGAACCAGACTGGAAATCATTTTCCTTAATCCCGCAGGAGAACCTACAGGGCGCAATCGCGATGAAATCCATGAATCTCTGCGCGCCTGATAACGTGCCCGACGAATAGACAAGCAATCGCGTGCGCCGTGGCAATGCGTCCGGGCGTATCGCTCTTCGCTTTTACGCGCCGCAAGAACGACGTGAGAACCATGTCGCTGCAAACCTTTCCGCGAGGTGAGGGAAGACAAGCGCTTCGTGTAGCTTCTGTTCCTTCAGCCGATTGACGAGCGCCAGCGAAAGCGCGGATAGCGCCACGCGATGCACTTCCTTCGCTTTCATCCGTTCGGCGGGCACGGCCCAGATACCCGCGTCGAGATCGAACTCGCTCCACGTCGCGCCGCGCACTTCGCCGCTCCGCGCAGCCGTCAGAATCAGGAAGAGCAGGGCGGCGCGCGTGGCTTCGCCTTCTGGCCGAAGCGGGCACCCGATCCGAAGGCGACTGTCTACGGGTTCCGCAATGGCCAGTATTTACCGCTCGACGCGAACGGTTCCTTTGTCGATGACACGCCATACGTGTCCAGTCGGGTTGCGGCCAAAGCTGCCGCCACGGCGAGCGCGGTCGCTCGTTCCGACAGTGGTAATAGCGAAAGCGGTTTTGACTGGCTCGGCGCTGTGGATGCAGTAGCCGGGGCCGCGCTCGGCGGCGCGGGTTCAAGCGGCGATGGCGGCGGCGATTCGATGCTCAAGAGCTTTGGAAATGCTGACGACAGCGACGGCGGTTCGTTGCTCGGAGACGCGCAGCCGTTCGAGTATCAGCCGGACATGCCAGATGGTGAGATATTCAACCTTGCGAAGACCGTGGCGTGATTGCACAACGCATGATCGACTTCGCGGACCAAAACGTCGCATCTCGCCTTTTAATTTCTCCGATGTACAGCTTTTCGATTGACGATCTGAGCGCTTGGGTCCGCTGGATGTACAGCCGCGATGGCGCGAAAGCCCCCGAATTGGATCGCGCAATTATCGAGCGGATGTATCAGGATATTATCGCGGGACGCAAAGCGCTGTTTGTTCTCGAACCTTCATGTGGTGCCGAACTGGCCGTACTTTGTGAATCGGTCGAAATCCTCACGCAACCCGGTTGAGATACGTATTCTGTGCTCTCTGGTGCTGTGGTGGCACTGGACAGGATTTGCAGCCTGACAGAGGTATTCACCCGCGACGCCTGCGCAATGCAGGGGTTTAGGCTCCAACGGATTTGCCCGCCGCCCCTCCCTCCATGAGAGGGGCCTCAACCGCACGCTCTCCGTATTCTTGCCATGTGACTTCATGCGCCGTTGGCACGCGTGAAAAATCAAAAAAATACGGAGACTTCATGAAACGCAGCATCCCCTGCCTTGCCGCATTACTGACCTTTTCGGGCGCCGCATGTGCGCAAGGATCGGTGACGCTCTATGGCGTACTCGATGCCGGCGTGCTCTATCAGAGCACTTCCGCGGCTTCGTTCGCACCGAACGCGCCCAACCTGGGAAAGGTGTATCGCTACAAGGACGGCGGCATTTACGCCAGCTACTGGGGCCTCAAAGGCAGCGAAGAACTGGGCGGCGGCTATCGCGTGAACTTCAGGTTGCAGGGCACGTTCGATTCGGGCACCGGCAGGTTCGGGCTCTCCGACACCCCCGGGGTGCCCGCGCAGTTCAACCAGTTCGCGACGCTCGGTGTGTCCGGCCCGTTCGGCACCTTCAACGCGGGCCGCCAGATCGTGCCGATGGTCTACGCGATGTTCGAAACCGACGTGCGCGGCGCGCAGTATTTCGGCAGCATTCTCACCGCGTGGCTCGGCATGAATCAGGCGGCCGGCTGGCCCGGCACCAGCACCAACGGTCCGATCGGCGCGCTGTACGACAGCAACGCGCTCGTGTACGAGTCGCCGAAGTTCTACGGCGCGTCCGTCGCGCTGGAGTACGCGCCCGGTGGCGTGCCGGGCGAATTCCAGGGCGGCACGCGCGAGTCCGCCGTCCTGAAGTATTCCAACTACGGTCTGAACGCGTCGGCGGTCTATTACAACGGCCACGACGCGAACCCGTTGCCCGGCGTCGCGCCGAGCGGCCTCAACAACAACCGGCTCGTGTATCTGGGCGCGATGTACACCTTTCGCGACTTCTCCGTGTCCGGCTCGTACAGCCACGGCAAGAATCCGGCGAACGCCGCCCGCGCGGACTACGACCTCTGGTCCGCCGGATTGGGATACCGGTTCACGCCGGTGCTGAAAGTCACGTCCGGGTTCTACTACCTGAAGGACAAGAACAACTCGGCGAATCATTCGAGCGAATTTGCGGTGGGCACGGAGTACAACGTGTCGAAGCGCACGCTCGCTTATGCGCAGGTCGGCTATGTCGACAACCACGGCACGATGAATCAGACGATCGTCTATGGGCAGCCCGTCGCGCCGGGCGAGTCGACCACGGCCGCGATGATCGGCCTGCGCCACAACTTCTGAACGATATCGGGAGCAACATATGAAGAAAATCTCAGTGTCCGCGGCAATGATCGTTCTGGCGTCGCTCAACGTGAGCGCTCAGACGAACCAGCCGATGACGGCGAGCGCGCCAGCGGTCGCGTCGAACGCGAGCGCGCCCGTCGCCACGCGAAAGGACGATCGCGCACTGCGCAAGCGCGTGTATGCCGCATTCGCGAAAGACAAGCGCATCGATGCCGGCGACATCGGCGTCAATGCGAAGGATGGCGCGGTGACGCTGACCGGCACGGCCGCCGACGCCGCGCAGATCGAAACGGCAGCCGCATTGGCGAAAGGCGTGCCCGGCGTGAAGTCGGTGACGAACAAGCTGACCGTCAGGCGCGGCTTCGGGCAATGACGCGCACGCCGCATCGCATCAGGAAACTCAAATGAATCACGACATGTTCGAACCCGCTCAATCGGCGTACGCGTACCCGTTGCTCATCAAGCAGCTCATGCACACGGCGCTTTCGCATGCGCCCGATCAGGAGATCGCGTACCGCGGCGAGACGCGCCTGACTTATCGCGCCATGCAGGAGCGCATCGCGCGCCTCGCCAACGGCCTCACGCGTCACGGCGCGGTCATGGGAAGCACCGTCGCGGTGATGGACTGGGACAGCCATCGCTATCTCGAATGCTATTTCGCCATCCCGATGATGGGCGCGGTGCTGCAGACGGTCAACGTGCGGCTCTCGCCGGCGGAGATCGCCTACACGATCAATCATGCGGGCGCGCAGATCCTGCTCGTCCATAGCGATTTCCTGCCTGTGGTCGAATCGATCCGCGATCAACTGGAATCGGTGCGCGCCTTCATCCTGATCGACGAAGACAGCGAAGGCAGCGCCCACACGACCCCGTTCGCAGACGAATACGAGCGCATGCTGGCCGCGAGCGAATCCACCTGCGACTTCCCGGACTTCGACGAAAACACGCGCGCCACCACGTTCTATACGACGGGCACGACCGGCCTGCCGAAAGGCGTCTGCTTCTCGCATCGTCAGCTCGTGCTGCACACCATCACCGGGATGGCGGCGCTCGCGAGCCCCGCGTCCGGGCAGCGCTTTCATCGCGGCGACGTGTACATGCCGATCACGCCGATGTTCCATGTCCACGCGTGGGGCATGCCGTACATCGCGACGATGCTCGGCGTGAAGCAGGTCTATCCCGGCCGCTACGTGCCGGAACGCCTGATGAACCTCGTGCGCGACGAGGGCGTCACGTTCTCGCATTGCGTCGGCACCATCCTGCACATGCTGCTCAATTGCGAAGACGCGAAGCGCATCGACCTGAGCAAATGGAAGATCGTCATCGGCGGGGGCGCGCTCCCTCACGGGCTCGCGCGCGCCGCGCTCGAGCGCGGCATCGATATCTTCGCGGGCTACGGCATGTCCGAAACCTGTCCGTTGCTCAGTCTCGCGCAGCTCAAACCCGGCAGCGAGTCGCTCGATATCGACGAAGAAGTGCGGCTGCGTTGCAAGACCGGCCTGCCGATACCGCTCGTCGACTTGCGCATCGTGAACGAAGAAGGCAGCGATGTCGCGCACGATGGCCATGCAAGCGGAGAGATCGTCGTGCGCGCGCCGTGGCTCACGCAAGGCTATCTGAAGGATGAGGCCGCATCGGCGCAACTCTGGGACGGTGGCTATCTGCATACGCAGGATATCGGCAACATCGATCCGGACGGCTATCTGCAAATCACCGACCGCATCAAGGACGTGATCAAGTCCGGCGGCGAATGGGTTTCGTCGCTGGAAATCGAGAGCCTGATCTCGCTGCATCCCGGCGTCTCCGAGGTCGCCGTGATCGGAATCAAGGACGAGAAGTGGGGTGAGCGGCCCGTGGCGCTGGTGGTGCTCAAGGCGCAATCGAATGTCTCGGAAGACGACATCAGGCATCACGTGCTGGCGTTCAGCGAAGCGGGAAAGATCTCGAAGTACGCCGTGCCGCAGATCGTGAAGATCGTCGACTGGCTCGACAAGACGAGCGTCGGCAAATTGAACAAGAAGCGCCTGCGCGAACAGTTCGCGTCGTCGCTGGAACGGAATACGACAGCATGAGCACGATCGGATACAGCATGGCGACGATCGAAGCGTTCGTCGGCCGGGAGTTGGGCGTGTCGGACTGGATCGTCGTCGATCAGGCGCGCATCGAGGCGTTCGCGCAATGCACGGGCGACATGCAGTGGATCCACGTGAACGAGGAGCGCGCGAAACGCGAAAGCCCCTTCGGCGGAACGATCGCGCACGGCTATCTGACGCTCTCGCTTCTGGCGACGCTCGCGATCGAAGTCGGTCTCGTGCCGCCGGATGCGTCCGCCGCGCTGAATTACGGGCTGGACAAGGTGCGCTTCATGACGCCGGTCAGGTCCGGCGCGCGGGTGCGATGCCGCGTCGTGCTGACGTCGGCGGAAAGGAAAGGCGGCGGCCGCATTCTCGTGAAGACGGACAGCGAACTGCAGATAGAAGGCGAGGACAAGCCTGCGCTGATCGCGCAAACGCTCGCGATGATCGTGGCGTGACAGTCGCGCACGCGGAGGAGACAAGCATGAAAGTACGGAGTTTCAGATGGCAGCAAACGAAAGTCACATGAGCAACGAGAACGACGGCCTCACGGCCAATGCAACCGACGGCATGCTCGGACCGAATCCGTTCGTCGGATTGCGCGGCATCGATATGCTCGCCGCCGCCGGGCAGATCGGCGCGCAGGCGATGCTGCATCCCGCGCTGTTGTTCGGGCAGACCGCGGCGCTCGTGCGCGATCTGACGTCGGCGGTGAACGGCAAGGAAGCCTGCTCGCCCGAGCCTGGCGACAAGCGCTTCGCCGATCCCGCATGGCGCGAGCAGTCGCTGTATCGCACGACGCTGCAGGGCTATCTCGCCTGGCGCAACGCTCTGGCCGGTTTCGTGGAACGCTCGGCGCTCGACGACGCGAACAAGGAGCGCGCGCAGTTCGTGATGTCGCTCATGACGGACGCGCTCGCGCCGACCAACACGCTCGCGGGCAATCCCGCGGCGCTCAGGAAGCTCGTGGAGTCGCGCGGCGCGAGTGCCGTTGCAGGCGTGAGAAACATGCTCGCCGATACGCTCGGCAACAAGGGCATGCCGTCGCAGGTCGACAAGAAGGCGTTTCGCGTCGGCGAGAATCTCGCGACGACGCCCGGCTCGGTCGTGTTTCGCAACGAGGTGCTCGAACTCATCCAGTACGCGCCGGCGACGCCGAACGTCTACGCGCGTGCGCAACTGATCGTGCCGCCGCAGATCAACAAGTTCTATATCTTCGATCTGTCGGCGAACAAAAGCATCGTCGAATATCTGGTGAAGAGCGAGTTCCAGGTGTTCGCCGTGAGCTGGCGCAATCCCACCGAGGCGCAGCGCGACTGGGACATGGACACGTATGTCGCCGCGCTCATCGAAGCGATCGACGCGGTGCGCGACATCACCGGACACGCCGACGTGAACCTGCACGGCGCGTGCTCCGGCGCGATGACGATCTCCGCGCTGCTCGGCCATCTGGCGAGCCGCGGCGCGAAGACGGTCCATGCGGCCACGCTGATGGTGGCTGTGCTGGACAGCACGTCGGAATCGCAGCTCGGGCTCTTCACGACGCCCGCGGCCATCGAGGTCGCCAAGCGCAACAGCCGCGCCAAGGGCGTGCTCGCGGGCGAAGAGATGGGCCGCGTGTTCGCGTGGATGAGACCCAACGATCTCGTCTGGAACTTCTGGGTCAACAACTATCTGATGGGCGAGGCGCCCCCGGCCTTCGACGTTCTCTACTGGAACAACGACGCGACACGCCTGCCCGCGAAACTGCATGGCCAGTTGCTCGACATCTTCACGCAGAACCTGTTCAGCGAGCCGGGCAAGCTGACGGTGCTCGGCACGCCGGTCGATCTCTCGAAGGTCACGTGCGACACCTACGTGATGGCCGGCATGACCGATCACATCACGCCGTGGAAAGGTGTCTACGACACGGCGCGCGCCTTCGGCGGCAAGACGCGCTACGTGCTGAGTTCGAGCGGGCATATCCAGAGCCTGATCAATCCGCCCGGAAATCCGAAGGCGAAGTACTTTCATAACGACGCACTCCCCGACGACGCCGACGCCTGGCTCGCCGATGCGCGGCCCCAAGCGGATTCATGGTGGACCGACTGGCGCGAGTGGCTTGCCACACGCTCGGGCGAACTGCGTCGCGCGCCCCGCGCGCCCGGCAACCGGCGGCACAAGCGGCTGGCCGCCGCGCCGGGCAGTTATGTCCTCGAGGCCTGAAACGCACGAGATGCCGCGCTCCGGCGCGGCGTCCTTTCGACATTCACGTGGACATTCACATGGAACAGCAACGATGAAGAATGTGCGTGCACTGGATATCCAGACCGTCTCGCTCGACGGTCAGCTGCTTCGCGTCGGCATCTGGCGGGGCAGTCGGGCTTCGCCGCCGCTCGTCGTCTTCAACGGCATCGGCGCCAACCTCGAACTGGTTCAGCCGTTCGCCGACGCGCTCGGCGACGTCGAGGTCGTGATCTTCGATATTCCCGGCGTGGGCGGATCGCCCGCGCCGCTCGTGCCGTATCGCTTCTCCACGCTCGCGGTGATGACCGACAGGCTGCTCGCGAAGCTCGGCTATGACGGTCCGGTCGATGTGCTCGGCGTCTCGTGGGGCGGTGCGCTCGCGCAGCAGTTCGCGCATCTGTATCCGTTCCGCTGCCGCCGGCTGGTGCTGGCCGCGACGTCGCCGGGCGTGATCATGGTGCCGGGACGGCTTTCCGTGCTGTCGAAGCTGATCGGGGCGCGCCGCTATCGCGATCCGGACTATATGCGGGAAGTCGGCGCGGAGATTTACGGCGGCGCATACCGGACCGATCCCGCGCTGCTGGAAGAACACGGTCGTCACATTCGCGCGCCGGGCGGCCGCGGATACCTGTATCAGCTCTTCGCCACATGGGGATGGAGCAGCCTGCTGTGGCTCGGCACGCTGCGTCAGCCGACACTCGTCATGCATGGCGATGACGATCCCATCATCCCGCTCATCAACGCGGAAATTCTCGCCCGCCGCATCCGGCGCGCGACGCTGCATGTCCTGAAGGACGGCCATCTCTTTCTCATCACGCGAACGCGCGAAGTCGGTCCGCTGGTGCGCAACTTCCTGTCGAGCGAGTAGCGGCGTTACGCGGCGGCCGCCGGAACTTACCAGTCGTTCTATTTCGCCCGCCTGAGGCCGCGTGGAAAACTTGCGGCTCGGGGTTGCCGGTTGCCGTCGCGGTCGCATAGAGTGTGTGGAGAACATCGCCCGTGTTTCCGACGGTGCTCTGTACGATCCGGCGCTCTGCAATCATCGATGTCCTGTATTCGAAGCGTTCCAAGAGAAGTTCTTCTCTCGGTCTTGGCTGGAGCAGGCAAATGAACAAGTTGCTTATAACCGGTGCGGCGACGGCGATCACGCTGACAGGCGCAGCGTATGCGCAAAGCAGCGTTACGCTCTACGGTCTGATCGACGCGGGCCTGAACTACACGAGCAACGAGATAACGGCCACGGGCGGCGGCGGCCACAGCAACTGGCAGATGACGAGCGGCGCGATTCAGGACAGCCGATGGGGCCTGCGCGGAGCCGAAGACCTCGGCGCGGGACTGAAGGCGGTTTTCGTCCTCGAGAACGGCTTCGAGCTGAATAACGGCCAGTACACGTCGAGCAATCGACTATTCAACCGGCAGGCGTACGTGGGCGTGTCGAGCCGCGAATACGGCGCGCTCACGCTGGGCCGGCAGACCGACGGCATGGTCGACTTCGTCGGGCCGCTTTCGCTGACCGGCACGGAATTCGGCGGCACGCATTTCGCCCATCCGTTCGACATCGACAATCTGAACGATTCGTTCCAGATCAACAACTCGGTGAAGTACATGAGCCCGGACTTCGCCGGCCTCAAGCTCGGTGCGTTGTACGGCTTTTCGAATCAGGCGGGCGGTTTCGCCAATAATCGCGCCTACAGTTTCGGCCTCTCGTATATCCGTGGGCCGTGGAACTTCGGCTTCGGTTATCTCCAGCTCAGCAGTTCCGCGCGCACGCCGGCGCAGTTGAACGCGAATGGCGCAGTCACCGATACCACCGCCGCGTCCCTGCAGAACGCACTGCTGACGAGCGCCGTGCCGATCGGCGTGCTCGCCGACAAGCAGAGGACGCTGGGCGCAGGGGTGAACTACTCGTTCGGCCCGGCCGTCGCGGGCTTCGTGTATTCGCAGAGCAAGATCACGCAATTTTTCCAGACGAACCTGAGCGTGAATTTTCAGAACTTCGAAGGCAATTTCCGCTATGCGCTGACGCCGGTGGTCGAACTTTCGGGCGCGTACACCTATTCGCGCGCGGGCGGAAACGGAGGCGGCGGCATTCCTCACTGGAACCAGGTGAGCGCGATGGCCGATTACCGCTTCTCGCGACGTACCGATGTCTACATTCAGGGCGCGTGGCAGCGCGTGAGCCCGAGCGGCACGTCCCCGCTGGGCGTGGCATGGATAAACGGCGTGAGCAACCCGTCCTCCACGACGACGCAGGTTCAGGCGGCGGCCGGATTGCGGCATCGCTTCTGATTTTCTTCAATGGCTGGGGATTTCGATGCGCGTCAACGTCTCGCTGGCTCTGCTTGCCCTATCTGTTCTCGTCGCCGGGTGCAACACGCCGCCCATTCCACCGGGAAAGTCGGTCGATATTCCAACGGCATTGCAAAACGTCCTCGACGGTCTGTGCGAATTCAAGAAGGCGCAGGCGGCCGGCAAGCAGAACTATGGCGTCGCGATCGACTCGGTCACGGTGGAACTGGATCTGACCGTCGATGGCGCGCAGACCCCGCCCGTCGCCGTGGCGCCGGATATCAAGTTCATCCCGACGGTCAGTTACGGGCACATCATCACGGCGAACACAGGAAGCCGGCTGCTCGTTTCGCTGAAGAACGTCGATGGCGCACATGGCGCCGGCATGAATTGCGGTTCGGCGGGACCGGCGAAATAGGCCCGCTTCCACGAACGCGCCCGCTAAAACCTTCCCACCCGATAAGGCAGCGGATCGGTGAAACCCGCTTCGCCGTCCATCAGTTCGCCGACGAGCCTTCCCGTCACCGGACCGAGCGTGAGGCCATGATGCGCGTGCCCGAACGCGAACCAGAGTCCGGGGTGGCGGTCCGCAGGCCCGATCACTGGCCGCATGTCCGGCGTGCAGGGCCGCAGCCCGAGCCACGGCGATTCGTCGATCCGCGCCCCGAGGCCGAACACCGGGCGCGCGAGCCGCTCCGCGCGTTCGAGCTGCACCGGGCTCGGCGGCCTGCCTGGGCGGGCGAGCTCGACGCCGGTGGTCAGACGCAAGCCGCGCCGCATCGGTGCGACGACATAGCCGTTTTCGATATCGACGACGGGCCTACCTAGCGCGGCCCGTCCATCGCTTGCGTAATGCATGTGGTACCCACGCTTGGCCATGAGCGGCACGCGGTAGCCGAAGTTGCGCGCGAGGTCGCCGGACCAGACGCCGAGCGCCACCACTGCCGCCTGCGCCTCGACCGGCCCGCTCGCCGTCATCACCCGCCAGCCGCTTCCCGACGGTTCGAGCGTCGCGGCGTCGCCGGTCAGGATGCGTCCGCCCTCGCGCTCGAAAAGCGCCGCATAGCCTTTCGTCAGCGCGCCCGGATCGATCACGCTGCGCGGGTCGGTCCAGTGGATCGCGCCCGCGTATGCGCCATCGAGCGATGCTTCCAATCGATGCAGCGCGCTCGCATCGAGCACGTTCATGCCGAGCCCGTGCTCGCCCGCGATGCGCCCGGCGGCGCTCGCCTCCCGCTCGAACTGCTCGCGCGAGCGATAGGCTTCGAGCCAGCCCGTGGGCCGCACGAGATCGGCGAGACCGGCCCGTGCGATCAGCACCTCGTGCTCGGCCACGCTTCTCCCGATGAGCGGCAGCATGTCGCGCGCGGCGGCGGCGAGGCGCGCCGGCGCCGACTCCCACCAGAACCGCGCGAGCCACGGCGCATACGCGGGCAGCGAGCGCAGGTCATAGCGCAGCGCGGTCGCGCGGTTCATCGCGAACTTGAGCACCGTGCCCCAGTCGCGCGGAAACGCATAAGGCACGACCGACGACGCCTCGATCAGCCCCGCATTGCCGAAGCTCGTCGCCTCGCCGGGCGCGCTGCGGTCGACGAGCGTCACCTGCCATCCGCGCTGCCGCAGATGCAGCGCCACGCTTACTCCCACGATGCCCGCGCCGAGCACGATCACGTCCTGAGCCATGTTCCGATGCCTGATGAAGTCCTTATTTCGCAATGATGTCGCGTTTGAAGTACTTTTGCGACAGTTGGCTCAGCGTGCCGTCTTTCTTCAGCGAATCGAGCGCGGCGACCACCTTCGCCTTCAACGCCGCATCGTCCTTGCGCAAGCCGATGCCGGTGCCTTCGCCGAGCGTCGACGGATCGGAGAGCGCGGCGCCAGCGAAATCGAAGTCCTTGCCCTCGGGCTTCGCGAGGAAGCCGTCGATCGCGGTCTGCACTTCCTGCACGGCGCCGGCGAGCCGTCCGGCCGACAGGTCGGCAAAGATCTGGTCCTGGCTCTGATACGTGACGACCTGCACGCCATCGCTCGCCCAGTGCTTGCGCACGTAATCCTCCTGCGTCGAGCCTTGCAGCACGCCCACCGACTTGCCTTTCAGACTCGCGGGCGTTGGCTGGAGGTTCGAGCCGCGCTTCGCGACCATCTGGATCGGCATCACGTAGATGGGCGGCGTGAAGTCGATCGCCTGCTTGCGCTTGGCCGAGATGTTCATCGCCGAGTTGATCGCGTCGAACTTGCGGGCCTGCAGCGCGGGGATCAGCCCGTCGAAGCTGTTCTCGACCCACACGCACTTCATCTTGATGCGCTGACACACCGCGTTGCCGATGTCGATGTCGAAGCCTTCGAGCTGGCCCGTCGGCGTCTTGCTCTCGAACGGCGGATACGACGCCTCGACGCCGAATCGCAAGGTCTGCGATTCCGCATGCGCGAGGCCGAATGTGAACGCGAGGCTCGCCGCGCCCGCGAAGCAAATCATCTTCCAGTTCATTGTCGTCACCAAAGTCGTTTGTGAACCTGCACCGTCCGTGTTGCGCCAGGCGCGGGCGTCGCCACGCGCTCACTGGAAATATAGACTAAAAATAAAATAAAAGTCTAGAATAGACAAAAATGTCCACGCCGTAGCGACGCCAATCCACGGCGACAAACCCACGGCGACGAACCGGAGGCTTTCGAATGAATTCTTTGTCTGAAGAAACGCAAGTTGCCCCGACGCCTTTCATCGTTCATGAAGAAGAGGTGCGAAAGGCGCTGCCGTCGCTCGATATTCGCGGCGCGCTCGAAGACATGTTCGCGGCGCTCGGTGACGGCGAGGCCGTGCAGCCGCCGCAGACGCTCACGCTTTTTCCGCGCGGCGCGGGCGATTTCATCACTTATCTTGGCGTGCTCGCGAAGCACGACGTGTTCGGCGCGAAGCTCTCGCCCTATGTCGCGCAGCCTGGCGCGCCGATCGTCACCGCGTGGACCGCGCTCATGTCGATGCGCACCGGCGCGCCCCTGATGTGGTGCGATTCCGCGCTCCTCACCACCGAGCGCACGGCCGGGACGACGGCGCTCGCGGTCGACCGGCTCGCCCGCGCATCGAGCGAGCGGCTGGCGGTCATCGGCTCGGGGAGCGTCGCGCTCGCGCATCTGCGGCATGTCGCGCCGTTGCGTGAATGGTCGGAGATCCGCATCCATTCGCCGCGCCTCGCGAGCGAGCGAGCGCGCGCGGACGCGATGAAGGCACTCGATTCGCGCGTGCGCGTCGCGGCTTCGGTCGGCGAGTGCGTGCGCGACGCGGATGTCGTGATGCTGTGCACGTCATCGGGCACGCCGGTGCTCGCGCTCGATGCACTGACGAAGCCCGCGCTCGTCACGTCGATCAGCACGAACGTCGCGCGCGCGCATGAGATCGATCCGGCCGCGCTGAATTCGCTCGACGTCTATTGCGACTATCGGCGGACGACGCCGTCGAGCGCGGGCGAAATGGTGATCGCGCGGGAACATCACGGCTGGTCGCCCGATGCGATTCGCGGCGACCTTGCGGAACTCGCGCGCGGCGCGTCTCCAGCGCCGTCTTATGAGCGGTCGGTGTTCTTCCGCTCGATCGGCCTCGGCCTGGAGGACATCGCGGTCGCGCACGCGCTGCATGTCCATCTCGCGAAGCTGCGCGCGGCGGCCTAGCGGTATCATCGGCTTTCGCGGGACCGACTTCATGCCTATTTCCATGCCACGACGCAAGACGCCCAACGCCGATGACGCCGCGCGCGAAGCGCTGCTCGCGCGCTACGCGCATATCGCGGACAGCATCACGACGCTCTTTTTTCCCTATGCGGAAGTCGTGATCCACGATCTCTCGGACCAGACGATCGCGTACTTGTCGAACAATCTCTCCAAGCGCGAGATCGGCGACGACTCTGCGCTGGAGGATGTCGAGGAGACCGCGCGCGAGCGGCTCGTCGGCCCGTACGAGAAGCTCAACTGGGACGGGCGCCGCATGCGCTGCGTCAGCACGGCGCTCTTCGACGACGCGGGCAACGCCGCGGGCGTGATGTGCATCAACTTCAATATCGCGGCTTTCGAGGAGATGCGCTCGACGCTCGATCTTTTCCTGCGCGGCGCGGGTGTCGTTGCGCAGCCCGTCGAGCTTTTCAAGGACGACTGGCAGGAACGCATCAACACGTTCCTGCATGGCTGGCTGCGCGAGCGGCAGATCGCGCTGAATTCGCTCACGCGTGATCACCGGCGCGAGCTCGTCGAGGCGCTGCATGCGCAGGGCGCGTTCAAAGGCAAGAGTTCGGCGAACTATGTCGCCAAGGTGCTCGGCATGGGACGCGCGACCGTCTACAAGCATCTGCGCGAGATGAAGGACGGCGACTGAGCGGCGGGTTCCTGGCATCGGGACGGAGGCAGGAAGAGTTCCCGGTCCAGATTTGGGGAAAGAATCTTGATTTTTAATCAAGTGCGATCGGGCCTTGCGCAACGCGTGTGCAGACTTTACTTTTGCGCGGAAACCGGTCTATAAGGAGAAACTCTTGAATCGAAGTCAACGATGAAAGTCACGCTCGACGAGCTTCAGACCTTTGCGACGGTGGTCGACACCGGCTCCATCACGGCGGCGGCGGAACAACTGGATCAGACGGTTTCAGGTGCGAGCCGCACGCTGGGACGGCTCGAAGAGAAGCTCCAGACAACGTTACTGCGCAGAACCACGCGGCGTCTGGAACTGACGGAAGAGGGCAAGAGCTTCCTGCAAGACGCGCGCGAGATCATCGACGCCGTGGAGAGCGCCGAGGAGCAGATCGCCGCGCGGCGCGAGCGGCCCTCGGGACTGTTGCGCGTCGATGCGGCGACGCCGTTCATGCTGCATGTGATCGTGCCCCTGGTCGCGGGCTACCGCGAACGCTATCCGCATGTGGAGCTGGAACTGAACAGCAACGAAGGCGTGATCGATCTTCTGGAACGTCGCACCGATGTCGCGATCCGCATCGGCAAGCTGAAGGATTCGACGTTGCACAGTCGTCCCATCGGCAGCAGCCGCATTCGTGTGCTCGCGACGCCGCAGTACCTTCAGGCGCATGGGGTTCCCAAACGCATCGACGAACTCGCGAATCATTCGCTGATTGGTTTCACGCAGCCGGAGTCGCTCAATCTCTGGCCGCTCGCCGGGCCGGACGACGAGCCGTATCGGATCACGCCGGCCATCGCGTCGTCGAGCGACGAGACGCTGCGGCATCTCGCGCTGGAAGGCGCGGGCATCGTGTGTCTGTCGGATTTCATGACCCTGCGCGACCGGCGCGAGGGCAGGCTCGTGCAGATTCTCGCGCGCCACACGCAGGAAGTGCGGCAACCGATCAACGCGGTCTACTATCGCAACACGGCGATCTCCGCGCGCATCGCATCATTCGTCGACTATCTGGCCGAAGCGGTCAAGACGACCGAGTTCGCGCTGACCGGCCATCGCTGATGCTTCAGCCGATGCCGAGCACGTTCGCGCCGATTGACGTCGCTTGGCAACTGGAACCTCGTGATCGTCGTCGCCGTCGTGTTCATGGTGGTGATCGGCGTGCCGATCATGGTCGCCTTCGGGTTGTCGACCGTCGCGTATCTGAGCACGGTCACCATGACGCCGATGCTCGTCGTGATGGGCTGTATCGACGAAGGCATGTCGAGCCTGATCCTGCTCGCGATTCCCTTGTTCGTGTTCCTCGGCGCGCTCATCGAAGCGATGGGCATGGCGCAGGCGATGATCCGCTTTCTCGCATCGCTGATCGGGCATTTGTTCACGGGTGGCTTCGTTCAAATGGAACCGGCTCTTTTTTTCTCGGCGATTACCGCTGTCTCCATCGAGACTTTCTTCCGCAAGACTATCTCGCGGCGGTGGGCGCGCAACGCGTGATCGGAACGGTCCACGTCGAGGCGGAAACGTGCGCGCGACGAGCAGGTCGCCGAAACGCGCTGGCTGCATGAGGTGCATGAGCGATACGGCTTTCCGGGCGCCGTGGTCGCGCATGCGTGGTTCGATTCGCCCGACACGGAGGAAATCCTCGCGCGGCATGCGGCGTATCCGCTCGTGCGCGGGATTCGTTCGAAGCCGGTCACATCGCGCAGTCCCGGCGAGCGGATTGAAGATCTGCGCGGAACGATGCGCTCGAATTGATTGCGCGCGAGCCGAACGTGCATCTGAAAATTTCGGGTTTCTGTGTTCCGGGGCAGCGCTGGAGCGTGGACGCAAACGCGCGCATCGTACGCACCGCGATCGACGTGTTCGGCGCCAGCAACTATCCGGTGGACGGCGTGGTGGATCGGATGACGGATATCTTCGACGGCTTCAAGGCGATAGCCGCGCCCTATTCGATCGCGGACCGGCTGGCGCTCTTTTACGATAATGCGGTCGAGGTTTATCGAATGTGAGAAGCTCTGACTGCATAAGCCGCTCCAATCATTCGCAGCGCCGGATGCTTTGATTCCGGCCCGGTTAACGCCTACAACAAAGAATGTCCGGCGATGTTCGTGCGTGCCGGATTCGACCGGCGGAGGAGGCGCGAATGAGCTATCAACTGATGGGCAGCATCCTCGAAGTGTGCGAGTGCAAGATCCTGTGTCCGTGCTGGGTCGGGGAAGATCCCGATAACGGCACTTGCCGCAGCGCGATCGCTTACCACTACGAGCAAGGCGTGATCGACGGCGTCGATGTGTCGGGAAGGACCGTTGCGTTCGCGGCGTTCATTCCAGGCAACGTGCTGAAGGGCGGCTGGCGCGTCGCGATGTTCGTCGACGACGGCGCGAGCGATGCGCAATTCGATGCACTAGTGAGCGTGCACCGTGGCGAGCGCGGCGGGCCGCTCGCGGATATCGTGAAGCTGATCGGTGAAATGGTGTCGGTGGAGCGTGCTGCGATCGAATACACGGTCGTCGAAGGCAAGGGCAGGATGAAGGTCGGTGAAACCATCGAGGCGGATCTGGAGCCTTATCGCGGGCCGACCGGCGAGCCGACCAGACTGGTCGAAAGCATCTTTTCGACGATACCCGGATCGCCGGCGTTCGTCGGCAAGGCGAACGCGTTCCGTCTGCGACACGAGAAGCTCGCACTCGATCTGCATTTGACGGGACACAACGCCATTCAGGGATCGTTCAGCTTTGCGTCATGAAGATGCGCCTGCGCTCGCGGCTTTTCGCGCCGCTCTTCGTCGCGTTGACGGCGGGCGCATGGATTGCCTTATGGGCGTGGAACGCGGGGCCGTATGCGCGCTACCTGCATCGGGCGAGCTGGACCGAGCTGCCGGGCGTCGGCGCGATATGCCGTGCGGTGCCGGGTGCGAGCCTCCCGCTTGCCGCGTCGCTGCACAGCGCCGCATGGCTCCTGATGATCGCGGCGATGATGCTCCCGACCGCCTTCCCGCTCTTCGACGCCTTCAGGCGGATGACGCGTGCGCGCGAAGAACGTCGCTCGCTGATCGCGTTGTTGATCGTCGGCTACGCCACGGCGTGGGCGTTGTTCGGGCTAGTCGCACACGGCTTCGATGCGGCGCTCCATCGTCTTGCGGATCAATCGCCGACGTTGCTCACGAACGGATGGCTGATCGGCGCTGCGATCGTCGCGGTAGCGGGCCTCTATCAGTTCAGCAGCCTGAAGTACCGATGTCTCGACAAATGCCGCTCGCCGCTCATGTTCATCACCGGTCATTGGCGCGGCCTGAGCGCACGCCGAGAGAGCTTTCTGCTCGGCATGAGTCACGGCGCTTTCTGCGTGGGCTGCTGTTGGGCGCTGATGCTGCTGATGTTCATGGTCGGAACGGGAAGCGTCGGCTGGATGCTGGCGCTGGGCGCGATCATGGCTGCCGAGAAGAACTTCACTTGGGGCAGGTCGATCGGCAAGCCGCTGGGCGTTGCGCTGATTGCCTGGTCCGCATGGATCGTCGTGCAGCATGCGAGTGTGGTCTGAGGCTGGCGCACGACCCCGCCCGAGGCACAGAACTTGCGCGGATCTTACTTTGGATTGCATATGTTATGTTCTTCGATTCGATCGAACTGAATGGACGCAAGCCGCACATAAAGCGATGACGCTGTCGTTCCGCTGACCATGAAAGGAAACCTCATGCCACGCCTCGATCCTGCGCGTCCGCCAATGCTTCTCGACTTCGTCTGGCGTATGTTGCTTCGCCTCGGTTTCGTGTTTGCCCGCATCTGGTGGTCCGTTCGACGGCCTCATCATCAGGGCGCGCTTGTCGCTGTCTACGTCGGGCAAGCGCTATTGCTGCTGAGGTCATCGTACCGGTCCGAATGGAATTTCCCGGGCGGAAGCGTCCACGCCGGAGAAACGCCCGAGGCGGCAGCGCAGCGCGAAATGGAAGAGGAGATCGGGCTTCCGCCGTACCCGTTGCTTGCCGCGGGCAGCGTCTGCGGAATCTGGGACGGAAGAAGGGATCGGGTCCATTTCTTCGAACTGCATCTCGATCGGCTACCGAGGCTGCGGCTCGATAATCGTGAGATCATCGCCGCGCAACTGGCATCGCCCGACGAATTGTGCGGCATTGCGCTGACCAAGGCGGTTGTCGCCTATCTCGGCAGAGATCTTCAATCGTCGTAAGGCTCGGGGTGGCGAAACGGCTCGAAAACGGAGATTGATTCACTCCGCTACTAGCGATACTCTTAATAACCTTTCGTTGGTCGTCGAATGCTGGTCAACCCGGAGACACCGTGAAGCGAGCGTGGGCTTTAACCTGCATTCTCGCCGTGAGCGCGATTCTCGGCGGCTGTAACAAGGACGGATCGCGAAACGCTACTCAGGAAGCGGGTGCATCCGCGAGTCAGGCGCCGGGTCAGCCTGGGCAGGCCGCTAGCGCCACAACCGCCGCATCGGGGGCGAAGGATCGAAGCGCGGCGGCTTCCGTCACCAAGGCGCAGTTGCCGGGGGAAGCCGCCGAAACACTGCGTCTGATCAAGGCGGGCGGCCCGTTTCCTTTCGGTGAGGACGGGGTCTTGTTTCGCAACAGCGCGGCATTACTGCCGCAGCACGCGCGCGGCTACTATCACGCATACACCGTTCGCACGCCTGGCTCGGCGGATCGAGGGCTACGCCGCATCGTGTGTGGCGGACCGCGCAGGCAGATCAACGACTGCTACTACACCGACGATTACTACGCCAGTTTCAAACGCATTACGAATTAGCATGAGCTGGATTGCCTGATGTTCTTCGATCGTCGAAAAGTTGGCAAATATATTCGGAATCCGAAGTATCGACGTTGCGTAGAGCGATCGTGGGAACTGAATCGAAGACCGGTGCTAATTCGCGCGACTCGCGATGGTCGCGGGACTACGTTGAATCCACCCGTGCGCGAGCAGCGTTTGCGCAAGCTGAATACGCGCTTGCGAGGCGCGGTATCTGCGGCGCTGCTGATGCTCGTTTCGCTTGGCCAGATTCACTTGCATCTTCTTCCGATTTGAGTCGGCGTATTGCGACCCCGATTTTCGAAATTTTTTTGAAAAAGGCGCTTGACGACATCGAAATAGGCCCGCATAATTCGCCTCCCGTTGAATGACGGCGCGCAAGAAAGCAAGCAGACAGCGAAGCAAATTCATTGCGCAATGCTCTTTAAAAACTAACAGCCGATAAGTGTGGGCGCTTGATGGCGAGTGCGGTTTCAGTCTTTCGAGGCTGGAGCA
>NZ_FCOF02000068.1 GCF_001544755.2 Caballeronia catudaia | reverse complement strand
CTGAACAGCCGGCCGCGCGCAACCCACGCGTTCCATTCGCCATTCGAGGTTTTCGCTGCGACACTTGCCTCAGCGGGACAACCTCAAAACGCTAAACATTAACCCCCTCGTTGCACTTCGGTTTGAAACCGCCAAGGGAAATCAACGAACATCGGTTGGCAGGCAGCGTTGCATGTGGTCGCCCCAATACAATCATTACGTGACTTCCGCACCTAAGGTCGCCTGGACGAGGCTGACCTCGCCTAAATAAACGCTCTCACCCAACTCGCATTCGCGGCAGGCGCTGCCGAGCGCATGTCGGATTTCCACACGATAAGTTCCGCTTCCCTTAGCCAGACCGCCGAAACGGAAATCACCGAAGCGGTCCGAGACGGTTTCAGCCAGCTTCTGATCGCCGACATACAGAGCGACCCTGGCATCCGTTACGCACTCGATCACGTCGCCTATACGGGCGCTGATGCTCGCGCCGATGAAGCAGCTTTCCCAACGCTCCAGCCCGCTGTACCACACACGCGGCTTTGTGCCCAGTTTCGGCCGCAATACTTGGAGCCCTTCACGCCGGGCCTTCTCGGCCATCGTTGCATCATCGACCTTGACCGTCTCGAACACCTCGGTGGGACAGGACTGCTGGCACCGTGGCCGGGGCCAGCCCTGGTCAAGCAGATGGGCGTCAAAAATCCACGTCTGCGGCAGTTGCAGTTCTTCGTTCCAGACGATCGCCTGGTACGGGCAGGACTTCACGATGTCCTTCCGGCCTCGTGCTTTTTCCGGATCGATAATGACGATGCCGTCAGCGCGCTTGTGGATCGCGTCGCCGCCCACTCGCATGCATGGCGCTTCATCGCAGTGATTGCACATCACTGGCAAGTACGTCGTCTCGACCATGTGAGAATGGCCCTGCACGCGACGCAGGATGCGAATGGAGCTCTCGGCGCTGGACGCGGCAGGCGCGGCGTAACCCGGGAAATTGTTGCCAACATGCTCATCACGCTCGGCAATGACGCAGTTCTGGCAATTCTCGCATTGCCCGACCTTGATAACCAGATTCCACTTGCTCATGGTGTGCTCCTTACGCTGCGCGACCGAGCATGAACGCGTCGGCGCCAATCCACTTTTCAACCTGCACAAGGCATGAATTCGGGCTCATGCTGCTCGTGCCAGCCGTTTGGGGCCGGTCGGGGGTCAGCATGTTCATGCAACCGCCGATTTCGACGCGTTCGCCGTTTATCTCGATCATCTGGAATTCAGCGCTCGCCTCGTATGACTTGACCACACCGGCGGTGACCAGCGGCGACACGTCAGCCGCACAGATGACGGCGCCCCGGTCGTTATAGACCTTCACGAGATCGCGATGGGCAATACTCCGGGCCGTCGCGTCGGCGGGACTGAGCCGCAGCAGCCAGAAGCGATGCCCGCCAATCAACGCGCGATGATCTTCGACGCTGTTGACCGATGAGTTCTTGCCATCGCAATGGGTGTGAAAACTGTAGCGGCTGTGCGTAGCGACCAGTTGCAGCGGATAGCGCTGAGCCAGCTCCGAGCGCAGCCCTTCCCAAGAGGGGATGTACCGGTTCACCGGTGGCCGCTCCGGGTTGTCCGCGGTGTGTCGCTTGAACATCTCGGGCACGAACTCGAACTTGCCGCTAGGCGTCTGAAGGCCCACGCCGAACTGTTCGGCGTACTGCGAGGGCATCGGATGCGGCTCCGGCAGATCCTTGCGCCGACCCTCTGCAAACCAGCGCATGTCAACGGGTTGGCGCAGTTCGGGCTTTTCGGGTGGCACGACGAAGTAGCCTTTGCGGCAGAACTCGCGCCACGATATGTGATCCGGCAAATCAGACGAGTCGAACACCCGTTTGACCCAGTCGAGTTCGCCGCATCCCTCTGTGAACACGCCCCCGAGGCCGAGACGAGTCAGAATCGCGGTGAAAATATCGTAATCGGAGCGTGACTCGCCCAGCGGCTCGATGCATCTGTGCTGCATCATCACCATGCGATGGTTGACGGTGCTAAAGCCATGATGCGCGTAGCCGCCCGAGTTGGACCATTCGCCGATGTCCGATCGCTCCAGCGACGTGCACGCCGGCAGGATAATGTCGGCGAATTGCGCCTCGCCTTCCATCCAGATCGACTGATTGACCACGAACTCAATGCTCGGGTGGCGGTAGGCGTCGGCCCAACGCCCCGATTTCGTGACCGTGCTGAAAGAAGATCCGCCGTAGCGATAGATCATGTGGATCGGCGAATAGCCCGGCATCGGGTAGCTGAACGGCGCGAACTGAGCCTCCTGTGACATCCCGTCCCAGAGGTAGCCCGTCGCATGGCCGTTGATGATCGCATCGGGCAGCTGCTGCCGCGGGACCATCTGCTTGACAGGATTCATGGTCAAGATGTGCGGCATGCGCTGATAGTTGTTGACCGCGTTCGCCGTCCACGCGAGATCGCCCGACATGCCGCCGTCCGCGTAGCCTGGGAAGTAGAAATGCAGGTCGTGCGGAACACCGATCTCGAGACAGCCGAAATTCACGCCCGGTTTACCCCAGCCCTGCATCGCCATCATCATGACCATGCAGCGCGCCCATTGAGCTCCTGTGGCACCGCGCCCCGCCCCACCGAATCCCGCGCCTGTCATCCCAACGGCGAGATAAACCTTCTTGTTCCCCCACAGGCGAGCAAGAGCACGAACGTCCTTGGCGGGCACGCCGGTTTCGAGTTCCTGCCATTCAGGTGTCTTCGGTATGCCATCGGCTTCGCCCAACAGATAGGCCCGCCATTCTTCGAATGCTGTCGTCCGGCTAGCGACGTAATCCTTGTCATACAGACCTTCCACCACCCAGACATACATGATGGCGGTGGCGAGCGCCGCATCGGTCTGCGGCCGGACCGGAATCCACCGCCCGCCCAGTAGCTGCGCTGTCGGGTTGCAGTGCGGATCGATATGGACGAACTCGACTCCCAGTTCCTTGGCCCACAAACGCCGCGGCGTACCTTCAAACCCGGCATAGGCGCCGTTGGTGCTTTCAGGATCGCAGGACCAGAAGACGATCATCTCCGCTTCCCGCAGGCAATCCTCAATACCGCCGTAGCCGGACGGCACGCCAACGCGCATCGAGTTGCCGAAGTGATGCATGGCGCCCCAGTACCATCCTTCCCAGCTGTCCGGATTCGCCGCCACCCGCGTAAAACCAATCAGGTTCGCGAAGCGCGTGAGCGCGCTAAGGTAGTAACCGACATTGCCCCACTGGTGGTGCGACGACATGGGGAAGGTGATGGAACCGGGCCCGTGAACGCGCTTTTGCCGGTTGATTTCTTTCGCGACAATGTCGAGCGCCTCGTCCCAGCTGATCGGCACATAGCCCGACTTTCCGCGGTTCTGGGGATTACGCTCGCCATCGGAGTCGAAGTCGACCCGCTTCATCGGATGAAGAATCCGCTTGTTCGAGTAGACAAGCGACTTGATCGCCAACGCGTGGGGCGCCACGAGGCCGCGCCGCGGCGGGCTGAAATGGCGTCCGCGCGCCTCGATCTCCCAGCTCGGAGCATCCTTGCTATCCAGATCGACCGGCGTTACGCGAACGATGCGGCCCTCCTTCACGTAGACGAACAAAGGGCCGCCGTTCGTGCAGGTCGTATAACGGTGCGTGCCATCCCGCATGCGCATGCCCATGGGCAGGCCGATGGTTTGCATCTTACTCAACGTTTGCATCAGCCAAACCAGCAACTCGTCGTCGCCCTCGGTGACCACCTTGAAATTTTTCGCTGCATGGATGATCTCGGCCTGGTCAGGGCGTGGCGATAGAAACATCAGCGCGGTGGCGACATCCTTGAAAGCCATGCGCACGTCGGGTTTCCGATGCCTGTCCGTGAGCGAGCGAACGCGCCCGTTCCTGAACTGAATGAGACGACCGATGCTGTCATCCATGAGCCCGATCGAGGCAATGAGATCCCGTTCTTTCAATCGATGGCGATAGGCTGGAAAGCGGCGTGCCGTCAAGTCGAGCACCTTGGGCAGCGCAAACAGAATGGTTTTGAGGACTTGTCGTTTCATCGTTCCACCCGGAATGGAGCAGTGCCGCAGAGAGAGGGCATAAATATTGTGTCGGAGCGTGGGCGATCGGCGTGGCCAGAAAGGACGCTTTCGACCTCTTTGTTGTGCATGGAAACCTCTTGATTGGTTGCACGCGTGCCGCGATGACCACGCGGCTGAGAACGCACTGCTAGAAGGTGTAGGCGACGTTCAGGAAAACGTTGATGGGATTCATCCGGAGCGTCGAACTCGAAACGACGTGCGTACCCTTTGCCGTCGTTCCGTCCAGCGTAAGGTGTGTCTTTAATGGGATGTAACCGACAGCAGCTCCGACAGACCAATGCTTCGTGAATGCGTAGTACGCGCCGATCTCGAACACCGGGTTCCACGATGAACTGAGCGAGGCGTGCGCCGACCCGCCTGGGCCAAGGTTATCGGTGACAAACTGAGCGTTTGTCGTGCGAACCTGGGTGTACCACGTGTAGTTCACGCCCAACCCAACAAACGGACGGAACTTCGACTGGGCCTCAAAAAGGTGGTATCGAAAGACGATAGCGGGTGGCATCGGTCGCGTCGACCCGAGGGCGCCATACTTGGCGAGCGTACCGTCCCCCACCAGATTCACGGTCAACGGAAGGCCAATGAGTGTGGCGACGCCGAAGTGGTCGGTGACGTAATACTCGGTGTTAATTCCCACCGTGTCGGTGGACGTCGCGTGCGCCCCGGAACCGGGTACTTGCTGGTTCACCGTCATACCACCCACACTTTCGACGGTGAGCGGCGTTGCATTTCCCTGTGGCGCGACGTGAAGCCATCCCGTCGCCAGGGTAAAGCTTCCAGCCGTCTGAGAACTTGCGGTACCAGCAAGTGCAGCCGAGCCGATACAGATCGCTATCCCCGCCGCGCGAATCATCGTCCTGTAGTTCCTCAAGTGTCTTCTCCTGTCTCGTTGGCTGAAGGTTTTCTATGGGGTCCCCCAACTGGACCGATCGTTTGCCGCCTCAGATCGGTGAAGCAGCCCACTGGGTTTAGTCCGAACCCATGCACCTTATTCAACATTTTTAATAGTTATACTAAATGTAAAGCAGTGTGACTTTCGACGTTATTGCCGTGCTCTCAATCCTCCGTGTCACAAACAACGCAAACTGAAAAGGTCAGTGACGCATCCAGTCGCCTACCGCAGGTCCCTGCGCGTGGCTGCGTTCGCTCGGCATATTAGTGAACGCGCATCGCCAAGCGATCAGCCTCCGGGGGAAATACGCACCACGATCCGTCGCAATGCCGGAAGAAAAACAATCCCATTGGCCCTTTAGGTGAAAGTAGCTCAACGTGCACGCAAGGCCCTCGGCTCGACTGCGCGCGACCCAATCGCGTCACCCGCAGGGGCGTCTCGGAAACCGGTCCAAACCATTTTTCAACGAGTGAATGCAACGTCCTATCCGATGCCATACCCATCTTCTTCCCCAACCAAAAACAAATCCGAACCGCGACCCGGTGACAATGGCAATCTGAGCACGACGTCGGGTGCCTGCACGTGATTGAGCGGGCCCGTCGACGTCCGTGCTCCTGTCACGTTGAGCCGCTGGGCGTCTTGATCGCCGCGGGACTATTACGATTGCTTTGGGATGCTGCCGCGACTGAAAGCGAGAATGTGAAAGGAAACCGCCCCAGCACGGCACTCGCCAGTTCTTCTAGCTCCGCAGTGGGGAGTTCGGCGTGAACGGCAAGTCCCCGCGAGGTGTCTTCAATGGCAACGGCGGCCTCCACGCCGGCTTCCGCAAGTGCAAACCGCAGGGCGTCTGCCGTTTCTCTTCGCTTCAGCGCTGGTTTGAAGATCTTGCCGACGCCCGTCAAGGGCATCGCATCGACCACCCTTATCCCCTTCGGAAACGCGGCGCGCTCACTGATTTCGTCACGCAGGAACTCGGTCAATTCCGCTTCGCTTGCGGTTACGCCGGGCTTAAGCTGCACATAAGCGACCGGTAACTCGCCCGCGTGTATATCGGGGCGGCCTACCGCCGCGGCAATCTGGACTGCGGGATGGCGATGAAGGGCTTCCTCGATTGCCGCGGGATCGATGTTGTGTCCACCCCGGATGATCAGCTCCTTCTTGCGGCCGGTGAGCCAGAAATACCCGTCGGCATCGCAGCGTCCGATGTCGCCGGTGTTGAGCCACCGCGCACCGTCACCCAGCTCCATCCAGATGCCACTCACTTGCTCGGGCCTGGTATACCCAGCGAATACGTTCGGGCCGGAGATAACCAGCTGGCCCACCTCGTCCGCCACGCAGTCCCGTTCATATCGGCCGGTTTCATCTACGAGCACGGCCTTCATCGCTTGGCCGGGTAGCCGAAGACCAATTGAACCCACCCTGCGCTCACCCAGCGGTGGATTAACGCTGCTAACGCAGGTGCCCTCCGTGAGACCGTAGCCCTCGAGAATCCTTATCCCGGTACGTTGCTGGAAGGTGCGAAGCAATTCAACCGGCATTGGCGCCGCGCCACATAAGCCATACTCGAGCGAACTGATATCACATTCGCCGACCGGAATATCGAGCAGGGCGCCGAAGAGCGTCGGGACGCCGCTGAAGAAGTTGATGCGGTAGTGTTCGACGATCTCCCAGAAACGCTTGACCACCCCCTCGCCCCGATACCCTTGCGGTGTGCCGAGGACGACGTGGGCGCCACGTGAGAATGCCAGCAGGCCTGTGACCATCGCGGCGTTGACGTGAAAGAGCGGCAAGCCGCAAAACATCGCTTTCCCGGGACCTATGCTTTCGCCGAGGAATTGACCTGCGTTCCATGCATTGGCCACCTCATTGCCATGCCGACGCATCGCAATCTTTGGCAGTCCCGTGGTGCCACCCGTGCAGAAAAAAGAAGACAGATCATCGAGGCTCGGTCGACGCGAGTCGCTCAAGGTCATGTCGGACTCACTTGCGATCGCGGCACCGAAGTCGTGGATGCGGATCCTCAAAGGAACAGCATTTTGAACGCCGCCCGCGCCATGCAGCTTCGCACACTCGGCACTTTGTATCGTCCGGGCAGCGGCCCCCTTGTCGCCCGTTATACGGTCGGCTCGATTGACGAGCACCAGATCGCGCAGGGCCGGGACCTTGTGCAAGACCGCCTGCACCTTCTGCCACAGATCAGTCCCATGAAACGGTGCGAGCGTGACGAGCACGCGGGCGCCCGAGGCATTGAGCAGTTCGCCGATGGCCTCGCCCTCAAGCAGTGGATTGATCGCGCAGACGATTCCGACGGCTTCGCCTCCCCATATCACGAAGTGGGTTTCGGGCAGATTCGGCAAAATATAGGCGACGACCGTGTCCCGATGCACACCCAGTCGCGAAAACAGGTTGGCGGTACGCGTGATCTCGCGCACCAGTTCGCTGTATGTCCAGCGATCCGGGCTCGCATAGTGGTCCGCCGTTGCGAAGAATGAGAGCGCCGGTGCCGATGGATCGATCGCGGCGCCCCGGCAGATCATCTCGTAGGTACTGGAGGGTAGCTCCGCCCGTTGCCCTCGCGTTTCGATCGCCAGAACATCGTCCAGGGTTGCGACGCCTTTCATGCTGCCTCTTCGACGACGACGTTATGCTGCACACCCAGATTGATCGAGCGGTCGTCACTCGCGATAAACGCCTCCACGACATCGCCCACCTGGAGATACTGCGGCCTCTCTTCCTGCATCTTCAGGAACATTCGCCATTTTTCTGCGTCGGGCAATTGCGCCGCAGCGCGTTGTTTCTCGGGTGTGGGAATGGTCAACGCGCAACCGGACGGCGTGCCCGTTGCGAGCAGGTCCCCGATGTACAGGTCGTGAACGCCAGAGAGCTCCGTCAAGGTCTCCGCCGGGCCATAGACGAGACCAGCGGTGGTGTCGTTCTGGCGCACGGCGCCGTTCACCGTCAGCGTCAGCACGAGCTCTTTCAACTTCGGAATATCCTGTTGCTCAAGCAGGCAAAGATAAGGACCGACGGGACCAAACGTCCGATAGCTCTTGCCCTTGTAGAACTGCATCTGCGGAATCTGGATATCGCGCGCGGAGTAATCGTTGACGAGGACGGCGCCGGCGATGTACTCGTGCAAGTTCTCGTCGGTGACCGTTTCGCGGGACGTGATGTTGCGCTTGAGTACGAGACCGAGCTCTATCTCGTAGTCCAGGAAGCGAACTTCCTTTGGTTTCACCACGTCCGAGTTCGCCGGGACGATACAGCTCGGGGCCTTCGTGAAGATCATGTTGAATTTCTTCACGTCCGGGTCCAAGCCCGACTCGATCATATGTTGGCGGTAGTTCGCGCCCTGGCAGATGAACTGCTGATTGGCGGTCACGGGCGACAACCACTGCACATCCGATTCGCGAATCGACGGCGCGTCGAGTATTCTCAGCCGGTCGACCGGATTGGCCTCGATGAACGCGGCGGTCGACTCGAACTCGCCCGGAATCGGCGTGATCGAACCATCAGCCACCACGCCCCACTGGGCGCGGCCTTGGTGCAGGAAATGCAGAACGTGAAGTGCCATTTGTCGATCCTCCGGATGCTTTGGATGTGAGTTGGTTCAGGCGAAAATCTTCGCCAATGTCCGCAGCTTGCTAAGGGTCAAGTCGGGGCTGCGGCGCAGGTTTTTGAAGAGCGCGGCAATGCTCGCGGGCGTCAGCTTGGGCTTTGTGAAACTGCGCGGCATGGTCGGCCCCCACTGCGCCATGGCCTCGCGGCTCACGGCATGGATGCCTGTCGGTGCGTCGGAGGTGAACAGATCGCCGTCGCAGTAATGCTCGTGCTTGTTGCCCCACGGGTCCTGCCAGTAGTCAAAAATCTGGCTGCCCAGAATATGTCGGCCGATCCCCCATGCGTGGGTCCATCCGTGATCTCGCAACACGCGCTGGCCCATGCCGACCGCGTCCGCGTCAACGAGTTCGTAGGCGCTGTGGCTATAAGCCGCGACAAAGCCCTGTGCAAGCGCAAGCGTATGATGATCGGCCGGCTGGTCGCCAAGATCGAGGCGCATGAACGCCACCGCCGGCGAGCCGTCAGGAAGCACCTGGACGTCGCTAGGGATGAAACCAAAATGGCGCGTGTACCACCCACAGGTTTCCTGAAAGTCCGCGAGTTCGAGCACGACGTGCCCGAGCCGGATAACCTCCGGTGCGCACTCCGGCGGTCGCTGCGTACCGTTGATGCGCACGGTGGCGTCAACCGAATTGAATGGCAACGGCAGCCGATGGGGCAGCTCAGATGCGGACGCCTGGTCCCAAATGGCATCGACCCGAAAGCCGGAAGGATCCGTCAATTGCACCACGTAGCCGCCGCCTGCAAAGGCTGACCGCTCGAGCTCTGACGCGCCCGGCAGCTTTTGCAGCGCGTCAAGATCAGCCCTGCTTCTGACCTGCAAGCCAAAGCCGACAAACTGCGCTTTCGACGCCTTGCGCACGACATAACAAAAATGCGCGGCGCCCGTCCCGCGCAGAAGCAGCAGCGCATCGCTCCGCGATACGGTTTGAAGCCCAAAGTCATTCAAAAAATGTTCGGCTTGCTCGAGGTCTGGCCGGTCGAATATCAGATAGGCCAATGCAGTCGCTTTGGCCGTTGGATGGGAATGACGGGAGGGCTGTGCAGTAGTGAGGTTCATGGCGGAATGTGCTCAGGCTGTTGAATCGGCTGATGCAGATTGGAGCGCTGACGCGATGGCAGGGAGATCCAGCTGCAGAAAAGGCTGACGCCCATCGAGGATGGAATTCGCGACGCGACTGCGAAGGTCGGGGACAGTTGCATGGAGGCGCCGGACGCCTCTCACGCCCCACCGCGCGAGGAAGGGAGCGCTCGCTGCCTCCGCCGCCGGGCAATTTGCCGACGCGCGGTCGACTGGTATGGATGCGCGGGCGGGGAGCCGATTAAGCGGGTGCCGGCCGCTCGGCGCGGCACGATGTCGGGTTGCTGTCTCCACAGTCACTCCAGGCGTTTTAGTTAGACCGGCCGCTGCGTGCCGTTGATGACATTAAACTCATCGCTGATCGTTTTGTCAATATAGACGTTTGCATCTATACTGCGGGTATGACCAGACTTGGGATCATCATGACGAACGCGACAAATCGCCCGCCGGCCAAACGTTCCAGAGCTGCGGCGCCCATCTCCCCGCCTGCCGCTGTAGAAGAGCGGGAGCCGCGCGGCATGCGCCGCAAGCGCGAGACGCGTGCCCGTCTGCTCGACGCCGCCCTCAGATTAATGGCCGAAAGAGGGATGGAGGGCGTGGCGATCAACGAGATCACCGAGGCCGCCGACGTGGGCTTTGGCTCCTTCTACAACCACTTTGAGTCGAAGGAGGCGATCTATGCGACGCTGGTCGACAATGTGTTTGAAGAATTCGCGAACATGCTCGATCGCCTCGCGGGCGGCATTACCGACCCCGCCGAAGTGATCGCTGTCTCCGTGCGCCACACGGTCCTGCGTGCGCGGCACGATCCCGTGTGGGGACGCTTTCTGATACGTGAGGGGTTTTCGGCGCGTGCGATGAGCCGCGGCCTGGGCCAGCGGCTGCTGCGCGACATCGGCAACGGCATTGCTGCAAAGCGGTTCGTCGTTGCCGACCCGTTTATCGGATTTCTGGCAGTGGGCGGCACGGTCCTCTGTGTCATTGCGGCAGAGTTGAATTTTGTTGCACCGGGAGCGAGTGCGGCGGGCGTGTTAAAGGAACTGGGCTTCAGCGGAGAGCATTTGCCCGAACGCACGGCCGCCATGCTGCTGCAGACGCTTGGGCTCAAGCGCGCGGAGGCGGAAAAGATTGCAGCGCGTCCCCTGCCCCTGGTCGAGGAACCCGTCGAGGAAGGCTGATTGAGGAGCAGCGGCGACTATTGCGAGCAGTTCATCTCGGACCGCCGATCCCATCACCGCTCGTTCGCCCGATGGCCGCCTGTTTCAGGAAATCCTTTTTTTGTGGTCAGGGGAGCGACCCGCCCTTCATCGTTCACTCCTGGCGCAAGACGCTATTCGGCATCCACGCTGTCCCAGATGGGACGTGGATCGAACTGATGCGACGCGAGCATGGTGAGGATCACCACCGCCGCAAAAGCGAGCGTGGCTGGGCCGGCAGTGACCACGGCAAAGGGGTAGCGCTGTCAGGCTCGCGCCGCAGCGCGAACAGCTAGCGCGGCGGTTCTCGACGCTCGAAGGTATGCGAAACAGCAGGTCGCATTCGTGGCAAACAATCAGTCTGTGATATTCCATACGGGATGCATCGGAAATCGGCGCAGGCGTCTAGCGCGAACGTGGTTAGACGGCTATGGCCCGGTCAACTTCAAGACAAGCGGAACGGCGAGGATCTGGATCCGTGCCGGCTTCTCCTCGCCGGTTCCGCGCCTGACCGGTCATTGCGTTGACGCTGAGGTCTGCTGGGGCGCGGGCAGTTCTCCCATTGCCTGGAACAATGCCGCGGTATCACTCATGCGCTGGCCGGCTGCGCGCGCGGCGCCGATCCGCGCGTTGAGATACCTTGCCTCGGTAGCATGCGTTGCCGACGAAGGCAGTGAGCCCATGCGATGGCGCGTCGCCGTATCGTCGAATGCCTCATGCGCGGCTTCTGTCGCGGCCTCGTTCGAAGCGAGCGTTTGCGCGTCGTTATCGAGCGCGGCAAGAGAATTCGCCACATCCTGGAAGGCAGAGAGCACGGTCGACTTGTAGTGCAACACAGCGGCGTCATATGCGTCGATCGACGCGCGGCGCTGCGCGAACAGCGCGCCACCATGGAAGATCGGCTGCGACAGGCCCGCGCCAATCGCCCACAGTCCGCCCGCGCCCGAAAGCACGGCCGGCCAGCTGAAGCCACCCCGCCCCATCGATCCGGTTAGCGACAGGCTCGGGAAGAGTTGCGCGGTTGCAGCCCCCACGTCGGCCGCTGCTGCCTTGACGGCCGCGTCGGCGGCCCGGATATCCGGACGGGAGCGCAGCAGGTCCGAAGGCACTGCAACCGGTACATGCTCGGGCAGCGAAAGGCTATCGAGATCCGGCACGCTCGGCGCGTTGTCAGGCGTGCGGCCGATCAACACCGCCAGCGCATGGATCGCGAGCGCGCGTTGCTGACGCAGCGCCGGCAGCGTCGCCGCGATCGCAGCCGCGTCCTGTTTCGAAGCGAGCGCCTGCGCGCGTGAGAGCGAGCCCATCGCATAGCGCTGCACATCGTCGCTTGCAGCATCATTGGACACCGCGACGAGCTGTTCGGTAAGTGCGATCTGTCGGTCGAACGCCGCCACATTGATCGCGCTACCGACGATGTTCGCAGCAAGCGCACGCCGCGACGCCTCCAGTTCAAATGCCTGCACGTTCACCCGGGCCGCGTTCCCCGAATTCATATACCGCGTCTGGCCGAACAGGTCGAACGTGTAATGCGCCAGCAGTTGCCCGGCAAAGAAATTGTATTGCACCTGCTCGGGGCCAAGCCCCGGCACGACGGGTGAACGCGCGCGCTCGACCTGCACCGCGCCATCAATGGAGGGCAGCGTCGATGCGCCGACCTGCGCGCGAAGTTCCTCTTGCGCCGCCGAAAGCGTGCGCTGTGTCGCCGCGAGCGTCGGGCTGTTGCGCAAGCCTTCGTCGACAAGGGCATCCAGCGCATCCGAGCGGTACAGTCGCCACCATTGCGGACCAGGCGTCGCCCCTATATCAAACGACTGCACAACGCCACCTGCGGTCACCGTCTTCGACACCTGCGCCTGCGCACCGTAATGCCCAGACGACGGCATGGCTGGCGGCTCGCCGCTGGGCGCAAACGAGCACGCGGCCAAAGCGAGGGCCGCGGCCGCGGCCAAAACAAATGACGTGTATGTAAAACGCATGATCAGACCTCCGAATGCTCGACGACGACTGGCAACGCGTTTCGCTCGTCGCGATGAACCCTGAAGCAGGTCGCGTAAAGCGCTGGCAGGAAGAACACTGTCAGCACCGTAGCGATGGTGATCCCGCCCATCAGCGCCGTCGCCATGGGCCCGAAGAAGCCCGAGCGAAGTAGCGGGATCAGTGCGAGCACGGCGGCCGCGGCCGTCAGCATGATCGGCCTGAAGCGCCGTACCGTCGCGCCGATAATGGCGTCGAAGCGCGCCTGCCCCGCCGCGATGTCCTGATCGATCTGGTCGACCAGAATCACCGAGTTGCGCATGATGATGCCGAACATCGCGATCACACCAAGCAGTGCGACGAACCCAAATGGTTCGCCGAACAACAGCAGCGCAGTCACCACTCCGATGAGGCCGAGCGGTGCGGTTAGCACGACGATGAAGGTGCGCGCGAAATTCTTCAGCTGGACCATCAGCAGCGTCAGCACCGCAATGATCATCAGCGGCATTTCTGCGTTGATCGACGTCTGGCCCTTTACGCTCTCTTCGACCGCACCGCCGACCTCGATCCGATAACCGACGGGCAGCTTCGAGCGCACAGCAGCGAGAGCCTGGTCGATACCGCGTGACACGTCGATGCCTTGCGCGTCACCGCGCACGTCCGCCTGCACAGTGATGGTCGGCTGGCGATCGCGCTCCCAGATCACGCCGTATTCGAGTGTGTCGCGCACATGTCCGATTGAGCCGAGTGGCACTGGTCCATTGGGTGTCGGAATCGCCAGGCTCGTGAGCTTCGCGGGATCGACGCGCTCGCTCTTCGGCGCCCGCAGATCGACGTTGATCAGCTTGTCGCGCTCGCGGTACTGGGTGACCGTGTAACCCGACAGCGTCATCGCGAGGAAGCTGGACACGTCCTCCGAGGTGACGCCAAGCTGGCGAGCCCTGTTCTGGTCGATCTCGAACGAGATTGAACGTTCGGCAGGTTCGTCCCAATCGAACTGGACGTTGCGCGTGCGCGAGTCGGCACGGACCTTCTGCGCCACGGTTTCCGCGAGCGAGCGCACTGTCGCGATATCGTCGCCGCTCACGCGGAACTTGATCGGGAATCCGACAGGCGGTCCGTTTTCGAGGCGCGCGACGCGGGTGCGCACGCCAGAAAAGTCCGTTTCCAGCTTCGCGTCGAGCCAGTGCATCAGCGCTTCGCGCGTCTCGACGTCCTTGGCCGTGATCACGAACTGCGCGAAGTTGGGCTGCTGAAGCTGCTGGTCGAGCGGGAGATAGAAGCGCGGTGCGCCCGTGCCGACGAAGTCGACGAAATGCTCGATGCCCGGCTTGCCATCCAGCACCTTCTCCAGGCGTTTCGATTCACGTAATGTCGCCTCGAACGAAGCGCCTTCCGGGAGCCTCAGGTCGACGAGTAGCTCCGGCCGTTCGGAGTTCGGGAAGAATTGCTGTGGCACCCGCGTGAACGCCCCCATCGCAATGGCGAACAACACGGCGGTGACCCCGAGTACGACCCAGCGTCGGTCGATGCAGGCCGCGACCCAGCCTGACAGGCGCCGGTAAAAGCCGGTGTTGTAGACGTCGTGTTCATGCCCGTGGCCGCCGCTCGCATGGCCCTTGCGCTCGGGAAGCAGGTGGAAGCCCAGCAACGGAACCAGCACGACGGCAGCGAACCACGAAACGACGAGCGAAATGGCCGACACTTCGAAGATCGAGCGTGTGTATTCTCCCGTGCTCGATTTCGCGAGCGCGATCGGCAGGAAGCCCGAGACCGTCACGAGCGTGCCGGTCAGCATCGGAAACGCCGTGCTCGTGTAGGCAAAAGCCGCCGCGCGCATGCGGGTCCAGCCCTGCTCCAGTTTCACAGCCATCATTTCGACGGCGATAATGGCGTCGTCAACCAGCAGACCTAGCGCGAGCACGAGGGTGCCGAGCGACACCTTGTCCAAGCCGATACCGAACAGGTGCATGCACAGCGCTGTCACCGCCAGGACGATCGGGATCGTGATGACGACCACCATGCCCGTGCGCAGGCCAAGCGAAATGAGGCTGACAACCAGCACAATCGCCACCGCTTCGCCAACCGCTTCGACGAAGTCGTCTACCGAATGCTTCACCGCATGCGGCATGCTCGAGACGGGCGAAAGCCTAAGACCTGCGGGCAACGTGGCTTGCAACTCAGCCGTCCTCGCGTCGAGTGCCTTGCCGAGATTGATCACGTCGCCGCCCTTTTGCATCGTCACACCAATGCCGAGTACCGTCTGACCGCCGACGCGCATCTGCGTGACGGGCGGATCGTCATAACCGCGTTTGATCGTCGCGATGTCGCCGAGGCGGAACGCGCGCTTGTTCACTGTGATTAGCATGTCGGCGAGCGCGTGCTCGTCCCTGAATGCGCCGCTCGGCCGGACAAACACACGATCATCCGCCGTCGTGACGGTGCCCACCGGTGCGACCGTGTTCTGCGCATCGATGGCCTGGGCGAGCTGCTGCGGCGTGATCGACAGGCGCGTCAGCTGCGCATTTGAGATCTCGACAAAGATGTGCTGGTCAGGATCGCCTAAGTAGTCGACCTTCGCAACGCCAGGCACGCGCAGCAACACGGTACGCAACTTGTCTGCATAGTCATGCAGTTGCGCTGGCGTAAAGCCGTCGCCTTCGAGCGCGTAGATATTCGTGTAGACGTCGCCGAACTCGTCGTTGAAAAATGGCCCGACCGCGCCTTTCGGAAGCGTTGCCTGGATGTCGCCCACCTTCTTGCGCACCTGATACCAGGTCTCGGTCACATCCTTGACGGGCGCCGAATCCTTCATCGCGAAGAAGATCATCGACTCGCTGGGGCGTGAATAGCTCTTGACGTTGTCCACATAAGGTGCCGCTTGCAGTTGGCGGCCGATCCGGTCCGTGATCTGTTCCTGCACTTCGCGGGCGGTTGCGCCCGGCCAGTATGTCTTTATCACCATGGTCCGAAAGGTGAACGGTGGATCTTCGGATTGTGCTAGCCGCACATAACCGATCACACCGAATAGCGTCATCAGCCCAATCAGAAAGATCACCAGTTGCTGATGCCGAAGTGCCCAGGCAGACAGATTGAAACCGGTTCCGCTGGGGTCCGCACTATCAGAAACAGTTACAGGCGCGCCGTCGCGCGCGTTGTCATGGTCGCGCGCGTTCATGCCGGGAAATCCTCTTGATGGAGCGGGGGCACGACCTGCACCTGTTGCCCTGAACTCACCGCGTGCACGCCTTGCAGCATGACCCGGTCACCGTCATGCAGACCGGAACTCACCGAGACCGTGCGCTCGTCATATCGCTCGATCGTGACCGGGCGCAGTTCGAGCGTATTGCTGCCTTTACGCACCACCCAGACAGCCGGATTCTCGCCCCTGTGAAAGAGCGCCGTCACCGGCAGTGTGAACGGCTCGCCCGTAGCGCCATCGGCTGCCACTTCGAACGCCACGTTCGCCGTCATGCCAAGGCGCACTTCGGGACTCGGCGCGCTCAGCGTCAACTTCACCCGCCACGTGCGGCTTTCCTGATCGGCCGCGGGCGACACCTCACGCACCCGCGCTTCGAGCGCCTTGCCAGGCAGCGCGGGAAATGTGACGCGCGCTTGGGCGCCGACCGTCAACGAGTTCAGTGCTTTTTCGGGCGCGTCGCAGACGATGTCGACATCGCCCGTCCAGTCAACGTGGAAGACCGCCTGAGTGGCCTGCACATTCTGTCCGGTATCGGCATCCTCCGATGTGACCACACCGTCATGGTCAGCTGTCAGCGTCGCGTAACGCAGCTGATCGGTCGCGAGCGCCATTTGGGCTCGCGCCGAATCGCGCTGCGCAAGAGCCGTCGCATAGGCATCCTGAGTCTGCTCCAGCTGCGCGGCGGCGATCAGGTTCGCGTGCGCCTGCGCCTGGTCACGGTCAAGCTGCTG
The DNA here is from genome assembly GCF_001544755.2 of Caballeronia catudaia. Taxonomy (GTDB): domain Bacteria; phylum Pseudomonadota; class Gammaproteobacteria; order Burkholderiales; family Burkholderiaceae; genus Caballeronia; species Caballeronia catudaia. Next base: position 4,554 of record NZ_FCOF02000068.1, on the reverse strand, counting down.
CTTGGCGAAGCCCAGGCGATGCTCAGCGGCCTCCAACTGTGCCTTCGCATTCGCAAGGGCGTTGCGCAGATCGGTCGGGTCAAGTGACGCGACCGTCTGTCCCGCCTTGACCGAATCGCCGATGCGCACACGTCGCTCGATGATTTTGCCGCCCACACGAAACGACAGAGGCGTGGAGTAACGGGCCTGCACCTGCGCAGGCAACGAGGTGCTCGCGATGTTCCCATCAGGGTGAACCGCAAGCGCGACAACCGGTTTGGCTTCCGTCACGACCGCTTCGCGCTGGTGGCAGGCCGACAGAAAGATTGCGCTGCAAGCAGCGATCACAACGGGTAACCGGTATTTCGACCGGAATAAGGAGGGTATTAAGGTGCGCGTCAGTTTTAGCGCGACGGGTCCGGAATGTTTCACGATGTTCACAAGGCAGGTGAGAAGTCTAGGTAGTAATGCCAACAGCGCTGACCAGGGTCCGGCCTTGGTTGCTAAAGCAATCCTTGCCAGCAGCGCCAAAACAAGTAAGCCGCTGATCGTCACTGACTCTCTTGGCAACTCGAATTAAGCGAAGCCGCGCGCCTGGTGGGAATTCAATGCGGCATGCTGCGGATCGGCGACATCTGATCCGCGCGTTTGCCGATGCCCGCGCGCGCTTTGGACGGCGTCCGCGATTTGCGGTCTGGTATAGCGCCTCAAACATGTTTGGGACGCCCCCCCACTTTCAGTCCAACTGGCGCCGCTATTCCGCCACCTCCGCCGCACTCGTGACATTAAACCCATTACTGATATGTTTGTCAACTCTGACAAAGCAATCTACACTCTGGCTAAAACAGGAGGCCATCATGTCCAACATGCCAATTCCCCGTGCGCGTCGACAGCAAACAGCCAAGGCGCCGGCTCAAAGTCCGGACGTAACCCAAGCAGCGTCGCCACGCCTTGCCAGACGCAAACGCGAAACTCGGATCCGCTTGCTCGACGCCGCGTTCGTATTGCTGGCCGAAAAAGGAATGGAAAGCGTCACGATCAACGACATCACCAATGCCGCCGACGTCGGATTCGGGTCGTTCTATAACTACTTCGACTCGAAGGAGGGAATCTTCGCCGCGCTCGTTGAATGGCTCTTTGAGGAATTCGCGACCGCGCTTGATCATCTGGCAAGCGGCTTGTCGGACCCCGCCGAAGTAATCGCTGTGTCCGTGCGTCATACGCTTTTGCGCGCCTGCCGCGAACCAATCTGGGGACAACTGCTGATAGGCGAAGCGCTCTCTACACGCGCGCTGAGCAGGGGTCTTGGCCAGCGGCTGCTGCGAGATACGGAAAGAGGAATTTCAGAACGACGCTTTTTTTAGTTGCAGACGCATTGATATGCGTCATTTCCGTGATCGGGACCGTTCTTGCAGGAATAGCCGCTGAGCTTCGCTTTTCCGCGTCTCCAAGGAGGATAAGTCGCCGGAAAATGATGCTGCGATCCTCTGAGGAAAAATTCGCGGAGAGTACGGCAGCGATCGCGCTGCAGGCGTTCGGCCTTGCACGCATGGAAGCGGAGAAGATCGCCCGGCGTCCCCTTCCGGCATCACACCGGGAGGCGAGCGCGTAAGCGGCGACAACCCGAGCCGCAAAGCGTTTTGCTGACGGTTGTCTCCGCCGTGACCCTTTTCACCGGGTCCGGTAAAGCGCGCTCGCCAGATAGCGCCGCCGCAGTTCCCTCAAAGCAGAAGCAAACACGGCGCTGGCAGGCAGTGCAAGCAGAACGCCAAAGAAACCAAACAGCTCGCCAAAAGCCAATAACGAGAAGATGACGGCGAGGGGATGCAGGCCGATGCGCTCGCCGACGAGTTTGGGCGTAAGAACAACGCTTTCCAGGATCTGGCCGGCGCCATACACGACGATCACTGCTCCGAACCCATACCAGTTCCCGAATTGCAGAAACGCAGCCAGAAGCGCAAATGCCAGCGCGGTCGCGAACCCGATGTAGGGAATGAACACAGCGAGCGCCGTGAGAAGACCGACAGGCAGCGCAATATCCAATCCGGCGATCTTTAGCGCGATAGGGTAAAACAGCGCGAGTATTCCCACGACGAGCAGTTGCCCGCGCAGATACTGCGACATCATCTGATCGACCTGCCCAACGAAATCCCGTGTTTTCGCGAGCCAGCGTCGCGGCACAAAGCTCTCCAGGCGCTCGAACGCCTCATGCCGGTCGTAGAGCAGGTAAAAAAGCACGAGGGGCACGACCACCACATGTCCGACGACGCGGACCATCACATTACCGCTTGTGCGAACGTACTGCCAAATCGAGAGGGCCACGTCTTGCCCGCCCCCTGACAAATGCGCTGCCAGTGCATTGCGAAGATTCGCCAAATTGACCGAGTAGTCGATACCAAGGAAAGCCATCCGTGGTTTCAGCGTGGCATCGAGTTTTACCAGCAGCGCGGGAAGCCGCCCCGTAAGCTCGGGCCCTTCCTTTTGAAGGACAGCGACCACCAACAGCACGAAGAACGTGATCAGCACCGCGAGTAGAGAAATCATGAACAGCGCCGCGATGCCCCTCGGTGTGCGATGGCGAACCAGCCACTCAACGCCCGGCTGCAAAATGTACGCGATGATCGCACCGAGGAGGAAAGGTGTAAGAACCGGTCGCAGGGCCCATAACAAGGCACAGGCCGAGGCGGCTACGGTGCCCCAAAATAACGACTGACGATGGTAGGTGGTCAAAGCTGTTCTGATCGGCTGTTAATGGTGGCTTTTGCTGAGCTCGGGAACGGTCCAATCATGTATTGTTTCCTCACATCACCGCGCGCAAACAACCCTGAGAGTCCCCCGCTTTTGCGCTACCCCCGTGCGCCATATCTGATAGCCACGGCGTCCAAACCGCGCGTCGCCCCACGATACAATCAAGGACGCTCCACGCGTCGGCAGCGCAATTCATAGGCGTAATTCCTTGTGTAAGGCCAGCGCTCAACTCGCCCGTCGGTTCGCATTTGAAAACCAGGACCTCTTCGCTTACTCTGGCATGACTTCGCACGCAGTCACCAAGTAGGTCGGTTGATGCTTGTGCATCTCCGAAACGGAAGATCGTTAGCCGTAGACCTTGTTAGATGCCAGCCGACGCCGCCGAATACGTGCAATCTAGGAAAATTGCTCGGAAAAAGGACTGTGGCAGTTCATCCAGTCATAGGAATCGGCACAGTGCGACCATGCCCATTTGAACGCCGGCGCAGGATGCGCCGCACCGATAGGACGTCGTTGTGTTCGTCCTGGCATTGACACGTTCGTGTCGTCGTCGAGAACCGCAGTTCGTGCATCTGTTTCGTCATTACACATCTCGCCTCCTACAGCATGGCCGCATGTTCATACGGCGTTAAAAAGCGTAGTCGATACATACGGACTACTAAACGCAAAAAGCTGCGAAATACTTTGAGGAAGGGAGCGATATGGGCAATACCGCTCTTTCCACCGGCCCGCATTGGATCTAATGGCGGCCGCCAGTTGTGGGAAGGCCGTCTAGCCAGTCAATCTTGTCGCCGTATCGCTCGGGCTGAGCTCGATGAGCCCCGATATAAGCTCGACAGCAACAGTGTGCAACTCCTCGTCTCTCATGCTTTTCAAATTCCCCAACTTGAAGAAGTTAATGCCATCGCAGATACTCGACATCGCGAGCGCCAGCGCTTCTGCCCTTCCTCGCGACAGTCTTGCTTGATTGGTCGCCCATATGCTCCGAATGCAGTCACCGGTAGCGGCTGCTCTCCGGTGTCGCAACACATTGATGGAATCTCGATACGCGGCATCCCGCGATGCGAGCAACGAGCCTTCCGCCCAAAGGCTGAACGAATCGTGCGCGAGGGAATCGATGAAGTAGGCAGTGGCACGCTGCTTCATCTCAACCGGCGTAGCCCCCTCCTTCATGATCGCCTGGATCGCCAGATGGGTCCGCTCGCCGTCCCGCTGCAACAACTCGATCAGCACTTCGGACTTGCTGTCAAAGTTAGAGTAGAACGCGCCGCGGGTGTATCCAGCCTCGTCCGATATATCGTCCACGCTCGTCGCAGCGAATCCTTTGCGGACGAACATTCTCTGGGCGGCGTCAAGCAGCCGTTCCCTCGTTTGCTCTTTACGCTGCGTGCGTGTTAGGCGTTCCTGCTTCATGGCACCGGTTTACAGGTTACACAGAACTTGCTGCTACCGCCTCCGGACTGCGCCTCTCTTAAACAAGGCCGCGGATCTCGTGGGACCCCGGCCGGTCGCCCTCCGTTACGAGACATTAAATCGCAAACTGATACTTATGTCAATAATGGGTCATAAGTCATGTATGAGTCTTTGTAACAGCATTTTGGTCCGCGCAGACAGGCCGCCAGCAGGGCCAGAATGATCGCCCGAGGCCGCAGGTCCGGCGCGGAGCGCAAAGCTCTCCACCGCCGAGCTCGTGCGCCTTCACATGTTGCGCCCGTATGTCGGTCAGGCCAGCCGTCGGTATGCCGGCTGCCTATTGAGACTTACGTAAGTCATGACATCACCAGAGCTCGGCTTGTTTCCAACATGCGGCGATGATCGATTTGCGCT
>NZ_FCOF02000005.1 GCF_001544755.2 Caballeronia catudaia | reverse complement strand
ACTGCAGTCGACGTAGAGGTCGATAACGTGTCGATGCCGGTCGAGAGCGAGCCAACTGCAGTCGACGTAGAGGTCGACAAGGTATCGATGTTGGTGGACAACGAACCGACGACCGTCGAGGTCGACGTCGATAACGTGTCGACGCCCGTCGAGAGCGAGCCGATTGCAGTCGAGGTCGAGGTCGACAACGTATCGATGCCCGTGGAGAGCGAACCGGCCACGGTCGAGGTGGAACTCGACAAGGAATTGATTCCAGAGGAAAGCGAAACTGCGGTGGTCGAAGTCGACGCGGACAGCTCTTCAACGCCGGTCGAGAGCGAGCCGACAACCGTCGAGGTCGATGCGGAAAGCGTGTCGATACCGGTCGAGAGCGAGCCGATGGCAGTCGAGGTCGAGCCCGACAAAGCGTCGATGCTGCTCGACAGGGAGCCCGCCACCGTCGACGTTGAGGTAGACAGCGATTCGATACCCGTCGACAGCGAGACAGCTGTGGTCGAGGTCGAGGTCGACAACGAATCGATACCGGTCGACAGTGAAACGACGGCGGTCGAGGCCGAGGTGGAAATGGTGTCGACGCTGGTGGAAAGCGAACTGACGTTGGTCGATAGGGAACCAACCGTCGTGGAGAGCGAATTCACGGTCGTGGACATCGAACTGACCGTGGTGGACATCGAATTCACCGTTGTCGATATGGAACTCACGGTGGTCGAGACAGAATCGACGCTGGTAGACAGCGAGGACACGCTTGTCGACGTGGAACGCGACAGCGAGAAGAGCTGACTGCCGTTCACTGCGTCTGTACTGATGACCGTCACGGCGCCGGGCGTCAAGCCCGTGATGCCGTGGACGTTCATGGAAAGCTGCCCGTTGATCATCACCGGCGCATTGAGCGTGACCATCGATGCATATGCGTTGATTCCGGCGGAAGTGGACATCGTAATTCCGCCGGCAGTGGACAACACAAACATTTCGCTGCCGCCCGCGCCCATGCTGACACGATCAGGTCCTTGCAAGACTGACCACGCGCCCCAGTTTTGGTTTGCGTCATACGCCACCATCCCAGCGCCGAACCCGCCTGCCCCGTCGCACATCGCCCCATTGGTCTGGAGCCCCGGGGCCGCCGAAGTCAGACACTCGTTGCCCGTGCCGCCGGTCACTGGAGTCCCCATCAAACCCATGGCGTACGAATTGGCCGGTGCGGCGTGAGCGCCGGCAGCGGCAGCCGCCGTCGCCGCAACGACCACAGTCATCAGCCGCCTGCCCCCTTTACCTCGGCCAGCCGCGTTTTCGGACGCCACGGTCCACGTTTCTGCCGCTTCGTTCCAAACGACCCGATAAACTTTGTTCATGCTCACGACCTCATCTCTTTAGCGCTTTTGTTATGGCAGTCACACGACTTGTCTTTCGATAAAGTTGTTCGCGAGAAACGGATTCTGTAGTTGACGGTGCGCAACAACAGTCCGAAAAACTAATTCGAGGTGCGCATTCTTCGCGAGTCGGGACCGAATTTCTATTCAGAAATTCCTAAAGAAATGAAAATCCGCAACGATTTCTTGCTTGGTTTTACTTCGCATCGCGAAGCACATGGTTGGGCTCGTATCTTGACCGATTGAAAGTGAGGAGTACGAGATGTTGATAACGCGAACAACGATTGCCTTCAGATTGCAATATTCAAAATATATTTGCCTGAAGTCATTAACATCATTTAATGAGCAACAAACTGGCGCTCATTGACGCGGCGCGCAAGCAAAAAAGCGCGCCGCGGTTCCCCGCCAGCGCGCCTCGATCAGTCATCGACGCCTCAAAGCGACAACAACTTCCTCGCCTCCTTCGCCGTCGCGACCGGCCTCCCATACTCCGCGCACAGCGACGCCACGCGACTCACCAGTTGCGCGTTGCTCTTCGCGAGCGTGTCCTTGTCCCAGCGCACGTTGTCCTCGAGCCCGGTACGGCAATGCCCGCCCAACTGCAGCGTCCAGTGATTCACTTCCAGTTGATGACGACCGATGCCCGCGGCCGTCCAGGTCGCATCGGGCAGATTCTTCCTGAGCTGCTCGACCTCGAATTCGAGGATCTCGAGCCGCGCCGGCAACGCATTCTTCACGCCAAGCACGAACTGCACGTGAACCGGCGACTTGAGCAAGCCCTGATTCACGAGATCGACGGTGCTGTAAAGCATTGCCAGATCGAAGATTTCGATCTCGGGCTTGACGTTGTGATCGAGCATCGTCTGCGCGAGCGAGCGCACGAAATCGGGCGGATTCTCATAAACGGTGGTCGGAAAATTGACCGAGCCCGTCGCGAGCGACGCCATGTCGGGCTTCAGATCCAGCATAGCGCCGCGCTGCTCGAACGAGCGCCCGCGCCCGCCCGTCGAAAACTGGATGATGATGTCCGGGCAGTGCTTACGAATGCCCTCCTGCAATTCCGCGAAGCGATGACGGTCCGAGCTCGAGCGCTCATCTTCGTCGCGCACGTGCAGATGGACGAGCGTTGCGCCCGCTTCATACGCCTCGTGCGTGCTCTCGACCTGCTCGGCGATGGTGATCGGCACCGCGGGGTTGTCTTTCTTGCGCGGCACCGAGCCGGTGATGGCAACCGATATGACGCAGGGTTCTTTCGTAGGGGATTGGGTCACGCTTCGCTCCTTGATGGCGCCATCGTTCGGAAACATCGCGGGGACCGCGAATGGCGCTCAAATTTGAACCAACTGGTACATTTTCGATGTTGAGGCATTGTCCTTCCCGCTGCAAGCCACACAAACCCTAACGCCTCAAGTAGGTCGCGTTCGTACGACGAATCGCCCCGCGACACGCTCTCATTGCCGCTCGGCGTACTCCGCGAGCATTCGACCGACCTGCTCGTCGGTGATCGCCGGCTTGATGTCGAACATGAACAGGTCGGCCCATTCGTGCGCCCAGCGCGCGAGCGGTTGGACGTCGTCGCATTCGCATACGGCGATGCCCCAGATGGAGCCAATCGCGTGCCAGCGCCCAAGCAAATGAATGCCGTCCGGCGGCGCGCCGCGAGTTTGCAGGAATCGCTCGGCCGCCTGTCTTTCGACATCGGGTTGCGCCGTCCAGTTGACGATGAATAGCATGGCTCGATCCTCCTGTTGGAACGCCATGAAACGGCGCGACGCGCCGGGCTCGCCGCCGAATCGGCGGTTCAGCCGATTCGGCTCATCCAGTATAGAAGCCAAGGGAGAACGTCACCGATTGCATTCTGCGTATTGCATTGCGCATTCAAAGCGGCCGCGATGCACTATGCTTTTTGCCACCGGATCAACCCGGCGCGACGACGGCGGCGGTCAGTGCATCACGACGACGGGCGCCGCGAGCACCGGCTGCGCATACGTCACGCGCACGGCCGGCGCGACCGCATAGGCGGATACGAAGACGGCGGGCGGCCTCGGCGGAGGCGGCGGCACGGCAACCGCCACGGACGCTGCGACCGGCTCGACCACGACGGTGCGCGCGGGCACGTAGTAGTAAACCGGTCTCGGCGGCGGCGCGTAGTAATACACGGGCCGCGGCGGCGCATAGACGACGGCGGGCGCCACATAGGAAACCTGCACGCTCGTTCCAGCCGACGCGGTCTTCGCGCAAGTCAGGCTGATGGCGGCAACGGCGGAAACACTGAGCAAACGAATATTCATGGTGAAGTCCTCATGCATCGCAAGGTTGTCGTTTCGGCAGAGCGTGAAGCGCTCAAGTGCCGGCGATGACAACGATAGCGAAGCGCCGCGCGCGGCGTGAGGCATAACTTATTTCAAACGATGTCGCCGAAAACACCAGGCATCGTCGATGAAATACGGCGACACGATTCGTAGCATCCCCAAGATTGCGTTCGCCACGCGGCTCAATAGAATGGCATCACCGTTTCACGATCATTCGAATCGAATCAGGGAGAGCGCCATGCGAAAGATCCTCGTCATCCTTGCCGCATGCGCGGCGTGCGTCACCCCGGGCGCCGCGTTCGCGCAGACCGCAACGCAGCCGATGGGCGCGAGCCCGCGCGTCGAACACGCGCTCGTCCAGTTGCAGAGCCGCTTCGCGAGCGCCAACACGACGCACGACGGCAAGCTCACCCGTGAACAGGCATCGGCCGGCATGCCGATGGTGGCGAAGCATTTCGACGAAATCGACACGCAAAAGAACGGCTTCGTGACCCTGCCGCAGATCGAAGCCTTCATGCACGAGCACGCCGCGCAACGCTGATCCGGAGCCCACATGGAAACCCTGCCGAAGATCATCGTGCTCGACGACGAAGCCGAACTGCGCAACATGCTGCAGCGTTTTCTGAGTTCGCAGGGTTTCGAGGTGCGCGTCGTCGAGAACGGCAAGCGGCTCGACCGCTACCTTCAGCGCGAGCCTTACGATCTGCTCGTGCTCGACTGGATGATGGAGCCCGAAGACGGCCTTTCCGTCTGCAAGCGCCTGCGCGCGGAAGGCCAGACGCTGCCGATCCTGATGCTCACCGCGAAGGGCGATCCAGTCGACAAGGTGGTCGGCCTGGAAACCGGCGCCGATGATTACCTCGCCAAGCCATTCCTGCCGCAGGAGCTCGTCGCGCGCGTGCGGGCGTTGCTGCGCCGCCAGAAGATCGCCGCCGGCGATCCGACGCTCACGCAGCAAATCATTCGTTTCGGCGATTTCCGTCTCGATCTCGGCAAACAGAAGCTGTATCGCAAGGACGAGTCGTTCGAGATTCATTCCGCGCAGATGCAACTGCTGAGCGCGCTCGGCTCGTCGCCGAATCGAGCGGTCAGCCGCGACAACCTCATCGCCCGCACGCGCGGCCGCGATCACGACGCGCTCGATCGCAGCATCGACGTGCAAGTGTTGCGGCTGCGGCAGATCGTCGAGGAAGATCCGGGCAAGCCGCGTTTCATCAAGACCGTATGGGGCGTCGGCTACATGCTGCTCGCGGAAATCGAGTCATGAGCGTGCGCGTCGTGCCGCGCTCGCTCTTCGCGCGCAACGTTCTCCTGCTCGTCGCGCTGGTCGCGGTGAGCCAGGTCTGCGCGATCGCGGTGCTGCTGCATTTCATCCAGGCGCCGCGGATCGAGCGGGCGGCGGGCGCTTTCGCGAACTATATCGTTGCGCTCGACACGCTTCTCGAGACGACGCCGCCCGGCGCCAGGCAAACCGTCCTCTCGCGCCTCGACCTGCGCGCGGACCTTCCCGCCGGCGCGAGCACGGCGGCGCCGGACTCGCGGCTGCGCTTCTATCAATCGTATTGGCGGCGCACTTTCATCGAGAGTCTGCGGCGTCATCTGCCGCCGGACATGCTCGTGCGCTGGCAAGGCGGCGACACGACCGAAGACGGTCAGCAACGTCTGTGGATTCGCGCGCATCTGTCGGGCGAGCCGCGGTGGCTTGCGCTGCCGGTACCGGAAGCCGCGCACGACGACGGCCTCGCCACGGCGCTCCTTCTTTCGCTCGGCCTGGGCGCGCTCGCGTTCGCGACGGCCTATGTGATCCAACGCCACCTGAACCGCCCGCTTGCGCATCTCGCCGATGCCGCGCGGCTCGTTTCCGCAGGCGGCGAGCCCGGTGTCCTCCCGACCGACGGACCCACCGAAATCGCGCAGGTCAGCGGCGCGTTCAACCGCATGACGGCCGCGCTGAAGGAAGCCGAAGCCACGCGTGCGCTGATGCTCGCGGGCATATCGCACGACATCCGCACCCCAATGACGAAGCTGCGCCTCGCGATGGCGATGTCCTCGGTCCCGTCGACGGACGCGGCCTTCGCGGCATCGGCGGAAGGCTATCTCGATACCATCGACACGATTCTCCAGCAGTTCATGGACTACGCGGGCAGCGGTGCGAAGGAGACGCCCGTCGTCGGCGATCTCAATGCGCTGATCGCGAACCTTGCCGCGGATTTCGCCGGACTGGGGCATGAATTCGCGCTCGATCTCGGCGAGATCGAGCCGTTCCCTTTTCGTCCGATCAGCATGATGCGCATGCTCATGAACCTGATGCAGAACGCGGTGCTGTACGGCGTCGTCGGGCTGGAGGTGCGCACGTGGACCGACAGGCACGCGAACACTGCGTGCGTCGTGATCGCGGACCGCGGCAAGGGGCTCGGCGGTCAGGATCCGGAAGCGCTCAAGCAGCCGTTCAAACGCGGCGGGGGCGAGGGTCAGCCGAAGGGCACGGGCCTCGGGCTCGCGATCGTCGAGCGCATCGCGCGGCTGCACGGCGGCACGCTGGAATTGCGGGCGCGTGAAGGCGGCGGCGCACAATCGTGCCTCGTGCTGCCGCTTTCGGGAGACGCCGCACGCTAACGATCGATCCCCGGCCTCCGCTTCCGGACGCGCAACGGATTTTCCTTTCCTCCATCCGTGACCCATACTGAGTCTGTAGGAGGAAACCTCATGGAACCGTCTATCGACTCTGGCGCTTCGTTCAAGCGCACGCCGCGCGATGGCGCCCCGACGTTGAACGTCCGTCTGTCGGACGCCGACGCCATTCCGTTTCCGACCCGCACGGTCGAACGCGGCGACGCGCTGTATTGCGCGGGCGAGCCGCTGCGAAGCCTGTACACGGTGCAAAGCGGCTGTTTCAAGACGGTGGCGACCTATCCGAGCGCCGACGACGACAGCGCCCCGCACACGCAGGTCACCGGCTTTCACTTCGCGAATGAAACCCTCGGGCTCGACGGCGTGTGCACGAGCCGCCATGAGAGCGACGCAGTCGCGCTCGAACCGAGCGTCGTGCGGATCATGCCGGTCGGCATCCTGGAGCCTCTGTGCCGCGAATATGCGTCGATGCAGCACGAACTGCTTGCGATCATGAGCGCGGAAATCGTGCGCGCGTCGCGTCTTGCGCTGATGCTCGGCACCATGCCCGCGCGCGAGCGCGTGGCCGCGTTCCTGCTGGATTTCTCGGAGCGGCTGGAGGCGGACGCGGCGTCATCCGTCGAACCCAGGGCTGAACTTCTCCTGCCGATGACGCGCGCGGATATCGGCAGCTATCTCGGGCTCGAACTGGAAACCGTGAGCCGCATGCTGTCGAAGCTCCAGCGCGAAGGCGCGATTGGGCTCAATGGTCGGCAGGTGCGCATCGTCGATCGGGCGATGCTCGCGCATCAATGACGAACGTTCGTCGTTCTTCACCCACCCGCTACGCCCATCGGCCGCGCAGCGGGCCGGAGATGAGAGGCTGAGCCAGAAAGTCATGCGGTGCGATGAGACGGACCGTGCGCGATCGACTGCCGCCCCGCATAGGGGCAACACTAATAAACCGACACGAATTCAAGTTTCCACTTAAAAAACACCCAACACCGCAGCCCCCGTGACCTTTCCTTCGCGCAAGTCGGCGAGCGCACGATTCGCGTCATCGAGCGCATAGCACGTCGTATGCAGATCCAGACGAAACTCATCCGCGATACGCATGAACGCGCGCCCATCCTCGCGCGTAAGATTCGCGACGGACACGACGCGCCGCTCGCCCCACAGCAGGTCATAGGGAAACGAAGGAATGTCGCTCATGTGGATGCCGCCGCACACGACGGCGCCGCCATTCGTCACCGCCCTGAGCGCCGCTGGCACGAGCGCGCCGGCCGGTGCAAAGATGAGCGCGGCGTCGAGCTCGTCGGGCGGGGCTTCGTCGCTGCCGCCGGCCCAATGCGCGTTCAGATGGAGCGCGAGCCTCTGCGCGGCGAGATCGCCCGGACGTGTGAACGCATAGACCGCGCGCCCCTGATGCCGCGCGACCTGCGCGACGATATGCGCCGCCGCGCCGAAGCCGTAGATGCCGATGCGTTGCGCATCGCCGGCCATCGCCAGCGTCCGGTAGCCGATGAGTCCCGCGCACAGAAGCGGCGCCGCTTCCACGTCCGAATAACGCTGCGGCAAGTGCAGGCAATAGCGCGCATCCGCGACGACGCGCTCCGCATAGCCGCCGTCGATCGTATAGCCCGTGAAGCCGGGCGTATCGCAGAGATTTTCGCGACCCGACGCGCAGTAGCGGCAATGCCCGCACGTGGACCCGAGCCACGGCACGCCCACGCGATCGCCGGGCGCGAAGCCCGTCACGCCCGCGCCGAGCCGCGCGACTGTTCCCACGATTTCATGTCCTGGAATCACCGGCCGCTTCGGATGCGCGAGCTCGCCGTCGACGATATGCAGGTCGGTTCGGCACACGCCGCACGCACGCACGTCGATGAGCAATTCACCCGCACGCGGCGACGGGTCCGGCAGATCGACCGCGTGCAGCCGAGGTGCATCGCCGTGAAAGATCATTGCACGCATCAAGATGTCTCCAGGCGCATGGAAATGAATATTGCAGTGCAGCGTTCGGGCGAAGCTACGGTGCGCGACAAATCTCCGTGGTGCACTGATGCACGCCCATCGAGCGCGTGCCAAAAGCAATGATGCACTGCGCTCGTCTCTGGCAATTCCAGAAACATGCGTCGATATGTCTCCGAAGCTTGTCGCGTAAGCCTCAGATTGTCGTACTAAACTTCAGACATGCAATGACGAAACGAACACGCGCTAGCAACGGCTTTCGGCATCCGTCTTGCTTGAATGGTTCGAAGGCGCATCGCTGGAATTGCGATCCCATGCATGCATAACGAACGCACGTGCGATGGAACCCATTACATGCGGCGATATTAAACTTATCTCCCGTGCGCAGTTCGAACCCGAGATCGCGGCTGCACATCGGGCCGCGCCGTAACGCCCTAAACAATACGCGCGGCGCAAGCCGCCATTCCATCGACGCTCATGGCCGGCGCAAACGTGCCGAGCGTCTCGTCCATCGAATGTTTCATGGAGGATGACATGCGTATCACGGTCAAGCTGGATGGCTTCGAAGGCGCTCAATCGGCTGCTTTCGCCATCCTGTGGCTCGACAAGGAAACACGCCGCTGGTCGCGCGAGGGCCACCAGGCAGTGGAAGTTCCGGACTGGGGCGGTCTGCGCTCGGGTTCGAACGGCACGATGATCTGCGGACAGCACGTGGAAGATCCCATCTGCGTGCTCGAACGCCTCGATTTCGATGCGCCGAACGGCCCGCGCGAAGGTCTGGCGGGACGCGTGCTGTGGTATGCGGATGGCGCAGGCGTGAAAAGCACCGGACGCTGGCACGTGCAGTGCATCGACCGGGAACAGATCAAGGCGGAACACAGCGTTTTCGCTGACGAGGAGGACAGTTGAAGCCTTGAACGCAGGAATCGTCAGGGCTCGTCGCTCGGCAACGGTGTGAGCATCACGACGAACGACGCAGCCCCGATGAGAATCGCGAGCACGCCGTAGTACATCACGGCGGTCTCGTCGAAAAGCAGACCGCGCAGCGCCGCATGGATGCCGCCCAGCGAGAGGAACACGGCGCCCAGAGCCGCTACGATGCGCCCTTCACCCCTGATCATGATGTTCTCCCGACCCTCGGGCGGCTCGGCGCTTGCGCGGTCATCTGCTCGCGCCGCCGCCATGCTTCAATGGTCGCTTGCGCGCTGCGGCACGATTTGATCTGCATCAAATTCCGACCGCACGTCCCCCCGCGAAGACCGTTCGTTCTGGTGTTTTCCCTTGCCCCAAATCCACGGCTTATATTGGTAGTATCAGGTGCCGGGGTGCGCGTTGGCATGGTTTCGCGCACGGCCCGTGCCGGACGGGCCAGGCTCGCCTTTTTGCCCGCAAGCGTGGCTCGCATTCGACCGAGAAAACCCTGGGGAGGCACGATGAATCAAAACTTCAGCGATCCGTTCAGCCAGTTTGCCGCCATGTTCCAGCAGTACCAGCTTCCGGGGTTCGACGTCACCGCGATCATGGAATCGCGGCGCAAGGACGTCGAGGCGCTCGCGGCGACCAATCGCGTCGCGTTCGGCGGCATGGAAGCGCTGCGCGACAAACAACTCGAAATCCTGCGCCGGACCTTGGGCGACCTGGAAGCCATCGCGAGACAGTTGGCCACCACGTCGACTCAGCCTCCCTTCAACGCCAACGAAGTCGTGCAACGCGCGCTGCACAACGCTCTCGCCGACATGCAGGACATCGCGCGCACGACCCAGCAGACTCAGGCCGAAGCCTATGCGCTCGTCAGCAAGCGCATGGAAGACGCGCTGAACGAGCTGAAAGCTTCTATCGAGAAGCCCAAGACCTAGCCTCGCGTCTGCCTCGCGAGGCCCGGCCTCCGGCAACGACCCAGGCCGCGCGAGCGGCGGGCGGAGGTGCGTCATGCAATTCGAGGATTTCGCGGCGTTCGAGAAGGACGGCTGGGAGCATGTGGTCCAGTCGTACGAGGATTATTTCGGTAGGCTCACTGTCCAGTCGCATCCGGCGTTGCTCGATGCGCTTCAGATCGGTCCCGGCACGCGCATGCTCGATGTCGCCGCCGGGCCCGGCAATCTCGCCGCGGCGGCGATCGAGCGCGGCGCGACCGCGGCGGCCGTCGATTTCTCCGCGTCGATGATCGCGCATGCGCGCCAGCTTCATCCCGAGATCGAATTCCAGATCGCGGGCGCCGAGCATCTGCCCTTCGACGCCGAGAGCTTCGACGCGGTCGGCGTCAGCTTCGGCGTGCTGCATTTTCCGGAGCCCGAACGCGCGCTCGAAGAAGCCGCGCGCGTGCTGCGCCGGGGCGGACGCGTCGCGTTCACCGCGTGGGCGGCGCCCGAGCGGGCCGTCGGCTTCGGCATGGTGCTCGACGCCATTCAGGTTCACGGGAAACTCGATGTCGGTCTGCCGCCCTCACCGCCCTTCTTCCGCTTCAGCGATCCGGAAGAGTGTGTGCGCGTGCTGACGGAAGCGGGCTTTTCCGACGCGCGCGCCGACGAAGTCGAGCAGACCTGGCATCTCGTGCTGCCGGAAACACCGCTCGACGGGCTGATGCATGGCGGCGTGCGCATGGCGGCGCTGCTGCGCGCGCAATCGAAAGCCGCGCTTGCGTCGATCGAACAGGACGTGCGCACGGCCGTCAAGGCGTACTCGCAGCACGGCGAGCTGCTCGTGCCGATGCCCTGCGTGCTGGCTTCGGCTACGAAGCCCTGATTCGCGCCTACTTTTTGGCCTGCGTGGTGATCTGGAACATATCGACGGCCACCCGGTCGCGTCCGTACTTGCCCGCGAGCGCGGACAGGCGCTTCTCGACGGCGCGCAGATACTCGGTTTTCGCTTCGCTGTCGGGGCGCGGGGCGTCGAAAAGCGGCGCGGGCGCGACCGTCAGCACGATCATCTCCGAGCCGAACGGCTTGCCGACGACCCAATCGCCCATCGTGCCGATGGTCGCGGTGTAGTTCGGCGGCGCCTGATTGTCCCGCGAGCGCGCATTCGGAACCAGGTGCACGACGCTGCCGTCGAGCATGTAGTAATCGACGTTGACGTAGGAATCGAACCCGGGCGTCATCAGATCGACGATCAGCGGATCGCCTTCGATGAGCCGCGTCGCGCGCGACCGCGTGTGCACCGAAGCCGGTCTGCCCGACTGCCGGTTGGCCGTCCAGTAAGCGCCGAACACCTTGAGCAGATCGCATTTGTCGTCGGCGACCTGCTGCACGCCGAAGTTCGTGGTCTTCACGCCGGGAACGCGGCCGAGCGCTTCCTTGAGCCGCGCGAGGCCGTATTTCTGCGACACGAAGCCTTGCACGTCGACGGTCTGATCGTGCACCGACGCGACGAGCGCCGAGCACGGCACGCTCGCGAGCACGGGCGTGACGGCCGCCGTCGTGAGCTGGGGAACGGGCGTCGCGGGCACCGCGGGCGTAACGACCACGGCGGAAGCCGGCGGGGCGCCGGGCGCGTGCGGCGTCACTACGCCCGTCGCGCTGCCATCCGATGCGCGCGGCGGCGCTTCGCGCGCAGTGTCCTCGCCGCCTCTCGACTGATCGTAGAAATAGTAGCCCGCGCCCGCGATCGCCACCGTCGCGACCACCGCCGCGCCGAACGCGAGCTTCGGCGCGGCGCTTTTCTTCGCCTTGCGGCCCGCGGGCGTCGCGGCGTGGTCCTCGCTGATTTCGTCGAGGAATTGCGCGACGCTCGGCGTCCTCGCCTCGCGTTCGAACGCGAGCGCGGCCTTCAGCGCTTTCCACTGCTTGTTGCCGAGATTGTCCGGGCGCTGCGGCTTCATGCCCGCGCTCCTCGCCTGCAGCGCGGGCACGCGATCGAACGGATGCTTGCCCGTCAGCAGTTCATAGGCGATGCAGGCGAGCGCGTAAATATCGTCGCGCGGATCGGGCTCGCGATGCTCCATCATTTCCGGGCTCGCATACGCGGGGGTCATCGCGCCGAGGCTGCCGGGATCGAACACGGTCGCTTCGGATTCTTCTTCAGGACGTTGAATCACGCGCGAAATGCCGAAATCGATCACCTTCACTTCCGACGTGTCCGTCAAAAACACGTTGGCGGGCTTGAAGTCGCAGTGCACGAAGCCGCGCTCGTGCGCGTAAGCGAGTGCGTTGGCCATGCCCTTGAAGATCGGAAAAACTTCGGCGAACGGCATGCCCTTGAAATTCGGGTTCCGAAGCAATCGCGACAGCGGCTGGCCGGACAGATATTCCATCGTCAGATAGACGACCTGGCCGTCGCGGTCGAAGTCGTACACGGTGACGATGTTCCGATGCGCGAGCTGTTGCGCCTTGCGTGCCTCGCGCTGCAGCGCGATCAGCGATTTCGGATTGCCGCGAAACTGGAGATTGAGAACCTTGATCGCGACATACGGACGCCGGTCCGACGCTTCGAGCTTGCGCAGATCGAGCGCCTTGTACACGGTGCCCATGCCGCCGATGCCGAGGCACTCCTCCAGCACGAAGCGGCTGTTGAGCGTGTCGCCGACGCCCTTCATCTGCTGATCGCGGTCCACGATCACCTGCGTCGCCTGGCCGAAAGTGCCGCCGGTGCCGCTGCTCGGATCGCGCGATGGCGGCGGCGAAAAGCCGGGCGTGGTCTGCAGGCGCGTTTCGTCGCGGCCGGCGGAGCCCGTGGCGGAATCCGCATCGGGACGCGTGCGCGCGGCATGCTCGATGCGCCGCCGGATGGCCGCATAGATGTCGGGCGGCAACGGCCGCGCCGCATGTTCCTCGTCGAGGATCTCCATGAGCCGCTTCGGCGGCGTCTGCTCGGTCGCCAGTGCGCCGTCCACGCCGGCAAAGAACTCGTCGCGCGACCCGCCGTCGCCCCGATATATTCGTATCGCTTGCGCAAAACTTGTCATCTGTGGGACGCGACGCGGCTCCAATCGATCGACAATCCACTTGTCGTAACAACCCCCGGGGTGCTCTGTCGATACTAGCCTTCGCATGACGCTTGTGCAAATGGCGTTTTCGATCATGAGCGGTATCGCGCACATGTCGTTCGGAGACCGACACATCGATGACGAGTGTCGGCGTGTGAGCGGCATATCATTCGGCGCGGACGTTCGCACGGCGTGGCCGGAGTTGCTCAAAACCTCGACGAATCAAGGCGTTGTCGTGCTCTGACACGGTTGGGCCTCAATCTGGCACGGCTCTCGCATCGATTTTCGCAAGCGTCCTGCGGCAGAAGACTTCGGCCTTTTGCCGCCCTTGGCGTTTTCCCGACCGATGAGCGTCCACGCAGTTTGCCTATACTCATCGGACACGTCGACTCCCCATTACGGAGGAACACTCATGGCCGTCATCAAAATCAGGGATCTCGCCGACAGCGTCGAGCTCGACAGACAGGCGATGAACACGATCGTCGGCGGAGCGCGCGACGGCTTGCGCCCGTCGTTTCGCATCCGTCCGGCGTCGAACGTGAACCGTGTCGTCGATTATCCGGGCGTGCCGGTGAAGGATGTGCCGGTCGTCGCGAGCGGACCGTTCACGACGAAGATCGTCAAGAAGACTTGACGCTTCTCTAATTGCGCAGCGCTACGCTCGCTCCCGCCATTCCACCTCCGAGCGAACGCGCGCTGCGCTTCACCAGCGCGAGACGCACACGCTCGCGCCCTTCGCCTTCGACATCGCTGAAGTAGCGCGTCTTCCCCGCGATGACCGCGCCGACCGGCACGCCGTCGAGATACAGCACACGATTGCCCGCGAGCGCCGGCACTTTCTCGCCCGGCAACAACGTGCCGACCAGATTGAGCGGATCGACCGCCGAGAGCGCGACGAACGCGCCGTCCTTCGCCCGCTTGCGCATGTCACGAAGGAGCGGCACCGCTTCGGGCAGCGCGAACTGCTCGCCCGCGAGCCCCGCGACGAAGCGCCCGCCGCGAATCTCGCCGCGCGCTTCCAGCCGATGATAGACGCGCAGCAAGTCGCGCCACGGCGGCAGCCATTGAGCTTCGCGCTCCAGGAGACGCCAGAATACGACGCCGTAGCGCCGTAAAAGCGTCAACGCGACGTGCTCGATATCGCCTTCGTTGCGGGCGTCGTCGTGCTGCGCGCGGCGCAGGAGCGCCCAGCGGCCGGCATCGTCCATTCCGCCGATGAACAAACCGCCGCGCCGCGGACGGCGCGCGAACGCGTTGCGCTTCGCCGCTGGCGCGAGCAGCGCGCGCAGGCCCGCGAAGCTGTCCGCGTTGACGAGCCCTAGAGCGACCAGTTCGCCGAGCGCGTCTTCCAGTTCGGTGCGCAAAAGCCGCACATCGGCGAGGAGTTCGTCGAAGAACATCGCGCCGTGGGCCTTCAACGCATCGAACACGCGTTCGGCACGCGATGAAAGCCGCGGTGCTTCGTCGGGCGCCATCAGCGCGTTCCACGCATCGAGATGACGGCGCGGCAGCAGCACGATCGGCGTGCCGCGCACCGGGCCGCCCGATGCGCGCGAACGTCCGGCGGGACGCGTCCACACGAGCTTGCCGGCGCGGCAAAGCTCGTCGAGCCACATGCCCGAATAATCGGCGATGCGCGCGGGCAAAATGTCGTCCTCCCACGCGACCGCCGGCGCCTCGAAACCTTCCAGCTGTTCGAGCACGGCGCCGAGCGCGTCGCGGCCCTCGCCGTGCGCGTCGGGCGCGACGCGCTGCCATTCGAGCAGAAAGCGCATGAAATCCTGCCGCTCGACCGGCTCGATCTCGCGCCGCAGCCGACGCACCGTATACCGATGAATCCGCGCGAGCAGATGCCGCTCGCACCATTCCTCGGCCTGCGCGCCCGGCGTGAAGCGGCCGCGCATCACATAGCCCTGCGCTTCGAGCCGCGTCAGCGCGAGCGCGATCGCCGACGCGGGCAGCGCGAGCGGACGCGCGATCTCCGGCACGGAGAGCGGACCCGCGCCCGACAGCCGAGCGCGCACGATTTCGACGAGCGCGTCGTCGGGCGCCCAGGCGTCGTCGAAGCCGGGAGGCGGAAGCAGCGGCGGATGCATCGGCGCATGCCCGTAGACCGCGCGCAGGCACGCGAGCCGTTCGACGGGCGTCCACAGCGCGTCGTGCTCCGCGATCTGCAGGCGCGTCGCGCGGCCCGAATGCGCGAGCGCATCGAGCCACGCGAGCCATTGCGGATCGCGCTGCGCTTCGGTTTCCGTGATGCAGGCGAGCGTCGTCAGCGCTTCGTGCATCTCATCGGCGCTCGTGACGTCGGGCCACGCTTCCTCGCGCACGCTCGCGATCGCGTCGGGATCGAGCGCGCCGAGATCGTCCGCGGATTGCGGATCGGCCCAGCGGCGCGCGAGCACGGCCTGCGTGCGGCGCTCTTCGAGCGGCGCGTCATCGAGAAAGGCATACGGCCGCGCCGAGAGAATCTCGGCGGCGAGCGGCGACGGCGCGGGCAGCTCGCGCGTGACGAGCCGCACATCGCCCGTTTCGATGCGCCGCAGAAGCGCGAGCCAGGCTTCGCAGTCCATCGCGTCGTGCAGGCAATCGTCGATGGTCTGCTCGACGAGCGGATGCGCCGGCACCTCCCGCTCGCCGACGATGTTCTCCGCGCATGCGACCTGATCCGGAAACACCGCCGCGAGCAGATCATCGCTTTTCATGCGCTGCAACTGCGGCGCGACCTTGCGCCCGCCGGTGTAGCGCGGCAGCGCGAGCGCATTGGTCGCGTTCCAGCGCCAGCGCACGCCGAAGAGCGGCGCGTCGAGCAGCGCCTGGATCAGCACGTGTTCCGCCGTCGCGGATTTCAGATAGCGCCACACTTCATCGAGCACGAAGCTGTGACTGCCCGTCAGCGACAGCACGATCGCGTCCTCGGTCGCCGCCGCCTGCAGCTCGAAGTTGAAGGTGCGGCAAAAGCGTTTGCGCAGCGCGAGACCCCACGCGCGATTCACGCGGCTGCCGAACGGCGCGTGAATGACGAGTTGCGTGCCGCCGGATTCGTCGAAGAAGCGTTCCATGACGAGCGTGTCCTGCGTCGGCAGCACGGTCAGCGCGGCGCGCGAGCGCGCGAGATAATCGACGATCTGCCGCGCCGCTTCTTCGTCGACGCCGGTTTCGCGTGCGAGCCACGCGACGGTTTCATCGACGCCGCCGTTTTCGAGCCGCATGTCGATATCGCCGCGCAGCCGCGAAATCGCGTGCGAAAGCTCGTCGCTGCGGCCGGGCGCCTCGCCGAGCCAGAACGGAATGTTCGGCGGCTGGCCGTTCGCGTTCTCGACGCGCACGCGCCCGCCTTCCACCCGCAGGATGCGGTACGACGTATTGCCGAGCTGGAAGATATCGCCCGCGAGACTCTCGACGGCGAAGTCCTCGTTCACCGTGCCGATCTGCAAGCCCTGCGGTTCGAGCAGCACGGCGAAATCGGCGTTGTCGGGAATCGCGCCGCCCGACGTGACCGCCGTCAGCTTGCCGCCGCGCCGTCCGCGCAGCGTGCGCGACACGGCATCGCGATGCACATACGCGGCGCGCACGCCCTGCCGCCCGGTATAGCCCTCCGCGAGCGTGCGCAGCACGGCGTCGAAATGCTGGCGATCGAGCGTCGAATACGGATACGCGCGCGTGATGCGCTCGAAAAGCGCGTCCTCGCCCCACTCGCGGCACGCCACTTCGGCGGTGATCTGCTGCGCGAGCACGTCGAGCGGCGCGCGCGGGATCGAGAGCGCGTCGAGCTCGCCGCGCCGCACGCAGTCGAGCAGCGCGGCGCATTCGATCAGATCGTCGCGCGAAGTCGGAAAAAGCCGCCCTTTCGGTGTGCCGCCGACGTGATGCCCCGAGCGTCCGACGCGCTGCAGGAACGCGCCGATCGAGCCGGGCGAACCGATCTGGCAGACGAGATCGACATCGCCGATATCGATGCCCAGTTCCAGCGACGCGGTCGCGATCAGCACGCGCAGCTCGCCGCGCTTCAGACGCTGCTCCGCCTCCAGCCGATGCTCGCGCGCGAGGCTGCCGTGATGCGCCGCGACCGCTTCCTTTCCGAGGCGCTCGGTCAGATGCCGCGCCGCGCGCTCGGCCATGCGCCGCGTGTTGACGAAGACGAGCGTCGTGCGATGCTGCGCCGACAAGTCCGCGAGACGATCGTAGACGCGTTCCCACATGTCGTTGGACATGATCGCTTCGAGCGGCATCGGCGGGATGTCGAGCGCGAGATCGCGCGCGCGCGCATGGCCGACATCGACGATCTCGCATGGCTCCTTTTCTCCGACGAGAAACTTCGCGACCAGCCCGATCGGTTTTTGCGTCGCGGATAAGCCGACGCGCACCGGACGCTGCCCGCCCGCGTCCTCGCACAGCGCATCGAGCCGCGCAAGCGACAGGCTCAGGTGCGAGCCGCGCTTGCTGCCCGCGACCGCATGAATTTCATCGACGATCACCGTGCGCGTGGTCGACAGCATCGCGCGTCCTGAATCGGACGAAAGCAGCACGTAGAGCGATTCGGGCGTCGTCACGAGGATGTGCGGCGGGCGCTTCTTCACGGCGTTGCGTTCCTGCTGCGTCGTGTCGCCGGTGCGGACGGCGGCGCGAATTTCCGGCGCGGCCACGCCGGATTCGCGCAAAGTCTGCGCGATGCCCGCGAGCGGCGCCTCGAGATTCACGTGAATGTCGTTCGACAGCGCCTTCAACGGCGACACGTAGACGACGCGCGTCTCGTCCGGCAGCGCACCGCCGAGCGCGATGCCATCGCGCACGAGTTCGTCGATGGCGGCGAGAAAGGCCGTGAGCGTCTTGCCCGAGCCCGTCGGCGCGGCGACGAGCGTCGAGCGGCGCGCGTGCACGAGCGGCCACGCGCGGGCCTGCGCCGCGGTGGGCGCGGGAAAGCGCGAGCGGAACCAGCCCGCGACGGCGGGATGGAAGCCCTGCAGGGCGTCATCGGCGGAAAAGGCTTTTCGGATCATCCGGACATTTTATGGGCGCTTGAGAAATAGCGTGTTTCCCGTGGTTTTCAGACAGGTCCGATGCGAACGGAGGCGTGCGGCGGCGATGCTAAGCAGTTCGCCCGAGCGGCCCGTCCTTGAGCGCCGAGCCGTTACTTTCCTCGCTTTCGTTTTTATGATCGTCATCAGCCTTCTGTTCGACCGCGCGCCCGGCGCATTCACCAACCACCGGCACTACGCTCGCACGCTTGGATATCGCCACGTGGAGATCGACATGTCGGACCTGTCCGGCAGCAGCGGCGCCCATCGCTGGGTCTACAAATACGAAACGCTGCTGCACTACCTGAGCGAGGCGGCGCCCAACGAAATCGTGCTTCTGCTGAGCGACAACGCCGCGATTCTTCAGCCGGTGGAATTGCCGCTGTTGATGGCGGGCCGGGACTGGCTCCTCGCCTGCACCGAATCCGACCTTCCGCAGACGGATGTGCTGATCTTCCGCAACACCGACTCCGTGCGTCGAAACATCGCGGATCTCGTCGGCAAGTGCCGCTACGGAGTCGTGTTGCCGGACGACGAAGCCGCCATGCTCCACGCATTCGACGCCTGTCCGCCTCAGTTTCGCGTCGGCGAGGTCCACGTCGTGGCGCCGGTGGCAAGCAACCTCCAAAGCGTTTGGGGAACCTGGAACGCGTTCGCCGCGAGCTTTCGCGACGAAAAGCAGCATCGGCGTTTTCGCGCTGCCGTTCTCGAGCACATCAACGATTGCAACGCGCGCGGGGTGCCGTATCTCTCTCTGCCCGATAGCGGCGTGCGCGAACCGGCCACGCACAGCGTGTCGCAACCGGGCCGTGCGATCGCTGTCGTCATGCTCTACACGCCGAACATCGCGTGTTACGGGCGCATCGCCGAGGCCAATTTCAGGCGCTACTGCGAGCGTCACGGCTATACGCTCTATGTGCATCGCGACATTCCGGCCCAACTGAGCGACGGGAGAAGCTCCGGAAACTGGTTCAAGGCCGCGTTGCTGCGCGAGTACCTGCCGCATCATCAATGGGTGTTCTGGATCGACTCCGACGTGCTCATCAACGACATGAACCAGCGGCTCGAGCCACTCACGCACGAACGCGAAGTGGTCCTCGCGCGCGACATGGGAACGTGGAGTTTCAACTCCGGAATCATGGGTTTTCAGCGCAATCAGCACAACTACGATGCGTTCGCGGACGTCATGACCGAGTGCGCGCAACTCGAAGACAAGTCGCACGTGTATTCGAGCCGCGGCGACCAGCACTTCTTCATTCGCGCCTTCGAGGCGCGGCCCGAATTCGACGCGACGCACATCCGCAGCTTCATCGATGTGAACACGCCCTGGATCTACCGGCGCCCCGACAGCTTCATGGTTCACTACGTCGGCATGTGGGAGGACAATCGCGCGCTGATGATGGACTACGACCTCAGGCACTCCGCGATGGAATGACGCGCCCGACAGTCCAGTTCGATCGGTAAAACCCCTTTAAGATGATCCGAGACGCTCATCCGGCGTCGCGCCTGCTGCAACCATAGCGCCACAAACACCCCCGATCATTGAACGGCGCGCAGGACCCGATCCTGCGCGAAGCCGCACGCACGACGCTCGACCCATCCTTTCATTTGCCAAGGAGAAGCAATTGAACGACGACGTCATTCGATCGACCACGCTCGAGAAACCTGTCGCCCCCGATCTCCTCGCGAACATCGACGCGTACTGGCGGGCCTGCAACTATCTTTCGGCCGGCATGATTTACCTGCGCGCAAATCCGCTGTTGCGCGAGCCGCTCAAGCCGGAACACATCAAGCGGCGCCTGCTGGGGCACTGGGGCTCGGACCCCGGCCAGTCGTTCGTGTGGGTGCATCTGAACCGCCTCATCAAGCGCGACGACCTGAACGTGCTGTTCGTCTCCGGCCCCGGCCACGGCGCGCCGGCGACGCTCGCGAATTCCTGGCTCGCAGGCCATTACCCGGAAATCTATCCCGACCGCAGCGCGGACGAGCGCGGCATGCTCAAGCTCTTTCGCGCGTTCTCGTCGCCGGGCGGCATCGGCTCGCACTGCACGCCGGAGACGCCGGGATCGATTCACGAAGGCGGCGAGCTCGGCTACAGCCTGTCGCATGCGTTCGGCGCGGCGTTCGACAATCCGGATCTGATCGTCGCGACGGTCGTCGGGGACGGCGAAGCGGAAACCGGCCCGCTCGCCACTTCCTGGCACTCGAACAAGTTCCTCAATCCCGCGACCGACGGCGCGGTGCTGCCGATCCTCCATCTGAACGGCTACAAGATCGCCAATCCGACGATCCTCGCGCGCATTCCGCACGACGAGCTCGAAGCGCTCTTCAAGGGCTACGGCTACGCGCCGCATTTCGTCGAGGGCGACGAGCCCGAAGCCATGCATCAGCGCATGGCCGCGACGCTCGAACGCTGCATCGCCGATATCCGCGCGATTCAGGCGAACGCGCGCGCCGAAGGAGACCGCGCTGAAACCGTGACGCGACCGCGCTGGCCGATGATCGTCCTGCGCACGCCCAAAGGCTGGACCGGTCCGAAGGAAGTCGATGGCCACAAGGTCGAAAACTTCTGGCGCTCGCATCAGGTGCCGATCGTCGATCCCGCGAGCAATTACCGCAATCTCTCGCTGCTCGAGGACTGGCTGCGCAGCTACAGGCCCGAAGAACTCTTCGACGAAAACGGCCGCCTGATCGAAACGCTGCGCGCGCTCGCGCCCGAAGGCACGCGGCGCATCAGCGCGAATCCGCACGCGAACGGCGGCCTGCTGCGGCAATCGCTCGATATGCCCGACATCCGCGACTACGCCTTCGAGTTCAAGCGCGCGGCAAGCGTCTATCAGTCGCCGACGGTCGTGCTCGCCGCCTTCCTGCGCGAAGTCATGCGCCGCAACATGACGAGCTTCCGTCTCTTCGGCCCCGATGAGACCGCGAGCAACAAGCTCGATGGCGTGTACGAGGTATCCGGCAAGCGCTGGGTTGCAGAAACGCTACCCGAGGACGATGACGGCGGCGCGCTCTCCGTCGATGGCCGCGTGATGGAAATGCTCTCCGAGCACACGCTCGAAGGCTGGTTCGAAGGCTACGTGCTGACGGGCCGCCACGGTCTCTTCGCGACGTACGAAGCGTTCGTGCACGTGATCGACTCGATGTTCAACCAGCACGCGAAGTGGCTCGAAAAGGCAAAGAACGAGCTCGACTGGCGTCGTCCGGTGCCGTCGATCAACCTGCTCATCACGTCGCTCGTGTGGCGGCAGGATCACAACGGCTTCACGCATCAGGACCCCGGCTTTCTCGATGTCGTCACCAACAAGAGCCCGGACGTCGTGCGCATCTATATGCCGCCGGATGCGAACTGCCTTCTGAGCGTCGCGGATCACTGCCTGCGCACGCACGATTATGTGAACGTGATCGTCGCCGACAAGCAGCCGCACCTGCAATATCTGAGCATGCAGGAGGCCATCGTGCATTGCGCGAAGGGCATCGGCATCTGGGACTGGGCATCGACCGATCAGGGCGCGGAACCCGACGCGGTGATCGCATGCGCGGGCGATATCGCGACGATGGAAGCGCTCGCCGCCGTCGAAATCCTGAAGGAACATTGCGCCGATCTGAAGATCCGCTTCGTGAACGTGGTCGACCTGTTCAGGCTGATGCCGGACACCGACCATCCGCACGGCCTGCCGCATCGCGATTTCGATTCGATCTTCACGCGCGACAAACCGGTCATCTTCAACTTCCATTCGTACCCGACGCTCGTGCACAAGCTCACGTACAACCGCACGAATCACGCGAACATGCACGTGCATGGCTATCGCGAACGCGGCAACATCAACACGCCGTTCGAGCTCGCGATCATCAACGGCGTGGACCGCTATACGCTCGCGATCGACGTCATCGACCGCGTGCCGCGCATCGCGGGCAGCGGCGCGCATGCGAAGGAGTGGCTCAAGAATCAGATCATCGAGAGCGTGCGGTACGCGCATGAGGAAGGCATCGATCGCGACGAGATTCGCGAGTGGACGTGGAAGGGTTGAGGCCGTTGGTTCTTCGCTGAACCGCATTCGGCATGCAAAACGCCATCTGGTCGAATGCATGCAAAACGCCAGATGCAAAATGCAGAAGCGCCCGGGGAGATGACTCTCCGCCGGAGCGCTTTCGCTTTCGGACGCTTCTAATGCCGCAAAAGGTTCAGGGCTTCTGCTCCGAATGATCCCGCTGCCTGAGCGACTGCGGCAAACCGAACAGCAGCAACAGCGCGCAGACTACACTCATCGCGCCGATCGCGTACAGCGCAGGCGTCGTGCTGCCCATCGTGTCGCGGATGCGGCCGACCATCACCGGGCTCACGATGCCGCCCAACTGCCCGAGCGTATTGATCAACGCGATGCCGCCCGCCGCGCCGGCGCCCGTCAGCAGCTTCGGCGGGAGCGCCCAGAACGCCGGGATCGATGCGATCACGCCTGCGCCCATCACGCCGAGCGCGGCGATCAGGAGCGTCGTCTGCTTGTCGAAGATGCCGGCCGCGAAGAAGCCCGCCGCTGCCATCACCAGCAGGATCGCGACGAACTTGCGGCGCTCGCCCGACCGGTCCGACATGCGGCCGACCACCACCATGCAAATCGCGCCGCAGATATACGGCACCGCCGTCAGAAGACCGATGATCGTCGGGTTCTGCGTGCCCGCCGCGCGGATCAGGTGCGGCGCCCAGAAGTTGAGGCCGTACGACGCGATCTGGATCAGGAAGTAGATCAGGCCGAGCATCAGGAAGCCAGGCGTCTTGATCGCGCCGAAGAGCGAGTGGCCGGTGTCCGTGTGCTGGCTCTGCGTCGAGATCTGGCTTTTCAGATAGGTCTTCTCGGAAGCGGTGAGCCATGCGGCGTCATCGATGCGATCCTTCAGCACTTTGAGCACGAGCACGCCGAGCAGCACGCACGGCAGGCCGCCGAGCAGGAACAGCCAGTGCCAGCCGGCAATGCCGAATACGCCGTTCATATGGCCGAGCACGAGGCCCGACAGCGGCGCGCCGACGAGACCCGAGAACGCCGACGCCAGAAACAGCAGCGACGTGATGCGTCCGCGATAGCTCGCCGGGAACCACAGCGTCAGGTAGTACAGCACGCCGGGCGCGAAGCCCGCTTCCATCGCGCCAATGACGAAGCGCAGCCCGTAGAACTGCCACTCCGTCTGCACGAAGACCATCAGCGCGGTCGCGATGCCCCACGAAATCATGATGCGCGCGATCCAGCGCCGCGCGCCGACCTTGTAGAGCAGCATGTTGCTCGGCACTTCGAAGAGCACGTAGCCGATCACGAAGAGACTCGCGCCGAGGCCGTAAGCCGTATCGGAAAAGCCCAGGGAGCTTTGGAGCTGGAACTTCGCGAAGCTGATGTTGATGCGGTCGAAAAACGCGAACAGATAACACAGCATGATGAGCGGCATGAGCCGCCAGGCCACTTTGCGAATGATGTCCGCGGTATTTTCGGAAGCCTTCGGCTCGTTTGCCGTGCCCACGCTCAGATCACTCATGTTTGTCTCCAATGATGTTTTGGTCTTTTTAATTCAGATGGTCCGCACGTACTCGGGCGCCGGATGCAGATCGCAATTGCGTCCCGCCTTCGCTACCTGACCCGACACCTCATGTCCGACGAGCGCGGGCAGCGTGCGCGACAGCACGATCAGCTTCTGCAGATCGACGCCCGTAGGAATCTCCATCTCGTCGCACATATTCACGAGGTCTTCGGTGCAGATGTTTCCCGATGCGCCCGGCGCGAACGGACAGCCGCCGAGACTGCCGAGCGCGGCATCGAAACGGCGTGCGCCCGCGTCGTAGGCAGCGAGCACGTTGGCGAGGCCGAGGCCGCGCGTGTTGTGAAAGTGCAGCGTCAAATCGGCGGCGGGCACGTGTTCGAGCACGCGGGCGACGAGGCGCGCGACCTGACGCGGATTCGCCATGCCGGTCGTATCGGCGAGCGTGACGCCCGCGATGCCCATCTCGCGATACGTCCGCGCAATCGACACCACACGCTCCTCATCGATGCGTCCTTCGAACGGACAGCCGAACGCCGTCGCAACGGTCGCGTTCAGCGTGACATCGGCGTCGCCGCGCACAAGCCGAACGACATCGCCGAAACCGGCCAGCGACGTCTCGCAGCTCATGCGCATGTTCGCGCGGTTGTGTGTCTGGCTCGCCGACATCACGAGGTTCAGTTCGTCGGCTTGCGCGGCGAGCGCGCGTTCCGCGCCCTTCACGTTCGGCACGAGCGCGACGTAGATCGTCCGCAAGGAACGACGGATGCCGTTGAACACCGCGTCGCCGTCGCGCAAGGCGGGAATCGCTTTCGGCGACACGAACGAGCCCGCCTCGATACGCGTGAAGCCACACGCGGACAGGCCGTCGATCAGCGCGATCTTGTCTTCGGTCTCGACCCACTGCTTCTCGATCTGCAGGCCGTCGCGCGGCGCGACTTCCTGAACGATCAACGGTTCTTTGCATTCGTAATTCATTGCACCGCTCCCGCGGCGCGCAGCCGCTCCACGTCGCTCGCATCGAAACCGAGCGATTCGAGCACCGTCGCCGTGTGCTCGCCCAGCGCCGGACCTTGCCAGCGCACTTCGCCCGGCGTGTCGGAAAGCTTCGGCACGATGCCCGGCATCTTCACCGACGCGCCGCCCGGCAGCACCGCCTGCAGCAGCATGTCGCGCGCTTGATAGTGCGCATCGTCGACGATGTCCGCGACCGAATAGATGCGGCCCGCGGGCACTTCCTCGCGCTCCATCGTTGCGAGCACGTCGTTCATCGAGTGATGGGAGGTCCAGGCAGTGATCGCTTCGTCGAGCATCGCGCTCTGCTTCACGCGGCCGTCGTTGTGCGCGAGCGCGGGATCGTCGGCGAGATCGGCGCGGCCGATCACATGCATCAGGCGCTTGTAGATCGGATCGCTGTTGCCCGCGATCACGACGAAGCCGCCGTCTTCCGTGCGATACGTGTTCGACGGCGCGATGCCCGGCAGCGCGCCGCCGCTGCGCTCGCGCACGTGGCCGAGCAGGTCGTATTCGGGAACGAGGCTTTCCATCAGATTGAAGACGCTTTCGACGAGCGACACGTCGACCACCTGGCCGTCGCCCTGGCCGGTCTTCACACGCAGCACCGACATCAGCGCGCCGATCACGCCATGCAGCGACGCCAGCGAATCGCCGAGACTCACGCCGACGCGCGCGGGCAGCCCTTCGGCGTCGCCGGTCGTGTAGCGGATGCCGCCCATCGCCTCGCCGATCGCGCCGAAGCCGGGACGATCGCGGTACGGACCCGTCTGTCCGTACCCGGAGATGCGGACCATCGTGAGCTTCGGGTTTATTGCATGCAAAACGTCCCAGCCGAGGCCGAGCTTTTCGAGCGCGCCGGGACGCATGTTTTCGATGATGATGTCGGCATCCGCAGCCAGCCGCTTGATGACGTCCGCGCCTTCGGGCGACTTCAGATTCACGCACACCGACTTCTTGTTGCGCGACTGGAGATACCACCAGAGCGACGTGCCCTCGTGGAGCTTGCGCCATTTACGCAGGGGATCGCCGCCATTGGGCGTTTCGATCTTGATGACTTCCGCCCCGAACTCGGCCAGCATGCGCGCCGCGAAAGGCGCGGCGATGAGTGTGCCGATCTCGATGACGCGAATGCCCTGAAGGGGTCCGCTCATGTTGCTTGTCTCCTGAAATTTGTACTGTGAGACAAGCTTATTGGCGAACGCTGGGCCCCGTCCAACCGCAATTCGGCAAGCATCGTTCGCCAAACGCGAACGCTCGCCGGGACTCTGAAAGCTAAGCGCGCGCTTCGATGGTCCGCAGATGATCGAACAGGAGCCGGCTCACCGGCGAAAGCGCATCTGAATCCCGCACGACGATGACGAGGCTGCGCGCGGCCCACTCCTCGTCGAGCGGCACGGCGGCGAGCCCGAGCTGACGGCCCATCGCCTCGAATACCTGCAGCGGCAGCACGCCGACGCCCATGCCGGCCTGCACCATGCGGCACACGGCATCGAAGCCCGGCACGTGGATGCGCAGCCGCAGCGCGCGCCCCGCCTGGCGCGCGGCCAGATGCGTGCGCATGTTGATGGAGCTCGCCGAATGCAGGCCGATGTGATCGAAGTCGAGCGTGTCCGCGAACGCTACACTGTCGCGATGCGCAAGCGGGTGATCGCCCGGCGTGACGATGCACAGCCGGTCGTGGCGATAGTGCGCGCTTTCGAGGCCGCGCGTGTCGGCGTCGCCGGAGCAGATGCCGAGATCGACGAGACTATCGGCCACGCCCTCCACGATGCCGCCGCTCGGCCGCTCCTCCAGGTCGATCTTGATCTGATCGTGCACGGCGATGAACGCACGCAGGTCTTCCGGCAGGAATTCGACGATCGCCGAGAGATTCGCCATCATCCGCACATAGCCGCGCACGCCGCTCGCGTGCTCCGCGAGCTCGATGCCGATGTTCTCGACATCGCGCATCACGCGCCGCGCGTGATGCAGCAGGGTTTCGCCCGCGGGCGTCAGGTCCATGCCGCGCGCCTTGCGCTCGAAGAGCACCGCGCCTACCGCCTGCTCCAGTTCGAGCAGCCGCTTGCTCGCCGCCGACACCGCGATCGCCTCGCGTTCCGCCGCGCGCGTCAGCGTGCCTTCCTCGAACACGGCGAGAAAGAGTTGCAGCGTCGTGAGATCGAGACGTCGGAGGAGATTGCGCGTGGCCATCAGCGCGCGTACTTGAAGGTGCCTTGCGCGCTCGCGATCATCACGCGGCCGTCGACCCACGCCTCGCCGCGCGCGAAGTAGACGGAGCGCCCCTGCCGTTCGAGAAAGCCCTTCGCGACGACCTTGTCGCCGATGCCGCGATCGAGGTAGTTCACCGTCAGCGAGAGCGTGAAGCCGTGCACGGGCGCGGCGCCCGTCGTGAATAGACCCGCGTAGCCGCAGGCCGCGTCGAGCAGCGTGGCGATCGCGCCGCCTTGCAGGATGCGCTGCCGGTTCAGATGTCCGGCGTGGATCGGCATCGTGAATTCGGCGTAGCCCGCGCGCCATTCGGTGAAGATTGCGCCGAGCCCTTCGAGAAACGGATTGTCGAGATCCAGATTCGCCACCTTTGCTCCTGATATCGCGTCGTTGCGAGCGATTGTGCCATCGGCCGGCGCGGGCTGCCGAGGGAGTCATTGTGGCGTGAGGCAGGCGACGCATGAAAAAACCCGCACGCGGCGGGTTCGACTTACATTGGACCTTCTGTTTGACAACGCACACAAATACCTGCATTACCGATGAAATACCAATCGGCATTTCGCTTTTCATGAGGTCATTTCATGAATCGCGTGGCGCGCATCTTCCTGCGCGTTAATGCGCGCTATAACAAACAGTGTCACGCGCGCAACACACTGTATTTGGGCGTCAGTTATAACCGCGAATCACGCAGGAATTTTTTTCCTCTTCAGTCTTCGCAAAACGTCCGCAAATCTCCGCGATGTACTCCGGCGCCGCAGATACCTGGCTGGACCGGTGCGACACATGCACGCTCGTATCGGGCGGAATTTCGCCGTCGTCGATCCAGGCATAAAAATGCGCGCTCGCATTGGCTTCCATGTTATGTCTCCTTTCGGTAAAGCGCGAAAAAGGCGTTTGATGGTTCTCAGCATGCACTTCTCGGGCGCGGCTCGCCCTAGTGGATTTCATTGATGGACGCAGCCCAATTGCGTGACGATGATGTTAAAGAATGCCCGTTCGAAACGCACCACGAACCGTTTTCAATACGCTTAGTCTTTCTGTAGCGAAAAAAATGCCCGGTGCGGGGCCGGGCAGACTTGAATCATCGATTATGGAAGACGGTATGTGCCGGTCTTTTATCTGTTATACGACATTCTTTTCAACGATCGGCCGTCCTTCCAGCACGCGCGCCCAGTCAAGCGGCGATAAGTCGAGCGTTTCATACCGTCCGAGCAGAATCAGTTCACTCACGCCGCGGCCCGTCGCCGGACCTTGCTGCAAGCCGTGTCCGCTGAATCCATTCGCGAAAATACAATTCTCGACGTCCGGGTGACAGCCGATGATCGCATTCTGGTCGAGCACGTTGTATTCGTAATAGCCGGACCAGCAGCGCTCGACGCGCAATGCCTCGAACGCCGGCACGCGATGCGCGAGCGCCGGCCAGATGACGTCGTCGAAGAGCGCGTGATCGACTTCGTCGAGCGGCAGATCGTCGGGATCGTTATCCGCCGATGGCGACGTGCCGCAAATATACGTGCGCCCCTCAGGACGAAAGTAGACGCCGCTCGGATCGATCAGCAAGGGCGCGCGTTCGAGCTTCGCGGGCGACGAGACGTTGAAGATGCTGCGCCGCCGCGCATACACCGGAATGTCGATGCCGAGCATCGCCGCGATCCCACGCGACCACGCACCCGCCGCGTTCACGACGACATCGCACGCATAGGTTTCGCCGTTCGCCGCACGCACGGCCGTCGCGCGCCGTCCTTCGCGCTCGATGCCGACGACTTCCGTCGCCACATAGCGCGCGCCGAGCGCTTGCGCCTTGCGCCGCAATGCCTGCACGAGCCCGTAGCCGTCGAACCAGCCTTCGCCGCTTTCGCCGAACGCGCCGGCCGCGAGGTCTTCGGTGTTCAGCCACGGAAAGCGCGCCTGCAATTGCGCCGGTTCGAGCAGGCTGATGTCCGCGCCGAGCCCGCGCTGCAACGCGTGATTCTCGCGCAGCGTCGCTTCGCCGTGCGCGGTCGCGAGGAACAGATAGCCGCCTTCATGCAGATCGATCGACGGGCGCTCGCCATTCACTTCGAGCCGCTCGCCGATGGAGCGTAGAAACTCGATGCCAAAGAGCGACATGCGCACTGAAAGCGGCGTCGAGAACTGTTGCCGGATCGACGCCGCCGACAGCGCCGAAGACGAGCGCGCGTACGTCGGATCGCGCTCGATTACCGTGACCTGCACGGTCGGGTCCGACGCGCGCAGAAAATACGCGACCGAGCTGCCGATCACGCCGCCACCCACGATCACCACTTGAGAAGCCACGCCGCCTCCAGTCGTCGATGAGAGTTGCCGCAGCGTCGCCCGCCGATGCGCATCGCGCGTTGCATGCAAAAGGCAAAAAACCAAAACGCATGCGTAATGCAAAACGCGAAATGCAAGATCGGCGCGCAGAACGCTCAGGCGTCGGTAAAGCCGTCGCCGGCCGAAGAAACGTCAGTCCAGATTGAAGTCGATGCCCTGCGCAAGCGGCAGTTCCGACGAGTAGTTGACGGTGTTCGTCGCGCGGCGCATGTACGCTTTCCACGCGTCGGAGCCGGATTCGCGACCGCCGCCGGTTTCCTTCTCGCCGCCGAACGCGCCGCCGATTTCCGCGCCGCTCGGTCCGATATTGACGTTCGCGATGCCGCAATCGCTGCCCGATGCCGACAGGAAGCGCTCCGCTTCGCGCAGATCGGTCGTGAACGTGCACGACGACAGGCCGTGCGCCGCGGCGTTGTTGGCGGCGATGGCTTCATCGAAATCGGAATAGCGCATCACGTAGAGAATCGGCGCGAAGGTTTCCTTCAGCACGACCTCCGTTTGCGACGGCATTTCGACGAGCGCCGGGCGCACGTAATAGCCGTTTTCATGGCCCTTCACCGTGACGCGCTCGCCGCCGAACACCTTGCCGCCCTCGCCCTTCGCCTGCTCGAGCGCGTCCTGCATGCGCGCGAACGACTGCACGTCGATGAGCGGCCCCATGAGCACGCCTTGCTCCAGCGGGTTGCCGACGGGCACTTTCGCGTAGAGGTCTTTGAGGCGCGCGACAGTTTCGTCGTAGATGCTGTCGTGGACGAAGAGACGCCGCAGCGACGTGCAGCGCTGCCCGGCCGTGCCGACCGCCGAAAAAAGGATGCCGCGCAGCGCGAGATCGCGATTCGCCGTCTGCGACACGATGCCCGCGTTGTTGCCGCCGAGCTCGAGGATCGAGCGGCCGAAGCGCTGCGCCACCGCGACGCCCACTTTGCGGCCCATTTCCGTGCTGCCGGTCGCGCTGACGATGTCCGAGCGCTTGTCCGCGACGAGCGCCGCGCCGACCTCGCGTCCGCCGATGATCACCGATGCGAGACCTGCGGGCGCCGAGCCGAATTCATCGATGACGTCGCGCATGATGCGATCGACGGCGAGCGCGGTGAGCGGCGTCTTTTCGGACGGTTTCCACACCACGGCGTTGCCGCACACGAGCGCGAGCGCCGCGTTCCACGACCACACCGCGACCGGAAAATTGAACGCCGAGATGATCGTGCACACGCCGAGCGGATGCCACGTCTCCGCCATGCGATGCCCGGGCCGCTCGGACGCGATCGTGAGGCCGTACAACTGGCGCGAGAGGCCGACGGCGAAATCGCAGATATCGATCATTTCCTGCACTTCGCCCAGGCCTTCCTGAAGAATCTTGCCCGCTTCGAGCGACACGAGGCGGCCGAGTGCTTCCTTTTTCTCGCGCAGGCGATTGCCGAGCAGCCGCACGAGCTCGCCGCGGCGCGGCGCGGGCACGTTGCGCCAGGTGGCGAAGGCGGTGCGCGCGGCGCCGAGTGCGGCATCGACATCCGCGGTGGTGTGCTGCCTTACCCGGCCGATGACTTCACCGGTGATCGGAGAGGCGGCGGCCATATCGCCGTCGGTCACGAGGCTCGCGATGCCGAGGTCGGAAAGAATCGATTGTGCGTTCACGATGAAGTCCTTTCGAAGCGGGTTTGTCCTTGGAGCGAAGTTTCTGATCGGAAACTTGCGTAAGCCTGGTGACTATACGCGCTGCCGGCTTTGCGAACAACAGCGGACAATATTGGGGTTGTCACCAATGCGCGCGGCCTTTGGTGGCAGTAGATTCGGCATGTTTTCGGCCTGCGCGCCGGTGCGAATGCCGCGTTTGCGCGATGTTATTATCGGAAACAAAAGGCCTCGACCGCATCCTTATGAAGAACATCCCCGATCAATCCGCGGCCGATCTCGGACGCCGGGTGAAACGCGCGCGGGTCGCGCAAGACCTGACGCTCGAAACCGCGAGCCGCCTGTGCGGCGTGTCGCGCTCGGCGTTGTCGAAGATCGAAAACGGCCTGATGTCGCCGACCTTCGACGTGCTGCAAAAAATCGTGCGCGGTCTGCGGATCGATCTCGCCGAACTCTTCGGCAGCGCGCCCGCACCGAGCGCGAGCGGACGCCGCGCCCTCACGCGCCGCGACGCAGGGCAGCGCCATGCGTATCGCGGCTATCAGATGGAGTTGCTCGCCACCGAACTCGCGCACAAGGCGATGCTGCCGTTTCGCATCCGCATTTCGGCGCACACGCTCGACGCTTTCGACGACTGGGGCCGTCACGAAGGCGAAGAGTTTCTCTACGTGATCAGCGGCAGCGTGTGCCTCTATTCGGAACTCTACGCGCCGACGCATCTAAACGCCGGCGACAGCATCTACTTCGACAGCCGCACCGGCCACGCAGCCATTTCGACGAGCGAGGAAGACGCCGAAGTGCTGTGGATGGCCACGGGCGGCGGCGTGCCGGCGCCGTCGGCAGCCGATGTAGTGGATGCCCGTTGATGTCCGATTGCGCCTGATCAGGCCGCTAGCGCAGAACGAGACGCACCGGCATTTCGCTCGGCACCGAGACGAACGCGCAGACTTCGTGGATATCGGCGGGATTCGTCGCGAGCTGGGCGATGAAGTTCGCCGTCAGCATCGACACGACGAGCCGCATCTCCACCGCCGCCAGATGCCGCCCCGGACACACGCGCGGCCCCGCGCCGAATTGCAGATAAGCGCGCGGTTCGTGCGCGCCTTCATGACGTTGATCATGCAGCCATCGCTCCGGATCGTAGCGCCCGGGGTCGGCGTAGTTGCGCGGGTCCAGCATCGCGGGCCGGTTCAGCAGGAATATCTTCGTGCCCGCGGGCAAACGCACGCCCTGAAGCCGCACTTCCTCCAGCGGTTCCAGCGACATATACGGCGCGATCGGATGCAGGCGGCCCGCTTCGGTGCACACCGCTTCGCACAGGTCCAGCTCGCGCATCGCGTCGTAGCTCGGACAGACGGCCGAATCGCCGAGCACGCGCCGCGCGCCGGCTGCGACGCGCGCCTGCAATGCGTCGTCGGCGCCGAGAAAGAGCAGCGCCCACGCGATCGATGTCGCCGTCGTATCCTCGCCCGCGACGAGCATCGTCAGCACGTTGGCCGAGACTTCGTCGTCGGTTATATCGGAGCCCGGTGCATCGCGCAGTGCGAGCATCGCTTCGAGGAGATTGCGCGGCGCTTCGGTCTCGCGCGCGCCGGACGCCGTGTCGTCACGCATCCGCGCGCGCGTGCGCGCCATCAGTTCGCGGATATGGCGATGCACGGCCGTCATCGCTTCATCGAACTTGCGGTCGCGCGGAAACTTCACGTAGTGCCAGTACGCGAAAGGCGCATTCACACGCGCCATCAGCATCGGCAGGAGCATCGCGAGTTGCTCCTGAATCAGGACGTGCTCGTTTTCCAGCGTGTTCGGATCCTCGCCGAATGCAAGCGCGCTCGTGACATCGACGGTGAAGCGCTTAAGGTCCTCGGTCATGTCGACCACGCGGCCCGCGCGCGCCGCCGCTTCCCAGCGCCGCCGCAACCGCTCGGTGATCGCGGCGAGCGTCGGATAGAACGCCTTGATGTGCGGGATCGAGAGCGCCTGCATCACGAGACGGCGCTGCGGCTCCCAGGCGGCGCCTTCGATCGAAAAGAGCCCGTTGCAGCCGAACTCTTTCAGGATGTTTTCGATGGGCGCATAACGCCGATAGCGATGCGGCCGCTCGCGCAGCACGGCGTGCGACAACTCGATATCGTTCCAGACCGTGACGGGCGTCGTGCCGAAGCGGAACACGTAGGGCGTGCCGAGCTCGGCGGCCCAGCGCTCGAGCGTCAGATGGTGCGTGGCGGGCGGCAACTGATGCAGATTGCCGAGCAAAGGCAGGCCGCGCGGGGACGGTAAGTCATCGACTTCGCGCAAGGGCGCGCTGACGGACGCTGCGTTCATGATCGGCCTCGCGAGGGCTTGATCTTTGCAGGATAGTGCAGGACGAAGATGGGGGTGGAACGCGCGGTCCTTTCGCGCGATTCCATTGTTTCGTTGTGTCCGTCTGATCTGCCTGATGCCCCGACGCCGTGGGGCGAGCGTCATTGGAACGGGTAGCGTTGTCGCGCGTGAATTACGTTGACGATTTCAATCCAGTCGCCCATGACGCGATAAACGACGATGTAGTTCGGATGCGCGACGATTTCACGTGTGCCACCGCCTTTTCGATGGCCTCGAACATGTCATCGCGGCCCAAGGATCATGTTCGGCTATGTAGTCGGTAAGCTGGTCGAGGTCATCGAGTGCTTCAGCAGTCCATTGCACCGGCAGCATCAGGATCTCGACCTTTCCTTCTCTTTGATCATCGCTTCCAGCTTCACGCGAATGCGGGCCATTGCTTCGTCATGCGGAATCCGCGGCCGCGTATCGGCCATCGAGCGTCTTACTTTCTCGCGAAACCACTGGTCTTAAGCCTCGGCTTCTTCGACGGTGGCGAATTCGGACACGATGGGATCGAGCGGAGTGGGCATTTCAAGTTCTCGTTTCATGATGAAAACGATGATAACGCAGGCATTTTCCCCGCGTCACCTCGTCCATTCGGCCAATCATACAGCGCTGACCTTCTTCCCTTTGGCCATCTCAGGAGGAACCTCGACCTTCACGACCGGCCGCTTGAAATACGGCGAGCTCAACGTCGCCGCGCCCATGTCCGACGCCGCTTCGAGCAGCGCCGGCGCAAGTTCCTTCAGGCGCGCCTCGGGCAGCCGGCTAGTCGGACCTGCGAGACTCACGACGCCCACGACCACGCCCGTCACCGGATGATGGATCGGCGCGGCCATCGACGTCATGCCGGCCTCGTAGGTCTCGCTCGCGATGCCGTATCCGCGCTTGCGCGCCGCCTGCACATCCGCGAGAAACTGCTGGATGGTTTTCGGCGCCTTCGGCCCGCCCTGTCCCGGCTTGCCCAGACCGCCCTGCTTCGATACGAGCGCCAGCGCTTCCTCGTCCGACAGCGACGACAGCCACGCCTGCCCGCTCGCCGTGCAATGCAGCGGCGGCTGGCTGCCCATGTCCGGGTCGTAGCGAAGGCCGGATTTCGCGCCCTGCGCCTTGCCGACGAACGTGATGTGATCGTCCTCGACGACGCCCAGCCGCGCCAGCTCGCCCGACTGCGCTGCGAGCCGGTCGAGCACGGGCTGCGACACATCGAGCACCCCGCCCGTCGACAGATAGATGAGCGCGAGCGACACGAGCTTCAGCGCGAGCATGTACTCGCCGTGATCCTCGTCCTGACGGACATAGCCCTCGTCGATCAGCATCGCGAGCAGGCGGTGCGTGCCGCTGCGCGGAATGTTGAGCGTGTCGGCGATGGCGGCGAGCTGCATGCGCCCGCCATTCTTCGCCAGCAACTCGATGATCGACAGCGCCCGCTCCAGATTTCCTGCCATGTCTCAGTCTCTAAAATTTCCGATGATTCGGAATGAGAACACGATTCCACCCCGGAATTCAACCCGCGCGTATCAATGTTCGGCGTACGTCTCCTGGAGCACCGCGAGCGTCGCTTCGCGCAGACGCTTCGCGCGCGTGAGCGCATTCGCGGTCTTCGCCCACGCGTTCATCGGGATTTCGATCGACAGCGGCAGATCGTCGGGCAGCGCGCGCAGGATGCCCGCGAGATCGAGGCCGCCTTCGCCCGGAATCATCCGTTCGGCGCGCGCCTGATAGAGCAGCGTATCGAGATCGGCCGGACGCTCGGCGGGCGCATCGCAGAACTGCACGTAGCCGAACCACTCGCGCGGCAACTCGCGCAGCGTGTGCGTCGATGAACCCGCGCGGTCGAAATGAATCGGATCGACGATGAGCCCCGTGTTCCCGCGCCCCGCCGCCTTCACGATGCGCGCGCCCTGCACGATGTCCTTCGCGTCGGTCCAGGGCATCGGTTCCAGCGACGGCGACAAACCGTACGGCTTCGCGATATCGCACAAC
Source organism: Caballeronia catudaia (assembly GCF_001544755.2). Classification (GTDB taxonomy): domain Bacteria; phylum Pseudomonadota; class Gammaproteobacteria; order Burkholderiales; family Burkholderiaceae; genus Caballeronia; species Caballeronia catudaia. Next base: position 258,668 of record NZ_FCOF02000005.1, on the reverse strand, counting down.
GCGGCGAGCCGTTCTGCCGTGCGCGCCTCGTCAGGATCGTTGCCCGCGACGAGCACGTAACGCGCGCCCAGTTCGGCGGCGGTTTCGAGCATCGGCTCGTAATCCGCGACATTCGTATCGGGCTTGAGCCGCAGAATTTCGGCATCGAGCACGCCGATGCCCGTGTCTTTCAAAGCGGCGAGCGTTTCGCGCTTCATCGGCGTCGCTCCGACGATCTCATGGCGCACCTCCGTGTCGGTCGCGGGCAGAAGCCGCAACCCGACGAATTCGTAGCCCGCCTTCGCCGCGCACTCGACCATCTGCGGGGGCGTCAATTCGAGAACCGTCAGCGCGGACAAGGACAGTTTGCGTCGTGACATCTGCATTGTCTCCGTGATGGTTAGCGCAGCGGCGAGAACGGCGCGGGCACATAGATGGTGGATTCCATCGTCGTCAGATGGGCCGGTCCGCCTTTGGGCGGCCACATGCCGTCCTTCACGGCCTCGGCGCGGATGCGCGAGCGCTCATCGACGCTCTGGTACGGCCAGATGTTGAGAAAGCGCGGCACGGTGCCGTCGAGCGCATACATCGCGCCGATGAGCGGCGAGCGCTTCGCGCGCTCCGGCACGGCGTTCTTCCACGCGTCGATCGTATGTTGCAGGCTCGCGAGCTTCGTGCCGTAGACGCGCATCTCGTAGATGCCGCCGTGCACGGCCGGTTCGATCGGCGGGAGAAACGGGAACAGCGCGTAGCTGTTGACTTCGACATCGGTGATGAACTCGCCGCAGCCGAACGGATTGCCTTCGAGCAACAGGCGCTGACGTTCTTTTATCAACGCCGCTTCCGATTCGAAGCCGCGCAGCACCATCACACGGCCCAATGCGCCGATATCCGAATACCAGCAGCCGAGCAGCTTCGAGCCGGGCGCATCGCCGCTTGCCTGGATGTTTTCGAAAACCCGCGCGTTCGCGCCGATCTTCACCGTCAACGTGACCGTGTCGTAGAGAGTCATTGCAGAGTCCTTGCCTGTTTGAAGTTCGAGAGATTCGTGACGCTGTCTTCGCACAACGGCGACGCCAGTTCGAGGCCCGCGAGATAGCCGAAGGTCATCGCGGGGCCGAGCGTGATGCCGCCTGCGGGATAGTGGCCGCCCATCATGCTCGCGGCGTCGTTGCCGACTGCGTAAAGACCGGGGATCGGCGCGCGCGCTTCGTCGAGCACGCGCGAACGCGCATCCGTCGCGAGGCCAGCGAAGGTGCCGAGGCTGCCCGCGACGATCTTCACCGCGTGAAACGGGCCGTCGGCGATCGGCGCGAGGCACGGATTCGGCGCGTGCGACGCATCGCCCTGCACGCGGTTGTAGGGCGTCGAGCCTTTGTGGAATTGCGGATCGAAGCCGTCTTTCGCGTAGCTGTTGTACGTGGCGACGGTGTCCGCGAGACCGCGCGCATCGATGCCGCATTGCTGCGCCAGGGCTTCGAGCGTGGGTGCGGATTTCAGATAGCCCGAGCGCTCGTACGACGCGAGCGGAAACGGAAACGGCTTCGCGAAGCCGAGCCCGTAGCGCCGCTGGAACCGATGATCACAAACGAGCCACGCGCACACTTCTTCGCCCGGCGGCGTCGTGCCGATCAGCGACGAGATGAAGTCGTAGTACGACGACGCCTCGTTCGTGAAGCGCCTGCCCGCGCGCGTCACCGCGATCACGCCCGGCTTCGCGCGCTCGATCAGATGCGGAAACGCAACCGGCTCGCCGTTGCGCTTCGGCACGAGCGACACGGGCGCCCACGCGGCGGGCGCTTCGAGCGAAGCATCGAAATGCGCGCCCGCTCGTTCGCCGAGGCGAATGCCATCGCCCGTATTGCTGCGCGGGGCGGCGGACCAGTGCGGCATCGTCGGGAACGTGTCGGCCTGACGCTTCGCGTCGTGCGGATAGCCGCCGCAGGCCAGCACGACGCCGCATCGCGCGCGCACCGCATGCATCACGCCTTCGATCTCGACGCGCGCGCCCGTCACGCGATTCGCCTCGCGCGTGAGCGAGACCGCCCTCGCACGCGTGCGCAGATCGACGCCGCGATCCTCCGCCGATTTCAGCAGCCGCGCGACGAGCGCATTGCCGTTCACGAGATGCATCGAGCGGCCGTGACGCAGCCTGTGCCACGCGAACGCGGCGAAGCGCTTCGTCACGTGCCATGCGGACTTCGCGTTGCGCGTCGCGTTCAAAAAGTGCGCGAGATCCTGTCCCGACGCGATCGCCATGCCCTTGATCGTCACTTCGGCCAGAGGCGGGCGCAGTTTGCCGATGAGCGGCCCGAGCTCGCGCCCGTCGAACGGCATCGCGCAGAGTGAGCGGCCGCCCGTGGCCGCGCCTTGCGTCGTGTGGAAATCGGGGATGCGGTTGCCGTCGATGAAACGCATCGACGTATTGCGCTCGAAGAATTCGACCATGCGCGGGCCGTGCTCGATGAGCGCGTCGGCTTTGGCGGCGTCGAAGTGCGCGCCGAGCTCGCTCTTCAGATACGTGCGCGGCGCGCGCTCGTCTTCGACGATGCCCGCGCGCGTCGCGAGCGGATTGCGCGGAATCCACATCCAGCCGCCGGACCACGCCGTCGTGCCGCCGAACACGTCTTCTTTCTCGCAGACGAGCACGGACAAGCCTTGCGTAGCCGCGGTCACGGCCGTCGACAGACCGCCCGCGCCGGAACCCAGCACGAGGACGTCGCATTCCAGAATCGGTTCGTGCTTCATTTGGCGTGTGCGTGCGTGTCGAGTTCGAGCGGAAGGGTGAACGCCGCGCTTGCCGGCTGCGTCGCGCGCGCCGACGCGTGGCGCGCCGCGAGATAGCCGAACGCAAGACCGGGCCCGAGCGTGATGCCGGGGCCTGGATAGACGCCGCCCATCACCGATTGCATGTCGTTGCCGCACGCGTAGAGGCCGCCGATCGGCCGGTCGTCGCGGTTCAGCACGCGTGCGTCGGTGTCGGTGACGAGGCCCGTCGCGGCGCCGATATCGCCCGGATAGAGCCGCACCGCATAGAACGGCGCCGTCCCGATCGGCCCGAGGCACTTGTTCGGGCCGGTCCAGTTGGCGTCGCCGTTGGCGTTTTGGTAGTCCGTCGTGCCGCGCTGAAAATCCGGATCGACGCCGGTTTGCGCATAGCGGTTGATCCGCGCGACGCTGTCCGCGAGTCCGGACGCGTCGATGCCGAGCTTGCCCGCGAGTTCATCGAGCGTATTGCCTTCGACGAGATAGCCATCGGCGAGAAACGGCGCGAGTCCTTTCCCGCCCGGACGCACCATGCCGAGGCCGTACTTGCGCAATCCTTCGGCGTCCGTGACGAGAAACGCGGGGACCGAAGGCGTCGTCTCGTTCGCTTTCTGCATCGCGATACCGAACAGGTGATACGACGTGTTCTCGTTGAGAAAGCGTCTGCCCGTTTTATCGACGGTGATCATGCCCGGCTTGCCGCGATCCATCAGGAAATGCGGAAACACGGCGGTGGTGCCGTCGGCGCGCTTGCGCACGGAGACCGGCGCCCAGAACGCGTTCGACAGCGCGCCCTCGCCAAAGCGCGCGCCCGCTGCGAGCGCGAGATCCTGCGCGCCGCCGGCGTGACCTGGCGCGCCGGGACACCAGGCGGGATCGGCGCCCGGCAGCATGTCGCCGCGACGCTTCGGATGGCGATTGAAACCGCCGCTCGCCAGAATCACGCCGCCCTTCACGCCGATGCGCCGCCGCGCATTGATGCGGCTGAGCGTCACGGCCTCGATGCCATTCGCGCCGCTGTGCAAGCTTTCGACCTTCGTGCCCGTCAGCACGGTGACGCCGCGCCGAAGCAACGAATACAGCAGGCGCCCGATCAGCGCGTTGCCCATCACGAGCCGCGTGCCGCGCGGCGAGCTCATGCGGTCGCGTGCGTGACGCGCAAGCAGCTTCGCCGCATGCCGGAACGATGCGAACGACTTCGTCATGTTGAGCAGATGCCCGACGTCGTCGCGATCGACCATCATGCCGCCGAGCACGGTGAATTCGGGAATCGGCGGACGGATCAGCGAGAACGCGCGTCCGAGCTTGCGGCCGTCGAACGGCAGCGGTTCCAGCGCGCGGCCACGCAGCGTCGAACCGTCGATTTCCGACAAATAATCGGGATGAAACGGGCGCGCGCGATATTTCACGTCGGAATTCGCTTCGATATGCGCGACGGCTTTCGGACCCGCATCGAGAAACGCACGGCGCATCGCGGCGCTGCTACGCTCGCCGACCGCGCGATTCAGAAAGGCTTCGGCGTTCGCGGACGTATCGTCGCGATTGACGCTTGCCGCGTGCATCGAGGCGGGAATCCACGTCGTGCCCGCCGAATAGGCCGTCGAGCCGCCCACGTACTCGGTGCTCTCGACGAGCAGCACGCGCGCGCCGTCGATGGCCGCGACCAGCGCCGCCGACATGCCCGCGCCGCCCGCGCCGATCACGACGACATCGAACGTTTCGTTTGGTCCCAGACTATCCAGTGTCTCCACCATTCCTCTTTGGCTCCGTCCAGTTTCGCGCCGCCGTTTTCTCCGACGATACGAAACGCGTGTTTGCTGTAGAACTCACTTTGAGATTGGAATACTATTCCAGAAACGTAACGAAGGCCAAGTTCTTTTTGAGACGACGATGGAGGAAACGTTATGCGAGTGCTGGTGACAGGCGGAAGCGGTTTTCTGGCGGCGTGGGTGGCGGACCGGCGATATCGCCGAAGCGCGCGATGTCGCGGCCGCGCTCGATGGCTGCGACGCCGTCATCCATCTCGCCGGCGTGCTCACGCCGACGTGTTCGGCCGATCCGGTGCGCGGCGCGCGCATCAATCTGATCGGCACGCTCAATGTGTTCGATGCGGCCATCGCGTGCGGCATCGGCTCGGTGCTGTATGCGAGCAGCGCGGGCGTCTTCGGCCCCGACGATGGCGCTACGCCCTTTCCGATGACGCATTACGGCGCGTTCAAGCTCGCGTGCGAAGGCGCGGCGCGCGCGTACTGGCACGACCGGGGCATCGCGAGCATCGGCTTTCGGCCGCTGGTGATTTACGGCGCCGGACGCGAAACGGGGTCGAGCGCCGGTCCGAGCCTCGCCTGCCGTGCGGCCGCGCGCGGCGAGCGGTACACGATTCCCTTCACCGGCGCGACGGGCCTCGTCTATGCAGACGACGTCGCCGCCGCCTATGAACTCGCGCTCGCAAGCAAGTTCGACGGCGTCCACGCGTTCACACTCGCGGGCGACATCACGCCGATGGAAAGCGTCATCGCGCAACTGAAAGCGATCGCGCCCGACGCGCGTATCGACGCGGCGGGCGCGCCATTGCCGATCGCGACATCGTTTCCCGACGATCCGGCGCTCGCGCGACTGCTGCTGGATCTGCCGCACACGCCCCTCGCCGATGGATTGCAACAAACCGTGAATTTCTATCGGTAGGACGAACGGCGTCTTGGCACGGCCTGTTCCTTGGGGCACGATTCGCTTCTTCAAGAACAGGGTGTCAAGCATGCACGATCCGACTCGAAGCCCGGCGGCGGGCGCAAGATTCCTCAAAGGCATACTCCCGCTCAACCGGGCCGCCGCGTTGCGCGACGCGCTCGCCGGCATCTCGCTCGCGTCGATGGATATTCCGCAAGTGCTCGGCTATGCGCGCATCGCCGGCATGCCCGCGGTGACGGGCCTCTACACCGCGTTCCTGCCGCTCATCGCGTTCGCGCTGTTCGGTGCGTCACGGCATCTCGTGGTGGCGGCCGACTCCGCGACGGCGACGATCTTCGCGAGCAAGCTCTCGTCGATGGCGGCGATGAGCAGCCCCGAATACGTCGCGCTCGCGGGCATGGTCGCGCTGGAGACGGCCGCCCTCCTTTTGCTCGCGCGGCTCTTCAAGCTCGGCTTCCTGGCGGATTTTCTGTCGCGCACGGTGCTCGTCGGCTTTCTGGCGGGCGTGGGCATTCAGGTGTCGATCGCCATGCTCGGCGATCTCAGCGGCATGGCCGTGCCGTATCCGTCGTCGCGCAGCCTGGCGCAGCTTGCGTATGTGGTCAGCCACGCGATGCACGCGCACGGTCCGACGCTCGCGCTTGCGCTCGTCGTGGTCGTCGCGATTCTCGGCTGCAAGCGCGTGGCGCCGCGCCTGCCGGTCGCGCTCATCGCGGTGATCGGCAGCATCGCCGCGAGCAAGGCGTTCGACTTCGCCGCGCACGGCATCGCGGTGCTCGGCGAGGTCGACGGCGGTTTGCCGCCACTGCGCTTTCCCGCTGTCACCTGGCAGCAATGTCTCGAACTGATGCCCGTGGCGGCGTCGTGCTTCGTGATGATCATCGCGCAGAGCGCCGCGGCGGCACGCGTGTTCGCGCAGCAGTACCGCGAGGAGCTCGATACCAACAGCGACATTCTCGGTCTCGCGGCGGCGAACGCGGCGGCGGCGCTTTCCGGCACGTTCGTCGTCAACGGCAGCCCGACGCAGACCGCGATGGCCGAGCGCGCCGGCACGCGCAGCCAGTTCGGACAGATCGTGTTCGCGGCGGTCGTCGCGATCGTGCTGCTTTTCCTGAGCGGCTATCTGCGCTATCTGCCGCATTGCGTGCTGGCGGGCATCGTGTTCACGATCGCGATCGGCCTCGTGAACGTGCAGAGCCTGAAGGACATCCGCGCCGAAAGCCCGGGCGAGTTCGCGCTCGCCGTCATCACCGCAGGCGCGGTGGTGCTGGTGGGCGTCGAGCACGGCATTCTGCTCGCGGTCGCGCTGTCGCTGATGCGGCACGTGCGCCACAGCTATCATCCTCACACGATGGTTCTCACGCCCGTCGCGCCGGGCAAACCCTGGCAGTTCATGCCGACGAAGCCAGGCGCGATGACCGCGCCGAATCTGATCGTCTATCGCTTCGGCGCGGACTTGTTCTATGCGAACGATCACTTTTTCGCGACGGAAGTGACGCAACTCGTCGATGCGGCATCCGAGGATTTGCGACACGTGATCGTCGATGCGGGCGCGATCACCGATCTCGATTACTCGGCCGCCCGCACGATCGGCGAGCTGATCGAAACGCTGCGCGGGAGAGGCGTCGCGGTGCTGTTCGGGCGCGTGAACCGCTTCCTGCGCAACGACATGGACCGGCATGGATTGACGCCGGTGCTTGGCGCGTCGAACGTGTTCGAGACGCTGCACGAGGCGCTCGCCGCAGTCGGGGCCAACCCGGGCATGCCTGAGCCGGAGACGCTATAGACGGTTGTGGTGCGCGCTGCCGAGGGTGCAGCGCGCGAGCGTTTATCAGTCCGCTGAGGTGAAAACGATCGACGGTTAGTTGCCTTGAATGCCTCGCCTAAATTTGTTGAATGCTATTCCATTTTCAACTAGCATTCAGGCAGACGAAATTTTTCGATCACGAGGCAAGCGAGACAATGGCGCAGGACACAAATTTTTCCGCATCGCTCGATGCGGGCTTGAGCGGCGCGACGCGCGTCTATTTCATCGTCGGCGATCCGATCGCGCAGGTGCGCTCGCCTTCCGGCGTCACGGCAGCGTTGCGCGCGGCGGGCCGCGACGCGGTCGTGATTCCGGCGCACGTCGCGCCCGACGATCTCGACGCGTTCTTTGCAGGCGTCGCGCGGCTGCAAAACTGCGACGGCGTGATCATCACGGTGCCGCACAAATTCAGTGCGACGAAGTATTGCAAGTCGCTCACCGACGAGGGCGCGTTCCTCGGCGCGGTCAACATGCTCAAACGCAACGCGGACGGGACGTGGCATGGCGGCGCTTCCGACGGCATCGGCATGGTGGCGGCCTTGCGCGACGCCGGCTGCGAGCCCAGGGCCAAACGCGCGCTACTGATCGGCGCAGGCGGCGCGGGCTCGGCGATCGGTCATGCGCTCGTTGATGCAGGCGTCGCGTCGCTCGCGATCCGCGATTTCGATGCCGCGCGCACCGGCGCCCTCGCCTCGCGGCTTGCCGCGCTGGGCCGGGGCGCGGTGCGTGTCGCCGACGATGCGCCCGCGGAAAGCTACGACCTGATCGTGAACGCATCTCCGGCGGGGATGCGTCCCGGCGATTCGTTGCCGATCGACGTCTCCCGCCTGCCTCCGACGACCTTCGTCGGCGATGTCGTGACCAAGCCGCCGCTCACGCCCTTCGTCGAGGCGGCCCGCGCGCGCGGCTGCACGACCGTCACCGGCACGCAGATGTTCGGCCGCGTGTGCGATGCGATCGTCGCTTATCTGCTGAAGGACTAACGAAACGGCGCGAATCGTTACACAGCGAATCGGAGCAATCTGGTTCAATCGCCGCGCGTATTCGTTCAACATTTCGGCCGCGCATTCGCGTCCCTCGCGAAGCGCGCCGGCCTCCCGGTGTCGAAGCGTATCGCCCAACGAGCGCCGCCCCTTCAGGGCGGCGTTTTTTTCGCGACGTTTCCGGCCGGGCCGGCGTGAGCGTGCGATGCCGTTCGAGACTCGCGCGCTTGCATCGAGGGCCAATGAAACGCGTGCAGGCGCACGCAAGAGGCTGGAATGAAATCGGATCAAAGAGTATTTCGACGCGCGGTGCGAGCAGGCGTCGCGGTCATCGCATTCGCCGCGCTCGCCGCATGCGCGAGCGGACCGGGCGCATCGGCGCCGGTGCCGGCGGACAGCACGCTCGCGGCCGGCCGCATCGTCGGCAAGCAATATCTGACGACAGTTGCGACGAGCACGGCGTCGTCGTCCGGTCCCACGCTAGGCGTGGGCGGCGGTGGCATCGGCGGAAATGGATGGAGTGGCGCGGGCGCCGGCGCGGGTCTGAGCTTCGATCTGACGAGCCTGTTCCAGAAGAGCCCCGAGCAGACGGCGAAGGTCTACCGCTACAGCGTGCAGATGAAGGACGGCTCGAAGCGCGACATCGACAGCATGCTCGATCTGAACGACGGCGCGTGCGTGACGACGATCGATTCGAGCCAGCCCGGCTATCCGAGACTGGCCAGCGCCGACGCCTGCTGATCTCGCGTTGCGGCGCATCCGGCGAGCCGCCCGGACAGCGCCGCGGCGACACGCTCCACCACGGGCGCCCAGTCGCCCGGCGCGCGCTGCCGAACGAGCCGCACCGAGTCGTACCACGGCTGCGTCTCGCCCTCTCCCCAACACCAATGCGACGCGCGATCGATCATCGCGAGCACCGGCTTGCCTACCGCGCCGCCGAGGTGGAGCGGCGAGCTGTCGATGGTCACGAGCACGTCGAGCGCGCTGACGAGCGCGGCCGAATCATGAAAATGCTCGCGATACTCCGGCAATTCGGACAGGCGCGCGCCGGCTGAGCGCATCGCCGCGATATCGCCTTCGCGGCCCGGCGCGACCGGATAGAAAGCGACGCCCGGCACACGCCAGAGCGGCGCGAGCGCATCGACGGGAATGCTGCGCTGGGCGTCGCGGCGATGCGTCGGGCTGCCCGCCCACACGAGACCGACGCGCAGCGCATTGCTGCCGTCCGCCGCGAGGATGCGCCGCCACATGTCGATGCGTTCCGGCGCCGCGTGCAGATACGCGCGGCCATCGACTTGATGCGGCAACAGCCCGATCCATACCGGCATGCTCATCATGGGAACGGTGTAATCGACCTTGCCGAAGTCATGCGCTTCCACCGCGACACAATCCGGCACGAAGCGCCGGATGAGCGGATGCAATTGGGGAGCGCACCGCGAGGATGGCCTCACCGCCGCTTCGCCGCACGCCTTCCGCGAACTGCGGAAAGTACCGCACGAACTGGATATCGTCGCCGAGGCCGAGTTCGCTGTAGACCATCACACGCTTGCCGTCGAGCGGCTGCCCGCCCCAGCGCGGCGCGATTCGCTCCATTCGCGAGACGACGCGATTCTCGCCGAGTTGCGAACGATCGAGGCGGCGCTCGAAGCGCAGCCAGCCGTCGCGCCACGCGCCGCGCCGCAGTTCGAGATCCGCGAGATCGACGGCGAGTTCGTACTCGCCCGGCGATTGAGCGAGCGCCACGCGATACTGCGCTTCGGCTTCGCTGTAACGCGACTGTTCATTGAGATACATCGCGATCGCGCCGGTCACGAGGCCATTGCCCGGATGATGGCGTGCAGCCTCGCGCATGACCGATTCCGCGGACACGCTGTCGTGGCGCAGCCAGAGGCAATGACTCAGTTGCCAACGCAGTTCGTAATCGTGCGGGAAGCGTTGCAGCGCCTTCCGGCAAAAATGTTCGAGCGCAGGCCAGTCGCCCGAACTCCGAATGTCGAGCGCGATGGAAAGTGCGTGATGAGCATCGGACAAGGGTATGTCCGCGTGCGCGCATTGGGGCGACGCTGAAGAATCGAAAGACATGGATCGCAAGAAGAACGGATGTTTGAAACGTCCGCTGAGTTTATCCAATGTCGCAGTCCAAAACTACAGATAAACGGGAGACAAGTCTTAAATGCGTAGCCTCGATTCGTTTGCATTCCATTTCATTTCGTTACGTCGATGCTGAAACGCAGAAATTCGAATCGGCGATTGAGCGCAGCGCGAGCCTTTGCCATACTGAACGCGTATGCCCTGTCTCCTCACGCGTCCCCCTCTCGATTTGCAGAGCCCACAGGACGCGCACTCGCCGCCTTCTTCTGGGCGGCATTTTTTTGCGCGCGGCCTATTACCTCTGGCGTAATTGTCCGTCCCACTTTCTCCTGCGACGATGCGATCACACTGTTCATCGACAAGGAGACGGACATGCCCGCGAATCGACATCGAGTCCATGCAGCCATCACTCGGCCGGGATTCATCGCAACGAACGACGGCGTCGAACTGTTTTACCGCGACTGGCAGCCGGAACGCGCGGCACGCAACGGCAAGACGATCGTTTTCGTTCCGAGCTATTCGTTGCCGGGCGACATGTGGGCTTATCAGATGCTACCGCTCGCGCGCCAGGGCTTTCGCTGCATCGCGTACGACCGGCGCGGCCACGGACGTTCCAGCGATCCGGGCGGCGGCTACGACTACGACACGCTCGCGGACGATCTCGCCGGTGTCATCGAGGCGCTGGGTCTTTCCGATATCACGCTCGTCGGCTATTCGATGGGCGGCGCGGAGGCGGTGCGTTATCTGGCGCGGCACGGCAGCGCACGCGTCGCGCGCCTCGCGCTGATCGCCTCGACCTTGCCGATGCTCGGGAAGACGCCGGACAATCCCGATGGCATCGATCGCGCCTATGCCGATGCGTTCCAGCACGATCTGATGACCGACTATCCGCAATGGCTCGCCGACAATGCGCGGCCGTTCGCGGGACCGGACGCATCGCAGGCCATGATCGACTGGATTCGCGAGATGGCGCTGCGCACGTCGCATCACGCGCTGTTCGCCTGCAACGAAACGGTGAATCGCGGCGATTTCCGCGACGAGTTGCGCGATATCGATGTGCCGACGCTCATCGTGCAGGGCGACGCAGACGTGTCGAATCCGCTGGAACTGACGTCGCAACGCACGGCGCGGCTGTCCGAACGCGCGGCTCGTCGTCTACGAAGGCGCGCCGCACGGCATCTTTCTCAGCGATGCGGCACGGCTGACAGCGGACATCGCCGCTTTCGCATCGGCGTTTGTCGGATAAGCGCTGAGTCCTGACGCGTATGAGAACGCTCATATCAATAGACTCTGCAAGAATGCCGGCATCATCGCACTGCGAATCGGAGCTCACGATGATCTTCCATGCCTCCATTCCCGCCAACGATCCGAAGCACGTCGCCCAGGTGCTCGCCGAACTGTGGGGCGGTTTCGCCGCGCCCTTCTCGCCGTTTCCCGACGCGTGGATGGCCGTCGCCGGCGACGATCGCGGCAGCATCATCGAGGTGTATCCGAGCGATCAGGTGATCACGCCGGGCGGCGCCCACGAGGACAGCGTGAGCTACGGCGCGGGCACGTTCAAGCGCCCGCAGTACAGCGCATTCCATATGGCGATCGCGACGAAGCTGAGCGCCGGGGACGTCATCGCGATCGGCGAGCGTGAAGGATGGCGCGCGGTGCGCTGCACGCGCGGCAATAACTTCTTCCACGTGATCGAATTGTGGATCGAGAACTCGACGATGCTCGAATTCCTCACGCCCGAGATGCAGGCCGAATATCTCGCCTTCGCCACGCCGGAAAACTTCAAGGCGATCGCGGCAGCCTGAATTCACGCGCGACGCCGCAATCCAAAAAACAGCGCGGCGCCGCTTGCGAACAGCAGCAGGGAAAGCAGATGCACGGCGATATCCATGCTGCCCGTCGCGGTGCGGATCTGGCCGATCACCCACGGACTCACGATCCCGCTCGTGATGCCGATACTGCTGATGAACGCGATGCCCGCCGCCGCGCTCTTGCCCGGCAGATGGCTCGCGGGCACGGCCCAGAATATCGGCAGCGCGGCGAAGATCAGCGTCGTGGCGAGCGAGAGAATCGCGAGCATCACCGGAAAGCTCGGCACATGCAGGGTGAGCGCCGCGAACGCGATTCCGCCGCCGATCGTGCAGCACGCGAAGTGCTTGCGCCGCTCGCCTGCACGATCCGAATGACGCGCGATCAGAATCAGCCCCACCGCGCCGATTGCGTTCGGCACGACGGTGTAGAGGCTCACGGACATCACATCGGTGATGCCGAAATCGCGGATCATCAGCGGCATCCAGAAGCTCAGCGTCAGCGAGGCGCACGTCAGCGAAAAATAGATGAACGCGAAGAGATAGACGCGCGGGTTGCGCAACGCATCGAGGAAGCCGCGGCGATCGTGCGCATCGGCGCTGCCGGAGGGTTCGGAACATAGCGCCGCGAGCCGGTCCTGTTGCGCTTGCGTGAGCCAGCGCGCATCGCGCGGCGTATCCACGAGCATACGCAGCGCGATCAGGCCGAGCAGCACCGCCGGCGCGCCTTCGATCGCGAACATCCATTGCCAGCCGTGCAGCCCCATGACGCCCGCCATGTCGCGCATGATCCAGCCGGACACCAATCCGCCGAACACGCCCGCAACTGCGACACCCGCGAAGAATACCGACATCACGCCGGCGCGCCGCTTGGCCGGGAACCAGTACGTCAGATACAGCACGACGCCGGGAAAGAAACCCGCCTCGAACACGCCGAGCATGAAGCGCAGCAGATAAAAATGGCCGGGTGTCGAGACGAACATCATGCCGACGGACGCCACGCCCCACAGCAGCATGATGCGCGTGAACGTGCGGCGCGCGCCGAACTTCGCAAGCAGCAGATTGCTCGGCACTTCGAAGAGCACGTAGCCGACATAGAAGACAGCCGCGCCGAGACCGTACATCGCATCCGAGAAGCCGAGATCGTGCTTCATCTGCAACTGCGCGAAGCCGATATTGATGCGGTCCAGAAACGAGACCACGTAGCATAGAAAGAGAAACGGGATGATGCGCCATGCGACTTTGCGGAACAGCGCATCGTCCGACAGGGCGTGCGCTTCCCCGGCGGCGCTCGGGCTGAGCGCCGCCGTAACGATCGACTTCGACATGTCTCGCTCCAGATGGGCGTGTTTGGGCCGGCGTCTTGCGCGCGCCTGTTGAGCCTTTAGATGGGGATGCGGCGCGCTGTCGCTAAAACGCGCCGCCAGAGAAGAACGTCAGTCCTGCAGGGCGGCCCACATGTCCTTGTCGCGCTGAGCCGTCCAGATGCGCGGATGCTTGATGCCGCTCGCTTCGTCGTACGCGCGCGAGACATCGAACGGCAGGCAGTGCTCGTAGATGAAGACGTGGCCGAACTTCGGGTCCATCGACTTGCGCGTGAGCGCCATCGAGCCTTTCAGATCGAGCTTGTCGGCAACGGCTTCGCGGCCCGCTTGCAGCAGCGTCGTCACGAAATCCTTCGTGTAGTCGAGGCCCTTGTCCACTTCGGCCGGCGACAGCAGCGCGGGACCGCGCCCCGGCACGAGCTTCTCAGCGTTGAGCGCACGCAGCGCTTCGAGCGTCGCGGGCCATTCTTCGAGTTGCGCGTCGCCGCAATAGCACGCGGCGTCGTATTCGACCAGATCGCCCGAGAACAGCACTTTCTGCGACGGCAGCCAGACGACCGTGTCGCCCTTCGTGTGGCCCGCGCCGAGATGCGCGATCTTCACTTCGAGCTTGCCGAGAAACAGCGTGATTTCCTTCTCGAAGACGAGCGTGGGCCACGTGAGGCCCGGCACCGTCTCGACCCCCGCGAAGAGGCGTGGAAAGCGTTCGATCTCCGACTTCATGTCCTGCTCGCCACGCTCGACGATCATTTCATATGTGCCGCGGCTCGCGATGATCTGCTGCGCGCCTTCCTCGAAATACGCCGACGCGCCGAGCACGCGCACCGCGTGGTAGTGCGACAGCACGACGTATTTGATCGGCTTGTCAGTGACACTGCGGATTTTCGCGATGAGGTCCTGCGCCATCGCGGGCGTCGCGGTCGTATCGACGATCAGCACGCCGTCGTCGCCGATGATGACGCCCGAGTTCGGATCACCTTCCGCCGTGTAGGCGTAGGCGTTCTCGGAGAGTTGCGTGAAGGTGATCTTCTTTTCTTCCAGATCGGCCTGCGATGCAAAAGCCTTTGCCATGATTGTGTCTCGCTTCCATTCTCGTGGGGATGGGTGGATGATCGGCGCGTCGATGATTTTTGTCAACAGCAAGCATATTTGCTATTTGCAAATTACGGGTAAATACCGAACCACTGCATCGGATGACTCCGGCTCCGCTAACATCTGCCCTTCGTTCACTTTTCATCAGTCGCGGAGTGCGCTTGGCTCTTTCTGAAACCGGCGAGGAAAAAAAACAGCGCGGCATCCAGAGCGTCGAAGTCGGCGCGCGTCTGCTCGGAGCGCTCGCCGCGCGCCGCGAGCCGCTTGCGTTGAGCGCGCTCGCCGAAGCCGCCGAGCTGTCGAGCGCGCAGGCGCATACCTATCTCGTGAGCCTCACGCGCCTCGGGCTCGTCAAACGCGACGCGCTCACCGGCAACTACGAGCCCGGCCCGCTTTCGCTGCGGCTCGGTCTATTGAGTCTGGAACATCAGCCGGCGTACCGTGCGGCCGCACCGCGCGTTTCGGCGCTGGCGCTTGCGACGGGCATGAGCGTCGCGGTCAGCGTGGCCGGGCCGCAGGGACCGACGATCGTGCGCTACGAACGCGGCGGCTATCCGCTACACGTGAATCTGCACGTCGGCACGGTGATGTCGCTTTCGTCGACGTCGACGGGACGCGTATTCCGTGCCTTCGACGACGCAACCCGCGTCGCCGCGATGCTCGCGCATCAGCAGGAAAACGATGCACCCGGCATGGACGCGCGCATCGACGAAATTCGCACGCGCGGCATCGAGCGCAGCGTCGATGCGCCGAGCCCCGGCGTCAGCAGCATGAGCGTGCCGGTGTTCGACGGCGGCGAACGCATGCAGCTCGCGCTGACGGCGATCGGACCGACCGGCCTCGCCGACGTCGACTGGGACGGCGCGCTCGCCCGTGCGTTGAAAGACGCCGCGCGCGATATCACGGAACGGCTTTCATGACGATATTCGAAGACGACGCGAGGCCGCAGCGCGGCATCAACGCGCTCGACGCGACGGGCGATCTTTTGCGCGCGCTGGTCGCGGCGGGCGAGCCGCTCACCTTGCGCGATCTCGCCGCCGCGGCCGGCATGCCGCCGGCGAAGGCGTTCGCGCATCTGGTGAGTCTGGTGAAAGTCGGGTTGCTCGCACGCGACGACGCCGGGCTCTTTCATTCGGGCCCGTTGAGCCGCGAGCTGGGGCTCATCGCGTTGCAGCGCCTCTCGCCGATCCGCGACGCCGAAGCCGAGATCGTCGCACTCGCCGCGAGCACGTCGATGACGGTCGCCGCCGCCGTGCTCGGCCCGCTCGGCCCGACCGTGATCCGGCTGGAGGAATCGGCGCGGCCGCAGCACGTGAGCTTGCGTGTCGGCACGGTGATGTCGCTCGTCAATACGGCGATCGGGCGCGTGTATGCCGCACATCTTCCCGCTGACATGCTCGCGAGCCTGATGCAGCAGGACACCATTCGTCTCGCGGGAACGGACGGCGCGAAAGCGGACGCTGCGCGCTTCGATGACATCAGGAAACGCGGCCTCGACACCGCGCTCGGCGCGCCGGTGCCCGGCATCCACACGCTCGCCGCGCCGGTGTTCGATCACACGGGCAGCGTGTGCCTCGTGATCGCGTTGATCGGCTCGGCGGGCGGCTTCGACAGCGCCGAAAACGGCCCGCTCGCGCATGCGCTCGTGGCCGCGACGCGCCGTCTGTCCTGGCGCTTCGGCCTGATGGAAGAGAGCTAAACGCCCCTGACGGTTTCCGTGCCGGTCACGCGGATCGCGGGGAAGCGGTCAGTCGGCTTCGCGATTTCGTCCTGCGACGCGACGATCTCCAGCTCGTAGCGCCCCGCCTCATACGTCGCCTTGACGACCGCGTTGACCGCCGCGAGCGTGTGTTCGAGCGCGTTGCGCAACGAATCGCCGTGCAGCGTGCGCGCGACGAACACCGCGCTCGTCAGATCGCCTACGCCCACCGGCTGCCGCGCGAACGGATACAGCGGCCGCTGCGCGAACCACGCTTCGGTCGGGGTGACGGCGAGCATGTTGAAGGTGTCGGCGCGGCTGTTGCGATCGAGCAGGTGTTTCACCAGTACGGTGCGCGGACCGCGCGCGATGATTTCGCGGCATGCATCGACGGCTTCTTCCACGGTTTCGATCGTGCGCCCGACGAGCTTCTCCAGCTCGACGTGGTTGGGCATCATCGCGTCGGCGATGCCGGGCATCGTCGTGACGAGAAAATCCTCGATGCCCCCGGCGACGGTGCAGCCGCCCGTCTGGCCCATGACCGGATCGCAGAAATAGAGCGCGCGCGGATTCACCGCCTTTACCATCTTCACGATCTCGACAACCGCGCGGCCTTGCTCCGGCGCACCCATATAGCCCGACAGCACCGCGTTGCAGCGCGCGAGCACGCCGATCGCGCCGATGCCCTCGATCACGTTCTGAAGCTCGTCGGCGTCGAACGCGCTGCCGGTCCAGCGTCCGTATTGCGTGTGATTGGAGAACTGCACGGTGTTGAGCGGCCAGACGTTGACGCCGAGACGCCGCATCGGAAAGACCGCCGCGCTGTTGCCCGCATGGCCGAACACCACATGCGATTGAATGCTCAGGACGTTGTTCATGTTCTGCTTTCCCGATTGATCGTGTCCGGTCAGGTGAAACGTTTGGCGTACCGCGTGTCGTGCAGCGCAGCGCGACAGCGGCTTTAGGAAGAACGCCCGTACGCGCCGTTTTGCGGGCGAGTACGGGCAATCGCATGCAACGTATTGTGCCGTGCCTCGACGCACTGCGGCATGGGGTGCCCATTAAAAATTGCGCGGATGCGTTTTGTCGAGCGGCGCGCTCGATCAGAAGCCCGAACGGTCGGGCGGCCGCAACACCATTACCGTGCCGGGCATCGCGCAGAGCACGTTCGTGCGCGTTCGGCACACGCTTTGCTCCAGCGGCACGACATTGGCGGGCATACAGCATCCAGCGAAAAAATCGCGTAACTCCAGCACACGAATCCGAACGCGCGCCGGATAATGCTGCAACGGCGAACACGCGCGGCCGGCATCGGTAGCGCAGCGACGACATCGAAAAGCATACGAGGACGAACACACGGCAAGACATCAATAGTCGCAGGTCAAATCAGGAGGCTGACATGGAGACGCTGTCTAAGAATCGCACCGATTTGCAGAAGTCGACCCTCGCAATCGTTCTCGCCGGCGGGCGCGGCACGCGTCTCGGGCCGCTCACCGACAAGCGGGTGAAGCCCGCCGTGCACTTCGGCGGCAAGTACCGCATCATCGACTTCGCGCTGTCCAACTGCCTCAATTCCGGCATCCGCCGCATCGCCGTCGTCACGCAATACAAGGCGCATTCGCTCATCCGCCATCTGCAGCGCGGCTGGGGTTTCCTGCGCGGCGAGTTCAACGAGTTCATCGATATCTGGCCGGCGCAGCAGCGCGTCGATTCGAGCTGGTATCGCGGCACCGCCGACGCCGTGTATCAGAACCTCGATATCGTCCGCTCGATCGGGCCGGAGTTCGTCATCGTGCTGGCGGGCGATCACATCTACAAGATGGACTACACGCGCATGGTGCTCGATCACGTCGAGAGCGGCGCGGACTGCACGGTCGGCTGCATCGAGGTGCCGCGCATGGAGGCGGTCGCGTTCGGCGTGATGCACGTCGATGAAAACCGCCGCGTCACCGATTTCCTCGAAAAGCCCGCCGATCCGCCCGCGATGCCCGGCAAGCCCGACGTCGCGCTCGCGAGCATGGGCATCTACGTGTTCAGCGCGAAGTATCTCTACGACATGCTGCAGGAGAACATCGAGACCTCGAACACGGATCATGACTTCGGCAAGGACATCATTCCGCGCATCGTGACGACGGGCAAGGCGATCGCGCATCCGTTCGGCATGTCGTGCGTGACTTCCAGCAGCGATCCGGACGCGCCCGCGTACTGGCGCGACGTCGGCACCGTCGACGCCTACTGGGAGGCCAATCTCGATCTCGCCTCGACGATTCCCGAACTCGATCTGTACGACCGCAAATGGCCGATATGGACGAACCAGGAGCAACTGCCGCCTGGCAAGTTCGTGCGCGACCTGAACGGCCAGCAAGGCGCGATCACGAATCTGCTCGTCTGCGGCGGCTGCGTGATCTCGGGCTCGCAGGTGTCGAAGTCGGTGTTTTCGTCGGCGGTGCGGGTGCACTCGTTCTGTAACATCAATGAGGCAGTCTTGTTGCCTCAGGTGACGGTCGGGCCGAGTTGCCGCTTGCAGAAGGTGGTGATCGATCGCGGTTGCACGGTGCCCGAAGGCCTCGTGGTCGGCGAGGACCCGGACGACGACGCCGCGCGCTTCTTTCGCACGGACTCCGGCGTCACGCTCATCACACGCGATGCTTTGGCGCGGCTCTCGCAGCGCTAGACGCACGCGCCGACACGAACTGAATCGACAGGAGCGCCGATGACCGTTTGCGTGCTGCATGCCGCAGCAGAAATGTTTCCGCTGTTGAAAACCGGCGGCCTCGCCGATGTGGTCGGCGCGCTGCCGCCCGCGCAGTCGCAACTGGGCACGGATGCGCGCGTCGTGCTGCCGGGCTTTCCGGCGGTGCTCGCGGGGCTTGCGGATCTCGAACCCGTCGCCGATCTGGGCGGCGCGTTCGGCGCGGGCAACGTGCGGCTCGAGCGCGGCGTGCTGAAGCCCCACGGCGTGACCGTCTACGTGGTGCGCGCGGACCCGTTCTACGATCGGCCGGGCAATCCGTATATGGATGCGGCGAATCACCCGTATGCCGATAACGACCGCCGCTTCGCGCTGCTCGGCTGGACGGCGGCGCGCATCGCGACGGGCGCCGATCCGGCGTGGAAACCGCATATCGTGCATGCGCACGACTGGCACGCGGGACTCGCGCCCGCGTATCTGCGCGCGTTCGAACGCAGCGGCGCGCCGCACGTGGCGAGCGTGATGACGGTGCACAACCTCGCGTATCAGGGCACGTTTCCGGCGTCCGAATTCGGCGCGCTGCAACTTCCGGGCGACTTCTACGCGATGGAAGGGCTGGAGTTCTACGGTCACGTCTCCTTCCTGAAGGCGGGCCTCTATTACGCCGACCGTATCACGACCGTCAGCCCGACCTACGCGCGCGAAATCCAGACGCAGGCGCACGGCGCGGGCTTGCACGGCCTTTTGCAGACGCGCACGCATGACATCACGGGCATTCTGAACGGCGTCGATTATTCGATCTGGAGCCCGTCGGTCGATGAATCCATCGCGTCGAAATACACGGCGGCAAAACCCGGATCGGGCAAGTCGAAGTGCAAGGCGGCGCTCCAGGAACGCATGGGCCTCGCCAAAGACGACGACGCCCTGCTCTTCGGCGTCGTGAGCCGGCTGACCGAGCAGAAGGGTCTCGATCTGCTGCTCTCGGCCGTGCCCGATATCGTGCAGCGCGGCGGCCAGCTCGTCGTGCTCGGCACCGGCGACCCTGCGCTCGAAACCGGCATGAAGAACGCCGCGGCGGCGCATCCGGGCGCGGTCGCGGTCGAGCTCGGCTTCGACGAGACGCTGTCGCATTCGATCATCGCCGGCAGCGATATCGTGATGGTGCCGTCGCGCTTCGAGCCGTGCGGGCTCACGCAGCTCTACGCGCTGGCTTATGGCTCGCTGCCGCTCGTGCATCGCGTGGGCGGGCTCGCGGATACCGTCGCCGATTCCTCGCTCGAAAATCTCGCCGACGATCTCGCGACCGGCTTCGTCTTCGATACCTTCGACCGCGCGGGCATCGTCGGTGCGATCCGGCGCGCGTTCGCGCTCAAGGCGCGGCGCACGGACTGGAAAGCGGTCGTCAAGCGCGCGATGGGCCAGAACTTCGGCTGGGAAGCGGCGGCGCTCGCGTACGCCGAGGTGTATCAGGGTTTGCTCGGCCCGTGACATCCGGCGGGCGCGCATTTTGCGATCCACACGGAAACCTCTGACGGAAACGCACATGCACCAACCCCTCGCAGGCCAGATCGCGCTCGTGACGGGCGCGAGTTCGGGCATCGGCTCGGGCGTCGCGATTGCGCTCGCCGATGCGGGCGCGCACGTCGCCATCAACTATCACGCGCACGCGGAGCCCGCCGAGAAGCTCGCCGCTGCAATCAGCGCAAAAGGCGGCGAAGCGTTTGCCATCGGCGCGGACGTGGCTGACGAAGCGCAGGTCGATTCGATGTTCGACGCGGTCGTAAAACGCTGGGGCACGGTGGATATCGTCGTCGCGAATTCCGGCTTGCAGAAGGACGCGAAGTTCACCGCGATCACGCTCGCCGACTGGAAGACGGTCATCGAAACGAATCTCACCGGGCAATTCCTCACGGCGCAGCGCGCGGTGCGCGAGTTCGAGCTGCGCGGCATGCGCGACGTGTCGAAGGCGCTCGGCAAGATCATCTGCATGAGCTCGGTGCACGAAGTCATTCCGTGGGCGGGACATGCGAACTACGCGGCGTCCAAGGGCGGCATCCAGATGATGATGAAAACGCTGGCGCAGGAAGTCGCGCCGCAGCGCATCCGCGTGAACGGCATCGCGCCCGGCGCGATCCGCACACCGATCAACAAGGACGCATGGGACACGCAGGAGAAGCTCGACAAGCTGCTGACGCTGATTCCGTATGGTCGCGTCGGCGAGGTCGAGGATATCGGCCGCGCGGCCGTGTGGCTCGCGTCCGACGAAAGCGATTACGTCGTCGGCACGACGCTTTTCGTCGATGGCGGCATGACGCTTTATCCGGGATTCGCGGACAACGGCTGAAGCACGCGTCGACGTTCGAACGACGGGAAACGGAATGAACGAGATCGAAGTGGACGTCGCCGTGATCGGCGCGGGCACGGCCGGCATGGCCGCGTTTCGCGCGGCGCGGCTCGCGGGCGTGAACGCGGTGCTCATCGAGAGCGGCGAGCTCGGCACGACCTGCGCGCGCGTCGGCTGCATGCCGTCCAAGCTGCTGCTCGCGGCGGCCAACGGCCTGCACGATGCGCACGCGCTCGCGCCGCGCGGCATCGAAGGCACGCATGCGCTCGAAGCCGACTATGCGCATGTGCTCGACTATGTGCGTCGCGAGCGGGATTACTTCGTCAAGGGCGTGCTCGAAGAGATCGACGCGCTGCCGGACGGACTGCTCCTGCGCGGCCAGGCGCGCTTCGAATCGGCGACGCGGCTGACGGTCGGCGAGGCTACGCGCGTGCAAGCGAAGGGTATCGTGATCGCGACGGGCGCGGCGCCCACGGTGCCCGACGAGCTGAAGGTGTTCGGCGACAAGCTCGTCACGAGCGACGATCTCTTCGAGCTGCGCACGCTGCCCAAGCGCATCGCCGTATTCGGCACGGGACCGATCGCGCTGGAGCTCGGGCAGGCCCTCGCGCGTCTGGGCGTCGAGATTTTCATGTTCGGCAAAGGTGGCGGCGTCGCGGCGCTCACCGACAAGCCCGTACGCGATGCGCTCGCCGCCGCGCTCGCCGACGAATTCTATTTCGATCCCGAAGCGAAGTTCGACGAGATGTCCCTGCGTGACGACAAGCCGTTCCTTCGCTTCAAATCAGCCGATGGCGAAGCGCACGCGGAAACCTTCGATCTCGTGCTCGCCGCTACCGGCCGCGCGCCGAATCTCGAGCCGCTCGCGCTGCAAAACGCGGGCATCGAACTGAATGGGAAAGGCGTGCCGCTCTTCGATGAAACGACGATGCAATGCGGACAGAGCACCATCTTCGTCGCGGGCGATTGCGACGGCACGCGCCCGTGGCTTCACGACGCCGCCGACGAAGGCAAGCTTGCCGGCGACAACGCCGCACGCTTCCCCGACGTGCAATCGGTCAAACGCAAAGTGCCGTTTTCGATCGTGTTCAGCGAGCCGCAGGTGGCGATCGTCGGCGCGTCATACGACAATCTCGACAAGCAGATGACGGTGACCGGAGAAGCCTCGTTCGAAAATCAGGGGCGCAGTCGCGTGATGCGGCAGAATCGCGGCCTCCTGCACGTCTATGCCGACGCGAAAACCGGCAAGCTGCGCGGCGCGCAAGGCTGCGGCCCGGCGATGGAGCACTTAGGCCATCTGCTCGCATGGGCGTTGCAACTGGAACTGACGCTGGATGACGCGCTCAAGCTGCCCTTTTATCATCCGGTTGTGGAGGAAGGGCTGCGCGGCGCGCTAAAGGATGCGGACAGGAAATGCTATGAGGAACGATCCGAAACGCCGCCAGCACTGGCAAGTGCAGCCGGTTGCTGAATCGATTCGAGTTGCACTGCATCAAAAAGAAACGCCGGTTGAGAACAACCGGCGTTTTCCTCTTCGGAAAAGTAATTCGTTTTGGCTTAACTTCCGCTCAGGCCATATTGCAGTGCAAGGTCGAAACCGAGCACGACCATCGAGCAGAAAAGCCCCAGCAGCAGATTCGCCACTCTGTGCCCAACGTCCTTGTGCTTCGTCAGAACAGCGCCTGCGAGGAACGCGATTTCCACGATGACTTGCATGCAGAACACGGCGATCATCAACGCGAACTCATAACCCATCGAGTTGAAGTTCATGAAGTTGAAGCCGTTCACCGCCACCCAGGAACCCACGCGCCAGACTTCGTATGCCAATAGCAGCAACGGAAAGAAATAGCTGGCTACATAAGTCGGCACCGTGGCGTGCCGCAATTCCATATTTAAGTGTCGTGTTACTTGCATCGCGTACTCCTCATCTGATTGCCCGAAAATGACGGACGTTCTACCAGCACCGTGGCGCAACCGGAGCGTTCGACTCGAACGGTAGACGGGCGTCGTGCTTTCAGAATAGGACAATTTTGTGGAAAGCGAATCATCGTTATCCCGATGACCACGCCCAGTATGCGTTTGCGCGACGCGTTGTGCAGTGCAACTTAATAAAGCCGTTATTTATTGACCCCAATTCGGCACGCACGTGCGTGCCGGGTCATTTACTCGTCAGATTACTTATTGCTCGTTTTGTTGCTTCGCATATAGCTTGATAATGCCTGAAAAATCGAGTCCGCCGAGCCCCTGCTGGCTCATCGACTGATACAACTGTTGTGCCAGCGCGCCCATGAAAACCGGCTGCTTTGCGCCACGCGCCGCATCGACGGCGAGGCCCAGATCCTTCAGCATGAGGTCCGCGCCGAATCCGCCCGAATAACCGCGCGAAGCCGGCGCCGTTTCGATGATGCCCGGATAGGGATTACACGTATCGGAACTCCAGCAACGTCCCGTCGATGTGTTCAAAATGCCTGCAAGTTTCGTCGGATCGATGCCGAGCGTTTCGCCGAGTTTCATCGCTTCCGCGACGCCGATCATGGAAATCCCGAGCAGCAGGTTGTTGCAGATCTTCGCGATCTGACCCGTGCCGGTCTCGCCGCAGCGCACCATGTTTTTCCCCATTCCGGACAGCACGGGACGCAGCGTTTCGAAAAGCGCTTCGTCCGCGCCGACCATGAAGGTCAGCGTGCCCGCCTGCGCGCCGACGACGCCGCCCGACACGGGCGCATCGGCGAACGGATTGCCCTGGCGGCCCGCCGCCTCGCCGATGAGCTTTGCGGTGGCTGGATCGATCGTGCTGCTGTCGACGAGCGGCACGCCTTTGGTGACACCCGCGAGCACGCCGTCATCGTTCAGATAAACCGCTTTGACGTGTTGCGCGGCGGGCAGCATCGTGATGACGACTTCCGCGCCCTCGGCCGCCGCGCGCGGCGATGCGGCGAGGGTCGCGCCTGCCGCTTTCGCCGCATCGAGCGCCGCCGGCACGAGATCGAACGCCGTCACGGCGTGGCCCGCTTTCAACAGATTGGCGGCCATCGGACCGCCCATGTGACCCAAGCCAACGAAGCCGATTTGCATGAGAAATCTCCCTCAGCGAAGCGAGATGGTCGTGTTCACGCCGTCGTTCACGGTGGCGTCGTCGAACCAGCGGGCGGTGACGGTTTTCGTCTGCGTATAAAACTGCACGACCTGCTTGCCATACGGCCCGAGATCGCCGAGCTTCGAGCCGCGCGAGCCCGTGAAGCTGAAGGCCGGCACCGGTACCGGAATCGGAATGTTGATGCCCACCTGACCGATGTCGATCTCGCTCTGGAACTTGCGCGCCGCCGCGCCGCTCTGCGTGAAAAGTCCGACGCCATTGCCCATCGGATTGCGGTTGACGAGCGCGATGGCGTCATCGAGCGACTCCGCTTCGAGCACGCA
This sequence comes from Caballeronia catudaia, assembly GCF_001544755.2. Taxonomy (GTDB): domain Bacteria; phylum Pseudomonadota; class Gammaproteobacteria; order Burkholderiales; family Burkholderiaceae; genus Caballeronia; species Caballeronia catudaia. Next base: position 233,974 of record NZ_FCOF02000005.1, on the reverse strand, counting down.
CAGCACCGGGCCGAAGATCTCGGTCTTGTAGATCGACATGTCGGGGTTCACGTTCGTGAAGACCGTCGGGCCGATGAAGTTGCCGCTTTCGTAGCCCTTCACGTCGATACCGCGGCCATCGAGCGCGAGTGTCGCGCCCTCTTCGACGCCTTTGCCGATCAAACCGAGAATCCGCTCCTTTGCGGCTTTCGACACGACCGGACCGACGTCCGTGTTCGGCTCCATGCCCGCGTTGACCTTGAGCGCCTTCGCCCGCTCGACCAGCTCCGGCACCCAGTCCTTCGATGCCCCGACGAACACCGCCACCGACGTCGCCATGCAGCGCTGCCCCGCCGCGCCGAAGCCCGCGCCCGCGAGCGCGTTGAGCGTCTGCTCCTTGTTCGCGTCGGGCAGGACGACGGCGTGATTCTTCGCGCCCATCATCGACTGCACGCGCTTGCCGTGCTGACTCGCGAGGTTGTAGACGTGCGTGCCGACAGCCGTCGAGCCGACGAAGGAAATCGCCTTGATGTCGGGATGCGTGCAGATCGCGTCGACCACTTCCTTGCCGCCATGCACGACGTTGAGCACGCCCGCCGGAATGCCCGCTTCGAGCGCGAGTTCGACGAGTTCCATCGTCGAGAGCGGGTCCTGTTCCGACGGCTTCAGCACGAAGGTGTTGCCGCAGACGATCGCCATCGGGAACATCCAGAGCGGGATCATCGCCGGGAAATTGAACGGCGTGATGCCCGCGCAGACGCCGATCGGCTGACGTAGCGTATAGGTATCGACGCCGCCCGCGACGTTTTCAGAGAATTCGCCTTGCTGCAGCGTGCTGATCGAACACGCATGCTCGACGACTTCGAGCCCGCGGAAGATGTCGCCCTCGGCATCGGCGAGCGTCTTGCCTTGCTCGGCCGTGAGCGTCTGTGCGATGCGCTTCTGGTTCTGGCGCACGAGATCCTGAAACTTGAGCATCAGGCGCATGCGCACGCCGAGCGGCGTGGTGCGCCACGTCTGAAACGCCTTGTGCGCCGCCGCGACCGCGGCATCGACTTCATCCTTCGTCGCGAAGGGCACGCGGCCGACCACTTCCTGCGTCGCTGGATTGACGATGTCGCGCCATTCGGCCGTCTTCGAATCCACGAACTGGCCGTCGATGAGCAGCTTGGCCGTACGGACGGACGCACTCTGCGCCGGATGTTCAGCAGCGATATTCACGAGTCACTCCTTGATAGGAAGGTTGCGGACATACGGAGAGGGGAAAGCGAAGACGCGCCGATGCGACGCAAGGGGAAAAGCATGTCGTCTCCGTCTTTTGAGAAATCGGCCCGTGATCTTGCAGGCTCGTTTAGTTGAGTATAGTTATGCAAAAGTCCATCATGGCACTATAAAAATACCCGATCGATATGCAAAAAAAAGCCATGCAAAACGCCGGCAAACTCGACCTCGCTCGCCTCAACTGGGACGATCTGCGCTTTTTCCTCGAAGTCGCCCGCACGCAGCGCGCGAGCGGCGCAGCCAAGCGCCTCGGGGTCGATTACACGACGGTCGCGCGGCGCGTGCGCGCGCTCGAAGACGCGCTCGGCACCTTGCTGTTCGACAAGTCGCGCAGCGGCGGATTCATTCTGACCGCCGAAGGCCAACGCCTGCTCGGTTTCGTCGATTCGATCGAGACGACGGTGCAATCGGCCACCGAGCAGATCGCCAATACCGGCCATGCGTTGTCGGGCCATGTGCGCGTCGGGTCGACGGAAGGCTTCGGCTGCTTCTTTCTCGCGCCGCAGCTCGCGCGCTTTCAGGACGCGCATCCGAACATTTCCATCGACTTGCTGCCGGTGCCGCATTTCGTGAGCCTTTCCAAGCGCGAGGCGGATATCGCGGTGACGCTCGAGCGCCCCGAGCAGGGCCAGTACGTCTACACGAAGCTGTGCGAATACCGGCTCAAGCTCTACGCGACGGCCGAGTATCTCGAAGCGCACGAACCGATCCGCAGCGCCGAGGACTTGCGACGGCATCGCTTCGCCAGTTATATCGACGATCTCGCGTTCAGCTACGAACTGCTGTATCTCGAACGCGCCGTGCCGGGCGCGGTGTCGCGCTGGCGCAGCACGAGCGCGATCGCGCAATATTTCGCGGCGCTGCAAGGGCGCGCGCTCGCGATCCTGCCGTGTTTCATGACCTCGCCCGACCCGCGCTTCGTGCCGGTGCTGCCCGACGAGATCGTCGTGACGCGCGCCTTCTATCTGTCATGCCGCGAGGACCTGCGCAAGCTGAAGCGCATCACGGCCGTGTGGGACTATCTGCGCGCGGCGGCCGAAGCGAACCGCGCATTCCTGATGGGCGATGGTGAGCACATGGCCTGGGTCGACGTCAAGTCATCCTGATGGATCGATACTTTTTGACCGCCAATAAAACCTAAATGTGCTAGCAAATCCCGCCCGTTCGCGCGCCACAAAATTTGACTCGCTGTAATCATGTAATTTTGCTTCGACATCCTGTTTAAACATCACTTGCGGACGAAGCGTGCGGCATAATCGCCGCCCAGTTTCATTGCTTTGCCGTGGAGAGCGCGGCGCACTCCATCCCCGTGATTTTTCCTAGTTTTTCTTCCGCCGGCTCGACCGGCCGCCGCGTGCGCTGATGGCTTTCGTCATCTGGTCACGCCGGACCATGTCCCACCAGCGCATCCGTTTCGTCGAGGCACGCACGGCGCGCGCCATCGCGATCATCGGCGGCGTCGCGCTTCTGATCGCCGCGCTCGCGCTCGGCATTGCTATCGGCACGATGTTCGCCCGCAGCCATCTCGGCGAGGAGCAGGCGCTGATGTCGCGCCGCTCGTACGAGATCGAGGAACTCGGCCGCCTCAATGCCGCGCTGATCGAACTCACGCCGCGCGTCGAAGGGCTGTCCGCGCAGGTGCATGAACTGCATGATTTCGACGATCGTCTGAAGGCCGCGCGCGGCACCAGCGGCCCGTCCGGCGTGCACGACGTGCCGCCGCTGCCCGACAGCGAGGAAGGCGCCGCGGCGCTCGACGGCGCGGGCGGACCTGCGCTGCCGCCGCGCCTGTGCGACACGGGGCGGGCAAGCAGCGGCACGCCGCGCCAGCGTCTCAGGGGCGCGCGGCGCATCATCGACTGTCTGAACGACGAGGTGTCGCTACTGCAAACGCAGACGCTCACGCATTACGCGGCGTTCATGGCGTTTCCGGGCCGCAATCCCGCGCCCACCGCGCGCAGCGGCTCGCCCTATGGCAATCGTTTCGATCCGTTCACCGGGCGGCTCAGCTTTCATCCTGGCATCGATATGGTCGCGCCGACCGGCACGCCGATTCTTGCGAGCGCGGGCGGACGCGTCGTGCAGGCCGGCGAGCGCAACGGTTATGGCTATGCGGTCGATGTCCGTCACAGCAACGGCATGGTGACGCGCTACGGGCATGCGTCGCGCATCCTCGTGAAGCCCGGCGACTACGTCATGCCCCAACAGGAAATCGCGGAGATCGGCTCGACCGGACGTTCCACGGGCCCGCACCTGCATTTCGAAGTGATCGTCGACGGCGCGCAGATCAATCCCAATCCTTACCTCGCGCTCTTCAAGCGCAAGCCGAATGCGCAAAGTTGATTTGAAGCGGCGATCGCTGCTCACTCGCCAGTCCTATTCGCTTACGCCCAAGCGCGGCGCGGGCATCTGGCTGGGCTTGATCGCGGCCGTGTGCGCCATGACGGCCCTCGCCGCCGCGGGCTTCGCGCTCAAGCGCTCGCATGAAGAGGTGCGCAAGCTCGATACGCTCTGCGCGCCGCCCGTCTCCGAACAGAAGCTGCGCGAGCAGCTCGCGCACGCACAGTTCGCGTTCGAGCAGGAAGCGGCGAGCCGTGCGTCGCTCGAGCAGCGCGTGACCGAGAGCACCGCCGAAATCCAGCGCCTCCAGACGGACCTCGCATTCCTCAGGAAACAGCACGCACCCAACTGAAGCCGCGCGCTTCACGCAACCCTTTTACTGCATCGCAAGGACCCGAGATGTTTTCATCGAAGAAAGATCCCAACAACGTCAAGCTCGCGAAGCTCGCGACGCTCATCGCGCATAATGTCCACATTTCGGGCGATCTCGAGTTCAGCGAAGGCCTGCGCATGGACGGCCAGGTCACCGGCAACGTGACGGGCCGCCCTGGCGAAGAGACGCTGCTCGTAGTCAGCGACCAAGGCGCGATTCGCGGCAACGTCAGCGCCTACGACGTCATCATCAACGGCTGCGTCACCGGCGATGTCACCGTCGCGCATTTCGTCGAGCTTCAGTCCAACGCGCGCGTGACGGGCAACATCTTCTATCAGAAATTGCGCATGGATATCGGCGCGACGGTCGAGGGCAAGCTCACCAAGTTCGATTCGCAGCCCACTCATGTGCCGTCGCTGCCGAGTCCGCCTGAGTACGGAATCGATCTCGCCGCGAACTGACGTCAAGCAATGAGCCCCGCTCGATGGACGCTCGTTGGCAACCGCTCGCATGTCCAGCTAAGATTCGGTGATGAAGGCCACGCGCCCGCGCCCCAAGCGAATCACGCGACTTCGAGCGCCCATCGACGCGTGGCCCATCACATCGACAGAACTATAAAGGGCGCCCATGCTGGTCAATTGCGCGGCTTATCAGAACGGCCGAAAGCTCGCGGATGTGGATATCGACGATATCAATGCGTATCGGGATCTGCCCGACTCTTTCATTTGGGTTGCATTGAAAGAGCCCGGTCCCGGCGAACTCGCGCACATGACGCATCAGTTCGGACTGCACGAACTGGCGGTCGAAGATGCGCAGCACGGTCATCAGCGTCCGAAGATCGAGGAATACGGCGACTCGCTGTTCGCGGTCTTTCACACGGTCGAGTTCGACGAAGAAGGCGAAGTGCTCGTTGGCGAGATGAACGTGTTCGTCGGCAGGAACTACGTGCTCTCGGTGCGCAATCGCACGACGCAGGGTTTTCAGGAAGTGCGCAAGCGCTGCGAGCGCGAGCCGCATCTGCTCAAGCACGGGCCCGCTTTCGTGATGTACGCGCTGCTCGATGCGGTCGTCGATCGATACTTCCCCGTGCTCGAGACGCTCGGCGCCGAAGTGGATGAAGTGGAAGAGCGCATCTTCGAGCAGAAGGGCTCGGTGGAATCGCGCGAGATCATCGAGGATCTGTATTCGCTGAAGCGTCGCATGACGATCCTTCAGCATCACACGGCGCCGCTGCTCGAAGCCGTCAGCAAACTGTATGGCGGGCGCTCGCCCGGCGTCTGTTCCGGCATGCAGGAATATTTTCGCGACGTGTACGATCACCTGCTGCGCATCGTGAAGACCATCGAGGGGCGGCGGGAAATGATCGTCACGGCGATTCAGGTCAATCTCGGCCTGATCGCGCTCGCGGAAAGCGAAGTGACCAAGCGCCTCGGCTCGTTCGCCGCGCTCTTCGCCGTGCCGACGATGATCGCCGGCATCTACGGCATGAACTTCAAGAGCATCCCGGAACTGGACTGGGTCTACGGCTATCCGACGTGTCTCGCCGTCATGCTGGTCGTCGACCTGGTGCTGTACTGGCGTTTCAAGAAAGTCGGATGGCTATAGCAACGAGCGCGTCACCCGCGCAACGGAAAGCGCCGGAGAAGGAACCTTCGGGCGAATTTCATTGTCTAATCAACCGATTTGCGCGAGAATGTCAGCGGGGCTTGCAAATTGCCCCCTCGACCGCATATGACGTAAGCGTATCGCAAACGCGCTCACTTCCCGGATTCACCGCTTTTCGTTTCAACTTGCACGTCGGCTTCGCTGTTCGCCGATGTCGCCGTCCCGGTCATGCCGGCCACGGCGCGCCGCCAACGCGGCACGCACGGTCGTCCGGCCTATGCCGTCAAGCTCACGACGAGCCTGAAAGAGAGACGCGGCGCGCTCCGAAACGCACGTTTTACGTGCCGGACGTGCCGGGCCGCGCTTTGTATCGCCTCTTACGTTTCGTAGCGACGCGATTGCGCGCCTGACGTCGTCGCGTGGCCGTTCTTCGGCGTTACACGCTGGAGCCGTACGATGTGCAAGCAGCACCCATTACAACTGACCACAGGAGCCCCATATGGCGAAAGAAGAACTCATCGAACTCGACGGTATCGTTGACGAAGTGCTTCCCGACAGCCGCTATCGCGTGACGCTGGACAACGGCGTCGTCGTAGGCGCGTACGCCTCGGGCCGCATGCGCAAGAATCACATCCGAATTCTGGCTGGCGACCGCGTGACGCTGGAACTTTCGGTGTACGACCTGACCAAGGGCCGCATCAACTTCCGTCACAAAGACGAACGCGCAAGCGGCGGCGGCCCGCGCGCACCGATGCGCCGTCGCTGATTTTCATCGTATTCCTGCAACCGGCGTGAGCCTGATCCGCAGCACACGCTTCTGAACCTGTCGCGGATCGCCTGTACTTCGACGCCTCGCGCTTCGCCACGCTGGCGGCGCCTCGCGTCGATGCCTGCCCTACCCGCTTCGAGCCTCATGACGCGCCGCCAGCAGCGCATCGATGCCGATCGCGAAGCCGTCTTCGTCGTTGCTCTTCGAGACCAGGCTCGCGTGACGCTGCACGGTTTCCGACGCCTGTCCCATCGCGATCGAGACACCCGCGATCTCGAACATCGCCATGTCGTTGCCCATGTCGCCGAGCACGGCCACGCGTTCCAATGGCACGTTTGCGATGCGCGCGAGTTCGCGCACCGCCGTGCCCTTGTTCGCTTCGAGGCTTGTCACGTCGAGGTAATAGGTCTGCGAGCGCGCCGCATGGCCGCGTCCTTCCAATTGCTTTTGCAACGCCGGCTCGACGCGTGCGAGCAGCGCCGTATCGGCCGTCGAGCCGACGATCTTGTCGACCGCATCGAGATCGACGTCGTCGAAGCGCGTGACGAGCACGCCCTCGTAGCCGACCGTGCGCGTTTCGAGCGGAACGTAGGCCGCATCGCGATTGGTGAGATACCAGTTGTCGTCGATGAAGACCCACACATCGACATTCGCGGCCGCGAACGCTTCGAGCGACGTCTGCACGACATCGCGCGGCAGCTTGTGCGACGACAACACCTCCCACGTCTTCGGCCTCACCAGGCTGCCGCCGTTATACGACGCGTACGGCATGTCGATGCCGAGCGGCTCGACGATATGCCGCATGCCCTTGCCCGGCCGGCTGCTCGCCACCGTGAAGCGCACGCCGGCTTCGCGCAGGCGGCGCACCGCGTCGATGGCGGGCTGGCCGAGCGTCTTGTCGGTATAGAGCAGCGTGCCGTCGCAATCTGTCACGACTAGTTCCGCCTGGGCGAGCGCCTCGAAGGCCGCGGCGCTGTCGCCGGCCGCGCTGAAGAGCCCGGATTTACCGTTGGCGTTCATCAATGCGCCCCTTCCCGCTGATTGAAGTGCGGCAACTGGCGCGTCTCGCGCACCGAGCGCGGATGCCACAGCCGCGCGCCGCCTTCGATGCCCGCCGCATTCGACACGATCACGACGTTATCCGGCAGCTTGAACTTGATGTTCGCCGAATTGCCGCCGCCGATATACAGCTTGTCGTAGTTCACGAGCGTCGCGAGAATGCCGATGATCTTCTCCACGCGCCGGCTCCAGCGCTTCTTGCCCGCCTTCTCGCGCGCCGCATTGCCGATGTATTCGTCGTAGGTCTTGTCCTTCGCGACCGGATGATGCGCGAGCTCCAGATGCGGCATCAGCTCGCCGTCGCGAAAGAGCGCGGTGCCCGCACCCGTGCCGAGCGTCAATACCATCTCGATGCCGCGCCCTTCGATCGCCGCGAGCCCCTGCATTTCGGCGTCGTTGATCATGCGCGCGGGCACGTTGCCGAGGCGCTCGGAAAGCAACTGCGCGAGCGGCACGCCACGCCACGCCGGAGTGCCGAGATTCGGCGCGGTCAGCACGAGGTTGTCGCGCACGACGCCCGGAAAGCCGATGGAAATATGCGTCGGCGGCTCGGCAACGATCGGCTTCACCAACTCCAGTAACGTCTCGACGACCACGTCGGGCTTGGCCGGATGCGGCGTCGCCACGCGCACGCGTTCGCTCTTCATTTGGCCGTCCTCGGAGATGACGGCCGCTTTCAGCCCGGTCCCGCCGATATCGATCGCGAGAATGCGCTCGGCCTTGATCGCGAGTTTGTCGGCAGAGACATGCGTCTTCTGTTTGGCTTTGGATTCTGTGCTCACGCTCGTTATCCTTTTGGTTGGGATGAGATCAGTCCTTCTTTTGCGTATCGGTGAGCGAGCGCCACGTGCGGCCGTCCTGCGCCAGCAGTTGGTCCGCCTGAGCCGGTCCCGCGCTGCCCGCCGCATAGCCGTGCACGGCGAGCGGACTATCCGGGTGCAGCACGCCATCCACCGCCGCCCACGCCGTCTCGATGCTGTCCGCGCGCTGAAAGAGCGTCGCGTCGCCGAGCATGCAGTCGTAGAGCAGCGTCTCGTAGCCGACGTTCGCGCGCTCCGCGAAGAAATCCGCGTAGTTGAATCTCGAGCGCACCTTGCCGATCTGCATGACCGGCCCGGGCACCTTCACATTGAAGTCGAAGCTCGTGCCGTGCGACGGATCGATGCGCAGCGTGAAAACATTCGGCGTGAGCGCATCGACGGGTGTGTCGCGGAACAGCAGAAACGGCACGGCCTTCAGTTGCACTGAGATTTCCGTGCGCCGCTCCGTCAGCCGCTTGCCGGTGCGCAGGTAAAACGGCACGCCCGCCCAGCGCCAGTTCTCGACATACACGCGCGCCGCCGCATACGTCTCGGTGCGGCTGTCCTTCGCGACGCCCGGCTCTTCCTTATAGCCCGGACCGGCCGGTCCCGCTTCGTACTGACCGAGCACGACATCGTTCGCCGTGAGCGGGCGGATCGCGTCGAAGACTTCGGCTTTGCGGTCGCGCACGGATTCGGCGTCGAATGAATTGGGCGGCTCCATCGCCACCATGCCGAGCAGTTGGAACAGATGGTTCGGCAGCATGTCGCGAAACGCGCCGGTCTGCTCGTAGAACCTGCCGCGCCCTTCCACGCCGATGGTTTCCGCCGCCGTGATCTGCACGTTGTCGATGTACTCGCGCCGCCAGACCGGCTCGAACATCGCGTTGGCGAAGCGCACGGCGAGAATGCTCTGCACCGTGTCCTTGCCGAGAAAATGATCGATGCGATACACCTGCGACTCGCCCGCGAATTCGAGCAAACAGCGATTCAGTTCCTGCGCAGAGGCGAGATCGCTGCCGAAGGGCTTCTCGATCACGATGCGCCTGAAGTTGCCGTCCTTTTCTTCGAGCAGCCCCGCTGCACCGAGATGCTTGATGATCGGTTCGAAAAAGTGCGCACCCACCGCGAGATAGAACACGACGTTGCCCGATTTCGCCTTTTGCAGCCGCGCCTTGAGCCGAGCGAAAGTTTCGTCTTCCTCGAACTCGCCGGGAAAGTATTCGAGCCGTCCGACGACCCAGTTCCACGCGTCCTCGTTCAATTGCGTCGTGTGGAAGGTCGCGGCCTTGTCCGCCGCGAACTTGCGCAGCGACTGCGTGAGCTCGTCGCGCCATTCGGACGTCTCGCGCTCGCCGTGGTTCACGCCGATGATTTCCATGTCGTCGTCGAGCAGCTTGTCGGCGGACAGGTTGTAGAGCGACGGCATCAGGAGGCGCTTGGTGAGGTCGCCGCCCGCGCCGAAGATCACGAGCGTGCACGGCGGCGCGGGATGCTTGCCGGCGCAAGTCGCGCTCGCGGCGGGGTTGGCTCGACTGGCCTGGTTCGACTGATTCGCTTCGTTGGCTTCGTTCTGCATGGCGTGTCGCCCCTTCTCGGTTGCGCTTGAACCTTGGAAAGACCTGCATCGATGCGGCACAGTTCATTCGGACGACCTGCCGCAGGCATTCGAGTCAAATATGTATGTTTTTTGTAATTTTTAACCTTTCGTGTCGTAAAATATGCCCGCTTGCGACCAAGCGCGCGGACACTGCGACATCGACGACGGCGTCGACAACCCTGGGCCGGGACACCTCATGAACGCACACGATACTTCCATCGACCTTATCGCCTACTTCGAGCGCATCGGTTTCGGCGGACCCGCGCGTCCAGCGCCGACGCTCGACACGCTGCGCGCGCTGCATCTACTGCATCCGCAGGCCATTCCCTTCGAAAATCTCGACGTTCTGCTCGGCCGCCCGGTCAGCCTCGACCGGCAATCCATCCAGAGCAAGCTCGTCACGAGCGGGCGCGGCGGCTACTGCTACGAACACAATCTGCTGTTTCGCAGCGTACTCGAGACGCTGGGTTTTCGCGTGCGCAGCTTCGCGGGCCGCGTCCTGTGGGGCCGCGAAGCGCCCGAGGTGCCGGCGCGCATGCACATGCTGCTGCTCGTCGACGTCGACGAAGGCACCTTCCTCACCGATGTCGGCTTCGGCGGCATGACGCTCTCTGCACCGCTCGCGCTTCAGACCGGCCTCGAACAAATTACGCCTCACGGCGCGTTTCGCCTCGACGACGCCTCCGGCGAACCGCACGGCTACATCCTGAAGGCGCTCGTGAACGGCGCGTGGACGAGTGTCTATCGCTTCGACCTCGACCCGCAGTATGACGCCGACTACGAAATGGCCAACCATTTCGTGTCCACCTGGTCGCAGTCGATTTTCGTGCACAACCTGCTTGCCGCGCGCCTTGCGCCAGGCAAGCGCTTCGGCCTCTTCAACCGGCGCTTCTCAGCACACGACGAACACGAAGGCAGCACGCATCGCGAACTCGGCGACGTGGCGGAACTGCGCCGCATCCTCGAGAACGAGCTCGGCATTCGTCTGCCGGATAGCGCCGATCTCGACGCCGCGCTCGCACGCCTGCCCTAAGGCGCGCGCTCCGGCTGGCACAACCAAGCTTAATCACAAGACCACGATGTTCAAGAAGAAGACGCGCGGCGGCAGCGATTTCCAGACGCATCATCGCAGCACGGTGCTCGTGCATCCATTGCCGGCGTGGCGCTCGCGCCTCGTGCTCATCGGCGTGACGGCGGCGTTCATGGCGCTCGCCGGGCGCGCGCTGTGGGTGCAGGTGATCGACCACAAGTTCTATCTCGGCGAAGGGCAGAAGCGCTATCAGCGCACGCTGGCGCTCTCGGCGACGCGCGGACGCATCGTCGACCGCAACGGCGCGATGCTCGCCGTGAGCCTCGCCACGTACGAAGTGTGGGCGACGCCCAAGCTCTTCGACGGCGATCACGGCAACGAAATCGCGCGCCTGCTCGACATGCCGCCGAAAGATTTGCAACGGCGCATCGACGGCAGCCGCGCGTTCGTGCTGCTCAAACGTCAGGTGGAAGCGGAAACCGCCGAGCGCATCGCGCAGATCGGGCGCGCGGGCATCACGCTCGCGCCGGATACGAAACGCTTCTATCCCGAAGGCGAATCGGCGGCGCACGTGGTCGGTTTCACCAATAGCGAAGATCACGGGCAGGAAGGTGTCGAACTCGCCGCCGACAAGCGGCTCACGGGCGAAGCCGGCCAGCGCGAAGTGATCCGCGACCGGCTCGGGCGCGTGGTGTCGCAGATCGGCGAGCCGGCGCTTCCGCAAAACGGCGAGACCATCCAGTTGACGATCGACCGGCGCATCCAGCAGCTCGCGCATTCGCAACTGAAGGCGGCGATCGCGAAGCACAAGGCGCGCGCGGGCAGCGTCGTCGTGCTCGATGCCAAAAACGGCGAAGTGCTCGCGCTCGCAAACTATCCGAGCTTCGATCCGAACGATCGCGCGCGGCTCACCGGCGAGCAGTTGCGCAATCGCGCGCTCACCGATACCTTCGAGCCCGGCTCGACGATCAAGCCGCTCGTCGCCGCGCTGTCGATTGATCTCGGCAAGGTGCGGCCCGACACGCGCATCGACACGGCGCCGGGCACGTTCAAGCTCGGCCCGAACGTGATTCACGACACGTCGAACCACGGCGTCATCACCGTGGCCGAGGCGGTGCAGATGTCGAGCAACGTCGCGCTCACGAAGCTCGCGCTGCAGATTCCCGCGCAAACCATCTGGGACAAGTATCGCGATTACGGCATCGGCCGCGCGCCGGAACTGACCTTCCCCGGCGCGGCGACCGGGCGTCTGCGGGCGCCCGAGCGCTGGAAGCCGATCGAGCAGGCGACGATGGCCTATGGCTACGGCCTCTCGCTGTCGCTCGTGCAGATCGCGCAGATCTATACCGCATACGCCGGCGACGGCCGCTTTCACGCGGCCACGCTGATCCAGGGCGAAACGCGCCGCGCGTCTCCTCAGGTGACCAAGCCGGCGACGGCGAAAGCCGTGCGCAACATGCTCGAAATGGCGATCGGCGATCACGGCACCGGCCGCGCCGCGGCGGTCGACGGCTATCGCGTCGGCGGCAAGACGGGCACCGCGCGCAAGCAGGTCGGACGCTCGTACGCGGCGAACAAGTATCGCGCGTCCTTCGTCGGCATCGCACCGATGAGCGATCCGCGCGTGATCGTCGCCGTGATGATCGACGAGCCCACGGGCGGCACCTATTACGGCGGCACGGTCGCCGGGCCGGTGTTCTCGGGCATTGTCGGCGCGGCGCTGCCGCTGCTCGGCGTGCCGCCGGACGCATGACGGGTCACACGCAAGCGGGCGCGGCCCTTGCTGCGCCGCCTTCTGCATCGCTCGGAAACATCCCCGCGAACCTGACCGGACTGTAAAGGGCTTGTGCTCTAATGTCGTGTTCGGCACACAGAGACAACACGGGAAACACCATGAAAAAACTCGCCGCGGCGCTCGCGCTGCCTGTGCTTTTCGCCGCCTGCGCCCAGTTTCACAACGAAGACGCCGGACAACCCGAAGTCGAGAAGTCGTCGACGCAGAACAAGGTCAACGGCATCGTGCAATGCATCGCCGACGAAGCGAAGAAGCACGACGCGAAATATCAGCAGACCGCCATTCCGCAAGGCGTGATGCTCGAGTTCGGCGATTCGAACGTGATCAAGGTGCGTTACGACAACGGCGAAACCACGTACCGCTTCTATCCGGGCAAGCGTCATCCGTCGAACCTGTGGATCGAGGGCGCGGGCAAGAAGTGCGCGCCATCGGATACACCGAGCCAGGACTCGACGGACAAATAACTCACGGAAAACTGCACGACCAACATGCGCTCGACCAAAGCCATCAGCGCCGTCGAACGGCTCAAAACCCGCACCGGCAACGCGAACTATGCCGCCATCGCGATGCCCGGCGGCTTCTTCTATCTCGCCGAGCGTTCAGCCGAAGGCTCGAAAAAACTCTCCGAGCCGATGCCGTTGGACGACTTCGTCGCGTTCGTCAACGCACGCGAGCCGGCGAAACCGCGCAAGGTCAGCAAGCTCGACATCGCGATGGAAGAGCAGATCGGCCGCAGCGGCAAGCACACTGCCAAACGCGACGAGTAAGCGCTTCATCCCCTTCCCCGCGCCGCCCCCTCTCGCGGCGCAACATCGAAATCCTGTTGTCAGCTCGCACCAATGTGCGATGACAGACGGAGCCGGCAGCCTCGCCTTGCGTACATTTTTGCTAACGATCGAGCCCATTGAGAAGGGCGACGATCGGTCATCCGAATAAAAGAGCAAGGGCCACCCGCGACGGGTTCAAAAAATAGCGCGGGTGAACGGGGTGCCTGTACGGCGCGCGTGTCCGAAGTCGGGACTGCGCGCCGCATGGCCGAGAGGAAGACCACATGAAGAAGAAGAAAAGCGAGGCCCAGGGCAGCCTTTTGCCCTCGGCATTGGCCGATATCGAACTGCAACATATCGAGCGCGCGCTCGCGCAGCTTCGCACGATGCACAAGCAATCTTCCGGCACGCTCAACGTCGAATACTGGCGCGAGCGGCTCACGGCCGTGATGAAGGGCTATGCACTCGTTCCGGCGCAGAAGCAGCGCATCGAAGCGCTGCGCATTGCGCTCGACACGGTCGACAGCGGCCCGCGCGACGGCTCCGGCAGCCGCAGGAAATCGACCAACAGGCTCTGGGCGAAAGCGGCCTGAACCACCGCTTTCGCCACTCGCGCCGCGGCGCGATCCCATCGTTGCATGCCCACGCAGGCCGCGCCGGGCGTGCAACGGCCACTCGAACTTCCGACGATTCATGGCGCGCGCGTTTCGAACGCGTCCGACCGGCTCGCCAGGCATCGTTCCTGCTCGAAAGCAAGTCTTTCGATCATGCAGGGAGTCGTCATGTCCATTCATCGTCACGACCGCGCGCGCCGACGCTGGCCGATGCTCGCGAACGCGCTCTTCGCCAGCGTCATCGCGGCATTCAGCACGTACGGCGTCGCGCAGATCACGAACGGCGGCGGCGCCGAGCGTCAGGAACAGCGCCAGTCGGATTCGAGCTCGCGTAACGAGCCGTCGGGCGCGCCGATGCACGAATCGCAGAAGCCGCAATCGAAGGATGCCGCGAAAGGGCGCGCCGCGACCGGCGACAAAAACCAGAAGTCCGACGGCAGCACCGGCTTCGGCAACGGTCTCTACGGCACGGGCGCGGGCAACAACAAGTGAGTCGAGTGCCGTTCAGTCGCGATCTTCCTGCGGCAGGTTCGTGATCTCCGGCGCGATCGCCGCATGATTGACGATCGCGACCAGCGACACGCCGCCGATCACGTTGCCGATGAACGTCGGGATGAGGAACACGAGGAAGTAATCGGAGACGCTGGCCGCGCCGATCATCACCGCATAAGCGGATTCGACCGATCCGGCGATCACATGCGTGAGCTTGCTCACCGCGACGGTGTAGGTCACGAGCAGAATCGTGAGCAGCCGACCCGAGCGCGCGCTGGGCAACAGCCAGACCATCAGCGCGATGAGCCAGCCCGAGAACACGCCGCGCACCAGCGTCACGCCGAAATCGGCGGATAGCGGCGCCTGCGAAACGTGGGCGAGCGCGTCGCTGACTTCCGGCGAGAACACGCCGCGAATCTGCAGGATGCCGGCGAAGATCGCCGTGCCGACGAGATTGAAGAACAGCACGATCGCCCAGAGCCGCAGCGCCTTGAGCAAGGTCTTGACATCGCGCCGCGTGAGCACGGGCAGCACCGCCGTGAGCGTGCTTTCCGTGAAAAGCTGCTGGCGCCCGAGAATCACGAACACGAAGCCGATCGTATAGCCGAAGCTCGAAATCAAGTCGCGACCGCTCGACTCCGGCAGCGCGCTTTCGAGGATCGACTGGACGAGGAAGGAAAAGCCCATCGAGAGTCCCGCGGCGAGCGCCGACCACATCAGCGCGCCGAAGGTCCGCTCCATCGCCACCTCGCCCTCTTCGCGCACGATCTCATGGATCACGAGCGGATGCGGCGCGGAATGCTCGGCGGCCTGTTCTTTTTCGGCGCTATCGAGATTCGGCGATTTCGCCCCGGCTTGCGGGTCGTTCATGATCTTTCTCCCTGAACGCCGCTCGATACGGGAAGTGGATGAGCGGCTGGCGCATCCACGAAGCAGGAAGAATGCCCAACCTTATCGGGCGATGCCGCGATCCAGGGATTCGTAGCCGCGCCATTTGTAGATCAGCGCGGACACGAGCCAGCACGCCGCGAACACGCCGACGATCCCATAGCCGAGCATGCCGAAATGCCCGGATAGCGACGCCGCCAGATCCCACAGCCCGCCCTTCAGTTGCAGCCGGTCCGCGATCAGCCCGAGCGCCTCGATGCCGCCGACCAGCACCGCGATCAGCACCGACATCAGCGTGACGGTGAGGTTGTAGTAGAGCTTGCGTATCGGCTTCACGAACGCCCAGCCGTAAGCGCCCGTCATCAGCATGCCGTCGGCGGTGTCGATGAGCGACATGCCGGCCGTGAACAGCACGGGAAACACGAGAATCGACCAGACCGGCATGCCGCGCGCCGCTTCGGCCGCAGCAATCCCCATCAGGCCGATTTCGGTCGCCGTGTCGAAACCGAGCCCGAACAGAAAGCCGAGCGGATACATGTGCCAGCTCTTCCCGATCAGACGGAACAGCGGACGCGCGATACGCGCGAGCGGTCCGCCGCCGACGGCGAGCATGTCGATGTCCTCGTCGCGGCACGCTTCGCCGCGGCGCACGCGCCGGAACGCGCGCCACACGCCGCGCAGCACGAAGAGGTTCATCGCCGCGATGGCGAACAAAAAGAGTGACGACACCGACGTGCCGATAATTCCGCCGATCTCGCGAAACCCGGCGAAGCGGTCCTGCACGGCTAGCGCAGTCGCGGCGATCAACGCGGTGGCCGCGACGACGATCGTCGAATGCCCGAGCGAAAAAAAGAAACCGATGAAGATCGGGCGCTTGCCTTCCTGCATCAGCTTGCGCGTGACGTTGTCGATGGCGGCGATATGGTCGGCGTCGACCGCGTGGCGCAGGCCGAGCGAATACGCGAGCAGCGACGTCCCGAGCAGGAGCGGATAGTGACGGAACGCGACGAGCGCCCAGACCCACGCGAGCATGTTGAACGCAATCAGTCCGGCGATGAGGCGCGCCGACTTGCGCGGCAGATTGCGGTGCGGCTCGATCGGTTCGGACATGGCGCGCGCGATGGGTTTTAAAGGGACAAAGAATAACGTGCGTGAGAGCGTGGCCAATATTCGGCTGCTCCGCGAATGCGTGTCGAATGCTTATCGCGCCAATCGCGAAAACCTTAGGCGGAATCGTTGGTTTGGACGGCGCGGACGCCCCGCTAGCATGGCCCTTCGCCTTTCCCTGTGTCCGCCATGCCCCGCTATCTCGACGACGACCAACGCCAGGAACTCCAGCGCCGACGCGAAACCTTCGGCTGGCGCAGCGAATGGCCGACGTGGGCGGTGATCGTCGCGATTTACGGCGGCTGGTTCGGCGTCGCGCTCAACGCCCGCACGCTCGGGCTCGTTCCGGCTGTCGCGTTGCTCGCGGTGCTGTCGTGCTGGTACATGTCCCTGCAGCACGAACTGATTCACGCGCATCCGACGCGCTGGCCGCTCGTCAACATGCTCTTCGGCCCGGCGCCGCTCGCGGTGTGGTTTCCGTACGAGGTTTATCGCGATTCGCATCTGCGTCATCACGACGACGCGCATCTCACCGAACCCGGCCGCGATCCCGAAAGCTACTACGTGACGCCCGAGCAATGGGCGAGCGCCGGCCCCGTCTTGCGCGCCGCGCTCGCCGCGCGCAATACGTTCGCGGGACGCATGCTCATCGGGCCGTGGTTCTCGATCGCGGCGTCGTGGCTCGAAGCGGCGCAGGCCATCGCCGAAGGACGCTGGCGGATCGTCGCGAGCTGGGCCGTGCATCTCGCATCGCTCGTGCTGCTGGCGGGCTGGCTCGAATCGCGATGCGGCATTCCGTGGCGCGCGTTCGTGTTCGGCGTCGGTTATGCGTCGCTCGCGCTGGCATCGGTGCGCTCGTTCCAGGAACATCGCGCGGCGGAGCGCCAGAGCGAACGCACGGTCGTCAACGAAGCCGCGTGGCCGTGGCGTCTGCTTTTTCTCAACAACAACTACCACGCCGTGCATCACGATCTGCCCGGCGTGCCGTGGTTCGCGCTCGGCAATATCTACGCTCGCCGGCGCGCGGCGTATCGCGTGGGCAACGGCGGCTTCGTCGTGCGCGGATACGGCGAATGGGCGCGCCGCCATGCGTTCGCGCAAGGCGCCGAGCCGGTGCATCCGTTCGCGGCGCCAGACTCGCCCGCCGACCGTCGCGTCGCGCAGAGCGGCGACGCCGCCCGCCTCGCGAGCTGACGCGCCGGCCTGTACGATTCGGCACATGCACTGGATCGCCGCCCTGCCGATGTACAACGTCACGCCCGCGCTCGCCGTCGACTGGCGCGCGCTTCTCGCGCACGTCCGTGAGCAGCTCGCGGACTGGCTGAGCGCGCGCGGCGATACGCTCGAAATCGTCGATCCGGGCCCGGATCTCACCGCATTCTGGCTGCGCGACGACGTGCTGTTGTCGCAGACCTGCGGCTATCCGCTCGTGCATGCGCTTGCTAACCGCGTGCGGCTCGTCGCTGCGCCCGAATTCGATGCGCCCGGCTGCGAGAACGGCGCGTATCGCAGCGTGATCGTCGCGGGCGCGCAGGTCGCGGCGCAGTCGATAGAAGCCTGCCGCGGCCTTCGCGCCGTCTACAACGACGACGATTCCAACAGCGGCATGAACCTTTTCCGCCACGCGGTCGCGCCGTTCGCGCGCGACGGACGGTTTTTCGCGTCAGCGACGAAAACCGGCGCGCATCTGGCGTCGCTGCGCGCGCTGGCGGAACAGCGGGCGGATGTCGCGGCGATCGATTGCGTCACGTTTTCATATGCGCAGACGCATCTGCCGGAACTGGCGGACCGCGTGCACGTGATCGGCATGACGGCCAGCGCGGCCGCGCTGCCGTTCATCGCGTCGGCGCACGCGCCGCACGACGCCGTCGACACGCTTTTTCAGGCGCTCGCCAGAGCGCTCGATCGCGACGCGCCTCTCGCCCGCAGGCTCCGGCTCAAGCGCGTGGTCAAGCGCACGCTCGCGGACTACGCGCCGATCCTCGCCCTGGAGCGCGAAGCGATATCGCTGGGTTATCCGCAGCTCGCCTGACTGATCCGGCAAATTTCCCGGAGTTTCGGCACAATCAGCCTTTTCAGCGCGCGGCGCACGACGCACAGGCATCGCGCATCGCCACGCTTTCGGAAAGCCGCAATGATCCCCTTCTCGCTACTCGACCTTTCTCCGGTTCCGCTCGGCGCGACACCGGCCGACGCCTTCGCCCATTCGCTCGATCTCGCCCGCCACGCCGAGCGCTGGGGCTATCTGCGCTACTGGCTCGCCGAGCACCACAACATGACGGGCATCGCAAGCGCGGCGACCGCCGTCGTGATCGGTCATATCGCGGCGGGCACGACGACGATCCGCGTCGGCTCCGGCGGCATCATGCTGCCGAATCACGCGCCGCTCGTGATCGCCGAGCAGTTCGGCACGCTCGCGTCGCTGTTTCCGGGGCGTATCGACCTCGGGCTCGGCCGCGCGCCGGGCACCGATCAGACCACCGCGCGGGCCCTGCGCCGCGACCTGCAAGGCAGCGCCGAATCGTTTCCCGATGACGTCGTCGAGTTGCAACGCTATTTCGCCGATCCCGTCGAAGGTCAGCGCGTGCGCGCAGTGCCCGGGGCGGGCCTCAACGTGCCGATCTGGCTGCTCGGCTCGTCGCTGTTCTCCGCGCAGCTCGCGGCCGCGCTCGGGCTGCCGTTCGCGTTTGCGTCGCATTTCGCGCCCGATTACCTGCTGACCGCGCTCGAGGTCTACCGCGCGCAGTTCCGGCCCTCCGCGACACTGAAAAAGCCCTATGCGATGGTCGGCGTGAACGTCTTCGCCGCCGATACCACCGACGAAGCGCGCTTTCTGTTCACGTCGCTGCAACAGCAATTCATCAATCTGCGTCGTGGCACGCCCGGTCAGTTGCCGCCGCCGACCGGAAACATCGCCTGGTCGGATGCCGAACGCGCGGGCGTCGAGCATTCGCTCGCGTGCTCCGTCGTCGGCGATCCGGCCGATGTCGAAGCCGGATTGCGCTCGGTGATCGCGCAGACTCAGGCCGACGAGCTCATCGTCACCGCGCAGATCTTCGACCACCGGGCGCGCCTGCGTTCTTTCGAGATCACGAGTCAGGCGCGCGACGCGATCGGCCGCGACGCCTGAAGAAATTTGGGGCCGAAAGACCGCCGAATTCCGACGCTGGACGCGCGCGCTTTCGACAGGCAATAATGAGATACCGGAGGGCGGCGCGGGCCGCGCCGCCCTTCGCGTCGCTTCATTCGCCAGGCTGAAACCTCTCGCAGCGCGCCCGAATTCCGTGCACGCCGGGGGACGGCGCGGCGACACAACAACAACGACGTCGCAAGACGGGAGGAAGAATGTCGATGCCGAGAAGCGCCGCCACCGGCGCCATGACGCTCCTGACGGAATACGACGAAGCCAGCGGACAGGAAGTGCGTTCGCTGCGCCTCGAACCGGCGGCGGACGGCAAAGCCGTGCTGCTGATTGAAATCGACGAGCGCAAACCCGGCATTCACCGCGAAGTGCGTTATGAAATTACGCCTGCGGAACTGATTGCCGCCATTCGCGCCCACGGTGCGGAATTACCAGGGGAACAACATAGCCGTTAAAACGTTTTAACAGTTGCCGCAGGCAGCATACAATGGAGTTAAGCGAGGTTTTCGGCCGCCATGCTGCATCGGCGGCGCTGGCTTCGCCTCCGCTTCGTGGCTCCCCATAGTGACTTTCCGCGCGTTTGCGTTCGCGCGTCCGTCACCGCGACGCCAAGGCGGGCGAACGTTCGCATTCGGGGCAATGTCCGCATTAAAGGCAAAGTCGCCGGTCGAATTAATAGGCGTGCGGTAAATACACTAATTGACGTGAGACAGGCCCTGCGTCACGCTTCATAAAACACATATATTCAAGTCATCGAACCGCCCCGGTCCGCGCGGGGTATCGGTTCGTCTTCTGAAAATCAAAAAGCTGAATCAGGAAAGCCGTGGACGAAAGAAAGCGAGACAGCATCATTGCGTATCTGCGCAGCCGAATGGCTGAGTTCGGCATTACGGAAAGAGCGTTGGCCGAAGCATTGGCCGAAGCGCCGGCGGCGCCCCCGCCGCCCTCCTTCACCAAGACCAACGGGACGCATGGCGCGTTGAAAACAAAGCGGCCGATGCCGCAATTGCCATCCCTGCCGAAATCGGCGGGAGGCGCCATGCCGATCTTCCGCAATGCGAGTGGCGACACATGGGACGGCCTCGGCGATATGCCCGAGTGGCTCAAGCGCGCGGTGCACGCGGGTCAGGACATCGAGTTTTATCGCGTTTGAGCGCCGTTGCAGTTCGTCCGTGCTTCAGCAAACGATGAGTCGGCGAGCGCTGCGCATTGCATCGGACACGCGCCCGAAACGGACGCGTGCGGTATTGCGCGCCGCGCATCGTCCGCGCGTCGCCGGAAGCGCGTTGATTGCCTATCATCAGCGTTCATAGGCAATTCACTTCGATTTATCAAGCCCAAAAAATTTTCGCCGATGGTTGCCCATCGCGCCCGAAAACGTTTATTGGTACATCCCTGTAAGCCGGCTCGTTTCACACGCCGCGCATCGACTGACCTCAAGCACGCCCGATCAAGTCCCGCCGTCTCCATTCGACAAGGGGGCACGCATGAACGCATACGGACGCCGCAACGTTGCACCCGCTGCTCGCGCGCACCGGCCGGCACACGGACGAGCGCCGGATGCCGATTCCGGCTCGCAGTGCCGCGCCTGACGTGGCGGGCGGTTCGCACGTAATCCGAACATCGAGCGGCGCGCGCGATGCTCTCCCAACCGAAAACACTGCCGAGCGTGGTGCGACGCATGACGGCTGGGCGCATGTTGCTCGATGGCGCATCGGTCGAAGTGGTGGCCGACGCGTTGCATCTCTCGCTGCAGACGGTACGGCGCTACAAGGCGATCGTCTCCGACGGCGGCCTCGACGCGCTCGCGAAGATGGGTGTCGGCGGACGCGCGTCGGCGCTCGATCGCGACGCGCTCGACTGGATCGCTGCCGCGTTGCAGGGATCGGCGCGCGAGCATGGATTCGAGAGCGCCACCTGGACCAACGCGCGCCTGCGCGAGTTGATCGAGCGGCGCTATGGCGTGCGTTACTCGCGCGTTTATATCTGGCAGATCGCAACCAATCTCGGGCTCGGTCATTTGCTGTCGAAGTCACGCCGCTGAAGGCGCGGCGTTCACGCTCAACGAAGCGCCCTATCCAGACAAGGAGGCAACGCATGAATCGCTCGTCAACTCAACGGCCGCATCACGCAATCAGGATCCTGGCGACGTGTGCGGCGCTAGCTTTCGGCGCGATAGGCAGCGCGCCGGCTCAGGACGCGGCATCCGGCCCGCAGGCGCGCGGCGCGGCGGCCGTCGTGCAGGTGCAGGCGCGCGTGGTCGGCATCGATCCGGTGACCAACAGCGTGTCGCTGCAAGGCCCGCAAGGGCGCGTCGCCGAAGTCGCCGTCGATCCGCAAATCGGCGATGTCAAGAAGTTGCAGCTCGGCGATATCGTCAACATCGACTACCGCGCCGCGCTGCTCATGCGCGTGTCCAAGGTGAAGTCGGATGGCATACGCCAGCGCATCGAAACCGACGCGGCGATCCCGGCATCGGGCGGCGTGACGGCGCAAGCGCGCATCGTCGAGGTGATCGCGACAGTCGAGCGCGTCGACACGAAGAACCGGCGCGTGACGCTGCGCGGGCCGAGTCATACGGTGACGCTCGACGTGGCGCCGGATGTGTCGCTTGCCGGATTGAAGGCGGGCGATACGGTGCACGCGCAGTTCGAATCGGCGACCGCCGTGCAGGTGGTGAGGAGCGGGCAGTCGCTGAAGTGAGCAGGCGCGTTCCGGTTGCGACGCCGCGAGAACGAAACGCCCCGCAGGGCGTTTCGTTCTTTTCTCTCAGGTGCCCCGCAACCCCGTCACGTCAAAAATTGAAGTTGTCGATATTCGCCGAATCGAATGTCGTCGGCGGTCCGAGAATCACTTCCCCGCTCTTGCCCACCGTGCGCTTGCCGAGCTTGCCCGCATCGAACGAATCGCCTTCCTTGCCGGTGATCGTCCCCGACGCGAGATTCGCCGCCGCGAACGCCGCCAGATAACCCAACTGACCCGGGTCCCAAAGCTGGAACGCCTTGACCGTGCCGTTCTTCACGAACGCGCGCATCTGATTCGGCGTGCCGAGTCCCGTTACCACGACCTTGCCCTTCGACGGCGAACTCGATATATAGCGCGCCGCCGCCGCGATGCCGACCGATGTCGGCGCGACGATACCCTTCAGATTCGGATACGCCTGCAACAAGCCCTGCGTCTCGACGAACGACTTCTGATCGTCGTCGTTGCCGTAGGCGATTTTCACGAGCTTCATCTTCGAATACTCGGGCTTCTTGAGTTCCTCCTGCATCCACTTGATCCACGTGTTCTGATTCGTCGCGTTCGGCGTAGCGGAAAGAATCGCGAACTCGCCCTCGCCGCCGATCAGCTTCGACAGCAACTGGATCTGCCCGCGCCCGATCGCTTCCGAATCGGCCTGATTGACGAAGATCTGCCGTCCGTCAGGCGCCGTATCGGAGTCGAAGGTGACGACCTTTATGCCCTGCGACATTGCTTTCTTCAGATACGGCACGACCGCGTTGGCATCGTTGGCCGCGATCACGATGGCGTTCTGCCGCTGCGTGATCAGCGTGTTGATATAGCTCACCTGCGACGACGCGCCCGCATCCGATGGCCCCACGACCTTGCCATCGCCCTTCATCTCCTTGATCGCGGCCATGCCGCCGTCATCGGCGATCACTTCGTAGGGGTTGTTGATCTGCTTCGGCAGGAAGGCGATCTTCAGGCCGCTCTTGATGTCCGCGGCGCTTGCGGTCAGCGCGACGGTCGCGGCGAGAAAGGCCGCCGCCAGCGCCGGGCCGCGCATGAATCGAATGGGCTTCTTCATGTCGTAAAGTCTCCTGTCATTGCGCGCGGGTTCCGAGCCCTTGCGCTGGATTTTCAACATCAACGGACACCACACTGAATCAAAGCGCCCGCGCCATCAGACGCTTCTCGCGCGCCGCCCGCCAGCGTGCGACGAGATTCGGAATCAGCACGGACGAGAGCAACAGCGCGCCCGTCACGATCGTGAGCGTTTCGCTCGATACATCCGCGAGCGTCAGCGCATTGCGCAATACGCCGATGATGACGAGCGACAGCAGCACGCCGATCATCGAGCCGCGTCCGCCGAAGATGCTCACGCCGCCGAACAGCACCGCCGCGATCACGGAAAGCTCGAAGCCTTCGCCGTTGTCGCCGCGCGCGCTCGTGAAGCGCAGCGTATAGACGATTCCCGCAGCGGCGGCCATCGCGCCCGACATCATGAAGAGCTTCAGCTTCGTCTTCGCGACGTCGATGCCTGAGAATTGCGCGGCGGTCGGGTTCGCGCCGATCGCGTAGAGGCTGCGGCCGAACGGCGTCGCCTGCAGAAGAATCGTGAAGACGATTGCGCCCGCGATGACGAGAACGAACGGCATCGGCAGGAAGCTGCCTGCGATCGTATCGATGCCGAAGGCCGTGTACGCCGCGGGAAAATCCGCGATCGCCTGATCGCCGAGCAGCACGTAGGCGAGGCCGCGAAACAGCGCGAGCGTGCCGATCGTGACGGCAAGCGACGGCAAGTTGAAGCGCACGATCACGAGGCCGTTGAGCAGGCCCGCGAGCGTCCCGAACAACAGCACGAGGACGATCACGAGCGGCATCGGCAAGGCCATGTGCCAGAGCACGCCCATCAGCGCGCTCGACGCGCCGAGCACCGACGCCACCGACAGATCGATCTCCGCCGCGACGATGATGCGCGTCATCGGCAGCGCGATCAGCGCGATCTCGGTGAAGTCCGCGAGCATGTTGGAGAGGTTCGCCGACGACAGGAACATCGGCGACAACACGCGCCCGCCGATCAGCGACACGACGAGCACGATGACGAGCATCGTTTCCCATTGCAAATGGCGGCGTCTGGCCGTCGATAGAGCGGAATCGGGTTTAGCCATGATCGCGTTTCCTCATCATGCGGCGCGCGACGGAACGCGCGAGCAAGGTATCGAGCGCGATCGCCGCGACGATCAGCGCGCCTTGAATCGCCTGCTGCCAGAACGGCGACACGCGCAGCACCACCAGCGCGATGTTGATGACGCCGAGCACGAGCGCGCCGAGCGTCGCGCCAGCGATGGTGCCGACGCCGCCCGTGATCGCCACGCTGCCGACCACGGCCGCCGCGACCACTTGCAGTTCGAGGCCCTTCGCCGTGCTGGCATCGACGGTGCCGAAGCGCGCGAGCCACAGCACGCCGGCAAGCCCCGCGATCGCGCCGGAGAGCAGGAAGCCGATCATCACGCGCCGGTCCACGCGAATGCCCGCGAGCCGCGCGGCTTCCGGATTCGAGCCGATCGCATAATGCTCGCGCCCGCCGCGATACTGCTTCAGATACACCGACAACGCGATCAGCACGACGAGCGCGATCAGCACGAGATTCGGCACGCCGAAGAGCGCGCCCGTCGCGATGGCCGCAAACGCATCGGGCAGGCTCGTCGCGTTGATCTGGCCGCCGTGGACCCACGCGTAATCCGCGCCGCGCACGATATAGAGCGTCGAGAGCGTGGCGACGAGCGAAGGCACGCGCCCGAACGTCACCAGCGCGCCGTTGAGAAAGCCGATCACGAGCCCGACGCCGATGCCCGCGAGCATCGCGACGACAACCGGCATGTGCGGGAACATCACGAAGAGGCTGCCGACCGCATACGCGCTCACGCCGACCACCGACGCGACGGAGAGATCGATATGCCGCATCAGCATCACGATCGTCATGCCCGCCGTCAGCAGGCCGATGATCGACACGTTGAGCAACACGTCGCGCAGATTCTGCAGATTGAGGAAGTCGGGCTTCACCGCGGCCGTTGCGCCGATCAGCACGAGCAGCACGATGAAGAGCGTCAGCTCGCGGCTCTTCGCGATCGATACCGCGAGGCTTTCGCGTTTCGTGTCGGCGGCGTGCATCGCGGGGAGCGTCGGAGAATGTCGGGTCATCATGCTGCGCGTCCCAGAGCTTGCGGCGAGGCGCCCAGCGCCGCGCTCATCACACGTTCCTCGTTCGCATCGGCGCGGGCGATATCCGCGCTGATGCGGCCTTCGTGCATCACGAGCACGCGGTCCGCCATGCCGAGCACTTCGGGCAATTCGCTCGAAATCATCAGCACGGCCATGCCTTCCTTCACGAGCTCTGCGAGCGTGCGATACACCTCCGCTTTCGCGCCGACATCGATGCCGCGCGTCGGCTCGTCGATGATGAGCACGTTCGGGTTCGTCGCGAGCCATTTGCCGAGCACGACTTTCTGCTGATTGCCGCCCGACAGCGTGCCGACGGGCGCATCGAGATCGCTGGCTTTCAGGCGCAGGCGTTTGCCCCAGTCCGCCGCGAGCGCCGATTCGCTTTTCGCGCTGATGAGCCCGTGGCGCATCAGACGTCCGAGCACGGTCAGCGACGCATTGCGCGCGATGCTCAGTTCGAGCGCAAGCCCTTGCGCGCGACGGTCTTCCGGCACGAGCGCGAGGCCCGCGCGCACGGCGGCCGCGGGCGAGCCGAGCGTGAGTTTCCTGCCCGCGATCTTCACCTCGCCGCCATCGACCGGATCGATGCCGAAAATCGCGCGCGCGACTTCGCTGCGCCCCGCGCCGACCAGTCCCGCCAGTGCGACGATCTCGCCCGCGCGCACATCGAACGAAACGTTTTTGAACACGCCTTCGCGCGTGAGATTGCGCACCGAGAGACGCACATCGCCAGGCGTGACGTCGGCTTTCGGATAGAACGTGTCGAGATCGCGGCCGACCATCTTGCTCACGATCGCGTCGATGCTCATGTCCCGCGTGAGCGCGTCGGAGACCTTCATGCCGTCGCGCATGACCGTCATGCGTTGCGTGAGCGCGAAGACTTCGTCGAGCCGATGCGTGATGAAGAGAATCGCCGCATCGCGCTCTTTCAACGCGCGCACGATCGCGAACAGCCGCTCGACTTCGGGCAGCGAAAGCGCGGCGGTCGGCTCGTCCATGATGAGCACGTTCGCGTCGAGCGAGAGCGCCTTCGCGATCTCGACCACTTGCTGATCCGCGATCGACAAACCACGCACGAGCCGCTGCGCGCGCAGATTCACGCCGAGCGACGCAAGCAGCGCATCCACTTCGCGATGCATCTGGTCGTAGCGAATGCGGCCGAAGCGATCGCGCGGCTGCCGGCCCATGTAGATGTTCTCCGCGATGGAGAGATCGGCGAAGAGCGTCGGCTCCTGATAGATGACAGCGATGCCCGCATCGCGCGCGTCGGCGGGATTCGCGAAACGGCGCGCGACGCCTTCGACGAGCAGCTCGCCCGCATCGGGCTGATAGACGCCCGCGAGCAGTTTCACGAGCGTCGATTTGCCCGCGCCGTTCTCGCCGAGCAACGCGTGCACTTCACCGGGAAAGAGCTGCAAACTGCCGTCGCCGAGCGCGCGCACGCGGCCGAACGATTTGCTCGCATGCCTGAGTTCGAGTCTTGGCGTCATGCTCGTGTCTCCTTATATGCGGTAGATCCGCTCCGCATTGCGCACGAAGAGCTTGCTCTTTTCGCTGTCGCTGGCATCGCTCACGATCTGCGCATACGCGTTCCATATCGCCGTATACGTGGCGAACAAGCGATCCACCGGAAAATTCGATGCGAACATCGCGCGATCCGTGCCGAAGGTATCAATGGTCTCGTGCACGTAAGGGCGCAGGCTCTCGACGGTCCAGTCGTGATCGAACATCGCGAAGCCGCTCAGCTTCACCGCGACGTTCGGGCAGGCGGCCAAGAGGCGCATGCCTTCGCGCCACGCGCGATAACCCTGCGTCGAATTGCGGTCGACGAACATCCCCGCATGGTTGATGATGAATTGCGTATCGGCATGCTCACGCGCGAGCTGCGCTGCCTCTTCCATCTGCGAGGGATAAAGCTGCAAGTCGAACGACATGTCGAAACGCTTCAGCAGCGCAAAGTTGCTGCGCCATTGCGGCTCGCGCATGTAGTGGCGTCCGACGTAGTCGTAGAGCCTGTTTTCATGCACGTTGAGAATCTGACGAATGCCGCGCGTATTGGCGAACGCCGCGTGCGCTTCGAGCACGGCCTGCGCGTTGTCCGCCGACAGATCCGCGCCCGCGACGATGCCGTTCGGCATGCCTTCTTCGTCAGCGATCGATTGCAGCCAGCGCGTTTCCTCGACCGGATCGGCGGGGTCGTGATTCGCATCGACATGCACGAGCTTCAGCACTTCGATACCTTCCGCATCCTCTGCATCGCGCAGCAGATCGGCGAGCAGATAGTCGTGCTTCAGGTCACGCGCATCGCCGACGAACGATGTCTGCGGATTCGCGAGCCATGGGTAATGATGCGTGGACAGCTCCCACAGATGAATATGCGGATCGACGACCTGCATGTTGCTTCCTCGCGAAAGAGGCGAACGTTTCAGGGAAGATGAAAAACCGGTGCGAGCGGTATCGCGACGGGTGCGTTGTCGGGATGCGTCTCCATCAGTTCGGCCATGCAGCCCCACCACTTGCGCATGATGGGCAGCGCCGGCAGCGCGTCCGTCGTATGCGATTCGGTGCGCTTATAGCTGGCGAAGAGATGTCCGGTCGATTCGTCGAGAAAGATCCAGTAATCGCGGATGCCTGCCGCGCGCAACGCATCGGCCAGTTCCGGCCAGATTTCGCGGTGGCGCTTCTCGTACTCGCCGCGCATGCCCGGTTTCAGGGTCATGCGAAATGCCACTGTCTCCATGCGGCCCGCCTTGTTTTGATTGGTGAATCCCTGTGTTCGGAACTCGTTGTGCTGCGACTATAATTCGCCGACCGATAACACGACAATCCGATTGCAGGATTGGCCGATCGCAAAAACGTATCGCTGCGCCGTATCTTCGCGCGGTTCCACGCGGACTGTCGAATGAATCAGAACGTGTCCCAAAGTGTGTCGCCGAATGCTTTAGTCAATCGCCTGAAGTTCAAGCATCTGGCGCTTCTGGTCGCGCTCGACGACGCGCGCAATCTCCATCAGGCGGCCGAGACGATCAACGTCGCGCAGCCGAGCGCGAGCCGCATGCTCGCGGATATCGAGGAGGCCTTCGGCTTTCTGCTTTTTGAGCGCAACGCGCGTGGCATGCAGCCGACGCCGCTCGGTACCGCCGCGCTCGCTTACGCACGCCGTTCGCTCGCCGACCTCACGCGCTTCGCCGACGATCTCGACGCGAAGCGCCGCGGCGGCCATGGGCAACTGACGGTCGGCGCGATCATGGGCGCCGCGCCCGATGTGCTCGCGATGGCCGTCACCGAACTGAAATCCGAGCGCCCGCTCCTGAACGTGCGCATCCTCGGCGAAACGAGCGATCAGGTCGTGCAACTGCTGCATCGCCGCGAAGTCGATCTCGCGCTCGGCCGGCTGACGACGCCTCTACAGCACAACGATTTCGATTTCGAGCCGCTTGCGCGCGAAGCGATGCGGCTCGTCGTGCGCGCGGGGCATCCGCTTGCGGACAAGACGGCGCTTGCGCTGGATACGCTCGTCGGCTGGCCGTGGATTTTGCAGCCGATCACGAGCCCCGCGCGCGGACTCTTCGAAGACGAACTCGCGCGCGCGGGACTGACGACGCCCGCCGATATCGTCGAATGCGCGTCGATCTTCGCGACGCTGCAATTGCTGCAGAACAGCGAGGCCGTCGCGATGCTGCCGGAATCCGTCGTGCGAGATTATCTGCGCGCGCAACTGCTGATCGAACTGCCGATCGAAATAGGCAAAAGTCTGTCGGGCTTCGGGCTGCTGCGCCGCAAGTTCGAGACGTTGAGCGAACCGGCCGAGTACTTTATCGCGTTGCTGCGGAAATACTCGGCGGCGTCGCTCGCGGCTACTGCAAGTTGACGAACAGGCCGCCGTCGACGAGCAAGGACGCGCCCGTCACATAGCGCGCGCGATCCGATGCGAGAAACACGACGCATTGCGCGACGTCGTCCGGCGCGCCCAGACGGCCCAAGGGAATGCGCTTTTCCATATAGGCGCGCTTGTCGGCGTCGGAGAGATCGTCGGCATTCAGGTCGGTGGCGATGGTGCCCGGCATCACCGAATTGCAGCGGATGCCGTAAGGCCCGAGCGCGATCGCGCAGGACTGCATCAGCGAATGGACGCCCGCTTTGGTCGGCGTGTAATGCGTCTGCATGCCGCCGCCGACGAGCGCGCTGATCGAGCTCGTCGCAACGATCGCGCCGCCCGTGCCCTGCGCCTTCATCTGATTCGCGGCAGCCTGTGTGACGTAGAACGCGCCGTTCAGATTCACCGCGACCGTCGATTCATACACGGAAGCCGGCATGTCGAGAAACGCGTGAAACGGACAGATGCCCGCATTGCTCGACAACACATCGACGCGACCGAAGGCATCGACGGTGCGCTGGATCAGTTCGATGCCCGTCTCGCGCTCGGCGACGTTGCCTTCGATTGCGATCGTGCGGCGCCCCAGCGCTTCGATCTCGCCGACGATCGACTCCACCGCCGATGCCTTCCCGTACGCGCTGTCGTTGTCGCGCCAGTAGTTGATCGCGACATCGGCGCCTTCGCGCGCGCTCGCAAGCGCAATCGCACGGCCGATGCCGCGCGATCCGCCCGTCACCACGACGACTTTGTTCTCCAGAAGCATGAATGTCTTCTCCTTGTCGGGCGGATGACGGCTTGCGCCGCCATCCGCGTTTGCCTACGCGCCGGGGCGCCTAGCGGCGGAACCCTCCGTGAAAGCCGCCGCCACCGCCGTGGAAACCGCCGCCTCCGCCTCCGCCTCCGCCGCCGCCGAAGCCACCGCCACCACCGCCACCGAAGCCGCTGCTGCGATTTTCAAAGCGATCCTGTCCGCCCTCGCGCGCTTGCCGCTGCTGATCGAGGTTGTTGTTCAACGCCGCGTCGTTTCGATCGACCGACTGCCAGCCATTGGACGTGTGCTGCTGCCAGCCGTTGTCCTGCGTGTGCTGGTAGACATTGCCGTCGTGCGCGGCGTAGACATCGCCGTTATTCCACGCGACCGCATTGCCGCGCGACGCGTTCGTGACGACGCCTCTGTTCACCGCCTGCGCCGTGCCGTTCTGCACATTGCCCGTGACGCCCCGCTCCGCGACGCCCGCGCGGCCCGTCTGCGCGTTGTATCCGCCGACCTGCCGGCCCGCCGCGTAGTTGCCGTTGTACGCGTTGCCCGTGACGCCCGCACGCCCCGCCGCAGCCCGTCCGGTCGACGGATTGGCCACCGCGCCTGCACGCCCGGCCGCATAGTTGCCGGTATACGCGTTCCCGACGACACCGGCGCGGCCCGCGCCTTCGCGGCCCGTCACCGGGTTCGCGAACGAGCCCTGGCGTCCCGCCGCGAAGTTGCCCGAGTACGGATTGAACGCCGCGCCCCGGCTGCCTTGCCAGTGCGCGCCCGTCGCCGGATTCCAGCCCGCGCCCGCCGTGCCGCGCCATTCGTTGCCGGTCCACGGGTTGTAGCCCGCCATGTGCGTCACGGTGCCGGCGCCCCAGCGCCCATAGAAGTTCGCCTGATTGATATTGACGTAGCCCCAACCGCCGCCATGGTAACCGCCCCAATACGGGCCCCAGTAAGGCGCGCATGAGCCCCAGATGGCGCCGGCGGCGAAGCCGAATGCGAAGCCGACCGCCGCGTCCATCGCGAAGCCCGCGTTGTAACCGTAGGTCGCGGGATAGCCGTAATACACCGTCTCGCCGACGTATGGCTGATACGCATAGCCCGTCCCGTAGACCACCGTGCCGCTGTCGTTCACGACGACGCCCATGTAGCCCGGCGAATAACCGACGACGACCGCGTCGGGCGTCACCGAGTAGACGCGCACGTAGGTCACGTAATGCAGCGGCGACTGAACCGGAATCGAGTAGATGACGCCGGGCACCTCGGTGGCGACGGCCCACGGGCCAGTCGGCGCGGCAGCCGCGAACCAGACGCCGTTCTGCACCGCGTAATACTGCGTGCGGCTCACTTCGATCACAGGCGTCGCCGTGTTGACCGCGTATTGCAGCGGCGTGCCTTCGATCGACTGGAAGTGCGGCGTTCCGTCATACGCGACGCTCACTTGCGCCTTCGTGCGCGAGACGGTCGCGGTCTGCGGAATGGTCGCGGCGATGGCCGCTTCTTTCGCCTGCGGCGTGCCCGGCACGGACACGAGCACGTTGCCCTTCGGGTCCTGCGGCGAAATCTTCGCGAAATCCTTCGGCAGATCCTGGCCCGGCACGTACTGCCACGGTCCCTTGTCCGACGGTCCCGCGAACCAGCGGCCCGATACCAGCACATAGTAGCGATTGGTCTGCGGCTCCACGAAAGCCGCGTGGTCCGTGTTCGTCACGGTCAGCAAGCCGGTGCCCGCGACGGGTTCGAGCCGGGGCGGACCATCGGTGACGACGAGCTCCGTCGGCTGCGTGGCCACCAGCACCGCGGGCGCCTGCGGCGCGCGCTTGCCGCTTTGCGGCAGCATCGCGTCCGCCTTCTGGCTGGCGTCGGCCTTTTGCGCCGCGGCGACGAGCGCCTGCGGCTGCTGCGCGAGCACGGCCCACGGGCCGTTCATCGATTGCGCCGCGTACCAGTACCCGCCCGCGCTCACATAGACATGGCCGCTGCCGTCCTTCAGCAGCATCGCCCGGCTATTGATGGCGCGCTGATAGCCGGTCCCGCCGACATCGCGCCACGCCGGATTGCCGTCGATCATGACGAGAATAGTCGGCGCCGATGCGAACACGATGTTCGGCACCGGGTTCTGCACCGCGACCTTCTCCATGCCGCCGACTTGCTTCGACACCGCATAGCTCGTCTGCAACTCGTCGAGCGAGACGGTCATGCCCTGCGCCGGCAAGTGTCCGACGATCGCGCTCTTCACGCTGCCTGCGACGTTGGGATCGGTCGGCACGCTGACATCGCCGATCTTGATGTTGCTCAGGTGCACGAGACCCGATGCCTTGTCGATATCGGCGTCGGCGGTAAACTGCGCAACGCCGTAAGTCGGCGACGCCGTTCCGTTCGCCGCGCCCACGGCCACCGCCGCGCGCCCCGCGATCTGATTGCCGTTCCATTGCTCGATCTGAGGTTGATACATTTCGATGCGCTGGGTGGATGTGTCGAGCTCACGCGGCCATTGAAGCTGCGCCGCGGCCGGCACGGGCGGATTCGCCGCATACGCCGACGACAATCCGAAAGCAAGACAGGTGGCGGTCACGAGCGCGGACCATTTATGCGATAACGCTGCCATTCGAGCGACTTCCTTTTTAAGACAGAATGTTACTTAGCAAACCCGATAAACTGCTCGCAAATCATAAGTCGTGCGATTGCGTCCGGTCTGCCGTTTTCGTCTCAAACTGTCATAGCTTCGGGAAGTCGCTCGCGGATATCAGTGCGTGTAAGGCCGCGTCAGCGCGCACTCCGGATTCAGGCGCACGCCGAAGCCGGGCGTCTCCGGCACCTTCATGCGGCCGTTCACCGGCACGGGTTCGTCGAGCAGCAGGGGCGTGAACATCGGCACGACCTGATCGGCTTTGGGCGCCATCATCAGGAACTCGGCGAACGGCGAGTTGTGGCGCGTCACGACGAAGTGATAGCTGTACACCGACGATCCGTGCGGCACGACGAGCACGTTATGCGCGTCCGCGAGCGCCGAAATCTTGATGAGCTCCGTGATGCCGCCGCACCAGCCCACATCCGGCTGCACGAGATCCGCGCAGCCCATCTCGAACAGCATGCGAAAGCCCCAGCGCGTCGCTTCGTGCTCGCCGGTCGTCACCATCATCCCGCCCGGCACGGAACGGCGCAGTTCCGCGTAGCCCCAGTAGTCGTCGGGCGGCAGCGCTTCCTCGATCCACTTCAGGCCATGCTCGCGCGCCGCGCTCGCGAGGCGCTTCGCATAGTTGAGGTCGAGACTCATCCAGCAGTCGAACATGAGCCAGAAATCGTCGCCGACTTTCGCGCGCATATCGGCGAGTTTCGCGATATTTTTCGCGAGCCCTTCCTCGCCTTCCGCCGGCCCGTGCTGCAACGGCATCTTGCCGCCGATGAAACCCATCTCCCTGGCGAGATCCGGGCGCGCGCCCGTCGCGTAGAACTGCAGCTCGTCGCGCACCGGTCCGCCGAGCAGATGGAACACCGGCTCCTTGCGCACCTTCGCGAGCAAATCCCACAGCGCGAGATCGACGCCGGAAATCGCATTGAGCACGATGCCCTTGCGTCCGTAATAAAGCGTCGCGTTGTACATCTGATCCCACATTTTTTCGATGTCCGTCACGCGCTGCCCTTCGAGAAAACGCGCGAGATGCTTCTCGACGATGAACGCGCCGATCTCGCCGCCCGTCGTCACAGCGAAGCCGACGGTGCCGTCGCTCGCCTCGATCTCGACGACGAGCGAGCCGAGCACGTTCAGCCCGAACGACTGGCGGCTCTTGCGGTATTCGGGATAGCGGGCCATCGGGGTGGCGATGTGATCGTCGATCCAGTGATCGGCGCCCTGATCGTGATAATCGGCGCCGCCGCCGCGGACCGTGAAGGCGCGCACGTGCTTGATGGTCGGCATGGACATTTTTATCTCCTTCGAATCAGGATGCGTTGGCGGCGTTGCCGCTCGGAATGGTCGGGCGTTCTGGCGTGCGCACCAGCAGGACGATGACGAGCGCCGCCAGCACGCTCGCGCCGGCGAGCACGATGAGGCCGGCGCTCGTCGAATGGAACGCGGCTTCGGCGGCGGTGCGGGCCATCGGCGCGAAGAAGCCGCCGAGTCCGCCGAGCGAATTGATCAGCGCGATGCCGGCTGCGGCCGCCGCGCCCGTCAGATAGCGCGTCGGAAAGGTCCAGAAGAGCGGCTGCGCGGCGATGAAGCCGCTCGCCGCACAGCACAGCGCGATGAGCGACACGGCCGGCGATCCCGCGAGCCCGGAGACCGCGATTGCGATGCCCGACATCGCGAGCAGCGCCGCCGCGTACAGGCGATGCCTGCCCGTGCGATCGGCGTGGCGCGGCACGATCCACGTGACGATCACCGCCGCGATCCACGGCAGCGCGGTCACGAGACCGACGCGCAAGCCCACTTTCGTGCCGAGCAGCGCGGACACCTGTTGCGGCAGATAGAACACGACGCCGTACACCGCCGCCTGGATCAGAAAGTACACGCAGCACAACACGAGCACGCGCCCATCGACGAGCGCGGCGAGCACGCTGCGCGGTCCGTGCGATGACGCGGCGCGGGCGTCGTCGGTGAGGCGGCCGATGAGCAGCGCCCGTTGTTCAGGCGAGAGCCAGCGTGCTTTCGCGGGATCGTCGTCGAGATACCAGAACGCCCACACGCCGACGATCGACGCCAGCAGCCCTTCGACGAGAAAGAGCCATTGCCAGCCTTTCAGCCCGAGCGCGCCATGCAGATCGAGCAGCAGACCGGACAGCGGCGCACCGAAAATGAACGCGAGTGGCGCGCCGAAATAGAACACGCCCAGCGCCCGCGCACGCGACGACTGCGGAAACCAGCGCGTGAGGTAGTAGACGATGCCCGGAAAAAATCCCGCTTCCGCGACGCCAAGCAGGAAGCGCAGCGCATAGAACGTCGTGGCGGAGTGCGCGAAGGCCATCGCAGCGGAGACGAGTCCCCACGTCACCATGATGCGGCACATCCACAGCTTCGCGCCGACGCGGTGAAGCAGCAGATTGCTCGGCACTTCGAAGATCGCGTAGCCGACGAAGAACACGCCCGCGCCGAAGGCGAACGCGGCATTGCTTAGGCCTGTGTCCTGCTGCAGCGCCTTCTGCGCGAAGCCGATATTCGCGCGGTCCAGGAACGCGAGTACATACATGAGCAGCAGAAACGGCAGCAGACGGCGCATGACACGCGACGTGACAGCGCCTTCCGACGGTGCGGAATGGTTCATGTGATTCTCCCGATGACGCGGGTCAGTACGTCGCGCGACCGCCCGACAGATCGAACACGGCGCCCGTGCTGAACGCGCAGTCTTCGGACGACAGCCACAGGATCAGCGAGGCGGCTTCCTGCGGCATGAGGAAGCGGTTCATCGGGATCTTGGAGAGCATGTAGTCGATGTGCTGCTGCGACATCGAATCGAAGATTTCGGTCTTGGCGGCGGCGGGCGTGACGGCGTTCACGAGGATGTTCTTGCCCGCGAGTTCCTTGCCGAGCGATTTAGTGAGACCGATCAGCCCGGCCTTTGATGCGCTGTAGTGCGAAGCGTTCGGATTGCCTTCCTTGCCCGCGACCGACGCGATATTCACGATGCGCCCGTACCCGCCCTTGAGCATGTGCGGCACGACGGCGCGGCACGTGAGATACGGCCCGATCAGATTGACATCGATGACGCGGCGCCAGACGTCCGGCGCGAGTTCCCAGGTCGTGCCGTTGCCGCCGGTGATGCCCGCGTTGTTGACGAGCACGTCGATCCGGCCGTGCTCGGCGAGCGTCTTCTGCGTGGCGGCTTCGACGGAAGATTCGTCCGTCAGCTCGACGACGGCGTCGCTGACCTTGCGCTCTGCATGCTTCGCCGAGAGTTCGGCGCTCGTTCGCGCGAGGCGCTCGCCGTCGACATCCCATAGCGATACGTCGGCGCCGGATTCCAGCGCGCGTTCCGCCACCGCGAGGCCGATTCCGCGTGCGCCGCCCGTCACGATGACAACGCGGCCAGCCAGGTCGATACGGTTCATGAGTTCGTCTCCTTTCGTTGTTCGTTGCTTTGGGTTCGATGCCGTGAGAGGCACTATAGTCCCGCAGCAATAGCGCAACAATTCGAAAGGGCGATCGTTCGATAGCAAAACCGGATCGGACGGCGTCGACGCCGCGTTCGAAAGCATGGATCCGGGCGAACTCATCGCGCGTCTGCGCTCGACGCCAACGGGCGAACAGATTCGCCGCGCCTGTGACGAAATCGAACCGAAAATTAAGATTTTTCGATGAAAGTTAAAGAATTTCGAGTCGAGACACCCTCAGGAGGGGCGATTCGTCACACACGGCCTGGCGCCGCATGATCGATGACTTTTGTCGGGCGGGTCCGCTGCGAGGGGACGGAAATCGAATCCCTGAAGTGCCTGTCGGCGACGAGTGCGAACCCAAAAAGCGCGGCCACCCCTATCGGGCAAACAAAGAGAACAGCGACCAACATGGCGACCCCTCCACTGATTGATGCTCGCAGTGTAGCTCGCGAAAAGCCGCTAATTGGCGCGAAATTCGCCAATACTCCATTCAACAATAGCGAACTCTGGTTTCGGACGATGCTGATTGATGCGCCGTCAGGTGCAAAATCGACGCGTGGGCACGGACGTTGATGACAGCTCACCCCGTCGATTTGACGCATTCATCCAGACAGAAAAGCTATCCGCTCGCCGCTGCCCCCGGGACGTTCCGCACGCCGCGCGAACGGGTCGACGCCGTGATCGACACGATGTGAAGGCGCTGGACTGCGCGCCAGCGAACGGCCGTCGCGCGCGTTTGCCTCGTAAGATCAAAGCGTTGCGTCGATGCATTTTTGAGCACCGTGTGCCGCGCCATTTACAATGTCGGATCGACTGCGCATGGCGCGCGCCCCGCGCCGCATCAGGCATTTAGCGGTCTCACTCTCACGCCTCCGACTGGCTGTATGGTCACTGAAACGTCTTCCTCCGAATCGCTCGCCGTCGCCGAACGCGTGCGCGAACTCATGGCCCGTCATGGCATCGGAAAGCGGCAGCAGACCGCCGAGCTGTGCCGCATTCTCGACCTGAGTTTTTCGCAGGGTCATCGAAAACTGCGCGGCAACAGTCCGTGGACGCTCGCGCAGATTCGCCGCGTCGCCGATGCCTTCGACGAGCCCGCGCTGAAGCTCTTCGATTCGATCAACACGCGCCCCGACGAAACCGAAGGCACCGCGCACGACGCCGTCCTGAAGCTCGGTTCGCTCGAAATTGCGTGCATGGCGTGGGTCGGCAACGCGCTCGAAGCGGGCAGCCGCCCTGATTTCATTGCGCAGAAGCTCAACGGCCGCTGGATCGTGACGAAGCATGAAGGCGTGCTGCTGCACGAAGCCTGCGACGTCCACAAGATCGAGATCCAGCCGCGCCGCACGGACACCGACAAGCAGGTGATCGCCGTGGTCGACGACGATCACGCCTCCGCCGACAATCTGCACGACTATCTCGAAGCCACCGGCTTCGCGGCGATGGCGTTCTACGGCCTCGACGCCTTCCTCGAAGCGTTGCAGGCGCAAGTGTTCGATGCCGTCGTGATCGACTGGCTGTTCGGCGTGCATACGTCGGCGGATGCGATCCGCGCGGTGCGCGAGTCGGACAATCCGGATGCGCCGGTTTTCGTGCTGACGGGCGAGCTCACCACGGGCAAGGCGAGCGAATCGGAGATCAGCCAGGTCATCCGCGATTACAACGTGGCGTGCTTCGAGAAACCTGCGCGGCTCGGCATTCTCGTCGCGGATCTCTCCAAGCGGTTGATGCGCAGCTAGGGCACCGGCTCACGCCGCGCGCCGGCGCACCGTCACCGCGCGGTGCACGGCGTCCTTCAGCACCTCGTAGCGCACCGGCTTCAGCAAATAGTCGAAGAACAGCACCACCGCGCTCGGGTCCACCAATTCGGGCGCGTAGGCGCTCACCGCGATGATCGGCACGCTCGCGCCCGGCGCACTGCGCGCGCGATATTCGTTCGCGAACGAGTAACCGTCCTTACCGGGCATGTGCAGGTCCGCGAGGATCACGTCGGCGTCGTTCGCGCGCAGCCAGGCGAGCGCGCTGTCGACATCCGGCAGGGCGACGGCCGAATAGCCCAGATGCGTGAGCATCTCGCTGAGCGAATCGCGGATCGCCTCGTGGTCGTCGATCACGAGCACGCGCGACCTACGCAGCTCGGGCGCGTCGGCTGTCTGCTCGCCGCGCTCGGGCAAGCGCGCGACCGATACCGCCGGCAAGCTCACGCGAAACGCGGCGCCCTGTCCCACTTCGCTCGACACCTCGATCGTGCCGCCGAGCAGATCGACGAGCCCGCGCACGACCGCGAGCCCCATGCCCGCGCCGTCGAAGCGCCGCGTGCTCGACGAATCGAGTTGCGTGAATTCCTGAAAGATCAGCGGCAATTGCTCGTGCGGGATGCCCGGGCCCGTGTCGATCACGGACATATCGAGACGCTTGTACGTGCGCGCGAAATGCACGTCGATGGAACCGGCGTCGGTGTACTTGATGGCGTTGGTGACGAGATTGGTCACGATCTGCCGCACGCGATGCGGGTCCGACTCGATCGGCCCGCGCTTGCCCGCGTAGTCGCCGCGCAGCGTCAGCCCCTTCGCGCTCGCGGCGGGCGTGTTCGCATCGACGATGGATTCGAGCAGTTCCACCGGATCGAATACGGCCATGCGCAGTTCGAGCTTGCCCGCGCCGAGACGCGCGTAATCGGTGAGATCGCGCATCTGCGCTTCGAGATGGCGCGCGCCCGCTTCCAGGCGCTGCATGATCTTGCGATCCGCGTCGCCGCGCGCGTTCAGGCCGAGCAGTTCCACCGACGAAACGATCGCGTGCAGCGGCGTGCGCAATTCGTGGCTGATCATGCCGAGGAACGTGTCCTTCGCGACGCCGGCCTCGCGCGCGACGCGCGTCGCCTGATGTTCGGCCGCCAGCGCCGCCCGTTGCTGCTCGATGAGCCGCGTGCGGCGGTAGCCGTTCAGAAGCAGCAGCGCGGTCGCCGCCGCCGAAAGCAGCCCGAGCAGAATGCCGCCGTAGATCAGATAGCGGCGCTTCGCGTCGAAGTCGTGCACGATCGTCTCGCGCTCGGCGATATCCATGAGACGCCGCCCACCCGCCAGTTCCGCGACGGCCGGCGCGTTCTGGCGCAGCACGCCGATCACGCGCAAGGTGTGCTGACGCTCTTCCGCCTTGAGCCCGGCGACGTCGGCCTGAATGGAATCGAGCGCGGTCTGCAATTGCCGCAGGATTTCGCGCTGCCGGTTGAGGAGCGATTCGTGTCCGTCCGCCAGTCCCGTCAACGCCGACACCTGCGTCAGACGCGCGCGCAACAGGCGATAGCTCGCACGCACGGCATCGGCGTCCTCGTCGATGCCATTGCGAAACAGGAGCACGTGATTCTCGAAGCGCTCGTAAGCGATCTGCAACTGCGCGGCGTCCCAGTACACGTCATAGGGCACGACGAGCCTGTGCGTCTCGCGCGCGATGAGTCCCGAATACAGCATGTAGCCGACGGCGCCGATCGGCGGCGCGACTGCGAACGCGATCAGCGCCGCATACCACAGGCGACGGAACCACGGGCGCGCGGCGTGGGCGCGCAGCGAAGGTTCGGTGCTCGTGACGGCCATCCGGCTACTGCAACGCTTCGATGACCCGGGCCGCGCGCCCGGATGCGACCACGATCAGCTTCATCGTCGCCCGCGTCGCGCCGACGAAAATCTTGCGCGCGGCCTGATCGTCGAGCGCGTCGAAATCGACTTCCGTGAGGATCACGCACGGCGCAGATTGCCCCTTGAAGCGATAGATCGATTCGAGCAACACGTCGCCTTCGCGATATTCCGGGTTACCGAACAGATCGTAGGTGCCGGTGAAGGCGCGCAGCCGGTGCGGACCGAGCTGATCGACAGCCGTGAGCGCCGAGCCCTCGCGGCCCCGGAACGACAGCACCGCGATGTCCTGCTTGCGGAAACCGAGCGACAGCGCGTGGGTGATCGCGCGCTTGGTCGCCTCGACGATCTCCTCGGCATGACCGTCATCGTAGGTCGATATGCTGACGTCCGAGCCGTCGAACGGGCTGCCCGCATCGAGCCGCACCTCGGGACCGACGATCTTGCGGATGAAACCGAGCAGATCGCGCGGGCTGCGGTAGTTCGTGCTCTCGCGCAGGATGGTCCAGCCCGGCAGCGGCACCGGCTCGCGCAGATAGAGGTTCTGCATCGGATCTTCGAGCCACCACCACGCGCCGTCCGCATTCAGCAGGCGTTCGAGCGCCTCGACCCATGCCGCGTGAAAGTCCTGACCTTCGTCGACGATCAGCACATCGGTCTTCCAATGCTCCGGCACGGGCACGGCGGCGAAACGCTCTTCGAGCGTCGCGAAGACATTGGGCTGGCTGAAATCGGGCGGGCTGCCCGCATCGCGCGCGACGGCCGCGCTCAGTTGATGGTAATTCGCGACCTTCGCCTCTTTCGGCGCGATCGCGCGGATATGGTCGGCGAGCGGCCGGTTGAAACACACGTAGAGCACGCTCTTGCCTTGCGCGAGCGCGTCGCGCATCACGCGCACGGCGAGTTGCGTCTTGCCCGCGCCGGCGGTGGCGATCACGCGCAGACGAAACGGCTCGAACTCGAGCCGGCGCGCCCAGGTCGCGAGCCCGCCCGACAAACGCGTGACGAGCGTGTTCGCCGCGCCGACGAGCGCATTGGTGTCGGGCGTGAGCGAGAGTTCATCGGCGAGAAAATGATGGATGCGCGCCGCCGCTTCGAAGCGCGGCTCATCGGGCGGCAAAATCTCCAGCACGACGCGCGCGAGTTGCGCTTTGCGGCTCGCATCGACGATGCGCGTAGGCGAAACGCCCGCGATCGCGGCGTTCTTCACCGTGTAGTCGGGGCAATACAGCAATTCTTCGATGCGATACGTGCCCGCGCCGAACGCCGCCGTGAAGCGCCGATGCAGGTTTTCCAGCGTGCGCGCGAGTTGAATGGCGACGTTGCGTTCCTTCTGCAGATAGACCTTCACGAGGCCGGAGCTCGTTTCGCGCAGGAAACCCGCCTTCATCTCGATCATCAGCACGCGGCCCGAAGGCGCGACCACGACGAAGTCCGCCTCGCCGAATACGGAAAAACCTTCGTTGATGCGCGTCCAGTGGACGCCGTGATACACCGTGTAGTCGTCGGGCAGTTTTTCGAGCAGCGCGAGGGTTTCGAGTTCGCGCGCCGCCGCGCCGGTCGCGTCGAGATTCTTCCAGTCGTCGGGAACGATTCGGGCCATGCGTCGCCTTTGGGCTGAGTGGTTGCGTCGTGCACCTGATTGTACGCAACGCGCCGCGTGCGCCGGCAGGTCGGCCGAACGGCCGATTGGCTAGGTGGCGTAGTCGTAGCGCCCGCCGCGTTCCAGCGCGCGCTGGTACGCCGGCCGCGCGTGGATGCGTTCCAGAAATGCGCGGATATGCGGCATCGACTTCGCACCCGCGCGCTGGCTGCCGGTTTCGAGCGGGAAGCTCATCTGGACGTCGGCGGCGCTGAAGGTCTCGCCGGCGAACCACGTCGATCTGGCGAGCTCCGCTTCGATATAGCCGAAGTGCAGCCGCAGTTGCGGGTCGATGAAACTGCTTTGCATCGTCTGCGCGATACGCCGTGCGATCGGCTTCGCGAAGAACGGCATCTTGGCGCTTTCCAGCCGGCGCGCGACGAGCTTGAGCAAGAGCGGCGGCATCGCCGAACCTTCCGCGTAATGCATCCAGTAGTTGTAGCGCACGCGCTCGGCGGACGTGCCCGGCGGCGGCGAGAAACGCCCTTCGCCATAACGCTCGACGAGATATTCGATGATCGCGCCGGACTCCGCGAGCGTCAGATCGCCATCGGTGACGACCGGCGACTTGCCGAGCGGATGCACGGCGCGGAGTTCAGGCGGCGCGAGCATCGTGCGCGGATCGCGTTGATAGCGCTTCAGCTCGTATTCAACGCCGAGTTCCTCGAGCATCCAGAGCACGCGCTGGGAACGGGAGTTGTTGAGATGGTAGACGGTCAGCATGGCTTTGGCTCTTGTTTTCAAGTTCGACGATGCCACCGCGGTACGCCCCTTGCATCCGATGAACTTATGCGCGCCCGGGCGTCGAAAGGATAAGGCCCTTTCATGAAGGCCGCACTACGATTTCCGCACACAATGAAAAAAGGAGAAGTCGATGACGCTAGTCATTTATCTCGTAGGTTGGCTGATTTTTATCGGCGGCGTGAGTTGGGCGCTCGTTGCGATGCACGTCGCGCAGCACACGATCATGATCGTCGCCGTCATCATGCTCGGCATCGCCGTGATTACGGGCGCGACGCGGGCGCGCAACCGCGACCGGTCTTAGATCGTCCATGCGCGCCGCCTTGCACGGGCGGCGCGAATTACCGTCACGTCACGCTTACATCACAACGCGCGCGCCAGCCGCATCCTGTATCAGCGTGACGAGTTCATCGGGATGCACCGGCTTTGTCATGAAATGCTGGAAACCCTCGCCGATGCTGCGTAATCGGTATTCGTCGCCGCCGTGTCCCGTCAGCGCAATGGCCACGGACGGCGGCAGATTGCCCCGTATCTCGTGATCGCGCAAACGTTGGATGAGATAAAAACCGTCCATCTCGGGTAGGTCCAGATCGCAGATCACCGCATCGGGAAGATGCTCGATCGCCGCCTGCGCGCCGTCTTCGGCGTCAGGCACGGCTACGACTTCCGCACCTTCTTCTTCCAGCAACATCTGCAGTGATGCCCTGCTCTCGGGATCGTCTTCGATGAGTACGATCCGCATATGCCCCAGTCTTGCTACTTCGCTCATGATGTTATTTTCAACTGCTGAAAAACGGAATTCTCGCGGAGGTCTCCAACTTGTCGCCGCCGCGCGCGCGAGGGTGCACGCACTGATTGACACGAAAACGCGGCAGGAATTCCGAACGCACCGCTATTTACGCCGCGTGTGCGCCGGTGCGGAACGCCGCGCGGTTTCGGCAGCGCCGGTGCGCGAAGCTTCCCGGCCGCTGCGTGCCTGATTAAGCAAGATTCGAACCGACTCGCATCGATGGCCGCCAGCGCCGCATCCTGCGGGCGTTCCCGCTCAAGCGCGCCGGCAGGATTCACGATCCGTGCGCACGACCGTGTAATTCCGGCATCGACCGTGTCCCGATTTCCCGTCAGACATTTGAATCCCGCGCGTAATCGGGGCGCGACGCGTTCGCCGTTCCAGCCTGGAGCAGCGCGCGGTATTCGCTCGGCGTGATGCCAACGGTCGCCTTGAACTGGCGCGTGAACGCGCTGTGA
This sequence comes from Caballeronia catudaia, assembly GCF_001544755.2. Taxonomy (GTDB): domain Bacteria; phylum Pseudomonadota; class Gammaproteobacteria; order Burkholderiales; family Burkholderiaceae; genus Caballeronia; species Caballeronia catudaia. The sequence goes on along the minus strand of NZ_FCOF02000005.1, from coordinate 190,403 downwards.
TCGGTGTAGCCGCACAGCGCGGCGACATCGGTGACTTTCGCCTGCGAGACGAGCAGCGCGGTGGCCGCATCGAGCCGCGTCTTCAAGAGAACCTGACGCGGCGTCAGATGGAAGACCTTGTGGAAATAGCGCTCCAGTTGCGCGATCGACATGTTCGCCATCTGCGCGAGCTGCCGCATGTTGAGCGGCTGCACGTAATTTTCCTGAATGTGCTGAACCACCGCCGCAAGCCGGCTGTAGGCGGGATGCGTGCCCTCGGCGGCCTGCAGATCGCGCGATATGCCCGCGAGCCCGACGATATGCCCGCGCCGGTCATGGAGCGGCTCTTTGCATGTCATGCACCAGCCAGGCTCGCGTCCCGGATAGAGATGCAGTTCGAGTTGATCGATGAGCTGATGCCCCTGCGCGATGATCGCCTGATCCTGGACCGTATAGATGCGCCCGAAGCGCCGCGGAAACACATCCTCCGCGGTCTTGCCGATGAGCGCCGACTTGTCGTCCTTGTGTCCGCAGCGGCGCGCGAGCGTGCGATTGACCATCGCGTAGCGCGCGTCGCGGTCCTTCACGAAGAACACAATGTCGGGCATCGCGTCGAAGACCGGCGCGAGCAGCGCGAAATGCGCGAGCATTTCGGAGAAAGTCGCTGCGGCTTGCGCGATCGGCGCCGCGCTGTTCATGAGGGCGGTCGTGCTGTTCATGCGCGGGGTTTCGGTATCGCTCGATGGAGCTCGATGGAATCGGACGACCGATTATAGGAGCGCGCACGCGCGGTCGGAATTCGCGCTCGCCCCACTATCGAACGGTCGGTCCGGCGTGATCGCGCGCGACGATCAGCGTGTCGATGCGCACCGGCGCGAACGGCGGACGCGCCGCCGCACGGGGCCAGCCGAAATACACCGATGCCGCCTCGCCGCAGATCCGCCCCTGACAGCGTCCCATGCCGCAGCGCGTCTGAAGCCTGGCGTCGCGCCAGTTCGCGTGCATCGAGGCTTCTCCGATCGACACATCTTCACAGCGGCATAGCAACGTGTCCGGCGATGGCATCGCGCGCGCGTCGGCGCCCAGTTCGAACGCCTGCGCCACGCGTTGCGCGAACGCGCGCCAGCGATCGCGCTCGCGTATGAGACGCAGAAGACGCGCGTGCGCGGTCGTGCCGAGCGCCGCGTGCGCCGCCAGCGCGCCTTCGACGCTCGCCAGCTCCATGCCGCCGATGCCCGTGCATTCGCCCGCCGCGAAGACATCGGCTTGCGAAGTGCGCTGCGCATCGTCGACGTGTATCGCGCCGTCGATCTCGCCGATCGTGCAGCCGAGCGCGAGCGCAAGCGTCGCGTTCGGCACGAGTCCGTAACCGCACGCGATGCGGTCCGCTGCGAGCGTGACTTCGCGTCCGCGCGTGCGAAGCGTGACCGCATCCACGCGCGCATCGCCATGCGCCCTCACGACGACACTGCCCGTCCGATAACGCACCGCGCCGAGCGCGACGGCCTGCGCCAGCTTGCCCGGCGTCAGCGCGAGCGACGCGACGAAGCGCGCGACACGCGCCCACGGCGCCTGTTCTATCACCGCGACGACGTGCGCGCCGTGACGGCGGGCGGTATCGGCGACGGCGAGCAGCAGCGGCCCGCTGCCCGCCACGACGATACGCTCGCCGCGCACCGGCATGCCGCCCTTGACGAGCGCCTGCAAGCCGCCCGCGCCCGTGACGCCGGGCAGCGTCCAGCCTTCGAACGGCAAGAGCCGCTCCCGCGCGCCGGTGGCGAGAATCAGCTTCGAATACGCGAGCACGACCGGCGCGCCGTCGCGTTCCAGCAAGAGCTGCTTGTCGCCGGGCGCGGCGGCGACCTTCGTCGCGTTCATGACGACGAGGTTCGTATGCGGGCGCGTGTCATCGAGCCATTGGCGCAATGGCGCGGCGGGCGCGAGCGCCGGGCCTTGCCGCCAGATCTGGCCGCCCGCGCGCGGATTGTCGTCGATGAGCGCGACGCGCACGCCCGCTCGCGCCGCCACCCGCGCCGCGCTCAAACCCGCCGGCCCCGCGCCGACGATCGCGATATCGCATGCTTCGACGTTCATCGCATCGTCTCGATGGAAAGGCCGTCGCGGCACAGCGTCTGACAGCCGAGCACATGCGCGCGGCCATCGACTTTCACGCGGCATTCGTGACACACGCCCATGCCGCACAGCGCGGCGCGCGGCTCGCCGGAGACGGAGCGCCGCGTCCCGCCGATGCCGCGCATGGCGATGGCGGCCGCGACGGTCGTGAAGACGGGCACGGAGAGCGTTTGGCCATCGACGGTCACATGGACGAGATCAGCCATCGGCGTGCTCGGTCGAGAATCGTTGCGGGGAGAAGGCGTTCGGGTCGGGCATGTCGAAGGGCATCGGGCCGCCGAACATCCGTGCGGCGATGAGCTTCGCGGTGCCGAGCGATGTCGTCACGCCGAGTCCTTCGTGCCCCGCCGCGAGCCACAACCGGTCGCCGGGAAAGCGCGCCGGTCCGATCAGCGGCAGGCCGTCGGGCGTGGCGGCGCGAAAACCCGTCCACGCGCGAATCGCATCGAGCGCGCCGATGTCCGGCAGATAGCGCGTCGCGCGCGCGAGCATCGCGCCGAGCACGTCGATTTCGACGGCGGGATCGAGCGTGCCGAACTGCCGCGACGAGCCGATCAGCACCTGCCCCGTTGGACGCGGCTGCGCATTGAACGCCACCGACGTGCCGCGCGCGTGATGCGCGCTCTTGATATAGCCGAGCTCCAGCACCTGATGACGAATCGTGCCCGGATAGCGATCGGTGATGAGCAAATGCCCCTTCTTCGCTTCGATCGGCACGCCCGCGATCAGCGACGAAACCGCGAGCCCGTTGGCGACGACGACATGCGCGGCCGTGCGCCGGTCGCCGTTCGCGAGCGTGACGCTGGCGTGCGTGTCGTCGGCATCGACGGCGCTCACCGCGCAGCCCGTCGATAGGCGAATGCGCGTCGAATACGTCAGGAGCCAGTGCGCCGCGGCGGGCGCGTACACGATGGCGTCGTCGTCGATCAGCAGGCCGCCTTGCATCGCGTGGCTGACCGCCGGTTCGGCTTCACGCAGCGCGGCAAGATCGAGCATGTGCGCGCGCACGCCCGCCGACGCGAAGGCGTCGCGCATCGAACGGGCGGCGTCGAGTTCGTCCTCGTCCTCGGCGATCCAGACCGTGCCGCAGCGCGTGAACGCATCGCGCTTACGCAGTTGCGGGCCGAGCGCAAGCCACAATTCGCGCGATGCACGCGCCAATGCGAATTCCGCAGGCGAATCGTTCATCACGACGATGTGGCCCATGCCCGCCGCCGTCGCACCGCCGCCGATACCGCGCGCTTCCAGCACCTCGACCGTCGCGCCGCGCGCCGCGAATTCCGCCGCACACGCCGCCCCGACGATGCCGCCGCCGACGACGATCACGTCCGCCGTCATGCGCGCGCGCCGGGCTCGATGCCTCGCATGAACGGATCGCGCTCGTCGAAAACCAGGCGGCCTTCGCCCATGACGTGCGCGTAGCCCGTGATCGTCGGGATGAGCACGCCGCGATCGACCGCATAACTGCCTTCGAACACACTGCCGATAATGCTTTCCTGGCGCCAGATATCGCCCGGCGCGAGCAGATCGTCCGCGGCGAGGCACGCGAGCTTCGCGCTCGTTCCGGTGCCGCACGGCGAGCGATCGTAGGCGCTGCCCGGACACAGCACGAAATTGCGGCTGTCGACGCCCGCGACCGGCGAATCCGCGAACAATTCGATATGGTCGATGTACGCGCCATCCCTGCCAGTGATGCCTTGCGCGTGCAAGGCATCGCGGATCGACTCGGTGAACGCAGTCAGTTCCGCGATACGCGCAGGCACGAGCTCGCGCCCGTGATCGGCCACGAGGAAGAACCAGTTTCCGCCCCACGCGATGTCGCCGGTGAGCGGACCGTGACAGGGCACATCGACCGTCACCGCCTGCTTATATCGATACGCCGGCACGTTGCGCACGCTGACGCTGCCGTTCGCGTTGAGCGTGGCATCGACGGGACCGACGGGCGTGTCGATCCGATGCCGCCCCGGCGCGATCCTGCCCGCATGCGCCAGCGACGCGACGAGCCCGATCGTGCCGTGCCCGCACATGCCGAGATAGCCGACGTTGTTGAAGAAGATGACGCCCGCCGCCGCGCCGGGATCATCGGGTTCGCAGAGCAGCGCGCCGACCATCACGTCGGAGCCGCGCGGCTCGGTGACAATGGCGCGGCGCCAGTCGTCGAAACGCGCGCGGAACGTTTCGAGGCGTTGCGCGAGCGTGCCTTGCCCGAGATCCGGGCCGCCTGCGGTCACGAGGCGCGTCGGTTCGCCGCCCGTGTGCGAGTCGATGATGTCGATGGTTTTCATGCCGCTTATCGTAAAAACGCGTGCGGCGAGCGTCTTGAAGCGGCTGGACAGTTTTGATGACGATATCGGCATAGGCGATCATCGTCGGGAAAAGGCTTTGGGGCGTGACGGATAAACCGGCCGGATCGGCATGAGGCGCGCAGGTTAAACGCCGATTTCAGCATAGAACCGCCGTCCCAAACAAAAATGCCGTCATTGCGACGGCATTTTCGTTGATATGCGTTCAGAACTCAGGCGGCGATCTGCGCACGCTCGGGATCGGCGTGGCCGTCGCCGGAATCTTCGCCTTCATCGTAAAGATGCAGCAGGCGATAGCCGCTCTTGTACACGGGCTGCAAGCGGAAGTTGTTGACCGGCTCGATCTCCAGCGCGAGACGCAGACGCGAAACATGACTGTCGATCGTGCGCGTGGTTTCGCGGAACTCGCGGCCCCAGACCATCGCGAAAATGTGATCGCGCGACAGCACGCGGCCGATGTTCGAGAAGAACAGTTGCGCAAGACGGAATTGCGTGCCGCTCAGTTGAACCGGCTTGCCGCGCACGGTGACGGTTTGCTGGCGGGCGTCGAAGCGGTACGGGCCGACTTCGAGGCACGCGCTGGTCGTTGCGGGATAGGCGCGGCGCAAGAGCGCTTCGACCCGCGCGCCGAACTCGCCCGGGCGGATCGGATAGACGACGTAATCGTCGGCACCGGCGGTCAGCGCGCACACTACGTTGTGCTCGGCGCCATCCGGCGTCGCGAACAAAACGGGCACGCGCTCGCCGAAGCTCGAACGCACCGATTTCAGCAGATCGAGGCCGCACAGGCCCGATGTATTCCAGTCGAGAATCAGCAGATCGACGGTGGAGCGCGAGAGCGCCTTCGACAGCACGAGGCCATCGCCGAAGGTCACGCAACTGTGGCCGAGTCGTTTGACGACATCGCTGATGAGATTTCGGTAACTTGGGTCGGTTTGCAAAACGGCGACGCGCATAGTGTCTTACCTGATGAGTCCAAGGGACATTGGGCGGATGCCGCACTTTCGGGGGCCGCCGGGCGTCCCGTCGCGGGATGAGACGGGGGATTCAAGCTGCGCATTCTGGGCAGCGACGCAAACCTTTCCCATCGGACTCGTCCGAATTGTCAACGCATGTGACGGCGCACCCCTCCCGGAACGGCTGTCCGATGCGCGCCACCATCTCAAAAAAGAACGGGTTTTCGCTTTTGTGCCGGCTTTCGTCCTGTAACATGCCGCCTTCGGCTCTAAAGTTCCCGGCTGCCGTCGTTTTTACCGAGACGTCGCGCGGCAAGTTGCGCCGCGACTGTCCGTCGCACAGCGCAGCGCGGAAGACGGGCGGCGGCTTCAGAATCCGCGCCCGCTGGTCTCAGGTCTGGTGCATGCGCGCCACGCTTCGGCCTTCGCTTCGCGCCCACCCGGCGCGTTCCATCGATCCCGCAGGGCAAAGCCTCGTCCTACCGCGCGTCTCGCGTGGCTTTTCCACTCACGGGTTTTTTTCGATGCAGGCAACACCTCTGACCGACGCTCCCCGCGCGGCCGGCCGTGCGCTCACGCGCGGCGATTACAAGACGCTCACGCTCGCCGCGCTCGGCGGCGCGCTCGAGTTCTACGACTTCATCATCTTCGTGTTCTTCGCGCCGGTCATCGGCCAACTGTTCTTTCCGCCGTCGATTCCCGACTGGCTGCGCCAATTGCAGACCTTCGGCATCTTCGCGGCGGGTTATCTCGCGCGGCCGCTCGGCGGCATCGTCATGGCGCACTTCGGCGACCTGCTCGGCCGAAAGCGCATGTTCACGCTCTCCGTGCTGCTGATGTCCGTGCCGACGCTCCTGATGGGCCTTCTGCCCACTTACGCATCGCTCGGGCTGATGGCGCCCGTGCTGCTGCTTCTGTTCCGCGTGATGCAGGGCGCGGCCGTCGGCGGCGAAGTGCCGGGCGCGTGGGTGTTCGTCTCCGAGCACGTGCCGGGGCGGCATATCGGCTATGCGTGCGGCACGCTCACGGCCGGTCTGACGGCGGGCATCCTGCTCGGCTCGCTGATCGCCACCGCGATCAACCAGGCGTTCGCGCCGGCCGAAGTCGCGGATTTCGCGTGGCGTCTGCCGTTCCTGCTCGGCGGTGTCTTCGGCCTCTGCTCGGTCTATTTGCGCCGCTGGCTGCATGAAACGCCGGTCTTCGCGGAATTGCAGAAGCGCAAGTCGCTCGCGGCGGAACTCCCGCTCAAGGCCGTGCTGCGCGATCACGGCCGCGCGGTGATCGTGTCGATGTTGCTCACGTGGATGCTGTCGGCGGCGATCGTCGTCGTGATTTTGATGACGCCGACGCTCCTGCAGAAGCAGTTCCACATCGCGCCGGCGACGGTGCTCGTCGCGAACTGCGCGGCGACGCTGTGCCTGACGATCGGCTGCGTGCTGGCGGGCGCGATCGCGGGCAGGATCGGCGCGGGCAAGACGATTTTCATCGGCGGCATGGCGCTCGCCGTGTCGTATTGGCTGATGTTCCGGCAGGTCGCGCTCGACGTCTCCGTGCTGTTGCCGTGGTACGCGTGCGCGGGCTTTTTCGTCGGCGTGATCGGCGCGATTCCGTTCGTGATGGTGAAGTCCTTCCCGCCCGCCGTGCGCTTCTCGGGCATCTCGTTTTCGTACAACGTCGCGTATGCGGTGTTCGGCGGGCTCACGCCGATTGTCGTCTCGCTGATGATGAAATCGAGCCCGATGGCGCCCGCGATCTACGTGGCCGCGCTCTGCGTGATCGGTGCGCTGACGACGCTGTTCATCAGACAGTCCCGCTGATTTTTTTGCCGGCAAAAAATGGCGCACCGTTCCTCCGGCGCGCCATTTTCATTTGCCTTTCACGTTTCACCGCAGGCCGAAACATCGAACGCGCGCCGTGCTTACGATGAACGGCATGAACTCGAACCTCTCCCCCTCCGCAACGCATCTGTCCGCGCGGCAGATGCTCATCGTCACGGCGACCAGCGTCGGCTTCGTCGTCTCTCAACTCGATGTCTCGATCGTCAATGTCGCGCTCGCGAGCATCGGCCACGATCTGCGCGCGAACGTCGCGAGCCTGCAATGGACCGTCGATAGCTACGCGCTCGCGTTCTCCGCGCTGATGCTTTCCGCGGGCTCGCTCGGCGATCGCTTCGGCGCGCGGCGCATGTTCGCGGGCGGGCTCGCGCTGTTCGCGCTGGCGTCGCTCGCGTGCGCCTTTTCACGTGATGCGCCGCAACTGATCGCCGCGCGCGCGCTGCAAGGCGTCGGCGCGGCGGCGATGCTGCCGAACTCGCTCGCGCTGCTGAACGCGGCCTGTGGCCACGACCGGCGTCTGCGCGCGCGTGCGGTCGGGCTGTGGACGGCGGCGGGCGCGGTGTCGATCGCGGCGGGGCCTATCGTCGGCGGCGTGCTGATCGCGGCCTTCGGATGGCGCAGCATCTTCTGGGTCAACCTGCCGATCTGCGCAGCGGGCATCGTGGCGACGCTCCTGTGGGTCGACCGGACGCGCCCGCAGGACGCGGATCGCGCGCGCGGCGTCGATCTGCCAGGCCAGGCGCTCGCGATCGTCGCGCTCGCCGCGTTCGTCGGCGCGGTGATCGAACTGCGCCCGCTCGGGGCCGCGCATCCGCTCGTCGTCGGCGGACTCGTGCTCGCGCTGGCTGCGGGCGGCGCGTTCATCACTGTCGAGCGAAGGAGCCGCGCGCCGATGCTGCCGCTCTCCCTTTTCGCCGAGCGCACGTTCGGCGCGTCGGTGGTCTTCGGCATCGGCGTGAATCTCACCTATTATGGGATGGTGTTCGTTCTGAGCCTGTACCTGCAGCGCGTGCTCGGGCACACGCCCTTGCAGACCGGCCTTGCGTTCCTGCCGCTGACCGGCGGCTTCCTGATCTCGAACCTGGCGAGCGGGCCCGTGGTGGCGCGCTTCGGCTCGCGCGGCCCGATGGTCTTCGGCGCGTTGCTCGATGCCGCCGGTTTCGCCGCGCTCGCCTTCGTCGATGCGACGACGCCCACGGCCGCGCTGCTCGTGCCTTTCCTGCTGATTCCGTCCGGGATGGGCCTCGCCGTTCCCGCGATGACGACCGCCCTGCTCGGCACTGTCGGCCAGCAGCGCGCGGGGACGGCCTCGGCGGTGCTGAACACCGCGCGGCAGGCGGCGGGCGCGATCGGCGTCGCGGTCTTCGGCGCGCTCGCGGGTCACGGCGAGGCCGCGGCGGGCGCGGGACATGTCGTCGAGGCGGTGCGCTGGTCGGCGGGGATTTCCGTCGTGCTGCTTTTATGCGCCGCGTTGACCGCGCGCCACGTAAGCAATCCGGCGCGCGCGCGGACAAAAGACGCGAAGCGTGCGTGCGGCCCGGTTCCGGACGAAGGCAAGTGAGCGGCGGCGGGAACGCCCGTTGCATCGCTTGGGCGAAGCGCTCTGGAAGGTGAGCCGGAGCGCGCCATCATCCTGAGGAGAACACCATGTCGACGATGCCCCGCTCCCCCGACGAGCCGCGCGAACCGGACCCGGACAAGCTGCTCGACCCGGACGCCCCGCCGAATCCCGACGACCCGGACATGCCTGACGGCCCGGACTCGGCGACGCCGATGGTGCCCGCCGATCCGAAGAACGGCGAGCCGCGTATGTAACGCGCCGGAACGCTGTGGAGCACACAAAGCAATGCCCGCGCGGCGGGGTAAGCCGCGCGGGCATTGCTTCGTGTCTGCCGAATGGATGGACGGCTACAGGCTCGTCGTTTGCACGGCGCCGGTTTCCAGCGCGCGCTCGATCAGCGCTTCCTGTTGCGCCTTGCGCACGGCATCGGCGACGAGGGTATCGGGCGCTTCCACTTCGGCCTTGATTGCGCCGATGATGCCATCGGCTTCGACGATCACGAGCGACTCCGCCGAATCCGCACGACTGATGATGACGCGCACCGGCCCGCCGCCTTCCGCGATGCTCGCGCAGAACTGCATCTTTTGCCCGCCGATCACTTGCTCGAATGTTTGAATCATCGCTGTCTTCCGCGTTGGGTTGGACAAAAGCTGGCAAAGGCCACGCGCCCTATCAGCGCGCAGCCTGCCTCTTCATAGATTCACACCTTGACGCCAGGTTCAATTCTGTAAGCAGGCGCGAAGCGGCGCAAGCTCAGCGTCGCGCATCGGCGAGTTGGCGCAGGATATCGGCGGTGGCGTCGTCGGCGGGAAAGAAGGCTTCGATCGCGAGCTCCGACAACGTGATGTCAACGGGCGTGCCGAAAACGGTCGTCGTGCTGAAGAACGACAGGACGCCGTGGGGCGTGCGCAGGCGCAACGGCACAACGACCGGATCGGTTTCGCCGCGCGATGCGGGCTGCGCGTGCGCGGGCGTGGGATACGCGTCGAGTTCAGCCAGCAGCGCGACGAGCGTCGCGTCGCCCGATACCTCGATCTGCCGCCGCAAGCGCGCAAGCAGATGGGCGCGCCATTCGTGCCAGTTGTCGATGGCGTCGGCCAGGCCCCGAGCGTGCATCGACAGGCGCAACACGTTCACCGGCGGCGTCAGCAGTTCCGCGTGCGCCGACGCGACGAGGGGCGCGAGCGCCGCGTTGGCGGCAACCATCGTCCAGTGACGATCGACTGCGAGCGCGGGATATGGCTCGTGCCCTTTCAGCACGAGATCAACCGCGCGCCGCGCCGCCGCGAGTTGCGGATCGGACATGGCGCGCTCGCGGTACAGCGGCGCATAACCCGCCGCCACGAGCAAGGTGTTCCGCTCGCGCAAGGGCACGTCGAGCTGTTCGGCGAGGCGCATCAGCATGTCGCGGCTCGGCAGCGAGCGCCCCGATTCGACGAAGCTCAGATGGCGCGTGGACACGTCCGCAACGCCTGCGAGATCGAGCTGGCTCAGGCGGCGGCGCTGTCGCCATTCGCGCAATAGCGCGCCGACGGTCGATTGAACGGCGGGAGCAACGAGGGTCGAGTTCATGCAGGCGATGTTAGACGAAGCCCGGATAAACGATCCATTACCTTCGACGTAGCGCATACCGAACGAACGTAAGACTTACTCCGCAAACATTTGCGCAGAAAAAATTGCGCGCGTCACCCTAAATCTCCGTGTATTTCGAGCCGATAAGCTCCACAACAAGCGAACAATGCGTCGCGAGTCGTGCGCGTATCAAGCCCGAGCGCGCACTGCCCGCGGCGCCGGACATTTGCGGAGAAAACATGTTTGTCATCATCGGATGGGTTTTGGTCATCGGCTCGGTGATCGGAAGCTTCATCGGCGTCGGCGGCCACCTTGCCGCCCTCGTGCAGCCGTTCGAGCTGCTATGTATCTTCGGCGCGGCGATCGGCGCGTTCGTCGTATCGAATCCGACGGCCACGCTCAAGAAAACCTTGCAATCGATACCCAAGGCGTTCAAGGGCGGCGGGTACACGAAAGAGAAATATGTCGCGCTGATCGCGCTGCTTTACGAACTGCTGCAAAAGGCGCGCAAGGAAGGAATGATGGCGCTCGAAGCCGATGTCGACGCGCCCGAGTCCAGCCCGCTCTTTCAGAAATACGAGCACGTGATGGCGGATCATCATCTGCTCGATTTCATCGTCGACTATCTGCGCATGATGTCGGCGGGCAATGTGAACGCGCTCGAAATGCAGGATCTGATGGACGAAGAGCTCGAGACGCATCACACCGAAAGCTCGGTCGCCGCGAACGCGATCCAGAAGATGGCCGATGGCTTGCCTGCGTTCGGCATCGTCGCGGCGGTGATGGGCGTCGTGCACACGATGGGCTCGGTGGGTGCCGCGCCCGCCGTGCTCGGCGAGATGATCGCGGGCGCGCTCGTCGGCACGTTCCTGGGCATTTTGCTGGCGTATGGCTTCATCGGCCCGCTCGCGGATTTGTTGAACGCGAAGGGCGCGGCTGAAGCGAAGCCGTTCCAGTGCGTGAAGTCCGTGCTGCTTGCATCGATGAACGGCTATGCGCCGACGGTCGCCGTCGAATTCGGCCGCAAGGTGCTCTTCACCGCCGATCGCCCGAGCTTCAAGGAACTAGACGACGCGGTGCGCGCAACCAAGATGCCGAAGGCCGCTGGCTAAGGCACGAGGAGCACGCACATGGCTGAGAAACCCTCGCGCGACCCGCTGCAATCCGTGCTTGCGCCCACCGTGGTGGTGAAGCGCAAGAAGAAGGCGCACGGTCACGGACATCATGGCGGCGCATGGAAGATCGCCTACGCCGACTTCGTCACCGCGATGATGGCGTTCTTCCTTTTGATGTGGCTGCTCGGATCGACGTCGAAGTACGACAAGGAAGGCATCGAGCAGTACTTCAACACGCCGTTGTCCGCGTTGTTCGGCAACGATGGCGGTGCATCGGCGCATACGAGCGTCATCACGGGTGGCGGCAAGGATTTGTCGAGCACGCGTCCCGGTGAAGGCAAGAAGAGCCAGACGCAGCCAGTGCCGCAATCCATCGCGCGCGCTGCCGTTGCAATGGAAGATCTGCAAAAGCTGCAGCAGCTCAAGCAGAAGCTCGTGACGTTGATCGAACAGGTGCCCGCGCTGCGCGCATACAAGGATCAGATCCGCATTGCGATTACGAGCGAAGGCTTGCGCATCGAGATCGTCGATTCGCTCAAGCGGCCGATGTTCGCATCGGGCAGCTTCAGGCTCGAAAGTTATGTGACGACGATTCTGACGAACATCGGCGCGTCGTTGAATGATGTCGATAACCGCGTGTCGATTGCAGGACATACCGACGCCGTGCCCTATTCCGGCAATCAGGCGGGCTATTCGAACTGGGAACTGTCGGGCGAGCGGGCCAATGCCGCGCGGCGTGCGCTGGTCGCAGGCGGAATGAAGGAAAGCAAGGTGCTGCAAGTGCGCGGTCTCGCAGACGTATTGCCGTTGAATAAAGATGTCGTCGATGAGCCTACGAATCGCCGGATCAGTATTCTCGTGCTGAACAAGGCGGCCGAGCAGGCGTTCTTCCGCGACGGCGGACGTACGACGGTGGATGAAGCACGGCCTGTGGATGGCGCGATTCCAGTTGCTGTGGCGGCGAAAGCGAATGTGTCGGTGGCGATGGCGAAGTAAGGCGACGCTAAGGGGGTTGAAGAAGCGCCGTGCACTGCGAAAGGTGCATGGCGCTTTTTTTGTTCGCTGATGCTGCGCACGGAAGCCCGACGATCTGGTGGCATGAGATTCGCTGGAATTCCGACCGAGACAGCACAGGCCGCGTCCTGTCAGAGCGAGAGACCCTGATAGGGTGCGCTAGAAGCGCCCTGTCAATAAACGTCCAACTAAAATTTCACACGGGAAACTTTCTACGCTATCCTCTGGCGCGACTGGAATCATATGCTACGGATTACTAAAAAGCATTTGACAACTGTCAGCGAAATTTTCATAAATTTGCGATGCGCTGAGGTGAAGATGTCTGCTGTGCCAAAATTGAGTGCACCTGGAGTAACACGAGATAAGCTGGCGAAAGAGATTCAGGACAGAGTGAATCGCATCCGCTCTTACACGCCTAAGGCCGGGGTTTTCGGAAACTCGGGTGTAGGCAAGTCCAGTCTTTGCAATGCTCTCTTTGGACGGGAGGTTGCCAAAGTCGCTGACGTCAAAGCGTGTACTCGCGAACCCCAAACAATTTTCGTAGGTGCAGAACACGGGAAAGGGGGTATAGACCTAATCGACGTCCCTGGCATTGGAGAGGACCCCACTCGACACAAGGAGTATATCGAGCTTTATAAGAGCCTGACTCCCAATCTTGATTTGATCCTATGGGCAATCAAGGCTGATGACAGAAACTACGCGTCAGCGATTGAAGGTTATGAGCAAGTCCGTAGCGCAGGCGCAACGGTTCCAATCATATTTGTCATAACTCAAGTCGATAAAACCAACGACATCGAAGACTGGGACCATCAAGCCTACGCTCCCGGCGGTACGCAACGTGCAAACATACGGAAAAAAGAACTCGAAGTTTCAAAAAAATTTGACGTATCTGCGCGCAACATCATTTCCATTGCAGCATCCAAGAAAGGCAGATCCTTCAACCTGACATCCCTCGTCGATTTAATTGTTGAAGCATTGCCGAATGAAAAAAAGTATGCATTCACAAGAGAAGCAAAAGAGGAAAACGTCAGCGAAGAAGCGAGGATAAGCGCTGAGAAGGGCATCTGGGAGTCGATAAAAGACTTCGCGGGGGAAGCTTGGGACACACTTAAGCCGCTTGTTGTTGATGTACTGATTGCGTCTGCCCCAAAGCTACTTTCATCGCTGAAGAACTGGATATCACGCACTGACAGATAATCGATCGCCCACGCTCGCCGAGAGCGCGGGCGCATCTCGACCGCGTCGCCGCCGATTGTCTCCTCACCCCATCCACTCCATCCCCGTCTGCACCACGAGCCAAACATTCGCCGCACTGATCACCGCGAACAGCGCCCACGCGACGAATTTCATAACCGGCCTGTTCGCGAACTGCCCCATCAACCCGCGATCGTTCGTCATGCGAATCAGCGGATAAAGTGCGAACGGCAATTGCAGGCTCAACACTACCTGACTCGCGACGAGCAGCTTGCCGACCGCGCCATTGCCCATCAGATAGACGCCGATCAAGGCCGGCACGAGGGCAAGCGCGCGCGTGATGAACCTGCGCTGATAGCACGGAATCTTCAGTTGCAGAAAACCTTCCATGATGACCTGCCCGGCGATCGTTCCGGTGAAGGTCGAGCTTTGCCCTGACGCAAACAGCGTCACCGCGAAAAGAATGGCGGCAAGCCCAGTACCCACGATCGGCGCAAGCAGCTTATAGGCGTCTTCGATCTCGGTGACTTGCGTATGCCCCGTCGCATGAAACGCCGATGCAGCAAGAATCAAGATCGCCGCATTGATGAACAAGGCAAGAATGAGCGACACGATCGTATCGAGCCGCGAAAGATTGATCGCCGATGCAAGGCTTTTAATGTCGCGATCGACGACGCGCGTCTGCACGATCGAGGAATGCAGATACAGGTTATGCGGCATCACGGTGGCACCGAGAATGCCGATCGCGAGATACAGCGGCTCGCGATCGCTCAACGCATGAATCGACGGCACCAAGCCCGCCGCAACCGATGGCCAATGCGGCTTCACGAGCACGAGTTCGACGATATAACCGACGCCGATCGTCGCGATGAGACCGAGCATGATCGCTTCGAGATCGCGGAAGTTCTTGCCTTTCAATCCGAGCACGATGAGCGTATCGAAGGCCGTCAGAATAACGCCCCATATCAGCGAAACGCCGAAAAGCAAATGAAACGCGAGCGCGCCGCCGAGCACTTCCGCGAGATCGCACGCGATAATCGATAACTCCGCGAGCATCCATTGCACATTCGCGACCGGCTTCGAATAGCGTTCACGCGACAACTGCGCGAGATCCTTGCCCGTGACGATGCCAAGGCGCATCGAAAGACACTGCAGCACCATCGCCGCGAGACTCGACAGCACGACGACGAACAGCAGGTTATAGCCGTAACGCGAGCCGGCTTCAATATCCGTCGCCCAGTTGCCCGGGTCCATATAGCCGATGGAAATGAGCAAGCCCGGTCCCGCGAATTGCAAGAGCTTCTTCCAGAGCGGCGCGCCCGGCGAAACGGCGACCGAGCCTTTGACTTCCGATGGACAAAACGGCGCGGTGGCCGTGGTCGGCAGATTGAAGGGCAATTGATGTGTTCCTTACTCGATATCCGGGACGACACGCAACAGCAAACGGCTTACGAAACGCCTTACGCGGGCGAGTCTAACATCGGCCAGGCGCGATGACAGATGCCCCTTCGATAGCCTCGCAATGCGTTCGACATGCGCTCCCATCTGACCAATGCGCCATGTGATCGCCAGCATCTCGTCACGGTACGACAAATAGAATTCGAGGGTGGCCGTGCGACGCCGCACGCCGCGCTCATCCTTCACTCGCATTGAGGAGTACGCCATGAAATTAATCACACGCCTCGCCGTCATTGCGCTTGCCGCCGCGCCGCTCGCCGCGCTCGCGCAAAGCGAAGGCCTCACGCGCGCACAGGTCAGGCAGGATCTGCAACGCGTCGAGCAGGCCGGCTATAACCCGTCCGAGCGCGACGCCTTCTATCCGGACAACATCCAGGCAGCGGAGCAGAAGCTGCAATCATCGACCGCGTACGGCTCGCCGTCCGACGGCACCTCGGCATCCGGACAAGCGGCGACGCAGCAGAACCCGCAATAACGCTTCGCGCATTGCAGAACGTTATCTGCAACGAAACCTTGTTATTCCCTATGCATGTGAAAGACGCGCGCGGCCCTGACCGCGCCCTTTCGCAATCTTGCTTTCAAAACGCCTAATCTGACAACGGCGCCATATTCGCGCCACATTGTCGTTGGCACCGCGCCACTACCATAGCGACACCGATAGCGCACCGTCCGGCTCGCGCCGTCATTGCATTCTCGCGCGCCGCATCCGCATCTTTCGCGACGCCCTTCCCCAGCATCCTCCGAACGACTCAATGTGGATAGTCAACGTTGCGCTCAAGCGGCCATACACGTTCATCGTGATGGCCATCATGATTCTGCTGGCAACGCCCTTCGTCCTCGTGACGACGCCGGTGGACGTGCTGCCTGAAATCGATATTCCTGTCGTCAGCATCATCTGGAACTACACGGGCCTCTCTGCGCAGGACATGGCCAACCGCATCACGTCGGTCAACGAGCGCAGCCTGACGACGACGGTGAACAACATCGAGCACATCGAGTCGCAATCGCTGCAAGGCATCGCGATCATCAAGCTCTTTCTGCAGCCCACCGCGAACATTCAGACCGCAATCGCGCAGACCGTCGCGGTCGAGCAGGCGCAGTTGAAGCAGATGCCGCCCGGCGCGACGCCGCCGCTCGTCATCAGCTATTCGGCGTCGAGCATTCCGGTGATCCAGCTCGGCCTCTCGAGCCCGAAGCAGTCCGAGCAGGATCTGAACGACACCGCGCTCAACTTTCTGCGCCCGCAGCTCGTGACCATTCCCGGCGCGGCCGTGCCCTATCCCTATGGCGGCAAGACGCGCCTCATATCCGTCGATCTCGACACGCGCGCGCTGCTCGCAAAAGGCCTCACGCCGACGGATGTCGTGCAGGCCGTCAACGCACAGAACCTGATTCTGCCGACGGGCACCGCGAAGATCGGCCCGAAGGAATACACGATCAACATGAACGGCTCGCCCGCGACCGTCGCGGGCCTGAACGACATTCCCGTGCGCACCATCAACGGCGCGACCACCTATCTGCGTGAAGTCGCGCACGTGCGCGACGGCTTCTCGCCGCAGACCAATATCGTGCGGCAGGATGGAAGGCGCGGCGTGCTGATTTCGGTATTGAAGAACGGCAATGCGTCGACGCTCTCCATCGTCAACACCTTGCACGATCTCTTGCCGCAAGCGCGTGCGTCATTGCCGCCGGATCTGAAGATCAGCGCGCTCTTCGATCAGTCCGTGTTCGTGAAAGCCGCGGTGCAAGGCGTGGTGCGCGAAGCGCTCATCGCCGCCGCGCTCACCGCCGCGATGATCCTGCTCTTTCTCGGCAACTGGCGCAGCACGTGCATCATCGCGATCTCGATTCCGCTCTCGATACTCTCGTCGCTGATCGTGCTGCATGCACTTGGGCAGACCATCAACATCATGACGCTCGGCGGCCTCGCGCTCGCCGTCGGCATTCTCGTCGACGATGCCACCGTGACGATCGAGAACATCGAACGGCATCTGCACCTGGGCACGAATCTGCACGATGCGATTCTCGAAGGCGCGGGTGAAATCGCCGTGCCCGCGCTCGTTTCGACGCTGTGCATCTGCATCGTGTTCGTGCCGATGTTCTTTCTCACCGGCGTTGCCAGATTCCTGTTCGTGCCGCTAGCCGAAGCCGTCGTGTTCGCGATGCTCGCGTCGTACATCCTGTCGCGCACGCTCGTGCCGACGCTCGCGATGCTCCTGATGGGCCACGCGCACGCGCAGGATGCGAAGGCGAAGCCGAATCTCTTCATGCGACTGCATCGCCGCTTCGATCGCGGATTCGAGCGCATGCGCGGCGCGTATATCGTGATTCTGTCGACGCTGCTCGTGCGCCGCCGACGGTTCGCGTCGCTGTTTCTCGGCTTCTGCCTGCTTTCTGCGGGCCTCGTGTTCGTGCTCGGCGAAGACTTCTTCCCGAGCGTCGATGCCGGCAATATCCGCATGCACATGCGTGCGCCGACCGGCACGCGCATCGAGGAAACCGCGCGTCTCGCCGATGAAGTCGAAAAGGTCGTGCGCCAGATCGTGCCGCAAGACGAGCTCGCGACGATCCTCGATAACCTCGGCTTGCCGTATAGCGGCATCAATCTCTCGTATAGCAACGCAGGCACGATCGGCACGCTCGATGGCGAGATTCAGGTCGCGCTCAAGGAAGATCACGCGCCGACGCAGAAGTACATCGACGAATTGCGCGCGCTCCTGCCGCGCCGCTTTCCCGGCGTCGAGTTCTTCTTTCAGCCCGCCGATATCGTCACGCAGATCCTGAACTTCGGTCTGCCCGCGGCCATCGACGTGCAGATTCAAGGACAGAACGGGCAAGCGAACTTCGAAGCCGCGAGCAAGCTGATGAAGCAGATCCGCATGATTCCCGGCAATGTCGATACGCACATTCAGCAAAAACTCGACGAACCGGCCATCGATCTGCAAATGGACCGCACGCGCCTGCAACAACTGAATCTTTCGGCGAGCAACGTCGCGCAGAACGTGCTCGTGTCGCTCTCGGGAAGCTCGCAAACCGCGCCGGGTTTCTGGTTCAATCCGCGCAATGGCGTCGAATACAACCTCGCGGTGCAGACGCCGCAATATCAGGTTTCATCCATCGACGAACTGCTGCGCACGCCCGTGTCCGCATCGCTCAACGGGCCCACGCAACTGCTGGGCAATCTCGTGCGGCTCTCGCCGCACACGCAGTTCGCGGTGGTCACGCACTACAACATCCGGCCGGTGATCGATCTCTTCGTGAGCGTCGAAGGGCGCGATCTCGGCGGCGTCGCGCGGCAGGTGAACCATCTCGTCGACGAAGCGCGCAAGACGCTTCCGCGCGGCAGTCAGATCGTCGTGCGCGGCCAGGTGGAAACGATGCGCACCTCGTTCTTCGGTCTCGGCCTCGGCGTCGCGACGGCGATCGTGCTCGTGTATCTGCTGATCGTCGTGAACTTTCAGTCGTGGGTCGATCCGCTCATCATCGTGAGCGCATTGCCCGCCGCGCTCGCGGGCATCATCTGGATGCTGTTTCTGACCGGCACGCATTTGAGCGTCCCCGCGCTCACCGGCGCGATCATGACGATGGGCGTCGCCACCGCGAACAGCATTCTGATGGTCTCGTTCGCGCGCCAGCGCCTGAACGCCGGCATGCCGCCGCTCACCGCCGCGCTCGAAGCGGGCGCGAGCCGCATCCGTCCGGTTTTAATGACCGCGTTCGCGATGATCATCGGCATGGTGCCGATGGCGCTCGGCCTCGGCGAAGGCGCGGAGCAGAACGCGCCGCTCGGCCGCGCGGTGATAGGCGGGCTCCTTTTCGCCACGGCTTCCACGCTCTTTTTCGTGCCGCTCGTCTTTGCGGGCATTCATGCACGGCTCGCACGTCGCGCGGGCCGCAAGCATCCATCGCAGCACGAAGACGGCAACGGCCAACACTGACTTCACAGCATTTCGACGAACATGACCGAAAAGAACCATGCATCGCTTGCGATTCCCGCGCGCGACCCGGACGAAGGGCCCGCGCTGCCGCCGCGCCATGCCGAATGGAAACGCGCGAAGATCGCGTTCGTCATCGTGATCGCGCTGCTCGCGATCGGCGCCGCGCGCACCGTCGTCACCGACATGATGCACAACCGTTCGATGGCCGCGAGCACGCAGCAAAACGCGCAGCAATATGTGAATGTCGTCACGCCGACGCAAACCGACGGCGGCGGTGAAACGACCTTGCCAGGCACGTTGCGCGGTTTCGTCGAATCGCCGATCTATGCGCGTGCAACGGGGTATCTGCTGCACTGGTACGTCGATATCGGCGCGCGTGTGAAGCAAGGCCAGTTGCTCGCCGATCTCGACACGCCCGAGATCGATCAGGAACTTGCGCAGGCCGTCGCGCAGCGCGACCAGACTGCATCGAGCTTAGGCCTCGCCAAGAGTTCGCTGCAACGCTGGCAGCAATTGCGTCAGCGCGACGCGGTCTCGCAACAGGAGCTCGATGAACGTCAGAGCACGTATAACCAGGATGTCGCGAATCTCGCCGCCGCCGATGCCAACGTGAAGCGCCTGCGTCAGCTCGAATCGTTCAAGCGCATCGTCGCGCCGTTCGCGGGCGTCGTCACGCAACGCAATGTGGATGTGGGCGATCTCATCGATGCGGGCAGCGGCACGAGCCGCGCGCTGTTCGCGCTCGCGCAGTCCGATCCGTTGCGCGTGTTCGTGCAGATGCCGCAGGCGTATGCGCAGAACGCGAAGGTCGGTCAGGACGTGACCGTCATGCAGGCCGAGCTGCCGGGCGAGCAATTCCACGGCAAGATCACGCATATCTCCGGCGCGATCGACGTGCCCACGCGCTCCTTGCAGATCGAAGTCACGTTGCCGAACGCCGACGGCCGTCTGCGTCCCGGCGCGTATGTGCAGGTCGCGCTCCCCGCCACCGCGCATGCACGGCTGCTCGTGCCGGGCAACGCGCTGCTGTTTCGCGCGGAAGGCCCGCGTGTCGCCGTCGTCGATGCGGACGGTCACGTGCATCTGCACAAGATCGTGATCGCGCAGGATCTCGGGCAATCGCTCGAAATCGAGAGCGGCATCGACGCTAGCGACAAGGTCATCATCAACCCGAGCGATTCGATCGCGGACGGCGATCATGTCGTCATCGCGCCGCAACAAGGCAAGGCCGCGTCATGAAAGCCGCGCTTTGCGTCACGCTCGTTGCGATGCTCGCGGCCTGCACGGTCGGGCCTGACTATCGTCGCCCGGTGGCCGACGCGCCGCCGGACTGGAAGACGGATTCGTACTGGCGCGTCGGTGAGCCTTCGCATGCGCCGCTCGCGCTCGACTGGTGGCAAGGCTTCGGCGACGTCACGCTGAACGCCCTCGAAACGCAGGCGCTCGCGCAGAATCAGACGCTCGCCGCCGCGAGCGCGCATTACGCGCAGGCCCGCGCAACGCTCGCGCAAACGTCGGCGCTCGCGCTGCCCGAAGTCGATCTCGGCGCCAATGCTTCGCGCTCGCGCATATCGAAGAACCGGCCCGTCAACAACTACGCGACGCCGAACAGCTCGACCGTGCAGAACGATCTGAAGCTCGCGCCGACCGTCGATTACGACCTCGATCTCTTCGGCCGCATTCGACGCGAAGTCGAAGCCGCGCACGCAACGGCCGACCAGTCGCGCGACGATCTCGCCAACGCGCGCCTCGTGCTCACGACCGACCTCGCAAGCGACTACTTCTCGATGCGCGAGCTCGATGCCGAAATCGACGTGCTGAACCGCTCCGTCGATCTGCAAAACAAGGCGCTCGATTACGTGAAGGCGCAGCATGATCTCGGCGCGGTGTCTGGCCTCGATGTATTGCAGCAGCAAGCCCTGCTCGATCAGACTCGCGTGCAGGCACAACTGCTCGTGAATCAGCGCGCGCGATTCGAGCACGCGATCGCCGCGCTCGTCGGCACGCCCGCGCCGCAATTCGCCATCGCGCCTACGCTGGATGACAGCCCGCTTCCGTCGATACCGCTCGGCGTGCCCAGCGACGTGCTGCAACGCAGGCCCGATGTCGCATCGGCCGAGCGCGCGATGGCGGCGGCCAATGCGCAGATCGGCGTCGCCCGCGCGGCGTTCTTCCCGAGCGTCACGCTGAACGGCACGATCGGATGGGAAAGCACCGCGTTTGCCAGCCTCATTTCCGCGCCGAGCCTCTTGTGGACCATCGGCACGATGGCGAGCCAGGTCGTGTTCGATGGCGGGCGGCGCGCGGCTGGCGTCGATTTCGCCAACGAAGGCTATGTCGCGGCGGTCGCGAGTTATCGGCAAACAGTGCTCGGCGCGTTCCAGCAAGTGCAGGACGGCATCGTTGGATTGTCGGTGCTGGATGGCGCGGCGAAGCAGTCGCACGCAGCCGTCGTCGATGCGCAACGATTACTGTCGCTCGCGAACGATCGTTATTCGGGCGGGCTCGTCGCGTATCTCGACGTCATCACCGCGCAGCAGCAATTGCTCACGAGCCAGCGTCAGGATGTGCAGATTCGCGGCCAGCAGCGCACGACATCGGTGGCGCTCGTGAAGGCGCTGGGCGGCGGGTGGAACATGAATGACGCGGAGGAAGCGGCGAATTCGACGCATCAAAGCCAGTAGAAACGTAACCACGAAAACAAGCACGAAAACAAGCACGAAAACAAGCACGAAAACAAGCACGAGAATAAGCACGAAGCCCACGAGGCTCGTATAGTTATCGTTGAACAACACGGTAAGCACACACTGAACGCGCACAGGTGCCAGGCATGAAAGTCCTGATAGTCGAAGACGAACACAAAGTAGTGGATTACCTGCGCTCGGGGTTGACCGAGCAAGGCTGGGTCGTCGATGTCGCCATGGACGGCGAGGAAGGCACGCATCTCGCCATCGAATACGACTACGACGTGATCGTGCTCGACGTGATGTTGCCGCGACGCGACGGCTTCGCGGTGCTGAAGGCGTTGCGCATGCAGAAGTCGACGCCCGTCATCATGCTCACCGCGCGCGATCACATCAACGATCGCGTGCGCGGCTTGCGCGAGGGCGCGGACGACTATCTGACCAAGCCCTTCTCGTTCCTCGAACTCGTCGAGCGCCTGCATGCGCTCGCGCGCCGCACGCGCGCGCAGGAATCCACGCTCATTTCCGTCGGCGATCTGTATGTCGATCTGATCGGCCGCCGTGCGACGCGCGATGGCGTGCGGCTCGATCTCACCGCGAAAGAGTTTCAGTTGCTCTCGGTGCTCGCGCGCCGTCACGGCGACATTCTGTCGAAGACCGCGATCACCGAACTCGTCTGGGAAGTCGATTTCGAAAGCCACACGAACGTCGTCGAAACGGCGATCAAGCGTCTGCGCGCGAAACTCGACGGACCGTTCCGCACGAAACTGCTGCACACCGTGCGCGGCATGGGCTACGTGCTCGAAGTGCGCGAAGCCCGCGACACGCGCGAAATAAGGGAAGACGCGAGACCATCATGAACACGCAGTGGGCATCGCCGGCGCCGCATGAAGCTCGTGAGGCACGTGAGGCACATGAGCCGCGCACCCAGCGCTCCATCTCGCGGCGTCTCGCCGTGATGTTCGCGCTCGTCGCGCTATTCGTGTTTTCGCTCGTCGGCTCCGGGCTTTTTCTCGTGCTGCGCGTGCAACTGGAGCAGCACTTGCGCGACTCGCTCGACAATCGCGCGGAGGTCGCACGGCTCATCGTCACGCACGTGTCGAACCCGGACAAATGGAAGATCGCGAAAGAGAAGCTCGCGGACATCACGCCGCGCGACGGCTCCACGCTCTTCGCCGTGTCGAGCAACGATCCGCGCTTCGAGTACGGGTCGCCGCCGGAGGGCCGCGTCATCAAGCGCGTGCTGGGCGGCTATGAGCGCTTTCGTCCCAAAGACCGCGCGTACGACATGCTGATGACCACGCTGACGATCCCGCCCAACGCGGACCGTCCGCCCTTGCAGCTCTTCGTCGCAATCGACTGCTCGCCCAACGTCCACACGATGCGCGCGTTCGGTCTCGCACTCGCTGCGTTCATGGCGCTGTCGACCATCGCGGTCCTGCTGCTGAGCTATTCGGTCGCGCGTCTTGGTCTCGCGCCGCTCACGCGGCTCACACGCGATGCCTCCAAGCTGAGTCCGACCAATCGCTCGCAACGCCTCAATACACGCGCGCTGCCGATGGAGCTGGAAGATCTCGCGAAGTCCTTCAATGGCGCGCTGGAGCGTCTCGATCACGCGTACGGCCGGCTCGAATCCTTCAACGCCGATGTCGCGCACGAGTTGCGCACGCCGGTCACGATATTGATCGGTCAGACGGAAGTGGCATTGACGCGCGATCGCTCGATCGAAGAGCTGCGTCATACGCTGCAATCGAATCTCGAAGAGTTCGAGCGCGTGCGCGCGATCATCAACGACATGCTGTTTCTCGCGCGCGCCGATCAGGGCGAGCGCGCGACGGGGCTCGTCGAAGTGTCGCTCGCGGCGGAAGTCAATCGCACGCTGGAGTTTCTCGAGATTCCACTGGAGGAAGCGCAGGTCGGCGCAACCGCGAGCGGCGATGCGCGCGCCTTCGTCAACACGTCGCTGTTCGGACGCGCGCTGACGAATCTCGTGATGAATGCGATTCAGCATTGCGCGCCCGGCGCGACGATCGCCGTATCGATCACGCGCGAGCATGGACGTGTGCGCATTGCGGTGGCCAATCCGGGCGAGCCGATTCAGCCGCATGTGATGGCGCATCTCTTCGACCGTTTCTATCGCGCGGAAAGCTCACGTACGAACAGCCGCGAAAATCATGGCCTCGGGCTCGCCATCGTCAAGGCGGTGGCGGAGATGCATCGCGGCACGGTGTCCGCGACGAGCGCGAACGGCATCAACACGTTCTCGTTCTCGGTCGCGCGTTTCGGCAGCGAGACGCGGCCCGCGGAGGGCGTCGCCTTGCCGGTGCCGCCGGTCGTCGAAACGAAATCCGCCGCGACGTGAAGCTCGTGCGTCACTGACAGAAATATTCGTCCGATGCCGCGACCGGCGCGTCTGCCGTCGCCGGCTTGAAATGACTGTACTTGCGATACGTCTTGCCGTTCACGGTCACGGATTCGGCGGCTTCCGTCTCGCCGTTCGCCGATGCAATCGCGCTGCTGTGCGCTTCGACGTTGCCGTTGCTCCAACTGCCCGCGTGTGCGTACGAACCGCCTTTCGACGTATCGGTCTTGCTTTGCGCGGAGATCGTGTTCGTGACGGGATTGCCGAAGCTCTTCGTATCGATCGACGATTTCGGCGGCTGATAGCCCCACTTCGACGTGAGCGTGCTCATGTCGATCTCCTGCGGCTTCCATCCAATGATCTTCGTGCCGATCGTGAGCGGCGACAGTTCGACCGCGACGATCTTCGTGCCGCGTCGCGCGACGAGCAGGCACTTGCCGCCCGAAGTCTGCAACGGCACATAAGCGCTCGAAGGCAAGAGCGCGAGCGCCTGCGCATCGGGCATCGCCTGCAGGCCCGCCGGATTCGCGGCCCAGATCAGCCCGGCGCTCACGTCGGCGTGCGCGCGCATCGGCATCATCGAGACCATCGCGGCCGCTGCGAGCGCGATGGCCGCTGTTTTCTTCTGACTCTTCATCGCCTGCCTCGTGCGGGAAAATCAAGCGGGAAATCAAGCGGGAAAACGAGGGTTGACTCTCCGGGACCAGTCTTTCAGAGCCAACCCTTGAAAGGGAGAGACGGCCCGATTGCTCAGGCGCGTCTCTTCTGCTCCAAGGCGTCAAGCTGCCATTGGATGTACCGCTCCTCACTGCACCAGCGAGACTTCGATCTTTTCGCCGATGGGCGCGCTCGCCACTTCGACGCCATCAGAAGCTTCATGCTTATCGTACGCGCGGGCCGCGACCGGCGTCGGCTGCGCGACCTGTTTCGCGGGCGCCGGCTGAGCCTGCTTTGCATCGTCCCGCGTCTTCAGGCTGACTTCCGGATTGTTCGCGGCGGTCACCGGCAAGCCGAGGCGCGCGCGGATCAGCGGATC
This sequence comes from Caballeronia catudaia, assembly GCF_001544755.2. Lineage (GTDB taxonomy): Bacteria > Pseudomonadota > Gammaproteobacteria > Burkholderiales > Burkholderiaceae > Caballeronia > Caballeronia catudaia. The sequence continues at coordinate 165,263 of NZ_FCOF02000005.1, read as the reverse complement.
GCGAAACTTTTCGTCATCCGAAAGAACAGCGTCCGCGCCCGACTTCACGAGCGGCGTGGTCGTGCCCGGGCACAGATGGCCCGTGGCTTCGACGGCGCGGCGGTTCGCTTCGCTCTGGCACAGGAGCGCGAGCGCGACATCGGTGAGGCCCATCGCGCGGAATTCGCGTGCATCGAGACGGCGCACGCAAGCCTGATCGACGAGCGTCGTGCCGCCGGTCGCGCCGAAGCCCGTGATCGACAGGCCGAAGCTCGCCGAGCCCATGCAGGTGTCGGAGAGCGTCGTCGTGAGTGCGGGCGCGGCAATCGCCGGCGTCGTGCGCACCGAGTACGAGCTCTGGTTGTAATCGACCGTCGTGCGCGTGTCGAATGCGCTCGTGCCGGGGCCGCTGGTCGCGGCTTTGCCGGTCGCATCCGTGCCGGTGGGGGAGCCCGTGCCGTTCGCGCCGGTGCTCGAATTAGCGAGCGCCGGCATCGTCAGCGAGATGTTGACGTTCGACGAGCCGCCTCGCGCCGACGAGCTGCCGCCGGTTGCCGACGAACGGCCGCCGTTCGCGTTCGCCACGCCGAGGCCGCCGACCGACGATGAATTGGAACTGGTGTTGGCCGTCGAGTTCGCCGACGTGCCGATGTTGTTCAGGCTCGATCCGCCGCCCTGACCGATGCCGGTCGAAGTCGACCCCGATACGGAGCCCGACGAGGCATTCGCCGCGGTGTCAGCGTGGGCAAGTTGCGCTGCGCAAAACAACACTGCGCATGCCAGTTGCAAAGTGGTCTTGTTCATTCTGGTTCTCCGGAAGGAAAGGGGAACGCCACAGCGCATGACGCCCCGGACGGCTTAGAGTATTTTTATAAGGTCGGCAAAGGCGGTGTCGCCCAAGCACGCGTCTCGTGATGACGCCGCCCCTGCCGTGGCACACGGTCCGGCTTAACGCCAGCCGCCGCCGAGCTTGCTCCATGCATTGGCCGCTGCGTCCGCGCCCGAGGTGCCGCCTGCCGACGACGTGCCGTGACCGAAACCGCCGACGTTCGACGTGTTGGTGTGGCTGGTCGTCGCGTTGGTGAAGTTGCCCGTCCCGCCGAACGCGTTGCCGGCGACCGACTGCGCGTTGCCGTTGGCCGTGCCGTAGTTGCTGGCCGTGAAGTGGCCGAAGCCGGAAACCGAAGCGGAGGTCGAGCCGCCCGAGGTCGAGCTGGAGCTGGAGTTCGTGCCCGTTGCGAAAGCGGCGGCGGAGACGAACGAGAGCAGTGCGGCAGCGATGAGAGTGCGTTTCATTATTTGCATTCCTTATCGAATCATAAAGATTGGATTTCGTTTTTGTTCTTCGATCTACGGTCACACCGATACGGATAAGCGAACCCCGTTGCGGGCGAAGTCCGCCCTCCGCAACCGGGGTGCTTAACGCCAGCCGCCGCCGAGCTTGCTCCAGGCGTTCGCCGCAGCGTCGGCGCCCGAGACGCCCGTTGCGCCCGAACCACCGAAACCCTTGCCGCTCGCCGACGTCGTGTTGATATGGCCGGTCGTCGCGTTGGTCGTGTTGCCCGTCACGCCGTGGCCTTGGCCAGCCGTAGCCGATGCGTGGCCGTTGGCGATGCCGGCGTTGGTCGCGGTGAACGAACCGAAGCCATAGACGGCTGCGGCCGACGTGCCGCCCGACGTCGAGCTGGAGCTGGAGTTCGTGCCCGTTGCGAAAGCTGCGGCGGAAACGAGCGAGAGAGCGGCTGCGGCTGCGATCAGTTTGCGTTGCATGGTGATGTCTCCAAGTAAAGGCGCACGGTTTTTTCCAGCTACATCGGCGCCAATATGTAGCGGGTACAGCAATTTCATTAGTATTCCTATTTCAAGCGTCTGATCGAATCTCGCGTCGATGAACCCGTGCGAAAAATCAGTGGACGTTTGAAAGAGATCGCGCTGCGAGCGCGGGTCAGTCAGATCAGAAGTAGCGCGAGAGCGGGAACGGCGCGAGCTTCGAGCGAACGAAGTCGTCGTCCATGCAATGAGTCGAACAGGTCGAGGCTGGTCTGGGACGGGCTCGTGGTTCCCGTCGAGCGGATCGCGGCGCGTCGGCCTTCCGCTGTGTCAATTTGCTTTGCGTTGTTCTTCATCGCAATCCCCGTAACACGTTTTTATGTTGTTTCAGGCGCCTGGTTTTTTTAAGTGCCTGTGTTTCGAAGAGACTGTACGGAAGTTGAAATGTGTCAGGCGTGGGGCAGCCAACACTAAATTTCATGTCACACCAAATCGTTAGGAATTTGGTGGGCGACCACTCATACCAATAGGCCGGCCGGCCGGAAACGCCCTGTTTTCGCGGGTTTCCAAGGTCCGTGCGCGCGCTGCGATACGCTGAAAAGCAAAAACGCGGACGACATGCGCCCGCGTTCGTGCGTCAGACCACGCAAGCGGTCCGGCAATCAGACCGTGCTCAACCGTGCCATTTCCGTCTCGACGATGAGCTTCTTCAACTCGGGCACGCACGATCCGCAATTGCCGCCCGCCTTCAGGCACGACGTGATCTCGGCGGCGCTCTTCAGCCCCTTGTCGCGAATCGCGTTGCAGATCGTATTGCGTCCGACGCCGAAGCACGAGCACACGGTCGGTCCGGTGTCTTCGCCCTTGGCCGCCGGCTGGCCGAGCAGGAGGCTCGCGCGGTCGTCGTCGTCGAGACGGTCTTTCCCGAAGAGACTCGCGAGCCATGCACGTGCGGGCAGATCGGGCCGCTCCGAGATGAACACGCAGCTTTCGATGCGATCGTCCACCAGATGCGCCGCGCGATACACGCCTGCGCTCTTGTCCTCGTATTCGATCCAGTCCGCGTGATGATCGTCGATATGAAAGAGCGCGCGCGCCCAGTCGTGATGATCGCCATGCGCCGCATCGAAACGATTGCGGCCCGCCATCTCGTAGCGCTCGAAACGCGCGCAATGCACGCGCGTCCAGTGCGTGACGCGATCGAGATCGGGCGTGCTGCGTGAAAGCGAAAAGCCATGCCACGTGACGTGAAATTTCTCCACCGACACTGGCGTGTGCTTGAATTCCGGCTCGCCCGAAACCGGATCGACGACAGGATTCACCACCGCGCCGACGCGCGCATCGGAGGCGACCTGATCGTTCCAGTGAATCGGCACGAAGACGCTGCCGCGCGGCATGCCGCCGCCGTGCTGCACGCGCGCGACCATCGAACCCCAGCGGCTCGCCACGCGCGCGAGCTCGCCCTCGCGCACGCCGCATGCGAGCGCGTCTTGCGGATGCATGTCGATGAACGACTCGCTGATATGCCCGGCAAGCTTCGCGGAGCGGCCCGTGCGCGTCATCGTGTGCCATTGGTCGCGCACACGGCCCGTGTTGAGCACGAGCGGATGATCTTCATCGGGCGCGTTGACCGGCGCGCGTGGAGCCGTCGCGATGAAGCGCGCGCGGCCGTCCGCATGACTGAAGCGGCCGTCTTCGAAGAGGCGTGCCGCGCCTTCTTCGCCAGGGCTAAGCAACGGCCATTGCACGGGCTTCAGCGCATCGTATTGCGCGCGGCTCATGCCGGCGAGACCGCTCACGTTGAACGCGCGATACGCACCTTTCGAAGCATCGTTGCGATAGGAGGACAGCCGCGCATGCTCGTCGAAAATCTCGTGCGGTCCCGCGAAATCGAAGCCATCGAAGCCCATGCGCCGCGCGACATCGCAGATGATGCGCCAGTCCGCGCGCGCCGCGCCCGGCGCCGGAATGAACGCGCGCTGACGCGAAATGCGCCGCTCCGAGTTCGTCACCGTGCCGTTCTTTTCGCCCCAGCCGAGCGCGGGCAGCAGCACATCGGCGAACGCGTTCGTATCCGTCTTCTCGATGATGTCCGATGCCACCACGAGCTCGCACGTCTGGAGCGCGCGCTTCACGCGATCGCCGTCGGGCAGGCTCACGACCGGATTCGTGCCCATGATCCACACCGCCTTCACACGGCCCGCATCAATCGCATCGAACAGTTCGACGGCTTTCAAACCCGCACGCTGCGCGATGACCGGCGAAGACCAGAACGTCTGCACGATCTCGCCATGCAGCGGATCGCCGAGTTCCAGATGCGAAGCGAGCGTGTTGGCGAGACCGCCGACTTCGCGGCCGCCCATCGCGTTCGGCTGCCCGGTGAACGAGAACGGCCCCATGCCCGGCTTGCCGATACGTCCCGTCAGCAGATGACAATTGATGATGCTGTTGACCTTGTCCGTGCCCGCGCTCGACTGGTTCACGCCTTGCGAATACACGGTCACGACGCGTTCGGTGCGCGCGAACAGGCGATAGAACGTCATCAGATCGTGTTGATCGAGCTTGCAGTCCTTTGCGGTTTGCGCGAGATCCGAAGGCTCTGCAGCGGCGAGCGCCGCGTCGAAGCCGTTGGTGTGCGCATCGACGAATGAGGCATCCGTCGCGCCATGTTCCGCGAGAAAGGCAAGCAGGCCGTTGAAGAGGCGCACATCGCTGCCGGGTTTGAGCGGCAGATGCAGATCGGCCATTTCGCACGTCGCCGTATGACGCGGATCGATCACGACGATCTTCGCATCGGGACGCGTCTCCTTCATCTTCACGATGCGCTGAAACAGGATCGGATGACACCATGCCGTGTTCGAGCCGACGAGCACGATGAGATCCGCGAGTTCGAGATCCTCATAGCTCATCGGCACGATATCTTCGCCGAACGCGCGCTTGTGTCCCGCCACCGACGACGACATGCACAGCCGCGAATTCGTATCAATGTTCGCGCTGCCGATGTAGCCCTTCATCAGCTTGTTGGCGACGTAGTAATCCTCGGTCAGCAGTTGGCCGGACACGTATAGCGCGACCGCATCCGGGCCATGCTCTTCGATGATGCGCGCAAAGCCGCTCGCGACCGTGCCGATGGCGTCGTCCCAGGAAACGTCGGTGAGCGTGCCGGTCGTCTCGTCGCGCAGTTTCGGCGTGAGCAGACGGCCTTCGAGTCCGACCGTTTCGCCGAGCGCCGAGCCCTTCACGCACAGACGCCCGAAGTTCGACGGATGCGTTTCATCGCCGGCGATATCGACTTGCGTCGCGCTCTTGGGCGTCGCACTGACACCGCAGCCGACGCCGCAATAAGGACACGTGGTTTTGACTGGAACCAGGGGAACCAGCGGAACGATGGGAATGCTCAATTGGAAATCTCACTTTCGCAAAGCGCTTTGCCGAACAGCAGTTTCCCGCGCACATGCGAGACATCCGCGCGTGCCTGAATCAGATCGAAGTACCAGCCGCCGTCTTTCACGTCGCCATACAGCACCGCGCCGATCAGACGTCCCGCCTGCAGCACGAGCCGCTTGTAGACCCCGCGGCGCGGATCGCGCAGCACGAGATCCTCGCTGCCGTCGCCGCCGATGAAATCGCCCGCCGAATACAGATCGACGCCGGTGACCTTGAGCTTCGTCGCGGTCGCGCGCTGCACATAACGACGATGCCCCGCGCCCGCGAGATGCGCGCCCGCCACGCGCGCCTGATCCCAGATCGGCGCGACGAGACCGAAGGTCGCAGAACGATGCTGCACGCATTCGCCCACCGCATAGACGCGCGGATCGAAGGTCTGCAGCGTGTCGTCGACGACGATCGCGCGCTCGCAATGCAGACCCGATGCCTGCGCCAGCGCGATGTTCGGCCGCACGCCCGCCGTCATCACGACGAGGTCCGCGTCGATCCGCGTGCCATCGGCGAAACGCACGGCACGCACGCGGTCATCGCCGATGATTTCGGTGGTCTGCGCGGCCATCGCGAAGCGCAGGCCCTTCGCTTCGAGCGAGCGCCTGAGCAACGCGGCCGCGGTCGCGTCGAGCTGACGATCCATCAGGCTGTCGGTGGCATGCACGACGGTCACCGACATGCCTTGCCGCTGCAAGCCGTTGGCCGCTTCGAGCCCGAGCAGCCCGCCGCCGATGATCACCGCATGACGATGATCGCGCGCCGCGCCGAGCATCGTTTCGACATCCTGAATGTCGCGGAATGCGATCACGCCGGGCAGATCGCAGCCGGGCACCGGAATGATGAAAGGCTTCGAACCGGTTGCGATCAACAGGCGGTCGTAACGCGCCTCGACGCCCTTCGCCGAGCGCACGATGCGCCGCACGCGATCGATCCCGGTCACGGCGTCGCCCGCATGCAGCGTGATGCCGTTCGCGTCGTACCACTCGCGCGTGTTGAGAATGATGTCGTCGACGCGCTTCTCGCCCGCGAGCACCGGCGACAACAGAATGCGGTTGTAGTTGCCGTACGGCTCCGCGCCGAACACGGTGATGTCGTAGAGCTCGGGCGCGATCTTCAACAGCTCTTCGACCGTGCGCATGCCCGCCATGCCGTTGCCGACGACGACCAGCCGCTGACGCGCAAACGGCGCGCCGTTCAAAGAGGCGATGCCCGCAACCGCATATTCGGTCTTCATGCGGCGACCCAGACCTTGCCGCCCGCGACCCTCACGCGATACGCGTTCACCGAAAACTCCGGCGCTTCGAGGCATTCGCCCGTGCGCAGATCGAAGTGCTGCTTGTAGATCGGCGATGCGACGACGATGCGCTCGCCCATACTGCCGACGATGCCGCGCGACAGCACCGCAGCCTGCGAATGCGGATCGTAGTTGTCGATCGCGTACAGGGCCGCGTCTTCGCCCGCGAGATGAAACACCGCGACCTGCGTGCCCTTCACGAGCGCGCACACGCCCGTGTCGGGCACGATGTCGTCGATTTCACAAACGGCGGTCCAGTCCTGTTCGATGCGGTCGTTCATGATGTTTCTCCTGGGCTTCAGACGGTTTCGACGGTGACGGGAATATCGGCGAGCTTCGACTTTCTTTCTTCCAGCGTCGCGGGGCGAATCTGGCCGCGCTCTTCGATGAAGGTCACGTTCGCATCGCCGGCATCGCTGTTGACGAAGTGACGGAAGCGCTTGCGGGTGTGCGGATCGGTGACGGCTTTCTTCCATTCGTCTTCGTACGTATCGACGACGAGCTGCATCTCCGATTCGAGCTCGGCGGCGATCTCGAGCTTGTCGTTGATGACTACATCGATCAGATAGTCGAGGCCGCCCTCGAGGTTGTCGCGCCACACGCTCGTGCGTTGCAGACGATCCGCCGTGCGCACGTAGAACATCAGGAAGCGGTCGATATAACGCACGAGCGTGTCGTGATCGAGATCGGATGCAATGAGTTCGGCGTGGCGCGGCTTCATGCCGCCGTTGCCGCATACGTAGAGATTCCAGCCGTTCTCCGTCGCGATCACGCCGACATCCTTGCCTTGCGCTTCCGCGCATTCGCGCGTGCAGCCCGACACGCCGAACTTGATCTTGTGGGGCGTGCGCAGGCCCTTGTAGCGGTTTTCGAGCTCGATCGCGAGTCCGACCGAATCGCCGACGCCATAGCGGCACCACGTCGACCCGACGCACGATTTCACCGTGCGCAGCGCCTTGCCGTAGGCATGACCCGATTCGAAGCCCGCCGCGATCAGCTCTTCCCAGATGAACGGCAATTGCTCGACGCGCGCGCCGAACATGTCGACACGCTGTCCGCCTGTAATCTTCGTATAGAGCCCGTATTTCTTCGCGACCTGGCCAACCGCGATCAGACCGTCGGGCGTCACTTCGCCGCCCGGCATGCGCGGCACGACGCTATACGTGCCGTCGCGTTGAATGTTGGCCAGGTAGTAATCGTTCGAATCCTGCAGGCTCGCGTGCTCTTTCTTCAGCACGAATTCGTTCCAGCACGAAGCGAGAATGTTCGCGACCGCGGGCTTGCAGATGTCGCAGCCGCGTCCCTTGCCGTGCTTCGCGAGCAGCGCGCCGAACGTGCGATGCCCTTCCACGCGCGCGATGTGATAAAGCTCCTGACGCGAATACGGAAAGTGCTCGCAGATATGATTGTTGACCGCGAGACCCTGGCGCTTCATCTCCGACTTCATCACTTGCGTAACGAGCGGGACGCAGCCGCCGCACGACGCGCCCGCCTTGCACGACGACTTGATCGCGCCGATGCTCGTCGCGCCCGCGCATACCGCCGCGCAGATTTCCGCCTTGCTCACGTTGTTGCACGAACAGATTTGCGCGGCTTCGGGCAAGGCTTCGACGCCCAAAGCGGGCTTCGTTTTGCCGTCGCTCGACGGGAGGATCAGGAACTCGGGCGCTTCGGGCAATTCGATCTTGTTCAACATCATTTGCAAGAGCGTGCCGTATTCCGTCGCATCGCCGACCATCACGGCGCCGTGCAGGAACTTGCCGCAATCGGACACGACGAGCTTCTTGTAGACCTGCTTGCGCTCGTCGCTGTATTGATACGTGCGGCTGCCCGGCGTCTTGCCGTGTGCATCGCCGATGCTCGCCACATCGACGCCCATCAGCTTGAGCTTCGTGCTCATGTCCGCGCCCGCGAACGCGGCTTCCTCGCCGATGATCTGCTTCGCGACGATGCGCGCCATGTCGTAACCCGGCGCAACCAGACCGAACAACTGCCCTTTCCACAGCGCGCATTCGCCGATCGCGAAGATATCGTGATCGCTCGTGCGGCATGCATCGTCGATCACGATGCCCCCGCGCGCGCCGATGTCGAGTCCCGCCGCGCGCGCGATATCGTCACGCGGACGAATGCCCGCGGAGAACACGATCATGTCGGTGTCGAGATGCGTGTCGTCGGCGAAATTCATGCGATTGACCGCGCCTTCGCCATCGACGATAGCCAGCGTGTTCTTGCCCGTATGCACCGTCACGCCGAGCTCTTCGATCTTGCCGCGCAGCATGCGTCCGCCGCCTTCATCGACCTGCACGGCCATCAGGCGCGGCGCGAATTCGACCACGTGCGTTTCGAGCCCCATGTCGCGCAACGCCTTCGCCGCTTCGAGACCGAGCAGGCCGCCGCCGACCACCGTGCCCGTCTTCGCACGCGCGCCGAAGGCCTGCATCGCTTCGAGATCCTCGATCGTGCGATACACGAAGCAGCCATCGCGTTCCTTGCCCTCGAGCGGCGGCACGAACGGATAAGAGCCCGTGGCGAGAATGAGCCTGTCGTACGGAAGCACATCGCCGTTCGATGCAGTCACGGTGCGCGCGGCACGATCGATCGAGACGGCGCGCGCATTCAGCTTCAGCACGTAGCCCGATTGCTCGAAAAAGCCTTCCTGCACGAGCGAAAGATCGTCCGCCGACTTGCCCGAGAAGAACTCGGTGAGATGCACGCGATCGTACGCGGCGCGCGGTTCTTCGCAGAGCACCGTCACGTCGAGTGCGTGCTGGCCGCTTTCGGCGAGACATTCGAGGAACTTGTGGCCGACCATGCCGTGACCGATGACGACGATTTTCATGACGTGACCTTTCTAGTTTGCGATAGCGTTGTTGGCTGCGAGCGCGCTTTCGCGCAGTGCGGCTTCGCGCGCCTTGTGTTCCGGAGAGAAGCGCACCGCGAGCGCGCACAGCGCCGTGCCCGCGACGATCACGCCGAGCATCGAGAGCGTCGCCTGCGCGTTGCCGAGGCCTTTCATCAGGAAGCCCGCCGCGACCGCGCCGACGTTGCCGCCCGCGCCGATCACGCCCGCCACGCCGCCGAGCGCCTTGCGATCAATGAAGGGAACGAGCGCGTAGGTCGCGCCGCACGCCATGTGCGTGAAGAGCCCGAACACGAGCATCGCGACAATGGCGAGCACGACGCCCGGCGCATGCGCGAACGTATAGAGCCCGATGCCTTCGCCCGCGATCAGCGCGAAAAGCAGCGTCGCGCGGATATCGAGGCCTTTCTTCGCGGCGGCTTTATCGGAGAGCCAGCCGCCGAGCGCGCGGGCGAACAGCGCGAGCAGGCCGAAGCTGCCCGCCGCCAGGCCGGCCTGGCCGAGCGTGAGATTGAAGTGATCGACGTAGTACACCGCCGCGATGTTGTGGATGAACACTTCCACGCCGAAGCACGCGCCATACGTCACGAAGAGCATCCACACGCGATAGTTCGCGCACGCCGTCACGAAGCTCTGCCAGCCACCCTTCTTGCCGCCGTCGATCGCGATGCCCGCACGGCGCAGCGTCGCGAAATCGCCTTGCGGGCAGTCCTGCGTATAGCGCCAGTAGAAGTAGGCCATGACCGGCATCGCGAGGCCCGGCACGATCAACGCGGCGCGCCATGCCGACGCCTCGCCCGCGCCCAGCGCGATCGCCGCCGCGACGAGCAGCGGGATGGTGGCCTGCGCCGCGCCGGCGCCTGCGTTGCCCCAGCCGGCGGTCGTCGCGTTCGCGGTGCCGACGACATTCGGCGCGAACATCACCGACGTGTGGTACTGCGTGATGACGAAGCTCGCGCCGATCGCGCCGATCGCGAGACGGCACCACAGGAAGCTGTCGTAGCCCGTAGAGAGCGCCGCGCCGAGCACCGGCGCCGAGCCCGCGAGCAACAGCGCGCTATACACCTTGCGCGGGCCGAAGCGATCGCACATCGGGCCGACGACGAGGCGCACGAGGATCGTCACCGCCACGGCCGCGATGTTGATGTTCGCGACCTGATCGGCCGTGAGACCGTATTCGCGCTTGATGAGCGGCATCAGCGGCGCGCAGGCGAACCATGCGAAGAAGCACACGAAGAACGCCATCCACGTGAGATGGAAGGCGCGCATCGGTGCCCCGCGCATGCTGAAGAGATCGATCCGGGTGGCTTTGTCCATCGCTGTGTTCATCGTGTAGCCGCCAAAAAGAAAGGCGTCCCGCGCATTCGACCGGTTGGCCGAATGCAGGGGACGCCGTTGTCCGATGCCCGCATGGCTGCAACCTGCCGGGCGCTGTATTCAGTGCGGATCGCCGTTGATCCGATGGCAAGTCATAAGGCAAGGGCTATGCCACGCGCGTGGTATCGGCTGGAAAGCGTTGCTGTGTAAGGCTCTTGGGATGCATGCACCGCCAATGCACACGCGATGAGCGTCATGTTTCGATGCAGCCGGGCACAGCGATGGTGCGACGCAGCACTGATGCCGTGCAGCGACCGAGGCGCTCATGACTCGATCGGCAAGCGCGCCTGACGTGCGGGCAATCACTGCGCCGCTTCGTTTCCGGCCGCCGCCGGAATACGAACTGTCTGAAATCTTTGCTAGGTCATTCCCCAATAGGGCGCAGGGGCATCGTCGAAATAAGCTCTCTCAGGCATTTAATAAGTACCCCTGCTTAAATAGCAAAAGCAGACATCGATCCGAGGAAAAATATAATGAGATCAGGCGCGCCACATATCTTTCCACTCACGAGCGAGGATCCCGTCGACGACAGGCTCGATAACGATAGCGATGTTCCCCTTGCTCACATTTCTGGAAGGGACAACCGGCGCACATTGCCGCCAGCGCTATTCGAGCGAAAGCCCTTCACGTTTCTGCTGAAGTTCGCACTCGCAATGGGATTGATCGCCGGTGCGACGACCCTCATCGTTCTCGACATCAACCCTGCGACGACGATTCTCGCGATCGTCGTGAACGGCCTGTTGTTCGCGCATCTCATCGAGCTGCAACACGAGTGCATGCATGGACATGCCTTTCGATCACCTTCATTGAACCGGGCGTTCGGGATCGCTTGCGGCGTGTTCATGATCAGTTCGAATGCGCATTATCGATACGACCATCTTCGGCATCACGCGTATCTGGGCACGCCGCGTAATCTGGAGCATTTCAATTACCGCTTCTCCAATCTCGACTCCATCGCGGGCTTCACGCGCGCGTTCTTCGACTTGAGCCGCTACAAGCGCGTTGCGCGCGTCCTGCTATGCGCATTCATCGGCAAGCCGGTGCCCGGCGTCGACAAGGCCAAGGCCGGCAGGGAAATCAAGCAGGAGTACGTGTTCTATTTCGTGTTGCTCGTCGCGGCCGTCGCAGGTTCCTTTTACTCCACGCGTCTCGCGATGCTGTTCGTGCTCGCCTGGTGGGTTCCCGCACTCCTTATATCGGAAGGCGTTCACTTCATGATCGAGATGCCCGAGCATTTCGGGCTGAACACGATGACGCAACCCGACGTGCTTTCCAATACGCGAACAATACGCACGTCGCGGCTCGTGCACTGGTATGTCAACGGCAATGATCTCCACACGGCGCATCATTTTCATCACGGCGTGCCGATGTGCAACGTGAAGGCTCTACACGAGCTGATCGAAGGCCGCATCGCCGTGGTCGAACCTTCTTACTGGTCGCTATACAGGGACATTCTGTCGGGCCGCATCAGGCAGGACTTGAATCAGGCCTGCATGGATCGCTGAGCTCGCCGCCACACCGTCTTGTACCGCGTCGCATCGTTTTGCATCGACGCTCGCCACATCAAGAGGCCATACCTTGAACAACATCGAGTCGCTCAAATTCCTGACTGCGCACGAAGTGGCGCAGATCGCCGGCCAGTTCGGCACGCCTTGCTTCGTCTACGACCTTGAAACCCTGCAACGGAGATTCCGCTACTTCGCCGACCTGCCCCATGCCAACGGCCTCGTCATTCGCTATTCCGTCAAGGCCAATCCGAATCGCTCGATCCTGAAGATATTCGATCGACTGGGCGCTCACTTCGATGTGAGTTCGGTCTGGGAAGCGCGCCGCGTGATCGGCGCGGGAATCGCCGCCGACAAGATTCTGATGACCGCTCAGGAAGCGTCGTCGGGCTGGGAGGAACTTTGCCGCGAGGGCATGCGCTTCGATGCGGGCTCGCTCGCCCAGCTCGACGCGTATGGCCGGGCATTTCCCGGCGCGGCCGTCTCCATGCGCATCAATCCGGGTTTCGGCTCCGGACTCGTGAGAAAGCTGACGAGCGGCGGCGCCCACTCGAGCTTCGGCATCTGGATCGAGCAGGTCGACCGTGCTCTCGAGATCGCGGCGGCACACCGGCTGTCGATCGAACGATTGCATTTTCATATCGGCTCGGGTCATGAATCGTCCGTGCTCGAAGACACGGTCGGCCTCGCGCTCGCCCTGGCCGCGCGAATCCCGGGCGTCACCACACTCGATCTTGGAGGCGGCTATCGCATCGCGGCGTTACGCGATGATCCGCAATACGATCACCGGGCGATGGCAGCCCGCATCGCTCAACGGCTCACGGCGTTCGCGGCCTCTCATGGTCGAAAGCTCCTGCTGGAGCTCGAACCCGGCACCGCACTCGCGGCGCTGGCGGGTTCGCTCGTCACACGCGTCATCGACAAGGTCGACACCGGGCCTGCCGGCTACACCTTTTTGAAGCTCGACAGCGGGCTCAGCGAACTCATGCGGCCTTCGTATTACGGCGCCGTGCATCCACTCGTCACCGTGCCTTTGGACGACGCGCCGAGAGGCGGCCCCGAGCACTACGTCGTGAGCGGGCACTGCTGCATCGCCGGCGACACGCTGACACCGATGCCGGGTGACGCGGAAGACATACTTCCGCAATCGATGGGATGCGCGAGACCAGGCGACTTCGTCGTCGTGGAACGAGCGGGCGGTTATGCAGCGAGCATGAGCGTCAAAAATTTCAACTCCTATCCGGAAGCGCCCGAGGTGCTCAGGCTTGCGCCCGGCAAGTTCGAAGTCATTCGCCGAAGACAAAGCCTCGAACAGATGACGCAGAATGAGATCGACCTGCCGATCGCCGCCATCGCGGAGCGCGGATAGTGTCCAGGCTGCGCTATCTCAAGCCATCCGTGCAGATGGAGCCGCTCGTCGCCCGCTGGTACGCGTGGCCTCACCTCATCTCGCCCGCTCCATGCGCGCTCAATATCGTCAGGCGTCATGTGCCGATCATGGAATCCTACGTGCTGGAACCGGCCGTGCATGCCGACGCCGTGTCGGATCCAAATCTGCTTGGCGGACCGTTTCTCGACTATGACGGCGCGCGCACCGACGAAGTGCACGAACTCCTGGAAACGACCCGGATCCGATGCGCAAGACAGATCGAACTGGCTTCGGCCATCGAAGCCCTGAACGCGCTGCTCGACAGACATGGCGGCGGCGGCTCGCTGGAGCCTCTTTACGCACGCGTGTCAGGCGCGCTCAAGGGTCTCGTCGAACTCGTCTACGACGGTCATCATCGCGCCTCGGTCAGATATCTCGAAGCCCTGATGTACCGCGCCGAGTGCTACGACGAATCGTTGCAGAGCCTGGCATTTTCTCCGACCGACCACGACGCGCGAAAGTTCGTGCTCAGCACGCCGAGACTCGACGATTCTCGCACCCTGTTCGCGCAAGCTCCGTTTCGCTCGAAACTGATCGACAAACTCTTCTCGATGCGCACGGCCGCCGCCGATGTGGACGAGGTGCTGAGCCTGTTCGGCGACACCGGATCGGCCGATGCGATCATCGGCAAGCTCTTCACCGATCACGCACCGCGACGCGCCGCACGGCATTCTGGCAAATCCGTCCGAGTGCGCTATTTCGGACATGCTTGCGTGCTCATCGAAACAGAAAGCTTGAGCGTGCTCGTCGATCCGGTCGTGAGCTACGACTATCCGTCCGCGTTGCTGCGCTACACCTACCTCGACCTTCCCGAGTTCATCGACTACGTTCTGATCACGCACAATCACCAGGACCACGTGATGCTGGAGACGCTGCTTCAGCTTCGTCATCGGGTCGGAACGATACTGGTGCCGAACACGAGTCCCGGAACATTGCAAGATCCATCGCTGAGCCTGATGCTGCGCACGATTGGTTTCGCCGATGTCCGCTCCGTCGACATGCTCGAAGAATTGACTTTGCAGGGCGGCTCGATTCTTCCGCTGCCTTTCCTCGGCGAACATAGCGACCTTCGGATCGACAGCAAGACTGCCTATCTCGTCACGCTTAACGGCAAGAAGATTCTCCTGGGCGCGGATTCCCGCAATATCGAGCCAATGATCTATCAGAGGCTTGCGCCACTGGTCGGCGCCGTGGATGCGTTGTTCATCGGCATGGAGTGCGATGGCGCTCCGCTGTCCTGGCTTTACGGGCCGCTCATGGCGCTGCCGCTCGAACGCGCGAAGGATGAGGAAAGAACGCTGAGCGGTTCGGACGCCGCCATGGTGTCGCGAATGATCCACTTTCTGCGCCCCGGACGCTTGTACGTGTACGCCATGGGGCAGGAACCCTGGCTCAATCATGTGATGAGCATCAGGTATTCGCCGCATTCGCCGCCGATCGTCGAGTCCGGAAAACTCATCGAGCAGTGTCGTGCGAACGGCATACCCGCCGAACGCCTGTACGGATCCGCAGAGTTTTTCCTTTCGTGATCGGCCGCGTCACATGAATCGGCTCGCTGTTCCGCTCGAGGTTCTGCCTGTCGTTCCCGCTTGCCATTCCTTCACGCAAACACATTGGCTAGTTCACTCATGCACCAAGAATCGGACACCGCGTTGCCCGCGGCCAACGACGCAACATCCTCGACGTTTCGCGCCGGGCATTCGGCATGCACCGGACCCACACGGATGTTCCCTCATCCCGGCGTCGTTCACGAAATTTTCGAAGACAGCCTGCGTCGCAACCCTCGCGCGGGACAGGTCCGCTTTCTCGATGCGGCGGTCAGTCATGCGCAGATCAACTCGCGCGCCAATCAGATGGCGCGGTGGCTGCTGGATCACGGCGTCGGTCGCGGGGATCTCGTTGCGGTGTGCTTCGAGCCTTGCGTCGAACTCATCGTCGCGCTTCTTGCCGTCCTGAAGACCGGCGCGGCCTTCGTGCCGCTCGATCCGGCTCTTCCGCGCGAGCGTCTTGAGTTCGTCGCGCGCGATTGCGCTGCGAAGCTGTTGCTATGCAATGACGCGACCGAAGCGCTATGTCCGGACCGGACCGGGCGCATGCTGAACATCGATGCTTCGGCCGACGCCATTGCGGGCTATGCGGAAGACAATCCCCGCATCGCGTGCCTGACGAGCGACGTGATTTACGTGATGTACACCTCTGGATCGACCGGCATGCCGAAAGGCGCGATCCTGACACACGCGGGCATCCGCAACCGTCTGCTGTGGGGCATCGAGGCCTACGAACTCGGCATCGGCGCGAGCGTGCTGTTCAAGACGCCCATTTCCTTCGACGTGTGCATCTGGGAAATTTTTGCGCCATTGCTGTGCGGCGCCGATCTGGTCATCGCGAAGCAAGGCGGCGCGCGCGACATACCTTACCTGATCGATCTCATCGACCGTCATCGGGTGACGCACGCCGATTTCGTCCCTTCGATGATGTCCGTGTTCATGTCCGAACTGGAGCCTGGCGCGTGCGACAGCCTGCGCGTCGTGACCTGCGCGGGCGAAACGCTCACGGCGGCGTTGCTGGATCAGATCTTCGCGCGGCTCGACGTGCGGGTCTACAACCTCTACGGCCCGACCGAAGCATCGCTTGCCGTCACCTGGTGGAGCTGCACGCGCACGCCCAAGGACCGTGAAATCCCCATCGGACAACCGATGGCGAACGTCGCGCTCTACATACTCGACGAACGAGGCCGCATCGCGCCCGAAGGCGAGTCCGGCGAGCTTTACATCGGCGGCGTCGCGCCGGGTATCGGCTACATCAATCAGCCTGTGAAAGCCGCCGACAGCTTCGTTCCCGATCCGTTCTCCGCCAGCGGAACACTTTATCGAACCGGCGACCTGGTGCGCCTGCGCCGTGACGGATCGTTGATGTTCCTCGGCCGGGTCGATCAGCAGGTCAAGCTGCGCGGCATGCGAATCGAGCTCGGTGAAATCGAAGCTCAGGTCGCCGCCTTCGCGGCCGTTCGAGACGCTGTCGTCCTGGTCCGCCATTTCGGCAGCGACGATGAACGTCTGGTCGCCTACATCACGCTGCGAGAACCCATCGCGGAAAAATCCGGGTTTCAGTCCTTCCACGAACGATGCAGGACGTCGTTGCGGCAGATGCTGCCGGAGACGATGGTGCCGGCGCATTTCGTCATCATGCCGGCCATGCCTTTGACCACGAACGGAAAGGCTGACCGTAAGGCCCTTCTTGCGCTGCCGGTGTCTCACGACACGGTCACCGTCCGGCCCGGCAGCGACAGCGACAGCGATTCGATCGACGCTTTGGAGCGCCGCTTGACCGACGTCTGGCGAGACGTGCTCGGTGTCGCCGACATCGATCGTGATCGTGACTTCTTTTCCCTTGGCGGGCACTCGCTCCTTGCCGTCAAGGTCGTCGCGCGCCTCAAGCCGGACTACCGGCTCACCGTGGCGGAAGTGTTCGAACATAGAACGATCGAGGCGCTCGCCGCGTTGCTCAGGCAACGCTCGGACGCCGAATGACGTCCGCGCCCTATGACGATTTCGCCCATGAAAAGCAGCCGTGAACTGAATCTTCCAGTCGATTTCGACTTCCATGATCCGGGCGAAGCCCGCGCGCTTTACCAGGAGATTTTCGTCGATCGATGCTATGCACGCGCCGCGTCGGGTCTGAAGGCAGGTGATGTCGTGTTCGACGTCGGCGCGAATATCGGCTTGACCACGCTGTTTCTGCACGGATTTTGTCCGGGCTTGCGCTTCTTCTGCGTCGAACCGCTGCCGCTCGCGATCTCCGCGTTAAGGGAGAACATCGTGAGACATCACGTCGACGCCACGATCATCGAAGCGGCGGCGGCAGCCACGCGCGGCTCGACGGCATTCAGTTACTACCCGGCCAACAGCGT
This sequence comes from Caballeronia catudaia, assembly GCF_001544755.2. GTDB lineage: Bacteria > Pseudomonadota > Gammaproteobacteria > Burkholderiales > Burkholderiaceae > Caballeronia > Caballeronia catudaia. Next base: position 147,701 of record NZ_FCOF02000005.1, on the reverse strand, counting down.
CATGTCGGGTTTGTACAGCGACGCCGAGGCAGACAGGGCGGTCGCGGCGCGGTATCTGCGCAATATCGGCGTCGATCGGGAAAGCATCGATGTTCTCCTTGACAGGAAGTTCGATACCGCCGAATCGACGTGTACGCTCGTGACGCTCTCGGACGTGATCGAGGCGCATCGGATCGAACGCGTCGGGCTTCTGAAGGTCGATGTCGAAAAGAGCGAACGCGACGTTCTCGAAGGCATCGGGGCAGAACACTGGCCGTTGATCGAACGAATCGCCCTGGAAGTGCACGCGCAGGACGGCCGGCTCGATCCGATCATGCAGGTTCTCGCGGCGCACGGCTTCGAGGCCGACGTGAGCCAGAACGCGCTTCTCGAAGGCACCGGCATTTTCGACGTTTTCGCGACGCGGCTGTAGCCACGCATGCATCGCATTGCATTGCAGATCATTCGAAATGCTTAGTTTGTTATACTCATCAGATCGATCGCGCAAGACACGCTGGCAATACACGTTCAACAATGCTTCCCCTATGATTCGCCTCCCACCGCTCGGACGTGACTATTACAAATATGCCAGCGCGGCGTTCCTCGCATCGTTTTCCGGCGGCGTCCAGTTCATCGCGATCTCGTGGCATCTCTATACGTCGACGGGGTCGGCGTGGTCGGTGGGCGTCGCCATGATCGTATCGACGCTGCCCGGGATTCTGGGTTCGACGTGGATCGGCGCGTTCGTGGACCGGCGATCGCCACGCGCCATTTGCGCCGCGGCCGATTTCTTGCGCGGCGTCGCCTGGCTTTGCGCCGCTGTCGCCATTCAGTTTCCGGGCATGGCTATCCCGGTGATCTATGCCGCGCTCTTCTGTTCTGCGACCTGCGATTGTTTCTTCCAGCCCGCCATCGGCGGGATGGTCCGCGATATGGTGCCGCACGAGCGTCTGCTGCAGGCGAATATCGTCACCAACATGAGCATGCAGGTAGGTGTCACGACGGGCGCCAGCGCGGGCGGCGCACTGGTGGTTTTGATCGGCGCGTATGGCACGCTCGGCTTGGTCGCCGCCGCGCTCGTTCTCTCCGGCGTGCTGATCTACTCGATCGGAAACAGGGCATCGGCCACGCCATCGCCAGCGTCGAACACGCCGCGCAGCGTGCTGACAGACTACCAGGTCACCTTCCGCTACCTCGCGAAAAACAACGCCTTGCTGATCCCGTGCGCGGTGCTGATCATGGCGTACGCCAACATGAATTTCTGCAATACGGCCATGCCCATTTTCGTGGCGCGCGACCTCAAGGGATCGTCGGTGTCGTTCGGACTGGTCGACGCATTCTGGGGCTTCGGCTCGATCGCGGGCGGCTTGCTGCTGCCGCTCTTCGCCCGGCGCGCGCGCGCCGCCACACAGGGGCTCTGCGGACTGCTGGCGATGAGCGCCACGCTGACATTCCTTTCGTTGGCCGGTGAGCCCGTCCTCGCCGCTGCGGCAATGTTCATGATGGGCGCGCTGAACTGCATGATGCGAGTCAGCGCCGACACGGCCATGCTTCAAACGGTCGTGCCGGCGCTCTATGCCAAGGTCAAGTCCCTGACATTGATGCTGATCGCCTGCCTGAGTCTGGCAGTGTATGCCGGCGTCAGCCGCTGGGGAGACAGCTTGTCGATGCGATCGTTGTTCCGCGTGGACGCCGCTCTGCTCGCCACCTTCGTGGCTGCCGCACTCGTCTGTCTACTCGGCGCGCGTCATGCCTCGCGGCGCGACGCGGACAGGTCCGGCGTCGGGCATGCCGCGCCACCGCGCCGCCCGTCGTCGAATCATGATTGAGCCGCGTCATGCGTGAGCCAGACCGCTGCTTCAGACTGATTCGCGAAGCGTCGCATTCTTCGCTTTCTCCGCGTCTCGTGATTTTTCCCTATTCGGGCGCGGGCGCATGGTCGGTGCACCGATGGCTGGACGACTTTGCGCCCGGCATCGAAATCTGTGCGATGCAGCGCGCCGGCCGAGAGGATCGCATTGCCGAGTCTCCCCGCACCTCACTGTCCGAAGTCGTCGAGGAAGCCGCCGACGCGCTTCAGCACAGGCTCGACCGTCCCTACTCGCTCTTCGGCCACAGTCTCGGCGGCTTTCTCGCCTATCAGACCGCCGCTTTGCTGACGGAGCGTGGTCTGAGACCGCCCGATCGACTGTTCATCTCGGCCATCAGTCCCAACATCGTTGCTGAAGCACGTGCGGCGGCCCGCTACGCATTTGCCCGGGCGATGCTCGCGCGGTTCGGGCCACACTTCGCGCACTCAGCCGACGCGGACGATGAAATGGCGGAGTTCGTTCAAATCGCTTCGGCCGCTTACGAAAGCGATTTGAGTCTCTATTTCGATTCCGCGGCAGACGCCCGGTGGTCCGTGCTGGATATTCCGATCGTCGCGTTCAGCGCGACGCGTGATCCGTCCGCGAGCGCCGCCGCCGTCCGCGAATGGCGGCGCTCGTCCAAAGCAGGATTCACATCGATCGAAATCGAAGGCGAGCACATGTATGTGGAAACGCCGGGCCGGTCGATCCTCACCCGGACGATCGCGCGCTACATGCTGTCCATGCCTGAATCCGAAACTTGATTGCCTCCTGAGCCGCACGCATCCAGACCTTCCATCATGCATATTCTGCTCGTCAATCCGCTATCGTCGGCCAAGTATCTCTCCGCCGCCCTGAAGGCGTTGAAGATCAGCGCAACCGCCATCTTCACGCGCGGCGAACAAGGGTATGACGCGTACACGAAGCCGGATCCGGAACATTTCGACCGGCAGATATTCTGCCGGCCGGATGCCGCGGCCATCGTCGCATTGCTCGGCGATGACGAATTCGATTTTGTCCTCAACGGCAGCGAGAGCACGGTGCGGCTCACCGACGAACTCGCTTCCCTGCTTACGCCCGGGCGGGGCAACGACGTGTCGTCTTCATGTTCACGAAGCGACAAGGCACGGGTTCAGCGCCGGCTCGAAACGGCCGGACTGCGTTTCATCAGGCAGGCGCTCGCGATGCCCGACGAGCGCAGCGTGCGTACAGCGCACGAACAAGCGGGCTTCGGCTATCCGTTCTTTCTGAAGCCGCTCAAGGGCGTGGGTTCGAAGGGCGCGTCGGCGATAAGCTCGTCGGAGGCATTGGGCGCCTATTTCTCCGGCGCGCGGCTGGACGCGTTGCGCCAGGATCTCACCGTGTTCTGCGAAGGCGACCCGCTCGACCGCTTCATCGTGTCCGAGCTGATCGAAGGCGACGAGTACTTCGTCGATTCCTTTTCGCTCGAAGGCAAGCACTACATTTCCTCGATTCAACGATATCGCAAGGCGAATGTCGCGGGCATGCCGCTTTACCGGTATTTCGAAGTGGTTCAGGAGCCTGCCGTCCATGACAGGATCAGGCGCTATCTCACCGATTGCCTGAATGCGCTCGGCTATCGCAACGGCTTTGCGCACAGCGAGCTGTTTCTCGACGCCGACGGTCCGGTGCTGATCGAGCTCAACCCGCGCATCGGCGGCTTGCGCGGCGCGACGAATCTGAACGCGCAGTGCTGCGAACTGCCGACTCAACCCGAACTGCTTGCCGCCGCGCTGGCGGGCGAACCACTTCGCAACAGATTCGAAGCGCGCGACGAGCGCCGTTACGCCCGGGCGTTGACCCTGTTCGGCTCGAACCATACGCCCTTTCCCGACCTGCGCGAATCCTTGCGCGGCTACACGAGTGTCAGCCGGATCGACCCGTTGTGCAGGCCCGGCCATATCAGGGCCCATGAACCGGCTTCGCTCTCCGATGTCATGGCGATCGTGATTTGCGCGGGCCATGACGCCAGCATCATCGAACAAGATAGTGCAGCCATTCTCGAACGCGACGAGCGTGGCTGGTAGCCGCATAACCGCATTGCTTGCATCATCGTCGGCGCAAGCCGTGCCCTCAAAAAAGGAAACTCACATGACGAAAACAGGTTTGATCGGTTGGCGAGGCATGGTCGGCTCCGTGCTGATGAAGCGCATGCACGAGGAGCGCGACTTTCGGCGCATCACGCCGTTCTATTTCAGCGCGTCGGCATCCGGCGCGACACACCGGGACCTGGAAGGCAACGCCCATACACTACTGGACGCCGCGTCGGTCGAGCGTCTCGGCGAGATGGACATCATCGTCACGTGTCAGGGCGGCGACTATACGAAGTCGATCTATCCGGCGCTGCGCGCGTCGGGCTGGCGCGGCTACTGGATCGACGCGGCATCCGCGAAGCGAATGGACGATGATTCGCTCATCGTGCTGGACCCCGTCAATCGCGAGCAGATCGACGCCGGACTGGACCAGGGCATACGCAATCTCATCGGCGGCAATTGTTCGATCACGCTGTCGCTGATCGGCCTGACCGGGCTCTTCAAGGCCGGCCTCGTCGACTGGATGAGCATCATGACGTATCAGGCCGCGTCGGGCGCTGGCGCCAAATACGTGCGGGAGTTGCTGACGCAGATGGCGAGCCTCTCCAGCCACGTCGCGACCGAACTGCGCGACCCGTCCACGCCGGTCGCGACGCTGCTCGAAAAGGCGCGCGCCGCGCAGCATCAGCCGTCGTTTGCGCAGAAGGAGTTCGGCGCGCCGCTCGCCGGCAGCATCATTCCGTGGATCGATTCGGATCTGGGCAATGGCGTGAGCCGCGAGGAATGGAAGGGCGAAGTCGAGACAAACAAGATTCTCGGCCTGCCGCCCGGCTCGATCCGCGTCGACGGACTGTGCGTGCGTATCGCGGCGCTGCAAAGCCATTCCGCCTCGATCACGCTCAAGCTCAAGGAAGACATCGGTCAGGACGCCATGGAGAAACTGATCCGCGAAGCACACGACTGGGTCGACCTCGTTCCCAACAACAAGGCCGATTCGATCGGCAGGCTCAGCCCGGCAGCCGTGAGCGGCTCGCTGCGCGTCGCGGTCGGACGCTTGCGTCCGATGAGCGTGGGCGAAGGCGTCTATTCCGTGTTGACCACGGGAGACCAACTGCTTTGGGGGGCCGCCGAACCCTTGCGCCGGGCGCTGAACATCGTCGTCGACCGGCACTGAGCCGGCCTGCTCTTCCGATCAAGCGGGTGCGCTCGCACTGAATCGGTGCGATTCTTGGCCGGGCTTCGCACATCGATAGTGCTTGCCGCCCGCATCGCGCCGCTGCGCGGCTCGTTCATATGCTGGCCCGCTACTTGCATGAAGATGCTGCGCTGGCAACGACGTCAGTGAACCGGCCAGCAGGCTTCCCTCGACAACGGCGTCTTCCCGCACGAACCGGGCAGACGCCGTTTCGCTTTCTGTCTCACGACGCACGAGACCATGAACAACACGATGCTTCCAGCAGGCAAAGTCACCTTGTTGAGCGCTGGCCCAGGCGACCTCGACCTGCTCACCTTGCGCGCCGCGAAGGCGCTCGCCGCCGCCGACATCCTGCTCGTCGACGATCTCGCCAACGCGGACATCGTCACGCTCGCGCCGCAAGCGCGCGTGATTCGCGTGGGCAAGCGCGGCGGCTGCAAGTCGACGCCACAGGCCTTCATCGAGCGCCTCATGCAGCGCTACGCGAAGAGGGGGTTGCATGTGGTGCGCGTGAAGGGCGGCGACGCGCTGCTCTTCGGACGCGCGGGCGAAGAGATCGCCGCGTTGCGCGATGCGGATATCGCGGTCGAGATCGTCAACGGCGTGTCGTCGGGATTCGCGGCGGCGGCGGGACTCGGCATCTCGCTCACGCATCGCGATCATTGCCAGGGCGTGACCTTCGTCACCGCGCACATGCGGGACCACAGTCAGCCGGACTGGGCCGCGCTCGCCGCGACCGGCACCACGCTCGCGATCTATATGGGCATGAGCCGCATCGCGAGCCTCACGGCATCGCTGCTCGCCGCAATGCCCGCGAGCACGCCGGCGGCGGTCGTGCAGAACGCGGGATCGTCGATGGAAAAGCGGCTCGTCACGACGCTCGACCGGCTCGCTGAAGACGCCACGGCCGCCGGTCTCGGCAGTCCGGCGGTCATTCTCATCGGCGGGGCGATCGGCGAGGCGGCCGAATTCGCAACGCATGCCACAGGTCTTGCCCATGCCGCGTGAAGCGGCGCGCAGGCTGCGCGTTCTTCTCGTCACCGATACCGACAAGCCCATCGGCGATTTGCGCGAGCAACTCGCGCGCATGGGCTACGACATGCTCGCCGAAGTCGCCGCGCCATCGGCGCTGCACGAGGCGGTCGAGAGCCGGAAGCCCGATGTCGTCATCATCGATACCGAATCGCCTTCGCGCGACACGCTCGAACAGCTCGCCGTGATGAACAAGGCCGCGCCGCGCCCCGTGCTGATGTTCAGCAACGACGCCGACCAGCAGTTCATCCGCGCGGCGGTCGGCGCGGGCGTGACCGCGTATTCCGTCGAAGGGCTGGCGAGCGCGCGGCTCGCGCCGATCATCGAAGTGGCGCTCGCGCGCTTCGCGCATGAAGAACAGTTGCGGCAACGCCTCGCGCAAGTGGAGAACGAGCTGGAACAGCGCAAGGTCATCGACCGTGCGAAACGGCTGTTGATGGACAAGCGCGGCATGTCCGAACAGGACGCGTACGCAGCGCTGCGCAAGCGCGCGATGGATCAGGGCGTGAAGGTCGCGGAAATCGCGCGGCAACTGCTCGCGATGGCCGATCTGCTCTAGCTTCCCCGAGATCTTATGAACATCACTTCTTCCCAACCCGAGCGCACGCATCTGCGGCTCGGCTTCGTCGCCCTGTCCGATGCCGCGCCGCTCGCCGTCGCCGCATTGCGCGAACTCGGCGCGCGTCACGGCATCACGATCGAACTGTGCCGACAGCCTTCGTGGGCCGCCGTGCGCGACAAGCTGCTCTCCGGCGAAATCGACGCCGCGCATGCGCTTTACGGGCTCGTCTACGGCGTGCAACTGGGCATCGGCGGGCCGCAGGCGGACATGGCCGTGCTGATGGTCCTCAATCGCAACGGTCAGGCGATCACACTGTCGCGCCCGCTCGCCGATGCGATTCAAAACGGCGCGAGCGTGAAAGACGCGCTCTCGTCGCTCGGCCGCAAGCTTGTCATCGCGCAGACCTTCCCGACCGGCACGCACGCAATGTGGCTGTATTACTGGCTCGCGGCCCACGGCGTGCATCCGTTGCGCGACGTGCAGAGCGTCGTGATTCCGCCGCCCCGCATGGCCGATGCGATGGTCGAAGGCGGGCTCGACGGCTTCTGCGCGGGCGAACCGTGGCACGCGGTGGCCGAGGCGCGCGGCGCGGGCGGGACGGTCGCCTACACGAGCGAGATCTGGCCGGATCATCCGGAAAAGGTGCTCGCGTGCCGGCGCGATTTCGCCGCGCTCAATCCGAACACGGCGCGCGCGCTCGTACGCACGATGCTCGACGCCTGCGCATGGCTCGATGCTGGCGCACATCGCGCGCAAATCGCGCAAGCGCTGGCATCGGCGGAACTGCTCGACGTGCCGCGCGCGCTGATCGAGCCGCGTCTTGCCGCGCCCGATGGCGGCAATGCGCGCGCGCTGCCAGTGCGTTTCTTCGATGACGGCGCGGTCAACTATCCGCGTATTTCGGACGGGCTGTGGTTCATCGCGCAGTATCGGCGCTGGGGCATGCTCGCCGGTGATCTCGACGATGCCGCCGTCGCGCAGGCGGTCAATCAGACCGCGCTTTATCGCGAAGCGGCGCTGGCGGCGGGCGTGGCCGTGCCCGGCGAGCGGTGCGCGGCGACATTCTGCGATGGCCGCGTCTGGGATGGCGGCGATGTGGCGGCGTATCTCGCGGGATTCGAAATCAGGGCGTAGAAAAGCGCCTACCATTGAATCTCCAGCGCGCACCGGAGATTCGCCATGGAAATGCTCGCCATCGCCATCGACAAGCCGGAGGACACCAACTTCATCCTCGGCCAGTCGCATTTCATCAAGACGGTCGAGGATCTGCACGAGGCGCTCGTCGGCGCGGTGCCGGGCATCCGCTTCGGGCTCGCGTTCTGCGAGGCGTCGGGCAAGCGGCTCGTGCGTACATCGGGGACGGACGACGCGCTCGTCGAGATGGCCGCGCGCAATGCGCAGCACATCGGCGCGGGGCATAGCTTCATCATCGTGCTCGGCGACGGCTTTTTTCCGGTGAACGTGCTCAATACCGTCAAGGCGGTGCCCGAGGTCTGCCGCATCTTTTGCGCGACCGCCAATCCGACGCAGGTGCTCGTCGCGCAGACGGATCAGGGGCGCGGGATCGTCGGCGTGATCGACGGGCTGCCGCCGCTCGGCGTCGAGACGGCCGAAGACGTGCAGTGGCGCAAAGACCTTCTGCGCAAGATCGGCTATAAGGCCTGAACCTTGACTTGAGCGGGCAAATCACGAGAATGACGCCCGCGCGCTCCCCGTTATGGCGCTTTTTTCGATTCGGGGCGCGACATCATGGAAAATATCGGGATACGGTATAAACGCCGTTGGCGTTTACTTTCGTGCCCCGCCGCCGCCCCGAGCCGCCGCGCGGACGCGTCAGCAGAATCCCGGCATCACACCCGCCGATACGGCATCGAACACCGGCCACCCGCGCCGCCCGAGGATAGTGTCGTCCTCGCGCGGCCAACAGGAGCATCACATGACCGACATGAATCCAGGCTTTTTCGGCAGGATAGGCATCGCCTTCGGCGCCTTCTTCGGCATTCTGGGCAATGCGGCGTTCGCGGGCCGCGTGCAGCGGCTGCGCGAAGCGCCGCTCGCGCCCGAAGCCGCCCCTGACGTTTCGCCCGAAGCCGCGCCCGTCGCGCCGCAACCGCCGAAGCCCGCCGCCGCGCCCGTGCAGCCCGCGCCATCGGCGCTGAAGGAAGCGAGCCCGGTCGCCGCGCTGCAACTGCTCGGTCTTTTGCAGCGCGACGCGCGTTTCATCGATTTCGTCGAAGAGGACATCGCCAAATACAGCGACGCCGATATCGGCGCGGCCGCCCGCCTCGTGCACGACGGCTGCCGCGCGGTGCTGCGCGAGCATTTCTCGATCAAGCCGGTGCGCGGCGAAGCCGAAGGCACCCGCGTCACGCTGCAGGAAGGTTTCGACGCGGCCGCGGTGCGGCTGACGGGCAATGTCGTAGGCAAGCCGCCCTTTTCGGGCAGCATCAGCCATCGCGGATGGAAGGTCGAGGACACGCGCCTGCCGAAGCTCGCGCCGTCCCATGATGCGAGCATCGTCGCGCCGGCGGAGGTGGAACTGTGAGCGAAATCAACTCGAACGACAACCCGGCGCGCTATTCGATCGGCGTGGATCTCGGCACGACGCATTGCGCGCTCTCCTATGTCGACATGAGCGCGAGCGACGGCGAAAAGACCGCGCAAGGCGTGCTGCCCGTCGCGCAACTGACCGCGCCCGGCGCCGCCGAAGAGCGTGATCTGCTGCCTTCGTTCCTCTATCTGCCGCATGAAAACGAGCTCGCTCCCGGCGATCTGACGCTGCCGTGGACGCAGGAGCGCACGTTCATCGTCGGCGAACTGGCGCGCACGCGTGGCGCGGGCACGCCGATCCGGCTCGTCTCCAGCGCGAAAAGCTGGTTGTGCCATCCGGGCGTCGATCGCCGCGCGGCGATTCTGCCATCCGATGCGCCCGAGGAAGTCGAGCGCGTGTCGCCGATGGAAAGCTCGGTGCGCTATCTGACGCACTTGCGCGAGGCGTGGAACCACGCGCATCCGGATGCGCCGTTCGACCAGCAGGACGTCACCGTGACGATTCCCGCCTCCTTCGATCCCGCCGCGCGCGAACTCACCGCCGAAGCGGCGGCGGCGGCCGGCTATACGCGCATGACGCTGCTCGAAGAGCCGCAGGCCGCGCTCTATAGCTGGATTCAGAAGTCGGGCGGCGGCTGGCGCAAGCAAGTCAAAGTGGGCGATGTTATTCTCGTCGTCGATGTCGGCGGCGGCACGACCGACTTGTCGCTGATCGCGGTCGTCGAACGCGAAGGGAATCTGGAACTGCATCGCGTCGCGGTCGGCGAACATATCCTGCTCGGTGGCGACAACATGGATCTCGCGCTCGCGCACACCGTCGCGCGCAAGCTCGCGGCGGCCGGCACGCAGCCCGATCCGTGGCAGTTGCGCGCCCTCACCTACGCGTGCCGCGCGGCCAAGGAAACGCTGCTTTCCGATCCTTCCACCGAAGCCGTGCCGCTCGTCGTGCCCAGCCGTGGCTCGAAGCTGATCGGCGGATCGCTGCGCACCGAACTCACGCGCGCGGAACTCACGCAGATTCTGCTCGAAGGCTTTTTCCCGCAAGTCGATGCAGCGGCGCGGCCAGTTTCACGCGCGCGCGTCGGCTTGACGCAACTCGGTTTGCCGTACGCGCAGGATGCCGCCGTCACGCGCCATCTCGCCGCGTTCCTCGGACGTCAGGTGAATGCGCTCGCGGAAGTCGAAGGCCTTCAGCATCAGGCACCGCAAGGCGCGACGCTGCTGCATCCGACCGTCGTGCTGTTCAACGGCGGCGTGTTCAAGTCGCCGCTGCTCGTCGAGCGCGTGATGACGACGCTGAACGAGTGGCTCGCCGCCGAGAACGCGCCGCCCGCGCGTCTGCTCGAAGGCGCGGATCTCGATCTCGCCGTCGCGCGCGGCGCGGCCTATTACGGCTACGTGCGGCGCGGCAAAGGCGTGCGCATCCGTGGCGGCACGGCGCGCGCGTACTACGTCGCGGTCGAATCGGCGATGCCCGCCGTCCCCGGACTGGAGCCGCCGGTGCAGGCGCTGTGCGTCGCGCCGTTCGGCATGGAGGAAGGCACCGACGCCGCATTGCCCGCGCAGGAATTCGGGCTCGTCGTCGGCGAGCCGGTGCATTTCCGCTTCTTCGGCTCGTCGGTGCGGCGTCAGGATCAGGTCGGCACGCTGCTCGAATACTGGCAGCCGGACGAGTTGCAGGAGCTCGAAGAGATCGAGGCGTCGCTGCCGCCCGAAGGCCGCACGCCGGGCGAAGTCGTGCCCGTCAAGCTGCATGCGCGCGTGACCGAAGCGGGCACGCTCGAACTCGAAGCGATTCCGCGCGGCTCGTCCGAACGCTGGAAGGTCGAATTCGACGTGCGCGGCGGCGTCAGTGCGGATCAGGGCATGGGCCTGTAAGTGTCCACGCGCAAGAAGAAGGCGGCGGGCGCGCGGTATAGCGTCGGCATCGATCTGGGGACGAGCAATACCGTCGTCGCTTATGCGCAAACCGGCTCGAACGATATCCGCGTGTTCGAGATCGAGCAGCTCGTCGGCGCGGGCGAGGTCGCCGCGCTGCCGCTCCTGCCGTCGCTGCGCTATCACTTCGCGCCGGGCGAGCTGAAATCCGACGATCTGCAACTGCCGTGGGGCGAGATGGAAGCGCCCGCCGTCATTGGCCGCTTCGCGAGGACGCTCGGCGCGCAGGTCCCCGGACGGCTCGTGTCGAGCGCGAAGAGCTGGTTGTCGCATGCGGCCGTCGATCGTCTCGCGCCGATTCTCCCGTGGGGCGCGGGCGACGACGTCGAAAAAATCTCGCCCGTGATCGCCAGCGCGAGCTATCTGGCGCACGTGCACGCCGCGTGGAACGAGCGCTTTCCGGACGCGCCGCTCGACGCGCAGGACGTCGTGCTGACCGTGCCCGCTTCCTTCGACGAAGGCGCGCGCGCCCTCACGCTCGAAGCCGCGCGCATGGCGGGACTGGAAACGCTGCGGCTGCTCGAAGAACCGCAGGCCGCGTTCTACGACTGGCTGTTTCATCATCGCGCGACGCTTGGACGTGAGCTCGCCGCGACGCGTCTCGTGCTGATCGTCGATGTCGGCGGCGGCACGACCGACCTCACGCTCATTCAAGTGGCGATGAAGGATGGCGAACCCGAACTGACGCGCATCGGCGTGGGCAACCATCTGATGCTCGGCGGCGACAACATGGATCTCGCGCTCGCGCATCTCGTCGAAAAGCGGCTCGCGGGCGGCGAGACGCGCCTGTCCGCCGCGCGTCTGTCGCAACTGGTGGAGCGCTGCCGCGCCGCGAAGGAGCAATTGCTCGGGGAAAACGCGCCCGCTTCCACGTCGATCACGCTGCTCGGCGCGGGGTCGAAGCTCATCGGCGGCGCGCGCTCGACCGAGGTCAGGCGCGATGAAATCGAGCAGATCATCGTCGAAGGCTTCTTTCCGATGGTGTCCGCGAGCGACCGGCCGACGCGCGCGCGTGGAGGCATCGTCGAATTCGGGCTGCCTTATGCGAGCGATGCGGCCATCACGCGGCATATCGCGGCGTTTCTCGGCCAGCACGCGGGCGAAGCGCGAAAGGCGCTCGGCCTGCTCGACGCGAGCGCCGAAACGCTCGCCATTCCGGACACCTTGCTGCTGAACGGCGGCGTGTTCCGCGCCGATCCGCTCGCGCGCCGCATCGCCGATACGCTGTCCGGATGGCGCGGCGAAGCCGTCAACGTGCTCGCGAACGGCAATCCCGATGTCGCCGTCGCGCGCGGAGCCGTCGCCTATGCGCTCGCGCGCGCGGGCCATGCGCCGAAGATCGGCGGCGGCTCGGCGCGCAGCTTCTTCCTCCTGCTCGAAGACGACGCGAACGCGGCGCGCGGCGTCTGCGTGCTGCCGCGCGGCACCGAGGAAGGCCAGGCGATCCATCTCGCCGACCGCACCTTCGCGCTCACGCTCGGCGCGCCGGTGCGCTTTCACCTGGCGTCATCGGTGGCCGAGACCGCGCACAAGGCGGGCGAGCTCGCGGACCTCGCGGCGGCATCGGGCGATTTCGTGCGCTTGCCGCCGATCGCGACCGTCGTCGATCCGCGCGCCGCCGACAAGGGCAAGGCCCGCGAAACGCCCGTGCAACTCACGACGTCGCTCACGGAAATCGGCACGCTGGAAATGCATTGCATCGCCGTCGACGATCCGAAGCAGCGCTGGCTGCTGGAGTTCCAGTTGCGTCGGGAAGCGCCCGACAGCGCCGACGCCGTGCCTGAAACGCATCCGGCGCTGCCCAAAGCCATCGAACTGATCGACCGCACGTTCGGCGCGAAGTCGCAGGACGTTGGTCCGAAGGAAGTCAAACGCCTGCGCGCGCAACTCGAACAGACGCTCGGCGCGCGCGACACGTGGGACATCGCGCTCTTGCGCGAGCTCTTCGGCGCGCTTTTCGAACGTGCGAAGAAACGCCGCCGCAGCGCCGATCACGAGCGCCTGTGGCTCAATCTCGCGGGCTACTGCATGCGGCCGGGCTTCGGCCATCCGCTCGACGAGTGGCGCGTCGAGCAGTTGTGGACGCTTTTCGATCAGGGCATCCAGTACAGCGGCGAAAGCCAGATCTGGTCCGAATGGTGGACGCTCTGGCGGCGCGCGGCGGGCGGCCTGCCCGAAGCGGCGCAATTGCGGCTTCTGGACGACATGGCGTTCGTGCTCCAGCCGCCGGGAACCAGCCGCTATCGCAAGGCCGCGGGCGCGGCGCGCGCGGGCTACGAAGACATGGTGCGGCTCGCGGCGTCGCTGGAGCGCGTGCCGGTCGAACGCAAGATCGAGGTCGGCGAGTGGCTGCTCACGCGCCTCAAAAAGCCTTCCGAGAACGTGCAGAGCTGGTGGGCGCTCGGGCGCATCGGCGCGCGTGCGCCCTTCTACGGCAGCGCGCACGGCGTCGTGCCGCCGGACATCGCCGTCGCCTGGCTCGATGCGATCCTCGCGCTCGACTGGAAGAAGATCGATCCCGCCGCGTTCGCCGCCGTGCAGATCGCCCGCATGACCGGCGACCGCTCGCGCGACCTTCCCGACGATGCGCGCGCCGCCGTCGTCCAGCGCCTCGAGACGATAGGCGCGGCAGCGGCGTGGATCGCGATGGTGCGCGAGACCGTCGAACTCGATCGCGCGGACGTTGGCCGCGTGTTCGGCGAAACGCTGCCGGCGGGGCTGAAGCTCATCGGCTGAAGCCATCGACATGCATCGAAATGCTTCGCTCTAAGAAGTTTTTATGGCCGATGCGTTGCGAGCAGGCCGCACGCGTCTTGAATACGGGCTGGCTGCATCCTATGGTTATCAGTGTGTCGATATGGACACGCACTGAAGGAGGTCAGCATGCCATCCCCACGCAAGGCTCAAGCGAGCCAGCCCGCTGAAACGGAAATGTCGAGCCGCAAGAAAACGGCCGGCAGCAAGGCATCGCCCGCGAAGGCTGCAGGCGCGAAGGAAATGCAGGTCACGAAGCGCACCACCAAGGCCAAACCGAAATCCTGAAGCAACGCCGCCCTCGTCATCGTGCGGGGGGCATTCGAAACGGCTGTCCTTCGAATCGGCGAGCGAATACGAGACGCTCGCCGTTCGGCTTCCTCTCCTTCTCCTTCCCCTTCCGCCTCGCCGCCTGTCGCCGGAAACACGCCGAATAGACGCAATAATTTCCGGCTACAACGGCGGATTGCTAAAAAAAGGCGTATTGGTATGACCGCATTGGCCTAAAGTAGATATCCCGTATCCGCAAGCGAGCATGAAGATGGCCGTACCCCAACGCGCCGCCGGTGCACGCACCCCAGGGATTCTGTTCGCGGCCGCCCGCGAGGCCGGCACGAGCCTGGTGCGCAATCTCTCGATTCCGGCGCCCTTCTCCGACGCCGCGCTGGAAGCGGAGTTTCTCGAAGACCACAGCCAGCGCTTCTGCGCCTTCCGGCGCGCATCGACGCTGCTCGCGCTGGCCATCTGGACATGCTTTCTCTGGTGGGATTTCAGCTTCGCGCGCGGCAACCAGGCGCTCGACTCACGCCTTCCGACCATCCTCGCTGTGCGCTTCGCGGGCATCGCGCTGCTGTTTTTCGTCGGCGTGCTGGTGCTGCGGCCGTCGTTCCGCTCGCACGCGAGCTCGCAACGCATCATTCTCACGGGCATCTACGGCCTCCTGTGCCTGATCCTCGCGATGGTTGCGATCACCCCCGCGCCTTACAACTACACGCAGCACTTCATCGGCCTGTGTCTCGCGCTGTTCTTTCAGTTCAGCTTCTTCTACCTGCGCTCGCGCGTCGCGCTGACCGCCGGGATCATCACGCTGGCGTCGATCGTCCTGCTGCAGGTCACCATTCATCTGCTCAACACGGAAGACTTCTTTGCCGGCGTCTTCTATATGTTCAACGTCGTGGTCGTGGGGCACGGCGTCTGCACGCACGCCGAACGCGTGTCGCGCGAACGCTATAGCTCGGAGCGCGCGCTCGCGTCGCTCAACGACGAACTGCGCACCGCGAACGTCTCGCTCGGGCGCAAGAACCGCGAACTGGAAGTGTCGAAGAAGGATCAGGAGAACAAAACCAACGCACTGCTCGCGCTGCGCGAGCAGCAGATGATCGCCGCGCAGACCGCGAGCCGTGAAAAGTCCAACTTTCTCGCCGCCGCGACCCATGACCTGCGCCAGCCGATGCACGCGCTCAATCTCTTCCTGCAGGCGGCCGCCGAGGCCATCCGCAACGGCGAGTTCGAGCAGGCCGAGCGGCTCATCAACGAATGCGGACGCTCATCCGTGATCCTCGCGCGCCTGCTGAACGCCGTGCTCGATCTGTCGCGGCTGGAATCGGGGCGCGTCGTGCCGCGCTATCACGTGTTCGACGTGCGCAGCATCGTCGAGGAAGCTGCCGAGCAGTTGCGCCCGTTCGCGATGAGCCGCGGCGTCGAATTGCGGCTGCGGCTGCCGAAGGAGGACGTCGTCTGCGTGAGGAGCGATGCGCACTGGCTCGGTCGCGCGGTCGCCAATCTCGTGTCGAACGGGATCAAGTACGCGGACACGAGCAAGACGTCGAAGCCGACGGTGATCATCGGCGTGGTGCGCTCGCCGACGCGCGCGCGCATCGACGTGCTGGACAACGGCATCGGCATTCCGGCCGATTATTTCGACGCGATCTTCCAGCCGTTCTTTCAGGTCGACAATCCCGAGCAGGATCGCGACAAGGGCCTCGGGCTGGGGCTGTCGATCGTCAATGCGGTGATGTCGATGCTGGATCAGCACCGCATCGAGCTGAAGTCCACCGAAGGGCGCGGCTCCCGCTTCTCGCTGGAAATGCCGCTGTGCGGGCCGTCGCCGGACCAGCCGTCCGGCCGTGCGCCCGCGCGTTCGGAAGCGGCCGAGGCCGCGCAACTCAGCGGGCGCTACGTGCTGCTCGTGGAGGACGACGGCCTCGTGCGCGCGTCGACCGAAGCGCTGCTTTCGCAATGGGGCGTGCTCTACGACTCCGCCGCGACCTTCGAGGAATACGAGGAGATTCTCGCGACCATCGAGCGCTTCCCCGATCTCATCATCACCGATTACCGGCTGCGCGACTTCAAGACCGCGCGCGAAGTCGCCATGCTGAGCGCGCGCAAGCTCGGGCGGCCCTGCCCTTGCCTCGTCGTGACGGGCGAGCCGTCCGCGACGATCGTGCCGCTCGCGTGCGACCACGACGTGCTGTCGAAGCCGGTGAGCCCTGCCGAATTGCGGCGTGAAATGGTGACGCTGATCGCGGGAGAGTGCGCGGTGGCGACGGCATGACGAAGCACCGGATCATCTACGACACCGATCCGGGCATCGACGACGCCATCGCGCTCGTGTTTCTGGCGCGGCATCCGGAGATCGAGCTCGTTGGCATCACGAGCGTGTTCGGCAATGCCGATATCGACACGACGACCCGGAACGCGCTCTATCTCGCGTCGCGCTTCGCGCCGCACGTGCCGGTCGCGCGCGGCGCGGCGGCGCCGTTGAAGTGCCCGGCGCCGGAACCGATTTCGCACATCCACGGCAACGACGCGCTCGGCGATATCGAGCGGATCGGCCATGTCGACAAGCCCGAAGACGGACGCGCGGCGCATCGCTTCATGATCGACGCGGTGCGGGCGCATCCCGGTGAAATCACCCTGCTCGCGGTCGGGCCGATGACCAATCTCGCGCTCGCCTTGCAGGAAGCGCCGGACATCGCGGCGCTCGTGCGCGAAGTCGTCGTGATGGGCGGCGCGTTCGGCATCAACGGCACGCTCGGCAACGCGACGCCCGCCGCCGAAGCGAACATGCACGCCGACCCGGACGCCGCCGATATCGTGTTCGGCGCGCCGTGGAACGTGTCCATCGTCGGACTGGACGTTACGCACGAAACCGTGATGACGACCGCGTTTCTGGCCTCGCTGCGCGACAGCGCGGGCGACGCGGGCCGTTTCGTGTGGGACGTGTCGCGCTTTTACGAGCGTTTCCATGCGAGCGACGGCATAAGCCGGGGCATCTACGCGCACGACTATTCGGCGGCGGCGTTCGTCGTCGCGCGCGCGCTTTACACGACGCGCAGCGGCCCGGTGCGCGTGCTGACCGATGGCATCGCGGCCGGCCTCACGATACAAAAGCCCGCATCGATGCGCACGGACACGCCCGCGCCGGACTGGGACACGCGGCCCGCCTGCGATGCGTGCATCGGCGTGGATGCGGACGCGGTGCTCGATCTGTTCGCGCGAACGCTAGCCCGCTAAGCGCGCGCCGAGCCAGTTGCGCAGCGCCTCGACTTCCTCCATGCACACCGAATGCTGCATCGGATACGTATGCCACTCGACATCGCAGCCCTGCTGACGCGCGAACTCCACCGCCTGCTCGCCGAGGCTCACGTTGAGCACATCGTCGAACGTGCCGTGCGCGGCGAAGATCGAAATCGAGCGATTCGCGTCGGAGAGCGATTCATCGACGAGCCCTTCGGACGGAATGTAGCCCGACAGCACGATCAACCCCGCGAGCTTCTCCGGATGCGTGAGGCCCGCGTGATACGTCATCGCGCCGCCCTGCGAAAATCCCGCGATGAAGATGCGCTCGCTCGGAATGCCGCGCGCGTTCTGCGCCTCGATGAGCGCACGCACGCGCGCCACGGAAGCCTCGATGCCCGCCTCGTCCACGCGCCGGTTAATGCCCTCGAAGGACAGGATGTCGTACCACGCGCGCATCACGTAGCCGTTGTTCGCTGTGACGGCGATCTCGGGCGCGTTCGGAAATACGAAGCGGATGGCGGGCGCATCGGCGAGACGCAATTCGGGCACGAGCGGCACGAAGTCGTTGGCGTCGGCGCCGAGGCCGTGCATCAGGATCACGGCGAATTCGGGATTCGGCGCGGTTTCGATCTCGATAGTCGAAGGTTGATCGGTCATTGCCGGTCACTCCTTTTCAGATGATGGGAACGAGAATCTGCACGATGCCGACGACCGACGCGAGCCACACGAGCGAGCGCACGAACGGCACGCCCGCGGCGTAGAGCGGCACGTAGACAAGGCGCGCGACGAAATACGTCAACGCGCCGGCATGCGTGAGAGCGTTTTCGCGTCCCGCCACATGCACGATCAGCACCGCGATGGCGAAAATCGGCAGCGTCTCGAACAGATTGGCCTGCGCGCGCATCAGCCGGCCGGAGAGCCTGCCGGGCGGCGGCGTAGCGGCATCGCGCGGACCGGCCTGATATTTGAGGCCGACTTCGCGATTGCGCACGACCGCTGGCAGCAACACTTGCACCAGCGCGAGCACGAGCGTCCAGGCCAGCATCGTCAGTTCGAAACTCATGGTATCTCCATGAAACGTTGCACTCGTCGGGCCGCGCCCATGATGCCACCACGCGCCGTGAGCGTGTAGTCTTTGGACAATCCGCCTCCTGCCCTTATTCCATGCTTGCGATCACCCTCCGCCTCTCACCCGGCGACGATCTGCGCGCCGCGCTCGATCACGCTTTCCGTGCGCGCGGGCTTTCCGCGGGCTACGTGCTTCAGGGCATCGGCAGCCTGAGCGTCGCGCGGATTCGCTACGCGGGCCGCGACGACGCATCCGAACTGCGCGGCGACCTCGAAATCCTGACGCTCGCGGGCACCTTGTCCGCACAGGGGCCGCATCTGCACATGAGCGTCTCCGATGCCGATGGCCGTGTCATCGGCGGTCACGTCGCACCGGGCTGCATCGTGCGCACGACGGCGGAAATCATCGTCGCGAATCTGCCCGGCGAGCGTTACGCGCGTGAGCACGACGCCGCCACGGGCTTCACCGAACTCGTCATCCGGGCGACGTGACGGCCACGCGCGGCGTGGCGCCATCGAGCGCCAGTTCGTGCCGCGCGATCTGCTCGAACGCCCCGCTCGTCTCCGAAAAATCCCAGCGCTCGACCGTGGTTTGCCGCGCGCCGCCCGCATGCGCGTCATGGCGGATCACGTTCACCGAATTGTCGATGCTCCCGCGCGTGCGCGACGACAGCGCCGTGCCCGCCTGCACCGCCCACATGCGGCGCGCGAGGCCCGCGAAGGTATCGTGCAGCGGCAGTACGTAAGGAAGATGAATATGGCCGCCGAGAATCAGGTCCGCGCCCGCGCGCGCCCAGCGCTGCACCGCGCGCTCGCGGCCGTGCAGGAGGTTTTTCTCGTCCTGCGCGCGCGTGACGGCCACCGGCTGATGCGTGATCACCACGCGCAATTGCGCCGCGCTCGCCGTCTCCAGACGGGCGGCGACGCGCCTGATCTGCTGCATCGACACTTCGCCGTCCTTGTGGCGATACGCCCGCGTCGTGTTCACGCCGAGCACGAGCAGCGCCGGCGATTCGAACGACGGCTCCAGATCCGCCCCGAACACGCGTTGATGATTCGCATACGGATAGCAAAGCCGCGCAAGCGGATTGAAAAGCGGAATGTCGTGATTGCCGGGGACGACGAGCGCAGGCGTCGCGCCGAGCGCATCGACGAAGGCCCGCGCCGCCGCGAACTGGGACTTGCGCGCGCGCTGCGTGATGTCGCCCGAGAGCACGACGAGATCGGGCGCGAGCGCTTCGGCGAGACGCAACAGCGCCGCGACGACCTGCGGGCGTTCGGTGCCGAAGTGTGTATCGGAAATCTGCAGCAGTACGGTCATGAACGATTCGCTTCCGCCACCGCCGGCTCGGGTTTGAGCAGGAGAAGCGGCTTGTCGGAAACGCGGAATTCTAGCGGCATGGGCAGCCTCGCAACCTCGCCATCGGTCGCTATCTTGATCCTTTTCCACTTCTTCGACGGATGCATCACCGTGATGCGCCCGAACGTGAAGCTCACGACGTGTTCCGAATCGGACAGCCGTCCCGCCGCGCCATGCAGCGACAGCCACAGATGCATGAGGCGTCCCACGGGACGCGGCGCAATCGCCACGAGCAAGCCCCGTTCCAGCGCGCGCGCCTCGTCCGGCATGCCGATCTGTTCCATCTGCAGCCGGTTGTTGCCGACGAAGAGCGTCGACGAGCGAATCTCGGTCGTGCTGCCCTCGTGCTCGATATGCAGGCGCAGGTGCCGATGCGGCTTCAGCAGCGTGGACAACGCCGACCACAGCGCGACGATCCGGCTGCGGCCGAACTGCCGCTTGTAGATTTCGCGGTCTTCCAGCAACCGCGGATACAGCCCGAGACTTGCGTTGACGAGAAACATGCGCTCATTGACGAAGCCCACTTGCACCGGCCAGGCGCGCGCGTCGAGCAGGAGTTTCGTCGATTGTTCGGGATCGGCGGGAATGCCGTGATCCCGGCTGAAATAGTTGAACGTCCCGCGCGGCAGCACCGCGAACGGGCAGCCCGCCTCGTGCGCGGCCTGCGCGACGGCGCAGAGCGTGCCGTCGCCGCCCGCGCCGACGAGTACGCCTTCCTGCGCGCACGCCGCCGCGGCCGCTTCGCGCGCGACGCTAGCGAGCTTGCGCGGATCGTCCACGATACGCAGGTCGAAGCGCCTACCCGCCGCGCCGAGCTCGCGCTCGAGCACGGTGCGCGTCGCGTCGGACTGGCGGCGGCCCGAGCCCGCATTCATCACGATGAAGAATGGCGCGTCAGCGGCGAGCGTCCGTCCAGTTTCGGCGGGCACAGCGGATGAGGCGGATGTGGCTGTCGGAGTCATCGGCGGCGCTCCTTCGGTTGCCCGCGTGCGGACGCACGCCGGGCCGGGCCCGCGCGCATGCACGGGCCTGCCGATTATAACGAAAGGCTTACAATCAGAACGTCGAGAACGCCAGCCGGACGCGCCGCATGCCTCGCCGAGGCTTACGTGTGCTCGCCGCGAATGTAGTACTCCAGTTGCTGGATGGTGAACTGCTGTTCGGAGATGATGTTCTTCACCAGATCGCCGATGGAGATCATGCCGACGAGCTTGCCGCCGTCGATCACCGGCAGGTGGCGCATGCGCTTGTCGGTCATGAGCGCCATGCAATCGTCGGTGGTTTGATCGGGGCGCACGTAGCGCACGTGCGAGGTCATGATGTCGCGCACGGGCGTCTGTTTCGACGCGCGGTCCATCAGCACGACTTTGCGCGCATAGTCACGCTCGGTCATGATCCCCACGATCTCGTCGCCTTCGGTGACGATCACCGCGCCGATATGCTTGTCGGCCATCAGCTTGATTGCATCGAAGACCGACGCCGTGGCGGGAACGGTAAAGACCGTCTGGTCGGGTTTCGAATTCAGTACCTGTGCGACTGTTGCCATCGAGCGCCTCCGTTGTATGCGGGAAACGTTGTTGCGCCTGGGCGACGGGTTGTGCTGCAGCATCGAGCGTAAGGCCTCGCGCCCGATGCCTTCATCGGCATTAACCCGACCATTCGAAAAAAGTATAGATCAACGGCGCCGCGCGCAAGTGCGGCGCGGGCCGCGTTTCGTCAAGCTCACGTCATTCTGCACGCCTTCAGTTTCGCCGATAAATGCCGCTAATCAGGCATTCGGCGGAAAGTTATCGCTTAAGGCAGCAATACACCAAAGCAACGCGGCGCGACGCACCGCTTAGAGGGAGAACGAGGTGAGCAGTTCACAACAGGATATCGAGCAGCGCGTGCGGCTCGCGGGCAGCAACATGTTCGAATTGCTCCTGTTCAGGCTCGGCGAGGCGCCGGGCTCTGAACAGCGCAGCGCTCTGCGCGAGGCCGGAGTAAGTGCTAAAGCGCTAACTCCGGTCCGCGAGCTCTACGGCATCAACGTGTTCAAGGTGCGCGAAATTCTCGCCATGCCGACGATCACGGCGGTCGCCGGATCGAACGAAGAGATTCTCGGCGTCGCGGATATCCGCGGGCAGATCATTCCGGTGATCGATCTCGCGCGCATCACCGGTTGCCGGCCGAAGAACGGTCCGAAGATTCTGCTCGTCACCGAATTCGCGCGCACGACGCAAGGCTTCGCGGTCGAGGAAGTCGACGATATCGTGCGGCTCGAATGGAATCAGGTGCTCTCGGCGGAATCACACTCGGGCGGCAAGACCGTGACGAGCTTCGCGCGTCTGGACGGCAACGTCGACGGCTCGCGCCTCGCGCAGGTGCTCGATGTCGAGCGCATCGTGCGCGACGTGCTGCCGTCGCGGCAAGCCGATATCACCGAGGCGAACACCGGCCGCCTGCAACTGAAGCCAGGCGCGCGCGTGCTGGCGGCGGACGATTCGGGCGTCGCGCGGGCGCTCATCGAGCAAAGCCTGACCGCGATGGGCGTGCCTTTCGTGATGACCAAGACCGGTAAGGAAGCGTGGGACGTGCTGGAGTCGGCGCTGAAGAAAGCGCAGAAGGAAGGCACCGAAGTCGCGGACCACATCGCGCTCGTGCTCACGGACCTGGAAATGCCCGAAATGGACGGCTTCACGCTCACGCGCCGCATCAAGGCGGAAACGGGGCTGATGCACATTCCGGTGGTGATTCACTCGTCGCTGTCGGGATCGGCGAACGAGCAGCATGTGCGCAAGGTCGGCGCGAATGCGTATGTGTCGAAGTTCGAGGCGTCGGAGCTCGCGAACGTGATGCGCGGCGCGCTGGCACACGCAGCCTGAAAAACGATCGGCGCCCGGTGACACGGACCTTTTGAGCCTGTGCCAGCGGACGCCGAAGCAGTCTTTCAGCCGATGCGCCCGGCGGATGAGCCGGGCAAGCCGAACCGGTTATTGACCGAAGAAGACCGATTGCGACTTGTTGGCCGATTGCGTGCGGTTGCCCGATTGAGCGACGCTGTCACGCGAGCCGCCGAAAGCGGTCGTGTTCACGGCGTGGGCGTTTTCTTCGGCGGCGACCGTCTGTGCGCTCGGGCCTTGCTGCGACGACGGCGCGCCGCCAGCCGGACGGTAGAACGGGGCCGGGCCGTAGCCGCTCGCGAAAGCGGGCGCGGCGAGCGTGGCGGAAGCGGCGATCAGGAGAGTAGCGAGAAGGTTGCGTTTCATGGTGTGCTCCAAAGACGGTTGACGTTCAATCAGAAAGCGCCGCAGCGGTCTTGCGAGAAACTGTCTGCTACGTCGATGAAGCGCAGTGTATACCCCTACTATTGCTTTTTTATCTCCATAAATTTCAATTCACTTTTCGTCGTGCGCTAACAATCGCTGGCCGCACGATCGTGCTGATTTTCTACTCTAGCTTGCTGGGGAAGGCGTTGCGGGATGCGCCGCGCGATCGGCGCGTGCGGGTTGGCTTGCGGGGGCGGAACAATTATCTAGCGAACGCGCATGCGTTTCGCGAGTGGTATCCGTGCTTTCAATGGACGAGACGCCCGATCAAGCCCACGAGTGCCGTAGGCGGATTGCCCTTTTGACAATAGCCGTCGAATCCTGAATGAAGACCCTCTTTGCGCACGGCTTCCTCGCCGAGCGCCGTGAACGCGATGATCACCGCGTCGCGCGTGCGGCCGATTCGACGCAGCACGCGCGCGGTCGCGTAGCCGTCGTGCTCGGGCATCGTGATGTCGAGGATGACGACATGCGGCACCCAGACATCGATCGCATGCAGCGCATCGACGCCTGACAGGGCGACGCGCGTGTCGCAGCCGTCGGAGGCGAGCGCAGCCGAGAGCGCTTCGGCGCTATAGGCGTTGTCGTCGACGATCAGAATGCGCCACTGCTCGCGGTTGACGTTGACGCGACGGTGCGTCCACAGCGCGCAATGAGGGGAATGCAGAGTGACGGACATGGGCATTGGACGAGAGCACATGCTCGCACCGCAGCACGTTTCGCGCCTGCCCGCTGCCCTCGCGTTCAGGCGTCGCTGTCTTTCTTGCTCTTGCGGCGCTTGGCCGACGCCACTTCGCTCTCGCGCAGGCGCGCATTCGCTTCGACGAGCGATGCCGCGTCGCGCTGACGCAACGCGAGATCGAGCTCGCCGAGCGCGCCGACGAGCGCCGCCTGTTCCGCCTCTTCGAGCCGCACGGCGCAGTTGGCGACGCGCCGCGCTTCCTTGTCGATTCGCTTGAAGAGCTTCGCGCCGAAGCGCGTATCGATCGCACCTTCGCGGGCGAGCCCGGCGATCACCGACGTGAGCCGGATGAGCCCTCCCGCCGTGGTTTGCGTCGCTCCATCCAGATCGTCACGGTCTTCCACTGCCTTCTCCCCATGTTGGAGCCGAGCGTTCGCCGGCGCTGGTGCGCCCGTCATGCGTGGCGCGATGATACGCCGACAATATGACAGTCATATTTGCGCGCGCAGCGGCGTTCCGGTCCATCGTTTCGATCCCGTTCACGCGTTACGATCGCGATTCGGGGCGCGACCGATGGCACACTAGCGCGTGGCGCGGGAATGTCCGGAGTATCGGCCTTCGCGCCGTCCGCGGATATGCCGATCTACCAGAATGCCAACAGAATGCCCGCATGAATCCCGCTACCCTGCAAAGACCGCCCTACGGCTCTGATTTCTCCGGCCTCGTCTGTGGCTATCGCTTTCATGTCGATCATCCCGGCGAGCCGATCGACGCCGAAACCGCGAGTCGATGGCTCGCGCGCGACGACACGTCCAAGGAGTTCGTCTGGCTGCACTTCGATCTCGCGAACAGCTCGTGCGAGCGCTGGATGCGCGGCCGCCTCGATCTGCCCGACGCATTCTTCGACACGCTCAACGAAGGCTCGCACTCGACGCGCCTCGAGCATCAGGAAGGCGCGCTCTTCGCCGTCATCAACGACGTGATGTTCAACTTCGAGCTGACGCCCTCGGAGATCGCGACGCTGTGGGTATACACGCATCAGAAGCTGATCGTGACGGCGCGCCTGAGGCCTCTGCGTTCCGTCGATTCGCTGCGCGAGTCGGTCAAGCGCGGCGAACTGTTTCGCTCGCCCGCCGAACTGCTCGCACATCTGCTGCGCGATCAGGCCGATCTGCTCGTGCATATCGTGCGGCGCACGAGCGTCGAGGTCGACGGCATCGAGGATCGCTTTCTGTCGATGCGCGGCGCCACCATGCGCACCGATCTCGGCGGCTTGCGGCGCGTGCTCGTGCGGCTGCAGCGTCTGCTCGCGCCGGAACCCGGTTCGGTGTTCCGGCTGCTGGCGCGGCCGCCGCGCTGGCTGCATTCCCACGACATTCAGGATCTGCGCGATGCGACCGAAGAGTTTTCGCTCGTGCTCAACGATCTCGCGGGGCTCGTCGAACGCATCAAGCTGCTGCAGGAAGAAGTCTCGACGCGCCTCGGCGAGCAAAGCAACCGCACGCTGTTCACGCTGACGCTCGTGACCGTGCTCGCGTTGCCGATCAACATCGTCGCGGGCTTTTTCGGCATGAACGTGGGCGGCATTCCGTTCGCGGAGAATCATCACGGGTTCTGGCTGCTCGTCGCGATCGTCGCCACTTTCACCGCGCTCGCCGGATGGTGGGCGTTCCGCCGCCGGCGCGATATATGACATGAATCGGTAGCATGAATCGGGCACATTCGATGCGTTTCTGCCGATGAGGATCACACCCTCCGGAGGACATCATGGACAAGAACCGCATCGAAGGCACGGCGCGTCAGATGAAAGGCATCGTCCGCGAAGCCGTTGGCAAGGTCACCGGCAGCCGTGGCACGCAAATACGCGGGGCGGCCGAAAAAATGGCGGGCAAAATGCAGGCGAAACTCGGCGCGGCTGCCGACGCCGTCAGGCGCGTCAAGAAATAGCCGCTGCGCCGCTCATGCCGCCTGCCGGCACGCACAAACATCAGAAGGCCAGATCGCTCAGGCTCGGATGATCGTCGGGCCGGCGGCCCAGTGGCCAGTGATATTTGCGGTCTGCTTCCTTGATCGGCAGATCGTTTATCGATGCATGCCGATGCGTCATCAGCCCTGCTTCGTTGAATTGCCAGTTCTCATTGCCGTAGCTGCGATACCAGTTGCCGGCATCGTCATGCCATTCGTACGCGAAGCGCACGGCAATGCGATTTTCCTTGTACGCCCATAGCTCCTTGATCAGCCGATAGTCGAGTTCGCGCGACCACTTGCGCCGCAGGAACGCGACCACTTCCTCGCGCCCGTTTGCGAACTCCGCGCGATTGCGCCACTGTGTGTCCACGCTATAGGCGAGCGATACGCGCTCGGGTTCACGCGTATTCCACGCATCTTCGGCGAGACGGACTTTCAGCGTGGCGGATTCTTCATCGAACGGCGGGAACGGCGGCTTGGATTCCATGAGTGTCCTCTTCGGGAGAATTGGTAGACAGGTCTGTCTACCGAGCGCACTCTAGCGCAGGTAGACAAACCTGTCTACAATCTACCGCATGATTACATCGACTGCACTTCCCAATGCCGCGGACCCCGCGCCGGACGCACGCATCCTGCACACCGCCCACGATCTCTTCTATCGCGACGGCATCCGCGCCACGGGCGTCGACCGCGTGATCGCCGAATCGGGTGTCGCGAAGAAAACGTTCTATCGATATTTTCCGAGCAAGGACGATCTCATCGTCGCGTTTCTGGACTTCCGCCACGATAACTGGATGACGTGGTTCCGCGATGCATTGGCGCGCCACGGCGGCACGCTCAACGCGCTCGTGCCGGCGCTCGCGGAATGGCTCGGCAGCGAGAGCTATCGCGGTTGCGCGTTCATCAATTCGGTCGTGGAAGTGGGCGCGACGCTGCCGCAAGCGGTCGACATCTCGCGGCGTCACAAACGCGACATGACCGCGGCGATCCGCGCACTCATGCCGGCGTCGCGCACGGCGAAGGCGGATGCACAGGCGCTCGCACTGGCGGTGGATGGCGCGATCGTCGCGGCGCAATTCGCGGATTCGCCCGCCGACGCGTTGAAGGCGCTCGCGCGCGTGGTGCGGGCCATCAAGCGCGGCGCGGCCGAACCTCGATAGACGCAGGACACATGCTTTTCCAGGCCATAAAAGAAAGCACCGGCGCGAGGCCGGTGCAAAAGGTTGAGCCGGGGAGGACACAACCCGAGAGGGAATTTAAGAGTGCGACATAAATGTCCATAAGTGAAATCGAGGTTTTCAATCGCCACGGTTGAATCGACAGATCGGGTTTACGACTGTGGCTCGGCCATAGGTAAGAGCGCACGTTCGATCACATCGGCGAGCTTTGCGAAATTGGGCGCGATCTCGTCGTTCGGCACGCATGCGTAGCCGAGCATCAATCCCGGCCGCGCGTTGGTGCGATCCATGTAGTAGTTGACGAGCGGCCGAGTCACCACGTTCGCTGCGAGCGCGTCGGCGGCGACCGCGCGGTCATCGGCAAAAGGAGGCAGTTCCAGCACGAAGTGCAGACCGGCTTCGTCGCCTCGCACGGCGAGCGCATCGCCGAAACGCGCGCGAATCGCGTTGATCAGCAACTCGCGGCGCTCGCCGTAAAGCCCGCGCATGCGCCGCACGTGCGATGTGAGATGCCCGTCGAGAATGAACTCGGTCAGCACGGCCTGCTGCATCAACTGTCCTTCGCGATAAAGCTCCGCCACGCCGACGCGAAACGTGTCGACGAGATGTTCGGGCACGACCATATAGCCCATGCGCAAGCCGGGATACAGCATCTTGCCGAGACTGCCCACATAGATGACCTGTCCGGCATCGTCGAGACCTTGCAGCGATGACAGGGGCCGGCTGCCGTAGCGGAATTCGCTGTCGTAATCGTCCTCGATGATCCATACCTTGTGCTGGCGCGCGAATTCCAGCAGCGCGCGGCGTCGCGCGAGACTCATCACCATGCCGAGCGGATATTGATGCGACGGCGTCACCAGCGCGATGCGCGGCGGCGCGGCCATGTCGCGTGCGGCCGGATTGAGCCCCTCTTCGTCGACGGGAACGGGCACGAGCGTCAAGCCCGACGATTGCAGCACACTGCGCACGCCCCAGTAGCACGGCTCCTCGACCCACGCGCGGTCGCCGAAATCGGTGAGCAGGCGCACGGTCAGGTCGATCGACTGATGAATGCCCGTCGTGATGATGATCTGGTCCGGCTGGCACTTCACCGAGCGCGCGACGCGCAGGTAGTCCGACAACGCGCGGCGCAGCGGCCGATAACCGCTGCCGGGCGCATACGTAAGCAGATCGGGGCTCGCCCGCTTCCAGAGCCGCGCCTGCAGGCGGCTCCAGGTGCGCGCCGGAAATTCGGCGACATCCGGCACGCCGGGCATGAATGCGCCCCACTGTTTCGGCGACACGCCCGCCTGCGCGATCAGGCGCTCGCCGCGGCGCGAGATCATGCACGGCGTCTTCGTTTCTTCGGCTTTCGCCTGCCTGGCGGCGCCGTCGCGGGGCGCGGTGTCGGCGACGTAAGTACCGCTGCCGGTGGTCGACACCACATAGCCCTCGGCCGTGAGCTGATCGTAGACGTGCAGCACGGTATTGCGCGCGATCCCGAGGTCGATCGCAAGCGTGCGCGAACTCGGCAGCTTCGTGCCCGGCGCGAGCTGGCCCGTCAGGATGGCCTGCTGCATCAGTTCCAGCACTTGCCGGTACATCGGCTCGGCGGCCGTGCGATCGAGCCGCGCGTGCAGCCAGTCGGCCAGGATGACGGTATCCATGAAGTGCTCCCGGCGGGAACCACCCGGATCGAGTGGCTCCATCCTGATTATTGAAATGGTTCCCCATTCTAGAACCCTTTCAGGATATAGTTAGCCCAATCAGTGGAAAAAATTTCCGAGCGTTCCGTGAGACTCTCGGAAGGTTCAAGATCTTTCCGAAGGAGACACGGAAGATGAAATCCGATCAGGTCATCGTCAGTTTTCGCGGCGTGCGAAAGACTTACGATGGGGAAACGCTTGTCGTCAAATCGCTCGATCTCGATATCTATCAGGGCGAATTCCTCACGCTGCTCGGGCCGTCAGGCTCCGGCAAGACGACCTGCCTCATGATGCTCGCGGGCTTCGAGTTTCCGACCGGCGGCGAGATCTGGCTCGATGGCAAGCTGCTCAACAAGGTGCCGCCGCATAAGCGCGACATCGGCATGGTGTTCCAGAATTACGCGCTCTTTCCGCATCTGTCGGTGCAGCAGAACGTGGACTATCCGCTGACGGTACGCAAGATGTCCGCCGAAGAGCGCGCGCACCGCGTCAACGACGCGCTCAAGATGGTGCGCATGGAAAGCTTCGCGAAGCGGTATCCGGCGCAGCTTTCGGGCGGTCAGCAGCAGCGCATCGCGCTCGCCCGCGCGCTCGTCTTCGAACCGAAGCTCGTGCTGATGGACGAGCCGCTCGGCGCGCTCGACAAGCAGTTGCGCGAGCACATGCAGATCGAGCTCAAGGCGCTGCACGAGAAGCTCGGCGTCACCTTCGTCTACGTGACGCACGATCAGGGCGAAGCGCTCACCATGTCCGACCGCGTCGCGGTGTTCGACAAGGGCATCGTGCAGCAGCTCGACACCGTCGGTCACCTCTACGAAGCGCCTTGCAACGAATTCGTCGCGAACTTCATCGGCGACAGCAACCGGCTGCGCGGCACCATCGAAGACGCGCAGGGCGATTACTGTGCGATCCGCCTCGCCGACGGCACGCGGCTGTCCGGCCTCAACGTCGCGAAGGCGCAACCGGGCGCGCCGGCCATCGCGTGCATCCGGCCCGAGCGCATGAAGCTCACGGCGGCGAACGGTCACGCGAATGGTCAGGCGAACGGGGACGGACGCAATGCGCTCGCCGGCGAAGCCCGAAGCCTCATCTATTTCGGCGATCACGTACGCATGCGCTGCGGCGTGCGCGAACAGGACGAGTGCTTCGTCAAGGTGCCGCTCGGCACGGCGGCGCTCGACGGTTTCACGCCCGGCGCGCCTATCGCGCTCGAGTTCGCGCCCGAGCATCTGCGTGTATTCGCCTGAAACACGCGTTCATCTTTATCGGCAGCAGGTCCACTGACAAAACCAAGTCAAAGAAGAGAGGAAACCATCATGAAGAAGTTCGCACTGTGTTCCATGGCGGCCGCGCTCGCATGCGCATCGGCGGCGTCGCTCGCGGCGGAAATCACCGTCGTCAACTTCGGCGGCGCGAATGGCGACGCGCAGAAAGTCGCGTTCAATCAGCCGTTCGAGCAATCGACCAAGAACAAGGTCACCGCCGTCGAGTACAACGGCGAGCAGGCCAAGGTCAAGGCGATGGTCGAAGCGAAGCACGTGAACTGGGACGTCGTCGAAGTCGAATCGGGCGATCTCGGCCGCGGCTGCGACGAAGGTCTCTATGAAAAGCTCGACTGGTCGAAGATCGCGAAGAAGTCGGACCTCGTGCCCGAATCGCCGGCGACGTGCGGCGTCGGCTTCTTCGTGTGGTCGACGGCGCTCGCCTATAACGCCGACAAGCTCAAGGCCGCCCCGGCAAGCTGGGCCGATTTCTGGGACACGAAGAAATTCCCGGGCAAGCGCGGCATGCGCAAGGGCGCGCGCTACAACCTCGAATTCGCGCTGATGGCCGACGGCGTCGCGCCGAAGGACGTCTACAAGGTGCTGGGCACGAAGGCCGGCGCGGACCGCGCGTTCAAGAAGCTCGACGAACTCAAGCCGTCGATCCAATGGTGGGAAGCGGGCGCGCAGCCGCCGCAATTCCTCGTCGCGGGCGATGTCGTGATGTCGACCGCCTACAACGGCCGCATCGACGCGGCGCGCAAGGAAGGCAAGAACCTGAAGGTCGTGTGGAACGGCAGCATCTACGATCTCGACTACTGGGCGATTCCGAAGGGCTCGCCGAACAAGGACGTGGCGACGCAGTTCATCGCGTATTCGGTGTCGCAGAAGCCGCAGGAAGTCTATGCGCAGCACATCGCGTACGGCCCGGTGAACAAGGCCGCGATCTCCGCGCTCGACGCGAAGACCAAGGCCGACATGCCGAACTCGCCGGACAACGCCAAAAACGCCGTGCTGCAGGACATGGCGTTCTGGACCGACCACGGCGACGAGCTCGAACAGCGCTTCACCGCCTGGGCATCGAAGTAAGCACTTTGCAGGGTGACGGTCGCGCTTCTTGAAAAGCGCGACCGCAAGGAAGGAGACACCAGCGTGAACACCATGACGATCGCGGCGGAAGACTCGCGCGAATCGAGCGCGCGTCTGAAGCGCGAACTGAAGATCGCCGATGCGAAAAAGCGCGCGATGGCGCTCGCGCTCATCGCACCGCTCGCCATTTTTCTGTTTCTGATTTTCGTGGTGCCGATCGGCGCGCTGCTCACGCGCGCGATCGAAAATCCCGAAGTGGCGAACGCGCTGCCGCACACGGGCGCCGCGCTTGCAAAATGGGACCGCAAGGCGCCGCCATCGGACGAAGCCTATGCCGCGCTCGCGCAAGATCTCACGGCAATGGCGGAAGGCGAATCAATGGGCGCGCTCGCTCGCCGACTGAACACCGAAATTCCGGGCTACCGTTCGCTCGTCGCGAAAACCGCACGCGCGATGCCGATGGCGGGCGACGACGGCAAGCCGCTGCCCGCGGCCCAAATCAAGGCGAAGATTCTCGAGATCGACGACCGCTGGAACGATCCCGCTTACTGGCAAGCGATTGCGAAAAATGCGGGCCGTTATTCGCCGTTCTACATCCTCGCGTCGCTCGATCACAAGCAGGACGGCTTCGGCAATATCGTCCATGCCGGTCCGGATCAGTCCATCTATCTGAACGTCTTTTCCCGCACGTTCGTGATCGGCGTGGGCGTGACGCTGTTCGCGCTCTTGCTCGGCTATCCGCTCGCCTACTGGATTTCGACGCTGTCCGAACGGCGCGCCAATCTCGTGATGGTGCTCGTGCTGATTCCGTTCTGGACCTCGATTCTGGTGCGCGTCGCCGCGTGGATCGTGCTGTTGCAGAGCGAAGGGCTCGTGAACACGGCGCTGATCGGCGCGGGGCTGATCGGCTCGCCGCTCGCGCTGCTGTTCAACCGCGTGGGCGTCTATATCTCGATGACGCACATCCTGCTGCCGTTCATGATCCTGCCGCTCTACAGCGTGATGAAATCCGTGCCGCCGACGTATCAGCGCGCAGCCGTGTCGCTCGGCAGCCATCCGTTCGCCGCGTTCTGGCGCGTGTACGTGCCGCAGACCTATCCGGGCATCGGTGCGGGCGTGCTGCTCGTGTTCATCCTCGCGATTGGCTACTACATCACGCCGGCGCTGCTCGGCGGGCCGAACGATCAGATGGTCAGTTATTACATCGCCTACTTCACCAACGTGACGATCAACTGGGGCATGGCCTGCGCGCTCGGCGCACTGCTGCTCGCCGCCACGCTGCTGCTGTACGTGGTCTACGGACGCTTCACGCGCTCGAACGTGAGTCTGGGGTAAGGAAATATGAAACTCGCCAAACCGCTGTTCGCGCCGCATACGTCGGGTATCGAGCGCATCTGCTATTTCGCGTTGCGCATTCTCTGCGTGCTGACGCTCCTGTATCTGATCCTGCCGGTGCTCGCCATCGTGCCGCTCTCGTTCTCGTCGAGCACGTTTCTCGTCTATCCGATTCCGGGCTGGTCGATGCGCTGGTATCACAACCTCGTCATGTCGCAGGAATGGCGCATGGCTGCAAAGAACAGCTTCATCGTTGCGCCTTCCGCAACCATCGTCGCGACGATCCTCGGCACGCTCGCCGCCGTCGGGCTGACGAAGGCCAATTTCATCGGCAAGAGCGCTCTGATGGCCGTGCTCATCTCGCCGATGATCGTGCCGGTGATCGTCGTCGGCGTCGGCATGTATCTGTTTTTTGCGCCGCTCGGGATTGCGAATACGTATTTCGGGCTGATTCTCGCGCACGCGGCGCTCGGCGTGCCGTTCGTCGTGACGACCGTCGGCGCGACGCTGCAGAACTTCAACACCAACCTCGTGCGCGCAAGTCAATCGCTCGGCGCGAGCCCGCTTACGACTTTCTTTCGCGTGACGCTGCCGGTCATCGCGCCGGGCGTGATTTCGGGCGCGCTGTTCGCGTTCGCCACCTCGTTCGATGAAGTCGTGGTCACGCTCTTTCTCGCCGGCGCCGATCAGACGACGTTGCCGCGGCAAATGTTTACCGGCATTCGCGAAAACATCAGCCCGACGATTGCCGCGCTTGCGACGATCCTCATCGTGTTTTCGACGAGCTTGCTGCTGGCGCTCGAATGGCTGCGTGGCCGTGCGGCGGCGCGTGCGGTGGCGGGGTAAGACTGGACCGCGGGCGGGTGCTCGAACCGGGCGGAGAGCTTGCTCAGCAGGCCTCGGCGTGGGGCCATCACCTGAATCGGCGGCTGGACTGACGCACTTGGTTCTGGCGCGCTATCGTCCGATACGATCTCTCGCGCGCGGGCCAGTCGCTCCATCGCATGCGACAGTGCGTGGAGGTGGCCTGAGACGCGGCCTCGATCGATTGCGCGGACCGTTCTCAGCCCTTGTCCAGCCTCGTTCCGAGTGGGGCCGTCGTGTGCGTCGACGACCTGCCTGGCGCGTTCCGGTCGTTGAGGTTGACTGATCGCGGTCTCGTACGAAACGGACACCGCGCGAAGCCCTCACATCCGGTCCGACATTAACCCCACGAACTGCCCGGAACGCCCGCCAGCCAAGCAAACGATCAGGGCCGTGCAAAGAGCCACCCGCCCGCCACGCAAGGCTCACAAAGGCGTCCAACCGATTATTCGTAACAGCGGGATAGTGTATTCACTGATGCAGTATTTATCGGAATGTGCTTAATGGCGTACGTTCTAGGTCGAGTCAAGCCTGGAACAATGCCATGACAGCTTTTTCGAAAAGAGCGGACCCGTGGTCACAGACGGTTCACCAGCTCGAGGCGATGCCGAAGGATATCGCCCGCACTGCCCCATCCCAGAAAACCGCGCGCGCCGAAAGCGCGTTTCTCGAACGCCTGACGCGCGACTGGAATCGCACGCATCCGCATTCCGATGATCGCGTTCCGTTCCCGCAAGCGATCGTGCGCGTGATCGAGCGTCCGAGCAGCGCGACGGCGCTCGTCTACTGGTCCGATCCCGGAACGTGCCATTACGGTTATCAGGGCTGGCGCGCGACCACGGCGACGTCCGAGGGCGTGTGCTCGCTCTCGGGGATGCCCATTCATCGCGGCGATCAGGTCTATCGACCGTCGCAGCGCGATCCGAAGCCGCAGAACGCCTCCGCGATGATCCTCGCCGCCGCGATGCCCAGGAGCAGCGAGGAAGTGGAAGCAGACGTGCACGGCTGAGCTTTCGCCCGAGCGGAGCGGCGACGCACCCCGGCCTCGGTTCGCGATGCCGGTGGGCTCTGTCGCGCTCAGTATCCGATCGTGATCCGCTGCCTGATGTGGGCGCCGCGGCCGAACTCGTCGAGGAAGGCGATCGCGTAGTCTTCGAACGAGATCCAGCTACGCCCGCCGCCGTCGACAAGCAACTCGTCCACGCCGAGCCGGAACCGCTGCGTGCGCGCGCCCGGCACGAATTCGGCCGAAGGCGAAATGAAAGTCCAGTCGATGTCGCGCTCGCGGCGCAGCGCGTCGAGAAACGCGGCGCCCGCCGTAGCCTCCGGCTTGTATGCGTCGGGAAAGTCGGGCAAGTCGAGCACGCGCCGCCCCGGCGCGACGTACAGGCTGCCCGCGCCGCCGACCACCAGCAGCCGCCGCACGCCGGCACGCTTCATCGGTTCGACGATCGCACTCTCGGAAACCGTGGCGAAGCGCGTTGCGCTGAACACCGCATCGTGCCCGGTGATGGCGGCGGCGAGCGCGTCCGCGTCGAGCACGTCGACGTTTTGGGCGCTGACGCCCTCCCGCTCCGCGAGCCGGGACGTGTCACGCGCGATCGCGGTGATCGTGTGTCCGCGGCGCAACGCTTCTTCCATCAGACGGCTGCCGACATTGCCCGTCGCGCCAACGATCGCGATTTTGCTCATTGCTCGTTCTCCATTCTTTCTAACGGCGTTCGCACCGGCATGCCCGACCGGCCGTTTCATGATAAGGGAAACAAACCGCGCACAACCGCTCCTCCGCATCGAGTTTTTTCCGACGAATACCGAAATCGGAGAATCAATCGGCGCACGGCCATTATTAAAAGCATACGTAGCATTCTCATGGCATGCAATTTCCGGGCCGATTTTGCGTGCCTGGCGCTATATCGACACATCATTGTCATAACCGAAACGCGCTTTCGAAAACCTATGCCGCCGTTAAACTAGAGGCCCCGCGCTCTTTCGAAACGCGCGACAGCGGCGATCCCCGGCGCGCCGCCCGCAGCAGTCTCGAAGTGAGTTTCCAAATCGAAGTTCGCCAAAATGTCATCACATTGGTTTATATTGCAGTTCCTCGCCGCTCCATTACCGGAAGGAGTTAACCGTGAAGAATCCGCAATTGCAGGGTGCCATCGAAGGACGCGAAAATCCGGCAGGCGAAACCGCCTTTGAGCCGATTCCGGTTCGCGCTGTCCCCAAGGATTCAGCCGATCAACCCGGCTACTCCGATTCGCTGGACATCCCGCTCAATTACGGCATCGTGATGGACGCAGTTCGCGACGCGGTACGCGCGAATCCGTAAGCGTTCGAAATCCCATGCGAAGCGCCCCATTCGGGGCGCTTTTTTTTCGCCCTTCACTGCCCTTCTCAAGTACGACGAATCGACGATTGGCCGACGGCAAGTAAGTTATTCCGCCGAAAGTCAATCCGTAAGAATCAGAGCCGATGCGCGCCGGCCGGGCAGATTAACGAGATGGTACACTGCCGCCGCCGAAAGGCAGCGCGCGCGCAATCGCCGATCGGAATCAAATAAGCGTGTCGACATTTCGTCCATGCGACCGAGCGCCGAACGTTCGAAATGAGCCGTCCGCGGCTTCCTTTTCGCCCGATCCGCAAAAAAATCCACTGCTAGTCTTTCTACTGGCGAAAAAAAACGCATTGAAGTAAGTTCAGACGTGTAATAGCGCCTGGACAAACGTCCGGATCAATGCTCGCGGGGCTAAAGGGATTCCCGGCGAGGACGTAAACAAGACCGATCAACCACGCGCTGTGGCTCACGCCCTGCCGAACGAAAAACATGGCCGCTATTTTCGATTACCTGTTGGACAGCCAGATTTCCAAGCAATGGCGTGGCCTGCTCGCCGCGCTTGCGGACGAGTTCGAAGCGCAGATCGGGCGCAACGAATTGCGTCAACTGATGCATCGCGTGGGCAGCCGCTTCGCGCAAGCCCGTCCCTTGCCGCCCTGCGATTCGACGTCCGCGCTCGCCGACGCGCTCAACTCGCTGTGGCGCGACACCGACTGGGGCTTCGTCGAACTCTCGGACGAACCCGACTATTTGACCATCGTGCATTACTGCGCGCCGTTGCCCGCCTTCGGCGAAAGTGCGCTCGCGTGGACGCCTGCGTTTCTCGAGGGCGCTTATCAGCAGTGGCTCGCCGCGCTCGGCGCACAAGGTCTGGCGATCCGGCAGGCGAGCGAGTTCGGCGACGACGCGGCCATCGAATTCAGGCTCGCGCGCGTCGCGGCCTGACAGCATCTTCAGTACACACGACCGCCGCCTCGACGCGGCGGCATCGACCGCCCCGACGGGCGGATCAGAACAGGCAGTAGCCGGCCAGGCATCAGGAAAGGTACGACGAGGAAGCGTCACCATGAATACTTCGCGCGACATCGAGAAGCTGTTCGATCATTTCGGCGGCAATGCAGGCGATTACCAGGAAATCGGCCGGGAAAACGAGGCCAAGTCGGCCCGCACGCGCTGGCCGCTGCTTGCGACGCTCGACTTCGCGCAGCCCGCGATTCCGGAGATCGCGCCGCGCCGCGAGGTGCAACTGAACGCGGCACGCCCGCATTTGCACGAAGCGCCGGGCGAGCCGGCCAGCACGCAACAAACCCCGACGCCGATTCATCGCGGCAAGCAGCAGCTTTTCACGCGTCCGCATCGCCGCACGATTCCGCCCGTCAATCCGCCTGCCGCGGAATCGCTGAGCGCGTTGCGCTTTTCGGTGATGGGCGAATCGGCGTCGGAAGAAACCGGAACGATTCCGGCTTCGGCGACCGCGCCCGCGGCCAGCGTGCCGCCGGTTCACGCGCCGGTTGCGCCGGTTGCGAACGTGACCCACGCGAACAAGCCGGAAACCCCGCAAGCCGCCTCGACCTTCGGATCGAATTTCCTTGCCCGCCGCGCGCCCGTTCAAGTGCCGCCCGCAGCGCCCGCGCCACGCGCGCCGGAGCCAGCATCGGCGCCTGCCGCGCCGCAGTCGATCCTCGGCAAGCTCTTCAACCCGCAAGCACAGCACGCGACGAACGCGCCCGCGAATTCGCTCAACGCCATGTTCGAGCGTCTGCGCCACGCCGACCGCCCAGCCAACAAACCCACGAACACGCAGGCAAACGCAGACCACGCCGCGCGCGCGGGCCGCCTCCCACGCTCATGAAAGTCATCACGGTAGTTTCCGCGAAGGGCGGTGTCGGCAAGACGACGCTCGCCGCCAATCTCGCCTCGGTGCTCGCCGCGCGCAATCGCCGCGTGATCGTGCTCGATCTCGATCCGCAGAACGCGCTGCGCC
The DNA here is from genome assembly GCF_001544755.2 of Caballeronia catudaia. Taxonomy (GTDB): domain Bacteria; phylum Pseudomonadota; class Gammaproteobacteria; order Burkholderiales; family Burkholderiaceae; genus Caballeronia; species Caballeronia catudaia. Next base: position 110,147 of record NZ_FCOF02000005.1, on the reverse strand, counting down.
TGCACTTCGGCATTCCGCTCGACAGCATCGACGGTATCTCACGCGCGACGCTCAGCCGCGATCCGTGGCAGACGGTCATGTTCGACGGCGTCGACGGCGTCACCGTGTTGCCCTACGGCGCCGTGACCGAGGACGATCGCCGCCGTTTCGAGGCGCTCGTCGACAGCGATCCCGCGTGGCTCGCGCATTCGCTCGAATCGCTCGCGCTCGACGCCAGCGACATCGTGATCGTCGACACGCCGCCGGGCTCGTCCGTCTACACGCGCACCGCGCTCACGGCGGCGAACTTCGCGCTGAACGTGGTGCTGGCCGACGCCGCGTCCTACGCCGCGATTCCCGGCATGGAGCGCATGATCGACGCCTACGCCGCGCCGCGTCAGAATTTCGCGGGTCAGGGTTATGTCGTGAATCAGGTCGATCAGTCGCGCCAGTTGAGCAAGGACGTGCTCAAGGTGCTGCGCAACATGCTCGGATCGAAGATGTTCCCGGGCGTGATCCATCAGGACGAAGGCGTTTCCGAATCGCTCGCCTGCGACACGACGCTCATTCACTACGATCCGCTTTCGCAAGCCGCCGCCGATCTGCGCGCGTGTGGCGAGTGGCTGCTTTCCGCCATCGACGCGATCGCCGTTTCGAGGAAGCTCGCATGAGTTCCGCCAAGATTCCGTCGCCGGAAACCGAGGTGAGCGTCGCGACTTCGCGGCTCGAACGTTTCGTCGATGCAGGCATCTGGGGCAGCCGGATCGTCGTGGTGCTGCTCACGATCTTCGCCCTGTTCGCGCTGTATTTCGTCGTCACGGTGCCGCTCGCGTTCGGCCAGCAGCTCGCGTTCGCGACGATCTGCTTCGTCTGCGCGCTCGGCTTTCGCCGTCTGCAAGGCCAGTACGCGACGCTCGTGATGATCATGCTGTCGGTGGCCGCGTCGGGCCGCTACATGTTCTGGCGTCTCACCGAAACGACGTATTGGGAACGCCCGCTCGACGCCGCGTGGGGCCTGTTGCTCGTCGCCGCCGAAGTCTATGCGGCCCTGGTGCTTCTGCTCGGCTACTTCCAGACCGCGTGGCCGCTCAAGCGCAAGCCGCTGCCGTTGCCCGTCGACCGCAGCCAGTGGCCGACCGTCGACGTTTTCATCCCGACATACAACGAGCCGCTTTCGGTCGTGAAGCCGACAATCTACGCCGCGCTCGCGCTCGACTATCCCGCCGACAAACTCGCGATCCACGTCCTCGACGATGGCCGCCGCCCCGAGTTCAAGACCTTCTGCGAGGAAGTGGGCGTCAACTGGACCATCCGGACGCACAACCGACACGCGAAGGCGGGCAACATCAACGAGGCGCTCAAGATCACGAAGGGCGAATTCCTCGCGATCTTCGACTGCGACCACATTCCGACGCGCTCCTTCCTGCAGATCTGCCTCGGCTGGTTCCTGCGCGACAAGCTGCTGTCGATGCTGCAGACGCCGCACCACTTCTTCTCGCCCGATCCGTTCGAGCGCAATCTCGGCACGTTCCGCAAGGTGCCGAACGAAGGCGAGCTGTTCTACGGCCTCGTGCAGGACGGCAACGATCTCTGGAACGCGACGTTCTTCTGCGGCTCGTGCGCCGTGCTGCGCCGCTCGATGGTGGAAGAGATCGGCGGCATCGCGGTCGAAACCGTGACCGAAGACGCGCATACCGCGCTCAAGCTGCATCGGCTCGGCTATACGACTGCGTATCTCGCGATTCCGCAGGCCGCGGGGCTGGCGACAGAGAGTCTTTCGGGGCATATCGGGCAGCGCATCCGCTGGGCGCGCGGCATGACGCAGATTTTCCGCATCGACAATCCGCTCACCGGCAAGGGCCTCAAGATCGGCCAGCGGCTGTGCTATCTGAACGGCATGCTGCACTTCTTTTATGGCGTGCCGCGTCTCGTGTTTCTGACCGCGCCCTTGTCGTATCTCTTCTTCGGCGCGCACGTGATCGAAGCGGCGGCGAGCACCATCGCGATCTTCGCGCTGCCGCACATGATGCACGCGAGCGTCACCAATTCGCGCATGCAGCGCAGCTTCCGCCATTCGTTCTGGGCCGAAGTGTATGAATCGGTGCTCGCGTCGTACATCACCGCGCCGACGCTGCTCGCCGTCATCAATCCGAAGCTCGGCAAGTTCAACGTGACGGCCAAGGGCGGACAGATCGCGAAGGACTACTTCGACTGGTCTATCTCGCGGCCTTATCTGTTCCTGTTGCTGCTGAATCTGCTCGGCTTTGTCGCGGGCATCGTGCATATCGTCATGTACTGGCATGTTCGCAGCGAAGTGAACACGACCATCCTGAATCTCTGCTGGACGGTCTACAACATGCTGATTCTGGGCGCGTCGGTGGCGGCGGCGAGCGAGCGGCGTCAGGTGCGCGCGACGCATCGCGTGACCATGAAGATGCCCGTGATGCTCAAGTTCTCGACCGGCCGCACACTCGCGTGCGAAACGATCGACTACTCGGAAGGCGGCGTGGGCGTCGCGCTGCCGAACAAGATCGAAGTGCCGATGCACGAGCGCGTCACCGTATCGCTCTTTCGCGGCGACGAGGAGTACGCATTCCCCGCGACCGTCGGTTATACGGAACCAGGGCGCGTCGGGCTGCGTTTCTCGACGCTCACGCGCGAGCAGGAATACGACTTCGTGAAAACCACTTTCGCGCGCGCGGACGCCTGGACCGGCTGGTCCGAGGGACGCCGCCCGGATACGCCGTTGCGCGGCCTGTCGCATGTGCTGCTGGTCGGCACGCGCGGCATCGCCGGTTTGTTCGAGCATTTGTACAGCGACCTTCGTACCTGGATGAACAAGCGCCCAGTCGATGTGAAGAAGCTGAAAACCAAAGACCAATAATGGGCATGGGTATGTCGAAGTTGCGCGTTGAAAACGAAACGGGCGAGCGCGCGCCGCGTTTTTGCGAAAGACCTTTTGCGCGTGCGCTGGCCGTCTTCGTGGCCTTGCAGACCGCACTCGCGGCGCCGTTCGCTTCCGTCGCGGCAGCCGCCACGGCCGAAGCCAATGCGGCAGCGGGCGGCGCGCAGCAGGCCACCGGCGTCGGCACCGTGCCCGCGCCGGGTCCGGCCGTCGTGTACAACGCGGCGACCATCGGCCAGCCGGCGCTCGCGATGCCGGTGCCCGCGTTTTCCGGCAAGCCCGACAAGCCCCTCACGTCGCGCATTCCGACCACCGCCGACCCCGGCACGCTGGTGCCGGGCGGCCGCCGTCAGACGCTGACCTTCGCCGATTACGGCGCGCTCGATCCGCTGCAACTGCGCGGCACCGACGGCCAGAACGGCATCGCGTTCTCGGTGCGCGGCGACGAAGTCGTGACCGGCGCGATCCTGCATCTGATCTACAGCTATTCGCCGTCGCTGCTGCCGTCGATCTCGCAATTGAAGGTGCTCATCAACGGCGAAGTGGCGGCGACGCTGCCCGTGCCGCGCGATCAGGCCGGCATGCTGGTCGCGCGCGATGTCGCGATCGATCCGCGCTTCATCACCGAATTCAATCACCTCAACGTGCAGCTGATCGGGCATTACACGCAGCAATGCGAAGACCCGTCGAACTCCACGTTGTGGGCGACCGTCAGCAACGCGAGCTCGCTCGATCTCACGTATGCATCGATTGCGAACAAGCCGGATCTCGCCGCGCTGCCGCAGCCGTTCTTCGACCGCCGCGACGTGCGCCGCCTCGAACTGCCCTTCGTGTTCGCGGGCAAGCCGAGTCTGCCCACGCTCGAAGCGGCCGGCACGGTGGCGTCGTATTTCGGCTCGCTCGCGGGCTATCGCGGTGCGGTCTTTCCGGCGCAGACCGACAACGTGCCGCTCTCGGGCAATGCAGTCGTGTTCGCCATCGGCGATTCCAAGGTCGCGGGCGTCGACATTCCACCGGTTTCCGGGCCGACGATCGCCGTCGTCGAACGCGATGCCAACGCGCGCGGACGCATCCTGCTCGTGCTCGGCCGCGACGACAACGAGTTGAAGATCGCCGCGAAGGCGCTCGGCGTCGGCCAGAACACGCTGTCCGGCACGAGCGCGACGATCACGCAGTTCAACGACCTGCAGCCGCGCCGCCCCTACGACGCGCCGAACTGGTTGCCGACCGACCGCCCCGTGCGCTTCGGCGAACTGGCGGAAGCGCGCGATCTGAGCGCCCACGGCTACGATGCCGACGCCGTTCGCGTGAACCTGCGCGTGCCGCCCGATCTCTTCATGTGGCAGACGAAGGGCGTGCCGGTCGACCTCGGCTATCGCTACACCGTGCGCCCCGCGCCGGATCGTTCGTCGCTCAATATCAGCGTGAACGACGGCTTCGTGCAGTCGCTGCGGATTCCGGCCGTGTCGACATCGACGTTCGATCTCGGCCACTATTTCAGCCGCGTGCTGCCGGACAAGACCGTCGCCGCGCGACGCGAGATTTACCTGCCGCCGCTGCTCATCACGCCGCGCGCACAACTGCGCCTGCACTTCTACTACGACATCCCGAAGACCGGCGAATGCCAGGGGCGCGTGCTGGATAACGTCGTCGGCGCGATCGATCCGAATTCGACCATTGATCTCTCCGGTTTTCCGCATTACATGGCGCTGCCCGATCTGGCCGCGTTCGCCAACGGCGGCTTCCCGTTCACGCGCATGGCCGATCTCTCGCAGACGGCGGTCGTGCTGCCGAACGAGCCGAACCCGGCCGACTACAGCCTGTATCTGCTGGAAATGGGCCGCATGGGCGCATCGACGGGTTATCCCGTGACGGGCGTCACGGTGACGAGCGCGAACGATGTCGATCGCTTCGCCGACAAGGATCTGCTGATTCTCGGCTCGCCCGGACGCCAGCCGCTCCTGCAGCGCTGGGCGAAGAGCATGCCCTTCTCCGGCGATGGCGACGCGCGCACCTTCCAGCTTTCCGATGTCGCGTTCAAGGTCGTCGACTGGTGGCACGGCGAGCAAGGCCCGGAACGCTCGCCGGCGCGCGCGGATCTGTCGCTCGTGAGCTCCAACGGCGATGCGCTCCTGACCGGCTTCGAGTCGCCGCTGAAGGGCGGACGCAGCGCGGTCGCGCTCATCAGCGCGGCGGGCCAGTCGGACGCCGATCTTTCCGCCGCGCTGCTCGACAACGACCTGCTGCCGTCGATTCAAGGCGCGATGGCCGTGATTCACGGCCGCACCGTGACGGTCACGTCGAACGGCGACGCGTATTACGTCGGCCATCTGTCGCCGATGCATTACATGCGCTGGGCGCTGTCGTCGCATCCCATTTTGCTGGTGATCGCGGGCGTGCTCGCCGCGCTCATCGTCGCCGCCCTGTTCTACCGTACGCTGCGCGCGATCGCCGCACGGCGCCTGAGGGATTGATATGCGGGTTCAGACCGCCAAACTTTTCGCGGGAGCCATCATCGCGGCTGCGGCCGTTGGCGCCCGCGCCGCGCCGCAGTGCGACTGGCCCGCGTACCGCGTCTTCGTCGAGCGTGTCGTGCAGGCCGATGGCCGCGTGATCGACCGTTCGACCGACGCGCAGCAAACCACGTCCGAAGGGCAGTCCTACGCCATGTTCTTCGCGCTCGTCGCGAACGACCGCGCCACGTTCGACCGGCTCTTCAACTGGACGCGCAGCAATCTGTCGGCCAATCAGCTCGATGCGAACAACGTGCGCCTGCCCGCGTGGCAATGGGGCAAAAAACCGGACGGCTCGTTCGGCGTGATGGACCCGAATTCGGCATCGGACTCGGATCTGTGGATCGCTTACGACCTCTTCCAGGCCGGGCGTCTCTGGAAGGAGCCGATGTACACCAAGCTGGCCTACGCGCTCGCGACGCAGATCGCGAAGCAGGAAATCGTCGATCTGCCGGGCCTCGGTCCGATGCTCCTGCCCGGTCCGCAAGGTTTTCGCACCCGCGACGTCACGCGCCTGAATCCGAGCTATCTGCCGTTGCCGCTTCTGCGCGGCCTCGCGCACGAAATGCCCGACGGCCCGTGGACGAAGCTCGCGCAGAGCGCCGCGAAGATGATCAAGGTGACGTCGCCGCGCGGCTATGCGCCCGACTGGGCGGCTTATCAGTCGAACCAGACGAGCGGAAACGGCCAGTTCGTCGTCGATCCGAAGAACGGCGATATCGGCAGCTACGACGCGATCCGCGTCTATCTGTGGGCCGGCATGACGTCGGGCAGCGATCCGCTCGCGCGGCCGTGGCTGGATGCGCTGTCCGGCATGCGCCAGAGCGTCGCGCAGACGGGATTTCCGCCGGAGAAAGTCAACGTGACGACGGGCGCGGCGAGCGGCGAAGGCCCGCTTTCCTACTGGGGCGCGCTCGCGCCGTACTTCAAGGCGTTGAACGACGAACACGGTCTGGGCCTCGCGCGCACGCATCTCGAAGCGCTCACCGCGCCGCCGGGCGCGGGACGCGAGCCGGTCTACTACGACCGCGTGCTCGGTCTTTTCGGCGGCGGTTTCATCGACGGGAAATATCGCTTCGATGACAACGGCCTGCTCGTGCCGAACTGGAGACGCGCATGCTGATCCGGACCAGGAAGCGCGTGATCGCGGCGATGCTCACCGCCGCGCCCGCATTCGCCTTCGCGCAAGCCGCCACCGATCCGCTCACCGTGCTCATCGATCAGGGCAAGTACTGGCAGTCGCACAAGCGCGGCGACCTCGCGGAGCAGGCGTGGCAGAAAGTGCTGCGCATCAATCCGAAGCAGCCCGATGCGCTCTTCGGCATGGGCATGGTGCTCGCCGACCGCAAGGACGGCAGCGGCGCGCAGCAGTATCTCGCGCAGTTGCGTCAGGTCGCACCGAACTATCCGAATATCGACGAACTCGGCCGGCGTCTCGGCGAAACCAGCTCGCGCGATCAGACCGTGAACGACGCGCGCCGTCTCGCGCAAAGCGGACAGAGCGCGTCGGCGGTGCAGGAATACAAACGCGCGATCGAAGGCAAGCCCGCGACGCCGCAACTGCAACTGGAGTATTACCAGGCGCTCGCCGCGACGCCGCAAGGCTGGGACGAAGCGCGCCGCGGGCTCGAACAGCTCGCGCGCCAGTATCCCGACGATCCGCGCTATCAGCTCGCCTACGCGCAACATCTGACGTATCGCGACACGACGCGGCGCGACGGCATCGCGCGGCTCGCGAAGCTGGCGAACGACAGTTCCGTCGGCGCGGACGCGAAGAAGAGCTGGCGTCAGGCGCTCTTGTGGCTCGGCGCGCGCGCATCGGATGCGCCGCTTTATCAGGCCTATTTGCAAGTCGCGCCCGATGACGCCGCCGTGAAGGCGCGCTTCGATTCGATGGTGCAGCAGGACAAGACCGCCCGCGAACGTTCGCAGGCCGACGCCGCCGTCGATGCGCGCGGGCGCGTCGTCGCGGAAGGCTTCACGGCGCTCGATCGCGGCGATCTCGTGACGGCGCGGGCGAAGTTTTCGACGGTGCTCGCGGGCGATCCGAACGACGCCGACGCGCTCGGCGGCATGGGCGTCGCCGCGCTGAAGCAGGAGCGTTTCCCGGAAGCGCGCACGTATCTCGAACGCGCATCGCGGGCCGGCAATCCGGCGCGCTGGAAAGACGCGCTCACGAGCGCGACCTACTGGACCTACACCAGCGATGCGATCGGCGCGCGCAGCAACGGCCAGATCGCGCAGGCGAAGGCGCTGTTCGAGCGCGCGATCGCGACCAACCCGTCCGATGTCACCGCGCAAGTGCTGCTCGGCGAGATGCTGCTCGCCAATGGCGATCCGCGCGGCGCTGAAGCGGCGTACCGCATGGCGCTGCGCCGTCAGGCCGACAATCCCGATGCGATCCGCGGGCTCGTCGGCGCGCTCGCCGCACAGGGACGCGGCGACGAGGCGCTCGAATTCGCCAACCGCCTGAATACGGAACAACAGGCGAAAGCCGGCGGCATCAACAAGCTGCGCGGTGAAGCGCAGGCGGCTCAGGCGCGCGCCGCCGAAGCGCGCGGCGATCTGGGCGCGGCGCGCAGTCTCTTCGAAGACGCGCTGCTCAATAATCCCGACGATCCGTGGCTGCGTCTCGATCTCGCGCGCATCTACGTGCGTCAGGGCGCGGTCGGCAATGCGCGCAGCATGATGGACGGCCTCGTCGCCACGCATCCCGACATGACCGACGCGCTCTACGCGAGCGCGCTGCTTTCCGCCGAAACGCAGGACTGGTCCGCCGGCCTCGCGCAACTCGACCGGATTCCGGCCGCGCAGCGCACGAGCGCGATGACCGCGTTGCAGCATCGCCTCTGGGTGCAGCAGCAGGCCGAGTTCGCGACGCGCGCCGCCGCCGCGGGCCAGCGCCAGCAGGCGGTCGCGATCCTGCGCCGCGCCGAGCCGGTCGCCGCGGGCAATGCGGAACTGACGGGCGCGATCGCATCGGCGTATGTGAAGGCGGGCGATCCGGCGCGGGCGTTGTCGCTCGTGCGCGGCGCGATCGCCAATGCACCGAACGACACCGGTTTGCTGCTCCAATACGCGGGCATTCTGTCGGCGACGCAGCAGGACGCCGAGCTCGGCTCCGTCATGCGCCGCCTCCAGTCGATGCCGCTCACGACGCAGCAACGCGCCGACTTCAACAATCTGAATGTGGGCATCGTCGTCGCGCGTGCCGATGCGGTGCGCAGAACGGGCGATCTCGCCGCGGCCTACGACGTGATCGCGCCGTGGCTCGCCGCCATGCCCGACAACGCCGATCTGCAGGCGGCGCTCGGCCGCATGTACACGTCGGCGGGCGATGACCGCAGCGCGCTCACGTGTTATCGAAATGCGCTGTCGCGCCGTCCCGACGACGTCGGCCTGCAGACGGCCGCGATGTCGGCCGCGAGCGGCGCGCGCGATTTCAGGCTCGCCGAGTCCTACGCGAACGAGGCGTATCGCGCCGCGCCGAACGATCCGGGCGTGCTCGCCGCGATCGGCCGGATGTATCGCGCGCAAGGCAAGCTCGATCTCGCGGCGCAGTTCCTGCAACGCTCGCTCGTCGCCGCCAATACGCCGGTGCAGGCCGCCGCGCCGGGTCAGACGCGCGGCAACGTCCCGCCGGGCTGGGAAACCGCGATGAGCCGTATCGGCTCGAATCCGCTGCCCGGCACCAATCCGTTCGAAGGCAAGACGGCCGTCGATACGGCGTCGAATCCGGCGCTCGCTTCCGGCGCGTCTTATCGTCAGGCCCTTCCCCAAAGTTATTCGCAGCCCGTGCCGACCTATCTGCCGCCTCCTCAGCCCGCGCCTTATAGCGTGCCTTATAACGCTCCCGCGCCGCAGCCTGCGCCACGTCCGGCCGCGAGCGGCGGATATGGACCGGACACGTATGGATCGGGGCAATCGGGCGCGCCGCTGCAGCCGTATCCGGGACAGGATGCGGGCGCGCCGGGTGCTTATCCGGCGCAGGGATATCAGCCTTATCCGCAGCAGCAGCCTTATCCGCAGCAGCAGCCCTACGCGGCGCAAGATCCGTATGCAGCGCCGTGGCCGATGTCGCCCGGCGCGCGCGATGCGCAATCGAATGCCTACGCGCCGCCGCCCGCCAGCACGAAGAAGCAGGGATCGTCGCGCAAGGCTACGGCCGCTCGTCCGGCCGATCCCTACGCGTACGGCGCGCCCCCGCAGCAGTACGCGCAAGCGCCGTATGGCCAGCAGCCTTATTACCCGCAGCCGCAACAATACGCGCCGCCGCAATACGCGCAGCAGCCGTACATCCCGCAGCCGCCCGCGGGCTATGCGCAGCCGTATTACCCGTCGCAGGCGCAGCCCTCGCAGCGCGCCGCCAGCGCCGCAACGATGAGCGCGGGCGGCGTTCCCGTGCCGGTCGCGAATTCGCAGACGGCGGGCGTCGCGGAGGAACTCGCGCAGATCAATCGAGAGCAGGCGAGCACGATCTCCGGCGGCCTCTTCTTCCGCAGTCGCGATGGCGAGAACGGCCTCTCGAATCTCACCGATATCGAAGCGCCCGTCGAAGGACGCATCAAGGCGGGCAACGGCCACGTGATCGTGCGCGCGACGCCCGTGACGCTCGATGCCGGCACGGCGGCCGGCACCCAGAACACGCTCGCGCGCTTCGGCTCCGGGCTGGGCGCGGTCGCCAACCCGCCGACCAACAACTACGGCTCGCAGACGGCGACGGGCGTCGGCCTCGCGGTCGGCTACGAGAATCGCAACTTCAAGGGCGATATCGGCACGACGCCGCTCGGCTTTCGCGAAACCAATGTGGTCGGCGGGTTGCAGTATCAGAACGCGATCACCGACAAGGTGTCGTATTCGCTCGCGATTGCGCGCCGCGCCGTCACCGACAGCCTGCTGTCCTACGCCGGCACGCGCGATGCGGGCGCGAGCCTCGAATGGGGCGGCGTCACATCGACGGGCGCGCGCGCCGACTTCGCCTGGGACGACAGCACGAGCGGTGTCTATGTGAACGCGGCGTACCAGTTCCTCGACGGCAAGCATGTCGCGACCAACAACGCTGTGAAGGGCGGCGGCGGCATCTATACGCGCATCATCAAGGATGCGGACCAGACGCTCACGATCGGCGCGAACACCACGCTGATGCACTACGACAAGAACCTCTCCTACTTCACCTACGGACAAGGCGGCTATTTCAGCCCGCAGCAGTACGTGATCCTGAACTTCCCGGTCGAGTACACGGGACGCTCGGGGCTCTTCACGTACGACCTGAAGGGCTCGATCGGCGTGCAGCACTACCGGCAGGACGAGTCGAACTACTTCCCGACGAACTCGACGTATCAGGCGCGCGCCGCCTCCTCCGGCGCCGCGCCGGACGCGGGCGCGGTCTATCCCGGCCAAAGCAAGACGGGCGTGTCTTACTCGCTCAGCGCGACCGGCGAATACCAGCTCGCGCCGCAGCTCGCGTTCGGCGCGACGGCATCGTTCGGCAACGCGTATCAGTATCGCGAATGGCTCGCCGCCGTGTACGTGCGCTACAGCTTCACGCGTCAGGCTGGCGCGCAGCCTGTGTTCCCGCCGCAAGCGTTCAGCTCGCCGTATCTGTCGCTGTCGAACTGATGCTTCCGCGCGCGCGTTTCGCTTGCGGCGAGGCGTGCGCGCGCGCACGATCAGCCGCATGATGAAAACGCCAGGCGCGCTCCTCGCGAACAACGATCAGTTCCTGCGCGACCTGCAGCTCTTCTGCATCGTCGCGCGGCGTTCCAGCTTCATCGCCGCCGCGACCGAGACCGGCATTTCGCCGGCGCATGTGAGCAAGCGCATCGCGATGCTGGAAACGGCGCTCGGCGTGAAGCTCTTCATGCGCACGACGCGCCGCGTCTCGATCACGAGCGATGGCGAAGCGGCCTTCCAGTGGGCGCAAAAGATTCTCGACGACGTGCAAGGCATGGCCGACGCCTTCGCCGGACTCGACGATCCGCGCGGCGTCCTGCGCATCGGCACGAGTCTGCGGCTCGGGCGCGAGCACGTATCGCCCGCTCTCGTGCTGTTGCGGCGGCGTCATCCGGGGCTCGAGATCTGGCTGGAGCTGCTCGACCGGCGCGTCGATCTCGTCGGCGAGAACTTCGATATCGACATACGTGTGGGTGAAGTGCAGGAGCCGCATCTGATCGCTCACAAGATCGTCGAGAGTTTCCGCGTGCTCGCCGCCGCGCCCGCGTATCTCGAACGGCGCGGCGCGCCGAAGACGCTCGCCGAGCTTGCGCAGCACGATTGCCTGCCCTTTCGCGGACGCGATCAGCGCTTCGGCGTCTGGCGTCTCGCCGGCCCGAACGGCGAGGAAAGCGTGAAAGTGACGGGACCGGTCGCGTCGAACCACAGCGACATCGTGCGCCAATGGGCCGAGCAAGGCTTCGGCATCGTGATGGGCTCCATCTGGGACGTCGCCTCCAGCCTGCAGAACGGCACGCTCGTGCCCGTGCTGCCCGCGTACCGGCAGCGCGCGGACGTGTGGGCGGTGACGTCGGCGCGCGCGTCGCATTCCGCGAAAATCCGCGTGTGCATCGACTTCCTCACAGAGCAATTGACGAGCGGACCGTACGCGCTCGTGACGTCCGGCATCGCGGGAATCTGAAAACCCCCGGCGCGGAAGCGCGGGTTTTCATCCGCCACTTTTTGTCCGCAATTCCCCGCATCGAGGCGCTGCTGACTAGCGCGTCAGCCGGAACCTCTTGTCGCAAAAGGCCGAGCGGCCGGTCTCACTGCGCCGCGTCGGTATCGCTACAAATCTTACGTTGCGTCCACGTCACGGAGCCCGGCAAAAAGACCCGACTTTTCTGACGTTTATTTCCAAATATTTGTTGCAACATGTAATGATACTGATTCGCATTTAAACCAATCGCAGCGACAGGCTCACCCAAATCTGCCGATTCGGATTTCACTAAACAAGTATCGGGAAACGACATGTTGAGGAAGAAGCCGCTCGCCGCGGCATTGATGACGATTGCCGCGGTTCCCGTGGCCACGCCGCTCTACGCGCAGACCGCACCTCAAGCCGCACAAGCCGCGCAGCAAGCCGCACAGACCGCTCCCGCCGACGGCGCCACCGCACCCGAAGCCGCCGCCCTGCCCGCCGTCAAGGTGACAGGCCAGGCCGACGCGCCCGATTTCCAGGCGGACGTTTCGAGCGTCGGCGCGAAGGTGCCGACCGCACTGCGCGACATTCCGCAGGCAGTCGTCGTGGTGCCCAAGGCGGTGCTGCAATCGCAGGCGGTGAGCTCGTTCTCCGATGCGCTGCGCAACGTGCCGGGCGTCACGCTCGGCGCGGCGGAAGGCGGCCAGATCGGCAACAACATCAACCTGCGCGGCTTCTCGGCACGCACGGACATCTATCTCGACGGCTTCCGCGATCGCGGCCAGTACTACCGCGATACGTTCAACCTCGAATCGATCGACGTGCTGTATGGCCCTTCGTCGCTGTATTTCGGGCGCGGCTCGACGGGCGGCGTCATCAATCAGGTCAGCAAGCAGCCGAACATGAAGCCGCGCGCCGATGTCTCGCTGCAGGCGGGCACGCACGACCGCTATCGCACGACGGTCGACATCAACCAGCCGCTGACGGATACCGCCGCGTTCCGCGTCAATGCGTTCGGCCAGTCGCTCGGCTCGACGCGCGACGAGATGCACAACAAGGATTTCGGCGTCGCGCCCGAAGTGAAGTTCGGCATCGGCACGCCGACGCAGGTGACGCTGTCCGCGCTGATCCAGCACAACCGCGATCAGCCCGACTACGGCATTCCGCCCTTGAACGGCCACCCCGCGCCCGTCGATACGAAAACCTTCTACGGCTTCACCGACGACCGCACGATCCAGGACGTGCAGACGGTGAATGCGCGCATCGAGCATCGCTTCAACGATATGTTCACGCTGCGCAATCAGACGCAATTCAGTCACTACAGCACGGACGCGCGTGCGACCAACGCCGCGGCGGTGCTGACCGGCCCGCTTGGCACGTCGACCGCGCTCACCAACGGCAATTACACGACGCTGCCGCTCACGTCGCTCTTCGTGCGGCTGCAAGGCAAGGACCGCACCATCAACGATCACTCGGTCTACAACACGACCGATCTGCAGGGCAAGTTCGCGACCGGTTTCCTGAAGCACGACGTGCTCGCGGGCGTCGATCTGAGTCACGAAACGTATAGCAACCAGACCTTCACCGCGACGACGCCGGGCCTGCCGTCGAACACGCTCGCGATCGTGCCGCTCGTCAATCCGCCGTACGTGCCGCGTCCGTCGAACTATCAGGAAGTCGCGACCAATCTCGCGGAATCGAGCGCGAACGACGTCGGCCTGTATCTGAACGACACGATCTCGATCGGCGAGCACTGGAAGTGGATCGGCGGCGTGCGCTGGGACCGCTACGAGGCGGCGATCAACAACTCGATCAACGCGCCGGGCTACGCGACGCAGACCAACTTCTTCACGAGCGTGCGCACCGGCATCGTGTGGCAGCCGGCCGACTGGCAGTCGTACTACGTGTCGTACGGCACGTCGTTCGATCCGTCGCTCGAAGCGCTCACGCTCACGAACGGCCAGCAGAACCTGCCGCCCGAGCACAACAAGTCGTATGAGATCGGCTCGAAGTGGGATCTGCTGAACGGCGGGCTGTCGGTCACGCAATCGCTTTTCAGCATCGAAAAGACCAATGCGCGCACGCTGGCCTCGGACGGCACCTACTCGCTCGACGGCGATATCCGCGTGCGCGGCTATCAGCTCGGCATCGCGGGCCACATCACGAAGCAGTGGCAGATGTTCGGCGGCTACACGTACATGGACGGCACTATCCTGAAGGCCTTCGACGGCACGCAGGGCAACGTGCCCGCCAACACGCCGAAGCACATGCTCACGCTATGGACGACCTACGACTTCACGCCTCAATGGCAGATCGGCGGCGGGCCGTCGTATGTGTCGTCACGCTATGCGGCGAACAACAATCTGGTGGAAGTGGGCGGCTACGTGCGCTGGGACGTGATGGCCGCGTATCATCAGAAAAGCTACGATATCCAGTTCAACGTGCTGAACATGACGGACAAGAAGTACTACGACGCGCTGATTCCGTCGGACGGCGGGCGCGCGGTGCCGGGCCTCGGCCGCACGTTCCTCGCGACGTTGAATTACCGCTTCCGTTGATATGAGCGCACGCGTGCCCTGAAGTGCGGCGCGCGTGAGCCGAGCTGATAAAAATGATCCTCTCGATACCGAACGTGCTCTCCCCCGAAGACGCCGCCGCGATGCGCGCGCGTCTCGAAGCAAGCGAATCATGGGTCGATGGCCGGGCGACCGCCGGCTATCAGGGCGCGCCGGTCAAGCGCAACATGCAGATCGCGGAAGGCTCGCCGATCGCGCTCGAAATGGGCGATGCGATCGTCGGCGCGCTGGAGCGTCATCCGCTTTTCATCAGCGCGGTGTTGCCCAATCGCGTGTATCCGCCGTTATTCAATCGTTATGAGGGCGGCATGCATTTCGGCAGTCATGTCGATGGCGCGATTCGCATCGTGCCCGGTCATGGCGCGCGCGTGCGCACGGATGTATCGGTCACGCTGTTTCTCACGCCGCCCGAAGACTACGACGGCGGCGAGCTCATCATCGAAGATACGTACGGCGTGCAGGAAGTGAAGCTGCCCGCGGGACATGCAATCGTGTACCCGGCGACGAGCCTGCATCAGGTGCGGCCCGTCACGCGTGGCGCGCGCGTGTCGAGCTTTTTCTGGGCGCAAAGCCTCGTGCGCGACGACGCGCAACGGGCGCTGCTCTTCGATCTCGACAACTCGATCCAGCGCCTCAACGTCACCAACGGCGACGAAGCCGCGAAGCGCTCGCTCGTCGGCTGCTATCACAACCTGCTGCGCATGTGGAGCGATACGTGATTCACGCGGCGGGCCGCACGTTCGCGCGCTTCGCGTCCACTTCGGCAAGCAAGGCTTCATCGCGTGCGATCACGTCCGGCAGATGCGCGCGCAGAAAGTCCACCCACGTGCGCGTTTTCGCATCGACGAACTTGCGCGACGGGTAGAGCGCGTAGAGATGCGTGCGCTGCAAGGTATGGCGCGGCAGCACGCGCACGAGCGAGCCGTTGCGCAAGCCCTCGATCGCCGCATAGAGCGGCAACATGCCGATGCCCATGCCTTCGCGAATCGCCACGACGAGCGATTCCGCGATGTTCACCTGCACCGGTCCGCTGATCTGCAAGGTCTCGCGCCCGTCGGGGCCTTCGAGCGTCCATTCGCGCGCGGGAAACGCGGGCGTCTGCAAAGTGAGGCAATCGTGCTGCGCGAGATCGGCGGGCACATCGGGCGCGCCTCGCGAACGGATATATTCCGGCGACGCGCACAAAATGCTGAACGTCGTGCCGAGCTCGTGCGAGATCACTTCCGAATCCGACAACGCGCTCGCCGACACCACCGCGACATCGCTGCTGCCTTCGAAGAGATCGGGCATGCGTTGCGACAGCGTCAGTTCGACTTTCACGTCGGGATGCGACGCGCGATATCGTGCGATGGCCGGCAGGATGTAATGCTGACCCACGCTCGCGAAGCTGAACATGCGCAGCGTGCCCGACGGATGCTCGTGCGCACAGCTCGCTTCTTCTTCCGCGCCGTCGATATCGGCGAGAATCTGCCGCGCGCGCTTCAGATAGCGCTCGCCCGCCGATGTCAACGCGAGACGCCGCGTCGAGCGATTCATTAGGCGCGTGCGCAAATGGGCTTCGAGTTCGGAGACGGCGCGCGACATCGCGCCAGTCGTCGAGTTCATCGACTGAGCCGCAGCCGTGAAGCTGCCGGCTTCGATCACGCGGGTAAAGACCCGCATGTTCTGTAGGGTATCCATCGAACCGTCATATTGCCTGGAAAGCGTTATTGTCCGCTTTTCGAGGCGGCCGATTGTTGTCGAATCAGGAAAGAATGTTCCCGGATTCCCTCATTAATCCGGCGAAACGTCTTGCCTACAATCGGCGGCTTTCATGAACGACCGGAAGTGCGCTTGTCGACGCGCGATTCGATTCAGGACTGGCTCGCCACCGATGGCCTCGTCTGGCTGCATCTCGCGAAGACGCTCCTCGCCGCCTTCATCGCGATGGGCGTTGCGATGCGCTTCGAGCTGCCGCAGCCGCGCGTCGCGATGACGACCACCTTCGTGCTGATGCAGCCGTTCGCCGGCATGGTGCTCGCGAAGAGCGTCTATCGTTTCGCGGGCACGGCGCTGGGCATGCTGGCCGCGCTCGTGCTGGGCGCCGTGTTCGTGCAGCAGACCGAGCTCTATGTGCTCGCGCTCACGGCATGGGTCGCGGCGTGCATCGCGCTCGCGGTGCGTCATCGACAGTTCCGCTGGTACGGCTTCGTGCTCGCCGGCTACACGGCTGCGTTGATCGGCATTCCAGCCGTCACCGATCCCAATGGCCTGCTGATCGCGACGCTCTCGCGCGGTGCGGAGGTCATGCTCGGCATCGTGTGCTCGAGCGTCGTGAGCGCGCTCGTGTTCCCGCGTCACGCCAGCGCGACGCTTACGCAGACGGTCGCAAAGCGTCAGGCGCGTTTCGCCTCGTTCGCCGCAGACGTGTTGCGCGGGCGTCTTTCGCGCATCGAGCGTGAGCGCCGTTTCGCCGATTTCGTCGATGAGATCGTCGGCTTCGAAGCGACGCGCGGCTTCGCGGCGTACGAGTCAGCCGCGATGCGGTCCGGGCGTCGCGGGCTCGCAAGACTGAACAGCGCGTTCATGGATGCCTGCGGGCGTCTGCATGCGCTCGATCAGTCGATGAAGCGCCTGCCCGTCGCACGCGATGCACTTGCGCCCTTGCTCGAAGAACTCGCACGCATCTTCGAGCACGATGCGCTGGATGTGCATCTCAGGCATTACAAGGCGACGTTAGCGGCGCGCCTCGACTTCACGATATCGGCTGAACTGCTGTATCGCTTCGTCGACGACACGCTTCGCTATGTATCGATCGCCAACGGCGAACCACCGAACGAACGCGAGGCTTCGCGTTATGAAGCGAAGACCAGTCGCTTCGTCATCGCGGCGACGTTCGTGCGCACGGGCATCGTGATCGCCGCGACCGCGTGGTTCTGGATCGTCACCGCGTGGCCGAGCGGCGGGCATGCCGTGATCGGCGCGACGCTCGCGTGCGGGTTGTCGTCGGCATCGGCGCGGCCGTCGAAGTTCATCGTGCACATGACGATTGGCGCTGCTATCGCGATCGTCACGGGTTATCTGTTTCTGTGTCACGTCTACCCGGCAATTGACGGCTTCGCGCTCCTGTGCGCAATGCTCGCGCCACCGCTCGCAGCGGGCGCGTTCCTCGCGATGCGCCCCGCTTCCGCCGGATACGGCATCGGTTTTTGCGTGTTCTTCTGTCTGCTCGCCGCGCCCGACAACCGCATCGTCTACGATGCGGGCCTTTTGCTGAACGACGGCCTCGCGATTCTCGTCGCGATGCTGGCCGCAGCCATCGCGTGCGCGGTCGTCGTGCCGCCACGCACGCAATGGCTCGTCGGCAAGACCCTCGCGCAACTGCGCGCGATGGCCGCGCTCGCCTGCGAGGGCAAGCTCGCGGGACTCGGCGAGCGCTTTCACTCGGGCACGCACGATCTGATGTCGCAGTTGCGCGGCGTGCTCATGCGGCGCTCGCGCGAACATCGTCACGCGCTGTCGTGGATGCTCGTCACGCTCGAAGTCGGACAGGCGATGATCGATCTGCGTCACGAAGCGCGGTCGTTGAACGCGCAGCGCCTTCCCGATGCCTTGCGCATCGCGTGGAGCACATCGTTTGCGCGCGTGCTGCGCGACATCGCGGTGCTGTTTCGTGCGCCCGATAGCGAGACCTTGCGCCGCGCGATCGCTTCGGTCGTGGCGTCGATCATCGTCGCGCAAAGCATGCTCGATGAAGGTCACGACGTTCATCGCGCACTCGCGTACCTGCATGTCGTGCGCGCCGCGCTCGTCGATCCCGATGCGCCTTTCGATGCGCGTCATCGCTGAACGCATCTTTCTGCGATCTGCAAATGTGCCTTCCTGACGCGGCGATTTATCCGCGCCGATGCGCGACCTATAGTCGTGACGACGCGCTGAAATGTCGCAGCGTATCGAGCAATACAACGCATCGGAATAGACAAAGCGCAACGTTGCGCACCTTGCGGCTCATCAGGCGATACGCGCTACTTATAATCGCCCGCCCGGCTGGATCGAAGGAAGTTCGTGGAGATGTCGATGTACGAAGACCGTATTCGCTGTGCCGCATTGCGCGGAAAAATCACCTCGGCCGCCGCTGCGGCGCAACTCGTGCGCGACGGCATGATCGTCGGTGCGAGCGGCTTCACGCGCGCCGGCGACGCGAAGGCCGTGCCGCTCGAAATCGCGCGCCGCGCACGGGAGGAGAACGAACCGCTGCGCATCACGCTCATGACGGGCGCATCGCTCGGACATGACACGGATCGCCTTCTCACCGAAGCGGGCGCGCTCGCACGCCGCCTGCCGTTTCAGGTCGATGCGACCTTGCGCCGCGCGATCAACCGCGGCGACGTGATGTTCGTCGATCAACACCTGTCCGAGACGGTCGAACTGCTGCGCGCGAACCGGCTCGGCAAGCTCGATCTCGCGATCATCGAAGCGGCTGCGATCACGGAAACGGGCGGCATCGTGCCGACGACATCGGTCGGCAATTCCGCGAGTTTCGCGATCCTCGCCGAACGCGTGATCGTCGAGATCAATCTCGCGCAGCCGGCGGCCCTCGAAGGCTTGCACGACATCTGGATTCCCGAGCGCAGGCCACAGCGCGACCCGCTTCCGATCGTCGAGCCGCATGACAGGATCGGCGCGGCGGCGATCGAAATTCCCATCGAGAAGATCGCCGCGATCGTCATCACGAATACGCCGGACAGCGCCTCCACCGTGCTTCCCGCCGATCACGACACCGCGCTCATCGCCGGTCATCTGATCGAGTTCTTTCAGCACGAAGTGTCGCGTGGGCGCTTGCCCAAGCAGTTGCCGCCGTTGCAGGCGGGCATCGGCACGATTGCGAACGCGGTGCTGTCGGGCTTCGCGGCGTCGCCGTTCGAAGCGCTGACGATCTATTCCGAAGTGCTTCAGGACTCGACCTTCGATCTGCTCGATTCGGGCAAGGCGACATTCGCATCCGGCGCGTCGATCACGCTGTCCGCGCAACGGCAGGAAAAGGTGTTCAGCGAGATCGAGCGCTATCGCGACCGCCTCGTGTTGCGGCCGCAGGAAGTGAGCAATCATCCCGAGGTGATTCGCCGCCTCGGTCTCATCGCGATCAATACGGCGCTCGAAGCCGACATCTACGGCAACGTGAATTCGACGCATGTCGGCGGCACGCACATGATGAACGGCATCGGCGGCTCGGGCGATTTTGCGCGCAATGCAGCCTACGCGGTGTTCGCGACGAAGTCCGTCGCAAAGGACGGCCGCATTTCGAGCATCGTGCCGATGGTGCCGCATTGCGATCACAACGAGCACGATGTCGATATCGTCGTGACCGAGCGCGGGCTCGCGAATCTCACAGGCCTCGCGCCGCGTGAACGCGCGATGAGCGTGATCCAGAACTGCGCGCATCCGCTGTATCGCGATCTGTTGCGCGACTATTACCGCGATGCAGCAGCGCTCGGCGGCCACACGCCGCATCGTCTGGACCAAGCGTTTTCGTTCCACACGCGCTTTGCCGCCACCGGTTCGATGCTGCCCTGAAGCGCTTTGACGCGCGCCATGCTGCATCGCGATAGCGAGTGACGAGCGCGAACGGAGCCGCTTCGCGACAATCGGGCGCACAATGGCGGGAGCCCGCTTGGGCTGGCGAACAGGAGGAGCACCATGACCGCCATCACCTGGGTTCTTGCCGCCGACGGCAGCCGCGCGCGCATCTTCGAGACGCACGGATTGAAGCTGGATCTGCGGCAAGTGGAAGACCTCAGGAATCCGGCGCCGCGCGCGGCGGATACGGCGGACAAGCATCGCGAGAAATTCGCGCGATCCGTCGCCGAGTTTCTCGAACGCAGCCGCGCGCAATCACGTTTCGATCGCTTGCGCCTTGCCGTCGAGCCAAAGTTTCTGGGCGTGCTGCGCCAGCATCTCAGCAGCGAAACACGCAAGCTCGTCTACGAGGAAATCGACAGGGACGTGTCGAACATGGATACGCGCGAAATCGGCCGTCATCTCGACCGGCCCTGAATCATTCCTGATAACGCGCCGTTCCCCCTTCGAGAAACGGCGCGCCGTGCACTACGCCGCGGGCGCGATGTTCTGATTGCTGCGGAACAGGTTGTCCGGATCGTAGCGCCGCTTCACTTCGGCGAGCCGTTCGTAGTTCGGGCCATACGCCGATCTCACGCGATCGCCT
Organism: Caballeronia catudaia; assembly: GCF_001544755.2. Taxonomy (GTDB): domain Bacteria; phylum Pseudomonadota; class Gammaproteobacteria; order Burkholderiales; family Burkholderiaceae; genus Caballeronia; species Caballeronia catudaia. The sequence continues at coordinate 89,338 of NZ_FCOF02000005.1, read as the reverse complement.
TCCTCACCCGTCATGAAGTTCACGTAGACGCTGCCGATTGCGTGCGGCGTCATCGCGGCGAACATGTCGCGCGCCCACTTCGTGCATTTCTCGTCGTCGGCGGCATCGCTCCAGCGGCCGTGAATGTTGATCGTGTAGATGGAATCGCGATTCGCGTACGCGGTCGCATCGACGGGCACACGGTTCGTCTGCCCGCCCATCGCGCCGATGAATACTTCACACTGCGTCGACGGAAGCGACTTCACCGCATTCGTCAGGATATCGAACGTTTCGTCGTTGAGGCTCGCGAAGTTATGCGACTTCCAGTAGTTGCGCTCGCCGGGCGTGAGCAGCGGATCGAATGCCTTCTGCCAGGCCACGAAGGGCATCGCCCCGAGATGCTCGCCATAGGGCGTGCCGAAGCTGCGCACCGGCGCGAGCGCCCTCTCGCCATTCTCGACCGGCCCGACATAGCAGCTCGCAAGCACGACGACCGGCTTGCCATGCGCGTCTTCGGGCAGGAACGGCAGCGGCGGCGCGAGGCGCAGCACGGCCCACACGGTCAGTTCGTCCGGACTTTGCGCGACGAACTCGCGATACTTCGGCAGCACTTCGTCCGCCTGCTCGAGCGGAAACACGACGAGGCCGCCATAGATTTCCGGGCCGACTTCATGCAACTGATATTCGAACAGCGTGACGACGCCGAAATTGCCGCCGCCGCCGCGCAGGGCCCAGAAGAGATCGGGTTCGTTCTCCGCGCTCACACGCCGCCATTTGCCGTCCGCCGTGACGATTTCCGCCGCGACGAGATTGTCGACGGTCACGCCGAACTTGCGGCTGATCCAGCCGAAGCCGCCGCCGAGCGTGAGACCGGCGACGCCCGTGGTCGAATTGATGCCGAGCGGCGTCGCGAGGCCGAACGCCTGCGCTTCGTGATCGAAATCGGAGAGCAGCGCGCCGGGTTCGACATACGCGCGCTTCGCTTCGGGATTGACGCGCACGGATTTCATCGCGGAGAGATCGATCATCAATGCGTCGTCGCTGACCGCGCTGCCCGCGATGTTGTGGGAGCCGCCGCGAATCGAAACCAGCATGCCGTTGCCGCGCGCGAAAGCGAGCGCGGCGATGACATCGGCGGCGCCTGCGCAGCGCACGATGAGCGCCGGGCGCCGGTCGATGGTCGCGTTCCAGACCTTGCGTGCTTCGTCGTAGTCGGTGTCCGACGGTGAGATGACCTTGCCTCTCACCGACGCCTTGAGGGTGTCGATCGCTTCGCCTGAAATCTTGCTCATTGTGAGACCTCGCTGCTGAATGAAGCGCTGCGACGTGCCCGACCCTGCCAGATGGTACGGCGAAAGCGCAAGGAGCCCGTCGTCGGATCACGCGTGGCGGTTTGATCGGATGCACACAGGGGACCGCGATGACAGGGAAGAATTGCGACGAGCGGACGCTCCGGTCCGCTCAGTGATTTAATGCTTCGGGTTACGCGATGTAAAGGGGCTGGGCAGTCAAATCGTGCACGCGACCTAGCATGTATCGGACAAAGTTTCCGATTGCGGTCTTATCGAATTGAGTGCTTCATTCGCTCATCTGTATTCCTGATTTAATGTCCTCGATTTAAGGAAATCACGGCATAAAAAAACGCGCCGAGGATCGGCGCGTTTCGGGTTTGATTCGGTCAGTTCGCGTCAGGCCCGCTCCAGCACCGCCATTTCCCGCACGACGACCAGCAGCATCGACAAGCTCGCCCCGCCGCTCGCGCGCAACTCGGCGAGCAGGCGCGTGTACCGGTCGAGCGCCGCCTCCCGCTTCGCACGCCAGCTTTCGACGATCACGTCCGCCGAATCAATGCCGCGCGACTGTTCGAGCGCGCTCACCGTAAGCGCGCGCTTCAGCCGCGCCAGTTCCTCCAGCGCCGCCGCGCGCGCGAGCAGATCCCAGTGCGTCGAGATCGGCAGCGCCATCGCGCGTTCGGCGATGCCGCGATAGTCGAGCAACGTGCCAATGCCGAAGTACACGCTCGCGACGAGCTCCAGGCTGCGTTCCGAGCACGCCGCCACTTCCGCGCTGTCGAGCACCGCCGTCGCGATTTCGCCGCTCGCCACACGCGCCGCGAGACTGCTCTCGACGCCCGCATCCTCCAGTTCGCGCCGGCGCGCATACCACGCGTCGAGCTGCGTCGCGGGCAGCAACGCCGGCAATTGCGGCGCGAGCCGTTGCGCCGCCTCGCGGCAACGCGCAAGCAGACCCCGCGCCTCGGCCGTGCCGCTGCCGTTGTGCTTCAGATGGCGCAGGAACCACAGCGACGTATCGTCGAGCAGACGCACGACCTCGACGAACATGCGCGCCTGCACTTCGTCCGCGACGATATTGTCGAGCCCGTCGATGCTGCGCCAGAGATCGTCGAGATCGAAGACATCGCGCGACATCAGCGCCGCGCGCACGATATCGCTCGGGCGCGCATCGGTCTCTTCCATCAGACGATGCACGAACGTACAGCCCACGCGATTCACGAGCGCATTCGTCAGATGCGTCGCGAGGATTTCGCGCTTCAACGGATGGCGCTGCATCGTCTCGCTGTAGCGTTGCTGCAAGGGCTTCGGGAAATAATCGGGCAGCATGTCGGCGACGAGCGCATCCTCCGGCACGTCCGAGTCGAGCAGTTCGTCGTACAGCCACATCTTGCCGTATGCGAGCAGCACCGCGCGCTCCGGCGACGTGAGGCCCGACTTCGCCGCCGCGCGCTCGGCGATGTCATCGTCGTTCGGCAGGAATTCGATGCGGCGCTTCAGACGCCCCGCGCGTTCGAGGTAACGCATCATGCGCGCTTCGGCATCGAGCGTTTCGGCCTCGTGACGCTTCGCGATCGACAGCGCCTGCGTCTGCGCGTAGTTGTCCTTCAGCACGAGCAGGCCGACTTCATCGGTCATCTCGGCGAGCAACGCGTTGCGCTGCTTCTCGGTCATCTCGCCATCCGCGACGACGAGACCGAGCAGAATCTTGATATTGACTTCGTGATCCGAGCAATCGACGCCCGCGGAATTGTCGATCGCATCCGTGTTGATGCGCCCGCCATGCTGCGCGAACTCGATGCGCCCGAGTTGCGTCAGGCCGAGATTGCCGCCTTCCGCGACCACTTTCACGCGCAGCTCCGCGCCGTTCACGCGCACGGCGTCGTTGGTGCGGTCGCCGACCTGCAGATGCGTCTCCGCGCTCGACTTCACATACGTGCCCACGCCGCCGTTGTAGAGCAGATCCGCTTCGGCGAGCAGAATCGCGCGGATCAGCTCGTTCGGCGCGAGCACCGAAGCGCTGATGCCGAGCGCCGCCTGCACTTGCGGCGAGATCGGGATGGACTTCGCGGTGCGCGGATACACGCCGCCGCCCGTCGAGATCAGCGAGGCGTCGTAATCGGCCCAACTGGAGCGCGGCAGCGCGAAGAGGCGCGCGCGTTCCTCGAAGCTCGCCGCCGTATCGGGCGTCGGATCGAGAAACACATGCCGATGATCGAACGCCGCGATCAACTTGATGTGACGCGACAGCAGCATGCCATTGCCGAAGACGTCGCCGGACATGTCGCCGATGCCGACCACGGTGAAATCGGTCGTCTGGGTATCGAAGTTCATCTCGCGGAAATGGCGCTTCACCGATTCCCACGCGCCGCGCGCCGTGATGCCCATCTTCTTGTGGTCGTAGCCGACCGAGCCGCCGGACGCGAACGCGTCGTCGAGCCAGAAGCCGTATTCCTTGGAGATGGCGTTCGCGTAGTCGGAGAACGTGGCCGTGCCCTTGTCCGCGGCGACGACGAGATACGGGTCGTCCGGATCGTGACGCACGACATCGGGCGGCGGCACGATGCCATCGGCCGTGCGGTTGTCGGTCACGTCGAGCAGGCCGCGCAGGAACATCTGATAGCACGCGACGCCTTCGGCGAGAAACGCCTCGCGATCGGTCACCGGCGGCGGATTCTTCACGACGAAGCCGCCCTTCGATCCCACCGGCACGATCACCGTGTTCTTGACCATCTGCGCTTTCATCAGACCGAGCACTTCGGTGCGGAAATCTTCGCGACGATCCGACCAGCGCAGCCCGCCACGCGCAACGCGCCCGCCGCGCAGATGCACGCCCTCGACGCGCGGCGCATAGACCCAGATTTCGAACATCGGCTTGGGCTCGGGCAGGCCCGGCACCTTCGACGGATCGAGCTTGAACGACACATACGGACGCGGCTGGCCGCTTGCATCGCGATGAAAGTGGTTCGTGCGCACCGTCGCCGTGATGACGCCGAGGAACTGGCGCAGGATGCGGTCTTCGTCGAGATTGGGCACCTGATCGAGCGCCGCTTCGATATCGGCGAGCACGCGTTCGGCCGTCCGCTCCCGATCTTGAGCTGCGCCGCCGCGCGCCGGATCGAAGCGCACCATGAAAAGCTGCAGCAGCTTCTTCGCGATCTGCGGATTGCCGATCAGCGCGCGTTCGATATACGCATCGCTGAAGGTCGATCCCACTTGCCGCAGATACTTCGCGTACGCGCGCATGATCGTCACGTCGCGCGAACCGAACTGCGCGCGCAGCACGAGGCGGTTGAAGTCGTCGTTCTCGATTTCGCCCGACCACACGGCCGCGAATGCGTTCTCGAAGAGCGGCTTCACGCGGTCGATATCGAACTCGACATCGTCCTGCAACTCGAGCCCGAAATCGTGAATCCACGCGTTGGGCGCGCCCGTCGGCTCGATCAGATACGGCCGCTCTTCATCGACACGCACGCCGAGATGTTCGAGCATCGGCAAACTGTGCGACAGCGCGATCGGATCGCCGGCGCGATACACCTTGAAGCGGAACGCCCGCTTCCCCGCCTCGATCGGCCGATAGAGACTCATCGACAAACCGCCCGGCCGCGTGTGCGTCGCCTCAATCAGTTCGATGTCGCGCACCGCCGTGCGCGCCGGATAGTCCTCGCGATAGCCCGCCGGGAAAGAATCCGCGTAGCGCTGCAACAGACGGTTGCCCGCTTCCTCGCCGTGACTGTCGATGAGCGCGTCGGCGAGATCGTCCTGCCAGCGGCGCGCGACCTGCACGATGCGCGCTTCGAGCTCGCGCGTATCGACTTCCGGCATCGCGCCGCGATCCGCGCGCACGACGATATGAATGCGCGCGAGCGGCGACTCGGACAAGAGCGGCGTGAACTCGATGCTCTTGCCGTTGAACGCCTCCATCAGCACTTTGCTGATGCGGCGGCGCAGGTCGGTATTGAACTTGTCGCGCGGCACGAAGACGAGGCACGACACGAAGCGGTCGAAGCGGTCGCGCCGCACGAAAAGCCGCGTGCGCTGATGCTCCTGCAAACGCAGCACGCCGAGCGCGATTTCGAAGAGCGCGTCTTCGTCGGCCTGAAAAAGCTCGTCGCGAGGATACTGCTCCAGCACCGAGATGAGCGACTTCGCCAGATGCCCTCTCTCCAGGAAACCCGCGCGCCGCACGATGTTCGCGCACTTGCGTCGCACGATCGGAATCTCGGAAGTCGGCACGAGATACGCGGTCGACGTGTACAGGCCGAGAAAGCGCCGCTCGCCGATCACCTTGCCATCGGGCGACGTGCGCTTCACGCCGACATAGTCGAGATAGCCCGGCCGATGCACCGTCGCGCGCGAATTCGCTTTCGTCAGAAAGATGGGCGCCGCGCCTTCGATGATCGCGGCCGCGCCCGGCGGCAGCGGCGTCACATCGCCGGCGGAAGGCGCGCGCAAGGTCTCGCGCAGAATGCCCAGACCCGAGCCCGGCACGCCGCGCAGCGCGAACCCGCCTTCGTGCTCCACGAGCTCGTAATCGCGGCAGCCGAGGAACGTGAAGTGGTCCGCGACCATCCATTCGAGGAACGCGCGGGATTCGATGCCATCGGGCGTCGTGTCGCGCATTTTCAGATCGCCGATCGCGATACGCGCCGCGTCGGTGACCTTCGGCCAGTCCTCGACCGCCGCGCGCACGTCGCCGAGCACGCGCGCGATGTTCTCGCGCACTTCGTCGAGACGTTCGCCGTCGCTGCATCGGTCCACTTCGAAATGGATGAAGGATTCGAGCTCGGAGTTGCCGTCGCCCGCCTCGGCGTGACCCTGACCGATGCGCTCGATCTCGCCCGCATGCGCGCCCTTGCTCGCGCGCCACACGCGAAACACCGGATGGATCGCCGAATGCAGCGCGAGGCCGAGACGGTTCAGCTCCATCGTCACGGAATCGACGAGAAACGGCATGTCGTCGTTGACGATCTCGACGACCGTGTGATCCGAATGCCAGCCGTGCTGCTCCAGATTCGGGTTGTAGACCCGCAGCACCTCGCGCCCGCCGGCGAACTTCTGCGCCGTCTGCCAGTGCGCCATCGCGGCGCCGTAGAGATCGGCGACATCGCGGCTCGCGATATCTTCGACGTCGACCTGCTCGTAGTAGTAGCGAAGAAGCGGCTCGATAACCTTGAAGGTCGCTTCCGGCAGACGTCCTCGTGCAAATTCGAGGAGATCGTTGATGAGGTGTTCGACCCGCGCTTCGTTCTTGACCAGCATGGTGTCCTCCGATGCCTTCGGTTGCGATGCGGTTGCGGAACGCTCTTCGAAACAGGGAGATTATGCGCCGGACCGGGCATTTGGCCGCGCGTCGGGCATGTGCACCCGCACAACGGCGGTGCGCGCATGTCGATCGCATGTCGATCGCATGTCGATCGCATGTCGATGTAAGGTAGCCGCGCCGCGTGACCTTTGCGCGACACGCGCGATCGACTATTGTCGATGGACGTCCGACAGGAGAACGCCATGCAGGAAACGGAACAGAAGGTCGTCACCGTGCGGCCGCAGCAGGAGATCGCGGCGGCGGTTCAGCGTCTGCCGTATTTCATCGGATTGTCGGCCCGGACGGCGGGCACGCGCGGCCTGTCGATGCATCTCGTCGTCGTGCCGCCGGGCGGACAGGCCGAGCCGCACATCCACGTCGGCTACGAAACGGGCATCTATATTCTGGAAGGGCGCATCGAGACGCGCTATGGGCCGGGACTCGCGGAATCGGTCATCAACGAGCCGGGCGACTTCGTCTTCATCCCGCCTGGCGTGCCGCATCAGCCGGTCAATCTGAGCGCGACTGAACCGGCGCGCGCCGTGATCGCGCGCAACGACGCCAACGAGGCGGATCGTGTGATTCCGTACGATCCGGCGGAAGCGTCGCGGGTCTAGTAGCCGGTCGCGCTGCTCATCGGCAAGTCGACGTAGCCCGTGTCGGAAAAGCGCGCGCCGCCGAGCATGCCGCCCGCGAGCTTGCCGCGCACGGCGTACGACACCTTGTTGACGGTGTCGCCGGTCGCGAAGCCGAACGCCTGACGCGCGACCGAAAACGCCGACACGGTCACCGGCACGGACACGACCGTTTCGCCGAAACGCGGCACCGAGCCGCGCTGATCGCTCACGCCGCTCGCGAACGGGCGGCCGTTGAGGTCGAGATCGAGCGCGACGCCGTCGAAGTCGATCGGCGCGTCGTTCGGATTCTGCACGCGCAGCTTCACCGCGAAGCGCATCTCCAGACCCTGGCCTTCGAGCGGCTCGATGCCCGCGACGGTCACGCGCATCGCATCCCGGTTGAAGAAGCCCGCGCAGCCGTTGAGCGCGAGCATCGTGAAGAGTGCGGCGAAGAACAGTAGAAAACGACGCTTCGTGTGATGTGATTGCATGAGAACGAGACTCCTCGCGATGTCGGGCTAGATGCGCAGTGCGTTCAGCAGCATGCGGCCATAGGCATGATGAAACCAGACATCGTCGACGACGAAAAGCGCTGCGGCCCACGCTCCCGCCACGATGATGAGATCGCAATGCCCGCTCGTCCACAGATTGAGCGAATGACGCGACGCGATCCACGGCACGCCGAGCGGATTCGGCCAGTCCGCGAAAAGATGCATGAGGCCGCCGCATGCGAAGCCGAACGCGAGCGGCGCCGCGGGATGCCGCCCGAGAAAGTGATACGAAAGCGCGAGCAGCGCGGCCCAGCCGATGCCCCAGTGCGTGAGCGTGCGATGCGTGATCCACAGCCTGCGCGCACGCGTCCACCACGCGACTTCGAGCCAGTCCGGCGCGGTGGCGCCGGCCACACCCGCGAGCAGTGCGAGCACGCCGGCGAGCAGGTCCACGCGTGCCACCGTGACCGGATGCGTGACGACCGCCGCCGCGATGATGCCGGCCGCCCATCCGGTCGCGTGATGCGCCTTGCTCGATGCCATGAAAGACCGCCTTGTCGCCCTTGCCAGAAAGCGCGCATGTTCGCACGGCGCCTGCAATCGGGGCCGGGCTGAAACATAAACTTACGGAATTGCGCCCCCTGAAACAGCCTTGTGATCACAACGGCGGCGAGGTGGCGCGCCGTTGACTAAAATGTTTGCTAGATCGCTGCGCAATTCATGCTGCGGACGCTCTTCCGTGCGCCCCACGCCCGCCTGCGCATTCAGGCATTGAACGCATTCTTTTGAAATTCGCCGTCATGCAACACCTGAAATACCTGAGCGCCTACCCGAACACGCTACAGGACAAGGTGCGCCGATTGATCGCCCAGCAACAACTGGGCGCGTATCTCGACGCGCGCTATCCGAGCAAGCACGCGGTGCAGTCCGACCGCGCGCTCTACGGCTATTGCTCCGACCTCAAACAGGAATTTCTGCGCGTCGCGCCCGCCATCGACAAGGTCATCTACGACAGCAAGCTCGACGTTCTGCGTCATGCGCTCGGTCTACATACGGCCATTTCGCGCGTGCAGGGCGCGAAGCTCAAGGCGAAAAAGGAAATCCGCATTGCATCGCTGTTCAAGGACACGGCGCCCGAGTTTCTTCGGATGATCGTCGTGCATGAACTCGCGCATCTGAAGGAAAGCGATCACAACAAGGCGTTTTACCGGCTCTGCGAGCTGATGCAGCCGGGCTACCATCAAATCGAATTCGATCTTCGGTTGTATCTCACGCATCGGGATCTGCTGCGCACGAAGGCGGCGTGAGCGCCGTTGCGCTGCATCAAAACGACCAGGCGAGCGCGGCGGCGTAGCCGGAAGGCGCGGTGAGCGCGACGGCCTCGAACGCGCCGGCCGTTCGCGTGACCGTATAGCGTTCACCAACGCGCGGCAGGACCGAAAAACCGGTCAGCGTGATCGCTCCTCCGCCGATGCCGTCGCCGTGCGCCTTCAACACCGCTTCCTTAGCCGTCCAGCAGTCGAAGAATCCGCCGATGCGGGCGGCTTCGGGCATCGCTTCGATTTCGCGGCGGTCGGCATCGGCGAGCACGGCGGGCGCGAGTTCGCGCCAATGGTATGAGGGCGGCGCTTCCTCGATATCGACGCCCACGCGTCGCGCCCGCGATATCGCAATCAATCCGTACGCGCCCGAATGCGAGACGTTGAAATCCGGCGCGTCCGGCTGCGCGAGAAACGGCCTGCCCTTTTCGTTGGCGTCCAGCACGAGCGATGCGGCATCGCTGTTCGTCTCGGCGGCGAGCAGATGACGCAGGGTGCAACGCATCGTGGCGAAGCGCGCGGCATCCGCGTGGCGCAGGAAACGCGCGGCGCGTGCGCGTTCGCTTTCGTCGAGCGCCGCATACGCCGCGCCGTCGACCGGTGCGGTCAGGTCCAGCTCGACGAGCCAGACGCGCACGTCGGCGGGGGCCTCGGCGGGGAGCGGGATCGGGCGTATCTCGAAGGGAAGCGTCGTTTCGGTCATTTGGGTGCGTATTGCGCCTCGCCGTTGCCGAAGGACCAGTTCTCCTTCTTCACTTCGACGAGACTGATGAACACGTCCTCGCGCCGCAACTTCAGCCGCTCGTGCAAGCCATCGGCGACGGCCTTGTAGAACGCGGTTTTCTTCGCGAGATCGCGGCCTTCGTTGAGCGTGACCTGAATCACGATGCAATCGTCGGTGCGGATGATGCCGAGATATGTGCGGTCGATGATCAGATCCGTCGCGCCATGCTCCGCGACGATCTGAAAGCGGTCGTTCTCGGGCACGTCGAGCGTCGCGCGCATGGCGTCATACACCACGTCGCCGATTGCCGTGCGATACGCGCTATCTTTACCTTCCTGCAGGTCGATTCGAACGAGCGGCATGAGATTCTCCTCGTGGATGGTTTCAGCGATGATCCGGATGCAGCAGCAATCGCGGCACTCCCGCGCGATCGACATACACCACGGCGTTCTGCTCGAACGCGCTCATGAGCATATCGGCGGTGTCGGGCGTCGCGCCGAGCACGAAAAGGCTCGCTTCGGCGGTCCAGACCTTCGTCGGATCGACGCCCTCGCCCGGCAGCGCGCGCAGTCCCAACGCCCCGACACGTTCGACCAGACTGCGCTGCCGCTGCGCGTTTTCGTCAGGCGCGAGCACCTCGCCAAACGGATTGAACGCCGTGACGAACACCGCGCTCGCCACGTCGTGTTGCGCGAGCAAGGACACGACCGCCGCATTCGCGACGCCGATCTTCATGTCAATATCGTCGACACGATAGATCGCCGCGCGATACGCGTCGAGCGTCGCGGCGGTCAAGTCATGTCGGTGCCGCAGCACGATCGGCTGACCGTGCGGCGTGCTGCGCGCGGCCTCGTCCCATTCGACGCGCCGGTGCGCAAGCATAGCCTCGCTCACGCAGCCCTTCTCCGCGCTGAGGCGCTCCAGCGCGCTCAGCCAGTGCGCGTAGTACGTATCGCCGTGATCCGGGTCGCCGGATGCCTGCGCGTTGCCGATCGCGACGCTCAGCGCGTGCGCCCATTCCTTCCATGTGAAGACGCCGCGCTCGTGCAACGCGAGCGTCATCGCGAAGGCCTGCGCTTCCCAGGGCGCGCGAAACACGGGGCCATCGTCACCGAAAGGCAGTTCGGGCAACGCGGCGCGCAGTGCTTCCAGCTTCGGTTCGTCTGATGTCATGTCACGCGCGCGTCGCATCGAGATATGGCTCCCAGCAATCGACGCATACCGAAGACGCCGTCGTGTCCGGTCCCCACAGTTCGGTGGCATCGAAGCGCACGGTGTAGAGCCAGTGCGGATGCTCGCCGTGGCCAAGCGCGTTTTCATCGGGAAACACATGCGTGCCGCGCACCGCGACGATACGGCCGCGTTTGCCCCGGCAGTAGCGCGGCAAACGCGTATGCGTCGGCGGATTCATCAGCTTGGTTCGTACTTCATCGCCGACGGCAAAGCGCGCGGGCGATGTCGCCGGACGATCGACCGGCGCGCCGCGCAAGAGCGCCGCGCTCACGTCGGCCGCCTTCAGCACGCGCACGTTCGGCTTCGCGGCGGACTGCGCGTGGCCGCTCGCGATTTCATCGGCATTCGCGAGGCCTTTCGCGATGAGCAGCTTCTTCAAGCCCGCGAACCAGATCTCGTAATAGCTGCTGCCGAGATATTGCGCGGGCGGCAGACTTTCGCGCGCGGCCCGCGACGTGTCGATGTTCCATTGGCCCGTCGCGCCCATCGCGAGCGTCACGGCCAACACGCGCCGCTCCCAGTCCGCATGAAACGGCGATGCGCCCGGCGCGTCGCACACATCAATCTCGACGGGACCGAACGCCTGCATGCCGCCCATGTCGTGCGCCGCGTTCATGCCGATGCTCCCGCCGTCTGCGATGGCGCGAGCGCCAGGCCCGTGCCGATCATCGAATCACGCGTGACGAGGTTCGCGAGCGCGTCTTCGTCGAGATGATCGGTGCCCGCGGGACGCATCGGTATGACGAGATAGCGCACTTCGGCGGTCGAATCCCACACGCGCAGTTCGACGCGTTCCGGCAACTCGACGCCGAAATCCTTCAGCACGCCGCGTGGGTCGATCACCGCGCGCGAGCGATACGGCGCCGACTTGTACCAGACGGGCGGCAGGCCGAGCACCGACCACGGATAGCACGAGCACAGCGTGCAGACGACCATGTTATGCACGTCCTCCGTGTTTTCCAGCGCGACCATGTGCTCGCCTTGCCGTCCGGTGAAGCCGAGCGATGCGATGGCGGCGGTGGCATCGTCGAAGAGCCACGCGCGATACGCGGGATCGCGCCACGCCTTCGCGACCACGCGCGCGCCGTTGCGTGGCCCGACCTTGTGCTCGTACGTTTCGATGAAAACATCGAGCGCCTGGGGATCGATATAACCCTTCTCGACCAGCAGCGATTCGAGCGCGCGCACGCGCAGATCCATCTCCGGCAGCGCGCTGCCGGTGTGATCGTGTTCGTGGTGATGCGGATGTTCGTGGCTCATGAGCAGGCTCGCGAGTGGCACAGACGTCACACGTTACCGGAGCGGGCGCGAGCGTGCAAACATCGGTCATGGCGGCCTGCGCGCCGCCTATACTGGGATTAGCGTCTCATGCGAGGAGGATGCCATGACACGCAAGTACATAGATTGCCGCGAGTGCCCGAGCGATGTGAATTGCAGCGTCGTTCTTTCCGCCGACACCGAAGACGAGTTGATGGAAGCGGCCGTGCAGCACGCGATGAGCGTGCATCGGCACACGGACTCGCCCGAGTTGCGCGCGCAACTGAAGACGATGTTCCACGACGGCGCGCCGCCGGCCTGACTGCGGCGTTCGAGACGTCAGCCGAGTTCGAAACTCGTCACGCCGAAAACCTGCGCAAGCGGCACGTCCGGGGCCGCCCGCGTGTACATGCGCGCCGTTTCGAAGACGCTCTGCATGTCATGTTCGACGGCCAGCGCGACCGCCGCGGGATTGCTTTCCGGCACGTCGAGAAACACGGCATCGCCCGGCACGCCCGATACGAGCGCACGATACAGCGCGCGCGCCGTCGGCAGATCATCAGCGAAAAGCGGACCGATCTTGTGGCCGGTGCCGCAGCGGCGGATCACGGCGAGGCCGCGCACGCTGTCGCCATCGAGCGCGATGCACGCATGTGCGCGCTCCTGCGGCTGCGACAGCCACGCGCGCAAAAACGCGCCGCGCTCGCACGCGAACATGCGCGTGTCGTAGTCGAGCAGCCTTTCGAAGGGAACGCTTAGCGCATCGGCGACGATCACGCCATCGACGGGCTCGTCATCCGCCGACGCGATGCCTTCATAACGCACGTTGCGATACGCCAGCACGAAACCCGATTTCCGATAGTTCGGCTGCTGCGCGAGCACGCCATCGAGCCCGATGTTGCGCGCGCCGAGATAGGCCATGCCCTCGTTCCACAAGCGCATGCCGAAGCCCTTGCCGCGCCATTCCGGGCTGACGATATAGAGACCGATGAAGCCGAACGCATCGCCGTATGCGACCGCCGAGATGCAGCCGATCGGCGCGCCGTCCCACGTCCCGACGAAAAAACCGTACGGATCGGCGGCGAAGAACGAGTGGGCGTCGTCGAGGCCGGGGTTCCAGCCTTCGGTCGCGGCCCAGCCGAGGGCGACGTCGGCATCGTCCGGCGTCATACGGCGCACGGCGAAGCGCAGATCGTCGGGTGTGGCGCGAGCGGGACAAGGAACAGACGACATGTCGGGCGCCTCGGTCGATACGAAGGTGCGTTCAGTGTCGCGCGTTTTCAGTGCAGGGGAAAGATGCAGCGAGGATGGGGAACATCGGGGAACAACGGACGAAAGCTGAACCGCACGAGAATATCGAGGCGAACGCGTGCCGCCCGATCAGGAATAGCCTTGTCGCCGCTCGCTGCGGCCGAAGCTTTGACGCGAGCGCCAGTCTTCCGAGCGCAGGACGTGCTCGCCGTCCTCGCGCGCTTCTTCCTCGGAATCGAAGCCTTCGTCGCTATACGCGACGACCTTCATCCCGCCTCCAGCCTGGCGTTCGACGGTGATGCCCCAATGCCACCCGCCTTCCTGAAGGAAGACATGCAGCGTCGGTTTCGACGATGTGCTCAGTTCCATATTGCGGCTCCTTCGAGCGGACGCCCGTAACGCTTACCGGCCCCACCCAATGAAACGCTCCTTGCTTACCGGCGTTTGATTGTTCATGTCGTGCTTCGAAGCGGACTTGCCGCTCCCCAGAAACAGCATACGCAATGCGATGCTGCGTTGCAACACGAGGTTTCCCTATCCGTGGTGTTGACGGCACGCGGTTAGCAGGAATTAACAAGAAATCCGTGACCGTTATATGCAACAAAGCGCGAGATGTCCGCAATGACGGTTATCTGTCACGTTCGCGCCCGTTTCATTCGCCGTCCCAGTATCCGAGCGAATCGCTGGCGCGGAAGACGGCGCGCAGGCCTTTGACGCCCGGTTCATCGGCGACGAGCACGGCCTGACGGCCGGTATCCGGATACTCGACGACTTCGGGCGATTGCATCGTGCTGATCGCCAGGTAGCGCAGCGTCTGCGTGCCCGTGTTGACGATCTGATGCGCCGTTTCGGCATCGCCCGGCGGACACGCGATGATATCGCCCGCGCGGATCGCATGCGTGTGACTGCCGACACGCACTTCGCCCTCGCCTTCGACGACAAAGAACATCTCTTCGTTCACACGATGATGATGAAACGGAAACGCCCGCTTGCCCGGTTCGAGCACGATGAGGCTGTAGCCGAGCTTCTTCGCGCCGAGCATACCGCCGATCCGCGCGATGCGCGGCGCAAAGCGCTCGGCGGCGTCGCCGGTCGGTGCGAATTCGGGTGGCAGCGGTTGCGGTTGCAGCGTGTCCAGGTTGATGATCGGTGGTTTCATGTTCCGCTCAGGTGAGATGAGTCGTCCGCGTGTCGCACGCGTTCGTATTCGTTCGTATGCGTTCGATGTTCGTCCAGCCATGTGGCAATCGCCCGGCACGTCCAGTCCGCATCGTCGTGCGGAAGATCGTGACCCGCCCACGGATGCACCGCATGCGAAGCGCGCCACTGATTCGCGACGCGCGCGGAGCATGTCGGATCGACGAGCCTGTCCGCCGCCGACGAAAGCAGCAGCACCGGACACCGCGGCGCATCGCGTGCCGCGCGAAAGCGCGCCGCCGCAGCGAGTTGCCGCAGCGCGTTCGCCGCGCTCGCGCCATGCGTGCGCCGCAGTTGCGACCATTGCGCGATGTCCGCATCAATCGCATCGCCACGATTGCACGTCAAACGATGAATCGACGCTTCGCATCGCTCGGGCCGGGACCAGTTCATCGCGATGTGACCGAGCGTCGGCCAGGCCGCGGGCCGCAGACGTTCGTGCAGGCGCGCGAACGGACGCATGCTCGTATTGATCAACACGAGTCGCTCGATCTCGCCAGGATGCCGTTGCGCCCATGCGGTCGCGACCATCGCGCCGAGCGACATCGCGATGACGCGGCATGGCAGGCGCACGTTCGTCGCGGCGGCGCGTGCGCGCACGGAATCCATCATCGCGAAGACGGAATGCGGCGTGGCTTGCGCATGTTCCGCACCATTACCCGGCAGATCGATGCACACCGCGCGCTCGCCCGCGCCGACGAGCCCATGCGCGCCGAGCGCAGCCTCGAACGCGCCCCAGTGACGCGCTTCCCGAGCGAGTCCGCGCAACAGAATCCACTGGCTCATGACACGCCCGTGCGCTGCCAGTGTTCGCGCGCGCGTCGCATGACTTCGTCGCGGAATTCACCGCGCGGCAGCCAGCGGCGCGACGAGAACGCGGCGCGCGTAAGGAAGTCGAAGAAGTTCGGATGACGCCGCAACACACGCCGCGTGCGATGCGCCTTGATCGGATTGAAGATGCCGAGCCGCGAGAACACTTGCATCGGATTCTTGCGGATCCAGCGCCACGATCCGAGTTCGAGCGTCATCGGCAAAAAAATGTTGGGCGCGCACGAGCGGTCGTACGCGAAGTCCCACAAGTCGCCATGCAACAGGTATTGATGACTTTGCGGCTCGAACGCGTAGCCATGATGCGGGCACGACTCCTCGAACATCGTCTTCAACAGAAACATTTCAGGCAGATGCGCCATTTGCCGCTCGGTGCGCGCGTACGGAAACCAGATGCTGTCGTCCCAGCCGAAGCCCGAATGACAATCGAGCGCGAAGCTGAGCGGCCGCGACATCAACTGTTCTTCGACGAGCGAGAGCAGCGCCGCGCTCTCCACTTCCATGCGGCCATCGGCGGCCCCGCGATACCACGGCAGCCACGGCCCGATGCGCTGGCCGCCCGCGAGAAACGGCACGCGCCCTTCGGCGCTTTGCGGCGCATTGCGCATCAGATCGACGCCGTTCGGATTCGCGCGCGTCCGTGCGAACATGCCGCCGGGATTGACGATCGGCATGAAGATGAGCCGGATCGCGCGTAACTGGTGATGCAGCGTGTCGTCCCATTCGAGGCGGCGCAGCAGCGCGCGCATATATTCGAGCACGAGTTGCGTGCCGATACATTCGAGACCATGAACGCCGCCGAAAAAACCGATGGCGGGCGCCTGCGGATCGTCCGAGCCGATCGACGCGCTCAGAAGCGGAAACGTGTGTTGCCGCACGCGCACTTCACTGCTCGTGCGCCATGTGAAACGCGCGCCGCCCGCTACGCGAATCGCTTTCAGTTCATCCATCTCCGGAAAACTGCTCGTGACGGCAACGCTCGAGGTGCTCATGACTGCGCCTGTTTATCGTGTGTTTCTTTTCGTTGTTTATCTCAGGCTATTGGTTCTGCGCCGCGTCGAAACGCCCCGCCCGAAACAATCGAGTATAGGACGGTTCGTCAGTACACAGCATATTGAATGTCACGTACACGAAGCGGGAATGCGCCGTGCGGCGCAGAAGCAAACGTCTTCTGCTCTTTCGCGTTCTGTCACCTAGAATGAAATGACCGTGCTGCACGGTATGAGGTAATCGTCATGACATCTCTCTCCCGCATCGTTCTCGGCGCGCTGGCTCTGTGCTGCGCGGCATCCGCATACGCACAGACGCAGGCGCAGACGAGCGACCCGAACGCGCCGAAAACGCGCGCGCAGGTCCGGCAGGAATTTCTGCTATGGCGCTCGGTCGGCTACGATCCCAACGACTGGCTCAACTATCCCGACAACGCGATGCGCGCGAGCCGCATCATCGCGCAGCGGCAGGCGCAGGGAAATAGCACGGTGCAGTAGAGCGGCATTCGTCAGGCGGATTCGGCGCGCGGCTTCGGTCCGCGCAGAATGCGCCGCGCGATGCTCCAGCGATGCACTTCCGACGGACCGTCGTAGATCCGGAACGCGCGCATGTCCGCGAAGATCCGCGCGACGACAGTTTCATGCGTGACGCCCTGACCGCCAAGCACCTGCACCGAGCGGTCGACGACGCGCCATAACGCCTCCGACGACACCACCTTCGCGATGCTCGACTCGTGCTTGCCGAGCACGCCCTGATCGAGCACCCACGCGCAGTGCCAGATGGCGAGGCGCGTCACGTGCAGGTCCATTTCGTTATCCGCGAGCATGAAGCCGACGCCTTCATGCTCGCCCAACGCCTTGCCGAACGCGTGACGCCGCCGCGCGTGAGCCGTCGCGACGTCGTGCGCGCGCCGTGCGGCGCCGAGCCAGCGCATGCAGTGCGTGAGACGCGCGGGCGATAGCCGCACCTGCGCATAGCGGAATCCTTCGCCCGGCTCGCCCAAAACATTCTCTTGCGGCACCCGCAAGCCCTCGAAGCGCACGACACCGTGGCCGCCCGGAAAGCATGTGTCGAGCGAATCCATCGCGCGTTCGATCACGATGCCGGGGCTCGACATGTCCGCGAGAAACATCGTCGCGGGGCCGTCGGCGAATTTCGCCATGATGATCGCGACCGCCGCGCCTTCCGCGCCCGTGATGAACCATTTGCTGCCGTCGATGACGTACTCGTCGCCGTCCTGCATGGCGATCGTTTGCAGCATCGCGGGATCGGCGCCCGCGCCCGGCGGCGGCTCCGTCATGCAGAAGCACGAGCGGATCGCGCCCGCCGCGAGCGGACGCAGCCAGCGCTCCTTCTGCTGCGGCGTGGCGATCGCTTCGAGCAGATGCATGTTCCCTTCGTCCGGCGCGGCGATATTCAGCGCAACCGGGCCGAGCGGCGAATAGCCCGCCTCCTCGAAGAGAATGGCCTTCGCGACGTGATTCAGGCCGAGGCCGCCGAACTCCGGCGATACGTGGCTCGACAACAGCCCCGCCTTGCGGCCTTTCGCGATCAGTTCGGCGCGCAGCGCCTCGTTCGGGCCGTGCGGCGTGCAACGCGGATCGCGCTCGAGCGGCACGATTTCATCGGCGATGAAAGCGCGCACGCGCGCCTGCAAATCGGTCAACTCCGGCGAGAGCGAAAAGTCCATCGGCAATCCTCCAGGGAACGAACGGCAAGCTTAACCGTTTCTCTCTCATTTCTCGCTCGATTTTTACTCGTCGTACTCGGTGTATTTACGCGCGTCGCCCTTCACTTTGTGCGCCGGATACTTCGACCGGTTCAGCGCCATCTTTTCGATGAGCGCGCGATGCAGATCGACCTCCAGCGCATCGGCGAGCATGACGAGATACGCGAGCACGTCCGCCATCTCGTGACGAATCGCGCGCAATTTGGCTTCGTCGAGCTCGGATTTGTCGCCGCTGGCGAGCCACGTGAACGGTTCGAGCAATTCGCTCGCCTCGACCGATAGCGCCGCCGCCAGATTCTTCGGCGAGTGAAACCGGCTCCAGTCGCGCTCGCAAACGAACTCGCGCAGCATGTCGCGCATCTGGGCGAGCTCGCTTGCGCCTTCCTGCTGGTTCTGTTGCTCCATTCGCTTCCTCTGATGTTTCGTTGCGCGGGCCCTCCAGCTTAGCGCGACGGCCGGCGATGCACATCAACTAGGCTTCGCCGTGTCTTAGTTACGCTGCTTTCAGTTCGAATCCGCGAAACCAAGACAAAGTGTGGTGCGTCAGCCAAATTTCTTGCTCTTCATATCTACGACTCGTAGAATCGTAGATAATCGACGTCGACGTAGAAACGTCTGTCGAGCAAACCCAACGTCGAATCCCAAGGAGCATCGAAATGTCCAAGCGTATTCTGGTAATCGGGGCCGGCTTCGCCGGCATGTGGAGCGCCCTTTCCGCCGCGCGCCTCATCGATCAGCACGGCAGGACGGATATCGAAGTCTTGTTGATCGCGCCTGAGCCGCACCTGCACGTGCGTCCGCGTCTTTACGAGAAAGACGCCGCGGGCATGAAAGCGCCGTTGCTGGATATCTTCGCTTCCACGGGCGTCGGCTTCATTCAGGGCACGGTGGAGCGCATCGACGTCGCGCGCGGCAAGGTCGACGTCGTCGGCGCCAACGGCTCGCGCTCGACGCTGAACTACGACCGTCTCGTTCTGGCGACGGGCAGCCGCCTGTTCCGTCCGCGGATTCCGGGGCTCGCAGAACATGCGTTCAGCGTCGATCAGGTCGATGAAGCCGCCGCGCTCGAAGCGCATATCAAGCAACTCGCGACGCAGCCAGATACGCCTGCGCGCAACACGGTCGTCGTCGCGGGCGGCGGATTCA
This sequence comes from Caballeronia catudaia, assembly GCF_001544755.2. Lineage (GTDB taxonomy): Bacteria > Pseudomonadota > Gammaproteobacteria > Burkholderiales > Burkholderiaceae > Caballeronia > Caballeronia catudaia. The sequence continues at coordinate 69,980 of NZ_FCOF02000005.1, read as the reverse complement.
CGGGGATCGAAACGGCTGCGGAAATGCCGGCGCGTCTGCGCGCGGCGTTGGGCGAGAACGCGGACGTGCGCGTGATCATCGTCGAGCGCAATGCGGAGATCGGGCCGGACCTCGGCGCGGGCCCGCGCCCGGTCATCGTGGAAGCGCTCGAATCGCTCGGCGTGCAATGGCGGCTCGGCACGGCGGTGACGTCGGTCAATGCGAACGGCCTCACCACGTCCGACGGCGCGCGCATCGAAGCGAGCACGGTGATCTGGACCGCGGGCGTGCGCGCGAGCTCGCTGACCGCGCAGATTCCCGCCGAACGCGACGCGGTCGGCCGCCTGCATGTGGATCGCAATCTGCGCGTGCTGGGTGTCGACACGGTCTACGCGACAGGCGATGTCGCCTACGCCGCCACCGACGGCGAAGGCAACCACGCGATGATGTCCTGCCAGCACGCGATGAACCTCGGCCGCTCGGCGGGCCACAACGTCGCGGCGGACTTGCTCGGGGAAGCGCCGATTCCATACAGTCAGCCGAAATACGTGACGTGTCTCGACCTCGGCCCGTGGGGCGCGGTCTATACGGAAGGCTGGGAACGTGAAGTGAAGATGGCGGGCGCGGAAGCGAAAGCGCTGAAGACGCGCATCAACACCGAGTGGATTTATCCGCCGAGCGCGAAGCGGGCCGAAGCGTTCGCGGCTGCGGACCCGCTGCGTATCGTGGTCGCGTGAGGGCGATTCAGCTCGCCGGATAAAGCCCCAGCGTGCGCGCGTGCAGGCGCGCGAGACCGAGCAAGGCATCGGTGAACGGCGTCGGCACGCCGGTCATCGCGCCAAGCTCGCGCACGGACGCGACGAGCGCGTCGAGCTCGACCGCCTTGCCGGCCTGCACGTCCTGAAGCATCGACGTTTTCATCGCACCGAGCTTGAGCGTCACGGCGTGGCGGTCTTCCGGGTCCTGCTCGATGGGAATGCCGAAGCGCGCGCCGATTTCCTTGGCTTCCAGCATCACATGGGTCACGAAGCCGCGCACGAGATCGTCGCTGAGAATGCGGTCGGTCGTCGCGCCGGTAATGGCGCTGATGGGGTTCATCGTCATGTTGCCCCACAGCTTGAACCAGACATCGCGCTGAATCTGTTGAGAGAGCGTGACGTCGAAGCCCGCCATCGAAAAAAGCGTGACGAGCGATTCCGTGCGTGCGTTCGGCGCGCCGGTGGCTTCGCCGAGAATCAGGCCCTTGCCCAGATGATGACGAATCACGCCCGGCGCTTCGACGAAGCAGCTTGCATGCACGACGCAGCCGACCGTCTGCGCGCCGGGTATCGCGGCGGCGATCGCGCCGTGCGGATCGACCGACGACAGACGCTTGCCCGCGAAGGCCTCGCCGAGGCCGTCGCAGAACCACCAGGGCACGCCGTTCATCGCTGTCAGCACGGCGGTGTCACGCGAAAGCAGCGGCGCTATTTGCATGGCGACGGATTCCATCGCCGGCGCCTTCACGGCCACGACGACGAGATCCTGCACGCCGAGATCGGCGGCATTGTCGCTCGCCGCGACTTTCACCGTATGCGTCGCGTCTTTTTCGACGAGGCGCAGACCTTCCTTCTTCAACGCATCGAGCGTGGCGCCGCGCGCGACCACGCTCACATCGCAACCTGCCTGCGCGAGCTTCACGCCGATCCATCCGCCGATGGCGCCCGCGCCATAGATGCACACCTTCATCGTCCGCTCCTCGCTCGTGGCAATCATCCGGCCGCCATTGTAAGAGCGGGACGCGGAGCGCGCAGCCGTTTCAGTGCGCGATGCCCGTGGCGAACTTCGCGACCGTCAACAGCGTGAGCCCGAACGCGGCTGCGAGCATCACGGCGATGACCGGCAAGAGTTGCAGCTTCACCTGCGCGAAGTCGGCGTTGTGCGACGCGCGCTTGCGCACGCCGAAAAAGCTCCATAGCACGATGCGCATCATCTTCAAGAGTTCCATGAGCGGCTCCTTTGTTCACGGATTCATGATGCGTCACGCATCGTGCGAAAAACAGCAGCAGTTGCGGCGTATTCGACGGCAGCAGATTCAGGCGCGATGCGCACTGCTTCCATGAAATTCATCGCAACTGCTGCTTGTTCTCCTGCCGTCTCGCGCCCTATCGTTGGCCCTTCCTCCGCCACGCCGCCGCATCCATGTACCGATACACCGAGTTCGATAAATCTTTTGTGAAGAGCCGCGCCGCGCAATTCCGCGATCAGTTGGAACGCTGGCAGGACGGCCGCCTGAGCGAAGACGCATTTCGCCCGTTGCGGCTGCAGAACGGCTGGTACGTGCAGCGCCATGCGCCGATGCTGCGGGTCGCCGTTCCTTATGGCGAATTGTCGAGCGCGCAATTGCGCGTGCTCGCGCGCATCGCCCGTGACTACGACGATCCCGATCCGGATGTTTATCGCGTTGCTAGCGCGGCGCAGGGCAAGCTCGGCACCGAACGGCTGCCGACTCATTGCGCGCACTTCACCACGCGCACCAACGTGCAGTTCAACTGGATTCCGTTAGAAAAATCCGCGGACGTCATGGATTTGCTCGCCACCGTCGACATGCACGGCATTCAGACGAGCGGCAATTGCATCCGCAATATTTCCTGCGATGAACGCGCGGGCGTCGCGCCCGATGAAGTCGCCGATCCGCGTCCCTTCGCCGAAATCATGCGGCAATGGACGACGCTGCATCCCGAGTTCGCGTTCCTGCCGCGCAAGTTCAAGATCGCGATCACGGGCGCGAGCGAAGACCGCGCGGCGACCGCATGGCATGACGTCGGCCTGCAACTCGTGCGCAATGAAACTGGCGAACTGGGCTTTCGCGTGAGCGCGGGCGGCGGCATGGGGCGCACGCCCGTCATCGCGACGTTGATGCGCGAGTTTTTGCCGTGGCAGCACATCATGAACTACATCGAAGCGATCGTGCGCGTGTACAACCGCTACGGACGTCGCGACAACAAATACAAGGCGCGCATCAAGATCCTGGTGAAGGCCGAAGGCCAGCGCTATATCGACGACGTCGACGAGGAATTCCGGCAGATCGTCGAGCATGACGGCGCGCCGCATCTCATCACGCCGGCGGAACTGGAGCGCGTGCGCGCGTCGTTCGTGCCGCCTGCGTTGCACGCGTCGCACGCGTCGCACGCAAGCGTCGATGAAGCCGAGGCCAACGCCAACGGGCATCCGCTCTTCGCGCGCTGGCTGCAACGCAATGTGGCGCAGCACAAAGACCCCGCGTTGCGCATCGTCACGCTGTCCTTCAAGCGTCTCTTGCAATCGCCCGGCGATGCCACCGCGGACCAGCTCGATATCGTCGCGGATCTCGCCGACCGGTTCTCGGCGGGCGAAGCGCGCGTCACGCATACGCAAAACGTCGTGCTGCCCTGGGTGCGCGCGAGCGAGCTGCTTGCGCTATGGCAGGCGGCTCGCGAAGCGGGCTTCGCGAGCGCGAACGTGCAGCTTCTCACCGACATGATCGCGTGCCCCGGCGGCGACTTCTGCGCGCTCGCGAATGCGCGTTCATTGCCGGTCGCGCAGGCCATCACCGAGCGCTATCAGGATCTCGACGAACTCGACGACATCGGCGAAATCGATCTGCATATCAGCGGCTGCATCAATTCGTGCGGGCATCATCACAGCGGGCACATCGGCGTGCTCGGCGTCGACAAGGACGGACGCGAGTGGTATCAGATCACGCTCGGCGGATCGGACGGCAGCGCGACAAGCGGCGCGCCGCAGCCCGGCAAGGTGATCGGACCGTCGTTCAGCGCGGCCGAAGTGCCCGATGCGATCGAAGCGATTCTGACGACGTATCGCGACGCGCGCGAACATGACGAACGTTTCATCGACACGGTGCGGCGCGTGGGACTGACGCCGTTCAAGACATCGGCGAATGCGGTGCGCGTGAACGAGGAGGTATCGGCATGAACGGCGTTCAACGCATGCGCATTCTCACGCAGCAGGATCACGACATCGACAAGAACGAACGCGTGGCGCGCCTCGCGAACGACGACGATCCGTTCACGCTGAAAGATCGCCTGACGGAGCTCGATCGCATCGAACTGCACTTCCCGCATTTCACCGATGGCCGCGCGTATAGCCAGGCTTATCTGCTGCGCCGGCGGCTCGGCTTCAGAGGCGATTTGCGCGCAACGGGCGACGTGTTGATCGATCAGCTCGTGCAGATGGAGCGAACGGGATTTTCGAGCGCGGTGCTCAAGGAAGGCCTGGACCTTGCCGATGCCGAACGACAGTTCGCGCGCTTCGCGGGCTTTTACCAGGGCGATCTCGCATCGCACCGAGATGCTGAATAGCACACTGGCAAGCGCACATTCGAACCGATATAAGCGCGCTTCGATGAGTTTCAAGAGCCGCCCGAAAAAAATAAAAACCGCTTGAAACATAGCGCTCCGATATTGAAACGATAGCCCTCGCACCTACCTTGGATGCACAGGCAGCGAGAACCCGCTGTCGTTTGAACTTCCTGCTGCCGGCCTCACGGGCCGCACTATCGGAGACTGACCATGAGTGACTTTTATTTTGGCGGCGATGTTTTCTCGGAGCTGGACCGCATGCAGCGGCAGGTGTCCTCGCTGTTCGGAAATCTTCCTTCGAGCATTCGTTCGAGCCGCGCCGATGCGTTCCCTCGCCTGAACATCGGCAGCACGGATGACGCGATTCATATCGTCGCGTTCGCACCGGGCGTCGAGCCTTCTTCGCTCGATGTCGCGGTCGATAAAGGCACGCTCACCATCAGCGGCGAGCGCAAGGCTCAAGCCAGTGTCGAAGGCGCGCGCACCTATGCGAAAGAGCGCTTCACGGGCAGCTTCCGCCGCGTGATCGAACTGCCGCAGAACGCAGACACCGACAAGGTCGAAGCGCGTTATGAAAACGGCACGCTGTCCATCACCATCGGCAAGCGCGAAGCATCGAAGCCGCGCGCGATCACCATTCAGTAAGAGGGAGTTCATCATGACCGACAACACGCAAATCGCCCCGCAAAAGACGAACGAAACGACGCGCAAAAGCGAAGACACGTCGCGCCGCGCCACGGTGACGCCCGCCGTCGATATCGTCGAGGATAGCCACGGCATCACGCTATGGGCCGATCTGCCCGGCGTGCCGCGCGAGAAGCTCGACGTGAAGGTGCACGACGCGCGCCTCACCATCGAAGCGGAAGCGGAACTGCCGGTGCAAGGCGCCGTGCGCGTGCATCACGCAGAATTGCGCGCGCCGCGTTTCGCACGCGCCTTCACGGTCAGCGAAGACTTCGACACCTCGAAGATCGACGCCAACCTCACGAACGGCGTGCTGAAGCTCACGATTCCGCGTCGCGAGGAAGCGCGTCCGCGCCGCGTCGAAGTGCGTGCGGGATAACTTTCAGCACATCGTTTCGACTGCAAGGGCCGCGATTTATTCGCGGCCTTTTTTATTGCGCCCGAATCGCGCCTCTATAATCGACAACGGCGGCGCATGCCGTCTACATTCATAACTCATATAAAGAAGGGACTATCGTGAAGAGGCTGTTGACGGTGTTGTTGGGCTCGATGCTGACCGTATCGATCGGGGCGCATGCGAAGGAATGGTCGACGATCCGCTTCGGCGTCGATGCGAGTTATCCGCCTTTCGAATCGAAAGCACCCGACGGCACGCTGGTCGGCTTCGACATCGATGTCGGCAATGAACTGTGCCGGCGCCTCAATGCGAAGTGCGTGTGGGTCGAGAACGCATTCGACGGCATGATTCCGGGCCTCAAATCGCGCAAATTCGACGGCGTGCTTTCCACGATGTCGATGACGCCCGCGCGCGTCAAGCAGATCGCGTTCTCCAGCAAGCTCTTCCACGTCCCCACACGCCTCGTCGCAAAACACGATTCGAGCATCCAGCCGACGGCGGAATCGCTCGCGGGCAAGACGGTCGGCGTCGAGCAGGGCTCGATGCAGGAAACTTATGCGAAGGTGCATTGGGGCGCGAAGGGCGTGAAGGTCGTGTCCTACGCGGATCAGGATCAGGTCTACGCGGATTTGCTGACGGGCCGTCTCGACGCCTCGCTGCAAAACGCGGTGCAAGCCGAACGCGGCTTCCTCGATACGCCGCGCGGCAAGCCCTACGGCTTCGCGGGCGGCGCACTCGAAGACAGCGCGATCTTCGGACCCGGCACCGCAATCGGCTTGCGCAAGGAAGACACCGATCTGAAAGAGAAGCTCGACGGCGCCATCGCCGCGATGATCAAGGACGGCACGTACAAGCGCATCGAGCAGAAGTATTTCGACTTCGACATCTACGGCGAGTAATAGCGCCTTCATGAAAGAAAGGAGACCGCGATGGCCACACTCAAGCAGATACAAGCCAAATTGAAGAAGCTCCAGTCGCAGGCGGAACACCTGATCGCCAAGCGCGCGCAAGCCGTGCTCGACGATATCCGCGCCATGATGGAGCGGCACGGCCTCACCACTGCGGATATCGACCGGCACGGCAAGAAATCCAAGGCCGCAGCGAAGCCGCGCGTCGCCCTTCCCGCGCCGGCGGGCCGTCATGAAGCGATGACCAAGCTCGCGAAGAAAGGCAAGCTGCCCGCGAAGTATCGCAATCCGAAGACGGGCGAAACGTGGAGCGGCTGGGCGCGCCCGCCCGCGTGGATCGCGAACGTGAAGGATCGCAGCAAGTTTCTGATCGATGGCGAAGGCAGCGAGAGCCTGAGCAAGCCCAAGGCAGCCGCGAAAAAAGCGCCGGCGAAGAAGTCTTCCAGCGTGGCCGCGAAGAAAGACAAGACATCGCAAACGGGCGTAAGCGCGGCGAAGAAGAAGGCCACGGCGCCTGCCGCAAGGAAATCAGCCGCGGCCAAACCAGCGGTCAAGACGGCAAAGCGCGGCGCGCCTCGCAAAAAGGCGGCCGAAGCAGCGGCGAGCTCCGTACCTGCACCCGAGCCTGAGCAAACGAATGCGCGGGCGCCCGAAACACCGACGCCATCTGCGAGCAACGGCGCATCCGCATGATTGAAGCGCCGCGTGAATGAATCATTCGGACACGCGGCGTCATCCCATTGTTTGAGATCGACGAAAACTCAATTGGCTTTTCGCGCGATTAAAAAGCGGCGAATGCCTTCTACACTGCGTTCACATGTCGGGAGCGTTTCGAATCGAACGATTCGCTTTCCGGTTGCGGTTGCTTTGCATCGGACAACTGCATCTCCTCATATTCCATTGGAGCACTCTGTGAACAAGCGACTCGTAGTGGGCTTTGCCATTGCATTGAGTTCTGCATTTGCCGGCTCTGCATTTGCTAGCGGCTATGGCCCGGCGCCGCATTATCGTCCCGATGTCGGCGCACCGGCTTCACAACATGGCGTCAGCGCGCAAACCTTCGCTGCGGAAGAGGCCACGCAAGGACGCGGGGATTTCGGCAATACGGAACGCGCGGCGCAGAATCAGCGCGGACAGGTTTCGGTTTCTGCTTCTTCGCAGGTCGCGCAATAAAGTTATTCGGTTTCGCGGATACGGCGAGTCGTTTTCGCCGTATCTTTTTTTTAGAAACCTTTTATCGCTTTCTCCAGAAAACTCCAAAGCGCGTCGTCCATTGAATAAGGGACGTTGAATCGAAACGATGCGCTCGGCGCATCATCCGGCCGGAAATACGAAGCCGGTGCGAGCCATATGCCGTGCTGCAACGCGCGTGTCGCGACGGCGCTTCCTTCGGCGGGATCGATCGGCAACGCGCCCCACACGAAGAGTCCCGCGCGCGGACGCCGGAACAACGCGACGCCCAGCGCGTCCATGCGGTCCTCGACGAGCGCATGCGCATCCTTCAGCTTCTCGACGACCAATTCGACGTGCCGCGCATAGCGCCCTTCCGTCAGCACTTTCTCGACGATGCGCTCCGTCGCCTCCGACGTTGTCAGCCCCACGGCCATCTTGGTGCGCGCCAGTTCGCGCAACACATTGCGTTCCGCGACGACATAGCCGCAGCGCAGCGAAGGCGTGATCGTCTTCGCAAAGCCGCCGACGTACAGCACGCGGCTCAAGCCTTCCATCGCCGCGAGCAAGGGCGCGCCGGGCGGCGCCAGCTCGCGGTTCACGTCGTCCTCGACGACCCATAGTCCGTGCCGCTCCGCGATCTGCATCAGACGAAACGCCGACGCCATGCTGAAGGTCGCGCCCGTCGGGTTCTGCAAGGTCGTGTTGAGAAACACCGCTTTCGGCCGATGCTCGATCACGATGCGCTCGAACACATCGGTATCGATGCCCGCGACGGTGCGCGGCACGCCATGCACTTCGAGCCCGGCGAGCCGCAGAATCTGCAGCAGATTGCAGTACCCCGGATCTTCGACGACGACCGCGTCGCCGGCACGCAGCAAGGTCCGCACGATGAGATCGAGCGCCTGCGTCGCGCCCGCTGTCAGCAGCACGTTGGACGCGGCATCGACAGGCAGGCCGTGACGATCCAGTTGCTCGGCGATCCGCTCGCGCAGCGGCGCAAAGCCGTACGGATGTCCGTAATCCGCGATGCGCGCCGCCGGCACGCGGCTGACCGCGCGCAGCGCATGCTGCAGGCCGCTTTCGTTGACCCATTCGTTGGGCAGCCAGCCGCAGCCCGACTTGATCGGCACGGAATGATCGGCGAATACGTCCGATAAAAGCCATGTCGCCGTGAGGCTCGGCGGCTGCCAAACGACCGCCCGCACGCGCTCGCTCTGCCCGCGCACGGCCACGCGATAACCCGAGCCGCGCCGCGCGGTGACGAGGCCCATCGACACGAGCCGGCCATATGCTTCCGTCACGGTGAACGTGCTCAGGTCTTCAGCCTCGGCGAGACGCCGCACCGACGGCAGCAGCGCACCCGCACGCAGCGTCTGCTCGCCGATCGCCGTGGCGAACGCGCGCACCAGTTGTTCGACGAGCGTCGGCGCCTGACGCGAGCCGCGCTCCAGCTTGAGTTCGATCATGGATTCGAGGATATCGCGGCAACCGCCCATTGACCAATACAGTTCGCGACATTTTGCCAGCACAGTTGGCAGAGCAGGGATGCAACTGTCTATGCCGCGCTATTTTGCCGAGGCATACAGTGCAGTGACCGAACTTTCCGAGGAGGAGACCCGCCATGAATGCCCGCCCCGTCATCGACGATCTTTCGTCGTTCTGGATGCCCTTCACCGCCAATCGCCAGTTCAAGGCCGCGCCGCGCCTGCTCGAAAGCGCGAAGGGCATGTACTACCGCTCGACCGATGGCCGCGAAGTGCTCGACGGCACGGCGGGCCTCTGGTGCGTGAACGCGGGCCATTGCCGTGACGAAATCGTCGACGCGGTGCAAAAGGCGCTGTCCACGCTCGACTTCGCGCCGACCTTCCAGATGGGCCACCCGGTCGCGTTCGAAGCGGCGACCAAAGTGGCCAGCCTCATGCCCGAAGGACTCGACCGCATCTTCTTCACGAACTCGGGCTCGGAGTCGGTGGATACGGCGCTGAAGATCGCGCTTGCCTATCACCGCGCGCGCGGCGAAGGCCAGCGCACACGCTTCATCGGCCGCGAGCGCGGCTATCACGGCGTCGGCTTCGGCGGCATTTCGGTCGGCGGCATCGCGCCGAATCGCAAGACGTTCTCGGGCGCGCTGTTGCCATCGGTCGATCATCTGCCGCATACGCACGACCTCGCGAACAACGCGTTTTCGAAGGGCCAGCCCGCATGGGGCGAGCATCTCGCCGATGATCTGGAGCGCATCGTCGCGCTGCACGATGCCTCGACGATCGCGGCTGTCATCGTCGAGCCGCTCGCGGGCTCCACGGGCGTGCTCGTGCCGCCGAAGGGCTATTTGCAGAAGCTGCGCGACATCTGCACGAAGCACGGCATCCTGCTGATCTTCGACGAAGTGATCACCGGTTTCGGCCGTCTCGGCAAGGCCACGGCGAGCGAGTACTTCGGCGTGACGCCCGATCTCATCACGATGGCCAAGGCGATCAACAACGCGACCATTCCGATGGGCGCCGTCGCCGCGCATCGCAACGTGCACGACACGGTCGTCAATGCGGGCGCGGCCAACGCCATCGAACTGTTTCACGGCTATACGTACTCGGCGCATCCGGTCGCGACCGCCGCGACCATCGCCACGCTCGATCTGTATACGCGCGACAAGCTGTTCGATCGCGCGGCATCGAAGGCCGCGAAGTTCGAGAGCGCCGCTCACGCGCTGCGCGATGCACCGTTCGTGAAGGACATCCGCAATCTCGGGCTCGTGGCGGGCATCGAGCTGGAACCGCGCGAAGGCGCGCCGGGCGCGCGTGCGTATGAAGTGTTCGTCAAGTGCTTCGAAGCGGGCGTGCTCATTCGTTATACCGCCGATATCCTCGCGTTCTCGCCGCCGCTCATCATCGAGGACGATCAGATCGATCAGCTCTTCGGCACGGTGAGAAAGGCGCTGGAAAGCGTGAAATAAAGCGCGTTAAGCCCGATTTCCTGCAATCAGGAAATCGGGCTTTCTATCGCTCCATGACGAGCAAGGTCGATGTCGCCGATGCGAACAGCCGGCCGCTCGCGTCCTTGAGCGTCGCTTCGGCGAACGCGGCGCGGCGTCCTATCGACAGCACGCGGCCTTCCGCGCGCAGCATCCCCGAATCGCGCGTGACCGCCTTGTGATAGGCGACCTTCAGTTCGAGCGTCGTATAGGCTTGCGTCGCGGTCAGGCACGAATGCACCGCGCAGCCGCACGCGGAATCGAGCAGCGTCGCAGCATAGCCGCCGTGCACGGTGCCGATCGGGTTGTACGCGTGATCGCCGGGCACGCCCGCGAACACCGCCCTGCCCGCTTCCACTTCGACGAACTCCAGATCCAGCGACACCATGATGCCCGGCCTGCGCTTGCAGGCGATCAGCTTGCGCAGTTGCGAAAGACCATCGAGGCCCGCGGCCGTTTCTTCGACCATGCTCATTTCGTCGTCTCCGTTTTTGCGCTCGCGGTCTCGATGACGCCGTCATCGCCGGTCACGCTCCATCCGCCGCCGAGAGAGCGATACAGCGCCACCGCCGCGAGCGCGTGTTCACGCTTCGATTGATTCAAGGCATCGGCGTCGCGCAAGTAGGATTGCTGCGCGTCGAGCACGTCGAGAAAGCTGGCCGCGCCGCCCTTGTACAACTGCGTCGACAGCGTGAGCGACTGACCGGACGCGGCGAGCGCATCGGTCAGGCGCGCCGCCGATTCGGTCGTGCTGACGAGATCGCTGCGCGTATCCTCGACATCCTTCAGCGCTTCGAGCATCGTCTGATGCAGATGCAGTTCCGACTCGCGCATCCTGCTCTCGTTCTGCTCGATCTCCGCGGTGATGCGCCCCGCGTTGAAGATCGGGCTCGTCGCGTTGAGCGCCGCCGAAAAGAGGTTGTCGGTCAACGTCGGCAAGCCGAGATACGACGAGGCGAGCAAGCCATCGGAAAGACGCAGCGAGAACTTCGGATAGCGCTCCGCGCGCGCGACGCCCACTTCCGCCGCGCGCTGCTGCACGGTCGCGTACGCGACGAGCACGTCCGGGCGGCGCAGCAGCGCGTCCGATGGCAGCATCTGCGGCGCGCCGTTCGCCGGCACCGGAATCACCGGCGCGGGGCCTGCGTTCGCGAGCATCAGTTTGTCGATGGACTCGGGCGTGCGGCCCGAATACACCGCGATCAGGCTGAGCTGATGCTGAATCGTCGCCTGCGTGCGCGGGATGCGCGACAGCAGATCGCTCAGCTGATTCTGCGCGCGCGCGACATCGAGTTGCGTCGACAAACCGTATTGCAGCCGGCGCTGCGTGAGCTTCAACGCGCGCTCGCGAATCGCCTGGTTGTCCTGCAGGATCTTCAGTTCGGCTTGCGCCCAGCGCAGATCGACATACGCGCCAGCCGTGTTCGCCGCGAGCGCGAGCCTGATCTGATCCGCCGCATGTTCGCGGCCGACGACTTGCGCCTGCGACGCCAGCAATTCCAGACGCTCGCCGCCGAATACATCGGGCGTCCAGCTTAGATTGAGGCCGATGCCCGCCTGCTTCACATAGCCGAGCGGCGGCGGCGTGTTCTGACGCGCGTACGATCCGCCCGCGCCCAGATCGAGTTGCGGCAGGAGCGCGGCGCGGCGTTGCGTCGTGAGCGCTTGCGCCTGCTTCACGCGCTCGACGGCGGCCTGCACGTCGAGATTGTCGTTCAGCACCGACGCGACCAGTTCATGCATCACCGGATCGTTGAACTGATTCCACCACGCGGTGGGATCGGCGGCCTGTTTCGGCACATCGACGCTCCAGTTCGCGGGCGCCGTCGCGTTCACTTTCGCAGGCAGATCGGCGTGTGTGGCGGGCTGCACCGCGCACGCGGCGAGCGTCAGACACGACAGTATTTCGACAAGAAATTTTTTCATGATCGAAGCATCCAGTTGAGGCTCTGTTCAGTGCGCATCGGGCGAAGGCGGTGCGCTCGTGACCGGCTTCGCAAACATCACCGTCACGAGGCCGAACAGGAAACACAGTGCGAGCACGTAAAAGCAATCGGCGAAGGTGAGCACGAGCGCTTCGCGCATCACGAGCGCATGCAGCGATGCAAGTCCCGCTTGCGACGCATCGAGCGCATCGCCCGCGACGGACGCGAGATGCGCGGAACTGCGCGACAGCAGATCGTCGATGACCGGGCGGCCGATCGTCACGTTCTCGTTCAGGCGCAGGTAATGCAGGTTCAGGCGATCGTTGAGCATCGTCGCGCTGACCGCAATGCCAATCGCGCCGCCGAGATTGCGCATCAGATTGAACAGACCGCTCGCCGATTTGAGTCGCGACGGCGGCAGCGAACCAAGCGCCATCGTCACGATGGGCGGCACCGCGAATTGCTGACCGATGCCGCGCAGCGCCTGTGGCAGCAGGAATTGCTGCCAGCCCCAGTCGTGCGTCAGCGGCGTATAGAAATAACAGCCCGCGCCGAAGCAAAGGAGACCGAAGGCGAGCAGCACGCGCATGTCGATGAAACGCGACGCGACGCCATAAAAACCGATGGAAAGCAGCTGAAAGCAGCCGACCGAAAGGAGCGCGAGACCCGTATGCAGCGAATCGAAGCCGCGCACGCGAGCCAGGAACACGGGCGTCAGATACACCGACACGAAGATGCCGATGCCCGTCACGAACGACAGCAGACTGCCGATCGCGAAGTTGCGCACCGCGAGCGCGCGCAGATCGACGACCGGGTCTTTCGCCGTGAACGCGTGCACGAGAAAGAGAAAGCCGCAGATCGCGGAGATCCATGTACACGCGATGATCGCGTCATCGCCGAACCAGTTCTTGCGCGGCCCTTCTTCGAGCACGTATTCCAGACAGCCGAGAAAGCCCGACATCAGCAGGATGCCTAAGTAATCTCCTTTCTTCAGCAGCGAAACGTCGGGTTCGTCGATATGCACATACTTCGGCACGAGCACCGCAACGACGAGGCCGGGCACCACGTTCAGATAGAAGAGCCAGTGCCACGACCACTGATCGGTGATCCATCCACCGATGACCGGGCCGACCGCGGGCGCGAGCGACGCCAGCGCGCCGATGGTCGTCGATGCAATCAGGCGCTGCTTGCCGGGAAAGAGCACGAAGGCCGTCGTGAACACCGTTGGAATCATCGCGGCGCCGAGTGCGCCTTGCAGGCCGCGAAAGAGGATCATCGAATTGATGTCCCACGCCATGCCGCACAGCATGCTCGTGATCGTGAAGCCGACCGCCGACGCGACGAAGAGCCAGCGCGTCGACATCACTTTGGAGAGCCAGCCCGACATCGGAATGACGAGAATCTCCGCGATCAGATACGAAGTCTGCACCCAGGACAACTCGTCCTGGCTGGCGGACAAGCCGCCGCCGATATCCTTCAGCGACGACGCCACGATCTGGATATCGAGTGTCGCCATGAAGAAGCCGAGGCACATCAGCGCGAAGGCAAAGACGCGTTGCCTGATCGGCTGCGTCGAGGGATCGGAGGGAATGGTGTGGGTCATGGCGCGCTCCTCAGCCGTTCGCCTGCTTGCGCAGATGCACCTTGACCGTCGCCGAAAGACCGGGACGCAGCACCGACTCCATGCCCTTCGGCACATCGAGGCGAATGCGCACGGGCACGCGCTGCACGATCTTCGTGAAGTTGCCGGTCGCGTTCTCGGCGGGCAGCACGCTGAAGGTCGCGCCGGTCGCGGGCGCGAGACTTTCGACGTGGCCCGTGAGCGGCACGCTCGACGCATCGAGCTCGACATCGGCTTCGTCGCCGGCGCGCATCTTCTTCAACTGATCTTCCTTGAAGTTCGCATCGATCCAGAGTCCCGTCGACGGGATGATCGTCAAGAGCGACGTACCGCCGTTCGCGAGCACGCCCACGCGCGCCGTGCGATTGCCGACGTAGCCGTCGACGGGCGAGCGGATCGTCGTGTACTCGACGTTCAGCTCCGCGACGCGACGCGCGGCTTCGGCGGTCGCGACACGCGCCTGCGCATCCGCGATCTGCGCTTCGATCACGCTCAACTGACGCTTCGCCGCGACGAGCGACGCGCCGCTGCGATCCACCGCCGCCTGCGCTTTCGTGTAGTCCGCGTCCGCACGTTCGACGATCTGGTTCGACACCGCGTCGTCCTTCACGAGCTCGCGATAGCGCACGCGATCCTGGCCGCTTCGTGTGAGTTCCGCCGACGACGCGCGCACTTCCGCCTGCTGCTGATTGATGACGGCCGCCTGCAACGCATCCTTCGCCTGCCACTCGGCCACCGCCGCACGTGCGCTCGACACTTCCGCGTTCGCCTGCGCGAGACGCGCGTCGTAGTCGCGCGCGTCGAGGCGAATCAACACCTGGCCCGCCTTCACGGGCTGGTTGTCCTGCACGAGCACATCGGTGACGAAGCCGTTGACCTTCGGCGCGAGCACGGTGACATCGCCGCCGATATAGGCGTCGTCCGTGGTCTGCACGAAGCGCAGCACGAGCGCCCAATACGTGACCGCAGCGATCAGCGCGAGCCCGACCAGCCCGAGCGAGAGCAGCATCCAGGGAATCCGTCGCGCCGGTCTCACGAGAGCCGGCGCCGCCACCGAGGGCATTTCCGTCGTAGGAGTCGTCATTTATCTTTTGTGCATATGCACATATGAATATGGAAAAAGGCAACTTGCGCTGCCCGTCATAGCCCGGAAGACTAGTTGTGCATATGCACCATGTCAACCGTCACGGCGCACACGAGAGAATGACGCTGGCGGAAAGAATCGCGCTCGGCCTTGCCGGATAAGGCTCTGGCTCAGTCTTGCTGCATCGCGGCGAGCGGCGGTTCGTCGAGCGTGGTGCTTTCATCAGCGCAAAAACGCACCGCATGATCGACGAACGCGCGCACCTTCGCCGGCAACAGCGCCCGCGAACTGTAGGCGATACGGATCTCGATCGCGGCATCGACGCGCTCATAAGCGTCGAGCAGCGTAAGAAGCCGCCCTTCCGCGAGTTCGCGTTCGACGAGCGCCGCCGGCAGCACGCCGATGCCGAAGCCTTGCAACGCCATGTCGCGATTGAACACCGCGCTGTTCGACGAGATGTCGTGATTCACCGGCACCCGAACCTCCTCGCCGCCGATGCGAAACGTCAGCACCGGCTTGCGGATCGAGGGCGACATCGGCACGAACTGATGATCGACGAGTTCGGACGGATGGCGCGGCGCGGGATGTTGCGCGAGATACGCGGGACTTGCGACCAGCACGAGCGGAATCGTTTCGAGCAGACGCGTGACGGCCGTATCGGTGGACAGCATGAAGGGCAGCACGAGCGCGAGATCGTAGCCTTCGCCAACGAGATCGACCGGCCGCTCGGTCAGCGTGACATCGAGACCGACGTGCGGATGCGCGCGCCTGAAGCTCGCGACGAGCGGCGTGTAGCGGCTCGTCATCGCGGTGGTGTGCGCGACGAGCCGCAGGAGGCCCGTCGCTTCGCTCGCACGATGCGACGCGCGCTCTTCCATCGCCTGAAGGTCGTCGAGCACGCGCGAGCAATCGGCAAAGAAGCGCTCGGCGGTTTCGGTGAGCGAGATTTGCCGCGTCGTGCGATTGAAGAGCCGGCTGCCGAGCCGCGTTTCGAGTCCCGCGATCGCGCGCGATACGACCGGCGGCGACAAGCCGAGTATGTCGGCCGCACGCGAGAAGCTCTTCGCTTCGACCACCGTGCAGAACACCTTCAGGCTCGTCAGATAATCCATATGCGTTTATATCGCGCGATGCGTGCGGGAAGTCCCGATGATGGCACGAAGCCGCCGCATTCGCACGATGAGACGATCGCGCGGTTTTACGAGCCGCGCGAGCATTCACGCGGAAGACGCACGCGCCTAAAGTTCAACCCATGCCAGCGAGACGGCTAACCACTGAACCCAGGAGCACACCATGTCACGTCTTTCCCAGATCAACGTCAACGAAGCCACGGGCGTCACCGCCGATCTTTTCGCGGCGATCAAGAAGGCCGCGGGCAAGGTGCCGAACGCGTATGCGACCATCGGCACGCATAGCCCCGCCGCGCTCGGCGCCGCGCTCAACGGCGACGCGATCCTCGCGAAGAGCAGTCTCGACAAGGCCGATGTCGAAGCGATCAAGCTGGCCGTGAGCGAACTCGTGGGCTGTGATTACTGTGCCGCCGCGCATACGCTCGTCGGCAAGATGGTCGGGCTCTCGCAACAGGAAACGCAGCAGATCCGTGCGGGCGAAGCGACCGGCAATGCGAAGCGCGACGCACTCGTGCGCTTCGTGCGGCACGTCACGGGAACGACCGGCACCGTCGACGCGGCGCGTCTGAATGAAGTGCGCGAAGCGGGCTACTCGGAAGCGCAAGTGATCGACACGCTGTTCGCGATGA
Source organism: Caballeronia catudaia (assembly GCF_001544755.2). Lineage (GTDB taxonomy): Bacteria > Pseudomonadota > Gammaproteobacteria > Burkholderiales > Burkholderiaceae > Caballeronia > Caballeronia catudaia. Next base: position 53,142 of record NZ_FCOF02000005.1, on the reverse strand, counting down.
GCGTCATCAACTTCACGAACCTCGTGAACCGCGTGAACGATACGACGCTCGATTTTCCGAAGCTCGTTTAAGCCTTCGCCGGGCCTTTGATGATCCGGTCGATGACGGTGCTCACGATATCGACCGGCACCGGAAAGACGATCGTCGAGTTCTTGTCGCCGGCGATCGTCGTCAGGGTTTGCAGATAGCGCAACTGCATCGCCTGCGGTTGCTGCGAGAGCATCTGCGCGGCTTGCAGCAGCTTTTCGGACGCCTGCAACTCGCCTTCCGCATGAATGATCTTCGCGCGCCGCTCGCGCTCCGCTTCGGCCTGGCGGGCGATCGCGCGGATCATCGTCTCGTTGATATCGACGTCCTTGATCTCCACGTTCGATACCTTGATGCCCCACGCGTCGGTTTGCGAATCGAGCACGCGCTGGATGTCGCTGTTCAGGCGCTCGCGCTCGGAAAGCAGTTCGTCCAGCTCGTGCTTGCCGAGAATCGCGCGCAACGTGGTCTGCGAAAGCTGGCTCGTCGCTTCGAGAAAGCGCGCGACCTGAATCACCGCCCGCTCCGGATCGACGACGCGAAAGTACACGACCGCATTCACCTTCACCGATACGTTGTCGCGCGTGATGACGTCCTGCGGCGGCACGTCGAACACGACGGTGCGCAGGTCCATCCGCACGACCTGCTGCACGATCGGAATAATAAGCACGAGCCCCGGTCCCTTCACTTTCCAGAAGCGTCCGAGCATGAACACGACGCCGCGTTCGTACTCGCGAAATATGCGCACCGCCGACGCCACGATGAAGATGACGAGCGCGATCAGAATGCCGCTGAAACCAAAAGTAAGCCCCATTTTTCAAGCCTCGTTGTGGATGTGTTCAGAAGTCTCACGCGCTTCGTCGATCGGCTCGACGGTCAGCGTCAGTCCATGACGCGAAAGCACGCGCACGCGCGCGCCTTCTTGCGGTAACGCCCGGAGCGCTGCCGCCTGCACGCGCCACCGTTCGCCCCGCACGCGCGCCCAGGCGCTGTCGCCGATGTTGCTCTCGTGCGCCAGCATCACGCCGATGCTGCCGAGCATCGCTTCGCTGCCGCTCACGACGGGACGCTTGCGCGCCTTCAATGCGACGCCCGACACGGTGAATACGAATAGCGCGGTGAAAAGCGCGAGTCCGATGACGACGCCGACGGGCACGCCGAAGCCCGGCACATCGGTGTCGATCAGCATGAGCGCGCCGATTGCGAACGCGATGACCCCGCCGATGCCGAGCGAGCCGAACGTCGGCAGAAACATTTCCGCGACGAGAAAGCCCAGGCCGAGCACGATCAATCCCAGTCCGACGAAATTGATCGGCAGGAGTTGCAGCGCGAACAATCCGACGAGCAGGCAGATCGCGCCCGCGACGCCCGGCAACACCATGCCGGGGTTGGCGAATTCGAAGAAGAGGCCATACATGCCGATCATCATCAGAATCAGCGCGACGCTCGGGTCCGTGATCGTCGCGAGAAAGCGGCTGCGCCAGTCGGGCTGCAGCACGACGAGCGGCGCGTTTTTCGTCGCGAGCACGTGCGCGCCGCTTGCCGTCGTGACGTGACGGCCGTCGAGTTTGACGAGGAGATCGGGCACGTCGGTGGCGGTCAGGTCGATGACTTTCTGCTCCAGCGCTTCGGTCGCCGACAGCGCGACCGCTTCGCGCACCGCGCGCTCGCCCCATTGCACGTTGCGCCCGCGCAGTTGCGCGAGGCCGCGGATATAAGCGGCGGCGTCCTGCATCTGTTTGCGGGTTTCGGTCGATTGTGTGTCCGTGGCCGAGGCTGACTTGCCTTCGCGATCCGCGCCGCCCCCGATCCCTAACTGCACCGGCGATGCCGCGCCGATATTCGTGCCGGGCGCCATCGCCGCGATGTGGCTCGCGTAGGTGATGTAGGTGCCTGCGCTCGCGGCGCGCGCACCGCTCGGCGCGATGAACACGGCCACCGGCACCGGCGAAGCGAGCATCGCCTGGATGATCGAGCGCATCGAGAGATCGAGTCCGCCCGGTGTGTCGAGTTCGAGCACGGCGAGCTGCGCGTGCTCGTCGGCGGCGCGGGCGAGCGAGCGCACGACGAAATCCGCGCTCGCCGGGCCGATCGCGCCCTTCAGCGGAATCACGACGACCGGGGCCGTCCCAGCGGCGGCGGCGGCGCTCATCGGCGTGAATGCGCACGCCATCAGCAAGAACACGCATCGGACGCAAAGCCACAGCCAGTCAGCGAGGTTCGTTCTCATCGGTGAAAACCGCCGGCGCGCACGCCGCGGTTCCTCGTGTTCGGTCTCTCTTTCAGCTTAGGCCAATTACGGGATCACGGCCGCCGCGTCGTGCGGTCGATGACCTTTTCGACATCGGCCGTCTCGCCGAGCGCGGAGACGAAGCGCGCGGTGTCGAAATCGCGCGATACGCAGCCGTCGAGATAGATGAAGCGGCGTTGCAGCGTAAGCCACAGGCTCGTTTTCTCGCGCCATTGCAGCGACGCGTTCAGCGAATTGAGCCGCCGCGTCACGCTTTGCGCGATTTCCTTGTCGTACTCGTAGCTGTTCGACAGGCGGCAGCGGCCCGCGATCCAGCAGCTATTGCCGCGCTCGATGCGGTAATGCGTTTCGTCGAGCCACTCCTGCTCCGTTTCGAACGGGCCGCGTGGCGCGGGGCAATCGGCAATGGCGCTCGATACGCGCAGGAAGGGATCGTCGCCGCGGTTTTCGCGCGTATCGTCGGCGTGAGCCGCGAACGAGAGCGCGATGACGATCACGGCTGCGGATATTCTTATCGAAAGCCTTTCGGTCATCGGGCGCGCCTCTCGTCGAACCGTCGTGCAGACAGGATAGTTCATCGAACCGTAACGGATCAGCGCGCGGGGAAGCCGGTAAACTCATGAAAGCGGCGCCCACTTTTCCCGGAACACGACCGAGACCGACATGAAACAGGCACTCCACCATCTGACGGTCGCGACAGGCTCGCGCGGCCTGCACGAAGTCACCCGCGACATAGATCACTGGATCGATCTTCAAAATATCCGCACCGGCCTGCTCACGCTTTTTTGCCGGCATACATCGGCATCGCTGCTGATTCAGGAGAACGCGGACCCCGATGTGCGCGCCGATCTCGAACGCTATTTCGAGTCGGTCGCGCCGGAAGCGCCCGGCCGTTACGTGCACGACACCGAAGGCCCCGACGACATGCCCGCGCACCTGCGCACCGCGCTGACGACCGTCCAGCTTTCGATCCCGGTCGAAGCCGGCCGGATGGTGCTCGGCACGTGGCAGGGCATTTACGTCTTCGAGCATCGGACGGCGTCACATCAGCGCGAACTGGTCTTGCATCTGATCGGCGAGTGACCTAGTATACGCGCCGCGTATATCCCGAGAGCGGCGCCAGTGAGCCAACAGCAGACCATTCTTCGCGACGCCATGCGGCGTCTGAACATGACCCGCGACGTGTTCGCGTCGCGCATCGGCGTGTCGCGGCGGGCGCTCGATACCTGGCTTTTGCCGGACGAATCGCCGGAATCGCGCGCGATGCCGGAAATCGCCGCGCGATACATCGGCGAGATTCTTTCGGGCATGCCGGAAAGCGGTACATATACGCAAAGCGTAGCTCCGGCTATCGATTTCGAAGGCCGGCCGCAACTGCTGTCGATCGACCAGTTTTCGCGCGAGTCAGCCGAGGCGCTGTTCCGGACGGCCGACATGATGCAGCCCATCGCGCGGCGCAAGAAGATCACGCGCGTGCTCGAAGGCGCGGTGCTCGCCAATCTGTTCTTCGAAGCCAGCACGCGCACCCGCGTGAGTTTCGGCGCGGCTTTCGCGCGGCTCGGCGGGTCGGTGTGCGACACGACGGGCTTCACCTTTTCTTCGATGGCGAAGGGCGAGTCGATCTACGACACGAGCCGCGTGATCAGCGGCTATGCCGACGCGATCGTCGTGCGGCATCCGGAGCAAGGCTCGGTCGCCGAGTTCGCGCGCGCGACGAACATTCCCGTCATCAACGCCGGCGACGGCCCCGGCGAGCATCCAAGCCAGGCGCTGCTCGATCTCTACACGATTCAGCGCGAGTTCTCGCGTCTTGGAAAGATCGTCGATGACGCGCACATCGCGATGGTCGGCGATCTAAAATACGGCCGCACCGTGCATTCGCTCGCGAAGCTGCTTTCGCAGTACAAGGGGCTCAAGTTCACGCTGGTGTCGCCGCGTTCGCTGGAGATGCCGGCGCATATCATCGAGCGGATCGGACGCGGCGATCACGTGATCGCGCAGACGAGCGACCTGCGCGCGGGTCTCGCGGGCGCGGACGTGGTGTACGCCACGCGCATTCAAAAAGAGCGTTTCGCCGACGAGTCGATCGAAGGCTATACGCCGGATTTCCAGATCAATCAGGCGCTCGTCGACGATGTGTGCGGCCGCGACACGCTGATCATGCATCCACTGCCGCGCGACAGCCGCCCCGGCGCGAACGATCTCGCCACCGACCTGAATCACGACTCGCGTCTTGCGATCTTCCGCCAGACGGACAATGGCATCGCGGTGCGCATGGCGATTTTCGCGGTGCTGCTGGGCGTCGAGCATCAGGTGCGCCATTCGATGCGCGACGCGGCGTGGAAGTCACCCGCCTCGATCGGCCCTGACGATGCCGTATTTCACGGCTTTGATTGATACGTTTTTTACACGTCGCGCTTATTTCTTGGCGTGACGTTGATGAAAGCCGGCCTATGCTTCTAGACAAGGAAAACGAATGGAGCAACGGTCATGGATATGTCGCTTGCATGGGCTGCCAGCCGCAGAAAATTACACGATGAAGGGTTCGGCGCATGCCAGCGCGTGCGCATTCTGGCGCTGGCGCGTTTCATCGACAGCGACGCGTCAAGGGAACGCATTCGCGCGTTGTTTCATTCGCCGCTCGGCATCTATGTGAGCCAGGCGCAACGTGAAGGCTGCGAACTGCGGCTCGAGTTCGACACGGCCAGCGAGGATCTTGCATTTACCCTACGGACGTTGAAGCGCGTGCTGCCCGAAGCACGCGTGGAAGGAATCGCGCCGCGCGTGTTTGCACATCGGGTGATTACGCGCGACGCGGGCTGACAGTTCATGCTGCGGGGGGGTTAAGTGCCTTCAGCCGTTCACGTTCATATTCTTCGAAGGGTTTCATCCGCTTGAAGTCTTCCTCGGTAAGCTCGTAGGTATCAGGGTCCAGCGCAATGCCGCGGTTGATTTCTTCATCCTCCTCGTCCGTGGGAAGGATGAACCCGTTAATCGTTTCATGTTGCATGTCGACGTACCTCTCTTTTGTTTGCGCGGCGCAGGCTGATGATGCGCCTCGCGTTGTTTCTCCACGTGAATACCACGCAGAACATGCGTCCACGAATTGGCACGAAGCCAACTTCGCGAACCTCTCCATAGTCGCGACGATCGTCCACTTCCAGTACGACATTGCTCCAAACGACCTCGCTCGCGAGCTCGAACGAAACGCCATGCTGAAGACGATTGATCGCGTCCTTCAACGGGTCAAACGTGATGTCGAAGTACATTCATTGTGGTTCCCAGAAGATGAAGTGACAAGGCGCGAAATTCCGAAATGCGATCTCATTAATCCGCATTCCGAATCAATCGCGTCACTTCATTCTTCTGCAACCGTCACGGCTTTTCTATAGACCGATCGGCCAACGAGCACGTGTGATCCTGAAGCTCTTCCGACGATGCCCAGTTGCCCGGCTGCACATGATCGTTGAGCAGAAAGAACGCCGGCGCCCCGTCGCTGCGCGTGGCGCCCGCGAGAAACAACGTCTGCTCGCCCATCGTCTGACCGCGGCTCGCGGCGTAGGGCGCGACGAGCTTGAAGGGATCGGTATACGCGAGATCGGCGTCGTCGATACGAATCGCGCTGTACACATGCCCGCGCAAGCGCACCGGCAGCGGCGCCCAGCTCGTGCCGATCGTCGGCCCGAGTTCGCGAAGCGTCTGCGCGACATCGTGCGCGAGGCAATCAATATGAATGTGCAGTTGATTCTGCGTGCGCCCGCTCGCGGAATTGATCGCGAGCGACATCTCATCGCGCGGCAGCGTGCGATGCAGCGCGCGGTTCACATAGCCGCGCGCGTTCCAGGCGTCGCGGAAGTAGTTCGGCGCGTTCGGCTCGAGCAATTCAGGGCTTTCGATGCCGCTCACGCGCGCGGTCGGAATCAGCAGATATTGTGCGACGCCGACGATATCCTTCAGCACCGCATAGCCGCCCGCAAGATTCACGTCGGCGCACTTTTGCTGAACGTGCGCGCCCTCGGCCGCGGGCTCGCAATAGTCGTGGACGATCTCCCATAACGCATTCGGGTTGGCCGCGCACGCGAGCGGCAGAAAAAGCGCGCCAAGCGCGGCGAGGAAGCGGCGATTCTTCGTGGTTTTGATTTTCATCGGCATGATCCGGCGGCGCAAAAGTCATCAGCCTGCCGGATTATGCTTGCAAGCGCGTGAAAGCGCTCCGGAATGCGGCCAAGCCCCGCGCCGCACCTGCACGCGAGGCCTGGCCGTCGAACGCGAATCAGGCCGATTCGGCGCGATTCACCGGATGCGGTTCCTTCAGCTTGTTCGCGACGCGCGCCGCCTCAAAGTAGGACGCATTCGGTGGGCGCTTCAGATACTGCCCCGCGCCACGCTCCGCCCGCAAATCGCCGTTCGCCCACGCGAGCGCGCCGCGCGTGAGCGTGTGCGTCGCGACGCCCTGCACCGTCATGCCCTCGAAGACGTTGAAATCGACCTTCTGATGATGCGTCTTTACGGAAATCGTGCGCGTCGCATCCGGATCCCACACGACGAGGTCCGCATCCGCGCCCACCTGCACCGCGCCCTTTCGCGGATAGAGGTTGAAGATCTGCGCGGCGTTCGTCGACGTCACGCGCACGAACTCGTTCGGCGTGAGACGGCCCATGTTCACGCCGTGATGCCACAGCACCGACATGCGATCTTCCACGCCGCCGCAGCCGTTCGGGATGCGGGTGAAGTCTTCGCGGCCCATCGCCTTTTGCGACGCGCAGAACACGCAATGATCGGTCGCCGTCGTATGGAGTTGCCCTGACTGCAAGCCGCGCCACAATGCCTCCCGGTGTTCGCTCGTGCGGAACGGCGGACTCATCACGTGCGCGGCGGCCCGTGTCCAGTCGGGATCGCGATACACCGATTCATCGATCACGAGATGGCCCGGCAGCACTTCGCCGAACACGCGCAGTCCGTCGTTGCGCGCCTTCGCGATGACGTCGACGGCATCTTTCGCCGACACGTGCACGATGTAGATCGGCACGCCGAGCACCTGAGCGATGCGGATCGCGCGATTGGCCGCCTCGCCTTCCACTTCGGGCGGACGCGACAACGGATGCGCCTCCGGTCCCGTGAAGCCTTTCGCAAGAAGTTGCTTTTGTAACTGAAAGACGAGCTCGCCGTTTTCCGCGTGCACGGTCGGCAGCGCGCCGAGTTCGAGCGAGCGCGTGAAGCTGTTCACGAGTACTTCGTCGTCGGCCATGATGGCGTTTTTATACGCCATGAAATGCTTGAAGCTCGATACGCCGTGTTCGTGGACTAGCAGGCCCATGTCGCGATGCACGGACTCGTCCCACCACGTCACTGCTACGTGAAAGCCGTAATCGGACGATGCTTTTTCCGCCCAGCCGCGCCACGCTTTGAATGCGTCCATCAAGGGCTGCTTCGGGCTCGGAATCACGAAGTCGATGATGCTCGTTGTGCCGCCCGACAGGCCCGCTGCGGTGCCGGTGTAGAAGTCGTCGCTGGCGGTGGTGCCCATGAAGGGCAGCTCCATGTGAGTGTGTGGATCGATGCCGCCAGGCATGATGTACTGGCCGCCGGCGTCGATGGTTTTGGTGTCCGATGGCGTTTCTATGTCGGTGCCGATGGCCAGGATGGTGCCGCCTGCCTGTGGGTCGGCGCAGAGCACGTCGGCGCGATAGGTGCGGTCAGCGTCGATGATGGTGCCGCCGCGGATCAAGGTTGGCATTTTGGGGTTCCTCCAGAGGGGGTGTAGTTGGCGTGTTTGTTTGTTTGCTTGTTTGCTTGCTTGGGCTTCTATGGAATCCTGTTTTCACGTCGGTCTATTTGCTCCGCCCCGCGCAGGCAACGCCAATAAACCGACACGAAAACAGGATTCCCCGAAACCCCTGAAACCCACCTCAGGCACTCAAAACCCCCGCCCGAGGGCTACCGCGTAGCTTCATCCAAGACCCATAAACGACAGCGGCCAACACGAGCCCGACAAACCACGCATACGTATAAAGCGTGTTAAAGAACCCCGGCACCCCTGGAAAGGAAGAAGGAAACGCCGTATGCAGAAACCCCGGCAAATTCGGCACTACGCCAATCAACAATGCAACGACAGCCGCAATATTCCACCCACCGTTATACGAATACTCGCCGTCTTCGGCAAAAAGCTCCCGATGATCGAGCCGCGTCCCGCGAATCAGAAAGTAGTCCACCATCATGATCCCCGCCACCGGCCCGAGCAGCGCCGAATACCCGACGAGCCACGTAAAGATATACCCCTGCGTGGTCGCGAGAATCTTCCACGGCATCATGACAATGGCGATCGTCGCCGTAATCATGCCGCCCGCACGATACGAAATCCCCTTCGGCCAAAGGCTCGAAAAATCATAAGCAGGCCCAACGAGATTCGCAGCAAGATTGCAGCACATGGTATCGAGCGTGAGAATCAAAAGCGCAACGCCCACGCCGATGCCCGTCATACGGCTAGTGAGATCAATCGGATCCCAGATCGCCTTGCCATAGATGACGACAGTCGCCGACGTCACCACAACCGAAATCACGGAAAGCAAGGCCATCGGCACCGGCAAGCCGATCGACTGTCCGATCATCTGGTCACGCTGCGATCGGGCGAAGCGCGTGAAGTCTGGAATGTTGAGCGCAAGCGTCGCCCAAAAGCCGACCATCGCGGTGAGACCGGGCCAGAACGTCGCCCAGAAAAGCCCTTCCTTCTTGCCGCCCGCAACGAACTGCGACGGCGCGGAGAGCATCGAGCCGATGCCGCCGGCCGTTGTCGTCGCCCACCAGACAAGCGCGATGCACATCACGACCTTGACCGGCGCGGACCAGCTTTCGAGCCAGCGGATCGAATCCGTGCCGTGCCAGATGAAGTAGAGCTGCAACGCCCAGAACACGAGAAAGCATGCGAGTTGCCCGAGCGAAATATCGAGCAACGGCAGCGCCGCGCCGTGCAACGCATTGCCGGTGAGGATATTCAGGAGCGTATAGATCGCGCTGCCGCCCAGCCACGTCTGAATGCCGTACCAGCCACATGCGACGATCGCGCGCAACAACGCCGGCAGCTTCGCACCCTGCGTGCCGAACGAAGAACGCACGAGCACAGCATACGGAATGCCGTGCTTCGCGCCCGCATGCCCGATCAGAAGCATCGGCACGAGCACGATCACGTTGCCGAGCAGCACCGTCATCACCGCCTGCCACGGCGACATGCCCTGGTCGGTCAGACCCGCGGCCAGCATGTACGACGCGATGTTCATCACCATGCCGACCCATAGCGCCGCGAAGTGATACCACTTCCACGTGCGTTGCGCCGGGCCGGTCGGCGCGAGGTCATCGTTATAGAGGCTGCTGGACTCGACATCGTGCGCTGGCTGCTTCATGGATTGCACTCCGGTTGGCTACGCACTCATGCCGCTTTCGCGGGCTCTTGCGCATCGACGCGCGCGGGATTGTTCGGATGCGTGGTCCAGTTCGCGTACTCGCCCGCATCGACGCGTTCCATCGTGATGCACTGCTCGACCGGACACACGTGCATGCACAGATTGCAGCCGACGCATTCCGCATCGACCACTTCGAAATGACGCTTGCCGTCCTTCTCTTTCAGGATCGCCTGATGCGATGTGTCCTCGCACGCGATATGACACAGCCCGCACTTGATGCACTTGTCCTGATCGATGCGCGCCTTGATGTCGTACTTGAGATTGAGGTACTTCCAGTCCGTGACGTTCGGCACGGCGCGGCCGCATATGTCGTCGAGCGTCGCGTAGCCTTTTTCGTCCATCCAGTTCGAGAGTCCATCGGCGAGATCGGACACGATGCGAAAGCCGTAGTGCATGGCCGCCGTGCACACCTGTACGCTGCCCGCGCCGAGCACCATGAACTCGGCGGCGTCGCGCCATGAAGAGATGCCGCCGATACCCGAGATCGGCAGGTTCGGCGTCTCGGGATCGCGCGCGATCTCGGCGACCATATTGAGCGCGATCGGCTTCACCGCCGGGCCGCAATAGCCGCCGTGCGTCCCTTTGCCATCGACGCTCGGCATCGGCGCCATCTGATCGAGATCGACCGCGACGATCGAGTTGATCGTGTTGATGAGCGACACGCCGTCCGCGCCGCCCTTGAATGCAGCACGCGAGCCCATGCGGATATCGCTGATATTCGGCGTGAGCTTCACGAGGCACGGCAGCCTGGTGCCTTCCTTCACCCACCGCGTGACCATCTCCACATACTCCGGCACCTGCCCGACGGCCGCGCCCATGCCACGCTCGCTCATCCCGTGCGGGCAACCGAAATTCAGTTCGACGGCATCAGCGCCCGTGTCTTCCACTTGCGTGAGAATCCACTTCCAGTCTTTTTCATTGCACGGGACCATCAGCGAGACGATCAGCGCGCGGTCGGGCCAGTCGCGTTTCACCTGTTCGATTTCGCGCAGGTTCACGTCGAGCGGACGATCGGTGATCAATTCGATGTTGTTCAGCCCCGCGATGCGCTGTCCGTTCCATTGCACCGCGCCATAGCGCGAGCTCACGTTGACGACGTGCGGATCGAGCCCTAGCGTCTTCCACACGACGCCGCCCCAGCCCGCCTCGAACGCGCGGTTGACGTTGTACGCCTTGTCGGTCGGCGGCGCGGACGCAAGCCAGAACGGATTCGGCGAGGTGATGCCGGCAATTTTGCAAGTCAGATCAGCCATGTCGTTTGTCTCCTTTTCGGTCAGGCGGCTTTGATCGCAGTCAGCTCGAACGACGCGTCGATGGACGCCGCCGCGAGCTTGCCGTCCTGCACGGCCTGCACGGTGAGATCGAGTCCTTCGTGTGTCGCGCAATCGCCCCCGGCCCACACTTTCGCGAGCGTCGTCTGACGGTTTTCATCGGTGACGATGCGCCCGCCATCGAGCGTCAACAGCTCCTTGTCGATGCCGACCGGCACGAGCGTCTGGCCAATCGCCTTCAGCACCATGTCCGCATCGATGACGAAGCGCTCGTCGTTGCGCTCGAACTCGACGCCAGTCACGTGACCGTCATCCGCGATCAGGCGCACGGGCTTCGCATGCGAGACGATCGTCACGCGATTGGTCTGCGCGAACTCGCGCTCGGCCCACGTCGCGCTCATGTTTTCCACGCCGCGCCGATAGGCCATCGTCACGCTGGTCGCGCCGAGTTTGGCGGACTGCACGCAGGCATCGACAGCGGTGTTGCCGCCGCCGATCACGACGACGCGCCGCCCGACCGGCACGCTCGCGAGATCATCGGCCTGACGCACGCTTTCGATGAAATCGACCGCGTTCATCACGCCATCGAGCGATTCGCCTTCGAGCGCCAGTTCACGCACGCCCGCGAGCCCGAACGCGATGAACACCGCGTCGTATTGCTTGCGCAACTCGTCGACGGTGAAGTCACGGCCGAGCGCTTGATTCGTCCTGATCTCGATGCCGCCGATCGAACACAGCCATTCGATCTCGCGCTGCGCATACTCCTCGACTGTCTTGTACGCCGCGATGCCGTATTCGTTGAGACCGCCCGGCTTCGCGCGCGCATCGAATATCACTGCGCGATGGCCGGCCAATGCCAGCCGATACGCGCACGCCAATCCCGCCGGCCCCGCGCCGACGATCGCAACGCGCCTGCCCGTCTCCGCCGCGCGTTTGAACAACGGCTCGCCTTTCGCCATCGCATGATCGGTTGCATGACGCTGCAGCGCGCCGATCTTCACGGGCTCATCGCCCGGATGATTGCGCACGCAACTCCCTTCGCAAAGAATCTCGGTCGGACACACGCGCGCACACATGCCGCCGAGCGGATTCGCCGAAAGAATATCGACGGCCGCGCCCTTCAGATTGCCGTTGCCGATCTTGCGGATGAAGCCGGGAATGTCGATCTGCGTCGGGCACGCCTGCACGCACGGCGCGTCGTAGCAATAGTGACAGCGGCTCGCAGCAGCAGCGGCTGCGGTGGCGTCGAGCAAAGGCGCAACGTCCGAGAATTCGCAGGCGAGCTGTTCCGGCGTGAGGCGATGGCTCGCGATATCGCCGATTGCTTTTAGGGTCATGCGCGTTCCTTTTTTTAGGCGTGGGGTGCCTTTCGTCCGCGCGTGGAAACGCGGACGGCGGGAATACGAGAACGGAAAAATGCCGCTTATGAAGCCGGTTCCGACGCACGCTCCAGCATCGCGTGCAAGAGCACGTTCGCGCCCGCTTCGATCCACGCTTCGGTGGCGTCTTCGATTTCGTTATGGCTGATGCCGTCGACGCAAGGCACGAACACCATCGACGTCGGCGCGACCTGCGCGAGATAGCACGCATCGTGTCCCGCGCCGGACACCATGTCGCGATGCGAATAGCCGAAGCGCTCCGCCGCCGCGCGCACGGACTTCACGCACGCCGCATCGAACCTGACGGGCTCGTAGTAGAAGATCTGTTCGAGCTCGGTCGACAAACCGATCTCGCCCGCGATGCGGCCAACACCTTCGCGCAACGCGGCGTCCATGCGCGCAAGCACGGCATCGTCGGGATGACGGAAGTCGACGGTGAAGAACACGCGCCCCGGAATCACATTGCGCGAGTTCGGGTGCACCTGCATCATGCCGACCGTCGCGCACGCGAGCGGCGCATGGTCGAGGCCGATGCGGTTCACCAGATCCACGACGCGCGCCGCGCCCAGCAGCGCATCCTTGCGGCGCGGCATGGGTGTCGGGCCCGCGTGCGCTTCCTGGCCCGTCAGCGTTATTTCGTACCAGCGCTGGCCTTGCGCATCGGTGACGACGCCGATCGTCTTGTCCTCGGCCTCGAGAATCGGCCCTTGCTCGATGTGCAGTTCGAACGCCGCATGCAGCTTGCGGCCGCCGCACGGCACCTCGCCCGCATAGCCGATGCGCTTCAGTTCATCGCCGATCGTCTTGCCATCGACATCCTTGCGCGAAAGGCCGTAGTCGAGCGAGAACACGCCCGCGAACACGCCCGACGCGACCATCGCGGGCGCGAAGCGCGAGCCTTCTTCATTGGTCCAGATGACGACTTCGATCGGATGCTCCGTCTCGATGCCGCGATCGTTGAGCGTGCGAATCACTTCGAGTCCGCCGAGCACGCCGTAGATGCCGTCGAAGCGCCCGCCCGTGGGCTGCGAATCGGCGTGCGAGCCGGTCATCACGGGCAGCGCATCGGGATTGCGGCCCGCGCGGCGCATGAACACGTTGCCCATCTGATCGACGCTCACCGTGCAGCCCGCTTCCTTCGCCCAGCCGACGATGAGATCGCGACCTTCCTTGTCGAGGTCCGTGAGTGCGAGTCGGCAGACGCCGCCCTTCGGCGTCGCGCCGATTTCGGCCATCGTCATCAGGCTGTCCCATAGACGCTGACCATTCACCTTGATGGACGTATCGAGACCAGCCTCTCTGATTGCATCCGTTACCACGTTCATTCGCCTCGCTCCTTACGATCGACTTCGTATGTGAGTGACTTCGTTTCGTGCATGCCGGGCGCTTGCAGTGCGATGCTGCACGCACGCGGTGCACGATTTCTGTGATGCGATGAATGATGCGAACGACGCGCTTCTTCGGCCGATGCGAGCGCTTGCCAAATCCTGTCCGGTTGGACAGGTTGTAGCCGATTAAAATAAGCAAATCAACGTCTTTCGTGCGCGGACAGACACGGAGAAGATAAAGCGATTAGCGTGCCATTGCGATGCAGCATCGGCGGGCATTCGATTCCATGGCTTTTACGTCGCGATGCAGCGCCGCGTGCATCGGCGGCGTGAATCAGGCACGATGCGGCACACACGGCAAATAATTCGACGATGAGACACGACGACGTGGCTGACGGCATCACCGGAAACGAGAACGCGCCACCTTTGCGGCGGCGCAAGGCACAGATTCGCGAGAGCAACGAAGCGCACTTGCTCGCGTGCGCCGAAGAAGTCTTCGCGGAGAAGGGACTGGAAGGCGCGAGCACGGCGATGATCGCGGAGCGCGCCGGCCTGCCGAAGGCCAATTTGCATTACTACTTCCCGACGAAGCTCGCGCTCTATCGCCGCGTGCTCGAAGACCTGTTCGAAGACTGGCATCGTGCGGCGGACACCTTCGAATGCAGCGACGATCCCGTCGAAGCCATCGGCGGCTATGTGCGCGCGAAGATGGCGTTGTCGCGGCGCAGGCCGCTCGGCTCGAAGGTGTGGGCGAGCGAGATCATCCACGGCGCGCATCACATGCAGGACATTCTCAACGAGCGCGTGAAGCCGTGGCTCGATACGCGCGTGACGGTCATCGAAAGCTGGATCGCCCGCGGCCTGCTCGCGCCTGTCGAGGCGGACACGTTCATGTTCATGATCTGGGCGATCACGCAGCACTACGCCGATTTCGATGCGCAAATCCGCGCGCTCAAAGGCAAGCGCGCATTGACGCGCAAGGCGTTCGATGAACAAACGGAGGAAGTCGTACGCCTGGTGATTCGCGCGTGCGGCGCGGTCTCACCGTGCGTCGAAGAGAAAGAACGCGCGCAATGAAAAACGCCGGCCGCTTCGATAGCGGCCGGCGTTCGCTTTACTGCTTGCTGCTTGCAACTCATTGCGTACTGCCGTATTGCCAACTGCGGTACTGCTACTGCATTTCTCGCAAGTACTGCTCTTTCTGACATCTACTGCAACCGCTACTGCCAGGCACTTCTACTGCCACCACTCACCTTCGATCAGTGACCGAAGTACACCGAATTGCGATCCGTCATCGACACGTTGGCGCGTGCGACCGGCGCGACGGCGCCCGATTGCGACGTGCCCGAAGCCGAAGGACCGTAAGCCGAACCACCGTTTTCAGCGTTCACACGAGCTTGAGCGGCCTGAAGGTCTTCCGGATAGTTGACGCGATCTTGCGACGGGTTGTAGCCAGCCTTCTCAAGCTGCACCAGTTCAGCGCGGACCTGAGCGCGCGTCACCGGCGCATTGCTTTGCGCGAACGCGAAAGTCGGCGCGGCAAGAGCGGTGGCGATGACGAGTGCGGGAACGAATGCCTTGATCATGATGAACCTCCAGTAGTCTTGTTTTGAAATCGAAACTCGAATCGGAAGCTTTTTAAGTCGTTTCTGATTTCGTTTCGCTTGAAGACAGTGTAGGAGGCCGACGACCTAGGGGAAACCCCAATTCGCACGAAACTTAATTGTTGGATTCGCAACAATGCGTTTCGCAGCGTCCAGCGCGCGGGGAGCGTGCGCATCCATTAACTCATTGTTTTTATGAAGTTATTCTTAGCAAATGTGGACACGAAATCGCGATCGCAGCGCAATCCGTCATTGCGGCCGCGCCAGCCAATCGCCACTCTCGTGCCAGCGTCTAGGCTGGTGTTACGAACGCAAGCGCAGCCGTCACCAGTTCGCGCAGTAGCGGCTGAACTTGATTCGCCCGCGCCTCGTCGTAAGCAAACGGCGACGTCTCTTCCATGTAGCTGCGCTGCGTCAGCTCTAGCTGAACCGCGTGGACGCCTTCTCCGGGCCTGCCGTAGCGCCGCGTGATATAGCCGCCTTTGAAGCGCCCGTTCGCGACCGTCGAATAGCGTCCGTTGAGCTCGACGATTTGCGCGAGATGCTCGGCCAGCCCCGGCGCCGCCGACGCGCCGTCCGCCGTGCCGAAATTGAAATCGGGCAGGCGGCCATCGAAAAAGCGCGGCACGACCGAGCGGATCGAATGCGCTTCCCAAAGCAGCACGCGGCCATGCGCCTGCCGCAGCGCTTCGAGCTCGCCGGCGAGCGCATCGTGATAAGGCTGCCAGTACATTGCGCGGCGCGCATCAATCTGCTCGCGCGACGGCTCGTGGCCCGGCTTGTAGAGCGGCGCCTTGTCGAAGGTGTCGGTGGGACACAGCCCCGTCGTGTCGCGGCCAGGATAGAGACTGGCGTCGTCGGGCGGACGGTTCAGATCGATGACATAACGCGCGTACGTCGGCGTCAGCATCGACGCGCCGAGGTCGCGCGCGAACGCATACAGCTTTTCCAGATGCCAGTCGCAATCCTCGGTGCGTTTCGCGATGGGCGTCATCTCGTCGGCGAGCGCGCAGGGAATCTCCGTGCCGCGATGCGGTATCGAGATGAGCAGCGGCGCGCTGCCGCGTTCGAGCGTGAAGATCGAAGAGTCGTTCATGGATGACCTCAGCCCAGCAAGCCGCGCAATGCCTCCCGATAACGCGCGAGCGCTTCGCCTTCCTGCGCATGATGGCGCCCGTCGATCACCTTGCGGCCCGACACGAAGACATCGCGGATCGGCGTGTCGCCATGTTCGCAGAACACCGCGCTCGACAGCCACGTGTCCGGCTCGTGCCCGCCGATGCCCGGATGGGCGTCGTCGAGCACCAGCCAGTCCGCGCGCGAACCCGCCGCGAGCGCGCCGACGGGCCGCCCGGTCGCGTGCGCCCCGCCGTCGAGCGCGGCGTCGAAAAGACGCTCGGCGGGGCGGCTCTGCGTCGTCGATGCGAGCACGTTGCGCTGGCGTCGGCACAGGCGCTGTCCATATTCGAGCAGACGTAGCTCCGAGCGCCAGTCGACGCCGACATGACTATCCGAACCAATGCCGATGCGCCCGCCCGCATCGAGATAATCGCGCGAAGGAAATACGCCGTCGCCGAGATTCGCCTCGGTCGTCGGACACAAGCCCGCGACCGCGCCGCTCGCAGCGAGACGCGCGCACTCGTTCGCGTCGATGTGCGTTGCGTGCACGAGGCACCAGCGCTCGTCGACATTGAAGCGTTCGAGCAGCCATTCCACCGGACGATGCCCCGTCGCGGCGACGCACGCCTCCACTTCGGCGACCTGCTCCGCAACGTGGATGTGCACCGGCGCATGACCGAAGTGTCCTTTGAGCCCTTCGAGCAGCGCCGCGAGCGATTCGCCCGCGACCGCCCGCAGCGAATGCGGCGCGACGCCGTAGCGCCGCGCGCCGTTTTCGGGCCGCGCGGCAGCGAGCGTGTCGATGAGCGCGAGCAGCGTGTCGGGTGTGTTCAGAAAGCGCCGCTGATCGTCGCGCGGCGCGCTCTTGTTGAAGCCGCTGTACTCGTACAGCACCGGCAACATCGTGATGCCGATGCCCACGCGCTCGGCCGCATCGACGACGCGTTCGGCGAGTTCCGCGCGGTTCGCGTAAGGCGAGCCATCGGGTGCGTGATGCACGTAATGAAATTCGCACACCGACGTATAACCCGCCTTCAGCATCTCGATATAGAGCCAGTGCGCGATATCCGCGAGCGATTCGGGACCGATGCGCGCGGCGAAGCGATACATGAGATCGCGCCAGCTCCAGAAGGTATCGGCGACGCTCGCGCGATATTCGGTGAGACCCGCCATCGCGCGCTGGAACGCGTGAGAGTGCAGATTCGGCATGCCGGGCACGACCGGCCCCTTCGACCGCTCGACGCCCGCCGGCGCCGCGCTGCCCGGCGCGACACGCACGAGCGTGCCGCCTTCGTCCCATTCGAGAAGCACGTCGCGCCGCCAGCCGTCGCCGAGGCGCGCGTGATCCGCAAAGAATGCGCGATTCGCAGCGTTCATGTCCGTCCCCTTCTTTTATGGATGCGCGGCTGCTTTCCGAGCCGTTCGCCGTTTTTACAACCTGTCCCTATCGATTGTGCAGCCGCGCGATCGAGGCGCAGCGTGTCGCCTGCTTCGAGCATATGGCGCGTGCCGTCGTCGAGCTTGATGTCGATCCGGCTATGCGCGCGGAGAAAGAGGAGCATGAAGCGCGCCGGACCGCCCCGCCGCGCGAATCATCATGCGATTAGAAATGTCCGGTGAATTGGTAACGATCGCCCGGATGCCAGAGATTCGCGACCGAGGCGACCGCATCGCGCGACCACGTGCGCCGATGCAGCATCAGACACGGTTCGTGGTCCTTCATCGCGAGCGCCTCGCGAATCTCAGCCGTGGGCACCGACGCCTCGATCCGGTACTCGACGCGCTGCAGCGGCGCGGCGGACATCAGGTACTGGTTCGGCGTGATCGTCGTGAAATCCTGGCGTGCGTATTCGGGCGCGAGCACGGGATTCACGTAGCGCTCTTCCATCTGCACCGGCTCGTCGTTCTCGAAGTGCAGCACGCGCGAATGAAACACCGGGCTGCCTATCGTGAGATGCATTTCGGCGGCGAGCGTTTCATCGACGATCGATGCGCCGAGATGCAGCACCTGCGCGCGATACACATGGCCGCGCGCGACGATTTCATCGGAAATACTGCGAATCTCGACGAGCGTCGACGCGTATTTCGGCTGCGCGACGAAGGTGCCCGCGCCCTGCACGCGCGTGAGCACCTGATCGGCGGTCAGCTCGCGCAGCGCGCGGTTCACGGTCATGCGCGCGACCTTGAACTCGCGCGCAAGCTCGTTCTCGGAGGGCACCTGATCGCCCTCCTTCCACTCGCCTATGTGAATGCGCCGGAGAATGTAGTCCTTGATCTCCTGGTACGCGGGCGTGTTCATACAGGCTCTTCGGACGCGAACGCGAGCGGGCTGTGCTGCCCGATCACGCCGTCCTGCACGAGCGTCGCGATCGCAGCGATGTCCGGCGCGAAGTAGCGGTCCAGATCGTAGTGCGGGACGTGCGCGCGCAGCGTTTTCATCACTTCGAGCAGGGGCGCGCTGGTCTGATGCGGCGCGCGCAGATCGACGCCCTGCGCCGCCGCGAGCAGTTCGATCGCGAGAATGTTCGCCGTATTGCTGGCGATGTCGCCGAGCTTGCGCGCGGCGAAGGTCGCCATAGAGACGTGATCTTCCTGATTTGCGGACGTCGGCAGCGAATCGACCGATGCCGGATGCGCGAGCGTCTTGTTCTCCGACGCAAGCGCCGCCGCCGTCACGTGCGCGATCATGAAGCCGGAGTTCACGCCGCCGTCGCGCACGAGGAAAGGCGGCAGGCCGGAGAGCGTCGCGTCGATCAGAAGCGCGATGCGGCGTTCCGCCAGCGCGCCGATTTCGGCCGCGGCGAGCGCGAGATTGTCGGCGGCGAACGCGACCGGCTCCGCGTGGAAGTTGCCGCCCGACAGCACTTCGCCGGTGTCGGGGAAGATCAGCGGATTGTCGGAGACGGCGTTCGATTCGATCAGCAGGACTTCAGCCGCGTGGCGCATCTGGTCGAGACATGCGCCCATCACCTGCGGCTGGCAGCGCAGGCTGTACGGGTCCTGAACCTTCTCGCAATCCGCGTGCGACAGGTTGATGCCCGATCCCTTCAACAACGTGCGATACGCGGCGGCGGCCTCCATCTGCCCGCGATGCCCGCGCAGCTCGTGGATGCGCGCATCGAACGGCACGACCGAGCCCGCCGCCGCATCCACCGACAGCGCGCCCGCGACGAGCCCGGTGCGGAACAGATCTTCGATCGCGAACAGGTTGTACAGCGCCAGCGCCGCCGAAGCCTGCGTGCCATTCAGCAACGCGAGCCCTTCCTTCGCCTGCAGCGTGAGCGGCTTGAGGCCCGCGACCGCCAGGCCGTCGAGCGCGCTCGCGCGCTCTCCGCGAATCGTGACGTCGCCGAGGCCGAGCAGCACCGTCGACATATGGGCGAGCGGCGCGAGATCGCCCGATGCGCCAACCGAGCCCTTGACCGGGATGACCGGCAACACGTCGGCATTGAAAAGCGTGATGAGGGCGTCGATGACTTCGCGGCGGATGCCCGAATGACCGCGCCCGAGGCTCGACAGCTTGAGCGCCATCAGAAGCCGCACGACCGGACGCGACATCGGCTCGCCGACGCCCACCGCGTGCGACAGCACCAGATTTTTCTGCAGCAGTTCGAGCTGGTCAGCCGGAATGTGCGTGTTTGCGAGCCGTCCGAAGCCCGTATTGATGCCGTAAGCCGGATCGCCCTTCGCGGCGATCGCGGCGACGGCGCGCGCGCTGGCGTCGATCGCATCGAAGCTCGCGGGATCGAGTTCGAGCGTGTCCGAACCTCGCGCGATGCGGCGCAGTTGCGGCAGAGTCAGCTTTCCGGGCGTGAGCGTGATCATGATTCGTCCTGTCTATACAAGTTAGACTCAAGTCTAAACGGGCGAGAAGGACGAAACAAGGGGATATCCGGGATAATCACTAGGATCGCCCGGATGATTTGAAGAGTCTTGTCTAGACAGATTTTACGATTCCAGCACCTTTTCCATCACAAACTGGATGAAGCGCTGTTCACGCACGATGACCGCGCGCGCGAGCAGCATCGTGAAGCCGCAATATTCGAAGAACGGCCGCCCCGTGACGCTCGAGTAAGTGTGCAGCGTGGTCAGGCCGAGCTCCTCCGCTTCGGCCTCGATGCGTGCGAGCAGAGACGTCGCCACGCTTTTGCGCTGATGCCTCGGATCGACGAACATCATGTCGATCAGACCGTTCTTTCCGAGATCGGCGAAACCGGCGAGCTCGCCGTCGACGAGACCGACCCACGTCGGGCGGCTCACGCGCGCGAGCTCCCATTCGTCGCGGTCGGCTTGCGCCCAGGCTTCGATCTGCGCTTCGTTATAGTCGGCCGAAGCCGTTTCGCGAACGGCGCGTTGGAACAGATCGATCACACCGTCGAGATCCTTGGCACGATACGGTCTGACTTCGATGAGCGGCAGCCCTGGCATTTCATCACCTTCGTTACTGTCAAAAGAAAAAACCGCTGCAAAAGCAGCGAGGGTCTAGCGTTGAAAAACGCGGAAAAAGTGTGTGGATTACGCTGGAACGGATAGACGCGCCGCCGGTTCGCTCTTCAGGAAGCCGCCGCGACCGTCGCGATGCCGAGCACGGTCATCAGGAGCGATGCGCCAACGTGCATCGCGATCTCCGCGAGCGCCCAGCCGAGCCGCCCTTGCTGCAGATGCGCGACCACTTCGGAAGAAAACGTCGAAAAGGTGGACAGCCCGCCCATCAGCCCGGTGATGATGAAAAGCCGCCATTCGATCGAGATATCGGGAAAGCGCGCGAAAAAGGCAACCGCCACGCCGATGATGTAGCCCGCGATAACGTTCGCCGCGAACGTGCCGAGCGGAAGATTCGGAAATATCGCATTAAGGCGCAGACCGAGAACCCATCGGAGCAGCGATCCCAGTCCGCCGCCGAGCCCAACGGCGATGATCGACAGATACATGAAATGTGTGAAATCGTTCGAAATTAACTGCGGTTCGACATTAACTGCATTAAGCCTCGCGAGCGAGCCGGTCGATCAGCGCACCGCGGCTCGGCTCGACGATCCAGCCTTCCCTGTGCCGCACATGCGCCGCCCAGGTGCCGTCACGCCGCGCTTCCCAGCAGCCGGCGTCATGGCCGTCGATGAAAAGCGAGCCGCGCACGACGAGTTGCGGATCGGCGGGATCGAGCACCTCGTCATCGTTGTGTTCGAGCTTCACGGTGTGCATGAGCGTCGTCTGCAAAAATACGTCAAAACCAGAGCCAGCCTTGCGAGTGGCTCCATTCTAACGATACTCAAAGCGCGTGGTTCAAACTCTCACCGTATCATGAAGGACATTGCCGACAGGCAATTGAGTATTCGCACGATGTGTTCGACCGAAGGCGCGTCGAAAGCGAGCGTCACCGCATCGAGGCGCTCGAGCGTCGGCCACTGACAGAACAGATCGGCGAACGCGGTCGTTTGCGTGCGCAGTTCGCATCGATGTTCGGTGCGCGCCGGCCGCCGCGCGTGACCCGATGACGCCGCGCCCTCGATCGTCTCGCGCGCGGCGAGCCGGATCGCTTCGCACGCTGCCGCCGGCGTTTCGGTCACGCCGCTCGAATAGCCGTGCGCGGTCTTCACGCAGAGAAAACGCGCGCCGGGAAATGCGGGCAGCGTTTCGACGCCGAACACGTCGTCGCCGGTCAAAAGCGCGATGCGCGCGCCGTGCTCTTCGGCGAGCCTGCCGTAGAGTCCGGCCTCGCCGACCTCGTCGCCGTCGAGCGAAACACGCGCGAACGCGGCGCTGTTGATCGTATGCGCGAGAATGCCGCGGCTTTGCGCGCGCGCGTGATAGCCGACCATGAACACCACTTCCGGCGAAGCCTCCAGCCCCGCCATCATGCCGAGCGTGCGTGGCTTGCCGAGCACGAGGCGCGCGCGCTGATCGAGCAGATCGGGCATCAGGTTGCGAAAGCCGCCGTGCGAGTCGTTGATCCACACTTGCGTCGCGCCGCCATCGAACGCACCTTCAGCGGCCGCGTTCGCCTCGCGCGTCATCCAGCGGCGCGCCTGTTCGTACTCGACGTTGCCCGGCCGCGTCTGCTCCGGATGGAATACACCCGCGATGCCTTCGATATCCACCGAGATCAGCACTTTCATGTTCGTGTTTTCAATGCTTCGTTGAGCGATATGCGCCTGTGGCCGTCGCGGCCGGCGACCGTTTCGGCGCTGAAGAGCGCGTCGAGAATCGCCTGCTCGACGCTGTCGGCGGCGGCCTGAAACAGCGGATCGAGCCGCGCGTCGCTGATGAGCGGCGGCAGCGCGATGAACTCCGCATCGTGCGGCGCCGTGTACGCGGTCGTGAACGCCAGCGCGATATCGCCGCTGCCGTGACCGTAGACCGAGCCCGTGCGCGCGAGGCCGGCCGCGGCGCGCGTCGCGACGCGGCGCAGTTGGCGTGCGTCGAGCGGTGCATCGGTTGCGATCAGCATGATGATCGAGCCTTGCTCGGGCTTCGCGTGCCCTTCGGCCTGCAGTCTTCGTCCGACGGCTTCGCCCGCGAGGATCAGTTGCGGCAAACGTCCGAAGTTCGCGAGCACGAGCGCGCCGATCGTATAGGCATGTTCGCCGATGCGCGCCACACACGAAGCCGAACCGATGCCACCCTTCAGTTCGAAGCACGACATGCCGCGCCCCGCGCCCACCGCGCCGCGTGCGAAATCCGCGCTGCATGCATCGAGCGCGCTCGCGTAGTGCGCTTCGTCGATGGCGAACGCCTGCATGTCGTTGAGATAGCCGTCGTTGCATTCGAACACGAGCGGATTCACGCTCGGCTCTTCGCGTCCGATGCGCGGATTCGCAGCGATAGCCGCGCGAATCTGCGCATTCGCCACCGTGCCGACGCCGAACGTGTTGGTCAGCGCGATCGGTGTTTCCAACACGCCGAGCTCGTCGACCTGAACGAGCCCGACGCTCTTGCCGAAGCCGTTGATCACGCACGCCGCGGCCGGCACCTTGTTGCGATACACATCGCCGGCGTGCGGACGAATCACGGTGACGCCGGTCTGAATCGCGCCTTGTGCGAGCGTGCAGTGACCGACCGTCACGCCCGCGACGTCTGCAATCGTCATGGCCGGTCGAGCTTCGGATCGAGCGCGTCGCGCAGGCCGTCGCCGAGCAGATTGAACGCGAGCACCGTGAAGAAGATCGCGAGACTCGGGAAGATCGCGACGTGCGGCGCCATCGCCATGTCGGCGCGCGCTTCGTTGAGCATCGCGCCCCACTCGGGCGTGGGCGGCTGCGCGCCGAGTCCGAGGAACGAGAGACTCGCCGCCGTGATGATCGACGTGCCGATGCGCATCGTGAAGTAGACGACAACAGACGATATCGTGCCCGGCAGAATGTGACGCGCGAGTATCGTCCAGTCCGATGCGCCGATGCTCTTCGCCGCCTCGATATACGTGAGGTGTTTCAGCGCGAGCGTATTCCCGCGCACGAGCCGCGCGAACGCGGGAATGCTGAAGATCGCGACCGCGCACACGACGTTCACCATGCCGTTGCCCAGGATCGCGACGACGCCGATCGCGAGCAGAATGCCAGGGAACGCGAACAGCACGTCGGCGATGCGCATCACGATACGATCCCACCAGCCTTCGTAGTAACCGGCGAGCAGCCCGAAGAAGGTGCCGATCACCGCGCCGATCACGACCGAGAGCAAACCCGCGGACAGCGAGATGCGGCTGCCGACGAGAATGCGGCTCAGAATGTCGCGTCCCAGCGAGTCGACGCCGAACCAGTGCGCGGCGGAAGGACCGGCGTTCAGCGCGTCGTAATCGAAATAATTCTCCGGATCGTAAGGCGCGATATACGGCGCGATGATCGCGATCACGATCAGGAGCAGCACGAAGCCCGCCGCTAACATCGCGACATGCTGCCGTTTGAACTTGCGCCAGAATTCGGTCCACGGCGTGCGGATTTCCTGCGCGGCGGCGACCGGTGTTTCGGCTGTTGCGCTCATCGGGTCCTCACTTGAATCGGATGGTCGGATTGATGATCGCGTACAGCACGTCCACGACCAGATTGATCACGATGAACTCCAGCGAGAACAGCAGCACTTCCGCCTGAATCACCGGATAGTCGCGCATCTCGACCGCATCGACGAGCAGGCGCCCGAGGCCCGGCCAGTTGAACACCTTCTCGACGACGATCGAGCCACCGAGCAGAAAGCCGAACTGCAGGCCCATCATCGTGACGACGGGAATCATCGCGTTGCGCAGGCAATGCTTCACGATGACCATCGGTTCGTGCACGCCCTTCGCGCGCGCGGTGCGCACGAAATCCTCGCCGAGCACTTCGACGAACGACGCACGCGTGAAGCGCGCCATCACCGCCGCGACCGCCGCGCCGAGCGTAATCGATGGAAGCACGTAAGCCTTCCACGTGCCGTCATCGACGATCGGCAGCCAGCCGAGCTTTACCGAAAAAATTTCCATCAGCAGCATGCCGAGCGCGAAGGCGGGGAACGAAATGCCCGACACCGCGAGCGTCATGCCCAGGCGATCCGGCCAGCGATTGCGCCAGACCGCCGACACGATGCCGATCGCCATCCCCAAGACCACCGCCCACACCATGCTCGCGATCGTGAGCCACAACGTGGGCATGAAACGTTCGGCGATTTCCGTCGATACGGGCCGCTTGCTGCGCGTCGACATGCCGAAGTCGAAATGCGCGATCTTGCCGAAGAAGCCGACCAGTTGCTGCGGCAGCGGCTTGTCGAGGCCGAGATCGGCGCGCACGAGGGCGACGGTCGCTTCGTCGGCTTCCGCGCCCGCGGCGAGACGCGCGGGATCGCCTGGCAGCATGTGCACGAAGAAGAACACCAGCACCGCGACGATGAAGAGCGTCGGCAGCAAGCCTAACAAGCGTTTGGCGATGAAATTGAGCATCGTTGTCAGTCAGATGCGGCCGGGCGGCGAAGCCCGGCCGGCAGCGATCACTTGATCGCGATCTCGTCGAAGCTGAACGAGCCGTCGGGCATCACATACGCGCCGGACAGACGCTTGCTGCGTGCGTACACGACCTTTTCCGTGACGAGAAAGATCCACGGCGCATCGGCCCAGATGCGTTTCTGCGCATCAGCGTAGAGCTTGGCTTTCTCGCCGCGGTCGGTCGTCGCGAGCGCCTTCTGCAAGTCTTCATCGACCTGATCGTTCTTGTAGTACGCCGTGTTGAAGAGCTTCGGCGGGAAGGAACCGCCGCTCAACAGCGGCGAGATCGCCCAGTCCGCTTCGCCCGTCGACGATGACCAGCCGATGTAGAGCATGCGGACCGGCGCGGTTTTCGGATCGGGCGCGCTTTCGATGCGCTGCACGCGCTGCCCCGCTTCGAGCGCTTCGACCGATGCCTTCACGCCCACTTGCGAAAGCTGCTGCTGCACGAATTGAATGATCTTCTGCGCCGTCGTGTGGTTATAGCCGGACCACAGCACGGTTTCGAAACCGTTCGGATAGCCCGCTTCCTTCAGCAGCTCGCGCGCCTTCGCGGGATCGTATTTCCAGGGGCCGAGCTTCGGCGTCGCGTAATCGACGCCTGGCGGCACGACGCCTTCGGACGGCACGGCATAACCGGCGAACGCGACCTTGACGAGCGCTTCCTTGTTGATCGCGTAGTTCATCGCCTCGCGCACCTTCGGGTTGTCGAAGGGCTTTTGCAGCGTGTTCATGCTGACGTAGCGCTGAATGATCGACGGCGCCGCGATCAGATCGACCTTCGGGCTCGACTTGAGCGAATCGGCCTGCTCGAACGGAACCGAGAACGCGAAGTCCGCCTCGCCCGTCTTCATGAGCGCGGCCCGCGTGTTGTTATCGACGACCGGCTTCCAGTCGATCATGTCGATTTTCGGCAAGCCCTTCTTCCAGTAGCCCGCGAACTTCTTCACCTTCAGGTCGTCGGTCTGCTTCCATTCGACGAACTCGAACGGCCCCGTGCCGACCGGATGGAACGCGATCTCCTTGCCGTACTTTTGCAGCGCGGTCGGCGAGATCATCACCGCCGACGGATGTGCGAGCACGTTGATGAACGCCGAGAACGGAATCTTCAGCGTGATCTTCACCGTGTACGGATCGATCACTTCGGTCTTCTCGATCTTGTTGAAGAGGTTGTAGCGCTTGAGCTTGTTGTCCGGATTCGTCACGCGGTCGAACACGGCCTTCACGGCGTCCGCGTTGAAGTCGGTGCCGTCGTGAAACTTCACGCCCTGGCGCAGCTTGATCGTGTACACCTTCGCATCGGGGCTCGCCTCGTAGCTCGTCGCGAGCACGTTCTGGATCTTCATGTCCTTGTCGAAACCGAAAAGGCCCTGATAGAACGACTTCGCCACCGCTTGCGAGAGCGTGTCGTTGGCGTCGTACGGATCCATCGTCGTGAAGGTCGAGGCGACGGCCATCACGGCGGTGCTTTGCGCATGCGCGGCGACGGGCGCGAGGGCGGTCAGTGTGGCGAACGCGCTTGCTGCGAACATCGCGCGCAATTGAAAAGTCGGCATCGTTGGACTCCTTGTTGAAGTGCTTTTCGAGGTGCTCTCAGTTGCTCTCGGTTACTTTCAGTACGCGCCGCCGACGTGATGCTCGGCAACGTAATGATCCGGTCCTACCGCAACCAGTTTTGCGACGATGGGCTCATCGCCGAGCTTGCGGATCGGGCTCGGTATTTCGTCGGCGGCGAGCATGCGTTTCGCATGCCGTCGAGAAGGATCGGCGACCGGCACCGCGCTCATCAGCTTCCTCGTGTACGGATGACGCGGCGCCTCGAACACGGCCGCGCGCGGCCCGATCTCGACGATCTGCCCGAGATACATGACGGCCACGCGATGACTCACGCGCTCCACGACCGCCATGTCGTGCGAGATGAAGAGATACGCGACACCGAGTTCGCGCTGCAAATCCAGCATCAGGTTGACGATCTGCGCGCGCACGGACACGTCGAGCGCGGAAACGGATTCGTCGGCGATCACGACTTTCGGGTTGAGCGCGAGCGCGCGTGCAATCGCAATGCGTTGCCGTTGACCGCCCGAGAATTCATGCGGATAGCGCTGCGCGGCCTCCGGCGGCAGGCCAACTTTTTCGAGCAGCCAGTCGACGCGCGCCTGCGCTTCCTTCCCGCTCGCGACGCCATGCACGAGCAGCGGCTCCATCACAGAAAAGCCGACCGTCAGACGCGGATTGAGCGACGCGAACGGGTCCTGAAAGATGAACTGGATATTGCGCCGCAGGGTTTGCAGCGCGTGGCCTTCGAGCTTGCTGATGTCGCGCCCGTCGAATTCGATGGAACCGCTCTGGCTCTCGACGAGCCTCAGCAGCGAACGTCCCGTCGTCGACTTGCCGCAGCCCGATTCGCCGACGAGCGCGAGCGTTTCGCCCGGACGCAGCTCGAAGCTCACGCGCTCGACCGCATGCACGGCCGCCGTCGTGCGCCCGAACAGGCCGCTCTTCACCGGAAAGCGCGTGACGAGGTCGCGCACGCGCAGGATGGGCTGCACGGTTTCATCGACGGCCGGCTGCTGTTCCTTCTCGACCGCTTCCGATGGCCGCAACGCGCTCGCATCGTCCGGCGCAATGTCCACGGGTTCGACTTCGAGGATCGGAAATTTCGCGGGCCGGTCAGTGCCGCTCATCGCGCCGAGCGTCGGCACGGCGGCGAGCAGCGCCTTCGTATAAGCATGGCGCGGCGCGTGGAATAGCGCGTCCGACGGCGCTTCTTCCACCTTCTCACCGCGATACATCACGAGCACGCGATCCGCCACTTCCGCGACCACGCCCATATCGTGCGTGATGAAGATCACGCCCATGTTCATCTCGTCCTGCAGGCCGCGAATGAGTTGCAGGATCTGCGCCTGAATGGTGACGTCGAGCGCGGTGGTCGGCTCGTCGGCGATCAGGAGCGCCGGCTTGCACGACAGCGCCATCGCGATCATCACGCGCTGGCGCATGCCGCCCGACAACTGATGCGGATAACGTGCGAAAACGCGCTTCGCTTCGGGAATGCGCACGAGATCGAGCAGACGCAGCGCTTCGTTGCGCGCTTCGGAATGGCTCTTGCCCTGATGCAGCGCGATGGCTTCCGCGATCTGATCGCCGACCGTGAACACCGGATTGAGCGAGGTCATCGGTTCCTGGAAGATCATCGCAATATCGGCGCCGCGCACGCCGCGCATCGTCGCCGATGACGCTTTCGCGAGATCGAGCACACGGCCGTTGCGCCCGCGAAACACAATGCTGCCCGCGACGATCTGTCCGCCGCCGCGTTCGACGAGACGCATCAGCGCGAGCGACGTGACCGACTTGCCCGAGCCCGACTCACCGACGATCGCGAGCGTCTCGCCGCGATCCACGGTGAACGATATGTTGCGCACGGCTTCGACCGTGCGCGAGCGCGAGCGAAACGAGACCGACAGATCGCGCACATCGATCACGCGGGAATCGGGCAAGGTCAGTGTCGTCATCGATAGATCGCTGTAAAAGGCGTCTCGCCCACACGCGCGAAACCGCGATACATGCCTTCCGTGTTGAACGGCAGCACGACGTTGCCCTTCGCATCGACGGCGACGAGTCCGCCGCGTCCTTCGATGCGCGGCAGTCTGTTCATCACGACATCGTTCGATGCGTCTTCGAGCGACACGCCGCGATATTCCATCTGCGCCGCTACGTCGTAGGCCGCGAGCATGCGCATGAACATTTCGCCCGTCCCGGTGGTCGATACGGCGCAAGTGGCGTCGTTCGCGTAGCAGCCCGCGCCGATCAACGGCGCATCCCCGACGCGGCCCGCCTGCTTGTTTGTGATGCCGCCCGTCGATGTCGCCGCCGCAAGATGGCCGTGCGCGTCGAGCGCGACCGCGCCGACCGTGCCGAACTTCTTGTCGGGATCGATGGGGTCGTTATCGAAAGCGAATTGGGTCGTCGCGTCATGATCGAGCATCGTGCCCGATGTGCCGCGCGCCTTCATCCATTGCTGATAGCGCGCTTCCGTATAGAAGTACGATGGATCGACGAACTCCAGCCCCTGCGTTTCTGCGAACGCTTCCGCGCCCGCGGCGGTGAACATCACGTGATCGCTCACGTCGAGCACGCGGCGCGCGGCGAGCACCGGGTTTTTCACGCGCGTCACGCAACTGACGGCGCCGGCTTCGAGCGTCGCGCCGTCCATCACGGAGGCGTCGAGCTCGTGCGTGCCCGCCGCGGTGAACACCGCCCCGTGGCCCGCGTTGAAGAGCGGACAGTCTTCGAGCAGGCGCACCGCTTCGGTGACGGCGTCGAGCGCGCTGCCGCCATCGGCGAGCATGCGTTCGCCCGCACGCAGGATTTCCGTGAGCGCGGCGTGATAGCGCGCTTCGGCTTCGGCGTTCATCGCGCTGCGCAGGATCGTGCCCGCGCCGCCGTGGATCGCAATGACTGGTATGGCCTTCATGATTCGCGCGGTTCCGTGTGAATGGGTCTTTTCGCGTGTGCGCGGCGCTTGGCGTGCACGGCGTGCGGCTCTCGTGAAAGCGACGGCGCGACGAGCCAGGGCAGCACGAATTCGGTCAATCCCGACGCCGCCTCGACCGAACGCTTGGCGCGATGCGCAACCGCATCGCACAGTGCTTCGATGACCGCGAGCACCGCCGTGTCGCAATTCGCCGCCAGCCTGCGTTCGGCGCGGATCGCGAGCACGAGGTCCGCGACTTGCGCGAGCGGCGACGCGGCGGTGTCGGTCAGCGCGACGACGCGCAAGCCGTGATCGCGCGCGAGCCGTGCGAGCACGATGGTGTCGTCGACGTAACGCGGAAACGCGATCGCGATGAGCACGTCTCCACGCGCTGCCGTGAAAAGCCGGCGCGCCGCGTGCGACGGCCCGCCCATCAGCGCGAGCGACTGCACGTTCGCGCAATACGGCGTGAGCCCGTGCTCCATCAGCCCGGCGAGAAACGCGCTCGCGCCATAGCCGATCACGAAGACGCGCGGCGCGGCAAGAATCGTGTCGATGATCGCCTCGGCCCGCGCGCCATCGACGGATGTCTGCGCCAGACGCACGTTCGCCGCCGCCTGCGCGAGCGAGGCATCGAAGACTTCGGCGCCGCTCGCCGGCGATTCGAGCGCGGTGCGCAGCCGCTCGACCGGCGCGATGGTCGCCTCGAAGCCGCGCACGAGCGCCTCGCGAAACGCCGGATAGCCGGAAAAGCCGAGCGCGCGCGCAAACCGGTTCGCCGTCGCGACCGACGCGCCCACCGCGCCCGCCAGTTCGTCGATGCGCATCGTCGCCGAGCGGAACAGGTTGGCCAGCACGAATGCACCCATGCGCCGATGGATCGGCGTGAGCGTCGGCATGGCCGCGGCGATGCGCGCCGCGATCAGATCGTCTGCGCTCGCCGGCGCATGAACCGATAAGGAACGGGACATGAAACGCTCTGCTGACGTTGCCAGAGTGGCGATGAAAGTATATTTACTCGAAAACCCCGCCGAAAAAAATTCATTTTCATCGAACTCGGGTTTTCGATAAGACGTGCAAGGCAGCAGCTTGCGCTGCACGTTCATGCACAATACCGGGCGCACTGCCCCGCTCTCACCAATACGTATGAATTTCGACTTTCTTCCCGATCCGCTGCCGCAGCAACTCGCCGCTCATCCTTGGGCGCAACTGGTCGCGGGCTTCGTCGCGCTCGCGCTGATCGCGCTCTTCGTGCAATGGGTGGTCGCGCGCATCGTGCTGGGTATCGCGCATCGTTTGCTCGTGCTCGCCGGGCATGCGAAATGGGATCGCGCGTTCGTCAAGCGCCGCGCTTATCACCGGCTCTGGTATGCGGTGCCGTTCGCGACGGTCGCGCTCGGCATCAGCGACGTGCCGCGCATCGGTCACTGGGCCACGTTCATCGAGCGCGTCGCGCATGCCGGCGCGTGGATCTGCGTATTCCTCGCGGCCGGCAGCGCGCTCTCCGCGTGGCAGGACGTCTATGCGGAAAGCAAGGAAGCGCAGACGCGCTCGATCAAGGGCTATATCCAGATCGGCAAGCTGGCGCTCGCGCTCGTGTGCGGCGTGCTGGTGCTCTCGATTCTCATCGACCGCTCGCCGCTCTGGATGCTCTCCGGGCTCGGGGCGCTCTCCGCCGTGCTGCTGCTCGTGTTCAAGGACACGTTGTTGTCGCTGGTGGCGAGCACGCAGTTGACGTCGAACGACATGCTG
The DNA here is from genome assembly GCF_001544755.2 of Caballeronia catudaia. GTDB lineage: Bacteria > Pseudomonadota > Gammaproteobacteria > Burkholderiales > Burkholderiaceae > Caballeronia > Caballeronia catudaia. Next base: position 21,539 of record NZ_FCOF02000005.1, on the reverse strand, counting down.
CGCATCGGCGACTGGATCGAAATGCCGCAAGCCGCCGCCGATGGCTTCGTAAAGGACATCGCGCTGCACACGGTCAAGGTGCAGAACTGGGACAACACCGTGACGACCGTGCCGACCTACAAGCTCTTTTCGGAGAGCTATCGCAACTATCGGCATATGTTCGAATCGGGCGGCCGGCGCATCAAGCGCACCCTGCGGCTCGACGCGCAATGCGTGCGCTTTCTCACGGACGAAGAGACCGCGCGACTGAAACGCTTTCGCCTGCTGCACGATTATCTGGAGCAGAAGCAGACCGAGGTGGAGATGGCGAACCGCAATCTCGGCGAGCTCGCGAACGAGCCTGCGAACCGGCGGCGGCTCACGAATATCGGCACGTTTCGCGCGTACGGGCTCGCGTATTTGCAAAGGCATCCGGAAATCCGTCAGGACATGGCGATGATGGTCCGTATGCTGGAGCCCGAATCGCATGGCATTCCGATCGAGGTCTACTGCTTCACCGCGACGACCGCGTGGACGCAATACGAGCGCATTCAGGGCGACGTGTTCGATCATCTGCTGTCGATCCTTCCGGAGATGGGCCTGCGGCTCTATCAGGCGCCTTCGGGTGCGGACATGACCGGCTTCGCGGGCCGTCTGCGCGGCGAGATGCCGATGCTCTGATTCGCCTCGCCGCAAGCGCGCCGCAAAGAATCAGGCAAGAATCCTCCACTTTTGTGTATTCACGTTGACGCTTCCCGTCCGTACGATCTAACCATCGCCGATGCGCCCGTTTTCCGCAGCTTCCCAGCCGCGGTGGCGTCGCTTTTTCTCGCATCGCCATTCAATCGTCATAAAAGGAAAACTCAACGTGATCGATCGCGTCCATGCCATGCGTGTCTTTACGCGTGTCGTCGATACGAACAGTTTCACGCGTGCGGCCGAGTCGCTCGGCATGCCGCGCGCGAGTGTTTCGACGACCGTGCAACAACTCGAAGCGCTAGTCGGCGTGCAATTGCTCGCACGCACGACGCGGCGCCTGAATCTCACCGTCGATGGCGCCGCCTATTACGAACGCTGCGCGCAAATCCTCGCCGACATCGACGAACTCGAATCCGGTTTCGGCGCGGGCGAAGAGCGCCTGCGCGGACGGTTGCGCGTCGAAATGCCGGATACCGTCGCGACTTCCATCGTCGTGCCCGCGCTGCCGGAATTTCATGCGCGTTATCCGCAGATCGAGCTGTCGATCGGCATCGGCAACCGTAATGTCGATCTCGTCGGCGAAGGTGTCGATTGCAGCGTTCAGCTCGGCGAGTTGCCCGACTCGGGACTGATCGCGCGGCGGCTCGGCGTGCTCGAACAGGTGACGTGCGCGAGCCCCGCGTATCTCGACAAGCACGGCACGCCGCAAACGCTCGACGAGCTCGCGCAGCATGTCGCGGTGAATTGTCTGTCGGAGAAAAGCGGCCGCCCCGCCGATTTCGATTTCGATGTCGACGGCGAGCCCGTCACGATGAAGATGCGCGGTTTCGTGCAGGTCGCCGACGAACATGCGTACCTGGCGTGCGGCATCGAAGGGCTCGGGTTGATCCAGCCGCTGCGCATCGCTGCGCAGTCTTATCTGCGCTCGGGACAATTGCTCGAAGTGCTGCCGCAGTGGAAATCGCCGCCGCTGAAGGTTTCGGTCGCGTTCCTGAAGAGCCGTCAGGCGACGCCGCGCGTCTCGGCGTTCGTCGACTGGCTCGCGGCGCTGTTCGAACGCACGCAACAAATCGACGATACCCTCACGAGCCTGTATCGGTCGGCGCAGCGTCGCAGTTCCACGCGCCGCGATCGTCCCGAGGAAGAAACCGCCGACGCGTGATTTTCGTGCTGTCGCTATCGCACGGGCGTGGCGGCGCTCGCGCCCACGACCGTGTTCCACTTGCGCACTTCCCAGCGCTCGACCAGCCCGTTCGTCACGTAAGGATCGTGCTTCGCGAAGTCTTCCGCCGCGGCCGACGAATCGCTGTGGAACAGCAGCATCGCGCGATCAGCGGGTGCGTCGAGCGCGCCGGCAAGCACGATCTCGCCTCGTTCGACAGCCGCCCACGCCAGGGCGAGATGCGCGTCGCGAAATTGCGCGCGGCGCTCCAGATAGTCCGAACGTAGCTCGTAAATCAACAGGTAGTGCATCGCCTTCTCCTTTTCGGTGCAACAGTGCCCGGCTTATCCGCCTAGTTTGTCCTATTTCCGAGATAGAAACCAAGAGTTCAATCGGAACCCTCTGATCGCCTTACGAAAGCTTATCGAACATCATGTGCGGGTACTGGAAAAGGACTCTGCCATGAACCGCGATCAACCTCCCTGCAACACGTGCACGAAGCACGATTGCCGCACTTGCGCATGGACGTCGCCGCTCGACGCATCGTACCGCACGCTGATTCGTTCTCACTCCATGATGTCGCTCGTCGCGCTCTCGGTGAACAGCAACGAAGCCGCGCCCGCCGAGCCGTCATGGCTCGGCATCGCCTGCAAGCGCATGCGCAAGTTTTTCTCCGAACTGAATCCGCGCGCACGCTGAAAGAGACACACAGTCGCATCTGCGCACCGTTTTCGTAAAGAAGTTTGCACGCATTTTTTTAGGATAGCTGTGCATATAGAATGCGCCGCACACTTGCGCTTGCGTTGAGCGTCCATGTAGAAAGGAAAGACAGTCGATGAGCATCAATCTCGTCCAGGCGGTCAATTCTGCGATTTCGGAACACATCGCGGAACAGCTGTCGCAACAGTTCGGCATACCCGGGCAGATCGTCCGGCAAGTCGCGGCACGCATCGCGCCCGGACTCGTGGCATCGCTGATGGACCGTGCGACGCTGGTACCCGGCGCGCAGTCGGTGTACTCCGTCATCATGCAGCCGGAGACGAATGCCTACATCGCCGACCAGCTCCCCAAGCTGATCGCGACCACCGGCGGGCTCAAGCAGCTCGAAGCCAACGGCCATTTGCTCGCGGCGCTCGCAACGGGCCAACGTGTCGACGCGCTGACCGATGCCGTCTCGGCCGAAACCGGCGTTCCCACGCAAGCCACCTCGGCGCTCGCGGGCATCGTCGCCGCGGTGCTTTTCGGCATCCTGAAGCGACACTTCCTGCTCGCGCAGTGGGCCTTGTCGCACGTGCCGAAACTGCTGCGAGAGCAGATCGGCGAGATCAATACGTCGATGTCGAACGCGGTCGCGACAGCCATCGGCGTCGGCAACACCGAAGGCTTCACCAGTTGCATCGCGCCGCGTCTCGACACGGTCGCATCGAGCCTGGAGCAACGCGTCGACGGCGACGTCGCCGTAACAGTCGCACCAGAGCCTGTCGCGCCGGTCGCCGCGCAACCCGCGCCGGTCGCGAAGCCCGCACCGCCCCCGCCGCCTCCGTTGCGCGCACCAGTGCGCAAGCCCGCGCCGAAGCGCTCGAACAAGTGGGTCTGGGTGTTGTTCGCGGTGTTGGCCCTGATTCTTGCGCTGGCCTACTATCGCGGCTTCACGAAAAGCGACAGCGTCGATCTGAGCGCCGCTCCAGCCGCGCCGCAAGTCTCGGACGTGTCGACGCCGGCCACGCAGCCCGTGGTCGATGCGCCGGTCGCTGCCTCCGCCATCGCAGATACGCCCATCGCAACGACAGCCACGGCAACATCGGCCCAGACAACCGCCGCGCCCAATGTCGCGCCTGCCGCCTGGAAAGACGCGCGATTGCTGTTCAACGTCAACGCGGCGGGCACGCCTTCCATCGACGCGACGGTCGGCACGGAAGCCGAGAAGCAGCATCTGCTCGACGCATTGACGGCTCGTTTCGGCAAGGCCTATACCGCCGACGTTGCCGTCGTTCCCGAAACGCGCCCGGCAACCTGGCTTTCGCGCGTAAGCGATTTCTTCCCGCTGATGGCCGTGCCCGGCGCCGAAGCCAAGGTGAGCGGCTCGAAAGTCGAACTGAGCGGCGCGGCCGCGAACGCTAAGCTAGGCTGGGCGGATCGGTTGAGGAGCACCCTCGGCGGCATGTTCCAGGTCGCTGCGTTCGACGTGGATGGCGCGGTCGCCACCGCGACGCAATCCTTTCGCAGCGCGATGAAGAGCCTGCTCGCGACAGACACGCCCTGCTCCGGCAACAAGCTGTCGAGAGTGCTCGACCTCCAGGTCGTGAATTTCGCGCGTTCGAGCGCGCAGGTGCCGGAAAGCGCGTACGCCACGCTCGGCGAGACGGCGCAGTTGCTCAAGAACTGCGCGGCCAAAGGTTCGATGGTGAACCTGGAAATCGCGGGCTATTCGGATGCGCTGGGCGCTGCACCGGCCAAGCTCGAAGTATCGAAGGAACGGGCTCAGGCTGTCCGCGGGTTCCTGGTGAAGAACGGCGTTCCGCCGCAATCGCTCACGGCAGCAGGTTACGGCGACGCCAATCCGGTCGCCGACAACGAAACCGCAAGCGGGCGTTTCGCGAATCGCAGAATCGAGTTCGTCGTGAAGAAAGGCTGAACGCCGAACCGTCGTTCGTTATCGCTTTACAACGCCGTCGCGCCAAAACGCGACGGCGTTTTCGTTTGTTTTCGTTCGCCCGCGCGCTTCGGCGTGACTCAGCCGCCCGAGCCCGGCTTGGCGAAATCGTTCTCGGCCCAGCGTTCGGCGCTGGCCTTGTTGAGCTTGAATGCGGGAGAGACGCGCACGTGGGCCAGTTGCGCGCCGTACGTATCGAAGGCCTTGAGATCGGCGTAGGGATCGTCCTCATCGGGAACGATCTCCAGCATGACCGTCAACTCCTCGCCTCGCACGTCGATCGTGACGTTCTTGTGCAGCATCGCGTGACGCTGCTGCTCATGCCGGCGCAACACTTCCGACGCCGTCTTGACGAGGGTTCGAAACGCGTTGGCATCGAGGGGTTTCGGATTCTTCTTGTCGCGGCCCATGGTCCACGGACCGACGAGCGCAGGCTCGGCCTCGCCCGCCTGAATCATCTCGACGGCCCAGCCGTCGTCGTCTTCGTTCTTGATCACGCGAGCGGTCCAGCCGTCGTCGCGCCAGAGACGGTCCTCATGGATCGCGTCGTCGGTGGAGGTGAATTCTGAGTCGGTCATATCGTTGCGGTGCGAGCAGCCATTGAAGCAATGCCACGAATTCTACCTTGGGAAGGCGCGGGGCATCCTTCGTGCTTAAGGGATAGGCCGGGCGGCCAGTGTCATACCCAAATGCATTGCGCCGTGCTAATTTGAACGTACCGGGACCTTCCGGGATCCATCTGCAACGCAGTCAAGAAGCCGTAAAACTCAGTCAAGGAGCAACCGCATGCTTGCATTCATCGGTACTTTGATCGTCGGACTCGTCGTCGGTCTCATCGCACGCGCCATCAAGCCGGGCGACGACAGCATGGGCTGGATCATGACCATCGTGCTCGGTATCGCTGGCTCACTGATCGCGGGCTACGTCGGTCGCGCGCTGGGCTGGTATCAGCCTGGGCAACCGGCCGGATGGATCGCTTCGGTCATCGGCGCGATTATCCTGCTCGTCGTCTGGGGCATGATTCGCAAGCGCAGTTCGTAACGCCGCGCCCGACCATTTCTCGTTTGGGGTTCAGGCAAGACGCCTCGTCCGTTTTGGACGAGGCGTCTTTTTATGCAGCGACGCGTTCGAAAGACGCGCTCGCAAGAATCACGGTAACGGCAGGCCGCCGTCGCGCTTCACTTCGCGCAGAGACAACATCGATTCGACTGCCGTAACGCCTGGCAACGTCCGCAGCACATCGCGCATGAAGACGCCGTATTCGTCGAGATCGCGCGCGACGATCTGAAGCAGATAATCCGCCGTACCCGAGACGTTGTGACACGACACGATGCGCGCAATGCCCTGAATCTCTCGTTCGAAGCGGTCGGACAGCGCGCGGTCATGCACGCTGAAGCGCACCTGCGCGAACGCGACGACACCCAGTTCGAGCGCCTTGCGCGACAACAAAGCGCGATAGCCGTCGATATAGCCATCGCTTTCGAGGCGCTTGAGTCGGCGCGCACACGGCGTTTCGCTCAGTCCGACGCGTTCGGCAAGTTTCGCGACGGGCATGCGCCCATCCTGCTGGAGCGCGGCGAGCATCGCGCGATCAATGCGGTCAAGTTGGGCCATGACGTTTTCCCCTTTCATCTCGACCAATTTTAGTGGAATACGTCATTTCAGATGCCATACCCGACGTAAAAGGCCATGAACCGCCTTATCCAAAATGGCACGATGAAGCCTTCACACACAGGAGTTCATCATGGTTTCGGCGCATTTGCTCTGGGTTTTCATTGGCGCGCTCGCGGTGGTCTATGCGCTGCCGGGACCGGACATGGCGCTCGTGCTTCAGACGAGCGGCACGCGCGGTTTTCGGCACGGACTTGCGATCGCCGCCGGACTCGCCACGGCGCGCGCGACGCACGTGACCCTATCGGCGCTCGGTGTCGCCGCGCTCTTGCGCAGCGCGCCCTGGCTCTATGACGGCGTACGCATCGCGGGCGGCCTGTATCTGTCCTATGTCGCGATTCAGATTTTTCGTTCGCCCGCATTCGGACTCGACGCCATGCCCGGCCAAGCCGCCGCATCCACGCTGCATTCCGCGTACGCAAAAGGCATTCTGAGCAGCATTCTCAATCCGAAGGCGCTGCTTTTCTGTTCCGTGCTGCTGCCGCAGTTCGTGCGTCCGGAAGTGGGGCCGATCTGGTCGCAAGTCGTGGAACTGGGCGTGGTGCTGGTCGTGGTCGGCGTCATGTTCGACCTCGCGCTCGCGGCAGGCGCGGTCCGCATTTCCGGCTGGCTGCGCCGTCATCCCAAAGCGCAGACCGTGCAACGCTGGACCTTCTCCGCTGCGCTGCTCGCGTTCGCCGCGCGGCTGTCGCTGGAGTGATTCAGGCTTCGAGCGGTTTGAGAAACAACTCGTGCTTCGGCGCGAAGTGCGCATAGAGCGGCAGGATCGCGCCGCCCATCGCGCGAGCGTCGGGGCCGATCTGCCCTTCGACCAGACGCGGTCGCGTCATGCCCTGCCAGTCGAAGCCGCCGAGTTCCTCGCCGGTGCGGCGGATGACTTCGCGCAGCAAGGCGCGGTCGATTTCACCGTCGATCACCACGGCTTCCAAATCGAGCAGTGCGGCCGACGAAGCGATGCCCGTCGCGATCGCCGGACACGTCTCGCGCATCCACGCTTCCGATAATCCGCGCAACTCAGGCGACCCTGCGCGCTCGTCATGTGCGGCGGCAGCCGGCGCGCCCGCCGCAGCGTACGCCTTCTCAAGCACATACACCGACGCCGTATTGAGCAGTTGCCCGGCACGCCGCGTCTTGCCGTCGAAGAGCGGAAACGAGCCGATCGCGCCTGCGTTGCCGCTCGGCCCGGCGTGCAATCTGCCGTCGATGACCAACCCGCCGCCGATGAACGTCCCGATGAACACGTAAAGGAAATTGCGCAATCCGCGCCCCTGGCCCATCACGAGCTCGGCCGCGCACGCCGCCGTGGTGTCCTTGGCGAATTCGACGGGCAGCGCAGTCATCGACTGAATGCGTTCGCGGATGTCGATGTCGTTCCAGGCGGCGAGCGCGTCGGGCGGCGTATCGAAGAAATCGCGCCAGCCGCCGAGCCACAACGGCGCGGCCACGCCGATGCCCGCGATCTTCGGTGCGCCATCACCCAGCGCGGCGATCACGCGCGCGAGCCGCTCCTCCAGCGCGGGAAAGAGCGTGTGCGGATCGGGATACGCATACTCGAGCGTCTCGCGAGTGCGCACGCTGCCGGCGAAGTCCATCGACAGCACGTCGAGACTGCGCCGCCCCACTTTCACGCCGATGGAGAACGCGCCGTCCGCGCGCAGCGATATCGGCACCGACGGCTGGCCGATGCGCCCTTTCACCCGCGTGCGCGCATCCTTTTGCAGCAATCCGTCGTCGATCAGATGATCGACGATCAGCGAAACGGTCTGCATGGAAAGACGCGTGAGGCGCGCGACATCGGCTTTGGGCAACGCGCCGTGCAGCCGGATCGCCTGCAGGACGATGCGTTCGTTGAACTGGCGCATGCCGAGCTGGTTGGAGCCGACGGAATGCATCGAGGCTTTGCGCGCGGGCCGCTCAGACATCGGCGCGAGCCTCGCGGCGCCGGTGGGCGCGTCGGACATGGTTCATGTTGTGAGCCCCCGTTCGCTCGACTCTGTTACGCCGATTCTAGCAAGCGGGTCTTGGAGCGGTTCAGTGCGTACCGGACGCGCGCGCGTGCCACTCGTAGTCGAATACGGTAGCCTGAACCGGCTCCGACAGGCATTCGACGAAGCTCACCACTTCCGGGTCTTTCACGAAGCTCGCGGCCGAGCTCGCGGCAAGAATCGCCGAGCTGTCCTGCGGCCGCGCGACGAGGAAACCCTGCACGTAGTCGACACCGATCTCCTGCAACGCGCGCAGCGTATCGATGTCCTCGACCCACTCCGCGACGCTGCGCATGCCGAGATTGCGCGCGAGCGCGACGATCGCCTCGACGATCGCGATATCCGCCGGATGCGCGCACATCGAGCGCACGAATTCGCCGTCGATCTTGAGGGCGTCGGCGGACAAGGCCTTCAGATACTTGAACGACGTATAGCCCGCGCCGAAATCGTCGAGCGCGATCTTGCCGCCCATGTCGTGCACGCGCGAGATGAAGCGCTGCGTGTTCTCCAGATCGTGCAGCGCGACGCTCTCCGTGATTTCCAGACACAGGTAATGCACGATCGACTGATAGCGCGCGAAGAGCGCGAAGATGTCCTCCATGAACTGCTCGTCGTTGAGCGAGCCGCCCGAGAGGTTCACGCAGATGAACTGCGTGTTGCCGAGCTGCTGCTGATGGACCTCGATCCATTCGAGCAGCGTCGAGATGACCCAGCGGTCGATCGCCGCGATGTTGCCCGATTCCTCCGCCGCGACGATCACCTTGCCCGCGGGCAGCGTCGCGCCGTCGGGCGAGCGCATGCGCAGCAACACTTCGAAATTGAGCGATTCGGTCGGCGCCGACAGCGACATGATCGGCTGCATCACGAGGAAAAGTCCCGGCGGCAGGCGATTGCGCCCGAGCGTCTCGACGAGCCTCAGTTCCTCCGCGCGCTCCTCGAACGCAGCCGCGCCCTTGCGATACGTGACGAGATGCGTGTGCGCGACCTTCTTCGCTTCGCGGCATGCGCGATCCGCGTGCGAGAGCGCGTCCTGCACGCGCACGCCCTGCGAGCATTCGACCAAGCCTATCGACGCCTTCACCTGAAACGCGCGATTGCCGACCTGATACGGCGCATCCGAAAGAATCGCAATCAGCTCGCGGCATTGCGCGATGGCGTCTTCGATCGACGTATCGTGCATCACGCAGACGAACTCGTCGCCGCCGATGCGCCCGACCGGATAGCTGCGCGCGAAGTGCGCACGCGTGCGCGCCGCGACCTGTCGCAGCACTTCGTCGCCGCTGCGATGCCCGAACAGATCGTTGACGAGCTTGAAGCGGTCGAGATCGACATACGCCAGCGCCCACGGCAACGTCTCTTCGCTCTGGACGGAGATCGCCTTCTCGATGCCGCGCCGGTTCAGCGAGCCGGTCAGCGGATCGTGCTCCGCGAGAAAGCGCAGGCGCTCGACGGCTTTCGAGCGTTCGGTCGTGTCTTGAAGCGATCCTTCGATCCACCCGTTCGAGCGGATCGCCTTCAGCAGATAACGACGCTCGCCGGTGCCGCGCTCGGGCGAGCCGCCCATTTCGAGTTCGCCGTCGCTGCCCTTCGACGCCAGCGCCTGCAACGCGCCCCACGCGCCCGCCTCGAAGCAGTCGTTCCAGTGCCGCACCTTGTAGTCGGTCTTTTGCAAATCGAGCATGGCGCGCAACGCGGGGTTGGCGCGCACGAAGTGGCCATCGGCGTCGAGCGTGAAGAGTCCGATCGGCGTGACTTCGTAGGTGTTGCGCAATTCCATCTGCGCCTGACGGCGGAAATCGCGTTCGGCGCGCATCTGCTCGGCGATCGCGAAGGCGGCCATCATGCTCGACGACAGCGCGGCCATCACGGTATTCACGCCGCCCACGAGCACCTTCAGCCCGAACGCCGCGCCGAGCACTTCGGAGAACGTGGAGAACAGCACGACGCCGAGCGACGCCACATACCAGAGCACGGTGCGCGAGCGCGCCATCCACACGAGCCGCGCGAGGAAGAACAACAGCACGCAGATGCCGAAACCGGCGATGACCCACAGCACCGGAATGAAGAACTCATACGGCAGCGCGAGCGCCGCCGCCAGCAGCACGATGCCGACATATTGAATGACGCGCAGCAGCCATCGGTAACCGACCACGCGCAACTCGCGCCGGAAGAGCTGCTGAAAGAGCGCGGCCGTCAGCAGGTAATAGGCGGCGAAAGTGAACTGCCGCAACGGCTGCATGAAATCCGACGGCAACACGCGGCCGAGCCATTGCATGTCCCAGCCCATCGCGTTCGCGCACAGGCGCAGATTGCCGACGAGCCACACCGCGAAAATCACGTAGGTCCACTCGTGATTGATAAGCGCCGTGACGAAGACGAACACCGCGAGCGTGAGCAGCCCGCCCGCGATCAGGCCCGAGCTTTCCTGAAAGTCGAGCGACGCGTTGCGCAGGCCTTGCCATTCCCATGCGTAGGCGTTGATCTGCGCGGGACCGGAAAACGTGCCGCGACAAAGAATGTTTTCGGCTTGTTTCAACCGGCCGACCTGAATCGAGAAACCCGCTTTGACCGCGCGCATCTCGCCGGTCACACCTTCGCGATCCGCCTGGCCGAGCGGCGCGAGCGTGTCCGCGTTCCAGCAGGCAAGCGTTTGCGCGTGGCGCGACGGTAATTCGACGACCGTCGACGAACTCGGGCTCATGCTGGGCGTCGTGAAACCGAACCAGACCGGCTTTTCGGAAAGACGCGTGCTGTAGCGGGAAACAGGCGCGGCGCCTTGCAGCGCGGCACGTGCATCGGCGGGGCCCATCAGGCCGGCTTGATCGGCGACGACACGTAATTCGAGAGGAACGGCGCCGCGCGTTTCGTATTGGCGCGGCAGGAAGTAGAGCGTCGCGATCGTACCGAGCAAAATCAGAACCGGCACGGCGTAAACGGCGACCGCGTACAGTGCGTCGTCGATCCACGAGCCCGTGCGTCTGAATCTCGATAAGGAAGCTGGAATAACCGACGCCATACCTGGAAAAACCCCCGTTTGCGCCCGACGCGATATGGGCGGCGCGAGCGGCGGCGGAGCTCGAAAACTCCCGCGCGCCGCCGCTTTTGGCCAACCGGACCGCTCCGTGGCCCGGTTATTTCGCTAACACCTTTCTGAATACGATCGTGCCTTTTTATCTGCCGTAAGCCATCAGCGGAGCCTCCGGGCATCGTACCGGTTCCCAGTCAAAAGATAAATCTACAGAATGCAAATCGATATCCGGGTGATGCGTATGCACCATGTAGTTGAAAAGCGGATGACGCGCTTCTTCCCAACGCTGGCGCGCCGCCATGACATCCTTGGCCAGTACGCGATGCGGCAGTCCGCCGACGTGCGTCATCGGCAGGAATTCATTGACGCCGAATACATCCTTGAAGAGCATCGCCTCATACTCCCGATCGAGCGGCGTACGCGCCGTGATCACCATGTAGTCGATCCCGTGCATCTCGCAGAACATCCACAGCGCCTTGCACAGCGCCACTTTCACCACCCGTCCCACCATGCCGCCCGCAACGCCGAGCCGCGTCGCTTCCGCCAGCCGCCCCGTCGCCAGATGATCGGGCAGACGCACCGACTGCTCGACCGCGAGCGGCCCATACGCATTGGTCTGAATGCGCATGGTCCCGAGCGGCGCGCCGTCGAGCTTGGATTCCGCCAGCAACACAGCCGTGCCGCGATCGCGGTCGGAAGGCTCGATGGTCATCGATTCGGCGAATTCGGGCAGGTGCCGCCCATAGGCCGAACGTCTGATGCTCACGGCCTTTTGCAGCCCCGCATCGTCCCGGACGATACGAATAGTAAACGGCATGCGCTCGGATTTCTGAAGCGCGGGCACGATCGTGAGAGTCGGGCGAACCGCCGGTTCGTTTTGGTTAGCGGCGGTGCTGTTGGCAAGGTTGAGACGTTCCATTTGTAAACCCCATTTTTTCTTGGCGATTGGAAAGTGCCGCATGTGGGGACGTTTATTGGCTGGTCCCGTGCACGGGCGAAACGAGCCTCTCACGAAGTCAAATAACGGGGTGCGCGCTTGCCACTGTTTCCGAGCAAATTCCAGGCTAAAGCGATGGAAGAAAGCTTCTAATCGGCGAGCCAATCGCCGGGTAGCCGCTGCAAACCAATATATGCATATGCCGTACAGAAATATGCGAGCCCGAATCGGGGAAAGAAACGAGGGCGAGCAGCCACCTATTGACGCGAGAGGCAAGTGGGAGCATAGCGTTGGCCGAACCTTCGCGGAGCATCGCGTAAACGCTCGAAAACACTAAAAAAACGGGGTCCGGTAACGTTTGCTTACACTTTTGTTTCGCAGAATCTGCGAAACAACGAAATCGCATCGTTCGGGATTTCAGGCGGGTGAGAACGGCAAATGAAAAGCGGACGTTCCTCGAAAGAAAACGCCCGCCTCTAACACGACATAATCGTGTCGACAGTGTGAAAACCGCTAAAACGAATTAGAAATAATCAGTCGTCTTCGTCGAGCCAGGGGATATCGACATCGGTAATGAAAGCGACCATCGCCAGCGGGCGGCCTTCCTGTCGCCCGATATTGCCGTCGGCGCGTTGCCATTCGCAGCGGAATATCGTGGCCGGCGTATCGGCGAGCAGCGTGATCGTGCGAATCTCGTCCGGATCGTTTTCCTCGACGGGACCGTCGAGCGATATGAGCAGTTGCTGCGGCCACACGCCGTCGGCGGGATCGTAGATCTTGTCGCCGTCGTGAATGACGACATGCGCCTCGACGCCGATCGTCGCGGACGCCTCGACGATCATCTTGCCGAGCGCGCGCAGCACCGCCGTGGCGCGGCCCGAGTTGGCCTGACGGATCGCGAGATCGCCGCGCGTCAGCGCCTGCTCGAGTTTGGGATTGGTTTTCTGTTGCGCCATCTATCTCTCTCGATTGGTTCGTTGCGACTTTCGACGAGCGCCGCCCGGCTTAAGTTGCACCGGATCGTAGCATCGCATCAACAAAGATAGGTCGTGCGGGCGCGAGCGGCAAACCGGATGCGTCACGGCGGTCGGCTTTGCGGACGGCTCCGGCGCTCAAGTTTGCGCACGAACGGCCGATGTTGCGCTCATCCCCACCCCAAACGCGTAACCGCCGTGCGTCGCCGTCGACGATTTCGGCGCGGGACATTCCAATATCGACCGGCTGCTGACGCTCAGGCCCGACATCGTGAAGCTCGACCGCAGTCTCGTGCGCATGAAGAGCGCCCACATGCGCGACGCGCTGATGCCGAAGCTTCTGAGCGCCTCTACGTCGCATCCGCGATCGCCTTCGCGAGCGCCGATGCGCCCGCGCGCAAGGCCGCGAGATTGCCCGGCTCGAAGGTCCAGTGCCCCGCCGCGTTCACCACGGCCAATTCCGCGGCGGGCCAGCGCGCGGCGAGATCCAGCGCCTGATCGGCGGGACACACCATGTCGAAGCGGCCATGCACGATCCGGCACGGCAGATGCGCGATGCGCGCGACGAGCGGCAGAAGCGGCGGCTTCGGCGGTAGTTCGTTCGCCATGTAGTGGCGTTCGAGCAGCGCCATCGAAATCGCCGCGGCGTTCGCCTCCGCGCTCGGGCGTTTGTCTTCGTCGGCGGGCTCCTTCTCCGGCTTGTTGACGACCGACAGCGTCGTCTCGTACTGCGTCCAAGCGCGCGCGAGCCGCGTGCCGGCTTCGTCGAAGCGCGCGAGCGGCGCCTCCGTCATCTGCAAAATGTCCTGCGCGTTCGAAGGACGCTCGCCGCACGCGGCCTCGATCGCATCGAGAAACGCGCGATGCGCCTCCGGGAACACGCGGCGCACGTCCCACAGGAACCAGTCGATGTCCTCGCGCCGCGCGAGAAACACGCCGCGCAGCAGAAAGCCGAGACAACGCTCCGGATGCGCGACGCCGTATGCGAGGCCGAGCGTCGTGCCCCACGAGCCGCCAAAGATCGCCCATCGTTCGATATTCAACGCAACGCGCAGCTTTTCCATGTCGCCGACGAGCGCATCGATGCCGTTCGCCTCCAGCTTGCCGAATGGCGTGGACTTGCCGCAGCCGCGCTGATCGAAAAACACGACGCGCCACGTGCCCTCTTCCAGCACCTCGGCCCACTTCAGGTTCATCGCGCCGCCGGGGCCGCCATGCACGACGAGCATCACGGGCGCGTCGCGCGGGCCCTGGGCGCGCCAGTAGATCGAATGACCGTCGCCCACGTCGAGCATGCCTTCATCGAACTGCACCGGCGTCTCAGTTTCCATGCGCTTCATCCCTGGCTGTTTGTGTCGAGTCGGCGTCCATTGTTGCATCCGATCGAGGACACCGCATGACGCGCGACGCGCCCGGTGCAATCCGGCACGTGGTGCGCGATACGTTATGCTGGCGCCTTCCCCTCATCCGTCGGAATTCGATGCGCCGTACTCTCGTCAAGTGGCTCTTTGCAACGTATTTGTTGGGCAGCGGCATCGTATGGTCGATTCTGATCCTGCCGCTGTTTCCGTTCGTCGGCCGCAACGGGCGTTACCGGCTCGCGAAGCTCTGGTGCCGCGCGATGGTCGCGATGATGCGCGTCATCACCGGCGTCACGTGCTCGATCGAAGGGCTGGAGCATTTGCCGAGTGGCCCGTGCATCATCCTGTCGCGCCACGAATCGACGTGGGAAACGCTCTCATTCATGGCGCTCTTTCCGCAGCGCATCAGCTTCGTGTTCAAGCACGAACTCATGAACATTCCGTTCTTCGGCTGGGTGCTGCGCGGGCTCGACATGGTGAGTCTCGATCGGGGCTCGATCCGTCAGGCGCATGCCGCTGTCACGCGCGAGTGCGCGGCGCGGCTGAAGAAAGGCGATTCCGTGGTGATCTTTCCCGAAGGCACGCGCGTCGCGCACGATGCGCCGCTCAAACTCGCTTCGGGCGGCGTGCGGCTCGCCTGCGCGACGAAAGTGCCGGTCGTGCCCGTGGTGCATGACGCGGGCAAGGTATGGCCCGCGAAGGGCTGGCCGGATCGGGGCGGCCATATCCGCGTGATCGTCACGCCCTGTTTGCCGCTCGATTGCGAGATTCCGCAGGAGCTGAACCGCATGGCGCAGACGCAGATGGACGAGGCGCTGGCAAAGCTGCGTTAACGGCCGTTCAATACGGTGGCCGTTTGTTCGCGGCGCACAAGCGGTTCACCGCGGCGATCAGCGTGCCCATGTCGACGGGCTTGCGCAAATAGCCGTCGTAGCTGACGAACGCGGGCGGATTCGGGTGTGCTGAGATCATCAGGAAAGGAATGTGCGCGAGCGCCGCGTCGTTCTTCATCGTCTGGCAGAGCAGCGCGCCGCCGAGCCCAGGCATCATCCAGTCCGACACGACGATGTCCACCCTCTGTTCGCTCAATATCGTCAACGCCCGGTTGCCGTCGAACGCGCACAGGACGTTGCAATCCTCGCCCTGCATGCAGAGGGTCCAGGCTTCGATGGTGGCGCGGTCGTCGTCGACGAGCAATACGGTCTTCATCTTGCGAACATGTTCGGTGCGTGCGGCGGAGAACAGCGGACGAGGGCGGCGGGCAATGTTTTTATGTGACCACTGCTGAGCGCGTTTGTTGCAGTCAATTCGTTCGCTCGCTACCTTTCGTCATAATATTTGTTTCGCGCGGACTCTGCGCGGTAAATGCTGCTTCAGCAACTTGTGCGCCGCTCGTGCAGCCCGGTCATTTGCGTCCGGCGCGCGAGCGGCCCGCGTCGCGCAGCGCATCGACGAGCGTTTCCTCCACCGGCGTGCGCGCCGCGTCGTTGCGGCGGATCAGGCCGATGGGCTCGTCGGTGCCCGCGAAGGGCATCGGCAGCGCGGCGAGCAGCCCGAGCCCGATGTCCTGCTCGACCGCGCCGGCGGGCACGAACCACACCGCGTCGTTGTTCATCGCGAGCGAGCGCCCGAGCGACACCGACAACGTCTCGACGAGCGCCGTCAGCGCATGCGCGCCGAACGCGGTGAGCACGCTTTCCGCCGATTGACGGATCAGCGTGCCGAACGGCGGCACGACGATCACGAAGCGCGCGAGCAGCGCGGGCGTGAGCGGCGTCTCGAGCGTCAGCGGATGCTCGCGGCGCACGACCACGGCCAGCGGCTCGCGATAGATCTGCTCGAACGAGAGACCGTGCATCGCTTCCGGTTCCGACAATCGCCCGACGACGAGGTCGACGTCGCCCGCCTTCAGCTTCTCCAGCAAAACAGCGTTCGAATCCGTCAGCACGGACAGCGACACCGCCGGCCATTGCTGCCGGAACGACGCAAGCGCGGGCGAAAGCAGCACGGGCGCGACCGTCGGCAAGATGCCGATCGCGATGGTTCCCGGCACGTCGCCGCGCTCGCGCAGCAGCATGTCCACGCCCTCGCGCAACGACGCGACGCAGGCGCTCGCGTGCGGCGCGAACAGGCGGCCTTCGCGCGTCGGCACCGCACCGCGCCGCCCGCGCTCGAACAAACGCACGCCTAGAATGGATTCGAGCTCGCCGATCGTCTTCGATACGGCGGGCTGCGTGATCGACAGGCTATCGGCGGCGCGCTGCACGCTGCCGAGCTGTGTGACAGCCAGAAAACACTGCAGATGCCGGAACTTGACGCGAGTGTTGGTGAAGTCGGTATCCATGACGTTCCGTTATGCAAGAAGGCACAAAACATCATTTTCCATAACTTGCGACGTTATATAAAGTAGCCGTCAGAAACATCCTATTCAACTCCCACAATTACAGGAGACAGTCGACATGACTTCACCGATCCTCACACCGCGTGATTGGGAATCCCATCCGCCGTATCTGTCGCCGGGTTACAAGTCGTCGGTCCTGCGCAGCCCGGGCTTGCCGCTTATTCCGCTGAAGGAAAACCTGCGCAACCGACGCGTGCCGGTCTACGGTGCTGAAGATCTGGGCGTGCTCGACAACGATCTCACCCGCAACGCCGCCAAGAATGGCGAGCCGCTCGGCGAACGCATCATCGTGACGGGGCGCGTGCTCGACGAAGGCGGTCGCCCGGTACGCAACACGCTCGTGGAAGTGTGGCAGGCGAACGCCGCCGGCCGTTACGTGCACAAGGCGGATCAGCACGACGCCCCGCTCGACCCGAACTTCCTCGGCGCGGGCCGCTGCCTGACCGACGACCAAGGCCGCTATCGCTTCATGACGATCAAGCCGGGCGCGTATCCGTGGGGCAATCATCCGAACGCGTGGCGCCCGCAGCATATCCACTTCTCGCTCTTCGGCGAATACTTCGGCTCGCGTCTCGTCACGCAGATGTACTTTCCCGGCGATCCGCTGCTCGACCTCGATCCGATCTATCAGGGCATTCCCGAGCAGGCACGCAAGCGCCTCGTCTCGGCCTTCTCGATCGACACGACGCAGGAAAACTACGCGCTCGGCTACGAATTCGACATCGTGCTGCGCGGCCCGGACCAAACGCCGACGGAGTAACCGAACATGACCACGCTGAAACAGACCCCTTCGCAGACCGTCGGACCGTACTTCGCTTACGGCCTGGTTCCCGAGCAATACAACTTCGACCTGAAGAGCCTTTTCACCGCATCGGCGGCGGATCGTGAAGTGCCGGGCGAGCATATCGCCGTCGTCGGCAATGTGTTCGACGCGGAAGGCAAGCCCGTCAACGACGCGCTGATCGAAGTCGCACAGGCCGACGCCAACGGCCGCTACGTGCAGAGCGCGCAGGAAGCCCGCGAATCGGGCTTCCGCGGCTTCGCCCGCGTGGGCACGGGCACGGACCCGAAATTGCGCTTCATCGTCGATACGGTGAAGCCGGGCGCAACCGCCGACGATTCCGCGCCGCATCTCGATGTCATCGTCCTGATGCGCGGCATGCTGCTGCATGCGTACACGCGCATTTATTTCGAGGACGAAACCGAAGCCAATGCGAAGGACGCCGTGCTGCAAAGCGTGCCGGCCGAGCGCCGTCATACGCTGATCGCGAAGCGCGAGGCGGGTGCGTCGGTCAAGCCGGATTCGTCGGGCAGCATCTACCGCTTCGACATCCATCTCCGCGGCCCGAACGAGACGGTTTTCTTCGATCTGTAACGTCTCTCGCTGTCGTTGCATGAAACGAAGGCGTCCGGCACTGCGCTATAGTGTCGGACGCCTTTCGTTTTTTTCTCGCTTCTTTCTCATGTCCGACGCTCCCACGCCCAGCCCGCTCTACGTCAAGCTCCTCAGTGAAACCGCCCAGATCGGCTGGTCCGAACTGGAGCGCTTTTTCGCGCAAGGCAAGCTCATCTGGGTGAAGGGCGATCTGGATCTCGTGAGCGTCGCGGAAGCCGTCGCCAACGACGACACGCGGCAAGTCTCGCAATGGCTTTCCGCCGGGTTGATCGAGCGCATGCAGGCCGAGACCGCCACCGATCTCGCCGCGCGCGATCCGGAATTGTGGGCGGTCGTCACCTCGCCGTGGGTCTGCGTGCAGGAGCGCGGCTGAATCGGCTCGTAGCTGCGTCGGCGTGCGACGCTAGCTCTGATCCACCACGTAATCCGTCCACAGCACGACGAGAATCGTCATCAGCGCCGGGCCGATAAAGAGCCCGATGAGCCCGAACGTCTCCGCGCCGCCGAGAATGCCGAACAGCACGAGCAGGAACGGCAGGCGCGCCGATCCGCCGATCAGCACCGGCCGCACGAAGTGCTCGGCCACGAATACGACGATCATCCCGAATGCGGCGACGCACGCCGCCGCGATCATCGACCCTTGAGCGAGCAGCCACAGCGCCGCGCCGAGAAACACGAGCGGCGCGCAAAACGGCAGCATCGCCGCGACCGCCGTCAGCATGCCGAGCAGGCTTGCATGCGGCACGCCCGTTATCGCGTAGGCGATGCCGAGCAGCGCGCCCTCGCCCAATCCGACGACGACGAGTCCCACCACCGTGCTGCGCACCGACTCGGCCATGCGCCGCACGATGGCCGCGCCGTCCGCGCCGAACGCGCGGCGCGAACCCGCCAGCAGTTGCTCGCCGAGCCGCGAGCCCGCCAGAAAGATGAAGAAAAGCGTCATCAGCATGAAGCCGAAAATGACGAGCGCATGCGCCACGCGTCCGCCGAAATGCCGTGTCATCGCGACGACCGTCGAGCTATGCAGCCCCTTCACCGCAGGCGAAGACTCGAGCGGCGTCGCGAGATTCGCCTGCCACCAGCGCGCCACGGATTGCGCGCCCATCGGCAGATGTTCGATGAACGCGGGCACCGGAATGCCGGTGCGCAGTACTTCGTGAAACCAGTGAAGCATGTCGTGCGCTTCCTGCACCGTCTGGGCCGCGACGATGAAAAACGGCACGACGAAGAGCAGCCCGATCGCCACGGTCAACGAGACCGCGAGCAGGTTGTGGTGGCGCCGGAACACCGGCCGGCGTTCGAGCCAGGAAAACGCGGGCCATAGCGCAATCGCGATCACGCTCGCCCACACGACCGCCGGGATGAACGTGCGCGCCGTGTAGAGCGCGACCAGCACGAGCACCACATAGAGCGCCGCGGAAGCCGTGCGCTGCATCTTGCGCGTGCGCTCGGACGCGTACGGTGTCGTGTTATTGGGCGGCTGGATCTGCATGGGTGCGGGAGCTCGAGTTCGTGATGATCGATGACTGGAAACAGGAAACGTTCGCCAGCATTGTAATCACGCACGAATCATTCCACTCGATGCGCGCAGTAGAGAACCATCTTTACAAAATGAGTCTTTTCGCGCTCCCTATAATCGAGGTTCGGTATCGACGCAGGGATTTGCAATGATGGAGAAAGCTTCACGGGCGACGGCCGCATGCCTGACGATGATGTTGCTTGCGGCATGCTCGACCGGCCTCAATCGCGCGAAGGAAGAGCAGTTGAACGCGCAATACGGCATCACGATGTTGCCGGTCAAGGGCGGCATGGAGATGCGGCTGCCCGAAGCGTCGCTGTTCGACATCGACGAATCGACTATCCGCACCAGCGATTCGCCCATGCTCGATCGCGCCGCCGTCGTGTTGAAGCGCAGCATGCGGCCCATTCTGATCGAAGGCCATACCGATAACCAGGGCTCGCTCGCCTATAACCGCGCGCTGTCCGCGGCGCGGGCGGATGCCGTCGCGAAGGCGCTGATCACGCGCGGCGTGCCTGCCGCGCGCATCACGACCCAGGGCATGGCGTATCTGCGGCCCATCGCGAGCAACGATACGCGCGCCGGCCGCGCATCGAACCGGCGCGTGGAAATTCTGGTGCGCGCCGAGAGCGAAGATACGCTGCTCGGCGCGTCCGCCAAGGTGAAGCGTTAGCCCGCCTGCTCGACTTCGAGAACAAGCAACTGCGAGCCGTCGGCGACCTGATCGCCGACCTCGAACAGAATCTCGCCGATCTTGCCCGTGGCGGGCGCCACGATGGTGTGCTCCATCTTCATCGCTTCCATCACCATCAGCGGCGCGCCCTTTTCGACCGACGCCCCCGTCTCGACGAGCACCGCAATCACCTTGCCCGGCATCGGCGCGGTAAGACGCCCTTCGTGCTCGGCATCGCCCGCGTGGGCCATCAGGTTCTGCCACTCGAACTGGAACGCCGCGCCTTCGTGGAAGACGTGGAAGACGTCGCCGTCGGTGAAGACGTGGCCTTTGATGAGCGCATCGTCGAGTTGAACCGCGAACGACGTCGCGCCGCTATGCGACCAGCCGAAGCGCGCGCTTTCATCGTTCAGTGTGAGCCGCTTCTCGCCGTTCTTCGTAAACACCACCTTCAGCGTTTCGTCCGTGTCGAGCGCGCGCCAGTTCAGGTCCTGGCTGTAACCGCCGGACATGCGCCAGTGCGAGAGCGCATCCCAAGGCGAATGGCCATGCGCCTCGCCGCCTTCGCGGGTGAGCAATGCCGCGCATGCGAGCGCAAGCGCGCTCTTGCGTGAAACGCCCGACGGCCCGAACAACGCATCGTGATGCCGCTCGATCAGCCCGGTGTCGAGATCGCCCGATGAAAACGGCTCGCTCTTCACGATGCGCTGAAGGAACTCGACGTTCGTCGAGAGCCCGACGATCTCGCATTCGGCCAGCGCGCGCGCCATGCGCGCCAACGCATCGCGACGGTCGCGGCCATGCACGATCAGCTTCGCGATCATTGGATCGTAGAACGGCGTGATCGAATCGCCCTGGCGCACGCCGCTGTCGACGCGCACGTCGCCGTCGATCGAAAACTCCACCGCGTGCGGCATGCGCAGATGCTTGAGCGTGCCTGTCGACGGCAGAAACCCGCGCGACGGATTTTCTGCGTAGATGCGCGCCTCGATCGCGTGGCCGTGCACCTTCAGTTCGTCCTGCTTGAGCGGCAGCGGCTCGCCCGCCGCCACGCGCAGTTGCCATTCGACGAGATCGAGGCCCGTGACCATCTCCGTCACC
>NZ_FCOF02000069.1 GCF_001544755.2 Caballeronia catudaia | reverse complement strand
ATCGATGACGGTTTTGTGCTGACGTGCCAGTGTCATCCGCTGAGCGAGCGCGTCGTCGTGAGTTTCGACGAGCGCTAGGTCACAGCCGGACGTTACTCGATTCGCGTAAACTAGGACCGCTCGACCGAGCGGTCCTTTTGTCTTTCCTGCGCCCCGACACCAATGAACATGATTCACGTCACGAATGGCGATTGCGCGGCCCAATCCCTCGCGGAAGCATTGCGGCGCGCGGAACGCGAAGAGCGCGTCATCGCGCTGCGCGACGATCTTGCTGTCGGCCCGATCAGGGATATCGACGAATCGCCGCTTGCGCGCGCGACGTTCTGGCGTCAGGTGCTGAACAGCGCGATCGACTTCGAGGACGAACTCGAAGAACAGCAGGCGCTCTTCGGCGGCCTCGCGCGCGGCGATAGTCAGATCGTCGTGTGGCACGGTCAGAGCGCGGCCGATCAGCTCACGTTGCGGCGCGTGGCCTATCATCTGCGCAATGCACCGCAGCGCCTGAACGAAGCGAAGCTGAATCACGACGACCTCACGCTCGCAGCCGACGACAAAGACACGGATCATGTCGGCCGCGCCGATCGCGCGACGGCCGTCGGCATGTTCTCGCCGAAGCAACTGCACGCGAAACTGCCGACCGCTGCGCCAATCTCCGTGCTGCGCATCAGCCGTCTCGCGCTCGAATGGCAAGAAGCGAAGCATGCCAACGCCGACACGCGCCGCCTGCGCGACAACATGCTCGTCTCCGGAACATGGCTCGATGTCGACGAAGCACTGCTCGATCTCGCCGGCCCCGAATGGCAGCCGGCACGCCAGATCGCCGGCGCCGCGATGGGTCAGCGCTTTGACTTCATGCTCTCCGATTCCATTGCTTTCTGGCGTTGCCGCGAACTCGTCACGGCCGGACGGCTTAAAATTCGCGGCACGCCGTCCGAGATCAGTCAGGCCGAGCTACGCCGCTGAATTTATAAGAACGCATTCTTCGAACACATGGCCCGTACCAAAGCGCCCGATCACGAGACGCAACGCGAACAGATCCTCGAACTCGCCGCCGCGAAATTCGCGCAGACGAGCTATCCCAGCACCTCGATGGCCGATCTCGCCGCTGCGAGCGGCACGTCGAAAGCCCGGCTCTATCACTATTACGAGAGCAAGGAGGCGATCCTCTTCGATCTCCTCGACCGTTACACGAAACGGCTGATGCTCATCATCGCGGAGGTGGAAGGCGCGAGCCAGCGGCGCGGACTGGGCGAGCGCGAGGTTTTCGCCGAACTGGTGCGCGCGTTTCTCGCGGAGTACGAGACGTCCCACAGCCGGCACGTCGCGCTTCTGAATGATGTGAAGTATCTGGAGGAAGCCCAGCGCGCAATCGTTCTGGACCGCCAGCGCGACATCGTGGCGGCGTTCGCGCGGCAACTCGCTCGCGCTTACCCGAAGCGCGCGACCAAGGACAACCAGACCGCGCTCACGATGATGGTCTTCGGCATGATTAACTGGACGTTCACGTGGCTGAAGCCCGGAGGCAAGCTCGGCTACGGCGAGTTCGCCGAACAGGTGGTCGGCATGATCGAACACGGGCTCGGCGGCGACTGATTTGATGCAGCACAACAAACGGCCCGGACGGCGAATCGTTGCTTTTGAGCAATTTTTATAAGCTATTGATTTTTAAAGGATGTAGCCGTTTTCATTAGCTGTTTAGAACGCGACATCTAGGATGATTTAAGGGTTTTCCCGTATCTGTTTCTCCGCAATCAGCTAAAATTCGTTTTGCTTTGCAGCATGCTGCATCACGAATGAAGGAGGAACGACTGTGGAACTGACCATCAACCGCACCACCGAGCAGATCGTCGCGAGCGATCAACCGCTCAAAGACGCGCGTATGCCGGTTCTCGTCCGCGAACTGTCGTCGGCAGATCGCGAACGTCTCCTCACGCACTTTCTCGCTCTCGACGAAGACGACCGCCTCTTGCGCTTTGGGCAAATCGTGCCGGATCACGTCATCGACAATTACGTGCGCAATCTCAACTTTTCGAACGACAAGGTCTTCGGTGTCTTCGGAAGCGCGCTGGAACTGATCGGCGTCGGCCATTTGGCGTATCTGCCTGCCGAAGGCGACAAGCGCACCGCCGAGTTCGGCGTGTCCGTTCTCGAAAGCGCGCGCGGCCGGGGCATCGGTTCGAAGCTGTTCGAGCGCGCCGCCATGCGCAGCCGCAACACACAGGTTTCGGTGCTGTACATGCATTGCCTGTCGCGCAATTCGACGATGATGCATATCGCGAAGAAGTCCGGCATGAAGATCGAATACGCGTACGGCGAAGCGGACGCCTATCTCTCGCTCACGCCCGCCGATCAAGGCAGCCTCATGAGCGAACTGCTTCAGGAGCAAGCAGCCGTGTTCGACTATGCGATCAAACGCCAGGCGCATCGCGCATCGCAAGTTTTTCAGGCGTTCATGCCGACAGCGGACGCCGCGTAATCTTCTCGGGTAGGCGTTGCGAGCGGGACCAGCACGGGCGGCACTGACCGCCCTTCATCGTTTCTAGCGCAGCGGCAGAGCCGTCGTTTCCTTGATGCGCTCCAGCGAAAAACTCGAACGCACATCGATGACCGACGGGTGATGCAGCAGTTCATCCTGCACGAAGCGCGAAAAATCGTCCATGTCGCGCACCTGGACGCGCAGCAGGAAATCCATCTCGCCGGTCATCGCGTCGCAGGCGACGACTTCCGGCCATGAACGCACGGCTTCGCGAAAGAGATCGCCGTGCGTCGGTGCTTTCGGCGTGCCCGCCGCGGCCTGCATTCCGCCGCGTTTCTCGAGTCGCACATTGATGTACGCGAGCAGTCCCAGCCCGAGCTTTTTGGCGTCGAGCAATGCGACGTAGCCGCGAATCACGCCGATCTCCTCTAGCCGCCGGATGCGCCGCAAACACGGACTCGGCGACAGATTCACGCGATCCGCGATCTCCTGGTTCGACAGCCGTCCATTTTCCTGAAGAATCGCGAGGATTCTGCGGTCGATCGTATCCAATTCCGGTTCAGCCATTTTATTGCTCCACAGCGCATCGATTTGGCAGCTTCGTGTGCAATGTTATGAATGAGCGATGTGTTTCGCAAGTTTTTGCCAGCGTCATCTCATTAAACTGTCTCCACGTCGCGCAATCGCGCTGCACTCAAAATCAGGAGACACGCATGACCGCATCGACTTGGGAAAACCCCGTCGGCACCGATGGCTTCGAATTCATCGAATACACCGCGCCCGATCCCGTCGCGCTCGGCAAACTGTTCGAACAGATGGGTTTCACCGCGATCGCGAAGCATCGTCACAAGGACGTGACGCTGTATCGCCAGGGAGAGATCAACTTCATCGTTAACGCGGAAGCCGACTCGTTCGCGCAGCGCTTCACGCGCCTCCACGGTCCGTCGATCTGCGCGATCGCGTTTCGTGTCGCCGACGCCGCCAAGGCCTACCAGCGCGCGCTCGAACTCGGCGCGTGGGGCTTCGACAACAGGACGGGCCCGATGGAGCTGAACATTCCGGCGATCAAGGGCATCGGCGATTCGCTGATCTATTTCGTCGATCGCTGGCGCGGCAAGAACGGCGCGCAGCCGGGCAGCATCGGCGATATCAGCATTTACGATGTCGACTTCGAGCCGATTCCCGGCGCGGAGCAGAATCCGGTCGGTCACGGTCTGACCTATATCGATCACCTGACGCACAACGTGCATCGCGGCCGCATGGTCGAATGGGCTGAGTTCTACGAACGGCTCTTCAACTTCCGCGAGGTTCGCTACTTCGATATCGAAGGCAAGGTAACGGCGGTGAAGTCGAAGGCGATGACCTCGCCGTGCGGCAAGATCCGCATTCCGATCAACGAGGAAGGCTCGGAGACCGCGGGGCAGATTCAGGAATACCTGGACGCCTATCACGGCGAGGGCATTCAGCACATCGCGCTCGGCACGAGCGACATCTACACCACGGTCGACGGCCTGCGCGGGGCGAAGATCGCGCTGCTCGACACCATCGACACGTATTACGAACTCGTGGACCGCCGCGTGCCGGGCCACGTCGAATCGGTCGCGGAACTGAAGAAGCGCAAGATTCTGATCGACGGCACCAAGGACGAAATCCTCCTTCAGATTTTCACGGAGAACCAGATCGGACCGATCTTCTTCGAAATCATCCAGCGCAAGGGTAATCAGGGATTCGGCGAGGGCAACTTCAAGGCGCTCTTCGAATCGATCGAACTGGATCAAATGCGGCGCGGCGTGCTGAAGGACACCACCGCTAACTGACGGAAAACGACAGTCGAAAAAAAGGGACATGCGATGCATGTCCCTTTTTCGTTCCAGCGGCCGATGCTCGATACAAAGGCCGCGATGACGGGATCAGCCCGCCGTCTCGTCGTCGCTGCTTTCCGATTCGCGGCGTTTCGTGACGCCAGCCTGAACCGACTGAACGCGCACTTGCGCGACCTGTGCAACCGACGACGCCCCGAACGGCGTCGCATTATTCGCCCGTGCGCCGCCCACCGGCGCACTGATGGCAAAAAAAGCCGCCGAAACCATCAGGAAATTCTGGACGTGGCGTTGTTTCATCGTTATCTCCTTCTAACTACGTGCGTACAGCCTGCTTCCGGAAGCCAAACGTGCGCAAAAAACGGCACGGGGTTTTCGGAGGCCCATTTTAGACAGTCGTGGGGCGCAGGGTTCCGCGAGTCGGTCGAATTTACACGTGGTAACAAAACCCACTCCAAGACGGTCAAATCGTCGAGGAATCGACGCAGAGCACGAACAAGTGAGGAATTTTTAACGGGTTTGTCCCACTGTCTCGAAAACCCCTAGAACGGCACACTGAAATCCCGGCCCGACCGTCCAAAAGACGCGACGGCCCGAAACATGCTTTGGTGATCCCAAAACCTCGGGTGGAGGAAGACACATAATGAACGCCCCGCTAGACGCAGAACAAAGAGCTTCCCTAGAAGCCGCACTGAAATCCGTCACGTTAGACGACAAATACACGCTCGAACGCGGCCGCGCCTATATGAGCGGCATCCAGGCGCTAGTGCGTCTGCCGATGCTCCAGCAAGAGCGCGACAAGGCCGCAGGTCTCAATACCGCCGGATTCATCTCCGGCTATCGCGGTTCTCCCCTCGGTGGTCTCGACCAGTCGCTGTGGAAGGCGAAGAAGCATCTCGCCGCCCATCAGGTCGTGTTCCAGCCGGGCGTGAACGAAGATCTCGCCGCCACCGCCGTGTGGGGCTCGCAGCAAGTCAACCTGTACCCGAGCGCGAAATACGACGGCGTATTTTCGATGTGGTACGGCAAGGGCCCGGGCGTCGACCGTTCGGGCGATGTCTTCAAGCACGGCAATTCGGCAGGATCGGCTGCGCACGGCGGCGTCCTGGTGCTCGCGGGCGACGATCACGCCGCGAAGTCATCGACGCTCGCGCATCAGTCGGAGCACCTTTTCAAGGCGTGCGGCTTGCCGGTGCTGTTTCCGTCGAACGTGCAGGAATATCTCGACTTCGGCCTGCACGGCTGGGCGATGAGCCGCTACTCCGGCCTCTGGGTCGCGATGAAATGCGTGACCGATGTCGTCGAGTCGTCGGCGTCCGTGGATATCGATCCGCATCGCACGCAAATCGTGATTCCGACCGATTTCGCGATGCCCGATGGCGGCCTGAACATCCGCTGGCCCGATCCCCCGCTCGTGCAGGAAGCGCGTCTGCTCGATTACAAGTGGTACGCCGCGCTCGCCTACGTGCGCGCAAACAAGCTGGATCGCGTCGAAATCGATTCGCCGCACGCGCGCTTCGGCATCATGACCGGCGGCAAGGCATATCTCGACGTGCGCCAGGCGCTCACCGATCTCGGTCTCGACGACGCGACGTGCTCGCAAATCGGCATTCGTCTCTACAAGGTCGGCTGCGTGTGGCCGCTCGAAGCCCAAGGCGCGCACGAATTCGCCCGCGGGCTGGAGGAGATTCTGGTCGTCGAGGAAAAGCGGCAGATTCTCGAATACGCGATCAAGGAAGAGCTGTACAACTGGCCGGATGCGCAACGTCCGCGCGTCTACGGCAAGTTCGACGAGAAGGATGGCGCCGGCGGCGAATGGTCCGTGCCGATGGGCAACTGGCTGCTTCCGGCGCACTACGAGTTGTCGCCCGCGATCATCGCGAAGGCGATCGCCACGCGTCTCGAAAAGTTCGATCTGCCCGCCGACGTGCGCGCGCGCATCGCCGCGCGGCTGGCCGTGATCGACGCGAAAGAGAAGTCGCTCGCGCGCCCGCGCGTCGAGGCGGAGAGAAAGCCGTGGTTCTGCTCGGGCTGTCCGCACAACACGTCGACGAACGTGCCGGAAGGCTCGCGCGCGATGGCCGGCATCGGCTGTCATTACATGACGGTCTGGATGGACCGCAGCACGAGCACATTCAGCCAGATGGGCGGCGAAGGCGTCGCGTGGGTCGGCCAGTCGCCGTTCTCGAACGACAAGCACGTATTCGCCAATCTCGGCGACGGCACGTACTTCCACTCCGGCTTGCTCGCGATCCGCGCGGCGATCGCGGCGAAGGTGAACATCACCTACAAGATTCTTTATAACGATGCGGTCGCGATGACGGGCGGCCAGCCCGTCGACGGCGTGCTGACGGTGCCGCAGATCACGCATCAACTGGCGGCGGAAGGCGCGGCGAAGATCGTCATCGTGACGGATGAGCCGGAAAAGTACGACGCGAATGTCGGTCTCGCGCCGGGCATCGAAGTGCATCATCGCGATGAACTCGATGACATTCAGCGTCAATTGCGTGAAATTCCCGGCACGTCGATCCTGATCTACGACCAGACCTGCGCCACGGAAAAGCGTCGGCGCAGGAAGCGCGGCGCGTTCCCCGATCCGGCGAAGCGCGTCGTCATCAACGAGGCGGTGTGCGAGGGCTGCGGCGATTGCTCCGTCAAGTCGAATTGTCTGTCGGTCGAGCCGCTCGAAACCGAGTACGGCACGAAGCGGCAGATCAATCAGTCGACGTGCAACAAGGACTATTCGTGTCTGAACGGCTTCTGCCCGAGTTTCGTCACGGTGGAAGGCGGGCAACTGAAGAAGCCGAAGGCGACGAGCGTTTCCGGCGATGCGATGCCCGCGGTGCCCACGCCCGAACTGCCGGAAATCGGACGCCCTTATGGCGTGCTGGTGACGGGTGTCGGCGGAACGGGCGTCGTGACGATCGGCGCGCTGCTCGGCATGGCGGCGCATCTGGAGCAGAAAGGCGTCACGGTGCTCGATGTCACCGGCCTCGCGCAGAAGGGCGGCGCCGTGATGAGCCACGTGCAGATCGCGAACCGTCCGGCCGATATTCACGCGACGCGCATCGCGATGGGCGAGGCGGATCTCGTCATCGGCTGCGATGCGATCGTCACGGCGAGCAACGAATGCGGCTCGCGAATGCAACCGGATCACACGCGCGTCGTCGTGAACAGCGCGCAGACGCCGACCGCCGAGTTCATCAAGAACCCGAACTGGAGTTTCCCGGGCGCAAGCGCGGAGGCGGATATCCGCGCGGCGGCGGGCGAGCATGTTGCGTTGGTCGATGCGAACCGCTTCGCCGTCGCACTGATGGGCGATGCGATTTATACGAATCCGTTCGTGCTGGGCTTCGCGTGGCAGAAGGGTTGGGTGCCGTTGCGGCATGAATCGCTGATTCGCGCGATCGAGCTGAACAACGTGCAGGTCGAGAAGAATCTCGCGGCGTTCGAGTGGGGACGGCGCGCGGCCCACGATCCTTCGAGTGTGACGCGGCTTGCGCATGGTTCGGCGGAAGCGGCGCCGGGCAAGGTCATCGCGCTGCATACGCCGAAGGCGCTCGATGCTTTGATCGATAAGCGGCTCGACTATCTCGCGCGGTATCAGAACGCGGCGTACGCGGCGCGGTATGGGCGGCTGGTCGCGTCTGTGCGTACCGCCGAGGCCGAGTTGGGCAACGGCGATTATTCGCTGACCGAAGCCGTCGCGAAGAATCTGCACAAGCTGATGGCCTATAAGGATGAGTACGAGGTCGCGCGCTTGTATGCCGATCCGGCGTTCATCGAAAAGGTGCGCGCGCGTTTCGAAGGCGACTGGAAGATCAAGGTGCATCTCGCGCCGCCTTCTCTTTCGCGGAAGGACGCGCACGGACATCTCGTAAAAATGCAGTACGGACCCTGGATGATGTCCGCGATGCGGGTTCTGGCGCGGTTCAAGTTCTTACGCGGAACTGCGTTGGATCCGTTCGGGCGCACGGAAGAGCGGAAAATGGAGCGCGCGCTGATCGACGAGTATGAGGCGCTCGTGCGTGAGTTGATCGGCGGGCTCACGACGCAGAAGCTGCCGCTGGCGATCGAGCTCGCGAATCTGCCGGATTCGATGCGCGGGTATGGGCATATCAAGGAAAACAACGTGAAGGCGGCGAAGGTGAAGTGGGAGAAATTGTTGGCGCGGTGGCGCGACCCACAGAGCGAAACGCGGCAAGTGGCCTGACATTCCCCAGTTGATGCTCGGAAGGCGGTTCGCGAAAGCGAATCGCCTTTTTTCTTTCTGTGCCGGCCAATTGAAACGCAAAAAGCGGGACGCGCCTTTCAGACGAGAGCGATAGCCTGACCGTCCATCCGGCCCTGCTCAAGCGCCGAGCCGGACCTGAAACGAGCCTCAGCGTTTCCTTCGAAGCCGGATCATCAAAGGCGTTCGAGCCATGAAAAAACGGCGATCCAGTCGCCCGGATCGCCGTTCTTCCTTCAGCGCTGAACCTTACTTCGCCTTCACCACACTAGCATTCGCACTCGCCACCGCCGTCATATTGATGATCCGCCGCACGGTTGCCGCCGGCGTCAGAATATGCACGGGCTTCGCAGCACCCAGCAGGAAAGGCCCAACCGTCACGCCCTCGCCGCTCACCATCTTGAGCAGGTTGTACGTGATGTTCGCCGCCTCGACGTTCGGCATGATCAGCAAGTTAGCCTCGCCATGCAGCGTCGTCCCAGGGAACGCGGCCTTGCGAACCGCTTCCGACAAAGCCGCGTCACCGTGCATTTCGCCATCGATTTCCAGATGCGGCGCGCGCTCCGCGATCAGCTTGCGCGCCTCGGCCATCCGCTTGCTCGACGCGCTCGGCACGCTACCGAAATTGGAGTTGGAAACCAGAGCCACCTTCGGCTGAATCCCGAATCGTTCGATTTCGCGCGCGGCCAGAATCGTCATATCCGCAAGCTGCTCGGGCGTCGGCGTCTCGTTGACGTACGTATCGCTGATAAACAGATTGCGCCCTTGCAGCATCAGCAGATTCATCGCGGCAAAGTTCTTTGCATCCGGCGACTTGCCGAGCACCTGATCGACGAACTTCAGATGATCCTGGTACGTATCGATCAAACCGCAGATCATGCCGTCGGCATCGCCCATATGGACCAGAATCGCGCCGATCAGCGTATTGAACTTGCGCAGCGCGGCCTTCGCGCTTTCGGGCGTCACGCCCTCACGCGCGGCGATCTCGTGATACGCCTGCCAGCTCTTCTGATAACGCGGATCGTCTTCGGGATTCACGATCTCGAAGTCGACGCCCGGCTTCAGCTTCGACCCCATCTTCTGCAAACGCATCTCGACGACAGCCGGCCGCCCGATGATGATCGGCTTCGCAATCTTCTCCAGCAGCACGAACTGCGCGGCCCGCAGCACGCGCTCATCCTCGCCTTCCGCGAACGCGATGCGCGCAGGCGCCGCCTTCGCCGCCGCGAACACCGGGCGCATCACCATGCCCGTGCGATACACCGTCGCGCCAAGCGTCTCGCGATATGCGTCCATGTCCTTGATCGGACGGGTCGCGACGCCCGAATCCATCGCGGCTTGCGCGACAGCCGGCGCGATCTTGATGATGAGACGCGGATCGAACGGCTTCGGAATCAGATATTCCGGACCGAATTCGAGCGAATGGCCTTCGTACGCCTTCGCGACTTCATCGCCCTGATCGGTTTCTTCCGCCAGTTCGGCGATCGCGCGCACGCACGCGAGCTTCATCTCTTCCGTGATGGTCGTAGCTCCAACATCCAGCGCGCCGCGGAAAATGAACGGGAAGCACAGTACGTTGTTGACCTGGTTCGGATAGTCCGAACGGCCCGTCGCGATGATCGCGTCCGGACGCACCCGCTTCGCTTCCTCCGGACGAATCTCCGGCTCCGGATTCGCGAGCGCGAGAATCAGCGGCTTGTCGGCCATCGTCGTGACCATATCCGCCTTGAGCACGCCCGCGCTCGAGCAGCCGAGGAACACGTCGCAGCCGTGCATCGCGTCGGCGAGCGTGCGCGCGTCGGTCGTCGCCTGATAGCGCTCCTTCGATGCATCCAGATTGCCGCGGCCTTCGTAGATCACGCCCTTCGAATCGACCACGAGCGTGTTCGACTTCTTCAGGCCGAGATCGACGAGCAGATCCAGACACGCGATCGCCGCCGCGCCCGCGCCGGAGCAGACGAGCTTCACTTCGTCCAGCTTCTTGCCGACGACTTTCAGGCCGTTGAGAATCGCCGCCGATGCGATGATCGCAGTTCCATGTTGATCATCATGGAAAACGGGAATCTTCATGCGCTCGCGCAGCTTCTTCTCGATATAGAAGCATTCGGGCGCCTTGATGTCTTCCAGGTTGATGCCGCCGAGCGTCGGTTCGAGCATCGCGATCGCATCGACGAGTTTGTCCGGATCGGTTTCGGCCAACTCGATATCGAACACGTCGATGCCCGCGAACTTCTTGAACAGACATCCCTTGCCTTCCATCACCGGCTTCGCGGCCAGCGGCCCGATATTGCCGAGCCCGAGCACTGCAGTGCCGTTCGTCACGACGCCGACGAGATTCGCGCGCGACGTGTACTTCTGCGCATCGAGCGGCTCGTCGTAGATCGCCATGCACGCGGCCGCGACGCCCGGCGAATACGCGAGCGACAAGTCGAGCTGATTGGACAGGGGTTTTGTCGGCGTCACCGAAATCTTGCCGGGACGCGGATTCTGGTGATACGCGAGGGCGCTTTGCTTCAGTTGTTCGTCCATGATTGACCTGAGACGTTTGGGAATTATTTGAACAGGGTTCACACCGCCGTCGACCGTGCTGCAATGAATGCGGAAATGTGAATCTATGGACCAGTTTCAGTTGCCCGGCGCGTCGGATAGACGCAGCGTGCCGCTCGCCAAGGATGAAACGAGCGGACGGAGCTTGGTTTTTTTGGGACGTCCAGTGTACACCGGGCACATGAAATGACGCGATGCAACGTTTCAGCGCAATTTCGTCCGATGACACCGCACTCAGTCGAGCTCGGCGCCGCGTTTTTCGGGGATGAGAAAGAGCGTCGCGATGACGTCGAGCAGATAGATCGATGCGAGGAACGCCAGTGCAACGGAGAACGAATAACGCGCCGCCAGCGCTCCGACCGCGACCGGACCGAGCCCGCCCACCGCTCGCCCGATATTGAACAGCACGTTTTGCGCGGTCGCACGCGCTTCGGTCGGATAAATCTCGGAGATCAGCGCGCCGTAACCGCCGAGCATGCCGTTCACGAACACGCCCATCACCGCGCCGCCGATCAGGAGCGCCGCCGGGCTCGTGAGATTCGAGTAGACGAACACCATCGCGACCGCGCCGATCTGATAGACGAGAAACGCCGGCTTGCGCCCGAAGCGATCGGCGGCCAAGCCGAAGAGCCAGATGCCGAACGCCATGCCGAGCACGGTGACGGCGGTCCAGAGTCCCGATTTCGTCAGCGAATAGCCGAAGGTCTTCGAGAGATAGGTCGGCAGCCAGATCATCAAGCCGTAATAGCCGAAGTTCTGCACCGAGCACAGGATGATCACGCCAAGGCTCGCGCGCGCGGTGCGGGCGTCGTCGAAGAGTCGTTTCAGCGGGATTTCGCGTTTTTTCGCTGTTGCCCGGCGCTGTGTGAACAGCGCGGGCTCCTCCACGCGCCGCCGCACGAGGAACGACACGACCGCGGGCAACAAGCCCACCGCGAACATGCCGCGCCAGCCGATGACGGGCAGGAGCATCGGCGTGATCAATGCGGCGGCCAGCACGCCCAATTGCCAGCCGATCCCCACGTACGACGACACGCGCGCCCGCATCCGCGCGGGCCAAGCCTCCGCAACGAGCGCCATGCCGATGCCGAACTCTCCGCCGAGCCCGATCCCGGCGATGGTGCGGTAGATCAACAGATCGCCGTAGCCCTGCGCGAGCGCGCACATGCCCGTGAAAACAGCGAAGACGAGGATCGTCCAGGTCAGCACGCGCACGCGGCCGAAGTGATCAGACAGCATGCCGAACACGACGCCGCCCGCGACCGCGCCGGCGAGCGTCCACGTGACGAGCGCGCCGGATTGCGCGGACGAAAGATGCAAATCGGCGGCGATCGCCGGCAGCATGAAGCCGAGGATCAGCAGGTCGAAGCCGTCCATTGCGTAGCCGAGAACCGACGCGACGAGCGCCTGGAGTGCGTGACGGGAGAGCGGTTCGGAGGAAGTGGATGAGGAAGCGGGCGTCATCGGAGCGTTCGGCGGAAAGTGCCGCGAGTGTACGCGCGAGCGCGCGATCCGTTCAATCGGTCGAGAAAAGCCCGCTCGCCCGCATTCCTCTGCTCGGGTAAAATGGCGGGCTACGCGTGCAGTGAATGCGCGAAAACGCCGTCCAAACGGCGCGTTCCGCATCGTAAGCCTGCGCCAAAGGCCCTCGCGGCCGCCTCCCCGCTTTTGCAAGCGCCACACAAGTCCAAGGATTCGCCCATGACAGGCTTCGATCGCCAGACGATCTCCGACACCACCGCCAAGATGCTGCTCGAAGTGCAGGCGGTGCACTTCAACGCGGAAAAACCGTACATCTTCACGTCCGGCTGGGCGAGCCCGGTGTATATCGACTGCCGCAAGCTTATCTCCTACCCGCGCGTGCGCCGCGGCCTGATGGAGATGGCGGAAGCAACGATTCTGCGCGACGTCGGCTACGAGCAGATCGACGCGGTCGCGGGCGGCGAGACGGCGGGCATCCCGTTCGCGGCGTGGATCGCCGACCGCCTGATGGTGCCGATGCAATACGTGCGCAAGAAGCCGAAGGGTTTCGGGCGCAATGCGCAGATCGAAGGTCTGTTGACCGAAGGCCAGCGCGTGCTGCTGGTCGAAGACCTGACCACAGACAGCCGCAGCAAGATCAACTTCATCAACGCGCTGCGCACCGCGGGCGCGACGGTGAACCACTGCTTCGTGCTGTTTCACTACAACATCTTCAAGGAGAGCGTGTCGGTGCTTAAAGACATCGACGTCGATCTCCACGCGCTCGCCACGTGGTGGGACGTGCTGCGCGTCGCGAAGGAGCAGGGCTATTTCGAGTCGAAGACGCTCGATGAAGTCGAAAAATTCCTGCATGCGCCGGCTGAATGGTCGGCGGCGCACGGCGGCGCAACCGCTGCGCCGCAATAAGCGCTGACGTCTCGCAGCAATTAAACAAAAAGAGCCGCTGATTCAAATCAGCGGCTCTTTTTTATTTTCAGCACGTCAAAGTCTGCTTATAGCGAATCCGGAGCGCGAAGCGACGAATCGTCGAGTGAACCGTCGCCGGAATAGGCCGAAAGATTCATCAAGCCGTTGCTTTGCGCATATTGAAATAATTCAGAATCGCGTTCGATTCCGAGTTTTCTCATCGCCGTGTTTTTTTGCGTGCTGATCGTTTTGATACTGCGCCGCAATTGTCCCGCGATTTCCGTGATGGTCATGCCCGAGACGAAAAGGCGCACCACTTCGAGTTCCCGTTTCGACAGGATCACGCTGCGCTGCTGCCCGCTCGCGCCGAGGCCCATGCTGTCGAGCGCCGCCTTCACGGACGGCCCGAGATACTCCTGGCCGCGCATGACATGCTGGATCGCCCAGCCGATGTGGTTCATGTCGTCGGCCTTGTTGATGATGGACATCACGCCGACTTCGCGCAAACGTTTGAGCAAGGCAGGATTTTCGAGCATCGTCAGCACGACGAGCTTCACGCGCGGAAACTGGCGGCCGATGTAGCCCAGCAAAGGCATGCCGTCACCGTAGGAGCCGCCGGGCATGGCGAGGTCGGTGACGAGGACGTCGCAGGCCGCTTTTTGAAGCAACTGAATGAGTTCGGTCGACTGACGCGCCTGGCCGACTACGTCCACCTCCGGAAACTTGCTGAGCGCCTGGGTCGCGCCAAAAAGAATCACCGGGTGGTCGTCTGCAATGATGACTTTTATTCGCTGGCTCATTACTTTCTCCTGAATATCGGTCGATTAGTTGCCGCGCGAATCTGCGTCGAATTACTCATTTCTACGTTCAATAAAGTCGGAAGTCATCGCCGTCAAGGCGCTTTACACTACGTCCAAACCAATAAGCGCGTGTGGCGCCATCGGCTAAGTCTCAAGGATTCGAAGCTTTTATGCTTTGTTGCAATGTTAAACTGCATCCCGTCACGAAGCGCATCACTGAGACAAAAAACATCGTTGCAGCTAGCGAAACGCTGTTATATCGCGCAACGATACTGACAGGAGTTCAGCACATGCGCCTCACCGGTCGACGCGTGAGTTCGGGTGGCCAAGTCGCATCAGCACTGTTCATCGCCTTCGTGGCGGCAGGTTTCTTCGGTTCGCGCGAGGCCGGGGCCGACCCGGCCTTCAGTGTTTCGAGCGTGGATCTCGCGCCGGGCAAGACCATCGGGCGCGATCTGCTTTTCGACCAGTCCGATTGCAAGGGCGGCAACCGCTCGCCGCAGATCTCATGGCGCGGCGCGCCCGCGAGCACCCGTAGCTTTGCCGTGACCATCTTCGATCCCGACGCGCCCGGACGCGGCTGGTGGCATTGGGCGGCCGCGGGCATCCCCGCCGGCACGGATCGCCTGCCGAACAACGCGAGCGCATCGGGCGCACTGCGCAAGCTCGGCGCGATCGAGGCGCGCAACGACTGGGACACGGACGGCTACGGCGGTCCGTGCCCGCCGACCGGCAAGCCGCATCGTTACATCGTGACCGTGTACGCGCTCAACAGCGTCGATCTGCGTCTGCGCCAGGGCACGCCCGCGCTGATGTTCGAGCACGAAATCCGCACGCTGGCGATTGCCAGCGCACAAATGACTTTCACGTATGGCCGATAGGGGTCAGAAGCGTGCGGTCGCGCCGGCCGGATAAAAATCGTCTTTGCTAGACTGACCGGACCGTCCGCAAGGCGCGCCTCGAGCGTGCGCCGCGGCGCACGGAAAGACTCGGGGACACCATGCCGAACATCATCATCGTTTATCACAGCGGCTACGGCCACACGAAGAAGGTCGCGGAAGCCGTGCTAGGCGGCGCGACCGACGCGGGCGCGAGCGTGAGGCTGATCGCCGTCGCCGATATCGACGAAGCCGCCTGGGGCGATCTCGACGCCGCCGACGCCATCGTTTTCGGCGCGCCGACCTACATGGGCGGGCCCTCCGCCGACTTCAAGAAGTTCGCCGACGCGAGTTCGAAGCCCTGGTTCGTGCAGAAATGGAAGAACAAGATCGCGGCCGGCTTCACCAATTCGGCGCACATGAACGGCGATAAATTCCTGACGATCTCCTATTTCGTCACGCTGGCGATGCAGCACGGCATGATCTGGGTCGGAACGGGCATGATGCCGTCGAACACCAAGGCGGCCACCCGCAACGACCTGAACTTCGTTGGCGGCTTCACGGGCCTGCTCACGCAGTCGCCCGCCGACGCCTCGCCGGAGGAAGCGCCGCCGCCCGGCGATCTGGAGACGGCGAAGCTATTCGGCGCGCGTATCGCCGAGGTGACGGCGCGCTGGATCGGCGCTCGCGCGGCCGTCGAAAACGGTGGACATGAACCCGCCTCGGAATCGCCTTAAAATAGCGGTTTTGCGGCGAGCGCCCGCACGAACCAGCGAGATCGAGATGACCACGAAAGTATTCGTCGACGGACAGGAAGGCACCACCGGCCTGAAGATTTTTGAATATCTGTCGCAGCGCCGTGACATCGAGGTGTTGCGTATCGACGACGCGAAGCGCAAGGACGTCAAGGAGCGCCGCAGGCTCATCAACGCATCGGACGTGACATTCCTGTGCCTGCCGGATGTCGCCTCGCGCGAGTCGGTGTCGCTCGTCGATCCCGATAACACGCGCACCGTGATGATCGACGCCAGCACCGCCTTTCGCACGCAGGACGACTGGGCGTACGGCCTGCCCGAACTGTCACACGCGCAGCGCGAGCGTCTGCGCACGTCGAAGCGCATCGCGGTCCCGGGCTGCCATGCGTCGGCGTTCGTGCTGTCGGTGCAGCCGCTCGTCGCGGGCGGTCTCGTTCCCGCCGACTTCCGCGCGCACGCGTACTCGATCACCGGGTACAGCGGCGGCGGCAAGAAGATGATTGCGGAGTACGAAGCCGGCGGCGACGGGAAGCTCATGAGCCCGCGCCCGTACGCGCTTGCCCTGACGCACAAGCATCTTCCGGAAATGTCGGTGCGCACCGGCCTCACGCACGCGCCGATCTTCACGCCGATCGTCGGTCCGTTCCTGAAGGGCCTCGCGGTGACGACGTATTTCTCGCCGGATCAGTTGAAGCGCGCGGCCAAGCCGCAGGACGCGCGCGACATGCTCGCCGAGTATTACAACAACGAGCCGTTCGTGCGCGTGATGCCGTTCGACGCCGAGAGCAATCTCGACGCGGGCTTCTTCGACGTACAGGCGTGCAATGACACGAATCGTGTCGATATCTTCGTGTTCGGCAACGACGAGCGTTTCGTCACGGTCGCGCGTCTAGACAATCTTGGCAAAGGCGCGTCAGGTGCGGCGATTCAGTGCATGAATCTGGCGATCGGCGCGGACGAAGACGCGGGTCTCGCGCGCTAAGACATAACGACCGTTAATCGGGAAAGGCCGGTCCGTTTCACTGCGGATCGGCTTTTTTTGTGCCGCCAGTGCGCCGCGAGATCGGAACGTTTGGACGAAAAAAAGCCCGCCAAAGCTGGCGGGCTGAATCCATATCAGCGGAGACATGGAGGAGACAGCAGTAAATATAGCAATAATTTTGGTGCATCGCAACATTGATGGTTGCGGCAGGCTGACGCACGGCATGTCCGCGCTCAATCAGGGCTGCATCATCGACAAGATGAAGTGCAGTTGATCCGCCGAGATAGGCTTGACGAAATGCACGTCGAAGCCGGCGGCCTGCGTCATTTCGCGATGTTGCGGCTGGCCCCAGCCCGTCAGCGCGACCAGCATCAACCCGTGACCGTTCGGCAGACGGCGCAGTTCGCGCGCCGCCGCGAGACCGTCGACGAGCGGCATGCCCAGATCGAGAATCACCACTTCGGGGTCGAACTTGCCGGCGACTTCGACCGCCTGCGCGCCGTTCGCGGCCAGCGCCACTTCATGGCCCATGCCGTTCAGCAGGTTCGCGAGACCGGCGAGCGCATCGTCGTCGTCGTCGGCTATGAGAATGCGCTTGCTCACGATGGTCTCACCGGGAACCGTAAATCTCGAGGGTCAGCTTGTTCGAGCTCGCCTGCGCCGCAGTGATCTCGGTGCGCGCGCCGCGTGCGCCCAGATAGAAATGCTGGCGCGCGGGCGAATTCTGATCGTGCGTCGCGTCCGGCAGGCACGATGCGATGTCCGCCGCGACGCCTTGCAGCGCCTCGGCGCCGGAGCCGCCACCCGGCGTCCACGTGCACCGATAGTTCGTCTGCGATGCGGCGCATTTCACGTCGTCGCCGTGGGAGCGCGCGATCGCTCGGCCGTCGATTGCCGCTAGCGAGGAAAAAGTCGGCGCGGCAGCCACGATGCGCTTCAACGTATCACAGGCATTCGAAGTGTCGTCGGCATGCGCGGGTGCCGTCGCAAGCAGGCAGCAAAAAAACGGCAAAAGCGCGGCAAGTGTGGCGCGTGGGCCAGTCGTGTGCATGGAGCGCCTCCTTTAGCTGTTCTTCTCGATTTCGCGGCGAACCGGGACGAGCGCTACTATCCGCCGGCCCCTTGCGCCTGTATGTTCGAAAGCGAATGAAGCACTGCAAACGAAGCAAGTCACGCGCCCGTTCATGCAGACGTTTCGGCGGGCGCCTCAGTGGCGCACGAGTGCCATCATCGCGCCGAAGGCGACGAACACGCCGCCCGTCAGCCGATTGAACGCCTGCGCGACGCTCGCGCTCTTCAGCTTGTCGCCGATGCGCGCGCCCAGTCCCGCATACACCGCGTACCAGCTCACCTCGATGACCGCGAACGTCGACACGAGCACCGCGAACTGCGGCAAGATGGGCCGGCTTGCGTCGATGAACTGCGGCAGCAGCGCCGCCGCGAAGAGAATCGCCTTTGGATTGCTGCTCGCGACGAGAAAGCCGTTGCGAAAGAGCGTCACGCGTTTCACCGATGGCGTGCCCGCGCTTTCATCGCGGACATCGATCGCGCTCGCCTTCGCGCGCCAGCTTTTCACGCCGAGCCAGACCAGATACCCCGCGCCGGCCAGACGCAGCGTGTCGAAGAGACGCGGCCACGCTTCGAGAAACACGCCGAGCCCCGCCGCCGATACCGACAGCATGATGACGAGCGCCGTGAGACAACCGGCCATGGTGGCCGTCGAGCGCTTGAGGCCGTGCCGCGCGCCATGCGTCATCACGAGCAGCATGTTGGGACCGGGGATCGCTGATACGACGAAGACGGTGGCGACGAACAGCCACCAGAGATGCAGGCTCATTGCGGCGTGGCGAAGAAGATGAACGGATTCGCATTATGCCGTCCGCCTGCATCGCCACGACATCGATTTGATTTGGAATCAGCGCCCCGCGCGGCGAGCCGCGACTTGTCCGAGCACGGCGAAGTCCTTGTCGCCGTCGCCGTGAGCGATGGCGTCGACGAGGTTGTCGCGCACGACGCTCGCCACGGGCAGCGGCACGTTCACGGCATCGCCGGCGGCGATCGCGAGGCGCAGGTCCTTCAGCCCGAGCCGCGCCTTGAAGAGCGCGGGTTCGTAGCGGCGCTCGGCGATCATCTTGCCGTAGCCCTGATACACAGGCCCCGGAAACAGCGAATTCGTGATGACGTCGAGAAGCGTCTGCGCCTCGATGCCGTGGCCGCTCACGAGCGCCGCCGCTTCGCCGAAGCTCTCGATCGCCGACGCCAGCATGAAATTCGCCGCGAGTTTGAGCACGTTCGCGTGCTGCGGCTCGCTGCCGACGCGCCAGGTTTTCTGGCCGAGCGCATCGAGAACGGGCTGCACCCGGTCGATCGCCTC
Source organism: Caballeronia catudaia (assembly GCF_001544755.2). Taxonomy (GTDB): domain Bacteria; phylum Pseudomonadota; class Gammaproteobacteria; order Burkholderiales; family Burkholderiaceae; genus Caballeronia; species Caballeronia catudaia. The sequence continues at coordinate 1,782 of NZ_FCOF02000069.1, read as the reverse complement.
GCTCGCGCCGGCCGCGAGAATGTTGAGCTTGCCCGCCGCCGCGACATCCGGCCGCCCGAGCACCGGCGCGGCGACATACGCGACGCCGTGCTGCGAGTGCAGTTCGGCGAGCTCGACGGCGAGCGCCGCGGAAATCGTCGCCATGTTGACGTGCACGAGGCCCTTCGGCGCATGCTTGACCAGGCCGCCGTCGATGAGCACGGAGCGTAGCGCGTTGTCGTCGGCGAGCATGGAGAACGCGGCGTCGCCGGCGAACGCCTGCTCGGGCGTATCGACCACCGACGCGCCCTGATCAGCGAGTGCGCGCGTCTTGTCACGCGAGCGGTTCCAGACGCGCACCGTGTGCCCCGCCTTGAGCGCGTTGCTCGCCATCGCGCCGCCCATTTCGCCCAAACCGATAAATCCGATATCCATGCTCGTGTGCTCCTTTGCCTTGTCTGCCGCCGCGCGGGCCCCGCGCCAGTGGAGCCAGTAGAGCACATCGAAGTGAAGCGCGCAGGAACGCGCAATGCGATACTGGCTGGATGGTCAAGGCGCACTTTCACTTCCATCGCGAACTGAACGATTTCCTCGCTCGATCGCAGCGCGGGCACACGTTCGCGTGCGCGTACGCGAAGTCTTCATCGACCAAACACATGATCGAGGCGCTCGGCGTGCCGCACACGGAAGTCGGATTGATCGTGCGCAACGGCCTGCCGACCGGCTTCGACACGCTGATCGAAGCCAACGATCTCATCGAGATTTATCCGACTCGTCATGCGCCCGAAGGCATGGCGAACGGCGCGCTGCTCCTGCGGCCGCCGCTGCCTGCGACCGATCTGCGTTTCATCGCCGATGCGCATCTCGGCGGGCTCGCGCAACTGCTGCGGCTCGCGGGCTTCGATACGCGTTACGACAACAATTTCCCCGACGATGAAATCGAGCAGCTCGCGCACGACGAAGCGCGCATCGTGCTCACGCGCGATCGCGAGTTGCTGAAGCGCCGCACCGTGCTGCGCGGCTGCTACGTGCGCACGCTGCAGCCGGACGAGCAGTTTCGCGAAGTGTCGGCGCGCTTCGACCTCGCGCCGCATGTGCGCGCATTTCGTCTGTGCCTGATGTGCAACGCGCCCTTGCGTCGCGCCGGACCCGGCGACATCGACGGCCGCGTGCCCGACGGCGTGCGCGAGCGGCATACGCGCTTCGTCACCTGCGACGTGTGTCATCGCGTGTTCTGGGAAGGCTCGCACTGGCGGCGCATGCGCGCGCGCATCGACGCGCTGGCGGTTCCGTACAATACGGGCCTTTCTACTCAATCGTCGCCCGGGAGCATCGCGTGAACAAATTCCAGCTGGAACAGACCAAGGCCTTCAAACTCGCCAACGATTTGAAGCAAGGCGGACGAGGACGCGCGGGCGCGGCGGACGCGCAGAAAGTCGATCGGCGCGAGCAGCGCAAACTCGATCAGGCGAAAGGACTCGTGCCGTTCGCCTGCAAGCTCGATGAAAAGCTGGTCAAGCAGTTGAAGGAGCGCGCCGAAACGCATGAAGGCGGGATGACGGCCGTGTTGACGGAATTGCTGGTCAAGGCGGGGTTGGAGCGGTAAGTCGCGTCTCTATTTGTCGCCGTAGTGGCCGCGGCAGCGAACGATAAGGAGGTCCGCGTCCGATACCTCATAGACAAATCGGTTTTTCTCGTGGCGGCCTCAAAAGCGAGGTGCAACACCTATCTCGTATAAGGTGTTGCAATGCCCGACAAAACTACTTCATACCAGCACCTTCAACCTGAAGAACGCCTCGCCAT
>NZ_FCOF02000090.1 GCF_001544755.2 Caballeronia catudaia | reverse complement strand
ATGGCGAGGCGTTCTTCAGGTTGAAGGTGCTGGTATGAAGTAGTTTTGTCGGGCATTGCAACACCTTATACGAGATATAGGTGTTGCACCTCGCTTTTGAGGCCGCCATGTTAGAGCGGTGGCACTCGGAAAGCGCTTCTATTTTTGGTACGGCTTGATGTCGAAAATGTTTGAGTATGCGAAGGATGACGGCGCGGTCTGGCAAGAATCGATATGAACGAAATGAACGACGATATTGATGTGTGTGGCGGAACGGTCGAATCGGAAGCCTTATTACCGCTGTGGGCGCTCGGAAGTAGAGCGCTTGAGCTGGCCGGAATGCGAGACGATACTCCGGTTCTGACCTTTAAGATAGATGCGTCGTTGGCGGATTTCATTGCGTCGTGCGAGGAAGGAGGGCAGCTCACTTTTGGATGGTTTGAGACTCGCCAACCTGAGTTTATCCGTCTGCGTTATCGCGATGTCGAAATATACTGGCTCGTTGACAGACACGACCCGGAAATTTGGGAGGCCGTTTACAGATGGAACCTCGCTGGGCGAGTACCGATTAGGTTTGAAGTTGTCGATGGAACGCAAAGAAAGCTGCTCATCTGCACTGCGGATGTGCCTACAGACACCGGCCCATTTGACCCTGCACATAAGCTTTGTTACGCCGGAGGGGAGGAAGCGAGCACACACATGTGGATATGCCTGACGGCGCTGGCTGGAAACGGAAATTGGCAATGGGACGAGGAGGACGGCGAGATATACGACATTTGGACCGTGCCACTTCGACACAGTTTGTTTAGAGTGCTATTGACTCGGCGCTGGGAGGAATACCTGAACCATCGCGACGACGTCCCGGTTGATGTGGACTAAGACGTGAGGACCTCAAGCATCATGGTGGCGTTGCCGCCTTTCTACATCAGATGCGGCCTGTTCACAAAAAGCATTGGCGAGGGCCGGTCTAAAGACCCGCGCGAGGGACATGCCGTCATTCTTCATGGCTGTCGTCTCGTTCTTGGGTCGGGATGTTCGAGCCTGATCCGACACGATCCGTCAAAATCTGGCGCGTGCGCTCGATCGTCCAGGTTACCTCCGCGGTTGAAAAGTCCCATACTCCACTGTGGACCTTTTTGAGCACTCCTGCCTCGACCTTAGCCATCGTCGTTGCCAAGGACCACGCGTTTGCTGTCATCTTCCGGGACGCATACGCTGCCAGTTGCTCGGCGAGATCATCACATACGACGAACCTCTCATACACCTCGTCATCGGTCGGTCCGGCTTGGTATATGCCACCGACCTTTCGCAGCAAGAGCTTGGGCTGCGCCCCGGAAATCGCGCCCTGCGAGGTGGTCCTCGGAAAGTCGGCGGGAAGAGGCTTTGGGCTCATGTGGACACCTCGGCGCAAATGTTGCGTCCAAGGTATCAACGTCGATCGGCGTGCGCAAGAGATAACGACGCTGGCGCTTCAACGGAGCAGTGAGCCTACTGCGGGATGAAATCCGCATTCGTTGTGAGACAGGTTCGGCATCCACCAATATGAGCTGCGTTCGGGCTGCTTCAGCGAAAACAGCCGCAGAAGGTGGTATCTCAATGTCCGTGGAACGGAAGCGACCCTCGGCCTCGCGAGCGAAGGCACTCGGCATTGATTTGGGCCTGATGGATTTGCTGATACGTGCAGCAAGCGCCCAGCCCTGTTCCAATAACTCGAGTGCCGTGCCGGCGATTTCCGCGCTCCGACTCTTTCCTGGCTGCCCGCACGCGACTGCCCTGAGAGACCTGTAGACGATGCCACGCCGACAAGCCGCGGTCAGACGAGCACGCAGCTCAGCATACGACAGGGCGTCGCTCAGCCAGCGGCCGGGGCGGAGGATTCCTTTGGCAGGGCAGCCTCTGCCGTCCCAATGGCGTTGAGGTCGAATCGGAGCCGATACTCGAAGAGCGAGACGTTCGGCACGACTGCGATCGCTTCGCGCAAGCTCTCATTGATGGAGCGCGCGACAATGACGCCGCTCACCTGCTTACCGCGCGCGAGGTTCAGCGACACCCAGCCCATATAGCTCGCGATTTGGCCAATGGCTTTGTCCGGCGCCTCGCCGCGCTTCAGCTCGAAAACTACGAAATTGCCGTCGTCGTCGACGGCGAGAATGTCGATCCGGCGGCCACTGCTGGTGAGATACTCGCGGCCGGCCGACACGCCGTCGGAATAGAGGTGCAGGCGCTTGCCGTTTACCGGGATCGATTCGAGGTTGTCGGCGATGAACTCTTGCAACTGCCGTTCTAGGTGAAAGACGGTGTCCGCGAGGGACTCCGAGTCGTCACTGGACTCGGGTAGGGCTTCTGCGTCGTCTGTCACGTCGCCAAGGAGTTCTTCGGCCTGACCCGCGGCGCCTGGGCGCTGGATGCGCACCTCCGTCGGTGTTTCGATCACGCTCCATCCCATTTTCTCGAAGCCCCGGCGCAGTCGCTGCGAATTATCGCCGCCGCTGGTCGCCGCAGACATCCCGGGCGGCGTTTGCTCGGGGTGCAGCCGACACCATTTCTTCATTTCGTGCACTTGCACGCCCCCGTCGGGCATCGCCTCCACAATCAAATAGCGCTTCGTGCTTTGTCGTTCCATGCGCGGTCTCTCTTCTCGGCGAGGTGTTCGGGTCGCTCATTTTAGCGGCCTGCGCCCGGCGGGAAAGCGACCTCGAGCGTCGTGCCTACAGATCGCTTTGATGATGTCCAGCCGGCCATCCCGCATTCGCCGTCTTGTCGCGCTGCGCTATCCCGAAAGCACTTTTCACAATGCGGAACACTGCTGAACTTCTCGCAGCGTAGCTTTTTCAAGTCTTGAGAGCCTGTTTTGCATCGCGGAAACACGCTCCTATCTCGCTGAAAAGAAACAACAAAATATGTCTTATGTCTTATATAAGACTTCGCCAAAACGGCATCGGACGCCGGTACCATTTGGTCATGGATTTCGCTACGACTTACGTAGCGGCAGGTTCCACCATTTTTTCGACACACTTTCTTCTTAGGAGCTTCACGTGGCCCAGTATCAAGACGACATCAAGGCGGTTGCTGGTTTGAAGGAGCAGCAAGGCAGCGCGTGGAATGCCATCAATCCCGAATATGCGGCACGCATGCGCGCCCAGAACAAGTTCAAAACGGGCCTCGACATCGCCAAGTACACCGCCAAGATCATGCGCGCGGACATGGCCGCCTACGATGCCGACCCGTCCAAATACACGCAGTCGCTCGGCTGCTGGCACGGGTTCATCGGCCAGCAGAAGATGATCTCGATCAAGAAGCACTTCAATAGCACCGAGCGCCGTTACCTCTACCTGTCCGGCTGGATGGTCGCCGCGCTGCGCTCCGAGTTCGGCCCGCTGCCGGACCAGTCGATGCACGAAAAGACTTCCGTTAGCGCGCTGATCCGCGAGCTGTACACCTTCCTGCGCCAGGCCGACGCCCGTGAGCTCGGTGGCCTGTTCCGCCAGCTCGATGCCGCGCAAGGTCCGGCCAAGGCCGCCATTCAGGAAAAGATCGACAACCACGTGACGCACGTCGTGCCGATCATCGCCGACATCGACGCGGGTTTCGGCAACGCGGAAGCAACCTATCTGCTCGCCAAACAGTTCATCGAAGCAGGCGCGTGCTGCATTCAGATCGAAAACCAGGTGTCCGACGAGAAGCAGTGCGGTCACCAGGACGGCAAGGTCACCGTGCCTCACGAGGACTTCCTGGCCAAGATCCGCGCCATTCGCTACGCCTTCCTCGAACTGGGCGTGGACGACGGCATCATCGTGGCTCGGACCGACTCGCTGGGCGCCGGCCTGACCAAGCAGATCGCCGTGACTCACACGCCGGGCGACCTGGGCGATCAATACAATTCCTTCCTCGATTGCGAAGAATTGTCGGCCGACGAACTGGGCAACGGCGACGTCATCATCAAGCGTGACGGCAAGCTCCTGCGCCCCAAGCGTCTGCCGAGCAACTTGTTCCAGTTCCGCGTCGGCACGGGCGAAGCACGCTGCGTCCTGGATTGCGTCACCGCGCTGCAAAACGGCGCCGACCTGCTGTGGATCGAAACCGAAAAGCCGCATATCGCGCAGATCGGCGGCATGGTCAGCGAGATTCGCAAGGTCATCCCGAACGCGAAGCTGGTGTACAACAACAGCCCGTCGTTCAACTGGACGCTGAATTTCCGCCAGCAGGCGTTCGATGCGATGAAGGCCGCGGGCAAGGATGTGTCGGCGTACGACCGCGCGCAGCTGATGAGCGTGGAATACGACCAGACCGAACTGGCGACGCTCGCGGACGAAAAGATCCGCACCTTCCAGGCCGATTCGTCGCGCGAAGCGGGCATCTTCCATCACCTGATTACGCTGCCGACTTACCACACCGCCGCGCTGTCGACCGACAACCTGGCCAAGGAATACTTCGGCGAACAGGGCATGCTGGGTTATGTGGCTGGCGTGCAGCGCAAGGAAATCCGTCAGGGCATCGCGTGCGTCAAGCACCAGAACATGTCCGGCTCGGACATCGGCGACGACCACAAGGAGTATTTCAGCGGCGACGCGGCCCTGAAAGCGGCGGGCAAAGGCAACACGATGAATCAGTTCTGATACCGGTGATACTCAAGCAAAACGCCAACCTCGAGCGGTTGGCGTTTTTCGTCGTGTTTCACGGCAACGCGACCTCACTCATCGAGGCACCGTCGTCGGAAGGGTTCCAGGGAAGTCGAAGAAGCGGACCGTGGCCTAAGTTGCTAGCGCTGATTCTCGTGAGGCAGCGTTAGCGCACTTGATGGTCCACCGCGAGTGCGGTTGCGCTGGCGAGGGCAGGCAAAGGCAGACTCTTTCGGCCCTCTTCGGCCATCATCAGGTAGTCAACTCGACATTTGGCAATACCTTCGCGGGACTTTGCACGCGAGCGCTCAATTGCGCAAGAATGACTGATCGAGCGGTTTCCGATTGAGCGTAAGCGTCGCCTCTGTTCCTTTTGGCCCATATAATCGATGATCTCGACCGGAACGGTAGCGCAAAAAATTGCGGCGCGCGGAAATTTGCAGTGTACTCGCGTAACTGGAAATACAGTTCAATCGCGAGTTTCCGATGCCGACTTCCCGCCACCGGGGAACAGCCGCGACACGAGCAAGGTCATTTTTTCGTTCGAAGTCAAATTCCGATCACACGCACGATAAACATCAGAATGGAAAATCCCTCAGAGTTTGATAGTTTGAGCAGCGCCGCTGCAGGAGCTTACCGACAGAACGCCTTCTACTATCGAATGGAAAGCATGTTCGATCTCGAACCTGCCGATGCTTATCCGCTACCTTTCGCCGTTCCGTTCCATGCGCATGAGTACGTCCATTTTCTACACAACGCATCGACGACGGCCGGGCAGGCGTACTTAGTGGCAAACCTGATTTTGCTGAGAGCTTTGGCCGCCGGTGCCAACGATTGCGGGCACTTCCTCGGGGGCGAGGCGTTGGAGGCCGAGCAGCTCGACTGGCTTCGTCTTGCAGGGGCAGTAATGCGTACGCAGCTTGGGGCGACCTCGGCACGGGAGATGCAGAATTGCACCGACATCCGCACATGGGAGTGTGGCGCGCCTGAACTAGTCGAGGGTGGACTGGTCGACACTATTCACGCGACCTTCACAGCGCGGGAGGCATCTGGCGAACAGAAGAGTGAGTGCTTTGCAATCGGCCTTAGTTTTATAACGGAGGGCGTCGCCTATGAGATCGACCGCGAAATGCGTCGCCTCGGCGGTCAGCCGGTCGATTCATTGGATGCGGCAACAAAAGCGTTTCCCTATCTCGCGTACCGTGTGCTTGTTCGCAGTTGGTCAGGTCGAGACTTGTCGGCCAAGGACTACATCGCGATTGGAGTTTCTGCCTTACATTGCAACGTTGCTGGTTTTGGCCTGTCTGAAATCTGTCGTTTCCTCAAGGCTTCGACCGCTTCGGTCGATCAGGTTCTCAATCACGTCCGTCCTCAGTGGAATCAGGCTTCGACCAAAGTGCTTGACGACATACGGACGCAACGGACCGACCTGAGTCAGGGCGATGTGATTTGGACGGCTATGGGCGAGTACATGAAACTAGCTGAGGCCGGGGCGCAGCTGCGTCGGAGTCGTTGGGCACCAGAATTAGATTTCTTGTCGGGAACGATGACGACGGACGGTTTCAAACGGGCCGTAAGCACCATGCTTGACTGCTTGGTTATCCAGAGTAAGCCCGAGGGAAGGTTCGACATGTACTGGCATGGACCTAATGTCGTCGCGCGAACTGACCAAACAATTCAATGTCTGGGCGCACTGCAGTCAGCATTGCATTTCAGTCAACTTCACCTTGGTCAAGATGGCTCCGCATACGCGACCGATACTCTCCCTGCAACTGCCTGTCCGTTCTCTGGAGGATGCGGCGTCGAAGCGAGTGAGGGATTCCCATCCGACTGCAAATCTTTCCCATGGAGACGTGCTTCGGGATTGGATGCCGGCAAGAAGGTTTGCTGGTATGCAGCCGGTGTGAAAGCGCTCCGATCCTCGTCACGTAGGTAAGCTCGTCCAAATTCGATGAACGCGTGCGAGAGTTCATTGCGGTATTTGCGGCAGACGAGAAGCGAATGTCACTTTCCGCCATACCTGCGGGCGCACGGGTGTCCGGTCGTCGCGGGTTCCGAGTGGGAGAGAGTGTTGAGCAGTTCGACCGTTCCCGGCCGAGGAAATGCCTTGAACACAAAGTCGATCATCGAAAGCCAGTCTGTAAGCGGTACCCGATGTATATCGAGGGATATAGGCGTCCGTCCCGAGCGGCTTCGCAACTAGCTGATGCACGGCTTTATGCGGGTGAACGTCTGCCGTCCATGGTCGAAGCCTTGCTTTCGGTAGGACCTTTCCTTGGCTGCGCCGCTGCGCCGCTGCGGCGGGAGGCGCGAGGTCTGCGATTCCGGGATTCGCGCGATAATCACGCGGTCGTGAGTGGTGTTGCGGCCGATTTGGTTCATCTTGCCACTCGCTGTCGCAGCAAGTACGGCAAACCGCTGGCCAATAAAGACAAAGAAGAGCAACAGATAAAGTGCGGGGATGAAATGGCAAAACCGAAACGGAAGGTGGACGACTCGACGGGGTCGCTCTTCGAAGAGAACTATCTTGTCCGCACCCTGGGCCATATCGCCCACGACCCGGAGATTGCGCTCACGGAGCTGGTGGCTAATGCTTGGGATGCAGGAGCATCGCTGGTCGATCTCATTATTCCGCCCACGCATAGCCTCGTCTTGACGGTTCAAGACGATGGCCACGGCATGACGGCTGCCCAGTTCAGGGCCCGGTGGATGAAACTCGGTTTTGACCGGACCAAGCATCAAGGCTCAAACGTGGAGTTCCCGCCAGAGCGGAAGGGGTGGCGGCGGCGGGCTTATGGGCACAATGGCGTCGGGCGTCATGGATTGTTGTGCTTCGCCGATCAATATTCGGTCGAAACTTGGCGCGGTGATAAGGGCGCGAGCTTTGAGATCGGAACGCGAGGTCAGGAGTCGCCCTTTAATATCGAGAAGGAAGGCGCTTTCTTGCGAGCGGGCCACGGAACGAAGCTTTCGGTGATGGTCGAGCGGCATCTGCCCAACCCGGACCGAATTCGCGACATTCTGTCCGCCCGCTTTCTGCACGATCCGCAGTTCGTTGTGCGGGTCAACGGACAGTCTGTAGAGTTGGCGGATCAAACGGGGCTCATTGAGCGAATGAATCTTTCGATCGAAGGGTGTCCGCCGGCGGAGGCCTACGTCGTGGACTCAACGCGAGCTGGCAAATCGACGATCTACCAAGGGATTGCGTTCTGGGTGAATGGTCGTTTGGTCGGCACGCCCGGTTGGGTTGTCGGCTCCGAGGCGGTCCTTGACGGTCGTGCTCGATTTGCAAAGCGCTATTCGATTGTGGTCAAGACGAGTGATGGCTGGATGTCGGAGATCGAACCGGACTGGGCTCGATTCAAGAATGGGCCGGCCGTTGACGCGCTGTTCGCGGCGGTTCGGCAATATGCCCAGAAGGTGTTTGCGTCTTTGTCTTCGACCCTAGTGGAGGAGAGCTCGGAAGAGGCGCTAATTCGCAATCGCGAGCAGTTTAAAGAGTTATCGCAACTCGGTCGCGCTGAGGTGGCCACCTTCGCGCGTGAGCTCGTGAAGAGCACGCCGACGGTCTCCCAGGACGTCCTTTCCGCTGCCGTTCAGGCCTTGATTAATTTGGAAAAGGCACGCGGCGGCGCTAATGCCGTTCAGTTAAGCGACTGAACGGCATTTTATTTTGGCGCGGGAAGTAGTTGTAAACGTTGCGCCGACCTGT
>NZ_FCOF02000067.1 GCF_001544755.2 Caballeronia catudaia | reverse complement strand
TTCAGAAAGTACAAGAGCACCTGATCGAGCGCCCGGAGGCGTGCGCGAAGAAAACCGAATTTTGCAGGTGTGACTACGTAGCATGAGAACCGATGTCGTCGTCTTTCAACGTGGAAAGCACGGATGCGGGTCGACTTGCTCGACTCGCTCCCGCCCGAAGCCAATTACTCGATGCCCTGACCGATGATGGAGAACATCCATGAGCGACAACAACGTGGTTTTGTTGGTGTGGGACGAACCGAGCAAGACCTATCAGGCGTATAGCGAGCTGAAATCGGAAGCTTCCATCGTCGCCCTGGCGGTCATCAGTCGCAACGATGATGGAACATTCAGCATTCGAGATGGGCAGGACAAGCAATTGGGGCTTGGATCGCTGGGCGGCGTCGCGCTGGGCACGCTCATCGGTGTTTTGGGCGGCCCCTTGGGGATGCTTCTCGGCTTCATCGGTGGTTGGTTGGTGAGCTCCGGGTGGGATATCGGCCGCAACGCAGAGGTCGAGGGCGCGATGACAAATTTTAGCCACTTTATTCCCACCGGAAAGACGGGGCTAATTGCTGAAGCGACGGAAACGACGCCTGATCTTCTCAACGGCTATGCCGAACGCACCGCCGCAGTGCTATGGCGCGAACCGGTCGATAAGGTGCGTATTTCGGGGAAGTCGAACGCCCGTTTCGGAGAAGTCGAACAGGCCAGGAGGGAGGTGCTGCGTAGTGCTTAGATTGTACTTCGAGTGTTCGAGATCAGGCTACTTTTTGATCAAGGGCGCCGGCCCGCCAAGCGCGCCTACCAAAGCACCACTTGCCGCACCGATGAATGCACCTCGCAGTGACTCCGTCTCTTTCGTTAATACCTCGATCCTGCCCGTGGGTTCTTTCTGTATTAAAACCGCGCTGTCGATGGTGAATCCGGTACCTCGCTTCTCGAGGGAGTCTAGCTCTCCGAACGCTTTCTTTGCATGATCCAGGTCTACAAAGAATATAACAATCAGCTTCCGTGGCATCGTAGTCTCCCTCGCGTACCACTCACACCTTCTTCAAAGAATCGCGTCGTGTAAGCCGTGACCGCGACACAAAACATTTCCATATTACGCGTAAAGCTTGGACGATTTGCGGCGGGTCTAAAAATTCTAAATCGTAATAGTCCGATAGTAAATATCGGAAATTTCGTTCCGACATCGCCAGTATGATCTCGCTTTTCGCGCGAACGGTCGCCGGTGAGGCACGGTTGCATGCGTACCCTCTCGAAGGAGTCTTGGCTTGCTCACCGCGCAATCCTCAATCAGAAAAGACGACGGTCCGAACCCGGGCAGTTCTGGACTCCTACTCTACGACGTCTCCGACGTTTGTGGCCTAAGCCCGGATCAACATGGATCTATCCCTGCTCATCGAAAGCGGCTCACGCGAAGTTCCTTACCGACGACCGAGATCAAGGTGAGCATCAGGCAAATTGAATCGATTCTGGGACGCAGGCTGCACGTGCCGCGCTGCGATCATTGTCAGTCGATTTTGAACCGCTATCGACCTCAACTGATCGGAGGGCCGTTCAGGTGAACCTGATTGAAAGTATGCGTATCTATGTCCGTGTGGTTGAACGTGCCAGCTTATCGGACGCGGCCCGTGATCTCGGAATCGGGCAGTCCACCGTAAGCGAGCGAATCGAGAGGCTCGAAAAGTTTCTTGGATGTCGCCTTCTTGTGCGAAGCGCACGCGCCTTCAAATGCACGCCCGAAGGACAGATCTTCTATGAACGAAGTAAAACGATTCTGCAGGCCGCATCGGAAGCGATCTCTGAGATATCCGGGGACCGGCAGTTGACAAACGGCACGACACGCATTGCTGCTCCGCATTGCTTCGGCGAAATCGTGTTGCCGCACCTCATCCAATACCTTCGCACCAATTTTCCGCCAATGTGCCTGAACCTGACCTTGAGCGACAAGGTAGTTGACCTCGTGGCGGAAGGTGTCGATATCTCGTTCCGAATCGGTAACCTCGGTGAAGGCGCATTCATCGCCTATCCCCTTGGCACGGTCAAACGGCGCCTCGTCGCGTCACGCGCCTACCTGGACGAGTCCAAACCCGTTGTTACGCCATCTGACCTGGCGGCGCATGCGTTTATAGGCGTCAACGACGCACTTTCCACCGACCGAATCGCGCTGATTAGCCAGGCCGGCGTCGTCGAAAGCGTGCCCGTTCGATGTGAGGTCACCACGAGTCACTGGCGCCCCGCCTACGAGATGATTTGGATGGGAATGGGCATTGGTGTGCTTGAGGAGTATGCCTGTGCGGAAGCGCTTGAATCGGGACAGTTCGCTGAATTGCTGCCTGATTTCCAAATTCCCGCGCTCGACCTGAACCTGATTGTTCACGCACAGCGCCCTATCCAGCAACGAGTCCGGACGATCGTGTCAATTTTGAGGAACTCCGTGCCCAACTTCCTCAGCGGAAACACGCAAAGCTGAGCCACAACCAGATACAAGCCCGACAGTCACCCTTCAAAAATCCGATACAGAGTATCGACTAATGCATGGAGCGGTCATCGCTTCCCGGAGCGCCTCGAAAAATCAGGCGCTGCGGTACTGCCGGAGATTTCTCGGTCTCGAATTAACCTTTCCTGCTACTGACGCTATTCGCTCCTGCTTGCGTATCCGGGCGCCAGTACTAAACTTGATGTGCGTATCCGGCACCACACCTCCCCGTATTGTCGCCAGAGGTCCTTATGAGAACCAGCGCGCGTAATCATTTCGTCGGTCATATCGCGGAAATCAATCACGGAATGGCCGGCGATGAGGTTATCTTGCGCACGCCAGGCGGCATCGATATACACGCGCTACTGACCAGCGGCACGGTCCGTTCGCTCGGCTTGTCACGAAATGCTGAAGCGTTCGCGCTTGTTCGGGCGACGTCTGTGATCGTTCTGGTCGATTTCGATAACAGCAAAGTCTCAGCAAGAAACTGTGTAGCCGGGAAAGTCGCCTTTGTTGAGAGAGGTCCGTCGAATGCGGAGGTTTGTGTCGCCGCGCCCGGCGGCGCCCAAGTGGTGTCTTTTATAACGAACGATGGCGTCGATCGGCTTGGACTCTCTCCGGGAAAACCGGCTACGGCAGTCTTCAAGGCAACGAGCGTCATCATCGGCGTTGAAGAGCCTTAACGAACGCATCATCTGGTTACGATAGACCGCCAGGCTTCAGCCTTCATTTGCGGCTTCTTCATAAGCAAGCGCACCTGCTACCGCCGCTGTTCAACTCCCCACCATGCTCGCCGCGATATTCACGCACAAGCCGAGTACAGTAACGTTGAAATAGAACGCTAGGATTGACTGAGCCAGGACCGTTCGTCTAGCACTGCGTCCTCGCAGTCCAATGTCGGCCGTTTGCGACGCGAGGGCAATGGTGAACGAGAAATAAAGCAGATCGAGGTAGTCCGGTTGCAGGTTTCCATCCGGAAAGTCCAATGCAGGCGAATCGAGGTCCGAGGCATAGTAGATGCGCGCGTAATGTTGCGTAAAGATGGTGGGGATCAGGAACCAAGCCCCAAAAATGGTGAGCCCTGTCAACCCGGATCGCATTATCTTCGACTCGAGAGCAAGACCTTTGGTGGATCCGAGTTCCAGAACGATTGCTACGACGCTGGCGACGGTCGCCGCGCACACCACTGTCAAGACCGTCACGGCGTTTTCGTCATTGATCGTCGCTCGCAGGCGAACGTCGTCCCGCGTTGAAGTCAGCATCTGAACCCAGATGGTGGCGAGAAAGGTCCATACGCCCGTATCCCAACCGATCAACACGCGAGTTAGCGTTCCCAGAGATGGCGGCGAAGATAGCGCGATCACGAATCCGAGCGAAATGGCCGCTGTCATATGAGGGCGATTTCGAAGGGCTTGGGGATAAATGTTCATGAACGTAGCATCGACGTGGATTCCCAATCCATGTTCCCGGTCGACTGGCTCGAGCGCCCGCAAGCTTATTGAAATCAGAAGCCAAGCGCCCCAGTTATCCATCCGCGCGATCTTACTTGGTCAGCACGCTTCAATGCGTTTCCGCCTCTGCGCCAAGAGTAGCATGATCATTGACCTCGTGACGTTAGTTCGGCGGAGTTCGCCCGTGTGATCTTCGTCTGCAACAATGCCCCGAGCGATCCGTACTTCAATAAGTACATTATAATAAGCGGCATACGCCGAATCGAATCGGTGAGAATCTTGGCATTTTCGAGCACGAGACGTCTTCAAGGTCGGCGATACTTAGTATTGCCCTTAGATCCGGGCCTGTATCGCATCACCAGGCCAGTCTTCACTGTGAAGCGATCTCGATGTAATCTTTATGGCGTAACGATGTGACGCCCTCGAGGTTGATGCCTAAATCGTTCATGCGGGTCGGAAGGGGTTGTAGGCGATCCAGTTGCACTTAAATTCCTTCCGTGAAGAACCGTCCTGGTGCCGTAGTGTAGATGAGGCCGGTGTGGCTGCGAAAGGCGGGACTATAACGATTGCGGGCGAATGAAGAACCGACGGTTGTGGCGCGCCTTACCGAGCTTGACGCTGAAGTTCAGTCGCGTAATGTTTGGTCGGTATGGCTGGCATGTCTGTCTCTCGATTACGATGTGCCCATTTGCAATGGATAGCCCCGGAAAGTCCATTTGAAGGGGCGTTGTGACGGTCGAGCAGTCGTGGGTGACGAAATGCTGGCGCCACGACCGCCGAGATTGCCTCCCACAAGCCTTACGGGCAGGGTCGTGATTATATGAGGTGGCGCAGCCGGCACGACAGCGGCTCTCACGTTGCGGCGGGAGGGCTATGAAGGTCCCATCGTCGTGCTGAGCGCAGATCATTACTCTCCCTATGACCGGCGAGCCTGTCGAAGGATTATCTTTCGGGAGCCGCCAAAGCTGCCTGGCTTCCTTTGAACAGGCCCGCGTATTATGCGGATCATCAGATCGAGCTTCGCTGCGACACCCATGTTGTCAGTGTCAACGTCGCAGAAAGGAGCGTCACTCTGGCGGACGGCAGCCGGCGGTCTGGATCAAGGTCCTTCATGAATCGCATGGGGTCGTTTTCCACCTCGGCGCCACAGTCGTGTGACGCTGCCGACAGGTGAGGTGCTGCCAGCCAATGTGGTTGTCGTGGGCGTTGGTGCTCACCCGAACGTCTCTGTCGGAGGAAGCCGGAATCGCGACCGACCACGGTGTAGTGGTCGACGGGTTTCTTCCGACCAACGTGGCAGACGTCTATGCCGCCGGCGATATTGCACGCTGGCCGGATCCCAGGACGGGCGACAACATCCGTGTGGAACATTGGGTGGTCGCAGAGCGACAAGGCGTCGTTGCTGCGCGAAATATTCTGGGGAGGGGAACGCTTTCCTGCGGTGCCGTTCTTCTGGAGCCAGCAATACAACACCGTCATCCATTACGTCGGCCATGCGGAGCATTGGGACCGCGTCGACGTCGATGGCGATCCGGTCAAGTACGACTGCACTGTCATCTTCTGACGAGGTAACAAGCGGCTCGCCGTGGCAAACGTCGGACGCGAGTTGGATAGTTTGCGGGCGGAAGTTGCCTTCGAGAAAGAGACACCGGAATGATGACACCATCGATTCCGTCGTCGCATGTTCAGCTGGAGCGTGCTCGCGAGGCGGCCGAACCCGGTGATGGTGTCGAATTCGAGGCCCGGAACACTTTGAACTCCGACACGACATCTGCCCGATAGTAAATATCGCAGATCGTCAAGCGGAGCGACGCTCGACGCGACCCCGATTCGGCCTATGATGGTTGCAGAAATGGAAGCTCGTTGCAGCAGCCTTTCGAGGCTCGCTCTCGACCGCTTCGTCTCTGTATGAACCTTCGCCAGTTCCATACACTGAATTCCTATTTTAGGAGGGTCTTGTGATGAGCAAAGACGACGGCCTCAGCGCGGACTTCATCGCGAAGCAACGAGTGCGGCTTGAGCAGTTGCAGCAGGAAGTACTTGGCAATGAGGAAAACACGATCGCAACCGAACGGCAATCTCAGGAAGAACATGGTTTTGAAGCCGAGGAGCCTGAAGACGATGCGCAGCGTCGAGAACAATACGTCTCCAATCAAGCCCTGCGCAATGTCAATGACCAACGAATCAATGATATTCAGCGAGCGCTGCAGAAAATTGACGAAGGCACTTATGGATTTTCGGATGCCAGCGGAGCGCCTATTCCGAAGGCCCGCCTCGAGGTGATGCCTGAGGCAATCTTCACGGTTGCGGAACAGGAAAAGCGCGAGGTCGAGAGATAGGAGACCGAGACAACACCATCTTGAAGATCTGATGTCCTGATCGACCTGGTGCCTTACAAACCATTCGGGTAGGCGTCAGCTCAGCCGGTTGACGTTCGCTTTAGATCAGTATTGAATACTCTGCTTAGATCAATGTTAGTTGATCGGGTTAGATGATTCCGAACATATCGCGCTCACCGAGAGCGCGAGACCAACAGCCACGGTCGTCACAAGCCATTATGGAATGTTGTTCCATCCGGGTGGCGATCGACTTCGGATCGCGCCCACACGTAGGCACGCGCGCGCGATGCTACCCAGGAATGTGACGGCCGACCGCTCTGTTGCATCAAGGTTCGGCGCGCCCATTCGATCCCATCTCGTATCGCCTCCTCGTCAGTAAGCCATTCAGGCTGAGTCGTCCGAGGAAACACGTCAACAAGAGGTCGGCCGTCTCGGCTGAACTCGATCTTGGCAAACCAAGCGCCCCGTTCGTTCTGATGGACTTCGACGACAAAATTGAAGCCCATGAAAGCATCCATTCCGACCCGCATAGTGTCCTCCTTGCAGTTGTTGATGGCGACGCTCGGCGTTTTTTTCGGGCGACGAAGATCTCGCTTTGATATCGAGTTTTGAGTTCAACAGGATCAGTAGCAGGGCAAATTGCTGAGAAGTGCCAGGCACGGTCACTTAGGGGAACGATGTTGCGACGTTCCAAACTTGCCCATTAATGTGCATTAATGTAGCAGTCTGGCTTACGTCATGCGATCGTATTCGCCGATACTTATTACCGGTGCGCGCATAGATTAACTTTCGTGTGCAGAACGCGACCTGGAAGTAATCTAAGAACTAGCTTTTCGCTTCCATTCCTCGCTGGAAGGTCCGGGTTGGTCAGGCAGATCCTGAACGACCACGCGTGGCGGCAGAAACAATGTGCCTTCGGCGGACCACGCAACGTTATGACGCGCTCGCGCTCTGATGGGATCGCTGCGCGGCGCGCTGTTTAGGCTTAATAGACCCGTCTTATGACTCGATCAGAGCATCGAGCGCGGCAGCGGAAGTCTGGTAGAGCGAGTAAGCGTCTCGCTGATTGAGAGCTACCGTGTCGAGCTCCGCTCGTGTTTTTGCCGACTCGTATGCCACCCTCGCGGCTGCATAAGCGTCCGCACACTCCCTCTGCAGAGCCCGGACCTCGTCAACGCTCGTATTTCCCATCTTCGATCTCCATCTAACAATAAGTTTTCAACGACTAATTGATTACGTCCCTATTCGATTAGTCGACTGCTTCGAATGAATCGCCAGAGAGTAACAATTGCGGAATTGCGAGAACGACCATCCAATCCGCACCCGTTCGAGCCCCCAGGTCATGTCGACCTATGCTCTGACTAACCGCCGGCACCTTCGGGGCATTGTGCAACGTTCCGATGAGAGATAGGTAGAATTTTATGTTCCCACGCGATCAAAACGACACTGGTTTCAAACACGCATCCATCAGCGCATTACCGTCCTCCGTCTTCGACGCACCAAAATACGTTTTGCATAATTAGTCGGCCCTGCAAAACCGCCGGCTCTCTTGTGGGAGTAGAGGATGGCGATATTTGTCACCATCGAGAACTCCCAGAAATTAAAATAACGACTGCATGAACCTGAGAGAAATCGAGCCAGAGAAACGCGATGACTGACGACTTTTTCCGAGCCCGACTGGACCAGATGATTGACCTTCGGCATCCGTTGGCGGTGTTGGCGGGTCGGATACCGTGGGCGCAGATCGAAGGTGCGTTGGCGCCTACGTTTGCCCGCATGGATCGGCAAGGTAAGGCGGTGTGCGGCGGCGATCTGTTCGGCACCACGCTGGAAATTGCCGGTGCAGGAGTCAGTACAGCGGGGCGGCCTCGATTGCCGATTCGCCTGATGGCCGCCTTGCTCTACCTCAAGCACGCCTTCAATCTGAGCGATGAGGAATTGGTGGTGCGGTGGTCTGAGAATGTCGTGTGGCAATATTTTAGCGGTCAGGAATACTACACGCCGCGACTTCCGTGTGATGCAACCCAGATTGGTCGATTTCGTACAGCCATTGGCGAAGCCGGCGTCGAAGAGCTTCTCAAGGCCACCCTAGACACGGCGATAAAAACCAAGGCGGTGCGCCCGACGGAATTCGAGCGGATCATAGTCGATACCACGGTCCAAGAGAAAGCCATCGCTCACCCAGTTGATAGCCGTCTGCTGGAGATCGCCCGCGCCAAAGTCGTGCAGGCTGCAAAGCGCGTCGGAATCAGCTTGAAGCAGACCTTTGTCAAGGAAGGCAAGGAGCTGCGCCGCAAGGCGGGCGGCTATGCTCATGCCAAACAATTCAGACGCCTGCGCCGTGCTGTCAAGCGGCAACGTACGATTCTTGGCGTCGTTCTGCGTGAAGTGAAACGCAAGCTGGCAACTGCGAGCAGCGAGTCTCCCACCACGATCGCCCATCTGAACACCTTGCTCGAACGCGCCGAGCGCATCCGGACGCAACAACCGAAAGACAAGGATAAGCTCTATGCGCTGCATGCCCCGGAAGTCGAGTGCATCGGCAAAGGTAAAGCCAGGAAGCTCTATGAGTTCGGGGTCAAGGCCAGCATCGCCGTGACCCACCGGAGCGGACTGATGGTCGGCGCCCGCAGTTTCCCCGGCAATCCTTACGACGGACACATTCTCTCAGCGCAACTGGAGCAGACTCGGATTCTGCTCGGGGATGCCGGCAAAATCCCAAAACAGGTCGTCGTCGACCTCGGGTTCCGAGGCGTTGATCACGACAACCCGGAGGTCCAGATCATACATCGCGGCAAGTACAAGTCGCTGAGCAAGCAACAACGACGATGGCTCAAACGTCGCCAGGCGGTGGATCCGGCGATCGGCCACCTCAAGTCGGACCATCGGATGGATCGTTGCTGGTTGCAAGGTCAATTGGGCGACGCCTTGCATACGGTGCTCTGTGCCGCCGGATACAACCTGCGATGGCTGTTGCGGGCAATGGGACGGCTGGGTCTGAGGGCCACTTTCTTATGTCCATTGCTGCTGACGCTGTGGGTTCAATTTCTGGACCAGAAACTCCTGCGTGGATGCGCCAAAAGTTTACCCGCGCGGTCCGGGGCTTGGTGAATATTGCAGGGCCGACTAATTAAAGGGCTATCCGAGGTTCGCGGTTCTTTTCATTTCAACCGAATGCGCGACGAGAGAGCGGAAAATACATGACGAATTCATTTTTTACGACGGGTTACCTAAGCCTTCCTTGGATAGGACTAAATCTCGCGCGGCATTAGCTCGCGCTGAACTATTAAAGGTCACGGATCCGTGAAACTCAAGGAGTATTAATCAAGTTTTAGACGGTCCGCGGAGGCGTCGGAGGAGACACATCAATCTATACCCCGATCCCGATTGAAATGGCGCGCGCAGTGACCCAGCTCGCCAAACATACGACGCGAACTCTCTCGATGCGATATGACGGGAACTGCTGCGCATACGGGCCCCAGTGGTCGTGGATCTTTATGACTGTGCCGGAGATGAACGCACATCCAGGGTGCGCCAATGGGTGCGAGCGCTGCATCATGATTGCTGAGTTTAACCCCTGACGGCCGTGCCGTTCCGGAGGTGACAAAAAATTTGGTGAAGCAGCGGATCCACGGGAATGAAATGAACGCGCGCCCGGTAGCGACAAGAGAAAAACGGAGGTGGCACGTCATTCTGCAACCTCCCTGCTCGAACTTCGCCTTCGGAGCTTTCTTGTAACCATTGACCGATACAGAGGATCGTTGATCGCGATGACCTTGAATTCCGCCTGGAGGTTTTTGGTGTCCGACTGGAATGCCTTCGACCGGTCCCCGTTGCATCAAACGCAAGCCGCCACGCGACACCCTCGTTCGCTATAAGCGATCGCATCGTCGAGGTGCTGGATGAAGCCGGCTCAAAGGCGACGAGTTGAACAGCGTTTCCTGCCTGCACCGACGCTGTTGATGGATGGTCGGCGATACCGGTTATTCTAGGTAAGACGCGCGGGCCAAGGGCTGTGAGGTCGGCACCTGCACGAGTTCGACTTCGGCGAGAGCGTCATATACTGGCGAAAACTGCGAACGTCATTTTGTAGCCCGTTTTATACATGGGCTCACTGACCCCGGACGCGTGACAGATCTCCTCGACCCTCGTCCCCGGCTCGGCCTGTTTCAGCGCAAATGCGATCTGCTCTTCCGCACGCTTGCCCGTCTTCATGGCATGGACTTCTTGTTCGCTCCGGATACATCGTGCAAAGCTCTCGATTTTTGAACGGAACTATTTCCTGAGTCAAGGTCATCAGGACAGCGTTAAGGGGACGCCGAGCGATCCTCGGCCGCCGCAGCGGTGGTAAGGACAAGCTTTCCAATATGGCCACCTGCCTCGAGAACCTCGTGGGCC
Organism: Caballeronia catudaia; assembly: GCF_001544755.2. Lineage (GTDB taxonomy): Bacteria > Pseudomonadota > Gammaproteobacteria > Burkholderiales > Burkholderiaceae > Caballeronia > Caballeronia catudaia. The sequence continues at coordinate 10,810 of NZ_FCOF02000067.1, read as the reverse complement.
TGTCGCGCCTGTGTGAGGGGAAAGGTCCGGTAGATTTGGGGCTTGATCGTGCCCGCTTCGATGAGCGGCCACACATGTCGTTCGAGTTCGGAGATGATGGCGGATTTTTCCGCGTTCGGACGCGAGCGCAGCGTCGATCCGAGGTGCGCGAGTCGCTTGGTCATCATCGGCCACAGGTTGAGGTCCTTCGCCGGCCCTTCCAGCGCACTCACCTGTAGGATGCGGCCGTCCAGTGCCGCCGCGGTGAAATTCCGCCCGACGTAATCGCTCCCAACGATGTCAAGGATGACGTCAACGCCCTTGCCTTGGGTAAACCCCGCTACTTTCGCGACGAAGTCTTCCGAGCGGTAGTTGATCGTGTGGTTCGCGCCGAGCCGAAGGCTCGCCTCATGCTGCATCTTGGTGGAGACGGTTGTCATGATGTTCGATGCACCCATAGCTTTCGCAATCATGGTTGCGGCCGTGCCAATGCCGGACGCGCCTCCATGGATGAGTACGGACTCGCCGGCCTGTAGTTTCCGCGCTGGACGAGGTTGAGCCACACGGTCATGAACGTTTCCGGCATGGCCGCTGCCTCGATCATGTCCAGGCCCGCTGGCACGTGCATCGTGACGGCCTGGTTGGCGACTGCGTACTCGGCGTAGCCACCACCGGTCAGCAGTGCGCAAACCCGGTCTCCAGCTTTGAATCGACGCACGTCTGAACCGACTTCGACGATCCCCCCGGATACCTCGAGTCCAGGAATATCGGATGCGCCCGGCGGCGGTTTGTAGAGTCCCTTGCGCTGAAGCACATCGGGACCATTCACGCCGGCGGCATCGACACGAATCAGTACTTCGTCGGCACCTGCACGGGGGACTGGGCGCGTCGTCGGCACAAGCACCTCCGGGCCGCCCGGGTGGACAATTTCGATCACGGACATCTCGTGGGGTATATGGAAGCGGGGGGTAGTCATTAGTTCTCCCGATTTTGGCGCCAAAGAACCGCGCATGTGTAATGCAGACCGGATCAGCGCAACTCGTAGGATTTCTCGCCGGTGCCGGCGAGGTTGCCGCCGGCAACGATGAGGTACGCGGGTCGGGTCGGCCGGCCATTGAAGAAGTCCTGCAGTATCTCGAGCGTCCCCGCCGCATAGCGGCCCTGCGCCGAGAGCGAGGTACCGGAGATATGCGGCGTCATGCCGTTGAAGGGCATCGTGCGCCAGGGGTGGCCGGCCGGCGCGGGTTGCGGAAACCAGACATCGCCGGCGTAGCCCGCGAGGTGACCAGCCGTGACAGCCTCGACAACGGCGTCGCGATCAACAAGCTCGGCGCGCGCGCAATTGATCAAGTAGGCACCGCGCTTCATGCTTGCAATCATTCTTGCGTCAATCAGCTTCCGTGTGGCCGGATAAAGCGGCACCTGCAAGTTGGCGATGTCCATCTGGCTCACGAGCGAGCCCGAGTCCGCGTGAAAGGTGAGGCCCAGCGCCTGCTCAGTGGTTGCATCCAGGCGATGTCGCTGCGTGTAATGCAGGTCCATCTCGAACGGATGCAGGCGGCGCAGCACCGCCAGACCGATCCGGCCCGCGCCGATCGTGCCGAATTTCATACCCTGAATGTCATAGCTGCGCCACACGCAATCCGCGATATTCCAGCCGCCCTGTTCGAAATATGGATGCGATGGCAGGTAATTGCGCAACTGCGCCAACGTGATCATCACCACGTGTTCGGCGACGCTGACGCTGTTGGAATTGGTGACTTCGGCGACGGTGATCCCAGCCTTGGCGGCCGCGTCGAGATCGACATGATCCGAACCTACGCCCGCGGTCACGACCAGCTTCAGCTTCGGCGCTTTCGCAATTCTCTCGGCACTCAGGTATGCCGGCCAGAACGGCTGCGAGATCACTACCTCGGTATCGTGAAGCTGTTTCTCGAACTCAGAGTCAGGGCCATCCTTGTCGCTCGTCACGATGAACTCGTGCCCTTTCTTCTCCATGTAATCCTGCAGTCCGAGTGCGCCCGAGACGCAGCCGATGAGCTCACCCGGTTTGAAGCCAAGCGGCTGCTGTGGTGTCGGGGCGGTCTGTCCGTCCGCATACCGGGTGATGACGGGAATGTCATCGCGCACGTAGCTGGGCGGATAGCCGCTGACGGGGTCTGGATAAAGGACACACAGGATCTTAGCCATCGCGTTCAACTCCCAGGATTTGAAGTGGGTACCGCGCCCGCAATGCATCGCGAACGGGTAGACGCTCGTTCAGACGACCGCTAAAACGATCTTCCCGACAGCATGCCCCTGTTCCACCAGCGCCAACGCTTCGGCAGCCGCATCGAGGTCGAATGTCCTCTCCACATGGGCTTTAGCCTTGCCGGTATTCACGAGATCGGCGATCCCGGCCAGTTCGGCTCCATCAGCTTCTACGGTGAAACGTAGTGCGCGCACGCCGATCTTCTCCGCGGTGTCCTGTGAAGGCGCATCTCGGGTTGTGACCAATACGCCGCCCTTCCTCAGCAAACCCCAGGATCGCTCGCGCGTATCACTGCCTATGAGGTCGAATACCAGGTCCACGTCCCTGGCAAGGTCTTCGAACCGTTCCGTCTGGTAATCGATCACGACGTCCGCACCCAGTCGCCCCGCAAACCCGATATTTGCTGTGGATACCGTAGTCAGTACCCGCGCATCCTTCGCTTTCGCAAACTGGATCGCGAAATGCCCCACGCCCCCGGAACCGCCGTGAATCAAAACCGACTGCCCTGCCTGCAGCCGTCCGTAGCGGAACAGGCCCTGCCATGCAGTCTGCCCGGCGAGTGGGATGGCCGCTGCATGAACGTGATCAAGTGCAATGGGTTTCGCCGCAAGCGCCGCCTGGGCAATTGCGATCTGTTGCGAGTATCCGCCGCCGTGAATGTCAACGATGCCGAAGACCGCATCACCGACCGAGAACCTGGTAGCCTGCGCGCCGCACGCGACGACCACGCCGGAAACGTCACGACCTGGCGTATAAGGCAGGCGATCTTCCTTTACCGCGGGATACAGGCCAGATCGGATCTTGTAGTCCACCGGGTTGATGCTGGCAGCATGTACCTGTACCAGAACCTGTCCCGCATCCGGTTGCGAAACTACAAGCTCCTCGACGTAGAGAACGTCCTTGTCTCCGAACCGGTTGAACCGCATCATTTTGGTCTTTGGCACGGGCAGTCTCCTCAGAAAAGCGACACACGTCCAGGCAAGGGTAGTGCGACCGTCACGCCCTTCGACGAGTGGACGCCCGCGCCGCTACGGTGGCCGCCGCTATGACGAGTATTTCAAGAATACCGTACACGAAGAACGTCGACTTCAGTGTCCATATCTGCGCGGCGATGCCGACGAGTACGGCCGGTGCGCTGAACGCGATGTAAGCCATGGCAAAGGTCATCGCGAACGTTTGGGAGCGGTCTCCGACGGGCGCCGCCGAGGGTATCGCGGCGATGGTGGAGGCGAAGGTGATCCCGAAACCGCTACCGGCGGTGATTGAGGCGATCGCATAGCGTGCGAGCGAATGTACGCGAGCGGCGACCAGGGTGAGCGTCACGCCGACCGCGAGCGCGCCGATTCCAAGCACCATCCGCGCGTCCTGAGTCAGATGCCCGGATAGCACCGTCGCAATGGGTGCTGGCACAAAGAAGCTTGCCAGGACCAGACCGATTACCATGTGGTCGTGCGCGCCGAGCAGGTGAGCGATCATTGACGAGCCCAGAGACAGGTACAGGCCACATGGAGCCCATTCCGCGAACAGTGCGGGGATGATACCGACGAACGCGGGGCGAACAATTTGAGGTACGCCGAAACGCGGACGCACTGCCTGCCAGATTGAGGCACCCGGGCGTTTGAGCGGCTGCTCGGGGACGAACGGCATCGCCCCCATCAGAAAAACATAACTGACCAGCAACACCCAGTAGACAAGTGTCAGTGGCGATGGTGCGCGCTGGATCAGGACACCCGCGAGTACCGCACCAATCGCCAACCCAAACGGAGACGACCCACCCGCCACCCACGCACCGATTTTAGGGTTGGGCTGCATGTCCACAATCAAGGCGGTGACGGCGCCAGTGCATGCGCCGGTGGCCACGCCCGGCACCACGCGCGCAAGCAGCAACTCGGGCACGTTCGATGAGTGTGCAAACAGCAGCATGGAAAGCGAATTGCAACAGCAGGCCGCTGATCAGCACGGGACGGCGCCCCACGTGGTCGGCGAGCGAACCCGCGGTCAGCATGATCGCCAACAGGGCGATCACATACACGGCGAATATCAGCGTCAAGGTGAAGGACGAGAAATGCCATCGCCCCTGGTAAACAGGATACAGCGGCGACGGCGTCGCGGCCGCAGCCATCAGGCAACGCTTCATTCGCAGCCAAAGGGCGTCTCCGCTGCCCGACGAACTTCGCGCCGAGGCACGCAAGCTCGCAGCCGAGTTGCTGAGTGAGGCAGAGCCGCCGGCGACCGAAAAAGCCAATTTTCATAAGCATCCCAAACAAATAGCAGCTAGACGACGACACGACAGCGTTATGTCCAATCCTGACGCCGCCCAGCATTACCTTTGCGGGGCTTGCACCTCCGTGCCGCTGTCCAGAATTCGTAGGAACTCGCTATAGGCAAACACGCGCCCGCGTTGCCTCCCGGTGATTTCGTTCACGATCCCAAGACTTTCCAATGCTTCGAACGTTTTGTTCACGGTCGGCGCGCTGAGTCCCGTCTTCTGTTGGGCTTGCGCGGCGTTGAGGAACGGGTGGGTCTGCATCAACCCGTGAAGCCGCAGCATCGAGTTGGTCTGTTCGCCGCTCGCCGAAATGCGTTCCCGATCCGCCTGGAACAGGGCCACGATGCGCATCGCACTTTCATGGGCGTTGTTGGCGGTCTCGGCGACGCCGGTAAGGAAGAACTCTGTCCATGCTTCCCAGTGTCCGCGCAACCGAACATCTTGGAGGAGGCGGTAGTACTGCTCGCGATGGGTCTTCAAGTAAAGGCTCAGATACAGCAGCGGCTCTTGGAGGACCTTATTTTCCACAAGGAACAAGGCGATCAGTAGGCGGCCGAGGCGACCATTGCCATCCAGAAACGGATGAATCGATTCGAATTGCACGTGCAGAAATCCGGCCTTAACAAGCGGCGGAATCAGTGCGGAGTCGTCATGCAAGAAGCGTTCGAAATCGCTCAGGCACATCTGCATCTCATGGACCGGCGGCGGCACGTAATGGGCGTTCCCAGGCCGGGACCCGCCGAGCCAGTTTTGCGAGCGGCGGAACTCGCCGGGGTTTTTGCCTTCACCTCGGCCTTTTTGCAGGAGGCGCGCATGCATGTCGCGCAGCAAGCGCAGACACAGCGGCAGCCCTTGCGGATCACGTAAGACGTCAAGGCCATACATCATCGCATCGACGTAGTTGGATACCTCGGTGATATCGTCGAGAGGTTTTCCCGTCAGCGCGGCGTTCTCGTATTGCAGCAGTTCATCGAGCGTCGATTGCGTCCCTTCGATCTGCGACGACAGGACCGCTTCCTTGCGCACATACATGTAGAGAAACAGGGCCTTGTCCGGCAGCAGCATCGCTACACCGTCTAAGCGACCGATTGCCCGATCCGCCTCGCTCAGTCGCTGAATCAGGTGCGGGGTGAGTTCCAGCGCAGGTTCCGGTGGCAGTGGCGGTGGGATGTAGGCGTTCACCGTCTCGTTGAAGGCCACAGTTGTGGCATACCGGCCGATTCTGCGGTTCTCCGGTTCGGCGGCCGGGGCGGTGTCGTCGGATCGCATTGGGCTTCGCTAGTTAAAGCCGCTTAACCAGCGGCAAACGTTAGTAAAATATTTGGCATATAATTTTACTTAAGAAGGGCTGACGATGACAAGGCCTTTCTCGCACACAGGATCAAGGGGTTGAGCAGTGGTTGATTACCCGCCTTGTCGCCCCAGCTGGCGTGCCAATACCGGCGCTGGCCCTCTCGGCCGGCGAGCGCGCCGGTGTGCGCTTTCGGGAATTCTTCGCGTTGGCGATCCGCAATTCACACACGCGCCGCGCGCATGCGCGTGGGGCCGGAAATTTCCTCGCGCATTGCACGCAGGCGGGCGTCGCGTCGATCACCGCGGTGCAGCCTCTGCACATGGCCGACGGATTGAGTTGCAAACTCAGACGCGCTCAGCGCCAACCGTCAGCAGCGGTTGACGGCGATCCGCCATGTACTCGACTGGCTCGTCACCGGGCAGATCGTGCCACACAAGCCAGCGGCCTCGGTGCGCGCGTGAGTGAGAAAGGCGCAAGAACTCGGCACTCTCGAGTAAGGAACTTCTCGCGGGAAATGGTTTTGCGGAGCACCACGCGACCGGCCTGGTCGACCGCGTGAATCTGCATAACGTTCTTGGCGAGGTCAATGTCGACTCGGGTAATCGCGTTCATGATGTCCTCCGTGACGGACGGTGGCGGGAGTGCAGCAATGGTGGCACGGAGTGCCACCGACCACCGGCTGCGAGGCTCCTTACCAATTCGTATAGGCTTGGTTTGGTACCTTGAACATTGTGCTTTTCCTTCCTTCAGATCGAGCTTACACACGACCCGCTGGAAGTCGAAATTTCGGGGGAAGCTCAAGGAAGCACGAGTAGCGCGGTGGACGTCACCCCGATGAGCCATAGTGCAATGAACCAGAGCAACTGCCTGTCGTGTGGCTGACGGCCCTCATGGCCGACCTCATGGTCAGCGCCGCCATCATCGGGGTCGCGTTGCTGGATGCTCATGGCCGTGCCCTGAAAAACGAAGTTCAGATAAGGGATCCCGAGTTCGCGAAGCACTTCCAATCGAACATGAGGTCCCTGAAACATCGCGTGCCTATAGGCTTCACTAGGAAAATTTGTCTTCGCCCGTGACGAAGCCTATGCTGGCAACGTCTGTTTATTAATAGGGTATTCGGAGGTCGCCATGCAACAGCAGCAAGCGGAATTCAACTTCTACATCAACCTCCAGAAACATACGCTGGGGCTTTATGTCCGCAAGGGCGCAGGCCTGCCAGATTTTCGCAGCAGCGGAAGCCAAACAGTGGCAATTTTCCGGGCATATCTGGCAAAGCGAGCTGTCGCCCGAGATACTCAAGGAACTCGATGCGAACGGCCATGCCTTTCAGGAGCTGGGCGGCTGACCCGACCGCCCGGCTCCTATCTTAGGCCCACGTTGACGATGCGGCCGACTAGCCGCTCGCCGTCATTCAGTTCGGATTCAAACCTAGTGGGATATGCTTTCGAGGGACTTTCCGCGGGTTTTGGGCATTTGATTACACATAAGTCAGTCGCCCAGTTCTCGGGCGTATCTGAGGCCGGCGGCGAAATCTGTCACTCGCTGCAGGCCTTGCCAGATAGTCTTGACTCCAGGTTCGCCGTCGCCTTTGCGCGCCAGGAAGCCGCCAAGCATGGCGACCAAGCGCACGACCTCATTCAGACGCGGTGAGCTCTTCGGCGTTTCTTGTTGAGAATGAATGCCGCTCGCCATTCATCGTGCTCGAACAGCAGTCCTGCATCCAGGTCGGGGCAAGTTCGACCCAGTCGCATCAACCGAGCGATGCGCCATGCCACCACCATGAACAGCGCCAAGGCACGCTCAAGCCGTGCCATCGATGCGAGTTGCAACGCCTCGACCCGACAGCCGTTCTTGAGCACATGAAAGAATAGTTGTCGGGTAAGGAACTGGCGCGGTACGCGGTGAACCCGGCCCGTTTCCAGCCCCTCCCCATAAGAACTGATCGTGAGGTTTTCCCTCAAGCAGCTCACCCAGTAAGATTCATCGCAAGGGTTATGGGTCCTGTCGGTGCGACGGCCACTTTCACGCGAACTCCTCCGCGCCCGACAGCGGACGCGTTTTCCAGTCCCAGTACAAGCCCAGGACGCCGTAGAGGTACTCGTTACTCCATCGCCGCCACCCGACACTCCGCTTCTGGCGTCGCTTGCGCCGCGTCAGCAGAGTTCGAACCTTCATCTCCAGATAGTCGCGCACCTCACTGAAGGCGCGACTGGCGTTGCCGACCCGAAAGTAGTTGACCCAACCCGCTACCGCGGCGTTGAGCTTCGCGATCAGCTTCACGGCCGGAGTCGAGCCTCCGTGCCTGATGATGTCGCGAATCTTCGCCTTGATGGCTTGACGGGCCTTCTTCTTGGGGGTCGTCAGAATGAAGTATCCGTTCCCCGCTTGTTTGCGCACGCGACGCAGGTCGAACCCCAGGAACCCAAAGGCGTCCCCGTGCAGCGTGTCCACCACCGTGGTTTTCTCCGTGTTCAACTCGACGCCAAGTGGCACGAGTTGTTCCCGCAGACGAAGCAGGGCGCGTTCTGCCCAGCCGCGTTTCGTGTGGTGGCCGCTGACGGTGATGACGATATCGTCAGCAAACCGGTGATAGTTCACTGCCTCGTAAGGTCCCTGCGCCGTCTTGCGGCGAATCTCGTCGAACATCCAGTCGATCTCGTTCAAGTAGATGTTCGCGGCGAGCGGGCTGAGCACGCCATGGACGCAAAAGATAACTTTGGTCGGTGTGAGCGCCGTGCGGAGATCCAGGCAGGCGAGAGGGGCCTCCTCCATTTCCTCCGGGCGGTCGCGTAGCGGTGGGAATCGAATGGCGAATGGTGATGCGGTCATCGGCAACCACCACCTCCTTGACGAGCAGTCTTGTGATGCGCTGACGGTCCAGAACATCGAGGGTGGCGGCACTGCCACGCAAACGCCCGAGGAACGCCGTTAGCGTTTCCGCCAGGCGTAGGTAAGCTGCCTGGTCGACCAACTGGGCACTGAGCGCGCGCAGCTCGTCCTGAAGACTCTGCTCGCGTTGCCGAAGCGCTGGCATGCGCCGCCGCAGCTCGTTCAGAGAAAGCAGGTCCTCCTGGTACGCGGTGAGCAATCGGTCCATACGTTTCTGCGCCTGCGCCAGATCCTGCGTGACCCGGTCCTGCTGTCGCTTGGCCGGACTTGAATTGCGCGCTGTCTCAAGGCGCCGGTTCAGTTCGGTCTGGATGAGCGCGGGATCCTCCAGCAGGCGCACAATTTCGGACCACACGATTTGCTCCAGCAGATCCATGCGGATGGGGCGCTGCGCACATTTGGCGTAACCATCGTAGCGCCAGGCGTCAGAGCCCAGGCAACGATAGTAGAAGATCTTGCGCGCGCTACTGCGTGTCGAGGTCCGGTACAGGGCATAGCCGCACTGGGGGCAGTGCACGAGACCCTGAAGAATGCTGGGTTCGAGCGTCCGGCGCGAAGCATGCTTCTTGTTGCTTTCCAGACGCTCCTGCGCCAGGGCGAACGTGTCCGGATCGACCAACGCCGGAACCGGAATCTCGATCCATTGATCACGCGGCAGTTCGTGATTGGCGCTGTTGCGGCTGGGTAGGCTGCCGCGCTGGCGCAACGTCCGGTTGTTGGTACGCTCCCGCGCGGCCTGTTGGGTCTTGCCGAAGCAGGCCGTGCCACGATATGCAGGATTGCGAAGGATTGTCCAGACAGTAGAGCGCTCCCAGCGTGCCGCGCCCTTCCTGGTAGGAACGCCCAGCTCGTTCAACCGGTGCGTAACCGCGCCGATGCTCAGCCCAGCAACCGTATATAGCTCGTAGATGTGGCGGACCACCTCTGCCTCGGCGTCGATCACCGCGTAGCTCGCCGGCTGCTCCTCGCTTTTGCGTTCATAGCGGTAACCATAGGGCGCGCCACTCAACACGCTGACCTCGCCTTGCTTCGCGCGGTGCCGCTTGCCTCGTCGCGAGCGCTCGAGGATCTGGGCCCTTTCGTACTCAGCGATCATCCCCTGGAACTGCAACAGCAATTGATCTTCCGGCGTATCGGAGTGCGGCGCCTTAATGAATATCATCGCCACACCGTGGCGAGCCAATTCCTCGATGAGCAGCACCTGGTAGGCATATTTGCGACTCAGGCGATCGGGGGCGAGTGCCAGCACCGCCTGAATCTCGCCGGCCGCCGCCAGGTCGCGCACCCGCTCCAGTCCCGGCCTCACCAAGCTTGCGCCGCTGTAGCCTTCGTCCTGGAAGATCCACTCATCCGGCACGCTGTAGCCTTCGCTTCGGGCAAACTCCACCAGCGCGGCCGTCTGACTGGCGATGGTCTTCTCCTCCTTCTGCTGATCGGACGATACCCGGGCGTAGATCGCGGCAACCTTCATCTGCCTCTCCATTGAGTCCAGCTTGCTCGCCGGTCCGACGCACACGATCCGGCACCAGGATGTCATAGACCTGCTCCAGCTTCTTCGCCAGAAGGCGGTCAAACGCATATTCCAAATCAACGTGATGGCTGCGCGGGCGGCGATTAGCCACGCCCACCTGCCTTCCCTAGCAAAGCGTGGACGGCACGCGTGAGCGTTTCGTCTATCGTTAAATCATTGGCCTGGGCATATGCGCGCAGCGTGAGCGCAACGTCTGCAGGGACCTTGAGCGTGATCGGAATGGTAGGCTCGGCCACGGCTACCGGAGACGACATATGCTGCGCCTCTTGCAAATAACGGTAGGCCTGGCGCCGCGAAATCGTGTGCTGCTCGGCCATGGCTTCGGCTGCCTCGTTGAGGCTGCAACCATTGGCAAGCAGATGAAAGGCAGCATTCAACCGCTGAGCCCTTACGGAAAGAGTTGAGCGCGACATATGACATTTTTATATTACTTCTTGTGACGCAAATCAAGGACTGAATCGGACCGGCACAGCGGAATCTGCCGCTCAAACTCAAAGTTATCTTTTGCGTCCATGGCGTGACGACACCACCCTGCGGGGTGCCCTTGTCCGGTTTCACTACGGTCCCGTCCGGCATTTGCACAGGCGCCTTGAGCCA
>NZ_FCOF02000112.1 GCF_001544755.2 Caballeronia catudaia | reverse complement strand
AGCGCAAATCGATCATCGCCGCATGTTGGAAACAAGCCGAGCTCTGGTGATGTCATGACTTACGTAAGTCTCAATAGGCGCCTTCACAGGACTTCGCGATCGCCATCGCGTGCGTTGCGCGAAAGGGCATGAATGGGAGGTGACGGGGCAGAGCCTCTGCGACGGACATTGGTGTATGCGCTGTAAAGCTGCAGATAATGGACGGCGTGCTATGCACCGCGACGGTCTGGAGCGGTTGCATGCGGTGGCGACTGCCAAAGGCGTGCGATGCTTGGCCGAGGAATATAGGGGAGGCCGCCGTGGCTTATATCCTTTTGAATGCCCCTGCGGTCATCGCTGGGAAGCGCGGGGCGATGCGGTCATGAACGAGGTGCTGGCGTGTCCGCGCTGCCTGAGCGCGAAAAGGTCCGAGGACAATCATCAGGCGATGTTCTATCACGACGGTCTGGAGCGTTTGCAGGCGGCGGCGCGCAAGCGCGGCGGTGAGTGTCTGTCGAGTGAATACACAGGGGCGCGCAAGCGTTATCGCTTTCGTTGCGCGGCGCGCCATGAATGGCGTGCCTTTGCCGGCACCATCTGGCAGGGCGGCTGGTGCAGTCGCTGCGCTTCGATTGCAAATCGCACGTCAATCGAAACGTTGCAGATGATGGCTGCAGAACGCGGCGGAAAGTGCCTTTCGACAGAAGCGCTTGGAACGCAAGTCAAACACACATGGGAATGCCATCGGGGGCATGTCTGGCAGACCACGCCCGCCACGATTAGGTCGGGCAGTTGGTGTCCGAACTGCGCCTGGCTTAAATTTTCGACGAAACCCAGCACGCGCAAGCGTTGGGACGTTGAAGGATAAACGTTTCGACTGTCGATGGCCGAGAGCGTGCAGGAGGAAGATGAAACGTGTGCTCGTTCGGAGGAAGTGCCGCTGTGTGTCTCCTTCGCTCGCCGACTGGCGTGCCCCGCGCTGTCATTGTCCGTTTCACGTAACATGTCTCCGTGTGTATTCGTTTTTCTCTGGCAACGTTCAAGGGACAATTCCAGAGACAGTCGAGGGGAATGCAGGGGCACGCACGGATATGCCCCTTCGATATATCAAAGACTTAGTGCCCCTGCGATCCCCTACAGACCCCGATACGAGGGTTCGAATCCCACCAGGGCCGCCATATGGCCATGCCGCGGGGGGCAGCTTAAGCGTCACCGGTGGGCGTCTCGGTCGATCGTTGGGCGCGAACAATGTGAGGGTGCGCCAGCAGGTAGAGCTTGAGCGCGATAAGTTCTTCGTCCGTCCGGCACTGCTTGAGCACCATGCGGATGACGCTCCGTTGAAGCAGATCCGCCGTCTCCACTTGGTCGCCGATCGGCCGCGATTCGTCGTAGGCACGTGCTTGGCCATACGTGGCGCGCAGTGCGAAGATTTCCGCGTCTGAGAGCATGCACAGATCATCGTACATCAAGCGGCTTGGCGCGATCTTTAACGCGTCGGCCAGCGCGGGCAGTAGTCGAGTGCGCGAGAGGCGATCTGGATTTCGCCGGCCACGCGTCTCCATCTGGGCGATTGCGCGATATGCTTTTTTCAGGCGCACAGGGTCGTCCCTCACCGTCTCGGCGGCGAGTTTTCTCGCGGTCCACCGAAGTGCGTGGCGGACGCGGACGACGTTGCGGCCCAAGCTCATGCCGAAGCTCGAACGCCTCCCCAAAAAAGAAGCGCCCGCACAGTGGCGGGCGCTTCATCGGTTGCGATACGTCTGGAATGACCAGACGTACCGCGCACCTCCTAACAGGTGGCGATGTCATGTCATTCCGGGCGACGCAAACGGACAGCATTCCGCACGTCTTATTCGCAGGCTCTTCATGTCTGCAAAGTCCTCATCAGTTAGATTTCGCTTCTCCCCATTGCGGGAAGACACTGCTTGAAAATAATGTGTGATGGCTGTTTGACCTCGTGGCAGCATAAGCTTCGTCGCAGACGCTTGGTTGGAATTCGACGCATACGGTTTCTCTTCGGCCTAAAAAGCGCGATGTATGGTTCGATCAATGAAAAAATTCATAAATCCGTCATGATGTTCTGTGACACTTGTGTGACGGATCAGCCTGGATCAGCCACGAGGGTGCATGGCGTCTTTTTGAACTTTGAGCGTTCCTTGCAGAACGACGGTAAGTATGGGGAAGGAGCGGACGTGGGCGCCCGCTGCTGTTTGCCGTGCGAGCGTATCGAAATGCAGCGACCGAGACTGCCGCCGGATCACCGAGTCGGCAATGTTCGAGAATTTCAGTTCGAGGCTCATGAAATCATCGCGTTCCAGCGGTTGGCGCTAATCGTGTGTCCGCAGCCTGTGTTTTATCTACTTGTTGACCATTCCGGCGATGCAGGTTCACGGTAATCCACCAAGATTGCCCATGCAAGCAAGGAGTGGTGTTCAAAGCTGATAAACGAATCGGATACCGCAACAGTAAAAAAGGCGATGAGGTGCCGCCCCGGACGCGCGGCGGCTTCATTGGCGTCCGGTTGCAGAGTCGGGATCTGCGGCAGGGCTGCCGCTGCGCGCGCGAAGCGGAAATCGTTCTGCACCGTGCGGCGGATGACGCGATTGCGTTTGCGGCTGTCTGCGACAGCCGACAGGGGACAGAACAGGGCGGCAAGCCGCCCCTTATCACGCTGCCAAGACGGGTTTGGGCCGGCGGCCGAGTCGGGCAATGGAATGTAACCAAAAATCTCGTCTTCGAGAGACGGACTGTTATGGCGCGCGCTGGAATAGGTTCGGCGTCGCGTGCTATTCGAGGTGAGACGATGAAGTTCGTCGCGCGCCAGA
>NZ_FCOF02000139.1 GCF_001544755.2 Caballeronia catudaia | reverse complement strand
GGAGCCACACATGCAATTCCTCGACGATTCATTGCACCCCGAGAATCAGGACAAAGTCGTGATCACGGTCGCGCCTTACGGCCCCGAGTGGATGCCCGCCGACTTCCCCGAAGACATTCCGGTGACGATGGAAGAACAGATTCAGAAGGCAGTCGACTGCTACAAAGCGGGCGCCACCGTTCTGCACCTGCACGTGCGCGAACTCGACGGCAAAGGCTCCAAGCGCCTGTCGAAGTTCAACGAGCTGATCGCCGGCGTGCGCGCGGCGGTGCCCGACATGATCATCCAGGTCGGCGGCTCGATCTCGTTCGCGCCGGAAGACGACGGTCAGGCGGCCAAGTGGCTCTCCGACGATACGCGCCACATGCTCGCCGAGCTCGATCCGAAGCCCGATCAGGTGACCGTCGCGATCAACACGACGCAGATGAACATCATGGAGTTGCTGTATCCGGAGTATCTCGAAGGCACGTCGCTCTCGAATCCGGCGTTCATGGCCGCCTATAGCGAAATGACGGTTCCCGCCGGCCCCGCGTGGGTCGAGGAACATCTGCGCCGCCTGCAGGCGTCCGGCATCCAGCCGCACTTCCAGTTGACCGGCATCCATGCGCTGGAAACGCTCGAACGCCTCGTGCGCAAGGGCGTCTACCGCGGTCCGCTGAACCTGACGTGGATCGGCATCGGCGGCGGCTTCGACGGTCCGAACCCGTTCAACTTCTTCAACTTCGTCCACCGCGCGCCGGACGGCTGCACGCTCACGGCCGAGTCACTGCTCAAGAACGTGCTGCCGTTCAACATGATGGCGATGTCGATGGGCCTGCATCCGCGCTGCGGCATCGAGGACACGATCATCGACCAGCACGGCAAGCGCATGACCTCCGTGCAGCAGATCGAGCAGTGCGTGCGCGTGGCGCGCGAACTCGGACGCGAGATTGCGAACGGCAAGGAAGCGCGCGAGATCTACCGCATCGGCGTGCAGTACGACACCGTCGACGAAACCCTCGCCGCGAACGGCATGGCGCCGAACCGCAAGGCCGGCCAGATCAACCTGCCGCTGCGCGCGGC
>NZ_FCOF02000141.1 GCF_001544755.2 Caballeronia catudaia | reverse complement strand
TGCCCCGCCATCTCGGTGCCGCGATCCCAGGTAAGCGATTTGTAGAGCTCTTGCGGGAGCTTGCCGGCGTGTTTGATGAGCGCCTTGGCGACGGTTTCACTGTCCTTGCTGTCAAGCTTGACCAGCATCACATAGCGTGTGTGTCGCTCTACAAGCGTTGCAATCTGACTGTTACCGCTGCCGCACAGGAGGTCGCCTTCCCAGTGCCCCGGAACGGCGCGGTCCTCAACCGTAGCGGGACGTTCGCTGATCGAAACAGCGTCGCGGATACGACCGTGATCCTCGGTCTTCTGCGTGTGATGACGTGATCGACGCATGGCACGGGTGCGTCGCAGGTGCTCCAGCAACTCTTTTTTCAGCGCGCCGCGTGCCTGAATAAAGAGCGTTCGATAGATCGTTTCGTGAGACACGTGGAAGCCCTCGTTGCCCGGCCATGTTCGCTTTAGCCATCCGGCGATCTGCTGCGGAGACCATTCCAGTCGCAGCTTTGCCGCCACGAGTTTTGCCAGCGCCGGTGTCGAGACAAGTTTGCACGCCTTCGGGCGCAGCGCCCGTTCCCAGGCAAGCTCATCGGCGGAGTCGGCCCGATAGCCTTTCTCGCCGCTGTTGCGCTTGATCTCGCGGCAGATCGTAGACGGCGCTCGCGACAGGCGCCGTGCGATCGATTGGATCGAATCATCCGCTGCAAGACCTCTTGAGATTTCTTCGCGCTCGGCAAGCGTGAGCGACCGATTCGATCGCCGTCGCGGCGGAGGCTGTATTCCTCCAGTTTGCGCCAGTATTCCCGCTACGGATGAATGGTTACGATCGAATAGCTGCGCAATATGCTGCAGCGACTCGCCCGCACGCCAGCGCTCCCACATCAGTGCCTTCTGACTCTCACTGTAATAGATTCGGCGTCTCTGTTTCATCGCAACACTCCCGCCGCTTACATGGCGTTATTGTGTTGCATCGACCGGTTGAATCCGCCA
>NZ_FCOF02000065.1 GCF_001544755.2 Caballeronia catudaia | reverse complement strand
CGATATGCATTGTCTGCCACATGGCGTTGCCCTCGTTGAAACCTTACGTCGCCGACGTATTTCCTAAACTCAAATGAGCGCGGCACGTCGATTTTCAACGATGGTTAGGTATCCTCGTTTTGCCAGATAACCTAATTATGTGGTGAAGTAATGGCACGGTGTTACGAATAGGCAGTGCTCGGTCAAACGGGCGATAACGACTTGCACACCCTGTGCGGGTTAGGCGCTAGGC
The DNA here is from genome assembly GCF_001544755.2 of Caballeronia catudaia. GTDB lineage: Bacteria > Pseudomonadota > Gammaproteobacteria > Burkholderiales > Burkholderiaceae > Caballeronia > Caballeronia catudaia. The sequence continues at coordinate 25,918 of NZ_FCOF02000065.1, read as the reverse complement.
TCGCGGCGGTCGAGCGAGACGGCATGATGACCTACATACAGTCTATGCGGCGCGAAATGCGCGGTGACTAACGGACGAACGCTATGCGTCTGCGACGGTCGTTCGATCGTTTTTTGCAGCTGGCGTCACTAGCAAGGAGACGAAAATGACTTGCAAACGGCTGAAAGGAATGTCAACAATTGCATTCTTTCTGTTAGCGGCAGCTGGAACCTCGAGCGCGGACGAACAGTGTTCTAACGCAACGCTCAAGGGGCTCTACGGATTCTCGCTTAGAGGCCAACTAATCGGCATATTCGACGATGCGGGCAACACCCATCGATTTGCGAACGAACCGGTTTTGATAGACGCGGTCTCGATTCAGGACTTTGACGGGCATGGCGGCTTTACTCGAGCGGACTTCGTCCAGAGTGGAGGCGAGAAACGCCCGGGGTCAACGGATCCAACGACCGGTTTCGATACTAATGAAAGCGGAATGTATACAGTTTATTCGGACTGCACAGGCATCATGCACATTAACAAGTTTCCCGCGCCGATTTCATCTACGACAATTGACATTCGCTTCGTGTTAACGGATGGCGGTCGGCGTATGTTTGGCGTTGTCAGCAGGCAGGTCATCGGCGGTCAGTTTAAAGCGACCGACGGAACCACCTGTGGACCGGCGCAGCCTTGTAAAATGGAAGCGCAGGAAAGCTTAATCGGGGAAAAGTTTCGAACGGAAGGGCGTGACAGGTAGCCGGGGCACCGTCCCCCGACGTGGCACCTCGCCTGAGTGGAAGGCGAGTTGCTTCGTGCAGCGCAGTCTTTCGCCGTCAGCGCAGCCGTCGTAAGGCAAGGAGCGGCTTGCATGATAAGCGCGAACGGCTATTTGCAGCCCGATAATTATTAAAGGTATTTACGGGATGTTGTACTAGTTCAGAGTCTCCTCGAAATCTACGTTCGTGCGCTGATCGCGATTGCGGGCGAGCTCGGTAAGGCGCGCCACGTTCCCGGCAGCGGTTCCCATCGGCCGGTGTGGCTGCGAAAGGCGGCACTATAACGAAAGGACTCCGTCGGTGGGGTATCGATTGCTCGATAGTGGGCGCGGGTTCACCCTTCGCTGATTGGGTCACGTTTGATTTGGGCCCGCTCTGTTCTCTCCCGAGCCCAAGCCACGGCACGACGATTGCGACTGCGCACGTGTCTCGCATCCCATTTCCGCGTTTGTGTGGACACGCGCCCGCCACCTCCTGCGGGCGCCTTTCTCTTAAGCATGCGGGATGTCGTGGCTTGCGAGCCGGTTTGTACGGGCGCCAAATACTCGATCATCCGGAGCAAGCCGTAGAGCGGCTCGCCTTTGCGGTTCGAAAGCCTCGACCTCGATGGCGAGGGAGCTTCTCGGTTCAACCGCATCCGACTGTGCAGGGACGCGCCCGTCTCGGCCGCACTTCCAACCGAAACGAAAAGCGGCGCATTTCGGCGCCAGTCGCTCGTTCTTGCGCCCAGCGGCTATTTTTTCTTCGCGGCGATTTTCTTGTCGGCTTGACGCTCGACCTTGTTGGGTGCGGCGTCGCCGGCGGCGTTTGCTGGCTGGTCGCCTGAAGTACCTTGTGCCGAATCCTCTTCTTGGAGCGAGGACAATGCCTTATGCCAGAACTCCTCCGCGCGGCCCTCGGGGCCGCCCTCGTGCTGCCACAGTTCGTAGGCGCGACGACGAATGCGTTCATCCTGATTCGTATCTTCCATGGCTTCTCTCCTGTTGACGACGTGACGACGACGATCCCGGCTTGCACCGCGCTGCCTGAGCAAACGCCGTACCCCTCGGCTTTTCAGCGGGTCGGCACGCGAATAGGGCATCACGCAATGAAGGTGCGCGGGTGCGGTCTTTCAGCTGAGATTCGCCGAAGTCGCGTTGCTGCCGCGAACAACCCTGGGCCGATGACCTGGCGAGCGACTCGAAAGAGTGAATGACCGTTGTACCCATGGAGCTGCCAGGCACGTGGCGCTTTGCGGGTTGACCGTTGTGGGTCGCCTCCGGTCCTCCGCGGTCGCCGGTAACGGTTTTCGGTGTAGAGAACAATAATTTTGAGGACCAGGGACAGCGAAACGCGAAGACTTTGATGAGCATCCTCGGCTCGGAAGCGATCGCGCCGTGAGGTGGTAAGTCAGCGATCGGCCAGTTGCGGCCTTTCGCCAGCAGACGCTTGCGGACGTCCGAGCGAATCTCCTCGTCCGGAGTCACCGTGCGCATATGCTTAGTAATGGCAAGGTTGCCTTCTTCGGACAGTCCGCCCTTGAGGCGCGAGGGCTTCTCGCTAACGCAGCACCGGATCATTCGCATTTGTTAAGGAAGTCGGTTAATTTCATTGAAATGTTGCAAATCTCGGAGGGGGGCACCCATGAACTCAATGTTCACTGCCCTAGGGCCTACGATCGTAGTTCTTATTTCTCTGATGTATACGCAACTGGCACGTGCCGATGTTGATTGTCAGCTAGTGGCACCCCCGGCGTTACGAAGACAGCGGAGGGGGCTGCGCAGGCTAAAGCGGCGGCGGACACAATACTTAGAGCCGCCCATGCGAATCTAGATGTTGGCGTGTCGGCATCGAAGAGCCTTTCTACGGCTCAGCAAAATGCCCCGAGTGAAGACCCCCAAGCTTTGAAAGCTCGCACGCTCTACATCTTCTGCGGAATGATTGCGAACGATACAGCTATCAGTGGCGAAAGAAAGTTTCAGATGCTCAGGGAGTTGGAACAAGCACCTTCACCGCCGTCTCCGCCACCATCCATCGCCAGGCCTGCGCCGCAGCAACCACAGGCAGGAAGGGCGCGTTCGAGCAAGCCCCCCCCTTCAGCAAGCACCACCGGGCCTAGCCACGAACGGAAAGACCCGGTGGCCGATACCTTGCGCGCTCTGAAGGGGGCTTCGTTCCGCGCGGAGGATGTAATGACGATAATTCCCAACCCTAACGGCATTTCAGATTGCGTCCGAAAAAAAAGGGAAAGCTATGTCGTCCAGTTCGATTCTGGCGAATCAGATAACGCGACAGGACATGTAACCGAGTGGTATGAGTTCGGGCCCGGGTACCAGCCTCCCTGCACGTCTCCGAGTGGATGCATCGGTTATGCCCCAGCGATTGAGCGGGCGCAAAGGCAATGCAGGTCAATCGCCGGAACTACCGAACACGTGACGTTTTGGTTGGAAGTTTCGCGCGCAGGTTCGGGACTTAAGTATCGAGAGGTTCTCGTCGAGGTGTCGCCAGGATTCAACAGAACGGACTTTCCGGCGGATTTAAGTGGAACCGCAAGTGTTCTGTCGGACGGGCAATATTTTCGGCTCGATGAAGGTAGGGTTTACAAACGGGCCGCTAAGCAGTAGCTGAAGCCAACCTTATCGCGGGTCGTGAGTTGGTGGCTGGATCCTAGTTGTTGCAGGACGATATTTTTATATGTTCCGTTTAACGCACCGTTATCCGAATAATGGAGGTTTTCAATGGCGTCGGCACCCGCGAGGCTTGGCTGAACACAACCTGCTATCAAGCAAAGCTTGAATGACTGAACTTCCCAGCTTTGAGACGCTTGTAATGGCAGGCGTCGAGTGACCGCGTTGGGGTCGAAACTGTGAGTTCGCCGATACGATAAGCGGCGCTCCCGCTGCTCGACGCCGTTACCGCCGGCAACCGCCAATTGGCTGACCTCCAAGCAAGCAGGTCGAACGCCGGCTAGGGCCGAGCATCAACAACAGCTTCCTGAAATCCATTTGCCAAGAAGCTTCGAGGCCCTGCGCCAGCAGGGACGTTCCTACATCATTCGATGTTGGTAGACTTCCACACGCGGCACCTCCATTGGCCTTGCAAGGCTTTCGCGGCGCTGGCTGAATTGCCGCGAAGCCTTCCCGCGAGTATCATGAAGTATCACACGTTTTGAGACTTCTCGTATCAGATGAAACTTCATGAGACCTCGGGTGACGACCCCTGGCATTTTGCTCGACCTGAGCTCGCGGGCACTTATCTCGATGCCTTTGACCTTAAGCTCTCGTCTGCTCGTGGCTTGTTCGCACGCCGCCGTATGGGCAAAACCGAGTTCTTGCAGCAGGACTTGCTGCCCGCAGCCCGCGCGCGCGGTTATCTAATCGCATACACGAACCTATGGGAGAGTCGTGCGGAGCCTGATGTTGCCTTGGTTTCTGCCCTCACAGATGCGTTATCGCCACAAGGCGTTAGAGCCGTCCTTTCTGCACTTGGCAAGCCTGTGCGAAAGGTCAAGGCTGGAGCGAAGATTCCAGGCGGCGTTGAGGGCACGCTCGAGGCCGAGCTCGGGACCGACCAGAGCGGCCTCGCTCTCCGCGAAGTGCTCAAGCAAATTGACAAACAAAAGAAACCGCTCTTGCTCGTCATCGACGAAGCTCAGGTCCTCGCCCATGCGGAGAACAGCGACTTCGCTCATGCTCTCCGCGCAGGGCTCGACGTCCGCAAGGACCGTATTAAAGTGATTTTCGCAGGCAGTTCTGAGACTACGTTGAGAGCCATGTTCGCGCGCGCGTCGGAGCCCTTCTACAACTGGGCGGCGCTCGAACCGTTTCCTTTGTTGGGCGTTGAGTTCGTCGACTACACGATTAAGCTCATGAATAGCATGGCGCGCAACCGGCTCAAGCTGCAGCAGGGCGTCCACGCTTTCTCTGAATTGCATTCCACCCCTGAGTTTTTCAAGAGATTCGTTGAGCGGTACATGCTGTATCAACTCCAAGGTGCTGAAGCCGCGCTCAGTCATACGAAAGCAACAGTTTTCTCTGACGAGCAGTTCAACAAGCAATGGTCCGCGATGAATCCCGCTGATCAGGGGGTGCTCACGTTGATAGCGCTCGGGGATTCCGGCGTTCATAGTGCCGCTGGCCTTAGCCGCCTAACGGAACTCCTGGGCAGGCCCGTCAACAAGAGCACGGCGTCGCACGCGCTTCGGCGGCTACAACAAGACAATGCAGTGACGCGGCTCGCAATCGGCGACTACCGAATTGAAGACGAAGCTTTTGCCGAGTGGATCCGTCGCAAGGCGGCGGCAGAATGGTGAAACGACAGCAGGCCGAAGAGCGCCGAGGGAACGCTTAGGAGGCGAGAAAGCCGTGACGCGTATGTTTCATACGTCCAGCTTTACATAACGATGATTAACGCATTTCCGTTGGTTATACTAAGCGTCTGTGACGGTCAACCGCTTTACCGTTGTGCACGGGTCAGCCGGAGACATTCTTTGCCGGCGAAAGCGATCGTTGCTGCATCCGGGCTGCAATGGGCAGCGGCGACCTTCGTCCGCTTAGCGTGAAGCGATCCAGGCGCTCGCAGGCGTCCATGTAGACATAGCTTGGAACGCCCTTCGAGCGAGCGCAACGACGGCTTGCATGTACAACCGCCACTCGGCTCATCGAGTTGACGGGCGAGTCATCAGCCACATTAGACTCAGTGTTGCACTTCAGTCTGAAACCGCCCTTCCGCGAAAACCATTTGTGCCTTTTAACCGGCCTGCGCGTTCGAAACGGCCAAGGTCGTTTCTCTGGCTCAGTGTAGTGTCGTCGCAGCTCCGCAGCATTTCTTAAACTTCTTCCCGCTACCACAAGGACACGAATCGTTGCGACCGATCTTCGGCGTGGCGCGTTGAATCGTCTTAGCGAGCTCCCGCTCGTGAACGGCTTTCCGGTAAGGGAGCCAATAACGGTAGATCGCCGAGATGCTCATTGGGATCTGCTTAGCCAGTTTTTCTCGTTGATCCGGCCAGCGAGTCAATGCTTCCTCCTCGGGTAGGACTTTCTCCGCACCGAGCAAATGTAAGGGCCGTAGCAACTCGCGGCCTTGTGATTCGTCGAATAACGGCTGCCAGTCTTGCTGGCACAGCGCAACGCCCTGCATAAATCCGAGTGCCCACGGCTCGCCCTCAATGTGCTCCCGCGGGTCGTCAGGGTAGGTAACCGTATCGAACACCGGTTCGAACGCGTCCGCATCGCCTTGCAGGCTCCAGATGATGCCGTTGTAATGTCGCAAGATCAGATCCAAGATGTGCTGGGCCTGCTCCCTCGTGCCGAACTGCGGCGCGTCTTCCGCTTCCGGTCCCCATACACCAGGCAACCATTCACTGGGCTGCAAGTTTCTCGGCCCGATTACAATGGCGGTCAGGTATCCGTCTAGCATGTCGAGCGTCATCGTTTCGTCAGATGTCGCATCGGACATCAGAAACTGATCGAGCTCGTCCATCTCGCCATCGGACAAGGGGGCCATCATTCGCAAGGACTTAGAAGGAGACGAGGTCGACACGGCGAAGGTTCTATATGCGACAAAACGGTATTTTACATCTCGCTCTTTTCTTTGCGACCGATGACTAGCAATCTCCATAGCGGGACGTCCGGGATGAGAGAGTACTACGCGTCCGAAAATGACGGCCCCGCCGCCCGTAAGCAACGCTTAGTCGCGAATTGAATGGCCGTTCCTGGGTGGAAACGACGTTTGAATGTCCGTGCGACGGTACGGGCAATGACGCTTCATGGCCGTTTGCCGATGTACGCCGGGTTGAGTGCTACGCCGTCCCAGAAGATGGCTCGAACTTCGGTACCCGACCCGAGCGGGACGTTCGAGCCATCGAATCGAATGACCGCGTTGCAAGCCGGTGCGGCCGTTCGCTTGCGCCGCGACTTCACAGTAGGGAGTTTTTGTCTCTTGGAGGACGCGACGAACGCTTTAGAACTTCTCGTGCGTCCTAACTCGACGGGTCACGATGCAGATCGCCGCCTGCGTCTACCAATGCATCAACTCGCTCAAAGATGGCCCCGCGGGGCGCTGGAGGATCAGCGATCGGCGCGTAGGCCAATTTTCGCGCTTCCTTTGCTCCGATTCCGAAGGCCCGCATGAGCGCGAACATGGACTGCTCGGCGTAGTCCACAGGCGCGTCGTCAGATAGCAGCGTGTCGATGCCGTACATGATTGAGCCAAGCGCGATATCGCGCGCGACGACCACGTCCGCTACGTCGAATCGACCCGCATCCAGGGCCATCTGCAGATCGCGAATGAGGTACTCGTCGAGCAAGCGGCCTCGCGAACCCCGTTTCGTGCCCACGCGCGTAATGAACGCCCCCCAGAGCGGGTAGCGTGCGGCCATTCCCATGTAGAGGCGCGAACCCACCACCACGCGCTGCGCCGGATCGTCGATGGCGCGCACGAGTGGGTCGATGACCGCGAGGACTTCATCGCTGCTTTCGCCGGCCACCGCCGACAGAAGTTCCGCCGTCGTGCGGAAGTAGTTGTAGAACGTCCCGCGCGCGACGCCCGCCGCAGCGATGAAATCGTCGATCGTCGGCGCGTCCGCGCCCTTCTCCGCAAACACGCCGAGCGCGCTTTCGATCAGACGAATGCGTGTCTTCTCGCGTCGCAATGCGCCCACGCGAGTTCGATGATTCTCGATCGAGTCTGTCGCTTCCATTGACTATCCCTGTGATCTGGCTTGGATTTTAGCAGCGCATAAGCCTGCGGGTTTGTCCTATGTCGATTCATGTTGACGCTTTTGTCATTTTACATAGAATTGGAAATGACAGATTCGTCAATTCGAAATCCACTATTGCCGAGGCAACTTGCCTCGGGTGAACAGGAGGCAAATATGCGGTTCGTCAGTTTCGAAAAGAATGGCAAGGCAACACTCGGCGTTCGCGATGGAGATCATGTGCGCGTGATCGGCGACGAGCCGCTGGAGTCGCTTCTCGCTCGCGGCGTCCGTCTCGACGAGTACGCGAAGACCCGCGCGACGGAAGACAAAGTGCCGGCCGCTGGCCTGAAGTTTCTTCCGCCGCTGCAAAGGCCGCCGAAGATCGTTTGCGTGGGTCTGAACTACGCTGATCACACGAAGGAAAGCAAGTACGAACAACCCGATTACCCGACGCTTTTCCTGCGCGTCAACACCAGTCTCGTCGCGCACGAGCAGCCGATGATTCGCCCGGGCGTGACCGATTGCGAAGGGCTCGACTACGAAGGCGAGGTCGCGGTCGTGCTGGGCACGGGCGGCCGCCACATTGCGAAGGAAGACGCGCTCTCGCACGTCGCGGGCTATGCGCTCTTCAACGACGGCTCCGTGCGCGAGTATCAGTTCAAGACGCCGCAGTGGACCGTCGGCAAGAATTTCGATGGCACGGGCGCGTTCGGTCCCGACCTCGTGACCGCTGACGAATTGCCCCCGGGCGCGAAAGGTCTTCTGCTGGAAACACGCTTGAACGGCGAAGTGGTCCAGTCGGCCAGCACCAGCGACATGGTCTTCGACGTCGCGACACTCATCAGCGTGATCAGCGACGCGATCACGCTCGAACCGGGTGACGTGATCGTATCCGGCACGCCATCGGGCATCGGCTGGGCCCGCACGCCGCGGCTTCTGATGAAAGCAGGCGACGTGTGCGAAGTGTCGGTCGAGAAGATCGGCACCCTGCGCAATGTCATCGCCGACGAAGCAGCGCGCTAATTCCTTATCCGCGAAGCCGGTCGCAGAACCGGCGCTCATCGAACATGGAGACACGGTCATGAGCGACCTAGCCGTAGCATCCGCATGCGCAAGTGTTCACTCGATCGATCACTTCGCGCTCAACGTTCCCTCGCTCGCCGACGCCGAGCGCTTCTTCAGCGCGTTCGGTCTCGATGTGGCGGCGAACACAGCAGAACTGGAATTGCGCGCAGCCGATGGTCATCGCTGGGCGCGCATCCTTCCGGCATCGGGAAAGTCACTCGCGTATCTCAGTTTCAACTGCTTCGAAGAGGACTTCGCAGCGATCCGCAACCAGGCGTTGGCAGCGGGTGCGGAGTTGGTTGCCTCACCCGGCCGAGGCCTATGGTTTCACGATCTGGACGGCAACCTGATCCAAGTCAAGATCGGCCCGAAGACGACGCCCTTCGACAAGACGCCGTGCGTCGTCGCATCGAGCAGCGCGGACGAGCGCGGCGCGCACATGCGCTCGGAAGCGAAGACCGTGCGTCCGCGACGTCTCTCTCACGTGCTGCTGTTCTCGCCTGATGTCCTCGGTGCGCTCGACTTCTACGGCAAGGCGCTCGGCCTGCGTCTGTCGGACAAGTCGCTCGACATCATCGCGTTCACGCATGCGCCGCACGGCAGCGACCATCATCTTGTCGCGTTCGCCAAGAGCAGCGCGCGCGGCTGGCATCACGCGGCGTGGGACGTCGATAACGTGAATCTCGTGGGCCAGGGGGCGTCGCAGATGGCCGCTGCCGGTTTCACGAAGGGCTGGGGCACAGGCAGGCACGTGCTGGGCTCGAACTACTTCCACTACGTGCAGGATCCGTGGGGCTCGTTCTGCGAGTACTCCGCCGACATCGATTTCGTGTCCGCAGGCAAGACGTGGCCCGCAGGCGACTTCGCGCCGGAAGACTCGCTCTATCTATGGGGCCCGCCGGTCCCCGACGACTTCATCCATAACACCGAAGCCGGCGTCGCTTTCAAAGACTGACCGCCTCACACCCTTTGCATCGATTCGATGACTGCCGGTTCATCCGGCGTCAGGGCACAACTCGCTCTTTTTTCAGCAGGTGAACTGAAATGACAGATCAAAACATTTTCGACGTCGCTATTGTCGGTTACGGACCGGTCGGGCAATCCCTTTCGATATTGCTCGGAGAACGCGGCTATGACGTTGCGGTCTTCGATCGCTGGCCTTCGCTGTATCCGCTTCCGCGCGCCGTTTTTCACGACCACGAGATCCGCCGCGTGTTCCATGCAATGGATCTGGGAGAAGAGGTCCAGCGCATCTCGCAACCGTCCTCCAAATATCAGTGGTTCAACGCGGACTGGAAAACGCTCGTCGAGATCGACTGGTCGGCGGAATCGATCAGCGATGGCCCAGTGGGCTACCTCTTCAATCAGCCGTCGCTCGAAGCGCTGCTCGACAGCAAGGCGAAGTCGCTGGCGAATGTCTCAGTGCAACAAGGCTGGGAAGCCACCGCACTGCGACAGTTGTCCGACTGCTGCGAACTGACCCTGCGTCGCGGCGTCATCAACGGCACGAACTGGGAGCCGACCGGCGAAACCCAGACCGTGCGCGCCCGCTACGTTGTCGGGGCCGACGGCGCGAACAGCTTCGTGCGCAAGTCGCAGCATATCGAGTTTGACGATCTCGGTTTCCAGGAAGACTGGCTCGTCATCGATCTGAAGCCCAACGATGGCGTGAAGCTCGACGTGCCCGACATCGGGCAGTGGTGCAACCCGGCCCGCCCGACGACGATGGTGCCGGGCGGCCCCGGCTACCGTCGCTGGGAGTTCATGCGCCTGCCGCACGAGTCGATCGAAGACCTGCAGAAGCCGGAGAAAGTGTGGGAGCTGCTGTCGCCGTGGGTCACGCCCGAGAACGCGACGCTCGTGCGCCATGCCGTCTACAAGTTTCGTTCGCTGATCGCGAGAAACTGGCATAGCGGGCGCGTGGTGCTCGCGGGCGACGCGGCCCATCAGATGCCGCCGTTCATGGGCCAGGGCATGTGCTCTGGCATCCGGGACGCATGGAATCTCGCCTGGCGTTTCGACCTGATCCTCAAGGGCATTTCATCGGACCGTCTGCTCGAAAGCTATACGCCCGAGCGTCGCCCGCAAGTGCGTGCGGTAATCGACGCATCCATCGCGATGGGACAGGTCGTTTGCATCTCCGACAAGGAAGAGGCGGCCCGACGCGACGAAGCTTATCTCGCGGGCGAAGTGCCTGCGCTTGCGCCGTTCCCGGGTCTGACCGAAGGCATGATCTGCAAGAACCCCGCGTTCGCCTCCGAGCGCGTCACCGGACTGCTGAGCGTACACGGCCAGGTCAGGAACCTCGGCGAAGCAATCCGCTACGACGAGGCGGTGCCCAACGGCTTTCACGTTATCGCACTCGATGCGCATCCGAACCAATATCTCGATGCGCAATGCAAGGCGGCTCTCGCTGCCATCGGAGGGCGTTCGATCGGTATCACGATGGATGCTGACAAAGCCGTCAAGGATCGTGTGCTGCTCGACGTCAGCGGCAAGTACAAGCAGTTCTTCGATGAGCACGGCGTCAAAGCCATCATCGTGCGGCCCGACTTTTACATCTTCGGTGGAGTGAGGACGCTTCAGGATCTGCCGTCGTTGCTGAGCGGTCTTGTGTCGCGGCTTTCACTTGCCGAATCCATCGAAGCGACCCTTTCCTGAACTCAAACAACAAGAACCGCTGGAGGGAGACATGAGGAAGATACTATTCGCGCTGGTCGCGGCGTGCGCGCTCACCACGGACGCTCGAGCGCAAAGCAGCGTCACGCTGTTCGGCATTCTCGACGTCGGCGTGAGCTATGTGAGCAACGAACACGGTAGCCGCAACTTCAAAGCCGACGACTCCATCTGGACGCCGAGCATCTGGGGCATTCGTGGTGTCGAAGACCTGGGCGGCGGCTACAAGACCTTGTTCGAGCTTGCGTCGCAGTTCTCGGTGAACAGCGGCGCGGGAATCCCGGGACCGAGCGCCGACTTCAACCGGCAGGCATTCGTCGGCTTGTCGAAGGACGATGTCGGGCGCATCACGTTCGGCCAGCAATACAACCTGATGGCCGACTTCCTCTTCTTCCCGCCCACGAAACTGGATGGCGCCTTTACGTATGGCGGCCTTTACAACATGCGCCAGGGTCCGTTCGCCGCGCTTGGCATTCCGCAGAATCCGACCGGCTCGTTCGACTTCGATCAGACCGGCGGTACCTCGCGCGTGTCGAATTCGGTCAAGATCGTATCGGCCGCCTTCGCAGGCTTGAGGCTCGGCGCCTTGTACGGTTTCGGCAATACGCCCGGCTCGTTTTCCGCGAACAGCACGATCGGCTTCGGGGTGAACTATTCGATCGGCGGTTTCGGCATCGCGGCCGCTTACAACGAAACGAAGTACGCGGCGCTGAACGACGGTCATGACGGCATCCGGAATTTCGGCGGCGGGGTCAGTCAGACCATCGGCGACGTGTTTCTCAACACGCTCTACACCAACACGCGCAATACGCTGACGGGGGGTGTCGTCCAGGCGGTTCAGGTCGGCGCGCTGTACACGTTCATGCCGGACATCAGGTTCGGCGCGAACTATCAGTACATGAAAGGCAACGCGCAGCTCAGCCACAACAGGGCGCAGCAGGTCACGGGCGCAGCGCAGTATCTGCTCTCCAAGCGCACGACGCTCTATGCGGAAGCGGTCTACCAGTGGACCGGCGGCGATGTCGAAGACGGACACAACGCCTGGATCAACGGCACGGCTCAATCGAGCACTGCGCATCAGGTCATCGGCCGCCTCGGCCTGCAGACCGTTTTCTGACACGTATTTCCTTTTTTGACCCGTGCGCGAATCCGTCGCGCACGTCGGATCGCCGCGTCTGAAGACGCCGCTTATCGATTGGAGATGGCAAACATGGAAGACAACACCGGATTCAGATGGGATACGGCCTACGAGTGGAAAGCCGTCGCCTTGCTGTCCCTTGGCTTTGGACTGGTCGGCATCGATCGGTTCATGATCATGCCGCTCTTTCCCGTCATGATGGCGGACTTGCACCTTGACTATCAGGACCTCGGACATATCACCGGGGCGCTCGCCGTCGCATGGGGCATCTCCGCGATGTTCATGGGCAACCTCTCCGACCGCGTCGGTCACCGCAAGGTGATCATTCCAGCGATCGTCCTGTTCTCGCTGTTAGCGGGGCTGAGTGGTCTCGCTACCGGCGTCGGCTCGCTGATCCTGATCCGCGCGGTGATGGGTTTTGCCGAGGGTGCGTACACGCCTGCGAGCATCATCGCGACCCTCGATGCTTCCAGGCCAACGCGACACGGGCGCAACATCGGCATTCAGCAGATGGCGCTGCCGCTCTTTGGCTTGGGGATCGCGCCGATCCTCGTGACGCAATTGCTCAAGGTGCTGCCGTGGCACTGGATTTTCGCGGTCGTGTCGATTCCGGGTTTATTGGTGGCGTACATGATGTTCAGGGTGCTGCGCAATACGCGACCGACGGCTGCCGCATTGCACACGGCGGCGCACGATCTTGCCGCCCACAAGTGGACCGATGTCTTCCGCTACCGCAACATACCGTTGAACATCGTCGGCATGCTGTGCTGGCTGACGTGCCTCGTCGTGCTCAGCGCACTGTTCCCGAGCTACCTGATCGACTATCTGCACCTGAGCCTGGAGCAGATGGGCTACGTGATTTCGGCAATCGGCTTCGGCGGCACGCTCGGCACGCTCGTGATGCCCGCTCTTTCGGACAGACTGGGCAGGAAGCCGGTCATGAACTTCTCGGTGCTCGGAGCGGCCGTCTCCCTGCTCCTTCTCATGCGAACCGGTGCGAATCCGACGACGCTCTTCGTCTATCTCACGCTTACGCTCTTCTTTGTGTTCAGCATGATCACGCTGACGGTGGGACCGTTGAGCGCCGAATCGGTGCCGGCTAAGTTGATGTCGACGGCTTCCGGTCTCGTGGTCGGCATTGGAGAAGTTTTTGGTGGCGGGTTCGCGCCGGCGATCGCGGGTTATGTCGCGAAGCACTTCGGCATCCAGTACATCATGCATCTCGGGTTGGTTGCGCTCGCGATCGGCTTGGTCGTTACGCTCAGTCTGAGGGAGACGGCGCCCTCCCGTACGCGCGCAGGCGCAGCCGTTGCAACGGACTGATAGTGCGCGCGTGGAGCCTTGACGGGCCCCGCGCGATCCTCGTCGCGCGTGGTCCGCTCGGGGCTCTTCCGTCGGGCCGCGCCACGGCCCCGATGCGCTTCACGCAGAACGGGTGGCGGCTAAATTTCGCACAGCGGCCGTTGCGCGCGGAGTAATGAGTGTCGCTTGATGGCCGAAAGTGAGAGTTAGTCGATGCGACGGCGGCCGCCATGCGACTCAATACCGTCAACGTGTGCAAGACGCCCTATTACTCGAGTTCAAGCGAGCCTCTTCGAACGCCCGCACAGCCAATGAGCGATAGCCTCCGACTAGCACGCACGTTGTGCGATCCAAGATCCTCCTCACGCGCCGTCGGCAGGAAACGTTTCGGTGCTGTCGCCCGGAAGCAGCAGTTCGGGAGCCTGGGTGAAAGTGTACGACTTGCCGTCTGCGGCGAGGTCGAACACCCAGACCATGTCAAAGCGATCGCCCGGCCAGGTCTGCGGCGCTGACGTGTTTGCCAATATTGCGTTCGCAATGAGCGGGATATGCTTGTGCTCCCAGCCAATCAGCGCGACTCCGCCGGTCGCGATCACGGCCGCCGACAGCTGCACTTCCTGACCGACGGCAAAACTCGTATTCACGTTCAGCCCGAGCTTCTGCGCGACGATGCTCACCGTTTCGAACGGGCGTTTGCTCGATGCCGCAGCGTCGTCGGAGGCGGCGAAAACCGCGTTCGGCGTGGCCAGGCCGCTGCTTTGCAACGGCCCCCGGCTCGGCGCGAACAAGACCGCCAGCGCGCCGGCGCGGGCCCACCCGGTCACCAGCAGCGAGTTCACGTCCTGTTCGCCGGCCGTGGTCACGCCGTAGGGCGGCAAGGAGCCCTTCGGCTTCTCGCCGTGCCGAATCACCATGATCTTTTGTGCCTGCGACATGTCGACCTCCGATTCAGTGGTCCCGCCGCCGGGCGCCGGCCCGCATAGCTAGGCCGTCGCGGGCGCCGGTGACGGACCCGACGGCAAGGGTGCAGCCGCCAGTTTCGCCTGAATCGCGGCGAGCAGGTTCTGGCCGTGCGGCGTTCCCCATCCCGACGCCGCGTCATACCCCGGACCCGCGCTATAACCACCGACCGACGCCGTGTTGTTATTCCCGGAGACGACGTCTGTGCAGCCGACTGACCCGATCGTCTGCCCGGTTCCGGAGGCCGCCTGATACAGCAGCGGCGTGAGAAAGCCGACGCGCTGACCGGCCGCCAGATTTCCGTTCATCAGGGCGATGAGCGCCGCCCACAGCGGACTGGCCGCGCTGGTGCCGCCATTGGGTTGCGCGTGACCGTCGACCACCAGCAGGTACGGCGACGCATTCCAGTCCGCGTTGGCGCTGACATCGGGAATGCATCGGCCATTGATGGCGCCCGGATTCACCGACGTGATCGCGATGCCGCTCTGCCAATCCGGCCGGTCGAACACGTCACTGACTGCTCCGCCCGTGCTGCCGCCCTGATCGGAGCGCAAACCGTCGCCCTCCATCCAGACGATATCCGCCCCCGTGCCGTTCAGATCGACGATGGTCGTGCCGCCCACCGAGAGCGCGTACTGACTCGACGACGGAAAATCGGCGTGGGCGTGGCCATCGTTGAGGGCGTCGCTGGAACCGTCGTCGCCCGCCGCGATGCATACCGTGATGCCGAGATACGCCGCTTCCTTCAGCGTTTCGTCGATCTGCGCCATCGCCTGATCCGACCAGATATCCGCGCGCTCGGGCGCGCCCCAACTAATCGAGAGCACGCCGGGATTGTTGTCCTTGTCCTGCATCGCGGCGTCCAACGCACCGATCATGCCCGCTTCCGTCCAGGAGGCGAAGTAGACGACGATGCCAGCCTGCGGACACAGCCCCGCCACCACTTCGATATCGAGCATCACTTCGCCTTCCGCGCCGTCCTTGCTTTGGGTCGACGTGCCGTCGGTGCTGACCGTCGTGACCTTGGGTACCGGCACCTTCGCCTTCTCGCAGAACTTCTTCAGGTCGTCGGGAAAGAAGCCGCCGCCGAACTCGACGAGGCCGACCGTCTGTCCCGCGCCCTGCCCGTTCGGGAAGTGATAGTGCGCGCCGAATTGCGCGGGCAAGTACCACGACGCCGGCGCTGCCGACAGCGCCTGCCGCCTGCCGGCGCCCGCGCCAATGCCCGATGCCGGCTGACGGCGCCGCCTGACGGTGCGGCGATTGTCAAGCCCGAACGCGCCCTGCACGATGTCCGAGAGTTCGACGGGAATCGACAGATACCCGACGCGCCCACGATAGTTCCCGTCCGCGTGCGCGTAGTTGAACAGCTTCACGTTGAACACGGACTCCATCGCGTTGATGGTCCCGGACAGGCGCACGGTGCGCGCGCCTGCGCTCGAGTCCACCGTCTTGAGGCCATAGCCGGACATGACCTGCGTCACCTTGTCGATGTCGGCCTGCGACGCGCCATAGCGTGCCGCGAACTCATCGCGCGAGAGCGCCACGTCCGGACGCGTGTGCAGGTCCGGCAGGGGCTGCTTGCGTCTGAGCTTGAGTGTCACGTCGATGATGCTGCGCCCGTTCGCCTGCCCCAACGCGCTGGCGCCCGGCATGAGGCGCCGCAGGCTGCCGGGCAACTGATGATGCGAAACGTTCATGATTGCCTCCGTCGAATTCACGCTTCCTGTTTCTGACATCCCTCGAACGACGCGAGCGCGCCCGATTGCGCCATTCCTTCACGGGTACGCGTTGCCCATCGTGAAGCGCTTGTGTCCGTGAAAGCCACGTCCGCGCGCATTTCAATACGGAGTGCGGCTGAATCGCCGGCGATAGCGCACCGCGCCTGTGATCGCGACCTGCTCGGGCTTGATCGCTGCGCGAATGGCGGCGACATGTTCGGACGCCTGCCCGTAGAACTGGGCGAGGTCCGCCTTCATCTGCGTGCGCGACCCGTTGTCCAGATACACCATATGGCCCGACGGATAATTCCGGAGCGTCAGGTTGCTCGCTAGTTGCGCATCGCCGAGCGGCATGTTCTGGAAATTGATGAGTGTCTGGAAGAACGGCGTCACCGCGTCGTAGTAGCCGTTCGCGGAGAACACTCTCAGATACGGATTGACCGACATCGACGCCGCGAGATCGCCCGCCGTGTAAAGACTTCCCTGTCCGCCGCGCTGAGCGCCAGTCGGATCGACGTGGCTGAAGTCCCAGTACTGGAATGCCTTGTCGTTCAGGTCCATGAACGGCGACACCGACGTGTACTGCAATTCATCGTTGAGGTACGCGTTCCACATGGCCGTGTAGACCCCGCCCACCGCGGCCATCGTGGGATCGTTGCCGCCCGCGTTCGGGGCGACATATTCCGCGATACCGGTGTCTTCGCCCTTCACCCGCCCGTCGTACGCGCCGATCGCGAATCCGGTGTCAAGCAGCAGGCTTGTCAGGAACGCGGAGCCATTTCCCATCGAAGGATTGAGCTGCCAGTACCGCAGCACCTCCGTCGGAATGCCGAGCATGTCGCTCAGTTGCTTGAGCACGTCGGGAGCGACGTTGGGAAACGCGTTCAACGCATTCACATACGGACCGACGGCGAACGCTTCCACCTGCTCCATGAAGACTTCCAGGGTATCGGGCGGCGGCGCGACCGTGACCTTGCCGTGGAACAGGGCGTCAGCGGCGTAGGTCGGGAGGACGCCGATCGGGTTGCCGGCTTGCCCATAATCGAGAATCGACGATTGCAGCACGATGCCGTTCAGATCCACGCCGTCTTCGTGCAGCAGCCACGTGAGGACGCAGGTGCGCGGCGTACCGTACGATTCGCCGAATAGATATTTCGGCGAGTTCCACCGGTTGTACACGGTCAGAAAGCGCTTGATGAACTGCTTGACGCAGCCCGCATCCTGATCGACGCCCCAGAAATCCCTGTTCTTGTGCGACGCGACGGCGGTGGAATAGCCGGTGCCCACCGGGTCGATGAACACGAGATCGCTATGATCGAGCAGGCTGTCCGGGTTGTCCTCGAGCGTGTACGGCGCGGGCGGCGTAAATTCCGGCATGCTGGTTTTGATTCGACGGGGCCCGAACGATCCGAGCAGCAGAAAAACCGACGACGAGCCTGGGCCGCCGTTATAAAAGAAAGTGACCGGACGCTCGGAAGGCGCCGCGTCATCGGCGGTAAAGGCCACATAGAACAGCTTGGCTCCGGGATGCGAGTCGTACGTGGTGGTAGTAACGAGGTGGCCGGCGCGCGCGGTATAAGCAATCGACTTGCCGTTGATAGTGACCTTGTGATGCGTGATGGCGGCTGCTTCCGTGAGGTCGCTGATCGAATCGTTCGGACCGTATCCGTATGGCGTCAGATCCAGCAACGCCTGATCTTCTTCGCCCTCGTTGTTCAAAATATCACTCATTGCAAACTCCCGATCCTTAAGTTTTTCGCAGTGACGCGAGGCGAACAAAGCCGAGATCGAGCAGCGCTCTATTGATTCGGCTTAGCTTCCATAGAACGAAGCTGCTCGCCTTTTATTCAACACCCCCTTCGGATAACCCTCTAATATCGTTCTCACTTCGTAATGCCCTGCCTCGCGACTCTTCTGCCAAGAAATGTAGTTCACTGCCATCGCATTTTTTAAATCAATGTAGCTTCCATCCGCCGTACTACCGGCCATCTACGCCCGCGCAATGCGGCACTTTCCCTCACAGGATGCGTACCCCGTTCGCCCGGTCAGCCGTGTAGCAAGGGCGAGAACCAAGGAGAGCCTTGAGTGATGGAAGCGCAGGAGTTGACTAATTCCGTCGAATGACTACATGTTTTTATATGGCCTCCTAATTTACCGTTAGCCGACCAGATTGAATATTCGCAGGCATTTTACAAACAATTCAAAGGTAGACTGAAAGCCAAGGCGGTTTCAAGCCGAAGATGCGGCAGCTACCCTCGCATTCGCAATGCAGACACTGAAAACCGTTCGACTACATGAAATGCCAAGCGGTCGGCCGTCCCGACCCCTATCGGTTGTCCGGGCATGCCTAGCTGTAGTTCCGAGAGTGGCCGTAGGTGTCGCCCATGCGATGCGCGTCCCGACATCTATTCGACCATAGTCCGCCGTTCGCAACTCAAGGCGCACGCTGCTAGTGCAGGGGGCCCACTCCTGGTTATCTCGTGGTTCAGCGAATAGATGAGGTCAAGTCCTAGCTAGTAGTGACAATCCGTAGCACCGGAGCCAGCATGTACCGTCGGCGAATCAAGGCGATTAAGTCGCTATGTGCGATTTCCCACACTTGTCCCTAAAAATTACGCAGCTAGAGCTGTCATTTGCCTACTCTCAATGAACTGTCGGCTATCAAGCTGTTGAGAGCCATTCGGTGGAGTACTGAAAAGCTTCGCATGAAATATGTGGACAGCGGATCACAAGAAGGAATTTATCAAAAGTGCTTTTGAACAGGTACATCTCAACAGCAGAGGTGTGCGCGATCGCATGCATGCTAATGTCAGATACGCGGTTACGTTGTTTGTCGTGGTGAGCGGTTTTTTTCTTGTGAAAACAAAAACATTAAGCCCAGAACTCGCTGTTTCTGCTGGCATTGGTGTCGTCGTCTTTGCATTACTGTACATCCGTGTGCTGATGGCACAATTCAGAACCCTCGAGACCCTCCATGTAATACAGGCCAATCTTGAAAAGGCAATGCTATTTCACGCTGAAGGAACATATTTTTCTGATTTAGAAATATTGTTCCCTCAAGAGAGGGCATCCGCAAAAAGGCTGGCCGATCTGAGTTACTACAGCAAAACCAAAAGTGCTTATATCCTTGTCGTTTGCGGTTCGGCAATGTTTTCGTTGGTTGTAATTGTTGTTGCGTCGGTTGATCAAACCATCTTGGACGGCGTGTTCGCGCCATTCGGCGCATGGATCGAAGGGTTACATCACGGCTGGCTTGGCAATTAGATCGATTCTGCAAACCATTACTCGCAACACTGCGGTATCCGGAATACTCGCATAGAACAGCACGGGCTTCGAAGTAAAAAATCCTGCGATACCGAACGTCTGCTTTATGGTGACGAATTGACGTGTGAGCGTCACGATTAAGGTGCGGGCGAACGGCGGTTGTTGGCCGTTTGCCGCCTTCGGCGGTCGCTGCGGCGCGCTTCAAGGAAGAACCGCGTGCGCGCCGAGAATCATTATTAGGGTCCTTGCGTTTCGCTGACCCTGTCTTCCCAATTGTTGTTCTCTACACCGACAAGCGTTACCGGCGAGAGCAGAGGACCGTGAACGGCCACAACGTGTCGCTGAGTGTCATCCTTGCCGAGGCGTTGGCTTGGTTGGATTAGATAAGGTTTATCATCTGATTTTTTGCATCTCGGACAGCGGACTGAGTCGCGCGCAGATCTTTTTCGAAGTCCTGTATCACGTGTTCCGCGTATCGAGCGCGCTCGTGCTGGTCTGATGCAGAAGTTTGTATCTCCGTAGCAATACGATCTAGCTCGGCCACGAGTTCGTCGTATGACTGAAAGATGGCACCATCGAAATTTCCGAATCGTACGAGATATTGCCGAACATCGTCGATGCGTCGGAAGTCGATGGAGTATTTCAGTGGGTCGAGGTTGCTGCTGAGCCGAATCAGGAGTTCATCCACCTCCCCGCAAAGTTGCTCTGGTTTGAAGTTGGCTCGAGTCGTACCATCGGCGGCAAAGGCTCGCAATTCAGCCGCTAAATCCATAGGTTTGGAGAAGGCTTCCTTGACCGGCACGAGCCGTGCGAGCACGGCTTCGTATGCGGCATCGCATTTCATGCATATGGCCTTAAGGTCCTTAGCTAGAGCTTTCCTCGCTGGCTCCTGGATCCCTGCGCCCCATTTCACTACATCGGCGCAAGCCTTTACGGCCTGCTTCAGTGCTTCGAGGACTTGCATAAGAGGACCTTCCTGATAGGGAGAGTCAGTACTGCCCAACGTCCAAGCTGAGCCGGCGACACGGCAGTAGCGAGGTAGGTAGCCGGGCACCGCAGCATGCGTAATCTGGCCGGCGCGCCACGAAGGCTACGCAGCAAATTCGTCGGCCAATGGAAACCTCCTTGGCGCTCCCGCAGCGGTGGACTGTTGCGGGCACGTCCGCAGTGTAGGCCGAAAATGACCGGTGATGTCCTCTTTTGGGAGCGTACCGGACGTCGGGATTTCCGGCCCGGCGCGCAGACGAATGACGACTGTTGGCCGAGACGAGTCTTCGGTCGAAAACCGCATCTCTTCGCGTCATCAAAACGCAAATGCCCTCGGCTGGGTCTATTCCGGAAGGACCTGTATGGTCAACCATACAGTTGATCGTCGAGCGGCATCGGCGCGCGTCGACGCTGTGCCCCACAGCCTCAGCGTGCCGTTGAACGTTACGCCCGTATGCAGTTCAGGTGAGACCAGGGGACCCGTGTACGCCATTGGACAGATTTGGCGGTCATTGTTCGCGGGTGGCATCTGGCTGTTGAAGTCGACAACGATGTAGGCGAGCGTCGACATCTCGCCCGGGGTCTCGGTCTGGAAATCGCCCTCGAGAAGACGGCTGACCGGGTGGCCTACGGGAACCGCATGCCGAAGTAGAACAGCGGATCCGGAATATGTCGCAGTGTAAAAATACCCACACTGGACCTCGCGAATGCTGCCACCCAGTGTCAAGTTGCCCACGCCCTGCGGGCTGCTGGCATACAGTTTGACCAAAAACGCGTGAGCGCCGATTACCGCCGTTGAAAAGTCGCCCGGAAACAATCCCGACGGGCTCAAGACCGGTTGCGAAGAGCTCGGAGTCAAGTCCAGCACCTCCCAGCTGAGGTGCGGCGACGCCAGCGAGTCTGTTGTCGCCGAAAGAACAGAATTATTCGGCGCTGCGACTCGGGCGTTCAGCATGGTACCCGGACCGCCACAGCTAGCCAGACAAACCGTTCCAAGCGAAAGAATCCATGCAAGCCGTGACAGTGAAAGAGCCCCTCCCTTCAACTGCACCTTCCACTCATAGAAAGCACGCATTCTGAAGTTATAGACGGCCCACTGATGCCTGACAAGTTCGCTCCCTTGCGTTCCTCGATGGATGTTGGCGCCGGCACCAAAATGAACCAGTTGGCAACCAGTCGATGCTTCGGGCTACGAGTTCGCGAATACGGCCTGTGCTATGCTGAGATTGACATAGAGACCCCCGGACGGTCACGAAGACGGAGACCGCGTGATGAACCGTGCCTCGTTGCCATCGGGCCGCTGTCGCGGATTGCCGTTCACCATTCCCGACGCCTGGACGCCTGAACAGGCACTCGCCGTGTTCGAACTGCTCGAGGATCTGCTCGCCGTCGTGACCGACTTCTATGGCGCTCAGCTTAACGAGCTGCTGCGTGAGCAGCGCTCTTCAGAGGTGCACGCGCGTACTCACGAACGCGACCCGCCGTTCTGACGTAAATACAGTGCATCAACGAAGGGGCCTGCGAGGCCCCCTCGTGCTCGAGCAAATCACTCTGACTTGCACCGCCCAAAAAGCGCGGTTTTACAGCGCCGCTAACACTCGACTATGGTGTTGCGTAATCCTGCATTGGTCCTCGGATAAACAGGCACCTGCAACACTCGATTGCCGCGTGAACGCAATGCGATTTCGCGGCAATTCGCGGCCCGCTTATTCGCTCCGTGAATTTGCCGCTTCGATCTCGCCGCCCTGCGCTGCAGCCTCGACCGCCGGCGCTACACTCTGCGTTTCGCCGCGAGACTTCTGCGCTGGACGTGCAGCAGTCGAACGTACGCGTTTCGTTGCAGTGGTTTTGACGCCCTTCTTAGCTACTGCCCCATTCTTAGCTGCCGCGCCTTTTTTGGCTCCGCTCGCTTTCTTCGCCGCGGTCGCCTTTTTTGCTGCCGTGGATTTCTTGACCGCTGCCTTTTTCGCGGGCGCAGTCTTCGATGAATCGGCCTTCTCGCCAGCCCGCTTCACGTTCTTGGTCGAGGTCACCACTTCGATTTCTGAATTTTTCGCAGCAGCGCCCTTCGTGGCAACTGCTTTCGCTGCCTTACCGCTCTCGCCTGCTGCGCCGCTAATCAGAAACGCACTGCGGTCCTTGGCCATCGCGATCCAGCCCGGCGCGCGTCCAAAACCGCTCCAGGTGAGCCCGGAAACCGGATCACGGTACAGCGCGGGTTGAGGACCTTTGCGCGTCGCCTTCTTGCGCGCTGCGGGCATCGTCGAGCGCGTCACGGCCTCAACGCCATCCGCGACGAGGAATGCGTTGCGATTACGTGCGTTGACGATCCACGCCGGCGCCCGGCCTCGTCCACTCCATGTGGCGCCGGTCTTCGGATCGGCATACTTGGCTGGAGTCGCTTTTTGAGAGGTTTTGACTTGGGCCTTAGCTGACCCCTTGCCCGTGGATGCGGCGACATCGTCAATCGTGATCTCATACTGAGCCATCAAGTCACGAATCTGCTTGATCACCCCGGCGGTCTCTTTGACCTTTATCGCTTGTGCCTGCGCTTCGAGCTTTTTGATACGAGCATGAATTGCTTCCAAAGTAGCCATGTGGTCCTCCTCGTTTTAAAAGTGTCCGCACTATGCCACGGATCCAATTGGACAAGCTAGCGCGGCGGGAGCTTGCATCTAAAGAACTATGCGACTTGACATATCCATGGACAAGAAACGTTTACAGATTGTTTCTAAACGCTGTGTGGAAGTCCGCTCTCGAAGGGTCTTTTCTTAGTAGCGGGTGTTGGCGAAGCGAGAGCTTCGCGCTAGATTGGAGGGGAGCGCAATTCAGTATATCGATTTCTATGCAGACCGATTTGTGGCTTTCTGATCCCGAGGCGGCCTATTCTCAGTGGCAGCGAGGGGAAGCGACTGGCGCCGATCGCCGCGCGTTTGCGGATCAATCAATCGTCCAACACTGTTCGATGTTTTCCCGCTTCAATGACTATTTGTCAGCGCGTCGTCTTAGCGTGGTCAGCTTTGGTTCCGACCAGATACAAGGCTTTTTCGACCAACTGGAGCACGACTGTCAGCCAGGGACCACGACGCGGCTTCGCTATCTCAAACTCGTCGATCGGTTTTCCCGACACCTCATGGCGATCGGTCTGCGTACGGAAAATCCCGCTGCCGAAATGCTCGCTCGTGAACACTGGCCGGAGGACGAACCGACGCCGGTGTATTTGTCGGAAGGGGATGACAAGCGCCTACAGGCCGTATGCGTCTCCGCAAGTTGCGAATCCGTGAAGGAATTGCGGAACACCGCGATCGTCGCCCTCTTTCTCGGCACCGGCATCACTGCTGCCGAATTGAGCCTGCTTCGAGTGCGAGATCTTGACCCAGACGGGAATCGGCCCAGCGTCATGGTAGAAAAACACGGGCCGCGGCTTGCCCGACGCGTTCCCGTCGACGGCTTTGCGTTCGATGCGCTGCGCGCTTATCACGACGTCCGGGTCGAGTTGACTTGTCCGACCGAATGGCTTTTTGTGGCAACTAGCGGCGGCAAGCCCATGAAGCCGGACACCCTGCTTAAGTGCGTTCGCGCCGCCCTGCAACGAGCGGGATTGTCCGCGGCGGACGAAAGTCCTCGGCTCCTCCGAAATACTTATGGTCGACGGCATATTGCGGCCGGGAAGACCAACGAGCAAGTCAGCAACTTGCTTGGCCTGTCAAGCCACCGCACAGTGACGCGCCTGCGTCAAACCTTGGAATCCTTTCCTTCAATCGAAGGGTGACCGCGAAGGAGGGAGCCGCTTCCCGATCAAAAATCGAGCGTAACAAGGCCGGCCCATCTGAAAGGCTTATCGACATTCGTAGCGGCGTCCTCAAGCGCGTAGAGGCGTTCAAGACACCGCCTTCTAGTCGAGCAGCGCTGGTTCAGGCTCGTCCGGTTCGTCGCGGCGGGGCGCGGCCTTCAGCCCAGCGAGCGCGCTTTGCCTCAAACCTTGCTCGACGAGTAAGAGGCGTATTTTCTCCATCGCGACCAGCTGACCCAGGTCCTCTTCAGCCCACACCTTCTGGATCGAGGAGAAGTACGCTTCAATCTCTGCCATGACCTGACGCGCCTGGGCTAGTTCCAATAACAGCCTTTGAACGTCTCGATGTCCGCGATATTTGACCCAAAGCGCACGCCTCTCGTCCACGCCGACGGGCTCAAAGCGCGGCAGCTGGCGTGCCATTTTCGCGCAACGCTCTTTCCAACGACACGGTCTGAGACATGATCTCCCCGGTTTGTTTTGTCATTGCACGCCATCGTATCGAGAACTGAGACAGATTGCGTCTGCATTGCCAAATTCAGGGATACGCCGCCGTTCGTGTCGAAGGCGAGACGGACCACCGGCGACGCTCCGGAGCGCGCTTGACTTTGCCATCCGATGAATAGGCTAAGAGATAAGCCGTTCAAACGGCGCGGGTGTTACGACCATCTCTTTCAGGCGACCATGACTTACACCATCGACCCACTTAGCATCGAATTCACCGAAACCCGCCGCGGCGTCAACGCGACGGCCAAGATCCTCCGCGGAGGACAGCGCATCGGCACGATCAATGACTTCGCCGAGCGCATCGTGACCGACGTCTTCTTCACCTCCGAGCAAGAGCGGGCGGCGTTCGCGGCCGAAGCACGACGGATATTGGTGAGGGTTTTCGGAAAGACAGATCACAGCGACAGCGCTTACGTCTCCGAGTATGCGCGCCAGCTCCTCGAGCAAGCAGAGCAGCGGCTGCTGGCGCAATCGCAAGACGATCAGTTCGCAGGCTCCGATCAATGAGCGGGCCATTTGCTGTAGGAGACTGGGAATCGGTCTGGGCTTGCGAGCCCTATCTCACCCACCGGCTCGTGCTCGACCTGGCGTCAAAACACGTGATCGCAGGACAAGACCGCTATCGCAGACGCCGGAGCCCTATTGTTATGGCGCGCGCAATATGAGAGGGAACAGGGGATGTTTGTCGCGCGGACGGCGAGAACGATGTTCTGAACTTTTCCGCGCGTAGCGCGCGACGCTGCAGGCGTAAAGAAGGCCGATGCACCTCTGGTATCGTGCGACGTTGTCCAGACCCCGCACGCTTTCCAGAACTGACCGGCCTATGCATCGTATCGTACACGCCCATCGCGCGCTGGAGCAACACCAGCGCGCCATCCTTTCCACGCTCGAATCCTACCGTCCGCCACGTTGTCCGCACTGTGGCGTCGCCAGCCTTTGGGGGCATGGCTCTTACGACCGCAAGGCTGATCGCAGCGCAGCCGGTGCCCTGAATCCCGTTCTGGTGCCACGCTTTCGCTGCACGGCGTGCTGCCGTACCTGTTCGCGCCTGCCGCTGTGCTTCTGCCCGCG
>NZ_FCOF02000038.1 GCF_001544755.2 Caballeronia catudaia | reverse complement strand
CCTGAAAGCTACTACAACAGACTCCAGGCACACCACCGATTCCTCTCTCCCGCTTCCTTCGCGTTCATCGAAGCGCGCGAAGGAACGGAATTCTAGTAAGTGAATACCCGCTCCGCAAGAGGCGCAGGAAATCAATTCGCGAACGGCATCTTGCGGGACAGGACGGCGTGCTGCAGCGCCACACGATAAAAGCATGTTCGGAGCGACTACAATTAAAGGTTCACCGCACCAACTTACTCTCGAATTGATATGCGCTCGCGAATCGCCAAACGTATTCCCCCGGATGCCGACAAGCTCGTCAGCCTCTCTCTCGCGCTCTTTGCGTCCGGCAGCCGTGTCGAGGACCGCTTCTGGGAAGCCCGCCTCGACACGCTCATCGCCAAACTGGTGCGCAACGGAAATCAGACGACGCTCGACGCTGCGCTTGACCATCTGCAGCAGAATCATCCCGATGCTTACGGGGCGCTCGCCGACATGGCCGAGACGCACAGCGAGTCGTTCCGAATCGACATCGACGGTGCACCTCACGAAGCGTTGCTCATCGCGGCGCCGGTGCTCGCGTGGACGCGCTATGCGATCCCTTCGGGCACGCTCAAAGGCGACGCCGCCGATGCGCTGCGCACGCAGATGCAGGCGCACGTCCTGGCCGCGGGCGCGCGCGTGACCGTCGCGCCTTATCTCTACAGCATCGACCAGTTGCCGCGGCACCACGTGGATACGGCGCGCCTCGCCCAACAGTTGCTGCAAACCGTCTTGAGCGGCAGCGCCGCGCGCCTGAACCTGTCCGATCTTCCGGAAACCTCGCCGATTCTGGCCGACCCGCGATTCCTGCTGGCCCTGGCCGTCGTGCCGGCCGGCGCGGCGTTGTTCCGCTGGCAGGAAGACGAGAACGGTAGCCGCGTCGAACGAGGTCAATGTCTGGAACAGTGGACCGCGCAAGGCGGGCCGAGCTTCGCCGCCATCCTGCCAGGTTGCGAGTTCGAGTGCCTGCTTCCCGACGCCTACTATTCGGCCTGCCGCGACGCTGACGAGCAGGTCCGTCCGCACACCGTCCGCACCGCCGTGCGATATCTGTTCGACACGCTCGGCACTGCGCCGCAGGATCTGCGCGCAGTCATCGCGGGATTCGGCGAACGACGCATCGACGAATACCGGATTGGCTTCACGCGGCGTGGCAGCAACGACGTGATCTACGGCGTCGTGTGGCCGCTCTATGGACGCGAAAACGGAGAGCTGGGGATCGAGGATGACGCCGTCGATCTCGAAGGGGCCGACGGCCCGGTGGAGGAGATCGTCGAATTGCTGAAGAAAGCAGGCGTGTCCGATGTGCGCCGTCACGCCGGGCGCTTCGAGCCAGAGTTCTGCGACGACTGCGGCGTGCCGCTTTACGCCGACCCGCTCGGCGAGATCGTCCACGCCGAGATGCCTGAAGATGCGGAGCCAGCGCAGCCTCATTTCCACTGAAGACCGGCGAAAAACGCCACCGTGGACCTGAAACGAACCCCGCCCTCGCGCGGGGTTTTGTGTATTTATGCCTATGCCATTCGGATAGGGGGCCAAATCGCCTGAAATTTGTCAATATAACCACTGCCGCCGGCAAATTCGACGGCACGAAGTCCCGAAGCCGTGGGCTACGGGTGTATTGACACGAGGTAAAGCATGATAATCAACATTATTGGCTCCGACGCGGAGCGCCGCGCGGGCCTGAAAACATTGCTGCGCCGTATTGCGCGCCAGGCGCAATTCACCGAGGCGAAGGACTGGAGACAAGCCCGATCCGCCTTGAAACGCTCCACCCCTGACATGATCGTGGTCGACTGGTCGCCCAGCCTGCGCATGTGCGACCTGCAGAGCCTGCTCGACGAAGCGCCGCGTGTACCCGCGTCTGTCATGGTCGACCGCTGCGGCGCCGCCCTTGTCTATGCGCTGATGAGCGCAGGCGCGATGGGAATCATTCCCCGGTCGCTCGACCCGGGCCTGATTCTTCGCGCGCTGGAAATGGTGCTCGTCGGTGGGCACTATATTCCGCCAGACGTCGTCGATCCGGAGTTGACGCTCGAGTTCGCAGCCCGCCGCGCCCAGGCCGTCGCGAAGCTTCCGCGCAAAACCCGTCTTCACCCGGCGTTGTCGCCCCGGCAGCAGCAGATCATGCGTTGCGTACACATGGGAAGTACGAACAAGATGATCGCGAAGACGCTGGGCATCAGTGAAGGCACGGTGAAAATTCACCTTGCCAGCATCTTCCAGCAACTGGGCGCTGCGAATCGCGCCGCCGCGGTCGCAATTTACAACGGCGTGCAGAACTCGCATCTCGAAATTCTGCGCAGTGGAAACGAAAGATCGGCGCGCGTGATATCGGGCCAGCCGGGGGTCATTCCGCTGCGCAGGCCGAGGACGCGCTACCCGTCGCTTCTCGACAGCGACGCGGCCGCGCTCCCGATGGCCGCCGAGCCGGAATCGAAGTTCTAGCAACAAACGAGGCGAATGGGTCCGTCCTTTGCGCACACGTTTTACGCGCAACGAGTAATATGCAAGGCATGGGGTTCTTCTACACACCGCTACCGCTTTGGCTTACCGTCGGCAGTTGGATCGCCGCTGCGGGACTGCTCGCGCTCGCGCTGCTTCAGCGCCCCTTCGCGCGCGTGCAGGATGCCACGTTGCAGAACGTGTGGCTAGGCATCATCGTCGCGGTTTCGGTGCTGTGGGCGTGCAATGCATGGTTCGACGACGGACCCGTCATTCATCTACTGGGCGCGACGCTGATGGTCACGCTGTTTGACTGGCGGCTCGCGCTCATCGGCACGGCGGCGACCACTGGCCTTGCCGCGGTCGTGCTCGATGCTTCGTGGCTCTCGGTTGCGACTACGTACATCCTTTTCGGCGCGTTGCCCGTCGCGGTCTCTACCCTGCTGCAACGCCTGAGCAACGTCGTGTTGCCGCGCAATCTCGTCACCTTTATCGCGGGGCACGGGTTCATCGCGTCAGCGGCTGCAGTCGCGGCGGCGTGCGGCGCGACCGTGCTGCTCGAGATGGCGCTTAACGGCGGACCTGTCGTCATTCCCGCCGCCTTTACGCGCGGCTCGCTCCTGCTCGGCGCGGGTGAGGCGCTCTTCACCGGCCTGCTTACCATTCTGATCACGGTGTACAAGCCCGCGTGGATCACCACGTACGATGTGCGCCGCTATCGCCTCGATCGCGGTCCGCGTGTCTAGGATTCGCGAAAGGAATCAGCCCATTTTCATCGGCATCACCGGATATCGGATTTCCGGCAATCGGCATGCGCGCAAAGTGCGATAAGATTGAACTCCTCCCCTACACGGCGCATCTTACTTGCCCGTGTCTTCTTAGCGCCAGACTTGATGGAAAGTAACTACGCACCGCGCCGGCTCCTGCGGCTCGTCGGCCGGTTGGCGGTATGCGCGTCATTGATATGCGCGGCGTCCGCTTTTGCCGATTCGCTCGACGAGCGCAATGAACTGATTCACCACTTCGTCACCGACTTCAAGGCCAATCCGCTCATCGCTGATTGCGCCGCGCATGGCAACTTCATCGCCAGCACATCTTCGGCCTTCGATCACGTCGAGTTCCCGCCGGCCTCGTTCGATGCCTCGCATTCCACCATCGAACCGTGGAATGATTCGTTCGACGAGAAGAAGCAGCGAATCAAGGTGGACAACGTCGTGACCGTCGAAGGTCGGGGCATGCCGAAAAGCGGCGAGCGCGATCCCACTCCACTCACGTTCCGCTGCGGCTATGTGGGCAGTCAGATGCTCGCCTTCGGCTGGAACGATCCCGTGCCGCCGTTGCGCACACGCGCCGAGCCAAATTCGGCGCGCAGCACGAAGGGCAAGCATGGCGCAAAGACCAAGGCGTTATCGGGCAAGACGAGCACGGCCAAAAGCACATCGAAGTCATCGGCCAAGACGAGCAGCGCGTCCAAGTCGACCAAGAAGACGACCAAGAAGCACTAACCCGCGTCTTTCCTGCGCAAAGACACTGCGAAAAAGGGCGTGGCCACACGAAGTGGCCACGCCCTTTTCACATCCGCGGCGAGCCGAGTTGCCGGCTCTCAGGCGCCGGACGACTGCAGATGCCACAGAATCGCCTGAAGCATCGACGCACCGAGCGCGGCGCTGCGCGCGCCGTTCCAGCCGACGCTCTCGTCCGGCAGGTTCGCGTTGTCCTTGAACGGCATTTCCAGCGTGAGCGACAGGCACTTGTACTCGTTGCCGATGTACTTCGACGCGAGCTTGAGCGCATCCGTCTGATACTTGCTCGACTCGTAGCCGTATACGGTCTGGAAATCCGGGCTCGCCTGCCTGAAGAAGTCGACGAACGCCTGCTGCTCTTTCGCTTGCCGCTCGGTGAAGCCCGGCAGCATCTCGGAGCCAGCGACGAACACATAGGGAATGGCTTCGTCGCCGTGGATATCGAAGAACATGTCGCAGCCCGTCTCCTCGATGGCCTCGCGCACGGCAAGGACCTCCGGACTACGCTCGGCGCTCGGCTCCATCCATTCGCGATTCAGATTCGCGCCCGCCGCGTTGGTGCGCAGGTTGCCGAGCACGCTGCCGTCCGGATTCATGTTCGGCACGATATGGAAGATGGCGCGCTCGAAGAGCAAGCGTGCAACCGGATCGCCCGACCAGTCGCCGAAACCGGCGAGGCGTTTCACGAGCCCTTCGACGAACCATTCGGCCATCGTCTCGCCGGGATGCTGGCGCGCGATGATCCAGATTTTCTTCTTCGGCTCGGCGTCGCCGAAGTCCGGAATGCCGAGCGAGAGCACCGACATCGGGCGGCCCTGCACCGTGCTGCCGAGATCGGTCAGCGTCGCGAGCGGCATCTGCTGAACCGCCCCGAGAAATTCCGAATGACGCTCCTCGCTGTACGGCTCGAAGTACGCGTAGTAGATGCAGTCGAAATCCGGCGTGTGATCGATCTTCATCACCTGACCGTCATATTCGGTCGACACGCGGAACCAGTTCACACGGTCATAGCTCGCAACCGCGTCGTAATCGCGCCAGCCTTCGGGAAACGCGCACTGCGCCGCGTTCTCGAAGGTCATCACGAGGCGCTCGCCCCGCGCGCCGGACACGCGGAAGTAGAACCATTGCGCGAAATCGGCGTGCGAGTCGGGACGAACGCGCAGGCGGATGTCGGCGGGATCGTCGGCGTCGAGGACTTCGATCGCGCCCGCGTCGAAGTTGCTGGAGATGGAGATGATGCTCATGTGCGTTCCTTGTGCTTGCCGCGCGAGTTTCATTCCGCGACGCGGCGTCGAAATACGTAGGTCGTATCGTTCGACGCCTTCGCATCGAACTTGTAGCCTTCACTGTCGAAGCCCTTGAGCGCTTGCGGCTCGTCGATGCGATGCTCGACTGCATACCGCGCCATCAGGCCGCGCGCGCGCTTCGCGTGAAAGCTGATGATCTTGTAGCGGCCGCCCTTCCAGTCCTCGAACACCGGCGAGATGACGGGCGCGGTGAGCAGCCTCGGCTTGACCGACTTGAAATATTCCTCCGACGCGCAATTCACCAGCACGCGCGCGCCGCGCTGCTTCTTGAATTGCTCGTTGAGCGCCGCCGTGATGCGCTCGCCCCAGAACGCGTATAAATCCTTGCCGCGCGCGTTCGGAAAGCGCGTGCCCATTTCGAGCCGGTACGGCTGCAGCAGATCGAGCGGCCGCAAGAGTCCATACAGCCCCGACAGCACGCGCACGTGGTTCTGCGCGAAATCGAGATCGCTCGCCGAAAGCGTTTTCGCGGCAAAGCCTTCGTACACGTCGCCATTGAACGCAAGCACCGCCTGCTTCGAGTTATGCGCGTCGAAGGTCGTCGACCAGTCGGCGTAACGCTGAAAATTCAGCGCCGCGAGTTGATCGGAAATGCCCATCATGCCGCCGATCTGCTGCGGCGAAAGCGCGCGCAGGCCGCCGATCAGTTCGGCGGCGTCATCGACGAATTGCGGCAGCGTGTGCTTCCTGATATGTGGAGGCGTCTCGTAGTCGAGCGATTTGGCGGGCGAGAGAACGATTATCATGGAGGCTCGCCGGCACGCCGCCGGCGATCATTTGGCATAAACCCCTGATTGTATCGAATGGACAATTCCGCCGCGCCGCCGCTGCCGATGCGCGTGGTGCTCGATTCGAATGTCTGGATCGACATCCTCGTGTTCGACGACCCCGCCACGCGCCCGATTCTCGCGGCGCTCGTTGCCCGCACGCTCGAAGCGCTGATCGATGAGCGCTGCCTCAGGGAACTCACGCGCGTGCTCGACTATCCGCAATTCGTGCGCATGGAGGTCGACAAGACCGCGGCGCTCGCGACGGTCGCGCGCCTGTCGACGCTCGTCGCCGCGACGCCCGATGAAAGCGAACGCCCCTTGCCCAAATGCAAAGACCGCGACGATCAAAAGTTTCTGGAACTCGCGCACGCGTCGGGTGCCGCCTGGCTCGTGTCGAAGGACCGCGCGGTGTTGAAGCTCGCGCGCCGGGTCGCGCGTGATTTCGCGTTTCGCATCGCCGAGCCGAAGCCGTTCGTCGTCGAACTCGACGCGCATATCGCGCCGGCCACGGCCATCGTCTGACGCTGCCTTAGAATAGGCGCGTGCCACTTTCTGCCCACACGACCATGAACGCCACGCACGAATTGCCGCCGACACCGCCCGAGCTTTCTTTCCCGTCGCGTCTGCCAGATGTGGGCACGACCATCTTCACCGTGATGAGCGCGCTCGCAGCGCAAAAAGGCGCGGTGAATCTCGGTCAGGGTTTCCCCGATTTCGATTGCGATGCGCGCATCGTCGATGCCGTCGCGAGCGCGATGCGCGACGGTCACAACCAGTATCCGCCGATGGCGGGCGCCGCGCCCCTGCGCCAGGCGATCGCGCGCAAGATCGATGCGCTCTATGGCCGCACGTACGACCCCGACACCGAAATCACCGTGACCGCCGGCGCGACGCAGGCGCTGCTGACGGCCATTCTGTGCTGCGTGCATCCGGGCGATGAAGTCATCGTGATCGAGCCGATGTACGACAGCTATGTGCCGTCGATCGAACTCGCGGGCGGCAAGCCGGTGTTCGTGTCGCTCGAAGCGCCGGATTACGCGCTGCCCTTCGACAAGATCGCCGCCGCGATCACGCCGAAGACGCGCCTTCTGATGATCAACACGCCGCACAATCCGACCGGCCGCGTGTGGCGCGCGAACGACATGAAAAAGCTCGAAGAGATCGTGCGGGGCACCAACGTGCTGATCGTCTCGGACGAAGTCTACGAGCACATGGTCTACGACAACGCGCCGCACGAGAGCGTGTCGCGTTATCCGGAACTGGCGAAGCGCAGCTTCGTCGTGTCGAGCTTCGGCAAGACCTTCCACGTGACCGGCTGGAAAGTGGGCTATGTGGCCGCGCCCGCCGCGCTGAGCGCCGAATTCCGCAAGGTGCATCAGTTCAACGTGTTCACGGTGAACACGCCGATGCAGATCGGCCTCGCGCACTATCTCGAAGACCCGAAGCCGTATCTGGAGCTGCCGGCGTTCTATCAGAGAAAGCGCGACTTCTTCCGCACGGGTCTCGCGAACACGCGCTTCGCGCTTTTGCCGTGCGACGGCACGTATTTCCAGTGCGTCGATTACTCGAAGATCAGCGACATGCCCGAAGCCGATTTCGCGCAATGGCTCACGAGCGAGATCGGCGTGGCCGCAATCCCGGTGTCCGCGTTCTATCACGAGAGCCATGAATCGGGCGTCGTGCGCTTTTGCTTCGCGAAGAAGGAAGAGACGCTCGCGCTCGCGCTCGAACGTCTCGCAAAACTCTGAGCGACGGCGCGGCTCGTCAGCGCCGACCATGCGTTCCATCCTTTTGAGGAGCAGAGCCGCATCATGAGTCAGCACGAATACAGGATCGAGACGCTCGGCATCGTCGGCAGCGGCGCGATGGGGCGCGGCATCGCGCAGATCGCGGCGCTCGGCGGGCTGAACGTGCGCCTCTACGATACGAATCCGAACGCGCTCGCCGCCGCGCGCGCATATCTCTCCGACACGCTCGCGAAGCTCACCGCGAAGGGCAAGCTCAAGGAAGCCGATGCGCATGCGGCGCTCGCTCGTATCCGCGATGCGGGCGACAAAAGCGAACTGTCTGATTGCGACGCCATCGTCGAGGCGATCGTCGAGAATCTCGACATCAAGCGCGAACTGTTCCGCGAGCTCGAAGCGGTGGTCGGTGAGCATTGCATCCTCGCGTCGAATACCTCGTCCCTTTCGATCACCGCGATAGCCGCCGGCTGCGCGCATCCGGAACGCGTCGCGGGCTTTCACTTCTTCAACCCCGTGCCGCTGATGCGCGTCGTCGAAGTGATCGACGGCCTGCGCGGCGATCCGCGCGCGGGCGATGCCCTCACGGACCTCGCGCGGCGCATGGGCCACACGCCGGTGCGCGCGAAGGACATGCCGGGCTTCATCGTCAATCACGCCGGGCGCGGCATGAACACGGAAGGCCTGCGCGTGGCGAGCGAAGGTGTCGCGAGTTTCGCGGACATCGACCGCATCATGCGCGAGCAGGCGGGCTTCCGGCTCGGGCCGTTCGAATTGCTCGATCTCACGGCGCTCGACGTCTCGCATCCGGTGATGGAATCGATCTATCACCAGTTTTATGAAGAGCCGCGCTTCAGGCCGTCGCCGATCACGGGCACGCGGCTCGCCGGCGGGCTCATCGGGCGCAAGACGGGAGAAGGGTTTTATCGTTATGTAGACGGCAAGCAGGACGTGCCGCCCGAGCCCGCCGCCCCCACGCGACTGCCGGCGCGCGTCTGGATCAGCCGCGCCTCGCACGCCGGACGCGAGGACGTGCTGAAGCTGATCGCCCGATGCGATTGCTCGGTGCACATCGACGGCGGCCACACGCCCGAGCCGGATTCGCTGATCCTCGTGACGCCGCTCGGCTTCGATGCGACGAGCGCCGCCGTCAACGAGCATCTCGACGCGACGCGCGTCGTCGCCGTCGACACGCTCTTTCCGCTCGACACCGTCGCGCGCCGGACGATCATGACGACGCCCGCGACCACGCCCGCCATGCGCGACGCCGCGCACGCCCTCTTCGCCTTCGACGGCGTGCCCGTCAGCGTGATCCGCGATTCGGCCGGCTTCGTCGCGCAACGCGTCGTGGCGACGATCGTCAATATCGGCTGCGACATCGCGCAGCAAGGCATCGCGACGCCCGCGGACATCGATCTCGCCGTGATGCTCGGCCTCGGCTATCCGCACGGCCCGCTCGCGCTCGGCGATACGCTCGGCGCCGCGACGATCCTCACCATTTTGCGCAACATGTTCGCCGTGCTCGGCGATCCGCGCTACCGGCCGACGCCGTGGCTCACGCGGCGCGCGCAGCTCGGACTTTCGCTTTCCCACACTGAGGAGCTCAGATGAGCGCCGAATTACTCACAGACCGTCCCGCGGGCAGCGACACCACGCTCGTTTTGAAACTTTCCAATCCCGGCGCGCGCAACGCCTTGCATCCGGACATGTACGCGGCGGGGATCGAAGCGCTCAACAGCGCCGAGCGCGACAACAGCGTGCGCGTAATCGTGCTGACGGGCGCCGACAACTTCTTCTGCTCTGGCGGCAACCTGAACCGCCTGATGGAAAACCGCGCGAAAGATCCGTCGGTGCAGGCTGCGAGCATCGATATGCTCGACGAATGGATCAGCGCGCTGCGCGCATCGACGAAGCCGGTGATCGCGGCCGTCGAAGGCGCGGCGGCCGGCGCGGGCTTTTCGCTCGCGCTCGCATGCGATCTGATCGTCGCCGCCGATGACGCCAGGTTCGTCATGTCGTATGCGCGCGTCGGCCTTACGCCGGATGGCGGCGCATCGTGGTTCCTGTCGCGCGCGCTGCCGCGCACGCTCGCGAGCGAAGTGCTGCTCGAAGCGAAGCCGATCGGCGCGTCGCGCCTGCATGAAGTGGGCGTCGTGAACCGGCTGACGAAAAAGGGCATCGCGCTCGATGCGGCCATTGCGTGGGCCGACGATCTCGGCAGCGTGTCGCCGAAAGCGATGGCGCGCATCAAGTCCCTCATCAACGCCGCCGACGTGCAACCGCTCGCCGCGCATCTTGACATGGAACGCGACAGCTTCGTCGATGCGCTCCATCACGGCGACGCGCTCGAAGGCATCACGGCGTTCCTCGAAAAGCGCCAGCCGAACTATCGCTAATTATCGTCAGGCGCACATGGCTCATTACGAATTGCCGAAGCGGCGGCGCATCTTTCTGATGCGCCATGGCGACGTCACGTATTTCGACGACAGCGGGCGCGCGATCGATCCCGAAAGCGTGCCGCTCAACGAGCAAGGGCGCGAGGAAGCGAGCGCGGCGGGACGCGAATTCGCCGCGCAGAACGTGCGCTTCGATCGCGTGATCGTGAGCGGACTGCCGCGCACGGTCGAGACCGCGCGGCGCGTGCTCGAAGCGACGGGACAGCGCATCGACATCGAAACGTGGCCCGAGTGGCAGGAGATTCGCGGCGGGAGGCTCAAGGACCTCACGACGGCCGATATCGAGCGCGCGTTTCTCTCGGTGTTCGATGGCGTCGTGGCGGAAGACACGCAGTTTCTCGGCGGCGAGACCATCGGCGAGTTGCTCGATCGCGCGCTGCCCCCCATCGCGCGCCTGCGCGATGACCGTTCGTGGGACACGGTGCTGCTCGTGCTGCACGGCGGCGTCAATCGCGCCCTGCTCTCGCATGCGATCACGGCAGGCGGGCGCGCGTTCTTCGGTCATCTGTCGCAGGCGACGGGCTGCATCAACGCGCTCGATGTCGGCGAGAAACCGGGTGACTGGGTCATCCACGCGATCAATCATTCGCCGCCGTCGCCGCTGCACGCCGGCGTGCGCAACACGACGATGGAACTGCTCTACGCCCAGTTCATCCGCTACAAGGCCGGCGACATGACGTGAAGCAGCAGCCTGGAGGAGACGATGCAAGACAACGAGACGCACAAGCAGTCCGATTTCTCCGCGTTCGAAGGAACGCGCCCCGTGCAGGATAAACAGCGCTTCGATACCGGCGCGCTGACGTCGTGGCTCGCGGCGCATGTCGATGGCTTCGACGGCCCGTTGAGCATCGAGCAATTCGCTGGCGGCCAGTCGAATCCGACGTTCAAGCTCGTCACGCCCGGGCGTAGCTACGTGATGCGCGCAAAGCCCGGCCCCGCTGCGAAGCTCTTGCCGTCCGCGCATGCCATCGAGCGCGAGTTTCGCGTGATGGACGCGCTCGCCGGCACCGATGTACCCGTCGCGCGCATGCTCGCGCTGTGCGAGGACGAAAGCGTGATCGGCCGCGCGTTCTACGTAATGGAGTTCGTGCAGGGCCGCGTGCTGTGGGACCCGTCGCTGCCCGGTATGACGCCCGACGAGCGCGCCGCGATCTACGACGAAACGAATCGCGTGATCGCCGCGCTTCATACCGTCGATGTCGAAGCCGTGGGTCTTTCGACCTACGGCAAGCCGGGGAATTACTTCGAGCGTCAGATCGGGCGCTGGAGCAAGCAGTATGTCGCTTCGGAGACCGAACGCATCGACGCGATGCATCGTCTGATCGAGTGGCTGCCGCGGCACATTCCTGCTTCACGCGACGCGAAAGTCAGCATCGTGCATGGCGATTATCGGCTCGACAACCTGATCTTTCATCCGAGTGAGCCGCGCGTGCTCGCCGTGCTCGACTGGGAACTCTCGACGCTCGGCGATCCGCTCGCCGATTTCGCGTATCACTGCATGGCGTGGCATGTCGATCCGTCGCAGTTCCGCGGCATCGCCGGACTCGACTGGGCCGCGCTCGGGATTCCCGACGAAGACGAATACGTGAGGCGCTATTGCGCGCGCACGGGCTTCACGATCGAAGGCGACTGGAACTTCTATCTCGCCTACAACATGTTCCGCATCGCCGCGATTTTGCAAGGCATCATGAAGCGCGTCGTCGACGGCACCGCCGCGAGCGCGCAAGCCATCGATGCGGGCAGGCGCGCGCGTCCGATGGCCGAGCTCGCGTGGCAATACGCGCAGAAGGTGCAGAAAGTGAAGGGGAAGGCATGAACTTCGACTACACGCCCAAGGTGCAGGCATTACGCGACAAACTGCTCGCCTTCTTCGACGCGAACATCTATCCGAACGAGCGCGCCTATGCCGAAGAGATCGCGGAGAGTCGCGCATCGGGCAACGCGTGGGTTCCGACGCGCCTCATCGAAAGCCTGAAAGAAAAAGCGCGCACCGAGGGCTTATGGAATCTCTTCCTGCCGTCATCGGAGCGCGGCGCGGGCCTCACCAATCTGGAGTACGCGCCGCTGTGCGAAATCATGGGCCGCGTGCCGTGGGCGCCGGAAGTCTTCAATTGCAGCGCGCCCGACACCGGCAACATGGAGACCATCGAACGCTACGGCACCGATGCGCAAAAGGCGCAATGGCTCGAACCGCTATTGCGCGGCGAAATCCGCTCGGCGTTTCTGATGACGGAGCCGGAAGTCGCTTCGTCGGATGCGACCAACATCCGCTGCAGCATCGCGCGCGATGGCGACAGCTACGTGATCGATGGCCACAAGTGGTGGTCGTCCGGCGCGGGCGATCCGCGCTGCAAGGTGTATATCGTGATGGGCAAGACCGACACGCAAGCGCCGAAACACGCGCAACAGTCGATGATTCTCGTGCCCGCCGATGCAGCCGGCATCACGGTGCATCGGCCATTGCACGTCTTCGGTTACGACGACGCCCCGCACGGCCACATGGACATCACGCTCGAAAAGGTGCGCGTGCCCGCAACGAACATGCTGCTGGGCGACGGACGCGGCTTCGAGATCGCGCAAGGGCGATTGGGACCGGGCCGCATTCACCATTGCATGCGTCTGATCGGCCTCGCGGAGCGAGCACTCGAACTGATGACCAGGCGCACGATGGCGCGCGTCGCGTTCGGCAAGCCGATCGCGCAGCATGGCGTCACGCAGGAGCGAATCGCCGAGGCGCGGATCATGATCGAGCAGGCGCGGCTTTTGACGCTCAAGGCCGCGTACATGATGGACACCGTCGGCAACAAGGGCGCGCGCGGCGAGATCGCGATGATCAAGGTGGTCGCGCCGAACGTCGCCTGTCAGGTCATCGATTGGGCGATTCAGGCGCACGGCGCGGGCGGCATCTGCGATGACTTTCCGCTCGCTTATGCGTATGCGTCGGCGCGCACGCTGCGTCTCGCGGACGGTCCCGACGAAGTGCATCGCAATGCCATCGCGAAGCTCGAACTCGGAAAGTACG
Organism: Caballeronia catudaia; assembly: GCF_001544755.2. GTDB lineage: Bacteria > Pseudomonadota > Gammaproteobacteria > Burkholderiales > Burkholderiaceae > Caballeronia > Caballeronia catudaia. The sequence goes on along the minus strand of NZ_FCOF02000038.1, from coordinate 48,977 downwards.
CGTCAGGCAGTTGACGCGGCCGGATTGCGCAAGCCGAAGAGCGCGGCGGAATCCACCGTCAGCACGAGCTCGCCGTGCTGGTTGTGCGCCTCCCAGCGCGTCTGCACGATGCCGCGATCCGGCTTGCTCTTCGACACCCGCTTGTCGAGCACGCGCACGGTGAGCCGCACCGTATCGCCGACGCGCACGGGTTTGATCCAGCGGATGTTGTCGAGACCGGGGGAACCCATCGAGGTCGAATCGCCGACCATGTCGCGCACGAGTATCCCCATCATCGCGGAACACGTGTTCCAGCCGCTCGCGACGAGCCCGCCGAAATGCGAGGCCTCGCCCGCCGCGTCCGACATATGAAAAGGCTGCGGATCGTAGCGCGTCGCGAATTCGATGATCTCCTCGCGCGTGAACGTGTGCGCACTCAGCGTCACCGCGCTGCCGATGTCGAAATCTTCAAAAGCGTAGGTCATGCGGTTCTCCCTTCCGTTATGGCGAATGTGGGTAATGAAGCGAAGCGCGCGAGATGGTGATCGACATCGCCGAGCGTCGTCTCGATGATCGATAGCCGCTTGAACCAGTGCGCGGCAGGCAGTTCGTTCGTCATGCCCATGCCGCCGTGCAATTGCACGGCCTGTTGCCCGACGAAGCGTGCGGCCTGTCCGACGCGCACTTTGGCGGCGGAGATGGCTCGAGCGCGCGTCGCGGCATCGTCGTCGAGATAGCGCGCGGCGGCGAGATACGTGATCGAGCGCGCCTGTTCGGCGTGGATCAGCATATCGACCATGCGATGCTGCAACACCTGAAAACGCGCGATCGGCATGCCGAACTGCTGGCGTTCCTTCGTATAGTCGACGGTCGCGCGATTGAGCGCATCGAGTGCGCCGAGCGCTTCCGCGCATACCAGAAAGGTCGCGTAATCGGCGATTCGCTCGAATGTCGCGGCGCCGGTTCCGCGGCCACCCAGACGCGTCGCGGGCGTCTTGTCGAATGTGAGGGTCGCGGCGCGTTGTCCGTCGATCGTGCGGTACTCGGCGATGCGCACATTCGCCGCGTTCTTATCGACGATGAACAGCGCCACTTCGCCATCGATGCGCGCGGGCACGATCCAGTGATCGGCTTGCGCGCCGTGTTGCACCATCGATTTCGTTCCGTCGAGCGTGAAGCGGTCGCCGTCTGCGTTCGCGATTGTGCGCAAATCGAAAAGGTCGTAGCGCGCGTGCGGTTCGTGAAACGCGACAGCAAATCGTATCTCGCCGCGCCCCGCGCGTTCGAGCAGCTCGCCGGCATCCCCGGCCAGCCGCAACGCTTCGATGCCCACGGCCGTCGCCCAATACGGCTCGACGACGAGCGCGCGGCCGAGTTCCTGCATCACGACGAGCATGTCGACCGGACCGCCGTCGAAGCCGCCCTGTGCTTCCGGAACCGGCAGCGCGAGCAGGCCGAGTTCGGCGAACGCGCGCCAATGCTTTTCATCGACGCCCGCTTCCGACGCAACGATGCGCTGACGCGCCTCGAACGCAGATTCCTTGTCGAGATAGCGGCGCAGCGCATCGCGAAACTGCTGCTGTTCATCGCTGAAAGTGAAGTCCATGCGCCCCTCCTCAAAGTCCGAGAATCATCTGCGCGATGATGTTCTTTTGAATCTCGTTCGAGCCGCCGTAGATCGATGCCTTGCGAAAATTGAAGTAGTACGCGGCGAGCGGCGCGGCATCGTCGTCGCCGGTTGCGCTGTGCTCGTGCGCGCCATCGAGGAACGCGGGATCGAACGCCGCCGCTTGCGGGCCGACTGCTTCGACCATCAGTTCGGTCAGCGCCTGCTGCACTTCGGTGCCTTTGATCTTGAGCATCGATGCTTCCGGGCCCGGTCCCTTGCCACCCGCCTCGCTCGCGATGACGCGCTGCACGGTCACTTCGAGCGCCATCAGTTCGATTTCGAGCGCGGCGACTTTCGCGGCGAACAGCGGATCGTGCAGGAGCGGCTTGCCGCCCTTCGCGCGATCGAGCGCGAGGCGCTTGAGAAAGAGCAGCTCGCGCTTCGATTGCCCGACGCGCGCGATGCCCGTGCGCTCGTGTCCGAGCAGGTACTTCGCATAAGTCCAGCCGCGGTTCTCCTCGCCGACGAGATTCGCGACCGGCACATGCACGTCCTCGAAGAAGACTTCGTTGACTTCGTGATCCTCGTCGAGCGTGATGATCGGCCGCACCGTGATGCCGGGCGTCTTCATGTCGATCAGCAGGAACGAAATGCCTTCCTGCTTCTTCGCCTGCGGATCGGTGCGCACGAGGCAGAACATCATGTCGGCGTGCTGGCCGAGCGTCGTCCAGGTCTTTTGCCCGTTGACGATGTAGTGATCGCCGCGCCGCTCGGCGCGCGTGCGCAACGACGCGAGGTCGGAGCCCGAGCCGGGTTCCGAGTAGCCTTGGCACCACCAGTCGGTGCCGTCGAGAATGCGCGGGAGATAATGGGCTTTCTGCTCGCCGCTGCCGTACTTCATGAGCACCGGCGCGACCATCGACACCCCGAAGGGCAGCACCATTGGCGCACCCGCGCGGGCGCATTCCTCGTCCCAGATGTGGCGCTGCGTGACGTCCCAGCCCGGGCCGCCATAGTCCTTTGGCCACGCGACCGCCGACCAGCCGCGCGCGGCGAGCAGCTTGTGCCAGCTCGCGTAATCGTCGCGGGTCAAACGCTTGTGATGGAGGACTTTGCCGCGCAGTGCGCGCGGCAGATTGGCTTCGAGCCAGGTGCGGACGTCGACGCGAAAAGCGTCGTCGGCAGGAGAATAGTTGAGGTCCATGCGGGTGTCTCCAGTCATGGCTCATTCCGGAGCCAGAGGAGACGCCGCCCGCGAACGTTACTGCAGCGGCTCTTTCAATGCGTCCGGAACAGGCAACGGCATCACGTCGATCCCTTCTTCGAGCAAGGCATGCGCGTCTTCGGGCGTCGTAACGCCGCGAATGTTGCGCGCCGGCGCCTCGTTGTAGTGGATGCGCCGCGCTTCCTCGGCAAACCGCTCGCCCACGTTCTCGGTCTTTTCGATCAGTTCGCGCATGAACTTCAACGCGCGCGCCTGCAACACGGCCGCTTCGGGCGCGGCCGCCTGCGGCGCGTTCGATGCGGGTTGCGCCGGCGCCGGCGCCGCCGCCTCGCCCCGCGCCGACGACAGATTCAGGCGCGGCGCGGATGGCATGCGGCTCACATCGGTCGCGGCGCACACCGGACATGCAACCAGCTTGCGCGACAACTGCGACTCGAAATCTTCGGTCGAGGCAAACCAGCCTTCGAACCGATGTTCATGCGAGCACTTTAAATCGAGGACCTTCATGCTGATGGGGCTTCGTTGAAGTTTATCTCAAATTCGCGATTTTGGAACGATCGTTCGCATGTCTGGACGAACGAAGCGCACTGAAAATCGGTAAGACGACCATTCTAGCCGCTCGGCCTCGGCAGCGCTTCCGGCGATGCAAAAACGACGAAAGCGGCCATCGAGGCCGCTTTCGCACTTGTCATCCTTCTACTCAGCCGCCGGGCGTCCACACGCCCGAACGAATTTTCTCCAGCCAGAACACGCCGATGATGGTCTTCACGTCGCTGATGCTGCCGTCCTTCACCCAACTCATCAGTTGCGCTTCGTCGGCGATGAAGGTTTCGAGGAACTCGCCCTCGTCCAGTCGGGCATCGCCTTCTGTCAGGCCGCGCGCAAGATAAATGTCGATGAATTCCGTCGAATATGAAATCACCGGATGGATGCGCGTGAGGAGCGTCCATTCGCGCGCCGTGTAACCCGTCTCCTCTTGCAGTTCGCGCTTCGCGCAGGTCAACTCGTCTTCGTTCGGATCGAGTTTTCCGGCCGGAAATTCGAGCAGCACGCGGCCCACCGGATAGCGGAACTGACGTTCGAGCAGCACGCGGCCATCGTCGAACACCGGCAGGATCATCACCGCGCCCGGATGCTCGACGAACTCGCGCGTGGCGTGCTTGCCGTCGGGCAACTCGACGGTATCGCGTTTCAGCGTGAGGAATTTGCCCTCGTGCAGCGTGACGCTTTCGACCTGCTTTTCGATGAGGCCGTCGTCCTTACCGGGTATCGAGGAATGATCTGCCATCTTGAGCCCTGTGCTTGTGAAGCAAACAAGCCGCTGAGGGCGCGAGCCTTCAGCGGCGTTTGACGAGATACTGAAACGTGAAGCCCGGAAAGGCGAGCACCACGAAGAGACTGAAGGTAATGGCGTAGAACTGCCATCCCTGATCGAACCGGTTGCCAGCGCGCGCTTCGAGCATGAAGCCGAGCGCGCCGACCGCGAAGTAAAGCACGATGAGCTCGCCGATGCGAATCCATGCGCTCTTCTTCGCCGCCCTGTGTCCCGTCGGCGCCGGAAGCGGCAACGGGACGATGGCGAAGAGGCGCTGATTCAGGAACGGCAGGTTGGCGAGAACGAGCGCCAACAGGACGATGAACCAGCCCGCCGCCGACATTACAGCGGCAACGTATGCGCGATCGCCGTGAGGCACGCCGACATCAGCGGACCCGGCACCAGGCCGAGCACGAGCACGGCAAGACCGTTGAACGCGAGGAGCGAGCGGTTCAGGCTGCCGGCAACGATGGGCGACGCGTCGGTCGGCGCATCGAAGTACATCAGCTTCACGACGCGCAGGTAGTAGAACGCGCCCACGAGCGAGGTCATCACGGCAAGGACGGCGAGCCACGTGAGGCCGGCGTTCATCGTCGCTTCGAGCACGGCGAGCTTCGCGTAGAAGCCGACCGTCGGCGGGATGCCGGCGAGCGAGAACATCATGATCATCATGACGAACGCGAACACCGGGCTGCGCTGGTTCAGGCCCTTGAAGTCCTCGAGCATTTCCGCTTCGAAGTCGCGGCGTGCGAGCAGCATGACTACGCCGAAGGAACCCAGCGTCGTCACGAGATAGATGATGCTGTAGAACATCGCCGAGCTGTACGCGCCCGCTGCGCCGTCGACCTTGTCGTTCACGACGCCGGCCAGCAGCCCGAGCAGCACGAAGCCCATGTTGGAGATGGCCGAATAAGCCAGCATCCGCTTGATGTTCTTCTGCACGATACCCGTGATGTTGCCGACGATCAGCGACAGCGCCGCGAGGATCACGAGCATTTCCTGCCAGTCCACGGCCAGCGGCAGCAAGCCCATCACGAGGAAGCGCAGGCCCCACGCGAACGCCGCGACCTTCGGGCCGCCGCCGGTGAGCAGCGTCATCGCGGTCGGTGCGCCCTGATAGACGTCGGGCACCCACATGTGGAACGGCACCGCGCCCATCTTGAACGCCACGCCCGCGACGACGAAGATCACGCCGAAGAGCAGGACCGCGTCGTTGATGCGGCCCGAAGCCACCGCCTTCAGCACTTCGTTCAGTTCGAGCGAGCCGGTGGCGCCGTACAGCATCGAGATGCCGTAGAGCAGGAAGCCGGATGCGAGCGCGCCGAGCACGTAGTACTTCATCGCCGATTCGTTCGACTGCGGCACGTCCTTGCGCAGTGCGATCACCGCGTACAGCGACAGCGACATCAGTTCGAGGCCGAGATACAGCGTGAGGAAGTTGTTGCCCGAAATCATCACGCACTGGCCGAGCAGCGAGAACAGGCCGAGCAGGAAGAAGTCGCCGCGGAACAGATCGCGGTCTTCCAGATACTTCTTCGAATAGATGATCGACACCGCGTAGCCGAGGCAGACCACCGCTTTCATCGCGCTCGCGAACGGATCGACGATATACATGCGCGTGAAGAAGTAAGCCGGCGTCGGATTGAGCGCGGTGAAGGCGAACCACACGCCGACGACGATCGTCGAGACGAGCGCGATCAGATAAGTGGTGCCGCGGCTCTTCGGGCCGAATACCGTGTCATTGAGCCAGGCGATGACGACGGCGGCCATCAGGACCGCGTCGGGCCACAACATACTCATGGGAGCGTTTTGCATGATCTCTTAGTTCCTCCTCACGACGTTACTGAGCCAGCGGCAGCTTGGACTGCGCGACGTGGGAGAGCAGGTTTGCCACCGATTCGTGCATCACGTCGGTGAAAGGCTTCGGATGCAGACCCATGTACAGCGTGAACACCGCGAGGATGGCGAGCATCAGGAATTCGCGCTTGTTGATGTCCGCGAGCTTCGCGACGTGGTCGTTCGCGACCGCGCCGAAATAGACCCGCTTGTACATCCACAGCGTGTACGCCGCGCCGAGAATCAGCGTGAACGTAGCGAGGAACGCAATCCAGAAGTTGTACTTCACCGCCGCCAGAATCACCATGAATTCGCCGACGAAACCCGAGGTGCCCGGCAAGCCGCAGTTGGCCATCGCGAAGAGCATCACGAACGCGGCGAACTTCGGCATCGTGTTCACGACACCGCCGTAATCAGCGATCTGACGCGAGTGGACGCGGTCGTACAGCACGCCGATCGAAAGGAACATCGCGCCCGAGACGAAGCCGTGCGAGATCATCTGGATGATCGCGCCTTCCATCCCGAGCTGGCTCGACGGGCCGAACATGAAGAAACCGAGCGTGACGAAGCCCATGTGCGCAATCGACGAATACGCGACGAGCTTCTTCATGTCGGTCTGCACCATCGCGACCAGACCGATGTAGATGACCGCGATCAGCGACAGCGTGATGACGACAGGAGCCAGGAAGTGACTCGCGTCCGGCGCGATCGGCAGCGAGAAGCGCAGGAAACCGTAAGCGCCCAGCTTCAGCATGATCGCCGCCAGCACGACCGAGCCGCCCGTCGGCGCCTCCACGTGCGCGTCAGGCAACCACGTGTGCACCGGGAACATCGGCACCTTCACGGCGAACGCCAGGAAGAACGCAATGAAGAGCAGCACCTGCGGCGTCATGTCGAGCTTCGCGGCCTGCCACGTCGCGAGGTCGAACGTGTGCGTCTGCGTGTAGAGGTACAGCAACGCGACCAGCATCAGCAGCGAACCGGCCAGCGTGTACAGGAAGAACTTGAACGCCGCGTACACGCGGTTCGGGCCGCCCCACACGCCGATGATGATGTACATCGGAATGAGCGTGGCTTCGAAGAACACGTAAAACAACAGGCCGTCCGCCGTCGAGAACACGCCGATCATGATGCCCGAGAGGATCAGGAAGGCGGCCATGTACTGCGAAACGCGCTCGGTGATCACTTCCCAGCCGGCGATCACGACGACCACCGTGATGAGCGCGGTCAGCACGACGAACCACATCGAGATGCCGTCGACGCCAAGGTGATACGTGATGTTGAAGCGATCGATCCAGTTCGACTGCTCGACGAACTGAAGCGCGGCCGTCGACGTATCGAAGCCGGTGATGAGCGGAATCGTGACGATCAGCCCGAGCACCGAGCCGATCAGCGCGATCCAGCGCGCGGGCGCCGGATTGCGGTCGTTACCAACGGCGAGTACCAGCAGGCCGAAAATGATCGGCAGCCAGATCGCGACACTGAGAATCGGAAAAGAGTGCATAGGATCCCTCGCCTTATTTGCCGCCGAGCGTCACAAACAGGGTCAAGAGCCCCAACATGCCGATAATCATGGCGAACGCGTAGTGATAGATGTAACCGGATTGAAGGAAGCGGATCACACCGGCGAACCAGCCCATGAACCGCGCACTGCCGTTGACGATGCCGTCGATGACGACCACATCGCCCTCTTTCCACAGACCGCGGCCAATCGCAACCGCGCCCTTTGCGAACACGACTTCGTTGATCTTGTCGCAGTAGTACTTGTTGTCGAGCAGCACGTAGATGGGGCGGAACGTGCGGGCCACGACTGCCGGCAGATCCGGGCGCTTCATATAGAAGAACCACGCGACGATGACGCCCAGCGCCGCGAGCCACACCGGTCCCGGCGTGATGATGCCGTGCAGCGCCATCGCGACCCAGCCGTGGAACTCTTCGGCCATTTCCTTCAGGCCTTCGTGGTTCTCGGCGATGTAGATCACCTTGTCGAAGACCACGCCGTGCGAGAAGAAATCGCCGTAGATCATCGGGCCGATCATGATCGCGCCGATGATGATCGACGGAATCGCGAGCAGCACGAGCGGCAGGGTCACCACCCACGGCGTTTCATGCGGCTCGTGAGCGTGGCCATGACCGTGATCGTCGTGACCATGCCCATCGTCATGACCGTGACCGTGCGCTTCGGCCTGGCCCATCGGCGAGTCGGGATGCTTCGGACCGCGGAAGCGCTCTTTGCCGTGGAACACCATGAAATACATGCGGAACGAGTACAGCGACGTGACGAACACGCTCGCCACCACCGCGAAGTACGCGAAGCCCGAGCCGGCCAGATGCGAGTACTTCACCGCTTCGATGATCGAGTCCTTCGAATAGAAGCCCGAGAAGAACGGCGTGCCGATCAACGCAAGCGAACCGATCAGCGACGTGATCCACGTGATCGGCATGTATTTGCGCAGGCCGCCCATGTTGCGCATGTCCTGATCGTGGTGCATGCCGATGATGACCGAGCCCGCGCCGAGGAACAGCAGCGCCTTGAAGAACGCGTGCGTGCCGAGGTGGAAAACGGCGACCGGATAGGCCGACACGCCGAGCGCCACGGTCATGTAGCCGAGCTGAGAGAGCGTCGAGTACGCGACCACGCGCTTGATGTCGTTCTGCACGACGCCGAGGAAGCCCATGAACAACGCCGTGATCGCGCCGATGACCGTCACGAACGAGAGCGCCGCATCGGAGTGCTCGAAGAGCGGCGACATGCGCGTCACCATGAAGATGCCGGCCGTCACCATCGTCGCCGCGTGAATCAGCGCGGAGATTGGCGTCGGGCCTTCCATCGAGTCGGGCAGCCACACGTGCAGCGGGAACTGCGCCGACTTGCCCATCGCGCCGATGAAGAGACACACGCACGCGACCGTCAGCAGGCCCCAGTCCGTGCCGGGGAAGGTCATCGACGCGAGCTTGTCGCCTTGCGCGAACACGTCGCCGTAGTTCAGCGATCCCGAGAACGCGAGCAGCAGACCGATGCCGAGCAGGAAGCCGAAGTCGCCCACGCGGTTGACGATGAACGCCTTCATGTTGGCGTAGATCGCGCTTTCACGCGTGAAGTAGAAGCCGATCAGCAGGTACGACACGAGCCCCACCGCTTCCCAGCCGAAGAACAGTTGCAGGAAGTTGTTGCTCATGACGAGCATCAGCATCGAGAACGTGAAGAGCGAGATGTACGAGAAGAAGCGCTCGTAGCCGACTTCCTCGTCCGCCATGTAGCCGATCGTGTAGATGTGCACCATCAGCGAGACGAAGGTCACGATGACCATCATCATCGCGGTGAGCGAGTCGACCAGGAAGCCGACTTCCATCTTCAGCGCGCCGACGTTCATCCATTCGTAGATGGTCGCGTTGAAGCTCGCGCCGTGCATCACGTCGTTGAAGACGATCGCCGAAATGATGAACGAGATGAAGACGCCGAGGATCGTCACGCGATGCGCGCCCTTGCGCCCTACCCATTTCGCGAACAGCCCCGCGATCAGACAGCCGGCCAGCGGCGCCAGCGGAACCGCGAGCAGGAGGTTTTCATTGAGTGTCGTGGACATAACAGCCTAGCCTGAAATTAACCTTTGAGCTGATCGAGGTCCTCGACGTTGATCGTGTCGAGGCTACGGAACAGGGTCACGAGAATCGCGAGACCGATCGCGGCTTCAGCCGCGGCCACGGTCAGGACGAAGAACACAAAGATCTGGCCGTGCACGTCGCCCAGATAGTGCGAGAACGCGACGAAATTGGTGTTCACCGCGAGCAGCATCAGCTCGATCGCCATCAGGATGATGATGACGTTGCGGCGGTTCAGGAAGATGCCGACGATGCTGATCGCAAAGAGGATCGCACCGAGCACGAGGTAATGGGCAAGACTCAACATATTCGATTTCTCCTTCGCGCTCAGCCCTTGTTGTCGACGGTGCCCGCGCCGATGTTGCCGGTCACGGCCGGTTCCGTCGTGGCGTCGGGCGCATCTTTTTCCGCCTGCATCTTCACGAGACGCACGCGATCCGAAGCGCGCACCTTGACTTGCTGGCTGACGGTCTGCGTCTTCTTGTCCTTCTTGTCGCGGATCGTGAGCGAGATCGCGGCGATGATCGCGACGAGCAGCACGAGGCCCGCGATTTCGAACGCGAAAATGTAGTCGGTGTAGATGACCTTGCCGATCAACTGCGTATTCGGCATCAGCGCCGCGCCGGAGACGCCCGCGCCTGCCGCGGCATCGCGCAGCGGCGTGGTCGTCGCGCCGTAGCCGTGCCACAGGATCAGCGCCGTCTCGATCACGATGATCGCGCCGACGATGCTCGCCAGCGGCACGAAACGCTTGAAATCGCGCCGCAACACGTCGATGTTGATGTCGAGCATCATCACGACGAAGAGGAACAGCACCATCACGGCGCCGACATACACGAGGACCAGCAGAATCGCGAGGAATTCGGCTTGCAGCAGCATCCAGATCGCGGCCGCGTTGAAGAACGCGAGCACGAGAAAGAGCGCGGATGACACCGGGTTGCGCGAGGTGATTACCTTCAGCGCGGACACGGTCAGCAGCAGCGCGAAGATATAGAACAGTACGGTTGTGAATTCCATGATTACCGGTTCATCGTTAGGCCATCATCAGGCATGGTGTGTCGGCGCTGTCGGACAGGAGTCGCCCTCGGCGCGCGCCGCAGTGTGCCAAACAGCAACAACAAAATCGCTTTAACTCGATGCCGGAACGCGGAGGCTAAACCGAACGCTCCGGCATCTCGCGTCAATCAACGATAAGGCGCGTCCGCCGCCTTCGATGCGGCGATTTCCTGCTCGTAGCGATCGCCCACCGCGAGCAGCATGTCCTTCGTGAAATACAGATCGCCGCGCTTTTCGCCGTGATATTCGAGGATGTGCGTCTCGACGATCGAATCGACCGGGCAGCTCTCTTCGCAGAAACCGCAGAAGATGCACTTGGTCAGGTCGATGTCGTAGCGCGTCGTGCGGCGCGTGTTGTCCGCACGCGTTTCCGATTCGATCGTGATCGCCATCGCCGGGCACACCGCTTCGCACAGCTTGCAGGCGATGCAGCGCTCTTCGCCGTTCTCATAGCGGCGCAGCGCATGCAGGCCACGGAAACGCGGCGAGATGGGCGTCTTCTCTTCCGGGAACTGCACCGTGATCTTGCGCTGGAACGTATAACGGCCCGTCAGCGCGAGACCCTTCAGCAGCTCGGTCAGAAAGAAGGTTTTGAAGAAGTTCTGAATTGCGTTCATGATGATTTCGTCCGCTCTTGTCCTGGGTCCGTCCGACTATTTCCAGATGTTGAGCGGCGACATGATCCAGAAACCGACCACGACCACCCAGATCACCGACACCGGCAGGAACACCTTCCAGCCGAGACGCATGATCTGGTCGTAGCGGTAACGCGGGAACGTCGCGCGCGCCCAGATGAAGACCGACAGCAGCAGGAAAACCTTGAAGACGAACCAGAATACGCCCGGAATGAACGACAGGAAGCCGAACGGCGCATCCCAGCCGCCGAGGAACAACGTCGTGGCGATCGCCGAGATCACGATCATGTTGATGTACTCGGCGAGGAAGAACAGCGCGAACGCCATGCCGGAGTAATCGATCATGTGGCCCGCGACGATTTCCGATTCACCTTCCACCACGTCGAACGGGTGACGGTTCGTTTCGGCGATGCCCGAGATGAAGTACACGACGAACATCGGCAGAAGCGGCAGCCAGTTCCACGACAGGAAGTTGACGCCCCAGCCCGCGAACATGCCGCGCTGCTGCGAGTGCACGATTTCCGACATGTTCAGCGTGCCCGCGACCATCAGCACGACGACGAGCGCGAAGCCCATCGAGATTTCGTAGGACACCATCTGCGCGGCTGCGCGCATCGCGCCGAGGAACGCGTACTTCGAGTTCGACGCCCAGCCCGCCAGGATCACACCGTACACGCCGATCGACGAGATCGCCATCGCGTACAGCAGGCCCGCGTTGATGTCGCCGAGCACGGCTTGCGCCTGGAACGGAATGACCGCCCACACCGCGAACGCCGGCACCACGGTCATGATCGGCGCGATCATGTAGATCCAACGGCTCGCCTGCGTCGGCTGAATCACTTCCTTCAGCAGCAGCTTCAGGACGTCCGCGATCGGCTGCAGAAGACCCGCAGGACCGACGCGGTTCGGGCCGAGACGCACGTGCATCCAGCCGATGAGCTTGCGTTCCCAGAGAATCAGGTACGCCACGCACAGCAGAATGACAACCGCCACCACGAGGATGCGGACCAGCGCCCACACCGTCGGCCATGCGACGCCCAGAAGCTGCGTGCCGCCTGCGTTGATCGTATCGAACAAGCCCATTTTTACGCCTTCTCCACTACCAGTTCACCGAACAGGCCGCCGAGCGCGGCGCCAGCCGTCGTGCCCGCCGACACGCGGACCACGGATTCCGCGAGATTCGCATCGCGGACCGCGGGCAACGTCACCGACAGGTTGCCCTGCTTGATACGGACTGCTTCGCCGTCCTTCAGACCGAGCTTGTCGAAGAGCGCGGTCGGCAGGCCAGCCACGTTCGCATCGCGGGCGGCCGCCGTCAGATGCAGCGACGGCGCGCGGCGCACGAGCGCATCGGCGTGATAGATCGGCACATCGGCGAGACGCTGCAGGCCGCTGCCATTCAGCGTCACGTTCGATGTGGCGCGCTTGGCCGCCACCGACGTCTTGTTCGACAGACGCGCAGTCAGATCGCCCGTACCGAGCGCGGCGATGCGTACTTCTTCGGCCGTGTCGAACTCGAAGCCAGGCAAGTTGAGGATCGTGCCCAGCACGCGCAACACCTTCCAGCCCGGACGCGTATCGCCGAGCGCGCGCACGACGCCGTTGAACGACTGTGCCGTGCCTTCCGCGTTGACGAACGTGCCCGACGTTTCCGTGAACGGCGCGACCGGCAGTAGCACGTCCGCATAGTCCATGCCGTGCTTGAACGGCGACATCACGACGACCATTTCAGCCGCCTTCAGCGCGGCGATGGCCTGCGCCGGATTGGCCGTGTCGTATTCCGGTTCGGCGTTCAGGAGCACATAGCCCTTGCGCGGCTGCTCGAACACTTCGCGTGCGTTGAGACCGCCCTCGCCCGGCAGCGCATCGACGAGATGCGCGCCGACCGAGTTTGCGCCTTCCGTGAGGAAGCCGAGCGTCGCGCCGGTATTGTCGGCGATCCACTGCGCCGCCGCCTGAATCTGTGCAAAGTCCGGATGCTGAACCGCGATGTTGCCGAGCAGCACGACACGCTTCTCGCCCGCCGACAGCGATGCCGCGACGTCCTTCGCCGCCGCCGATACTTCGCGGCCCGCGAACGCGTCCGGCAGCGCGACGCCGCGCGCTTCGGAGACTGCCGCCGCGATGCCCGCGAGCTGATCGAGCCACGCGGAAGGCGCCGCGACCAGACGATGCGCGGTCGGGATCAGCGAATCGTCGTTGCTGGCGTTGAGGAACGTGATCTTCGCGCCGCTCTTCGCGGCCTGGCGCAGACGCGCGGCGAACAGCGGATGATCGCGGCGCAGGAACGAACCGATCACGAACGCGGTGTCGATGTACGAAAGATCAGCGATCTTCGTGCCGAGCCACGGCGCGCCGACGCCCACCGGCGCCGAGAAATCGTTCTGGCGCAGACGGAAATCGACGTTCGGCGTGCCGACGCCTTCAGCCAGTTGCTTCAACAGATGCAGTTCTTCGACCGTGCTGTGCGGCGTGGCCAGGGCGGCGATGGCGTTCGCGCCATGATCGGCCTTGATGCCCTTCAGACCCTTCGCCACGTATTCGAGCGCGGTTTGCCAGTCGGTTTCGATCCAGTTGCCGCCTTGCTTCAGCATCGGCGTGGTCAGACGGTCGTCGCCGTTCAGGCCTTCGTACGAGAAGCGGTCCTTGTCCGAGATCCAGCATTCGTTGATGGCTTCGTTTTCCATCGGCAGAACGCGCATCACGCGGTTGTTCTTCACTTGCACGACGAGATTCGCGCCGACGGAATCGTGCGGGCTCACCGACTTGCGGCGCGACAGTTCCCACGTCCGCGCGCTGTAGCGGAACGGCTTGCTCGTCAATGCACCGACCGGGCACAGGTCGATCATGTTGCCCGACAGTTCCGAATCCACGGTCTTGCCGACAAACGACGTGATCTCCGAATGCTCGCCGCGGCCCAGCATGCCGAGCTCCATCACGCCGGCGACTTCCTGGCCGAAGCGCACGCAACGGGTGCAGTGGATGCAGCGCGACATCTCTTCCATCGAGATGAGCGGACCGACGTTCTTGTGGAACACCACGCGCTTTTCTTCGCTGTAGCGCGACTGCGACTTGCCGTAACCGACGGCCAGATCCTGCAACTGGCACTCGCCGCCCTGATCGCAGATCGGGCAATCGAGCGGGTGGTTGATCAGCAGGAACTCCATCACCGACTGCTGGGCCTTCACGGCCTTGTCGGAAGTGGTGCGCACCACCATGCCCGCCGACACCGGCGTGGCACAGGCGGGGACGGCCTTCGGCATCTTTTCGACTTCGACGAGGCACATCCGGCAGTTCGCCGCGATCGACAGCTTCTTGTGATAGCAGAAGTGAGGAATGTACGTATCGACCTTGTGCGCAGCCTGGATCACCATGCTGCCTTCAGGCACCTCGACCGTCTTGCCGTCAATTTCTAGTTCAACCATGATGGGGAATGGTCCTCAACCTCTTATCTCGCGCATCTGACTGCGCGCCTGATTACGCGGTAAGCGCTTCGGACGCCGCGTGATGCGCGTGCCCGCCGACGAGACAGTGCTTGTGCTCGACGTGATATTCGAATTCGTCCCAGAAGTGCTTGAGCATGCCGCGCACGGGCATCGCGGCTGCATCGCCAAGCGCGCAGATCGTGCGACCCATGATGTTTTCCGCGACAGAGTTCAGCAGATCCAGATCTTCCTTGCGGCCGAGACCGTGCTCGATGCGATGCACCACGCGATACAGCCAGCCGGTGCCTTCACGGCACGGCGTGCACTGGCCGCACGACTCTTCGTAATAGAAATACGACAGGCGCAGCAGCGAGCGCACCATGCAGCGCGTCTCGTTCATCACGATGACCGCGCCCGAGCCCAGCATGGAGCCGGCCTTCGCGATCGAATCGTAGTCCATGTCGGTGGCGAGCATCACCTCGCCCGGCACGACCGGCGCGGACGAACCACCCGGAATCACGGCCTTGACCGACTTGCCGCGCACACCGCCCGCCAGTTCCATGAGCGTCGAGAACGGCGTGCCGAGCGGAATCTCGTAGTTGCCCGGACGATTCACGTCGCCCGACACGGAGAAGATCTTCGTGCCGCCGTTGTTCGGCTTGCCGATCTCGAGGTAATTCTGCGGCCCGATTTCCAGGAGGAACGGCACGGCCGCGAACGTCTCGGTGTTGTTGATGGTGGTCGGTTTGCCATACACGCCGAAGCTCGCCGGGAAAGGCGGCTTGAAGCGCGGTTGGCCCTTCTTGCCTTCCAGCGATTCGAGCAGCGCGGTTTCCTCGCCGCAGATGTACGCGCCGTAACCGTGGTGCGCGTACAGCTCGAACGAGAAGCCCGAGCCGAGAATGTTCGCGCCGAGGTAACCCGCCGCGCGCGCTTCTTCGAGCGCCGCTTCGAACACCTTATAGACTTCGAAAATCTCGCCGTGGATATAGTTGTATCCGACGGTGATGCCCATCGCGTACGCGCCGATGGCCATGCCTTCGATCAGCGCGTGCGGATTCCAGCGCAGGATGTCGCGGTCTTTGAACGTGCCCGGCTCACCTTCGTCCGAATTGCAGACGAGATACTTCTGCCCCGGAAACTGACGCGGCATGAAGCTCCACTTCAGGCCGGTCGGGAAACCCGCACCGCCACGGCCGCGCAGGCCCGATGCCTTGACGTCGGCAATCACCTGCTCTTGCGGAATCTTTTCTTCGAGAATGCGGCGCAGCTGCTTGTAGCCGCCGCGCGCGACGTAATCTTCGAGATGCCAGTTCTCGCCGTTCAGCCCGGCGAGGATCAGCGGCTTGATGTGACGATCGTGGAGTGACGTCATTTCGAAAGGTCCTCGATCAACTGGTCGATCTTCTCGCGGCTCATGAAGCTGCACATGCGATGGTTGTTCACGAGCATCACGGGTGCGTCGCCGCACGCGCCGAAGCATTCGCCTTCCTTCAGCGTGAACTTGCCGTCCGGTGTGGTCTCACCGAAATCGATGCCGAGCTTCTGCTTGAGATACTCCGCGGCGCTGTCCGAACCGCCGTCCGGACCGAGCTGGCAAGGCAGGTTCGTGCAGAGCGTGATCTTGTGCTTACCGACCGGCTTCAGTTCGTACATCGTGTAGAACGTGGCGACTTCCTGTACCGCGACGGGCGGCATGCTCAGGTAATCGGCGACGAACTGCATGATGTCCGGCGAGAGCCAACCATGCTCTTCCTGAGCGACAGCGAGCGCCGCCATCACCGCCGATTGCTTTTGCTCGGCGGGATACTTCGCGACCGCGCGATCGATTTCTTTCAGGCCTTCAGCTGAGATCATTTTCAGACACGACTCTTTCAATTCCTACCGAACGAAAACCTGCCGCGCTCTTCGTATTGCGGCAGACCTGGCGTTCCTGCGGGTTCCGGTTAGTGCTTCCGCTTTTCCTGCGCGGCGGCTCGACGAGCGCACCGCGCAAGCGGCGAATGAGATCAGCGATCGATCTCGCCGAACACGATGTCTTGCGTACCGATGATCGTCACAGCGTCGGCGATCATGTGGCCTCGCGCCATTTCGTCGAGCGCTGCGAGATGCGCATAGCCCGGCGCGCGAATCTTCAGGCGATACGGCTTGTTCGCGCCGTCCGAAATCAGATAGATGCCGAATTCGCCCTTCGGGTGCTCGACCGCCGCGTACGTTTCGCCTTCCGGCACGTGGAAGCCTTCGGTGAAGAGCTTGAAATGGTGAATCAGCTCTTCCATGTTGCTCTTCATGCCGACGCGCGACGGCGGCGCAACCTTGTGATTATCGACCATCACAGGGCCGGGATTCTTGCGCAGCCACGCAATGCACTGTTGGGCGATGCGGACCGACTGACGCATTTCTTCCACGCGCACCAGATAGCGGTCGTAGCAATCGCCATTCACGCCGACGGGGATGTCGAAATCGAGTTGATCGTACACTTCGTACGGCTGCTTCTTGCGCAGATCCCACTCGATACCCGAGCCGCGCAGCATCGCACCCGAAAGACCCATCTGCAGCGCACGCTCCGGGCTCACCACGCCGATGCCCACGAGACGCTGCTTCCAGATGCGGTTGTCCGTGAGCAGCGTTTCGTACTCGTCGACACAACCCGGGAAGCGATTGAAGAAGTCCTCGATGAAGTCGAGCAACGAGCCCTGACGGGTCTCGTTCATTCTGTCGAGCGCCTTCGCGTTGCGGATCTTCGATGCCTTGTATTGCGGCATTGCGTCCGGCAGATCGCGATACACGCCGCCCGGACGATAGTAAGCCGCGTGCATGCGCGCGCCCGACACCGCCTCGTAGACGTCCATCAGATCTTCGCGCTCACGGAACGCGTAGAGGAACACCGCCATCGCGCCGACGTCGAGCGCGTGCGAGCCGATCCACATCAGGTGGTTCAGCACGCGCGTGATTTCGTCGAACAGCACGCGGATGTATTTCGCGCGGATCGGCACGTCGATGCCGAGCAGCTTCTCGATGGCGAGCACATAGCCGTGCTCGTTGACCATCATCGACACGTAGTCGAGACGGTCCATGTACGGCACGGACTGAATGAAGGTCTTGGTTTCGGCGAGCTTCTCGGTCGCGCGATGCAACAGACCGATGTGCGGGTCGGCGCGCTGGATCACTTCGCCGTCGAGTTCGAGCACGAGGCGCAGCACGCCGTGCGCTGCCGGGTGTTGCGGGCCGAAATTCAGCGTGTAGTTTTTGATCTCTGCCATCACGTTCTCTTAATGTTTCAGACCGCCATAACGATCTTCGCGAATCACGCGCGGCGTGATCTCGCGCGGCTCGATCGTCACAGGCTGATACACGACGCGCTTCTCTTCCGGGTCGTAACGCATCTCGACGTAACCGGAGACCGGGAAATCCTTACGGAACGGATGACCGATGAAGCCATAGTCCGTGAGAATGCGGCGCAGGTCCGGATGGCCTTCGAACACGATGCCGTAGAGGTCGAACGCTTCGCGCTCGTACCAGTTCGCCGACGACCAGATATCGACCACCGAAGGCACGATAGGCACTTCGTCGTCCGGAGCGAATACACGCACGCGCACGCGCCAGTTGTGCGTGATCGAAAGAAGATGGCTGACCGCCGCGAACCGCGGGCCGTCGTAGACGCCGTCGCCGTAGGTCGAGTAATCGACGCCGGACAGGTCCATAAGCTGCTCGAAGCGCAGCGACGTGTCGTCGCGCAGTTGCTTGCAGACGTCCAGATAGTTGGCCGCCTTGACGACGACCGTCACCTGACCCAGCGACTCGGTGATGCTCTGGAGACGGTCGCCAAACGCCGTCTCGAGGTTCGCTTTGAGGGTCTCGAGTTTGCTTGCCATAGTTGGGGAGACTGAGGCCCTTACTGACGGGCGATGGTGTTGGTGCGGCGAATCTTCGCCTGCAACTGGATCACGCCGTAGACCAGGGCTTCGGCGGTCGGAGGACAACCGGGAACGTACACGTCGACCGGCACGATCCGGTCGCAGCCACGCACGACGGAATACGAATAGTGGTAGTAGCCGCCGCCGTTCGCGCACGAACCCATCGAAATGACCCAGCGCGGCTCGGCCATCTGGTCGTACACCTTACGAAGCGCGGGCGCCATCTTGTTGCACAGCGTGCCGGCGACGATCATCACATCGGACTGGCGCGGGCTCGGACGAAACACCACGCCGAAACGATCCAGGTCGTAACGGGCGGCGCCCGCATGCATCATCTCGACCGCGCAGCACGCGAGACCGAACGTCATCGGCCACAGGGAGCCGGTGCGCGTCCAGTTGATCAGCTTGTCAGCCGTGGTGGTGACAAAGCCTTCTTTCAAGACCCCTTCGATACTCATTTGTTTTCCACTCCAGACGAGCAGCCAGCCAAAGCCGCCCATGAATCCGGTGATCTGACTGTCATTCCCAGTCGAGTCCGCCCTTTCTCCAGATGTAGGCGAAACCGAGCAAAAATTCGAGCAGAAAAATCATCATTGCGATGAAGCCAGGCCAGCCGATATCGCGCAGGGAAACACCCCACGGAAACAGGAACGCCGTCTCAAGATCGAAAATGATGAAAAGAATCGCGACGAGATAGTAACGCACATCGAACTTCATACGCGCGTCTTCGAACGCTTCGAAGCCGCACTCGTACGGCGCGTTCTTTTCGGTATCAGGCTTGTTGGGACCGAGGATCTTGCCGATGCTAACCAACGCTATACCTAAACCAAGGCCCACCACAATAAACAAGAAGACGGGGTAATAGGGTGCGAGGTTCAAGGCTATCCTCAGATCGGTAGATGTGGTCTGTTATTGATTGGAGCGCTTCAGCCGGGACGGACCACCCGGCGGGAGATTCACTTGGGACCGCTCACGATAGCAGCACACTGTGACAACCGCTTTGACGATGTCGATGCTGCCGCGAAAACGTAAGGGTACTCCAGAAGTGACAATGCCAGCCGAAGCGATGCAAGCGGCTGGCATTGGATAACTTTGGTGCCGACGGCGAGACTCGAACTCGCACAGCTTTCGCCACTACCCCCTCAAGATAGCGTGTCTACCAATTTCACCACGTCGGCACTGTACTGCAATCCGGGAAAACTACTTCTTAATTGCCGCGAATCGCTTCAAGACTTGAATTATAACTGGCCCCTACGAATTGTTCAACGCACAAAATGCAAATTATGCGAAAAATTCGTCTCGTCGTTATTTGGGCACGTCGGAGCCTGGCGCGGACGATGCAACCGGTGCCGATGCAGGCGCCGAAGCCGCTCCAGGCGCCGCCGATGCCGCCACGGGAGCCGCACCGCCGAGCACGCCGGCCGAAGTTTGCGGCTTGTAGCTGCCGAGGTAGGTCAGCGTGAGCGTCGTGACGAAAAAGACCGCCGCCAGAACCGCCGTGGTACGCGACAGAAAGTTGGCGGAGCCCGTCGCGCCGAAGAGACTGCCCGATGCGCCGCTGCCGAACGCCGCGCCCATGTCAGCGCCCTTGCCGTGCTGAAGCAGCACGAGGCCAATGACGCCCAGCGCCGACAACAACTGAACGACGATAATCAATGTCTTCAAATACAGCATTTCAACTCACCTGGTTCCTGATGTTTCCGTGACACGTTCGTGTCGCAATGGGGTCTTGCGCCTGCCCTGCCCGCTCGCCATCCGATGCTCAATGCAGCACGGTTTGCGCGGCCCGGCAGATCGCCAGAAAATCCTTCGACTTCAGCGACGCGCCGCCGATCAGCCCGCCGTCGATGTCCTTCTGCCCGAACAGTTCTTCCGCGTTTTCGGGCTTCACGCTGCCGCCGTACAGGAGCGGCACGTTCGCCACCGATGCGCCCTTCTCCAGCAGCTTGCGGCGCAGAAATGCGTGAACGTCCTGCGCCTGCAGCGGCCGCGCGGTCTTGCCCGTGCCGATCGCCCAGACCGGTTCGTACGCTACCACGATGCCCGCCGCCTGCGCTTCCGTCAGCGAAAGCAGAACGGCGTCGAGCTGCGTGCCGATGATCTGCTCCGTCTTGCCGGCCTCGCGTTCCTCGAGCGTCTCGCCGACGCAGACGATCGGCGTGAGACCCGCCTCGATCGCGCGCTTCGCCTTCTCCGCGACGAGCTCCGGGCTTTCGCGATGATACGCGCGTCGCTCCGAATGCCCGACGATCGCGTACGTCACGCCGAAGTCCGCTGCCATTTCGGCCGCGACTTCACCGGTAAACGCGCCGCCCGCATGCGCCGACACGTCCTGAATGCCCCACTGCACGACCGAGCCGGCGAGAAGCGCCTGCGATTGTGCGAGATAAGGACACGGCACACACACACCGACACGCACGCCCTTTTGCAAAGCTGATGCGCCTGCGGCAACTTCGGTCAGCAAGGCCGCGTTGTCACCGATGCGACCGTGCATCTTCCAGTTGCCCACCACCAGTTTCGCTCGTTCTCTGGACATAAGTCTCGTCAGTCGGCGGCAGCCTCGATGAGCCGCCCTGTTATAGGAATGAATCCGCTACGAACTGCAAACTGCCTGCAAAACAGGCGATTTTACTGTGTTAAGACGAACCCGGTCAAACCGCCAGAAGCGCACGCAAAAAGGTCACGCATTCTCGCGCCAGTCGAGCACGATCTTGCCGACATGCGTGCTGCTTTCCATGAGCGCATGCGCGGCGGCGGCGTCCGCGGCGGGGAAGACCTGATGGATCACCGGCTTGATGCGCCCCGCTTCAACCTCCGGCCAGACGCGTTCCTTGAGCCTGGCCGCGAGCTTCGCCTTGAATGC
This sequence comes from Caballeronia catudaia, assembly GCF_001544755.2. GTDB lineage: Bacteria > Pseudomonadota > Gammaproteobacteria > Burkholderiales > Burkholderiaceae > Caballeronia > Caballeronia catudaia. The sequence goes on along the minus strand of NZ_FCOF02000038.1, from coordinate 27,514 downwards.
GACGGGACGCGGACGCAGCGTCGAACCGGTGATGACGAGACGACGCCGCAGCACGTCGTTGAGATTGATCTCCGCCTTCGCGCCGCCCAGCAACGCGATCACGCAGATGCGCCCGCCATCGGCCAGCGCCTTGAGCTCGCGCTGGAGATAATCGCCCGCGACCATGTCGAGAATCACGTCGACGCCGCGATCGTTCGTCAGCGACTTCACCACTTCGACAAAGTCTTCCGTCTTGTAGTTGATCGCGCGCTCCGCACCGAGCGCTTCGCACGCGCGGCACTTTTCATCGGTGCCGGCGGTGGCGAACACGCGATAGCCGAGCGCACGCGCGATCTGAATCGCCGTCACGCCGATACCGCTCGATCCGCCCTGCACGAGCAGCGTTTCTTCTTCGCCATTTTCGCCCGAACCCAGTTGGCCGCGCTCGAAGACATTGCTCCACACGGTGAAGAAGGTTTCGGGCAACGACGCTGCTTCGATATCCGACAAACCCTTCGGCACCGGAAGGCATTGCTCGAGCGGCGCGACAGCGTACTCGGCATAGCCGCCGCCTGCGAGCAGCGCGCACACACGATCGCCTTGTTTCAGGCCGAACGGATTGTGCTTCGGATCGAAATCGCCATCGACGATTTCACCGGCGACCTCCAGCCCCGGCAGATCGGACGCGCCCGGCGGCGGCGCGTAGGCGCCCTTGCGCTGGAACACGTCAGGCCGGTTCACGCCGGACGCCGTCACCTTGATGAGAACCTCGCATTTGCCCGGCGCCGGGGTCGGCCGCTCGCCCAGCTTCAGAACTTCGGGTGCGCCAAACTCGGTGATTTCGATGGCCTTCATGACTTCTCCCTGTGCCGATCAGACTGAGTGTGCATCCGAACCGGATGGCACTGCGCGCGCTTCAAAGGCATCCGCGCTCCACACTGCCATCGGGTCCGACGACGCATCGGACAATGCATAGCGTCCGAAGCGTCATACATGAAAACGGCCGGCTCGCATCCGCGGCCGGCCGTCTACACATTACCGCATTACTGCTGCGGGTGCGTGGGTTCCGCCTGCTGCGCGCCTTCGTTCAAAAGCGCTTTCGCCGACAGTCGCACACGGCCCTTTTCGTCCGTCTGAATGACCTTGACCTTCACGATCTGGCCTTCCTTCAGGTAGTCGTTGATGTCCTTCACGCGCTCGTTGACGATCTCCGAGATGTGCAGCAGACCGTCCTTGCCCGGCAGGATGTTCACGATCGCGCCGAAGTCGAGCAGCTTGAGCACCGGGCCTTCGTAGACCTGGCCGACTTCGACCTCGGCCGTGATGTTCTCGATGCGCTTCTTCGCCTCCGCCATGCCTTCGCTCGACGTGCTCGCGATGGTAACGACGCCGTCATCCGAGATGTCGATGGTCGTGCCGGTTTCTTCCGTCAGCGCGCGGATCACCGAGCCGCCCTTGCCGATCACGTCGCGGATCTTCTCGGGGTTGATCTTGATGGTGATCATGCGCGGGGCATAGTCCGACAGTTCCGTGTTCGTGTGCGGAACCGCGGCGGTCATCTTGCCGAGGATGTGCATGCGGCCTTCCTTCGCCTGCGCGAGCGCGACCTGCATGATTTCCTTCGTGATGCCCTGGATCTTGATGTCCATCTGCAGCGCCGTGACGCCTTGCGCCGTGCCGGCCACCTTGAAGTCCATGTCGCCGAGGTGATCTTCGTCGCCGAGGATGTCGGTCAGAACCGCGAACTTGTTGCCTTCGAGGATCAGGCCCATCGCGATGCCCGCGACGTGCGCCTTCATCGGCACGCCGGCGTCCATCAGCGCGAGGCAGCCGCCGCAGACCGAAGCCATCGACGACGAGCCGTTCGATTCCGTGATTTCCGACACGACGCGGATCGAGTAGCCGAATTCGTCGGCGCTCGGCAGGCACGCGACGAGCGCGCGCTTGGCCAGACGGCCGTGGCCGATTTCACGACGCTTCGGCGAGCCGACGCGGCCGGTTTCGCCCGTCGCGAACGGCGGCATGTTGTAGTGAAGCATGAAGCGCTCGCGGTATTCGCCTTCGAGCGCGTCGATGTTCTGCTCGTCGCCCTTCGTGCCCAGCGTCGCCACGACCAGCGCCTGCGTCTCGCCGCGCGTGAAGAGCGCCGAGCCGTGCGTGCGCGGCAAAACGCCCGTGCGGATTTCGATCGGACGCACGGTGCGCGTGTCGCGGCCGTCGATGCGCGGCTCGCCGTTCAGGATCTGCGTACGGACGATCTTCGCTTCGATGTCGAACAGCACGTTGCCGACCGTTGCCTTGTCGGCGGCGACCGTGCCGCCTGCTGCGGCTTCTTCTTCCAGCTTCGCCGACGTCGCCGCGTACACTTCCTTCAGCTTGGCCGAGCGCGCCGACTTGTTGCGCAGTTGATAAGCCGCTTCGAGTTCCGACTGGGCGATTGCCGAGACGCGCGAAATGAGCGCTTCGTTCTTCGGCGCCGGCTGCCAGTCCCATTCGGGCTTGCCGCCTTCGCGCACGAGTTCATGGATTGCGTCGATGGCCTTCTGCATCTGCTCGTGGCCGTAGACGACCGCGCCGAGCATCACTTCTTCGGAAAGCTGCTGCGCTTCCGATTCCACCATCAGCACCGCGCGCTCCGTGCCCGCGACGACGAGATCGAGCGCCGATTCCTTCATCTGCGCGCGCGTCGGATTCAGCACGTACTCGTTGTTCAGATAGGCGACGCGCGCCGCGCCCACCGGACCGTTGAACGGCAGACCGGACACGGCCAGCGCCGCCGATGCGCCGATCAGCGCCGGGATGTCCGCGGGAATTTCGGGATTCAGCGACAGGACGTGGATCACGACCTGCACTTCGTTATAGAAGCCTTCCGGGAAAAGCGGGCGCAGCGGGCGGTCGATCAGGCGCGAAATCAGCGTCTCGCCTTCCGACGGACGGCCTTCGCGACGGAAGAAGCCGCCCGGAATCTTGCCTGCGGCGTACGTCTTTTCGAGGTAGTCGACGGTCAGCGGGAAGAAGTCCTGGCCCGGCTTGGCGGTCTTCGCGCCGACGACGGTGGCGAGCACGACGGTGTCTTCGACATCGACGATCACCGCGCCGCTTGCCTGACGCGCGATTTCGCCCGTTTCGAGGCGGACGTTGTGCTGCCCCCACTTAAATTCTTTAACGATTTTATTGAACATTTGTGACTCCTTCTACGTTGCGCCGCGCCGGCCCGCTGGCGCTGGCTTGGGCGGTCGCGAGCCGCGCTTGAGAGGTGTGATATGCCATTCCAGCGCGGGGCTTGCCCGACGTGCGCGCGGCACACGCCGCGATGGAATGACACAAAGCTCTGCCGCGAGGCCGGACCGGGTGTCGAACCGGATGATGCATCCGGGTAAAGCAACTGAACCGCTGAAACTGCCGACTGCGTCGTCGTGAATGCGGAGAACGCCATCGGGCACCACTTCACTGCCGAAACGCACAAAAACAAAAGTGCCTGTATCAGCGGACTGACACAGGCACTTTGTTCTAGCGGCGGCCGTAAAGCCACATATGCGCCAATTACTTGCGCAGACCCAGCTTTTCGATCAGCGAGCGATAACGATCCGCGTCCTTGCCCTTCAGGTAGTCGAGCAGCTTGCGACGGCGGCTCACCATGCGCAGCAGGCCGCGGCGGCTGTGGTGATCCTTCGAGTGCGACTTGAAGTGGACGGTCAGTTCGTTGATGCGGCTCGTGAGCAGTGCGACTTGCACTTCGGGGGAGCCAGTGTCGTTGGCGCCGCGCGCGTGTTCTGCGACGATGTCGGACTTCTTGATTTCTGCTACGGACATTTGCTTTTCCTTTGATACAGACAGGCGGTCACGGAAGAAAGGCCGTGCCGTGGGGGTGTTTGCCAATGCGGCCAATTCAGGTTTTCGCAACGGACAAGCCGAAGACGAAGCGTGGAGTATAGCACACCGCGCGTCGGCAAAGACCCGGCTTCCCGGCTAACGCGCCGGACGCGTCATCCTGCAGGTCGTCGGCTGGACGGTCTTCTCGGCCGGAACGCCGAGCAGCGTGCGAAAGCCGTAGCCAGAGCCTTCGTTGTCGAAGCGCACGCCCTTCGTGCCCGCCTTGTCCATTTCCATCACATAAAGGGGCTGGATCACTTGATGATCGTCGGCGCGCATCGTCATTATGTGGAAGGGTTCGCCGTCGAACTTCATGCCTTCCAGCGCACGCGCCACCGCGAATGGGTCCGCACTGCCGGCGCGCGTCATCGCCGCGGCGAGCATCTCGATCATCAGCGGCATGCGCAGCACGAGGTAGTCGTCGGCCGCGGCGGGATAGCGCGCGCGAAACGCGCGGTAATACGCGTCCGACGCCGCACCGCCCGCGTTCGGATGCCAGTCCGCCACCGCGATCACGCGCTTCACACCCGCATCGCGGAGCGCCGCCGGCGCGCCGAGGCTATTGCCGTAGAACGTGTAGAACTCGGTGTCGAGCCCCTGCTCGCGCGCCGCCTTCACGAGCAGCGTCAGATCGTTGCCCCAGTTTCCGGTAATGACCGCATCCGCGCCGCTCGCGCGAATTTTAGCGATGTACGGCGCGAAATCCTTCACGCGCCCGATCGGATGAAACTCGTCGCCGGCGATCGCGATGTCGGGCCGCCGCTCCTTCAGCGCGCGCTGCGCCTCGCGGCTCACGTCGTGACCGAAGCTGTAGTCCTGATTCAGCAGATAAACCTTCTTCACCGCGCGATCGTCCTCGAGCGCATCGGCGAGCGCGTCCATGCGCATGCCGGCGTGGGCGTCGAAGCGAAAATGCCAGAAGCTGCACGCGTCGTTCGTGAGCGCGGGATCGTCGGCTGAATAGTTCAGGAACAGCACGCGCCGCTCCGGTTCGCGCGAGTTCTGCTTGTCGATCGCCGCGACGAGCGCCGCCGCCACCGCCGAACTGTTGCCCTGCATGACGAAGCCGATTTTTTCGTCGATCGCCGCGCGCAGTTGCACGAGCGTTGCCTCGCTGCTGCCCTTGCCATCGAACACGACGAGTTGCAGCGGATGCATGCCGTCGGCGAGCTTCACGCCACCCTTCGCGTTCACGCGCTCGACGCCGAAGCGCAGATTGCGCTCGACCATCGCGCCCGCGTTCGCGAACGGCCCGGACATGCCCTCGATCAGCGCGAGCTTGACGGGCGGCAGTTCGGCCGCGCCCGCCGCGCACGACCATGCGAGGCACGTCGATGCCAGAATACGCAGCCATCGCGCCGCTTGCACGCCAATTCCGTTCTTCATGGTTTACGCCGATCCGCTGAAAGCGCGGATCATAGGCCGCACCGAGTTCACCGCGCAAGCCCAACATTGCCGACACTTCCGCTCGAATGCCGCGACGTCGCGGAGAATGTTTTGTCGCGCGCGCATGTCAAAATCGCCAGAAACAACGAACGAATCAGCACGTGGAGGCTGTCATGCCGTACCTATTCAATCGCCTGCGCGGCGCACTTGCAGGCGCGGGCGTCGCCCTGCTGCTCACGGCCTGCGCGCAGCCGTGGCAGAACTACCAGACCGGCGCCGATGTCTCGACGATCACCACCCGCCTCGGCCCGCCGCGCGAAGTCTACGATCTGCCCAACGGCGGCAAGCGCCTGATGTGGCCGACGCAGCCGCTCGGCGAATTCACCACCGCCGCCGATATCGACGCGTCCGGCAAGATCGTGAACGTGCGGCAAGTGCTCGACGAGAACGAGCTCTACAAGGCGCAGGTCGGCACGTGGACGAAGGCCGACGTGCTCGTGAACTTCGGCCGGCCGGTGGAGACGTCGTACTTTCCGCTGATGAAGCGCGAAGTCTGGACCTATCGCTACATGGAAGCGAACATCTGGTACCTGATGTACAACTTCTATTTCGACGATCAGGGCATCTTGCGCATGACGCAGAAGACGCCCGATCCGCTGCACGATCCCGACAGGCGCAATCTGTTCTGAGCGTCGTGTCGCATCAAGCAAAAAGCCCTCGCGAAGAGGGCTTTTTGCGTTTGGAAACAAAAGAATCAAAGCTGCGGATTGAGCTTTTCGACCTTCGAGTGCAGCTTGTTCAACGCGGCGATATACGCCTTCGCCGACGCCGCGACGATATCCGGGTCCGTGCCCACGCCGTTCACGATGCGCCCGCTCTTCGACAGACGCACCGTCACTTCGCCCTGCGCCTGCGTGCCGGTGGTGATGGCATTGACCGAGTACAGCACGAGTTCCGCGCCACTCTCGACCTTCGATTCGATCGCGTGCAGCGTCGCATCGACCGGGCCGTTGCCGCCCGCCTCGCCCGTAACCTCGGCGCCTTCCACCGCAAACACGACCTTCGCCTGCGGCTGTTCGCCAGTCTCCGAATGCTGCTTCATCGACACAAAGCGGAAGTGTTCCTTCGCCTGTGCCTCGGCGGATTCCTCGGAGACGATCTGCATGATGTCTTCGTCGAAGATTTCGGCCTTGCGGTCGGCGAGATCCTTGAAGCGCGCGAACGCGGCATTCACGTCGGCTTCGGATTCGAGCGTCACGCCCAGTTCTTCCAGACGCTGCTTGAACGCGTTCCGGCCGGACAGCTTGCCCAGCACGATCTTGTTGGCGCTCCAGCCCACGTCTTCCGCGCGCATGATTTCGTAGGTATCGCGCGCCTTCAGCACGCCGTCCTGGTGAATGCCCGACGCGTGCGCGAACGCATTCGCGCCGACGACCGCCTTGTTCGGCTGCACGACGAAACCAGTGATCTGCGAGACGAGCTTGGAAGTGGGCACGATCTGCGTCGTGTCGATGCCGAGATCGAGGCCGAAATAATCCTTGCGCGTCTTGACCGACATCACGATCTCTTCGAGCGACGTATTGCCCGCGCGCTCGCCGAGACCGTTGATCGTGCACTCGACCTGACGCGCGCCGCCGATCTTCACGCCCGCGAGCGAGTTCGCCACCGCCATGCCGAGGTCGTCGTGGCAGTGCACCGACCAGATCGCCTTGTCGGAGTTGGGCACGCGCTCGCGCAGCGTCTTCACGAGATTGCCGTACAGCTCCGGCACGCCGTAACCGACCGTATCCGCGATGTTGATGGTGCGCGCGCCTTCGTCGATCACCGCTTCGAGCACGCGGCAGAGATAGTCGATATCCGAGCGGCTGCCGTCTTCGGGCGAAAATTCGACATCGTCCGTGAACTTGCGCGCGAAACGCACCGCGAGACGCGCCTGGTCGTAGACCTGCTCCGGCGTCATGCGCAGCTTCTTCTCCATGTGCAGCGCCGACGTGGCGATGAACGTGTGAATGCGGAACTGGCTCGCGGGCTTGAGCGCGTCGGCAGCGCGCTGAATGTCCTTGTCGTTCGCGCGGGCGAGCGAGCAGACCGTGCTGTCCTTCACGAGCGACGCGATCGTGTTGATCGCGTCGAAGTCACCGTTCGAGCTGGCGGCAAAACCCGCTTCGATGATGTCGACCTTCATGCGCTCCAGTTGCTTCGCGATGCGGATCTTCTCTTCCTTCGTCATCGACGCGCCGGGGGACTGCTCGCCATCGCGCAAGGTCGTGTCGAAGATGATCAACTTGTCTGCTGCCATGTTCAGCTCCTGTGGGGAGATTTATCGATTGTTGGAAATATAGAGACCGAAATAACGATAAGGCAAAAGGGAATTCGGGTGTTCGCGCCACCGCTGGCGTCGAAAACCTGAATGGACGAGCAGACGGGAGGCGAGAAGAATCAGCGCGGTAGGCGCGCTAGTAGCGATAGTGCGCGTAGCGACGCACCAGCCGGGAACAACGAGAAGGGGAACGGAAAAAAGTTCATTCAAAAACTATAACGGCTTTTGCAGGTGCGTGCAATCACGCTTTCCGCGCCGCGCTTACGATTGCGTCGAGCCAAAACAAAAAGCCTGCGTCCCGGAAGGAAGCAGGCTTTTCTTGATGCCGACAGACCGATCAGTAACCGCCGATCGAAGCGCTCACGCGCTGACGCAGTTCCGAGCCATCGCCGACTTGCGCGTTCTCGATACGACGCGCGCCTTGGAAGCGCTTTTCCCAGTAGCCGTCTTCCATGTCGTCGACACGGATCGTGCTGCCGGTCGACGGCGAATGCACGAATTTGTTGTCGCCGATATAGATGCCGACGTGCGAGAACGAACGGCGCATCGTGTTGAAGAACACGAGGTCGCCCGGCTTGAGATCGGAGACGGTCACCTTCTCGCCGACGCGGCTCATTTCCTCGGCGCGGCGCGGCAGCGTCATGCCGAGCGTGTCCTGAAACACGTAGCGGACGAAGCCGCTGCAATCGAGGCCGGAATCCGGGGTGTTGCCGCCCCAGCGATAACGCACGCCGATCATGTTGAGCGCGCCGACGACGACATCGCCTGCTTTGCTCGCTACGCCCGACAAAAACGACTTTGCGCCGCCCGGAGTGCTGGCGGTGTCTGCGCTTGCTGCGTCGGTGGATCTGCTGGAGGAGAAAATGCCGTTGTTGGCATTTGGGCTGCTACTGTTGACTTCGTCGGCGAACGCGCCGGAAGCTGTTGTCATCAGGAGGCCGATCAACATGCCCGCGGCGGCGCGCGCGCATGTCTGAGTCATCTTTAGTGGCTGCATCGGTCGGTAGGTTTTACAATTAAAGACTGCTAAATCAGGGAGATACGTGAAAGTTTGATGGATACTAGCCACAAAGTATTTAACTGTCAAAAGAAATAGAAAAATACAATTGAGATACGCACGCAATTGGTGAAAAGGAAAGATTTTTAGGAAACTAGGGCGGCTCTCAGAAGCTTTTTTGTGTATTCGTCAGAAGGGTTCGCAAAAATTTTCTCTGCATCCCCGGTTTCGACGACAACTCCATTTTTCATCACGGCGACTCGGTGCGCCATCGCACCGATGACCTGCAGGTCGTGGCTGATGAAAACATAACCGAGGTTGTGCTTCTTCTGAATTTCAGCGAGCAGGGTAAGTACTTGAGTTTGAATGGAAACATCGAGTGCGCTGGTCGGTTCGTCGAGGATCAGGATGCTCGGTTCCAGCACCAAAGCGCGGGCTATTGCAATGCGCTGCCGCTGCCCGCCCGAAAATTCGTGCGGATAGCGCTCGAGCGCGCCGCGCTCCATGCCGACTTCGCGCAGCACGGCAATGACCTTCGCTCGGCGTGCGGCCGAATCCAGCTCCGGGCGGTGCAGCGCGAGCCCTTCGCCGACGATCCGCTCAACCGTCTGCCGCGGCGACAGTGAACTGAACGGGTCCTGAAAGACGACTTGCAGATTCGAGCGCAGCACGGTTTTTTCGCGGCCGCGGAAATCGCCGAGCGCGCGGCCCTGAAACTGCACCGCGCCGTTCGAGATGCGCTGCAAGCCGAGCAGCGCCATCGCGAGCGTGGATTTCCCCGATCCCGACTCCCCGACGATGCCGAGCGTTTCGCCCTGTCGCACCGTCAGGGAAACGTCGTCGACGGCCTTGAAGCGGCCGCGCCGGAACCAGCCTTCCAGCCCGGGCAAGCGCGTCGGGTAATCGACGGATACGGCTTTCGCGTCGAGCAGCACCGGCGCGGTCGGCAGCACCGGCAGCACCGCGCGCTTCGGCTTGCTCGCCAGAAGGCGCTGCGTGTACGGATGCTGCGGCGACGTAAAGATTTCCTCCACCGTGCCGCTTTCGACTAGCACGCCCTTCTCCATCACCGCGACGCGTTCCGCGAAGCGCCGCACGAGATTCAGATCGTGCGTGATGAGCAGCACGGCCATGCCGCGTTTTTCCGCCTCGTCGCGTTGCAATTCCAGCAGCAGCTCGACGATCTGCGCGCGGATCGTCACGTCGAGCGCGGTCGTCGGCTCGTCGGCGAGCAGCAGGCGCGGACGGCATGCGAGCGCCATCGCGATCATCACGCGCTGGCGCTGTCCACCCGATAGCTGATGCGGATAGCTGTCCACGCGCCGTTCCGGTTCCGTGATGCCGGTGCGCGCGAGCAGCGCGATCGCGCGCTGTCTCGCCTCGCGCGGGTTCGCGCCGTCGTGCAGTTGAATCGTCTCGCCGATCTGGTCGCCGACCGTGTAGAGCGGATTGAGCGCGGTCATCGGCTCCTGGAAGATCATCGCGATATCGGAACCGCGCAGGCCGCGCATCGCGCGCTCGCTCTTCGACAGCAACTCGTCGCCTTCGAAGCGGATCGAACCGGACAGTTCGGCGTCGCGAATCAGGCGCAGGATCGACAGCGCCGTCACGCTCTTGCCCGAGCCCGATTCGCCGACGAGCGCCACACGCTCGCCCGCGCGGATATCGAGATTCACGCCGTCGACGGCCAGCGTGTCGCCGAAGCGCACGCGCAGGTCCCTGATTGAAAGCAGCGGCTCATTGGCGTGATGCGTCACTGCCCGCCTCCCGCTTTCACCGCATCGGCGATGCGCGTATCGAGCGCGTTGCGCAATGCGTCGCCCATGAAGGTAAGCAAGAGCAGCGTCGCGACGAGCACGCCGAACGTCGACAGCGAAATCCACCACGCGTCGAGATTCGCCTTGCCCTGCGCGAGCAGCTCGCCGAGCGACGGTGTCGGCGACGGCACGCCCAGGCCGAGAAAATCGAGGCTCGTGAGCGCGAGAATCGCGCCGCTCATGCGAAACGGCAGAAACGTGATGACCGGCGTCAGGCTATTGGGCAGCACGTGCCGCCAGATGATCTGCCAGTTCGAGAGACCCATCGCGCGCGCCGCACGCACGTAGTCCTGCATACGATTGCGCAGAAACTCCGCGCGCACGTAATCGGACAAGCCGATCCACCCGAACAGCGACAACAGGATGATCAGCAGAATCAGGCTCGGCTCGAAGATCGACGCGAAGATGATGAGCAGATACAGCTCCGGCAACGCGCTCCAGATTTCGATCAGGCGCTGCCCGGTGATATCGATCCTGCCGCCGAAATAACCCTGCACCGCGCCCGCGAGGACGCCCAGCAACGTGCCGATCGCAGTCAACACGAGCGCGAACAGCACCGACACGCGAAAGCCGTAGACAAGCCGCGCGAACACGTCGCGGCCGCGATCGTCGGTGCCGAGCCAGTTCTCGCGCGAAGGCGGCGCCGGATTCGAGCCTTTGGAAAAGTAGTTGAGCGTGTCGTAGTAGTAATGATTCGGCGGATAGATCGCGAAGTTGCCCGGCGCGCCGAAGCGGTCGCGCACGAACGGATCGAGATAGTCGGCGGGCGTCGGAAAGTCGCCGCCGAAGGTCGTCTCCGGATAGCTCTTAACGAGCGGAAAGTAGAAATGGCCCTGATAGCGCACGACGAGCGGCTTGTCGTTCGACCACAGCGGTCCCGCGAGGCTGATGACGAACGCCGCGACGAACACGATCAGACTCCAGTAACCGAGCCTGTTGCGCTTGAAGCGCAGCCAGACGCGCCGGCCGGGCGAGATCGAGACCTCGCCGCGCAGCGGTTGTGCGTCGCTGCCGTTGGCCGCGCGCCGTTGCGATTCCGATGAAGCGGCTCGATTCAAATCAGCGCTCCAGTTGTTCGAATTGAATGCGCGGATCGACCCACACGTAACAGAGGTCGGAGACGAGCTTCGTCGCGAGACCGATCAGCGTGAAGAGATAGAGCGTGCCGAGCACGACGGGATAGTCGCGCCGCACGACGGATTCATACGACAGCAGCCCGAGCCCGTCGAGCGAAAACAAGGTTTCGATGAGCAGGCTGCCCGTGAAGAACGCGCCGATGAACGCCGCCGGAAAGCCGACAATCAGCGGCAAAAGCGCGTTGCGGAACACATGCTTCCAGAGCACGCGCCGCTCCGAGAGACCTTTCGCGCGCGCGGTCAGCACGTATTGCTTGCGGATTTCATCGAGGAACGCGTTCTTCGTCAGCATCGTGACGATGGCGAAGCTGCCGACGACCGACGCCAACACCGGCAACGTGATGTGCCACAGATAGTCGAGAATCTTGCCGCCGAGCGAGAGCGTCGCCCAGTTGTCGGAGGTGAGATTGCGCAGCGGGAACAGTTGCCAGAACGTCCCGCCGCCGAACAGCACCAGCAGCAGCACGCCCAGCACGAAGCCCGGAATCGCGAAGCCGATCAGCACGACGAGACTCGTCGCGACATCGAACTTCGAGCCGTTTTTCACCGCCTTCGCGATGCCGAGCGGCACCGATATCAGATACGTGATGAAGAAAGTCCACAAGCCGATGCTGATCGACACCGGCAGCTTCGACACGATCAGCGACCATACGCTTTGATGCCTGAAGTAGCTGTCGCCGAGATCGAAGCGCGCGAACTTGCCGAGCATCGAGACATAGCGTTCGAGCGGCGGCTTGTCGAAGCCGTAGAGCTTCTTGAGCTGCTCGACCTGCTGGGCATCGACGCCCGTGTGCGTGCGCAGGCCGAAGCCGCCGCCGCCTTCGGTCTGACCGCGCCGCAGATCGTGCACGGCCTGCTCGACCGGACCGCCCGGCACGAACTGGATCACGACGAACGTGAGCGTGAGCACGCCGATGAGCGTCGGGATCATCAAGAGAATGCGTTTAAGGATGTAGCTCCACATGGTGCGCGGTCCTCGTCCGCAGTACTGGTCACTTGGCGGCGGGCGCGGACTTCGCCCACCACGTCGATATCACCCACTCCTCGGCGCCGTAGTACAGCGGCAAGGTCGACGGAAAATTAAGCGTATTGCGATACGCCACGCGATGCGTCGCCGAATACCAGTGCGGCACCACATAGTAGCCGTGCATCAGCACGCGATCGAGCGCATGCGTCGCGTCGACGAGCTGCTCGCGCGTCTGCGCCGAAATCACTTTCTGCAGGATCGCATCGACGGCCGGCGACTTCACGCCGGCCAGATTGTCCGAGCCCTGCTCGCCCGCCGACTTGCTGCCGAAGCGCGACACCTGCTCGGTGCCGGGCACCTGCACGTCGGGCATCCGGACGCTCGTCATGTCGAAGTCGAAGGCATCGAGACGCTTCTGGATCAACGCGTAATCGACCGTGCGAAAGTTCATCGTGATGCCGAGCTTCTGCAGATTGCGCCCGAACGCCGCGGCGACCGGCTCCATCGACGCGCCGCCGCCGGTGTCGTCGAGAATCTCGAACACGAAGGGCTCGCCTTTCGCGTTGCGCAGCGCGCCGTCGCGATACGTCCAGCCCGCTTGCGCGAGCAATTCGCGCGCCTTGATCAGATTCGCGCGCAGCGAGCCGGGCGGATCGGTGTCCGGCTGGCGCGGCATCTCGCCAAACACGGACGGATCGAGATTCTTCTTCAGCGGGTTCAGGATCGCAAGTTCGCCTTCGCCCGGTTTTCCTTTCGCCTGCAAGTCGGTGTTGACGAAGAAGCTGTCGATACGCTTGTACTGATTGAAAAACAACTGCCGGTTGAGCCATTCGAAATCGAGCGCGAGATCGAGCGCCTGGCGCACGCGCACGTCCTTGAAAATGGGCCGGCGCGTGTTCATGAAAAAGCCCTGCATGCCCGTGCCGTTGTGCTGCGGAAATTCGCGCTTGATGAGCTCGCCGCTATCGAAACGCTTGCCGATATCGCGCCTGACCCAGCTTCGCGCGACATATTCGACGAGCACGTCGTATTCGCCCGCCTTGAACGCTTCGAGCCGCGCGGTGGGGTCGCCGTAGAGCTTGTAATCGATATGCGCGAAGTTGAACATGCCGACGCGCACCGGCAGCGCCGCGCCCCAGTAATCCGGATTGCGCCGGTACGAGATCGTGCGGCCGTTGTCATACCGGTCGATGAGATACGGCCCGCTGCCGATGGGCTTCTGAAACGCAATCTGATCGAAGTCGATGCGCGTGCCGTCCGGCTTCATCCCCCACTTGCGCGAGAACACGGGAATGCCGCCCGCGAGCAGCGGCATTTCGCGCGTCGCGATCTTGAACTCGAAGCGGATCGTGAGCGGATCGATGACCACCGCGCGCGCGATCTGGCCGAAGTACACCGAGAACTGCGGCGCGGCCTTGGGACTTTTCAGCGTTTCGAACGAGAACTTCACGTCCTCGGCCGTGACCGGATCGCCGTTCGAGAAGCGCGCTTTCGAATTGATGTGGAACGTGGTCGACATACCGTCGGGCGCGACCGCGATATCGTCGGCGAGCAGGCCATACGCGGTCGATACTTCATCGGAGCTGCCCGTGGTCAGGCTCTCGAACATGAGCGAAAGCCCGGGCGCCGGATTGCCGCGCAGCGTGAACGGGTTGAACTTGTCGAAGCTCGTCAGGCGGTTCGGGTTCGCGAGCACGAGCGTGCCGTCGCGCGGAGCGTCGGGATTGACGTAATCGAAGTGCGTGAAACCGGCGGGATGCTTCGGCTCGCCGTATTGCGCGATCGCATGCACCGCGTATGCCGGGCTCGCCATCGACACGATCGCTCCGGCCAGCGCAAAGGCAATGAACGAATGAAAGGTGCGAACCGAGGCGCCGAATGAGCGGATCGTCGTGCGAGTCGTCATGTGCCTCTTGGCGCAATGTGAAGGGTGACGCGATTAATGACCCGGCCAGACGCCCGGGGCGGACCGCGTGAACGCCGCGAGATTGCCCGGCGAGGCATTGCGATGTGAGAGAATTCTACCCAAAATCCCGCACCGTTCGGCTTGCGCCACGAGGCCCGCTCATCGCCCGGCCGCGGCCAACGCGCGACATTGACCTCAAAGAAGGAGCATTCATGGGCTTTCTCGCTGGAAAACGAATTCTGCTGACGGGCCTGCTGTCGAACCGCTCGATTGCTTACGGCATCGCCGAGGCCTGCAAGCGCGAAGGCGCGGAACTGGCGTTCACGTATGTCGGCGAGCGCTTCAAGGAGCGCATCACCGAGTTCGCGGCCGAGTTCGGCACCGACATGATCTACCCGTGCGACGTCGCCGACGATGCGCAGATCGAAGGCCTCTTCACGTCGCTCAAGGAACGCTGGGACACGCTCGACGGCCTCGTGCACTCCATCGGCTTCGCGCCGCGCGAAGCGATCGCCGGCGACTTCCTCGACGGCATGACGCGCGAGAACTTCCGCGTCGCGCACGACATCTCCTCGTACAGCTTCCCCGCGCTCGCCAAAGTCGCGCGGCCGATGCTGAAAGACGGCTCGTCCCTGCTCACCCTCTCCTACCTCGGCGCCGAGCGCGCGCTGCCGAACTACAACACGATGGGTCTCGCGAAGGCGTCGCTCGAAGCGAGCGTGCGTTACATGGCGGCATCGCCGTCGCTCGGCGGCAGCGGCGTGCGTGTGAACGCCATTTCGGCCGGCCCGATCAAGACGCTGGCGGCGAGCGGCATCAAAGGCTTCGGCAAGATCCTGAACTTCGTCGAAGAAAACGCGCCGCTCAAGCGAAACGTGACGATCGAGCAAGTCGGCAATGTCGCGGCCTTCCTGCTGTCGGATCTGTCGGCGGGCGTGAGCGCGGAAGTCGTTCATGTCGATGCGGGCTTTCACGCGGTCGTCGGCGGAATGGGCGGCGAGGCGGAATAAACGCTCGTTCGCTGCGTGCAAAAAGCGCCGCTCACGTGAAGTGAGCGGCGCTTTTTTTTATCACTGGTTTCAGTGACGTCCGTGGCCATTCCCGTGGCCATGCCCATGCCCGTAGCCGTGCCCCGGCGGCGGACCATGATGCGGCCCGCGTCCGTATCCATGATGGCGATTCCAGTCGTAGCGGCTCCAGTAGCGCCGTCCATCCCAGTAACGGTTGCCGTGCCAGCCGATCACCACCGGCGGCGCGTACACCGGCATGGGCTGATAGATGACCGGCGGCGGAGGCGGCGCGTACACCGGCGTCGGCGCGACATACACCGGCGCGGGAATGCCGATATTCACGCCCACATGCACCTGGGCGCAGGCGATGCCCGTCGCGCTCCACGCGGCGATCGCCACGACGCCGGCCAGGATCTTCCCCGAAATATTCGTGTTCATATGCAAACGGACCTCGCTCTCATGCTTGTTCGCTCGGGACCGAATATAACGGGAAGCTTTCAGCGCAATATTTCAACTTTGTAAGTTTTTGCGGGCCCGGGCGTAAAGTCTGGAGAAAGCTTACCTTTTGTTACATTGCGTGCGGGGAGATTCGTCTCGCGCAGACGTCTTTACAACGGTTTCGGTTTGGCACGTGTGCTTCACAAATAAAAAAAGCCACCCGCTTCGAGCGGGTGGCTGCTTGCGCGTCGCGTCCTGCGCGGGGCTTAGTGCCAGCCGTTGTGACGGCCGTTATCGTGATGATCGTGGTCGCGGTCGTGGTCGTGACCATGTCCGTGATCGCCGTGGTAGCGATAGTAGTCGTCGCGATCCCAGTAGCGGCGGCCGTCCCAGTATTGATCGCCATGCCAGCCGACGACGATGACCGGCTGCGCGTACATCGGCGGCGGAGGCGGCGCATACACGACGGGCGGCGGAGGCGGCGCGTAGACCGGAGCGGGCACGACGTAGACAGGCGCGGGCACCCCGATGTTGACGCCCACGGACACGCCCGCCGACGCTGCGCCGGACAGTGTCAGACCGCCGATCATCACGGCGCCGGCGAGCACGGAAGCCTTCGATACCTTGTTCATGTGAAGCCCACCTCGATGGGATGTTTTGTTGTGTTGTGGGGAACTATATCGGAGCGACGCGCGCGCAAGTGTTGCCACTTCGTAACCACCTATTACCGTGGGAAAGCTTTCGAAAAGTAAGGCCCGCGGCCGTCAAAACCGAAGTTCGCGATCGTGCGGAAAAAGCCGCGTGCGACAAAAGTGTTTGTCGCCGCGTCTAGGGAAAGCACGGAGGTCCGATGTGCATTTTTATATATAATATTTGAACATCGACACACGAGACATTCGCACTCATCCCAGCCATGCCGACAGATCTCTCCGCCGGATCGCAGCCTCCGGCGTCATTTCGCGACGCGCAGTTCGAACCGCGCCAGAGCACGTCGCGCTTCATCGCGGATGCGCTGCGCGCCGCGATCGTCGATGGCTCGCTGTTGCCGGGCGAACCGCTGCGTCAGGATGCGGTCGCGCGTCAGTTCTCGGTGAGCGCGATTCCGGTCCGCGAAGCGTTTCGCCAGCTCGAGAGCGAAGGCTGGGTCACGACCGAGCCGAATCGCGGCGCAGCCGTCAGCCTGCAATCCGCCGACGAGGCGCGCGAGATCTACGAGATCCGCGCATCGCTGGAAAGCCTGGCTATCGGCATCGCGATCGAGCATCACACGCCGGACACGCTCGCCGATGCGAAGCGCCTGCTCGAAGCCGCGGAGAACGAACCGGATCCCGCGCTGTATGTCGTGCGCAACGAGCAGTTCCATATGAGTCTCTACGCGCCCGCGGACCGCCCTCGTTTGATGGAACTGATCGGCCAGATGCATCGGCGCGGCGAGCGCTATCTGCGCCTGAAACTCGGGGCGCCGATCCACAAGGAATCGTCGGATGCCGAGCATCGCGCGATCTTCGAAGCCCTCGCCGCGCGCGATATCGAACAGGCTCAAACGCTGGTCGCGCGCCATCTGCTCGCGACGGGCGAACTGATTCACCGCTTTCTCGCCGATGCGCAAGCGCTCGCGCAAACAACGCACACCAAAAAGCGACGCCGCCCATCTTCCCGATCGACTTCCGTCAAGGCCGACCAATGAACGATGTCATCGCTGAAACCCGCAACTGGAACACGCGCGCGCAGGAAAAGGCGCGCCGCCTCAAACTCATCGAGCCGTGGCTCGACGGCGCCGTGCTCGATCCCGCGCGCATCGTCGATGCGTTGCAGGCGCTGATTCACAGCGGCGATCGCGTCGCGCTCGAAGGCAACAATCAGAAGCAGGCCGACTTTCTGTCGCGCGCTTTCGCGAAGCTCGATCCCGAGCGTGTGCACGACGTGCATCTGCTCCTTTCGAGCATCAGCCGGCCGGAGCATCTCGCGCTGTTCGAGCGAGGCATCGCGCGCAAGGTCGATTTCGCGTTCGCCGGTCCGCAGAGTCTGCGCGTCGCGCAACTGCTCGAAGACGGCATGCTGGAGATCGGCGCGATCTATACGTACATCGAACTGTATGCGCGCATGTTCATCGACCTCACGCCGCAGGTCGCGCTCGTGTGCGCGGTGCAGGCCGACCGGCACGGCAATCTCTACACCGGCGCGAATACCGAAGATACGCCGACCATCGTCGAAGCCACCGCCTTCCGCCACGGCATCGTGGTCGCGCAGGTGAACGAGATCGTCGATGAACTGCCGCGCGTCGATATTCCCGGCTCGTGGGTCGATATCGTCGTCGAGGCGGACCGTCCGTTCGCGGTCGAGCCGCTTTTCACGCGCGATCCGCGTCACATCGGCGAGCTGCAAATCCTGATGGCGATGATGTCGATCCGCGGCATCTACGAGCGCTACGGCGTCACGTCGCTCAATCACGGCATCGGCTTCGATACGGCCGCGATCGAATTGCTGCTGCCGACTTACGGCGAACAACTCGGGCTCAAAGGCAAGATCTGCACGAACTGGGCGCTCAATCCGCATCCAACGCTCATTCCCGCGATCGAGTCCGGCTGGGTCGACAGCGTGCATTGCTTCGGCAGCGAAGTGGGCATGGAGAATTACATCGCGGCGCGCCCCGATGTGTTTTTCACCGGACGCGACGGCAGCCTGCGCTCGAATCGCGTGTTCTGCCAGCTCGCGGGGCAATACGGCGTCGATCTGTTCATCGGCTCGACCTTGCAGATGGACGCGGACGCGAATTCATCGACGGTCACGCTCGGGCGGCTCGCCGGCTTCGGCGGCGCGCCGAACATGGGACACGATCCGCGCGGCCGGCGCCATTCGAGCGAGGCGTGGCTCAAGCTCCTTAAAAACGACGGCCCGAATCCGCAGATCGCGCGCGGCCACAAGCTCGTCGTGCAGACCGCCGAGACGTACAAGAAAGGCGGCGAGCCGACCATCGTCGATGCGCTCGACGCGATCGCCGTCGGCGAGAAAAGCAATATGCCCATCGCGCCCGTGATGATCTACGGCGACGACGTCACGCACGTCGTGACGGAAGAAGGCATTGCGTATCTGCATGCCGCCGAAGGCGTCGATGAGCGGCGCGCGGCGCTGGCGGCGGTTGCGGGCGTGACGCCGATCGGCATGCGCGCCGATCCTGCGAAGTCGGCGGAGCTGCGCCGGCGCGGCATTGTCGCGTATCCGGAGGACCTAGGCGTGCGGCGCGGCGAAGCGAAGCGCTCCTTGCTCGCGGCACGCAGCATCGACGATCTCGTCGCGTGGTCCGGCGGTTTGTACGCGCCGCCCGCGCGCTTCAGAAGCTGGTGAAACGCGATGAAGCTCGCTCTTCGTGAAGTTTCATATGTTGTTGCGTCTCCGTCGATCATCGCGACGAAAGCTGTCGATGCGCTCATCGCCGAGGCGCGTCTCACGCCGAAGCCCGCGCTCGTCGATGAGAACGGCAGCGGCGCGCATCGCGATCTCGACCTGGACACGATGCTGCGTTCCGCGAACGCGCTGCAACCGAGCTTTCTCGCGATGGCGCGCGCCGCTTCGAATGCGCAGCCGTCGCAGGTCTTGCGCGAGCAACTGGCGCGCATCGGCCGCGAAGGCGAAGCTGCGATGATGCGCGCGACCGGCGGCAGCAACGCGCATCGCGGCGCGCTCTGGATCATCGGCTTGCTGTGCGCGGGCGCTTCCATGAACGCGACCGACGACAGCGAATCCATTTGCCTTTCGGCGGCGGACATCGCGCGCTTCGACGATCGATATGCCCCCGCTTCCGTGACGGCATCGCACGGCGCGCGCGCCGCGCAGCGATTCCACGTCAGAGGCGCGCGGGGCGAAGCACGCGATGGCTTCCCGCATGCGTTGCGCATCGGCCTGCCCGCCCTCGACGACGCGCGCGCACGCGGCTCGAACGAATCCGACGCGCGGCTCGATGCGCTCGTCTCGATCATCGCGTCGCTCGACGATACGTGTCTGCTCCATCGCGGCGGTTTGCAGGCGCTCGAAGCGGCGCAACGCGGCGCGCGCACGGTGATCGAATGCGGCGGCGTCGCGAGCGGCGCGGGCCGACGCGCATTGAAAGCGCTCCACGAAACCCTGATGAAGCTGAACGCATCGCCCGGCGGCGCGGCCGATCTGCTCGCGGCGACACTCTTTCTCGACAGTCTCAGGCGCTTGCCATAAAGCGCATCGAAGAGGAACGAACGATGGAAAACATGCGATACGAATATCCCGCCAGGCGGCCCGTGACGCGCAACGCGCACGTGGGCGTCGTCGGTTCGGGCGATCTCGAAGTGCTGCTCTCGCCCTCGTCGAGCGCGAATGCGGAAGTGGTGATCCGTACGAGCGTCGATGGTTACGGCCACGTATGGAAAAGCGTGCTCGACCGCTTCTTCCAACGCTACGACGGCGCGGCGAAGATCGAGCTCAACGACTTTGGCGCGACGCCCGGCGTCGTGATGCTGCGTCTGAACGAAGCCGTCGAAGCGAGCGAAGGAGACACGCCATGAACGCGCACGACACCTTCCTCGCGCGGCACAGCTTCATCGAACTGACTGCGCGCGAACGCGCGCAAGCCCTGCTCGACCAAGGCACGTTTCGCGAGTTGCTCGGCCCGTTCGACCGGATCGAATCACCGTGGCTCGCGATGCAGAACATCGTCTGCCAGGCCGACGACGGCGTGGTCATCGCGCGCGGCACGCTTGGCGGCGAGCCCGCCGTGATCGCCGCGATCGAGCCCGCGTTCCAGGGCGGGAGCATCGGCGAAGTCTCGGGCGCGAAGATCGCGGCGGCGCTGGAACTGGCGCTCGGCGAATTCGAAGCCGGACGCGCGATTCGTCCCGTCGTGCTGTTCGAGACCGGCGGCGTGCGCCTGCAGGAAGCCAATCTCGGGCTGGCCGCGATCGCGGAGATTCAGGCGGCGATCGTCGCATTGCGGCGTCACGTGCCGGTGGTCGGCGTGATCGGCGGCATGGTCGGCTGCTTCGGCGGGATGTCGCTCGCGGCTGCGCTCTGCACCGATCTCGTGATGACGCGCCAGGCGCGGCTCGGCATGAACGGGCCGGAAGTGATCGAGCAGGAAGCGGGCATCGACGAACTCGATTCGGGCGACCGCCGCCTCATCTGGTCGATGATCGGCGGCGAGGAGCGTGTCGCGGTCGGGCTCGCGGATACGCTGGTCGAAGACGACACCGCCCGGGTGCGCGACGCCGTGCTCGCCGCGTTCGGGCGCGGCGTGCCGCGGCGGCATCGCAGCGCGGACGTCGATGGCTTCATCGCGCGGCTCGCGCAAGTGAACCAGGACGCCATCGATCCCGACACACTGCGCAACTTGTGGGGCACATCATGACCGACACACTTTCCCGCGGCGAGCGCTGGCTCGATGTGCTGACCGCGTCCGCGACGCAAACCGAAAGCGGCCCGATCCGCGCGCGCGACGGCCGGCTCGATGGCGAACGCGCCCGCTTCTTCGCCGTCGTGCCCGATCCGCAGAACCGCTTTCCGCGCGCGACCGATAACGTCGTCGGGCTCGAACAGGGCTGGCTGCTTGCGCGCGCCGTGCGCGAAGTCGTCGACGCCGATCGCGATGCCGGCGTGAAGCGTCCGATCGTCGCCGTCGTCGACGTGAAAAGTCAGGCTTACGGGCGTCGCGAGGAACTGCTCGGCATTCATCTCGCGTGCGCGGCCGCCGTCGATGCCTACGCGAGCGCGCGGCTCGCCGGTCATCCGGTGATCGCGCTGATCGTCGGGCCGGCGATGTCGGGCGCGTATCTCGCGCACGGCTACCAGGCGAACCGCATCATCGCGCTCGATGCGCCCGGCACCGCCGTGCACGCGATGGGCAAGGACGCGGCGGCGCGCGTCACGCGACGCAGCGTCGAAAGTCTCGATGCGCTCGGCGACACCGTGCTGCCGATGTCGTACAAGATGAGCGCGTACGCGAAGCTCGGGCTGCTGCACGAACTCATCGAAGGCGTCGATGCGGATGCGCCCTCTTCCGTCGGCATCGAGCGCGTGCAGGCGTCGCTTGCGGCCGCGGTGAAGGATGCGCGACGCGGGCCGCGCGATCTGTCGAATCGTCTCGCGTCCGCCGATGCGAAGCGCGCGCGCGCCGCGTCGATTGCCGTGCGCGAACGGATGCGCGAGCAATGGAACGCGTGAGCGTGCGTCCGCACGATCTCGTGCGGCTTTCGCCCGGCGCGCCGCCATTCGCCGATGCCCCCGGCTGGGTCGCGGCGGCGCTCGAGCGCGCGCCGTTCGTCGTCGTGCGGCGTGCGCCTCCGATTGGCGATGAGATCGCGGTCGGCGTGCGCGGCACCGTGCGCAGCGAGCGCTTCGGCGCGTGGATCGCGCCACGCTGGATCGATGCGATCGTCACGCCCGAAGATTTGCGCATGCGCTACCCCGATCCGGCGCGCGCCGGATTGCCCGCGTTCGCGTTGTTGCGCGCGATCGCTCCGATCCTCGATTCGCGCTGCCTGGCCTGGGGCCCGGCAGGCAGCGCGGGCTTCGAACTCGCGAGCGCGATGCCGACGGTCACTCCATCGAGCGATGTCGATATCGTCGTGCGCGCGCCCACGCCGCTGCCGCGCGCCGATGCCGCCACGCTCTTCGATGCGCTGTCGGACGCGGCGCAGAAGGCGGGCACGCGCATCGACGTGCAGATCGAAACACCCGACGCCGCCTTCTCGCTCGCGGAGTTCGCGCGCGCCAGCCTGCGCGTGATGCTGCGGCACGCCGACGGCCCGCGCCTCGTGACGAATCCGTGGGCCGCGTCATGATCGCGTTTCTCTTTCCCGGCCAAGGCGCGCAAACACCCGGCTTCCTGCATCGGCTGCGCGCTGACAAACCCCATCCGGCGATCGCGCGCACGCTCGCCGAAGCGTCGGACGTGCTCGGCAAGGACGTGCTCAAGCTCGACACCGCCGACGCCCTCGCATCCACCGTCGCGGTGCAGGTGACGCTCGTCGTCGCGGGCGTGGCGGCGGCGCGCGCGCTCGCGGAGGAAGGGATCGAAACGCAAGCCGTCGCGGGGCTGTCGGTCGGTGCGTACGGCGCGGCGGTCGTCTGCGGCGCGATCCGCTTCGCCGATGCGCTGAAGCTCGTGCATCTGCGCGCGCAACTGATGCAGGACGCCTATCCGCGTGGCTACGGCATGCTCGCCGTGCTCGGGCTGAACGAAAGCGAAATCGCCCGCGCGATCGACGACAGCGGCGCCGATGCCTACATCGGCAATCTGAACGCACCGCGGCAGATCGTCGTCTCGGGCAGCGATGCCGCGCTCGCGAAGGTTCGCGACATCGTTCTCTCGCGCGGCGCGCGCAAGGCCGAGCGGCTTTGCGTCAGCGTGCCGTCGCATTGCGTGCTGCTGGAAGATGCCGCCAGACGGCTGATCGAGGCGGCGAACGAGGTTCGCATCGACACGCCGCGTATCGCGTATGTCGGCAATCGCGGCGCGCGCGTGCTGCGCCGGGCCGACGCCATTCGTGAAGACCTCGCCACCAATCTGCGCCATCCGGTGCGCTGGCACGATTCGACCGTCGCGCTCTCCGAACTCGGCGCAACCGTCTTCGTCGAGATGCCGCCGGGCCAGACGCTCACGCAACTCGCCGCCGAAAGCCTGCCGGACGCCGCAGGCATCGCGGTGGACGCAGCGCCGGCCGCCTCGATCGCCGCCCGCGTGCGCGCCGCCATCCGCCGCGCGCGAGACTGATTCGTTTCGCGCGCGCCACTGATTCGCATATTCGTCTTTTCGTCGTCAGCTTCTGTAAGAGAATCGGAATTTTCGGGTAGCCAACGGGTCGATCTGCATCGAGCATTTCGCCCGGCCCGCATTCCGACGCGGGCCTGAACCCCCAACGCACTGAAGAGGCAACCATGAGAATCATCCGCTTGGCGATCGCGGCATCGGCAGTCACCGCACTCGCCTCGTGCAGCAGCGTCAGCAGCCTGAATCCGGACTCGCTCATGCAGTCCGGCCAACTCGCCACGCAGGCGCTCATGCTGAGCGACAACGACGTGCGCACGCTCTCCGACAAATCGTGCGCGCAGATGGACAGCGAAAACCAGATCGCGCCGGCGTCGAGTCCGTACACGCAGCGCCTGAACAAGATCTCGAAGCAGCTCGGCGACAACATCAACGGCGTGCCGGTCAACTACAAGGTCTACATCACGAAGGACGTCAACGCGTGGGCAATGGCCAATGGCTGCGTGCGCGTCTATAGCGGCCTCATGGACCTGATGAACGACGACGAGGTGCGCGGCGTCGTCGGGCACGAGATGGGACACGTCGCGCTCGGCCACACCAAGAAGGCGATGCAGGTCGCGTACGCGACATCGGCGGCGCGCTCGGTGGCGGCGTCGGGCTCGGGCATGATCGCGAGCATTTCCGGATCGCAGCTCGGCGATCTGACGGAGAAATTCGTCAACGCGCAGTTCTCGCAGTCGCAGGAAACCGCCGCCGACGATTACTCGTTCGACTCGCAGAAGAAGAAGGGATATAACCCGGCGGGGCTCGTCACCGCGTTCCAGAAACTCGCAACGATCGATGGCGGCAAGTCGAGCATGCTCGATTCGCATCCGTCGTCGCCGGCGCGGGCGAAGCACATTCAGGATCGGATCGCGTCGGGGAAGTGACGCGGACATGAACGCGATGCGCGCGTGAGACACGCGCGCATCGCTGAAGAAGGATCAGAAGAAGTAGTAGTGCAGGCCCATCGTCATGCTGTTGTTGTGGCGATGGCCGCCCTGGTAGCTCGACGCGTCGCCGGTGTATTCGCCCGCCACGCTCCAGTTCTTCGCGAACTTGTACTCCACGCCGGCGCCATAGTGCAGGCGAGTGTCCGGCCAGGTCCCCGTGAAGCCGATGCGCGCGTACGGCATGATGTTCCTGTTGACCGGCATACCGAACTTCACGTCGAGACCGCCGTCATCGCGCGTGGTCGAGCCGCCGTGAAAGTCGGCGAAGCCTTCGAGACCGACCACGAAACGATCGACGTCGTAATTCACGCCGCCGACGATGCCCGGAAACCAGGTCGAATGCCACCCGCGGGCATTGGGGCCGGTGATATCCGACAAGTTGAGGCCGAACTTCGCGCCGACGTAAGGACCGGCGAACTCGCTATGCGGTCCGTACACGCCCATCGCTTTGAGAAGAGCAGGATCGATTGCTTCGGAGTGCGCATGAGCCGCACAGAGCAATGAAACGAGCGCCGGAGCGACGAGCTTTTTGAAACTGAACATGACTAGTGGATTCCGAGTGAAACGCCGCGCCGCCGCATGTGGATGCCTGGCGAACGCTTAGGCAGACAACGCAATCGTTGCTTTTTTCGCAACCGATTGCTTCAACGCAAGCAGCGGGAGAATAGTGAGCAGCGACGACGCTCGGAAGCGGACTTATCCTAAAGCGCGTCATCTCAATCGTGACGTTTTGACTCGATGCGGACGCGGCGGATAAAGTTGCGCGCATCTTCAAATCACGGCGGCGGGCGTGAGGTCATGGCTGTTCCGTTACATGCGGCAGGGTCGTGCCCGTTACATGGGACTTGGACCGCTGCACGCGATCGGATCGGCCGACGCCCGCACGCGCGCGCTCGAATGTCGGCGATTGTTGCTCGACGGTATCGACCCGCGTGACGCCAAGAACAAAGAACGCGCCGCCGACATGACCGCCACGGCCAAGGCGATGACGTTCGACGAATGCGCGGGTGCGTATATCGAAGCCCATCCCGGCTGGAAGAACGAGAAACATGGCGATCAATGGAAGAACACGCTGGCGACCTATGCCGGACCGGTGTTCGGCTCGCTGCCCGTCGCGGATGTGGATACGGGCGTCGTCATGGAAGTTCTCGAACCAGAGGGAACATCGCGGGCCGCTTTCCCCCGCCGCACTTGCGCTCGTCAAGGATGCACTCGACGCGGGCGGCGATTATCTGTTCTGCTCGCCCGGCAGACCGACAAGCCGCTACTCAAGCGCATGGGCCTCGATGCCCTGACCGGTCACGGCTTCAGAAATTGCTTTCGTGACTGGGCAGGCGAGACGACGAACTTCCCGCGCGAAGTCATCGAGGCGGCGCTCGCACACTGACTCAAGGACAAGACCGAAGCGGCCTGCGCGCCCGAGTTTGCCGGAATGCGCCTGCATTGCACAGGCGAGCCGGGGTGAATAGCGTAAACGGGCTGCCAAGCCTGTTTTCCAACGCAACCACGCGCTGGACTTCACAGAATACGACAGAACCTCGCAGCGCTGATTTGACGATAGCGTCAAAACTCGCTGACGCCGGCTATTTAAACAACTCTAGATTCACTCAAATGACTCAGGAGCGATTTGTCCACCCTTGATGACCAGATGCGACGTATCCATGCTTGGCGCGAAAAAGCGCCAGTCTTCGCTTTCGTCGATGCAATCCGGAACAATCGTGAGCGAAAGGCCACGCGACTGGCAAGCACTAAGCGGTTCGCTTTGTCCACTGCTACAGCCTCAACTGCTACGTCACCGGCTTCGAGTAATATTCCTTGGCCCTGGTGGTGGCAGCGGTTTTGACTGGCTCGGCGCTGTGGAAGCGATTCGCCGTCGCTGTCATCAGCATTTCCAAAGCTCCTGAGCATCGAATCGCCGCCGCCATCGCCGCTTAAACCGCGCCACCGAGCGCGGCCCCGGCTACTGCGTGTCCAGTCGGGTTGCGGCCAAAGCCGCCGCCTCTGCGCGCGCGGTCGGTGGCGTATGGCGTGTCATCGACAAAGGAACCGTTGGCATCAAGCGGTAAATACTGGCCAGGACCGATCTGGCTCGAAAAGCAGGAAACCGCCAGCCGCGTCCGTCAACGGATGCACGCCGTCATGCAATGGGCGTGGGCGCATGGTCATGTCGCGGCGAACCCCGTCAGCGTGATCGACCATATCCTGCCGAAACAGACGGGCAAGAAAGAGCATCAGCCCGCTATGCCTTGGCGCGACATTCCCGCATTCGTGAGAAAGCATGTTGCGGAGTTCAAGCAAGGCGAGGCAACGCGCGCCGCCCTGCTTTTCCTCATTCTGACGGCGGCGCGTAGCGGCGAGGTGCGTGGCGCGACATGGGACGAATTCGACCTGAAAGCGGGTATCTGGACCGTTCCCGCCGAACGGATGAAAGCGAAGGAGCGCACCGCGTGGCGCTGTCCGCGCCCGCACTGGCGCTCGTCAAGCGGCTGAAGGAACAGGCGCTACATGAGACGCTTGTCTTTCCGGCGCCGCGCGGGAAGGTTCCGAGCGATATGGTTCTCACATCCTTCCTGCGCCGCGTGGAAGCAAAGAGCGATACGTCCAGACGCATCGCCACGGCGCACGGGTTCCGCAGCAGCTTTCGCGATTGGGCTAGCGAACATTGCTACGCCCGCGATCTTGCAGAGCGAGCGCTCGCGCATACCGTAGCGAACAAAGTCGAAGCGGCATATCACAGAACCGATTTGCTTGAGCAGCGCCGCCCATTGATGGAAGCATGGGCGAAACACGTTCTTGGCGAGTAACCCCGCCACCTTTCTTATTATTGAGATTCAGCGTCAAAGTAGGCGCTCACACTCGTTACGATTTGCACTCCTGCTAAAGTTGGAGGTGACATGTCGTTTCCAGAATGGGGGCGTTCGTATAACGCGTTGTGGGTACCGCTAACGAGCGACTGGCAGT
>NZ_FCOF02000064.1 GCF_001544755.2 Caballeronia catudaia | reverse complement strand
CTGAACAGCCGGCCGCGCGCAACCCACGCGTTCCATTCGCCATTCGAGGTTTTCGCTGCGACACTTGCCTCAGCGGGACAACCTCAAAACGCTAAACATTAACCCCCTCGTTGCACTTCGGTTTGAAACCGCCCACGAATTTGGCGGCGCGGCTTTGCTGTATGACGATGAGCGCGGTCCGCGCCGGAGCCACGCGCTGTCGAGGAGGCGCGCGCCAGCACGAAAGGCGTCATCGCTTTGCCCGTGATGCCTTGCGTCGTCGCCTCGACGAGTGCCTGCTCGGTCGGCGCGTCGATGTCGTCGGTCGCCATCGCTAACGTTCCGGCAGCCGCGTGCTCAACAAGACGCCGGGTGCTGTCGCTCCTGGATGCGTTGATGTTGCTCGCCAACCGTTGATGCTCACAGGCTTAAGTCAGGGCACGGCCCGGTCGAACCGCGCACTTGCAAAACCACCGGCACGGCATAGCCGCGTTGCGTCGGGCGGCCATCGAGTGCATCGAGCAGATGCCGCGCGGCGACGATTCCGATCTCACGCGTATCGACGTGCATCGTCGTCAGGGGCGGGCGCGCTTCGCGTGCGATCGCGAGATCGTCGAATCCAGTGACGGAAAGCTGCCCGGGAATCGCGATGCCCAGTTCCTCCGCCTCGCGCAACACGCCCAGCGCGATGTGATCGTTGCCGCAGATGACTGCCGTCGGACGTTGTCCCGGTTGCTGCCACAGCGAGCGCAACGCGCGCCGGCCGAAATCGAGCGTGGATTCGCCTTCGACGAGATGCTCCGGGCGCACCGCGAGACCATGTCGTTCCAGCGCGATCCGAATGCCTTCGAGTCGCGCCTGCACGCGGTCGTTGTCGCGCGTGGGCTGGATGCAGACGGCGAACGAGCGATGTCCGAGCGCGACGAGATGCTCGGTGACCTCTTCATATGCGCGGCGATTGTCAAAGCCGATGCAATCGTGCGGACTGCCTTCACGCCACGCATACAGCACGACGTAAGGCACGCGCCACACGCGCAGCGCTTTGAAGAGCGCAGGCGGATGCGCCTCGCCCACGACCGCGATCGCCTCCACGCCGCGCGCAAGCATCGCGTGCACCTGCGAAAGCGCCTCTTTCGGATCGTAGTTCGAGCAGCCCAGAAACAGCGTGATGCCGCGCGCGGCAAACGCCGTCTGCATGCCGCTCACCTGCGACGCGAACACCTGATCGTCGAGCGTCGGAATGACGATGCCCGCGATATGACTGCGCGTGGACGCGAGCGCGCGCCCGGCCGCGTTTGGAAACCAATTCAGTTCCAGCGCGGCACGCTCTACGCGCTCGCGCACGCTGTCAGAGACCTTGCCCGGCTCATTGTAGACGCGCGATACGGTCGCCGTGGACACGCCCGCGAGTTTCGCCACATCGGACAGGACGGTGCGCCCCGTGCCGCGGCGGGCGCGCGCACCCGCGGGCCGCGCGGCCGGCGACGGTTCTTCTTCGGGAACAGAGACGGAGTCGGTGGAGCGAGGCATTGACGCTTTGGCTTGGTACAGGGAGTCCGTCATCTTACTCGCGGCGCAACCGGGCGAACCACGCGTCACGCTCTGGCCGCGATACGCGAGCGGAAATGCTCCGTGCCTTCGACGATCTTGTCGAGCACCGCATCGAGGGCCCAGAAGCGCTCGCGCACGTCGTAATCGATCGCGCGGCAGCGAATCGACCGGAACGTGCCGATGCGCTGGTGATACATTTTCGCGAGCGCGGGATAACCGAGCGCCTCGGAGACCGCCGCGATCACGAGAAACGTCGAGAGCTCGCCGGCGAGCGCAGGGTTCTCGCCGGCCCGGTTGCGCAGCCAGTTGTACAGGTCCGGGTGGAAGTTCGTGAACACGCCGTTGAAACCCGCCGAGCCGGCTTTCATCGCATCCCAGGCGATCGCGGCATTCGCGTTCAGGATCTTCATCGGCGATCCCTGCGCCAGCGCGACGCGCCGCTTCACCGTGTCGAGATCGCAGCTCACGTCCTTCAGCATGACGAAACGGCCGGTGTCGATGCACATCCTGAGCTCGTCGTCGGACAAGAGGCGACGGTAAGGAGCGGGGCATTCGTACAACCCGAGCGGAATGTCGGTCGGCAGGCGGCTCACGAGGCGGCGCAGGTTCGACGAGAACGCCTCCGTGCCTTCGCGGCGCGGATCGAGGTGGTTCGTCACGAGCACGATGCCGTCCGCGCCCGTCGCCGCGGCGGCGTTCAGCTCTTCGGCCTGCGCGTCGGGATCGTCGCTGATATGGCCCGACACGACCACCGGCACGCGGCCGTTCACGCGCTCGACCACGAAGCGGCCGAGCGCGGCGCGCTCCGCAAGGCTCAGGAACTGCATCTCGCTCGACTGCGCGACGGCGAACAGCGCGTCTGAGCCATGCGCGAGATACCACTCGATGAGCCGTTCGAGCCCGGCGTAGTCGATGGCGCCGTCGTCGTCGAAGGGCGTCAGCATCACGGGCACGATGCCTTCGATCGATTGCGGCGCGCGCGGGGAAGAAGTGGGGAATGTCATGTCGATGTTGTCCTGGTCAGGTTGAACGGCCGCGCGTCATGCGGATGCGCGTGCCGGGGTGCGCGGTGCCGCTTCGTTTTCGATGGGCTTGCGCACGAGGAACAGATAGCTCATCGCGCCGACGAAGGCGATCACGGCGGCCGTCAGCAGCGCTGGCACGAAGGACCACGTCTGCGCAATGTAGCCCGTGAGAATGGGCGCGAGCGCGCCGCCGAGAAAGCCGCCGAAGTTCTGGATCGCGCCAAGCGAGCCGACCCGGTTCGCGGGCGCCGCGGCCGTCGCGAGCGCCCATGAGCAGGCGGACGCCGCGTTGGCGAGAAAGATCACGACCGAGATGCAGACGATCGCGATCGTATTGCTTTCGACGAGCGCGGCGGGCACGGTGAACGCCACCATGCCGAGCATCGCGATGACGACCGCATTACGGCGGCTCGCCACCGGCGAGGTGCTTCGCTTCGTGATGAGGTCGGAGAACCATCCCGCGCAGAGCGCGCCCAGAAAGCCGCAGAAGAACGGTACGGAGGCCGCGATGCCCGTGTGCATCAGCGTCATGTGGCGCTGCATCGTCAGATAGCCGGGCAGCCAGGTCAAATAGACCCAGTTCAGGTACACCGAGCCGAAGAAGCCGATCAACATCCCCCACGTCGTCACGTTCGAGAAGAGCGCGCGCCAGTCCGCGAAGGTGAGGCGCTCGGCGGGCTTCGTCTCGGCGACGTCGCCTTTCAGGTACTGCGCTTCTTCGGGCGTGAGCGTCGACGGGTTTGGATCGCGATAAACCGCGAGCCAGATCACCGCGACCACGAGGCCGAGCGCGCCCGTGATGATGAAGGCCCAGCGCCAGTGAAATTCGACGACGAGCACCGACAGACACAGCGGCGCGAGCGCCGTGCCGAGCGGCGACGCGGAATTGAAGATGCCGGTCGGCTTGCCGCGCGCGCGCAGCGGAAACCAGTTGCTCACGACGCGCGCCGCCGACGGAAACTGCGGCGACTCGCCGATGCCGAGCACGATGCGCGCGATGACGAACCAGCCGAACGTCGACACGATGCCGCCCGCCGCCTGCGCGATCGACCAGACGACGAGGCCGAGACCGAGCAGCCTGCGCGGCCCGATGCGATCGACGAGACCGCCGACCGGCAACTGAAAAAGCGCATAGCTCCACGAGAACGCGGACAGCAGCAGCCCCATTTCGCCGAGCGAGAGGCCGAGATCCTTGCGGATCAGCGGATTGGCGACCGCGAGCGTGCCCCGGTCGAGATAGTTCACGATGCCGCTCACCATCAGCAGCGTAAGCGCCACGATCTGGGCGCGGCGTACGCGGGGCGGTGCCTGCTCGGGCGCGGGGGTCGGGTTCATGCTGTCGTCTCCGTATCGTTTTGTGTGAATGGGCTGTGGGCGCGCGCAGCCGGGTCTACCGAATCGCCGCCCGCACTTCGCCTTGCGTCGGGATGGATGCCTGCGCGCCTTGCCGCGTGACGCTGAGCGCCGCGGCTCGCTGTCCGAAGTCGAGCGCGTCGCGGATGCTCGCGCCGCGCACGCGCTCGGCCGCGAAGCCGCCGACGAAGGTGTCGCCGGCGGCGGTGGTGTCGATCGCATCGACGCGCGGCGCGGCGAGATGCCCTTCCTCTGCGTCGGCCGAATACCAGACGCCTGCTGCGCCGAGCGTGACGATCACCGTCTCCACGCCTTTCGCGCGCAGGCACGCGGCGGCTTCGCGCGCGGACGCCGCGCCGTCGACGGGCACATCCGTCAGCAAGTGGGCTTCGGTCTCGTTGACGACGAGAACATCGACCTGACGGTAAAGCGCGTCCGGCAGCGGCTGCGCCGGAGCCGGATTGAGCAGCACCGGCGTGCCGCTCCGCGCCGCGACCGAGATCGCGTGCCGCACCGTGTCGAGCGGCACTTCGAGCTGGCAGATCAGCATGCCGGCGGCGCCGATGACGTCCTGCGCCGCATCGACGTGACCGGGCGCGAGCGCGGCGTTGGCGCCGGGCGCAACGACGATGGTGTTCGCACCGTCCGCGGCGACCGTGATGACGGCGATGCCGCTCGACGTGCCGTCCGCCGTGTGCAGGTGCGCCGTGTCGATGCCCTCGCGATGAAGGCACGCGCGAAGCTGCACGCCAAAGTCGTCGTCGCCGATGCAGCCGAGCATCGTCACCGATGCCCCGAGACGCGCCGCCGCGACCGCCTGATTCGCGCCCTTGCCGCCGGCGAAGGTGGCGAACGCGCCGCCGAGCAAAGTTTCGCCGCGCGCCGGAAGACGCTCTGAATGCGCGACGAGATCCATGTTTGTGCTGCCCGCGACGACTATGCGCGCGCCGTAACGGGTGCCGACGGATCGTGAGTTAGCGCTTACATTTTGGACTGTTTTGAGCAGCGACATGGAAATTTAGACAGAGTTGGCGGGATCTGGCGATTTGTTAGCGCTTACATTAGCGCGGATCGCCATAGTGACGCAACGGAAAATGTGCGGTTTCAGGGGAATCCCTTAACGCGCGCAAGCGAAGTAGATAACGTTTCGGTTAGCACAGACGGCCGATCGCTCGGTCGCCAAAAAAGCCATACCTGGGCTAGGGAAACACTGATTAATGAAGCTCGGCGGTCGTCGCTCACGTAGCTGCGGACGTTATAGAAGGCAGCTCACGAAGCGGACCCACGAGGATGAAGAAGCAGATTGGCTTCGCGGAAGCGGAAATTGCAGGCAAGAAGCGCGTGACGAGGCGCCAACGCTTCTTGGCGGAGATGGAGACGATGGTGCCGTGGCACCCGAAGGGCACGCGAGGCCGTCCGCCGATTGGGACTGGAGCGAATGCTGCGTATGTACTTTCTGCAGCAGTGGTACGAACTGTCGGACGAAGGGCTGGAAGACGCGCTGTATGACAGCATTGCGCTGCGCGGCTTCGCCGGCATCGATCTGGCAGTCGAGAACGTGCCGGATGCGACCACGCTGCTCAAATTCCGGCGCCTGCTGATCGAGCACGATCTGACAAGGAAGCTGTTCGACGAGATCGGTATCTCGCTGTGTGTGCGATTCACAGACATAAAGGGACGCTCGCTGTCACGCGCAACATGTCGCTCAACGACCGCTTCGCCCTTGGAAGCGACCATTGGGGTGGCACGGATTTCGATTCGCAAACCACTCATGCGCCTCGATACTACTTCACTGGCGCTTTGCGATTGCTTCACCGTTCTACCTCTTGACCTATGGGCCCTTCTTGTAACCGGTTAGGTACCCAAGAGAGAAAAAGCTACGCCGATGTGTTCTTTCCCGTGTACGGAGAATGTCGCCGCTTACGCGAGTAGCTCTTGACTAGTCCCGTTGCCCGGTTCGTTGTTCGGCGAATGCGTAGATTGGGTAAGTTCCAAGTGCGAGCAACAACGAGGCGATGGTCTGGCGGACCGAATGCCCCCACGACGACCGGCGCCTCTGGCACTCAGCGCCGCCCGTGCCCTAACTAGGTTTGTGAGCGGGCGGACCTTCCTCATCGCTTTGGCAAAAGCTCACGGAGCGGTCGCCACGCCGACCGCCGCCTGCCCACGTGCGCCAACCGACCGCGCAATGGCCGTACCTATCGCAAGCACGAGGAGACACGCCGTGGGAACCAGCATCGGTGCCGCGTGGCTATGACTGACCTTGCCTACGTAGGGCATCAAATTTTGGCCGAAGAACCCGCCAAGGTTACCAATGCAGTTAATGGCGGCTACGCTTGCTGCCGCTCGAGCGCCGGAGAAAAAGCGCGGGGGGATTGACCAGAAGCACGGATACAGCAGCGGGATACATGCGCCGCCGAGGCACAGCGCGATGAAGCGGAGTGAAATAGTCGGCAAAACAAGGCTTGAGGCAAAACATACGACGCCGATGCCGGCTACTACCGTCATTGCTCGAAGTACCACACGCTCG
Source organism: Caballeronia catudaia (assembly GCF_001544755.2). Classification (GTDB taxonomy): domain Bacteria; phylum Pseudomonadota; class Gammaproteobacteria; order Burkholderiales; family Burkholderiaceae; genus Caballeronia; species Caballeronia catudaia. Next base: position 20,974 of record NZ_FCOF02000064.1, on the reverse strand, counting down.
CGCTTCAATTTGCCCGGCAACCAGAGCAGCAGGAGGGCTCCCAGTGCCCACGGAATCATGTTCAGAAGACCATTGACCGTCGGCGAGACGCCGTAGCTCTTTACCAGCGTCGGCATCCAGTAAGTAACGCCATAGAGCGAAGTTGACATCAACATGTACGTGACAGCAAACAACAGGACCTTAGGGTCGATGAAAGCAGCCCACGGATGCGATGCCTTTGCTTCCGCAGACGCCTCTCGCTGGAATGCGGCCTGAACCACGTCTTTTTCTGCCTGCGAGAGAAATGGCGCCACATTGACCGAGTTCGGAAGGTATTTCAACCCAACGAAAGCAATCAAGATGGCCGGAGCGCCTGTCGCGACAAACACCCACTGCCAGCCCTGAAGGCCCCACGTCCCACCGAGCGAAAGCAAGAGTCCGCCGACCAGGGACCCAAGCATGTTCGCCAGCGCGCTGCCGAGCGTGAAGAATCCGAGCACCCGTGTCCGGTAACTTGGCGGAAACCACTGGGTCAAGTAGTAAATGACGCCCGGATAGAAGCCCGCTTCGGCAACGCCGAGCGCAAACCGATAGAAATAGAACAGTGGAAGAGATTTGGTGAAGGCAAGCAAGACTGTGATGATGCCCCACGTAATCATGATCCGCGCCAGCCACGTGCGCGCGCCGAATCGGTGCAGCGCGAGCGTACTGGGTACCTCGAACAGCAGGTACCCAATGAAGAACAGAGATGCGCCAAAACCATAGGCGGCTTCCGTCATCCCGAGCGCCTGCACCATTTCGAGTTTGGCAAAGCCCACGTTCTGGCGGTCGATAAACGCAATAAGAAACATGACAATCAGCAGAGGCATCAGGCGCCAAGCCATCTTTCTCATCACATGCTGTTCAGAAATCGAAGTGGTATCCACAGTCGCTCCAAGGGAAATCGCCTAGAGGCCCCACCATCAGCGGGGCACGAGCCGAGACGCAAGATATAAACATATATATCTTTATATCTCTAAATGAAATCGGCGGACTATGGGGTGTTACCCGGACGACGTTAGGCGCGCCAGCTCGCTGGCCTCCCAGGGCTCAGGCGGTGGCGAAGTAGCTATTGGAATCGGGGCGCCGCGCTGGCGCGGAATGAGGCCGCGCGGCGTTTGAAAGGTACGGATGATTAGCGGATGTCGACCTGGTATTGAAAGCCGGTCGCGGCGCCACGCGTTGTTCGCCACTCAATCGGCGTTCCAGCAAAATCTAACGCGACCCGTTGCACGACAATAATCGGGCTTCCGACATTCACGCGGAGTGCGGCAGCGTCCTCGCTTGTGGCCTCCTCGACAGTAAGGGTCTCCTTCGCCGAGGCCACAATCTGCCGGCACGCACGCTCGTAAAGCGGATACATGAGGTCGCCGAATTCGTCCAGCGGCAGCGTAACCAACGCTCCAAAACGATGTCGCGGCAGCCAGATCTCTTCCCGGAGCACCGGCTCTGAGTCGATAAGACGAACCCGGGAGAGGCGAATGCTCGTCTCGCTCGCTTTCATTTGCAGCGCCGCGCGAATCGCTTCGCTCGGTTTCAGAACCTTGCGGTCCAAAATCTTTCCGGTCGGCTGCACTGGATCGCCGTCTGCTGATTTGAAGCGAAAGAAACGGAACAGGGAAGAGTCGAAGCGGGGCCGGCGAACAAACGTTCCTTTTCCTTGTGTGCGGGTTAAAACACCTTCCGCCACGAGTAAATCAATGGCTTTTCGGAGGGTGCCAATCGAGACTTCGTAGGCGGTACAGAGGTCGGACTCGGTCGGAATCGCCTGTCCAGGCGCCCATTGCCCCTCGGCAATTCGACGCACGATGTCGTCCCGGATGAGCTGATAGCGCGGCAGGCGCAGGTCCGCCTGGGCGGGTAACGAAACGCTGTTCATGGTCATATAGTTATCCACAACTCTATCTCTACTGTAGCACCGCAGCGGTTCGAGGGTTAATCCCCAGAGACAATCGCCCGAAAATCCCTACACTCTTCACATATAGTCATATACATGAATATATGAGTTGGAGACAGGAATGCTCGATTGGTACAAACGAGGCACCCGCGTAGAGCGAATGACGTTTTGGGGTTGCTTCGCCGGCTGGGGTCTGGACGCGCTCGACGTCCAGATGTTCACATTAGCGATTCCCGCTATCGTCGCGGCGTTTGGCATTGACCATACGCAAGCGGGGGCTATCAGCGCCGTGACCTTGGTTTCGTCGGCACTTGGCGGATGGCTCGCCGGGGCGCTTTCGGACCGGCTAGGACGGGTCCGCACACTCCAAATTACTATTCTTTGGTTTTCGGCGTTCACGTTCATTTGCGCCTTCGCTCAGACCTTTCCCCAATTGCTTGCGTTCAAGGCATTGCAAGGGTTCGGATTCGGTGGCGAATGGGCGGCCGGCGCCGTGCTGATGGCTGAAACCATCAGTCCTGAAAACCGCGGGAAGGCAATGGGCGCGGTGCAAAGCGCATGGGCGGTCGGCTGGGGCGCAGCAGTCCTTCTATACGCCGTGGCGTTCTCCTGGCTCCCGATGGCTACAGCGTGGCGCGTGATGTTCGGCGTCGGCCTGCTGCCTGCCATCCTCGTGCTTTACGTAAGGCGCAATTTGCGTGAGCCGGCGCGTTTCTCAACACCCGAGAAACAGACCCAAACGCCAATTCTCCTTCAAGTTGCTGAGGTTTTCCGGCCGCAAGTCCTGAAGACGACCCTCATTGGCATGCTTCTGGGCACAGGGGCGCATGGCGGCTACTACGCCATCATGACCTGGCTGCCTACTTTCCTGTCCAAGGAGCGGCACCTCTCGGTCCTGAACACTGGCGCATATTTGGCCGTGGTCATCATTGCGTTTTGGTGCGGGTGCATGGCGAGTGCCTACCTGCTTGATCGCATCGGGCGCCGGCGCAACATCGCACTATTTGCGCTCTGCTGCATCGTTACCGTTCTGTCGTACGTCATGCTGCCATTGAGCAATTTACAAATGCTCGTTCTAGGCTTCCCCCTCGGCTTCTTCTCAGCCGGGATTCCGGCAAGTCTCGGGGCGCTTTTCAACGAGCTCTACCCGGCTCAGATGCGCGGTACGGGCGTTGGTTTTTGCTACAACTTTGGTCGCATCGCGTCCGCGGGCTTTCCTGTATTGGTTGGCTACATGAGCCACTCGATGTCACTGGGCGCAGCTATTGGCATCGATGCGGGGGTCGCATATGGCATCGCGATGGTATCGGTGCTGCTCCTTCCGGAAACGCGCGGCAAGCGGTTGCGTCCGACCACTGCCGAGAAGTCAGCCATACCTACGAACGGCGCCGACCTAGCCCTTAAAAGCGCACGGAGTCAACGATGAGCGCAACACCCCTCAAACCTGCATCGATGCCTTCATTCGTTGACACGCACGCTCACGTTTTTCGTAGCAGCCTGCAACTGGCCCACAAGCGACGCTATACGCCTAATTACGACGCACAGCTGGAAAGCTACCTCGTGTTGCTGAAGCAGCACGGCTTTGGCTATGGCGTTCTCGTTCAACCTAGCTTTCTCGGTACCGACAACAGCCATCTGCTCGAAGCGCTCGCGAGCGAACCGTCGAAGCTGCGTGGCGTTGCGGTGGTGTCTCCTGACATCTCCGACGACGAACTCGCGCGATTTGCCAAAGGCGGCGTAACGGGCATTAGGCTCAATCTGATAGGTCAGCCACTTCCGGATTTGACGGCGGCTCCTTGGACCGTGCTCTGGCGTCGCCTGTTGGAGCTCGGCTGGCACGTTGAACTTCATCGGCAAGCGTGCGACCTGAGGCCACTCATCGAGCCACTGTTGGAAGCCGGCTTGCGAGTCGTCGTGGACCATTTCGGCAGGCCGGACCCCGACCAAGGGACGATCGACCCCGGCTTTCGAGACTTGCTCGGCTTCAGAGCCTCGGGCCGCGTATGGGTCAAGATTTCCGGTGCTTACCGCTGCGCCAACCCCGCTACCTCATTTATGCACGACGCGAGCGAAGAGTTGCTCGACGTCTTCGGGCCGCAACGCCTGATGTGGGGCAGTGACTGGCCGCACACTCAATTCGAAGATTCAACGGATTTCGGCCGAAGTGTCCGAAACCTGCAAGACCTTAACCTGACGGCGGAAGTCATTGACGCCATCCTGCGGTCGACGCCGCATGCCTTTTACGGCTTCAACAGCCAACACGCGCCGGTTGGCGCTCTGGCGACGGATTTGTTTTCCCGCACTCTATGAGGTAGCCATGCAAGTCACCGGTATGTTGCACGGAGCGAAGATGCTTCAGTTCGTCGGCTTTCCGACGCCAGAGATATTGGGCGCTGACGCCAGCGAAGAACAGATTCGCAACATGCTCATGAAGCACGGTATGATTTTTATCAAGCCGGTTTCAAAGGTGGCGTCGGCAAGAAAGGCAAAGCGGGCCTCATCGGGCGGGCGACTGACCTCACAACCGCTCTTGCAGAAAAGGAGCGCTTGTACTTCGTCGAGCATCGCGTGGGAAACGTCGTCTCCAAGGCCAATGGAGTGACATTCGAAGCCGGCGTGCCGGCTGAACACGAAGTGTTTTTCTCGACAATGACGCTCACCCACCACGGCGGTATGGACATCGAGGATGTTAGACAAGTCGCAGGTCGTGCAAATCCCGTTCGACCCATTGACGGGCCTTAAAGCGTTTGTTGTGGCCAACGCCTTGTCGACGCTCGGTGCGCCAAAGCAGCTCATTTCGCCATTGGTTCAGCAATTGCCCAAGCTGTGGGAGCTGTATCACGGTTTCGGCATGACGACGCTTGAACTCAATCCTATTCGGATGCGCGAAGACAGCAAAGGGCGCCTCACGCCCATAGCATGCGACTTCAAGTGGGGCTTCGACCGCGATGACCCGCGCTGGCAGCGCCTCAATCTCCCACCGCATCTGTTCGCCGTTGACTAGTCCGAGTTCGAGCAGGAAATCAACCAGCTTCGCACCTATCAAGGCCAGAGCGACGTCTACGTCCTCAATTCGAAGGGCAGCATTCTTGCCCTGACCTTCGGTGGTGGAGCGAACTCGCTCGTAACCCAGATGCTCGGTGACGATGCCATCATCTCCTCGGACTTCGGAGGCAACCCTCCGTGCGAGAAAATGAAAGAGGTGGCGCGCATCTGCTTCAAGCACTGGGTTCGTCAAAGCAACGTGCTGTTCATCATCGGCGGGAAGTCGAACAACACTGACATCCTCGAAACCTTCCGCGCGATGGCCGATGCGCTGCGAGGACACTTCGCACGCACGGCCCCGCACCCTTGTACGTCGTCGTTGGTCGTGGCGGTCCAAATCTTGTGCGTGGCATGGGTGCTTTGCGGGACACGCTGGATTCGCTTGGCTTGCCTTATATGTTCTTCGGATTCGATTCCGATATGAGCGAGGTCGTCCAGTATGCGAAGCAAATAGATGCCTGGATGAAAGCTGGAGGCCGGCGCCAGGTGGCCGCCTCGCTTGGAATCGAAACTAAACAGGCCGCGTAAGCGCCGGTCGACAGGGAACAAGTCATGTACAAGCAAGGTGTGAGTGGATTTAAGTATTTTGTAGGCGTTAATTCGTTATCCAAAGTTGCAACGCGGGAAGTAATCAGAGATTTTAGCGTTTCAAAGTAGAACTCCTATCTACTTGCCGCGTCTACAGAAGCAACCAGACGCGGGCCACTGATGGTTCGCGGTGGCTCGTCGATGAATCGAAGCGCCACTCGGCGGACTCGACCTGACCGAGTTCGGCCAGGATTGGTCGTTCAATCAAACTGCAGCGCAGACGCATAAGCGTCGGCTCGAATGCGACACCGGGACCTTCGCACCCGCGGGCAGAACGTTTACTTCTGAATTAAACCGTTCACGTAGTACTGGTGTATCAAACCTGAGATTCGACGTCTCACCCGGTCGCCGGCGCGAAAGTTATTCAGATGCTTAAAGAGTCCCATCGCCATGTGCTTGTCCAGACTTTCCCGAGGCCGCCGCCGTAGCACGTGACAAGGCGCACTGCCTCGCGGATGATGAAGCCGATTGGACTGCAGAGATTCAGCGATGACCGACGATCTGGCGACATGGTTGGCGCAGATTGGCCTCGGCGCTCATGCTGCGAAGTTCGTCGCGCAAGGGATCGACTGGGATGTGCTCGGGGATCTTTCCGAGTGCGACCTGAAGGAACTCGGCCTCACGCTCGGCGATCGCAAGCGGCTCGCAAAAGGGCTTGCGAGTCTGACGGACAGCCACGCGCATGGGCTCGGGCACGTGAGAGCGCGCGCCGGCTCATCCGGATCGGCGGAACGTAAGGCCATCGAGGCCGAGAGACGGCAGGTCACAGTGATGTTCGTCGATCTTATCGACTCGACAGCGCTCGCCGAACGCTTTGATCCCGAGGACCTGCGACGCCTTCTGGGCGGTTACCATCAAGCCTGTGCGCGCGCAATCGAAGCCCATGAAGGCCATATCGCGCTGTATATCGGCGATGGCCTGCTCGTCTATTTCGGCTACCCGAATGCGCACGAAGACGATGCCGTGCGCGCGGTGCTCGCCGCGCTCGCCGCCATAGCGGCGCTGCGCGAGGCGAACGATCGCATCGAGACCGAGTGTGGCGTTCGCCTGCGGGTGCGGATCGGAATCGAAGCGGGGCTCGTCGTCGCAGGTGCGGTGGGCGCTGGATCGTCGCTGGATCAGCAGGCGATCGTTGGAGAAGCGCCGATCATCGCCGCAAGGCTGCAGGCCATCGCTCCGCCCGATGCGATCGTCGTAGGGCCGACCGCGCAACACCTGATAGAAGGATCGTTCAAGCTCGAAGACCTGGGCTGCCGGGAATTGAAAGGGATCACTGAGCCGGTCCGGATCCAGCGCATTCTCGCACAGGCCGACGCAATCGATCGCTTCGAAATCAGGGCGGTCCACGGCATCACCCCGCTCGTCGGCCGGGCCGCAGAACTCGACATGATCCGGCAGCGCTGGAAGCAGGGCGTCGAAGGCGAAATGCGCTGCGTGCTGCTGACTGGCGAGCCGGGAATCGGAAAATCCCGCGTGCTTCGGGCGCTTTGCGACAGCATCAGTGACGAGTCTCATGCGATCGTCTCGCTTCATTGCTCTGCTTACTATCGCAACAGCCCTTTCTGGCCGGTGCTGCGCTGGCTGCAGCGCACCTTCGGCGTCGGCCTTGGTGTGGCGTATGGATCGGGCAATTCGGATAGTGAACGGCTCAAGGCAGGAATCGCGAGCCTGGGAGTCGATGCGGACGAGACACTTCTCGTTCTTGCGAACTTGCTGGGCATACCCGAAGCTACCTGGGATCCGGCCGTCGATACCTCTTCGCCTTCCTTCAAGCGCCGAACGCTGGACGTGCTCGTTTCCATTCTCGACGCGTCGGCGCGCGTTCAGCCGGTGCTCTTCGTTGTCGAAGATGCGCACTGGATCGACCCGTCATCATTAGAATTTGTTCGACTGGTGGTCGAACGGCTGATTTCCGCGAGACTTCTCGTCCTGCTCACGGCACGACCGGAGTTCGAATCGGGATGGACGTTCCCGCATTTCGTGCAGCTCAATCTCGACCGGCTGTCGCGCCGCGACTGCGTGGCGATGATTGAGCGGCTGACGGGCGGCAAGCGCTTTCCCGGGCTCGTGCTCGATGAGATCGTCTCCAAGACGGACGGCGTGCCGCTCTTCGTGGAAGAACTGACCAAGGCCGTTCTCCAGGGCGATCTGTTGCGGGATGCCGGAATGAGCTACGAGTTGAAAGGCGCGGCCCAGGCGATCGCGATTCCGGACACGCTGCAGGGCTCGCTGCTGTCGCGGCTCGACCGGCTCGATCCAGCCGTCAAGGAAACCGCGCAGGTTGCGGCCACAGTAGGACGGGAGTTCGACGCAAAGCTGCTGGGCCTGATCGCGTCTACGTCGGAGGACGAACTGCGGGAAGAACTCGATCGCCTCACCGCAGCCGAAATCATCGTTCCGGCTCCGGGCAAACGCGCCGACGACAATGCCTTTATGTTTCGACACGCATTGATCCAGGAGATCGCATATCAGTCGCTCCTGCTCGCGCGCCGGCGGCACTATCACGCGCGCATTGCCGCCGCTCTGGAGGAACATTATCCGGACATCGCCGAGCGGCAACCCGAAGTGATCGCCCAGAACTTCGCCGCAGGCGATATGCCAGAGCGCGCGATCGGCTACTGGCAGCGTGCCGGTGAGCGCGCGCTTGCGGGCGCGGCCTACGACGAGGCCATCGCCCATGCGCAGCGCGGACTCGAACTCGTCGAGCGATGCTCCTGCGGCGAGCCTGAGCGGGCGCCGCGCATCCTGCCACTGCTGCTCACAAGAGGCAGGGCAGAACTCCGGCTGGCACAACGCGAGGCGATTGCGACCTTCCGCGAAGCGGCTCGAATTGCCCGCGAACATAGGCTGACCTCGTATCTTGTGCAGGCAGCATTGGAGTTCGACACCGCCGAGACGTTCCTCGAAGGCTCCGGTAATGCATCGCTTGCGTTGCTGGGGGAGGCGCTCGCCGAGACCGGCGCCGAGGAATCGGTCGAGCGCTGCCGCCTGTTGAGTCGGCTCGTGCGCACCGTTCATATGACAGGCGCACGCCAACAAAGCAGCGAATTTGCACTGCAGGCCGTCGCGCTCGCCCGACGCCTGAACGATCTGCCGAGCCTTTTCGACGCATTGGCGTGCGAGCTGATGCATGTCGGTGCTCTACCGTTGTCTGCGGACAGCTTTTTGCAGCGCGCAAACGTGTTGCTGGAGCTGAGGCACATTGCGGAAACGCTGGGCGATGTGCACACCATCGGCCATGCATGCGCTCGATGTCTTGCCGGGTATCTGGAGATCGGCGAGGCGGACCAGTTCGAAAGCGCGCTGGAGCGGTATCGGGAAATTGCCGCCAGTGGGCAGCACTTCGTCGACAAGTGGTGCGTGACCGGGGCGCAGGCAATGCGGGCTATTCTTGTCGGTGATTTCGCCGAGGCGGAACGAAAGACGCGCGACTCGCTGCAGATGGCGCAGAGCGCCGATGCGAATCTCGCAACCGGCGTCTACGGCATGCAGATGTTCTCGATCCGCCGCGAACAGGGCCGGCTCGCCGAGGTAGCGCCGATCTTCAAGCGCTTTATCGACGACGCGCATTTCGAAGATGCGACGTGGCGGCCAGGGTTCATGTTGATATGCAGCGATCTCGGCTTTGAAGCGCAGGCACACGACAATCTCGATCGGCTTTCGGAAACGGCATACGGTGTCCCCATGGACAGCAAGCGGCTGGTCACGCTAGCTTATTTGGCGGAAGTGGCCGCACGGCTGCGGGATGTCGGGCATGCCGAACGGATCTACGCCCTTCTCCTGCCATTCCGCGACCAGGCCGTCACGGTTCCGGTCTTTACGCTTTGCTGCGGCTCGGCGGCCCGGTTTCTCGGCATGCTGGCCCACGCGCTCGGCGACTGGTCGAGCGCCGAACAGCACTTCGAATATGCGCTGCACATGGACGAACGCTTGCGTGCGTGGCCCTGGCTCGCTCATAGCAGGCACGAATACGCCCTCATGCTGACGGCGCGCAATCGTATCGAAGACAGGGCGCGAGCCCAAGACCTGCTTGCGCGCGCGGCAGCCGAAGCCAAGAAACTCGGAATGTTCGCCCTTGTCGAGCGTATTGGCGGGGCGCAGACCGGCGCGGGGATCAGAAACTAGCGCGAGATATCGCGCGGTTCGACGTGCGATGTGCTGTCTATATAGAGGAGGATGCCATGCCACGGTTCATGATCGAACGCAATTTTGCGGAACAACTTGAGGTGACGAGCGACAGCGCAGCCACTGTGAGGCGAATCAACGACGAGGAAGGCGTCGAGTGGCTCTTTTCGTTTCTCAGCGCGGACAAGAAAAAGACTTATTGCCTGTATGAGGCACCCAATGCCGAGGCCATCCGCGCCGCGGCACGCCGGGCAAATCTGCCGGCTGATGTGATCATCGAGGTAAGCGACTTGCGGCCGGAAATGTTCAGCTAGGTATCGCGGGACAGAGTCCGTTATCTCAGGGCTGAGGCGATGCAATGAAGGAATTGCTGACCACGCCTTCGGGCAGCGTTGTGATCAGCGATCGACGCGTTCACGACTGTGCGGCAGTACGTCAATCCGTTATGACGGTGAGAACTCTGCGCCATGTCGCCAGTTCCTGGCGGGGATGTTCACGACCGTTGCTCCTCGCTTACGGTCCGACGGGCGACGCCCCGCCGGGGAGCTCACGGCCCAATGCGACGACCGGCAAGCTTCGGCTCTAAAACAACCACGAAATAAGGATCACTAACGACATCTCCGTTCTGACTGTGGGAATCAGCGTGATTCTGACGCTGGGGAGACCACGCCGACATTAAGCACATAGAGAGAACTGGTATCTGCATGCTCGCAAGAATGACGCATTTAACGCGCGAAAAAAGCTTGCATTCTCCGTGCGGAAAACTATCTTGAGTTAATAAAACGATTTTCCGCCTGGCACCGGAGGAGACCATGCCAGCTACGCGTATGATGATTGCGCGCCGCGCCGGCGTGAGCGTGGCGACGGTTGATCGTGTGCTGCGCGACGACCAAGGGGTTCGCCCCGAAACGGCCGAACGTGTACATCTCGCGCTGGCCACGCTGCGTGACGAACGCGCAAGCCGCGGCCGGCCCGCGAAAACTACGTCGTTCCGGGTCGCTTTCGTCTTACCGCAAATCAATTCCCGCTTTCTCGATCAAGTCGAACGTGATATCGCGCTGTCCGCCAGTTTCTTTCGCGAGCATCGTCTCGTCTCGTCGTTTTATCGTTGCGACCTGTCCAGCCAGCGCGACGCAACATCGCTCGCCGTGCAACTGATCGACTACGACGCGCTCGTACTCGTGCCGCTCGATTACCCGTGGGTCGAGCGGATGATTCAGGACATGACCGATGCGAATGTGCCCGTCGTCACGGTCTTTTCGGATTTGCCGTCGAGTGCGCGGGCTGCGTATGTTGGCGTGGATAACCGGATTGCTGGAAGAACGGCGGCACTGCTGATGGGACGCTTCGTGGGCTCGCGCATCGGCACGGTCGCCGTGCTGTCGGCGTCGTCGCGTCTGCACTATCAGCTTGAGCGTCGGACGGGTTTCTCGCAGGTGCTCGAGGAAGACTTTCGCAACCTGCGCTGGCTCACCGAGCCCGATTTCGCTGAAGACAATGACAGCGCCGGTCTTGCTGTGCAAGGGCTGATGGCGGGGCACCCCGATCTCGTCGGCGTGTATGTGACGGGTGGTGGCATTTCCGGCATCGCGTCGACGTTGCAGGAATCGGGCGACAAGACGCGCGTGGTATTGATCGGCCACGAGTGCACGGCCGACACGCGGGCGCAACTGTCGGAGCGGGCGATCGACGTCATCCTCGATCAGGATGTGCGCGGGATCGTCCATTGGGCGGGGCTCGCCGCCATCAATTTTCTGAACGACGTGCGCGGCGTGCTCGCCATTCCGACGCCCGAAACCCGTATTTATCTTCGTGAGAATGCGCATGCCTGATGCTCGCGACACGCGGACAGTTCGCTGAGTCCGCCAGAGCTCAAATACAGCGTCCGGCGCATGGGCGCTGTCTTTCATCAGTTTGAGACCCGACAGAGACAAGGAGAAGACAAATGTTACGTCTTACGTCATCAAGGGTAATCGCGGCGCTCCTGGCGTCGCTGGGACTGAGCTTCGGATCGGCGGCGCACGCGCAGGGCAAGCAGTTGACGTTATGTTGGGCCGCATGGGACCCTGCCAATGCGCTCGTCGAATTGTCGAAAGACTTTACGGCGAAAACCGGCATTGCGATGAAATTCGAGTTTGTACCGTGGACGAGCTACGCGGACCGCTTCCTCAATGAACTCAATTCGCACGGAAAGCTGTGCGATCTCATCATCGGAGATAGTCAGTGGATTGGCGGTGCCGCGGTCAATGGGCACTATGTGAAGCTCAATGATTTCTTCGACAAGAACAAAATCTCGATGAACGACTTCGTGCCGGCGACCGTCGTCGGCTACGCGGAGTGGCCAAAGAACACGCCGAATTACTGGGCGCTGCCCGCGATGGCGGACGCGGTGGGCTGGACGTACCGCAAAGACTGGTTTGCAAGGCCCGAGCTGCGCGCGGAGTTCAAGCAGAAGTACAAGCGCGAACTCGAGCCGCCCACGACGATGGATGAACTCAAGCAAACAGCTGAGTTCTTCCAGGGACGAAAGATCGACGGTAAAACCGTGTATGGCGTGTATATCTTCACGGAGCGCGGCTCGGAAGGGATCACAATGGGCGTGACCAACATGCTCTATAACTTCGGCTTCGAATACCAGGACCCGAAGAAGCCGTATCACCTGGACGGCTTCGTGAATTCACCGGGCGCCATCAAGGGGCTCGAATTCTATAAGGCGCTTTACAAGTGTTGCACGGCGCCCGGCATGACGAACGCCTACATGCAGGAAGGACTCGATGCGTTCAAGTCCGGCCAGGTCGCGATGCAGATGAACTGGTTTGCCTTCTTCCCAGGACTGTACAAGGACCCGAATGTCGGCGGCGACAAGATCGGCTTCTTCGTCAATCCAAAGGAAACGAGCCAGTTCACGCAACTCGGAGGCCAAGGCATTTCCGTCGTGTCGTACTCGGATCACAAGGCAGACGCGCTCGAATACATCAAGTGGTTTGCTCAAGCCGATGTGCAGAAGAAGTGGTGGCAACTCGGCGGCTACTCCGCGGCGAAGTCGGTGGTGGACGCGCCGGATTTTCCGAAGAGCGCGCCATTTGCGCCTGCATTCCTGAAGTCGATGTCAATAGTCAAAGACTTCTGGGCCGAGCCTACCTATGCCGAGTTGTTGCTCGACATGCAAAAGCGCGTACACGACTATGTGGTTGCCGATAAAGGCACTGCGAAAGAAGCGCTCGATCTGCTCGTCAAGGACTGGAACAAAGTCTTCAAGGCCGAAGGGAAGAACTAGCGTCACCGCACATGAACGCGCGGGCCGGCGAGCCTACCGGTCTTGTCGGTCCGCGACAACAAGGAGTCAGGCATGTTGACAAACAAGCCTTTTCCTCCGGAAGAATTGCAGACGAAAGCGCGGACGCGCGCTGCCGCGCGCCTGCGCGGACTGTCCGACCGAATTATCGCGTGGCTGTTCATTCTTCCGACTATCGTGCTGTTGCTCGCGATCAACATCTTTCCGTTGATCTGGGCATTGCGGCTGTCGTTCACGAACTTCAAGTCGAACATGCCGAGCGTGCCCGCGCGCAATGTCGGCATCGACAATTACACGGACATACTGACCGACGAAGACATCTGGTACGCGATGCAGGTGACGGCGCGCTTCGTGTTCTGGTCGGTCGGGCTCGAAGTGCTGCTCGGCTTCGGGCTGGCACTGCTCATCAACCGGCAGTTTCGCGGCCATAGCTTCTGGACCACGCTGATCCTCCTGCCGATGATGCTTTCGCCCGCTGTTGTCGGCAACTTCTGGACCTTTCTGCTGCAACCGCAGACGGGTCTTTTCAACGACATCGTCGGCTTTTTCACCGGCATCGCGCCGAACTCGTTCCAGATGATTGGCGACGTGCCTCTCGCACCGTGGACCATCGTCATGGTCGATACATGGATGTGGACACCCTACGTGATGCTGATCTGCCTTGCGGGATTGCGTTCCATTCCGGACTACATCTATGAAGCGGCCGAAGTCGATCGCGCTTCGCCGTGGCGGCAGTTCTGGTCGATCACGCTGCCGATGACGCTGCCGTTCCTGATGCTCGCGATCCTGTTTCGCGGGATCGAGAACTTCAAGATGTTCGACATGGTGAACCTGCTGACGTCGGGCGGGCCGGGCTCCGTGACGGAAACCGTGTCGATCACGCTCAAGCGCGCAGCGTTCGAGAAGTGGAAGACGGGTTACTCGTCCGCGCTCGCGATCATTCTGTTCGTCGTCGTGTTCGGTGCGGCGAACATCTATGTGAAGGCGCTCAACCGGGTGAAACAGCGATGACAGACCTTGCCCTTCAACAGTCCGTGGTGGCGGCATCGCCGCGCAGCAAGACGTTTGCCGCTGTCGTTGTGATCACGTATGCGCTGATTGCGACGCTGCCGATCGTCTGGATCATCCTGACGAGCTTCAAGACGCAGGAGGATGCCATCGCGTATCCGCCCGTCGTCGTGTTTCACCCTTCGATGGAAGGTTACGTGAATCTCTTCACGATCCGCTCGCGGCAGACGCCGGAGTTCATCGCGAGCTTGCCGCCCGCGCAGACCTGGTACGACCGCGATGTGCGAAAGCGCAATATGGTGATTGCAGGGCCATCGAAAGTCCTGCCGCGTTTCGTCAATTCGCTCGTGATCGGGTTCGGCTCGACCTTTCTTGCGGTGTTTCTCGGCACGCTTGCTGCCTATGCGTTTTCGCGCTTCAAGGTGCCGCTCGCCGATGATCTGCTGTTCTTCATTCTGTCCACGCGGATGATGCCCCCCATCGCCGTCGCGATTCCCATCTATCTGATGTATCGCGCGCTCGGCCTGGCCGACAGCTACCTCGGCATGATTGTGCTCTACACGGCCGTGAACGTCTCGCTGGCGGTGTGGCTGCTCAAAGGATTCATCGACGAAATCCCCCGCGAATATGAGGAAGCCGCCCTCGTCGACGGATACACGCGGTTGCAGGCCTTCATGAAGGTCGTGCTGCCCCAGGCGATGACGGGCATTGCGGCGACGGCCATTTTCTGTCTGATCTTTGCATGGAACGAGTATGCGTTCGCATTGCTGCTGACGAGCGGCGACGCACAGACGATGCCGCCGTTCATTCCGTTCATCATCGGCGAGGGCGGGCAGGACTGGCCAGCGGTCGCGGCCGCGACGACGCTGTTCGTGCTGCCCATCCTGATCTTTACCGTTGTGCTGCGCAAGCATCTGTTGCGCGGGATCACCTTTGGCGCGGTTCGCAAATGAAAGCCCAACCCACGATCCCGCGCCGCCGCCTGCTGCGCAGGCGCTACTGTGAGGGCGCATCGACCGTGCTGATCGGCCTCGGCATTGCGATGCTCGTCCAGCCATTCACGGTCGATCTCTATACCTGGTCGTTCCTCGTGATTCTAGTGGGTGCGCTGGCATTCGTCGTGACCAGTCACTTCCCGGAGTGAGCCATGTCGACGATCGTTCTCTCCAACCTTCATAAGCGCTTCGGCGACTTCACTGCCGTGCACGATACGAATCTCACCGTGGGCAACGGCCGCTTTGTGGTGCTGCTCGGACCGTCCGGTTGCGGCAAGACGACGACGTTGCGCATGATCGCCGGGCTCGAACTGCCGACCTCTGGCCAGATTCTGATCGACGGCGAAGATGTGACGGGATTGCGTGCGCGTCAACGCGACATTGCGTTTGTGTTCCAGATGTTCGCGCTCTATCCGCATATGACGGTGCGTAACAACATCGCTTTTCCACTGAAGAACGAGGGCATTTCGCGCTGCGAGATTGCGGCGCGCGTCGATGCGGCCGCGCATATGCTGCGCATCGAAAGTCTGCTGGACCGAAAGACAGGCGGGCTCTCGGGCGGCGATCGTCAACGAGTCGCCCTGGGCCGCGCCATTGTCCGCCACCCGAAGGCTTTTCTGATGGACGAGCCGCTCGGCACGCTCGATGCGGATTTCCGCGAACTGATGTGCCTTGAGTTGCGCAAGCTGCATAACGCGCTCAGCGCAACGACGGTCTACGTCACGCACGACCAACGCGAAGCGATGGCCATGGCCGATGACATCGTCGTGATGAGCGGCGGCGAGGTGCTGCAATCCGCGTCCCCGCATGAGGTCTACCACTTTCCAGCGACCGTGTTTGTCGGCAGCTTTATCGGCAGCCCGCCGATGAATTTTCTGGCCGTGGACGGCGGCGTCGAAGCGGGCGCCGAATCGGTCTCGCTGGGCGGCGTATCCGTGTCCGTGCCGCGCACGGCTACGTCCGCGGCGAAAGCGCTGCTGGGCGTACGGCCAGAGCATGTCGTGATCGACGAGCGCAGTGCGTTGCGTGGACGCGTGATTGCGGACGAGTATCTCGGCTCGCATCAGATTCTCGTCGTCGAAACGGCACTCGGCGTGGTGCGCGTGCGGGTCGGTAAGGACGAAGGACAGGGGGCGGGGTCGCAGGTCGGGATGTCGTTTCGCAAGGCGTGCACGCTGCTCTACGACGCATCGAGCGGCAAGCTGCTGCCCGGCGCTGCGCGGCAGATGGCCGTCAATGGAAGCGGCAACGGAGGCGCTTATGTCTGAAATTCGCTTGCATGGGGTGACGAAGCGATTCGGCGATATCGTCGCGGTGGATGATGTGTCGATCGAGGTGAAGGAGGGCGAGTTCGTCGTGTTGCTCGGTCCGAGCGGCGCGGGCAAAACCACCACGTTGCGGCTCATCGCAGGTCTCGAACGGCCCGACGATGGCGAGATATTCATCGACGGTGCCGCCGCGACCGACATGCATCCGGCGGACCGCGACGTCGCCTTCATCTTTCAGCAGTATTCGCTGTATCCGCATCTGACGGTGTTTGGCAACCTGGCGTTTCCACTGCGCTCCCCGCGGCGGCGCGTGAGCGAGGCGGAAGTCACCGCGCGCGTGCAGGCGGTCGCGCAGATGCTGCATATCGAGTCGAAACTCGGCAATCTGGCGACGCGTCTGTCGGGAGGCGAGATGCAGCGCGTGGCCATCGGACGCGCGCTCGTGCGTCAGCCCACGGTGTTTCTGATGGATGAGCCGCTGTCGTCGCTCGACGCGAAGTTGCGCGAGGAGCTGCGGATCGAACTGAAGCGGCTGCATCGCACGATCGGCGCGACGATCATCTACGTGACGCACGATCAGGTCGAAGCGACCACGCTTGCGGACCGCATCGGCATACTCGAACAGGGGCGCATCGTGCAGATGGGCGCGCCGCGCGACGTGTATGGCAATCCGGCTTCGCTAGGCGCTGCGCAACGGCTCGGCTCACCGCCCATCAACGTGCTGCCGCCCGTGCTGTTCGATCCCGCCACGATGCCGCCAGGCACCTCGACGGTCGCGATCCGTCCTGAAGACATTGTGCTGCACGCGCCGGATACGCGCGACGTGCTGGATCTTCGCGTGCTCGAATATTCTCCGCTGCGGCATCTGCTGATCATGGAGCGCGACGGCACCGCCATCGTCGCGACAACGATGACCGAGCGCAATTTCACGCCGGGGCAAACAGTCGGTGTGTCGCTGCCTCCGCGCAGCCTTCTCTATTTCCGCTCCGACGGCAGGAGGATTCCGGCATGAATGGGAAAACGGTCATGGCGTGCATTGAGGCCGCGCATGCGACGCTAAAGGAACACACGGACGAGATCGCAGCGCTCGATCAGCAGATTGGCGACGGGGATCATATCTTCAACCTGTTGCGCGGCATCGATGCGCTGTTTGCGATGCGCGCCGGTATCGAGGCCGAGGCGTTTGCGCCCGCGCTGGACCAGGCCGCCTCCAAATTGCTGTCGACGGTGGGCGGTTCGTCGGGGCCGCTGTTCTTTTCGTTGCTCCATGGCATGGCAAAGGCCGCGCAGAACGCGGACACAATGAGCGTGCTGGACGCGGCGCGAATCTTCGCCGCGGGTGTCGATGCCGTTGCCCAGCGTGGCAAAGCCGGCATCGGCAGCAAGACGATGATGGACGTGCTCATCCCTGTCGCGTCGCGCTTCATGGAACTGGCCGAGAGCAGTGCGGCGCCCGAAGCCGTGCTCGATGCGCTGCCGCTGAGGGCTGAAGAGGGCATGCTCGCGACGCGCGACATGCTCGCAACCAAGGGGCGCGCGTCGTTTCTCGGCGAGCGTGCGCGCGGGCACATCGATCCCGGCGCACGGTCGAGCCAGTTGATGATCGGTGCGGTATGCGCGCGGCTCGCGCAAGACAGAAAGTGAAAGGAGCGCAGGCCATGAAAAAATTTATTAACCATGTCGACGACTTTCTGACTGAGAGCCTTGCCGGATTCGCCGCCGCGCATGGCGATCTCGTCGTGCTCAATCACGAACCTGTGTTCGTGCGGCGCAAGACGCTGAAGCCAGGCAAGGTTGCGCTCGTCTCGGGCGGCGGCTCGGGACACGAGCCCTTGCATAGCGGCTTCGTCGGGTACGGAATGCTGGACGCCGCGTGCCCTGGCCAGGTATTCACTTCGCCGACGCCCGATCAGATGATGGCAGCCGCCAAGGCCGTCGATACGGGCGCGGGAACGCTCTTCGTCGTGAAGAACTATTCTGGCGATCTGATGAACTTCGAAATGGCGTCCGAGATGTCGGAGTTGCCGAATGCGATGGTGCTGATCAACGACGATGTCGCGGTCGAAAACTCCAGTTACACGACGGGCCGGCGCGGCGTGGCGGGTGCCGTGATCGTCGAGAAACTGGTGGGCAGTCTCGCCGAGACCGGCGCCGATCTCGAACAATGCAAGGCGTTCGGCGACCGGATCAACAAGCATACGGCGTCGATGGGCGTCGCGTTTTCGAGTTGCACGGTGCCCGCAGCGGGCACGCTGACGTTCAAGATCGGCGACGATGAAATCGAGGTCGGCGTGGGCATTCATGGCGAGCCAGGGCGGCGGCGAACGCGCTTTGCCGCCGCCGATGCGATAGCGGCAGAGCTGCTGACGGCGATCGTCGCCGATCTGAAACCGGGTAACGGTTCGGAGCTGCTGGTCTTGATCAATGGGCTGGGCGGCACGCCGCTCGGGGAACTGTATCTGTTGTTCAATTCCACACGCTCGTGGCTGCACCAGCGCGGTCTCGCCATCGCGCGCGTGCAGGTCGGATCGCTCACGACGTCGCTGGAAATGGCCGGCGCGTCGATCACCTTGTGCGTGCTGGACGACGAAATGAAGCGGCATTGGGACAGCCCTGTGCATACGCCATCGCTCAGGTGGGGAATGTAACTCAGGCTGCGGACGGGACCGAGGGAGAGGAGAGCGCTGCGCGGTTCGGGTAGGGCGAGTTGTGCGCGTAAACCGATCCATTAAAACAAAGGTAGTTATCTCAATAGCCCTGTTCTCTCGCTGCATGAACCGTCGCTGTACGGCCTCTGCGAAGAACTCACCGCCTCGATCGGTCTGATCGCACTGAATAGGAAACGGCATTTCCCTGACGACGCGGTCAAGGAAAAGCAGCGTTTTTGGGCGTTTCTTCGCGAATAGACAGCCAGTACACGAAAACGTGAACAGTCATCTATCGCTGTGTACTGGTAGACGCCTCGTGCGACTTTCATCGTGTCCATCTGAACGCGGTCGCCCGGAACCGGACGGCTATAGCGCTTTGGTGTCTCCGGTCGTCGATAGCGCACCAATGGCTTCACAGACGCTTCGCACAGGATCTTGTGGATCGTCGCCAGGGACAGTTCTCGTTGCTCGTTTAGCCGCAGATCACTTTGAATTCGACGAGCGCCTTTGCGCTCGCCACGCAACCTGAGAATCGTCGCTCGATCAGCCTCAGATAGCTTCCGATTCGGACTTGTGTGAGGTCGACGGCTTTGAGATCGGAGCCCTTCTTCGCCCGCGTCTGAATAGCGACGCAGCCACTTCCGAAGTGTCGGAACAGAGATGCCGCATCGGGCGCACACGAGACCCGCATTATCCGTCTCATGATACATGCGTGCCCGCCGTAATCGAGCAGAAATGTCGCGGTCCATCGCTTCATTCCAGTTGTTGATTCACGTTCACTGACTGCGTCGGAAACAGCCCTCGATTGTGCCCGGCACGGGTGCTGTTGCTCAGATAACTTAGGAGCCCATCGAATAGTTTTGTTGGTTCCTGATAGCGCTGGTCGCCATCGATGAGAAGGTAGAGCCTTAGAGACGGATTCAAAAAGGCTGCTCCGTCTGTCTGAAGATGTTCCAGCAGACGAGGGAGCAACCGAGTTTGAGAAATGCTTCGTGAATGCCCGCGCGATGTTCGAAGCGAATACGAAGACGACGGAAGTTGTGAAGCCACGCATGAGTACGTTCGACAACCCATCGGAATTTGCCCAGACCACTCCCGCGCTATGTCCGGCGCTTGGCGATCACCGGGCCGTCCCGGATACTTCTTGCGCCGTGGTTTTGGCATCGGCAGCAATGGCTCGATCAGTGCCCACTCGGACTCGAGCGCCTCTCGGTGCGGGTCGTATTTGGCGCGTTGTTCGTCTACTAGTGGTTCAAGTTTGCAAATCAATCCGATACTGCGCTTTCTCGACGCGCCGCAGCAGCACGAGCGATATCAGGACGATGACGACCGTGATCGCGGCGAACGGCTGGACCAAGTTGGTCTTGGTGCGGCAGGATTACGAATTGCGCACGCTGCTGGAACCTGCCGCGGTGCGGGCCAGTGCCCCGACGCTGCCGCGCGAGAAGCTCGAAGCGGCGCTGCGCGATATCGAACGCGCCATCGACGATCCGGGCTCTATTCATGCCGCGGCACTGCATCACCTCGAAACCACGCTACACGATACGTTTCTCGCGGGCGCATCGAACCGCAAACTGCTCGCGACGATCAGCCATGCGCACATGCCGCTGATCGTCAATCACGCCTTCTATGATGCGTTTCGCTTGCATCCCGAAATGGGCACGCTAACTGAGCACCGAACGGTCATTGAGCTGTTGCTGCAAGGAAAGTTCGACGCAGCGTCCGAAGCGCTTGCGGCGGCGGCTTCATCTCGAACCAGGCCTAAACTAGAGCGGTTCGCGGCCAGCTAGCGGCCGGTAGTCGCCGATGGCAAGCGTCGCGCGCCTTCAGTAACAAACGCGTTTTAGCAAGGAAACGGATCGCCACTCGCAGTGGCTCACATCTTAGCGGAGATGCTTCCCATGATTGCGCGGTACAGGCCCGACGTCCGCTTAGTCCCGACGGTGTCGAGCAGGTCCGATCACGAACTTAAGCTAACCGGTAGCTACGGTCTTTCGGAACTACAAAGGATGTCACGGCTAAATTGAAATGTCCGATGGCTGGCTCGTTAGAAATGTCCGGTTTTTCGGTTCAATCCCTTCATGCTT
>NZ_FCOF02000063.1 GCF_001544755.2 Caballeronia catudaia | reverse complement strand
GCCTCAAGGGTTCGCTGCGCCGGGCTCACGCCCGCCCTCGACCCGCCAAACCGCCCACTCGGATTTCAAAAGAGGCAGAAAAGTTCATGGTCGACCTCGTGCAGGATTTCTTCCGCGGTTGGGCCGCCGTCGGTTTCCATAGCACGCCGCCAATTGGGAAATTCGCGAGTAATCGCCCCGGCGACTGCCACGAGGTCGATGTCGCGCCAAAACCGCGGATGCGGCTTGTATGCATACTCCAACGCCATTTCCCAAATTCCTGCCGTCAGGTCCTGGTCGCTCAGCCCGCAGTCCACGAGGAATGCTGCCGCGGTCTCTGCAACGTCGTTGTCTACGGCTGCTGCTGCGTTGTCGAGGGAGGAGGTGAAGTTGTTGTCTTTGATGCTCATATTTTGCAAGTCAGATAAAAGAGAGGCGGCGTGTGCCTCGGAGCTAAAGTATATGTGCGTGGACCGACCATGTTTCGACGCAACACGGCATCTAGCCACTTGTTTCCAACAGTTTTCGGTGGCGCGTTCGAAAAAAGTCTTCTGATTGAAGTAAGTTTTCTGAATTGCCGAGATGTTTTGAGTGGGAGTTTTTTTGCGAATCGGTACCCGAGAGCCCACACGAGAGGTTGGGGCCGCATCTTTGCCTGAGCCAGGCGGAAGCCAACGAAAGGTGCTCCCGAAAGTTCTCACCATTCTCAAACTTTGGGATCTACTGGCGAGGTGAGAAAGGCGTAGCTAAAGTTTTCGATGACGGGGTCGTTATCCCGTTGGCCGACTAAATAAGCTCGGCGATAGCGCATGAGTTATACGTTGTGATTTATCGACTTGGATATGAAACTCAAATTTTTGACAGCGGCCACCCTTTTTCTGCTTTCCGGCGCAGCCTCGTGTGCAACCATCGCCGACGGCGTTCAAGCACATTTCGTCTCGCGAAACGGTGCCCTCGCGCTGGATGTAAACAACGCGCGTACCGACGGGCCTATACGGCTGCGGAGGGTGACGTTGTTTCTGCCGCAGCACGCGGAACAAAGCGTGAGCGACGTCGCCTATGAGACCGGCACAGATGTTGAAGTCGTTCCCGGCCAGTCCCTGGTTGTGCCGTTGGTGCCCGTCGCCAAACTAGAGTCAACAATGCAGGACCACGGCGATGTTCCCGCGGTTGGCTTCTCCCAAGTTTACGTAGACAACTTGCCGAACCATTGCGAAGCCTGCGCTGACCTGAAATCCTACGGATACAGGTCAGTCGGTTTCGGTGCCCAGACGATCGTCAGTTTGACAGACAATGCGGTAACCGCGACGACTCTGTTTGGCGGCTTTCTTGTGTTTGTTAGCCGATAGTTTCCGTGGCTCCGTACAAGAGGGCCGTCTCATATCCAGCGCATCTCAGTCGCCGGTGGAGGGCATCAGCCGTTATGGAGCACGCATACTCCGTGTCGACAAGTGCTCTGCGTCAAGCTCCTTGATGGGAGCATCATAGGTGAGGGCGTCAGGTTTGTAACGTCTTCGAAAAACGGGCGCGATTGCCAATCGCGCACGCGGAGCTCAAATATCATAGTACTCTTCGGAAGCGCGACGCGGCCTGGCCGCAATTTGCCGTCGAGAGGCGGCGCGTTCAAGTTCCGCTCGCGCGGCATTGCTCGTTTGCTCATGCAGTGTGTCGCCGTGACCCTGATAGCTTGTGCCCTCAAAGGTTTGGCGGACTTGGCACGACGCCAGTCGAGTCATCGATGAAGCAACTACGAAGCATTTCCACCTTGATCGCGTCGACCCTTCTGGTCAATGAATCTGGAAACGAAAAAATACGTCCTTGCGCAGCAGTGCGTTTTCGTCAGAAGCCGGGAATTCCATCCAGCGCCGCATGTACCTCCTTCTGATTATCCTCTGCTCATCTTCTTATACTGATTTGCAGGACATCAGTCGCATTGGGGACGACAGGAAACAATCAATCTGAAGTCTGTCGTTCTTCGCGACATTTTGCGACGCGCGGCGCAACTAAGCGGTCGTTCGCGCGCCAACCATACAATTGATAGGGGAAATCATGTCAGTTAGCTTTTTGGCCTACACGGGCTTGAAGAAAATTACCAGCTTCGATGACGAGGTCGATGCGGGTGAAAACGGGAACGAATTCGTGAAGGTATATGGCCACCCATGGAGTCCATTTTTCACCGAGGGACTCGATGTCAGCGCTCTGTACGCATGCGCAGAAAGAACGAGATTTTACGTATTCGACGACCATTCGGAGTTTGTCGACTGGATTGTGGAATTGTCTTATCTCGTAGGATGCGATGGGAAAATCCCCGAAGCCGACAGTCGGGTCGCTTTTCGTGACATCTTTCGCTCCGGAAATGGCGGTATGATAGGCCCGGTCGCCTCTGCAAAGCTGGTGGCTGAATTCGATGAGTGGGACGACCGAGTGCGTTTGAACAAGAAGGGGAAGTTTTATAAGCACTATCTGTTGATGCGCGGTCTGTTCGAATACGCGTCGGCGGACGGCGCGGTGAACATATACGGCTAGAAGGCTTGCTCCTACGGGGTGGCAAGCCTCGGCAACAGTGGTGCTGCCGGGTCGCGTAACAATGAAGGAAGGTTTGGGTCCGCCCTAATCGGCGGATTTAGGGCATTGCATCTCGCGAGCGCAGCACAGTTGCGCTCGCTTTCTCATATGTTGCAGACGACTCAGTCCTCGGGCCGCATAGCATGTTTTCGATAAATACGGGCCATTGAATGGCTCGGAAGCGCAATGAAGCCTGCTGCTCTGGCCTCATTAACTTGCTTGATAGCTTTGAGTTCCCATCCGCCGGCGCGGAAGCCATCTCGCAGCTTCTTAGCGAGCTTCGGCTCCAGACCTTCTCCTTCGAGCGCGGCACAAACCCACGCGGCTGCGGATTCAGATGTCTTCGGTCTTTCTACGACAGGCAACTCCGCGACTATCTCTTCGGCAAACTCGTGAAATGCGTGCAACCTGACCAACCAGTGCGCTCGCGCCCGAACACCGTCGGCTGCCTCGTCCGAAGCGGTGAGCGCGGAGAGATAGTCAGGCAGATGCCGCGAGATTGCTTGACTACGATGTCGACGTTGAAGTCGCGCCAGAATCGAGAATGAGGCTGATGGGCATATGCGAGGGCCAAGCCGAGGTAATACCCCTTCAGCATTGTCTCGTCGTATGGCAATCGGTCATGTACTTCAAAATCGCGTCGCCCGCTTCGGCGTAAATTTCGCCCGGGCTCCGGTCGGTGATGTTCGTTTGGTTCATGTTCCTGTTTGTTTTGTGATGAATCGTCCGATACCGGTGGCGCGCGTTATAAGTATAGGAAGGGGAAGTGAGCATGTAAGTCGAACGGACACGTTACGTCGAATTTCGAGACCTCAATTCGCTGGACAGGTTGCGATGCGGCCGAGGCGAAAGGAATGACTGCGCCTGCTCCGTCTTACCGGGAAGTGTTCGCTGTCGTCCATATGGTCTGGTGACGCGCATTGGTGCATTGGTACCGATGCTCTTTGGGGCAGTCGCGCGGTGCTGGGGTAGTGTGCCCACGAGCCAGTGGCGACCCTCCTGCTTCGAACTCTCAGGTGAGAGCGGTCATCAGGGAACGCGCGTCGCCGGGCTTGATGCAGAAAACGTGCGCGACCGTAATCGCGCACGTTGAGATTAATATTCGTCCCTTCTTCCGAGCATGTCATCGAAGGTGATGTCGCCCCGATGCAGCACAAACGACGTCACGTCCAGTTCGCAAGCTGCGTTTCCGTCCGTGACCTCAAGCAACGCCACCGCCATGTTGTTGAAGGTACTGCACGGAAATCCCAGTAGACCATGTTCGGGTTCAAGGTCTTCAAAGGGCGGCTTGTCTGGACCGGTAATGATGTCCACGTGCGGATTGCCTGTTACCTCGAAACCTCCTGCAGCCCTTCGAGCAGGAGTTATACCGGTTCCCACGGCGTTCGCGAGGGCATTAAGCCAGCCATCGAGAGAAGCGGACATCCGGAACGCTTCTCCGTACGCTTCGGCCGATTCCCCAGTGAAATGCAGGTTGCCACCTTCTGACATCATGCAAACCTTTTCACGATACTTCCAGAACTCCCTTTCCAACGTAGCACGGTTGTATCCGGCCCGGCCGAGTCGCCGACGAAGCGTGTCGGCCGTAATCGAGTACACAAACTCGAAGTCGAGCATTTCAGGGTGCCGTTCGCGGCAGCGGATGAGACGGTCTTCCGGCTTGAAGTACCACCGGTTGTAACGATTGACTGTACTCGCGATTGGATAGCCACCGATTGTGGTATGTACGACGCATTCCATATAAATTCCTTTGTTCACCTGTTTGATAGCGCGCATTCCAGTGAAGACCACGATCTACGCCTAAGAGAGGTAGAGCAGGGAGTCGTCCGGTTCGATGATTCGCGCCGTCAGATCCTGCGTTCGCAGTAATTCGACGCACGTCGCGTTGCTAGATGTCGCTCTCGTCGTGAAAGACGACGTTTTGGGTTGGCTGCTTCAGCCGAAGCCTCATGTCATCGAACGTCGTATCGTCCAGATATTCGACGAACATAGACACATTCTGCTCGCACGGTACCTCGCCTCCGACAACTTCAAGCAGTGCGACCGCCATGTTGTCGAGCGAGCTGCACGGGAAACCATAAAGGCAGTGCCGGGGTCTCAGTTCCTTGTCAGCGGGACTGTCGGAGCCAGTGATGATGTCCACCAGGATGTCGTCGGGATGAGCGGACGCACGAGCATTCCGTCGCACCCGCGTGACGTCCGCCTTGACCGTCTTCGCGAGCGCTTCCAGCCAGTCGTCAAGCGTGGCAGTCCGGAATGCGTCCGCGCGAGCCTGTGCTCTTTCTGCGTCGGGGTAGGTCTTAAAGAACAGGTTCCCGGATTGTCGACAAACGGTCTCGTAGTACCGCAGGAACTCCTGTTCTAACGTTGTCCGAGTAAAACCCGCGCGTCCGAGACGCTTGCGAAGCACGTCGGAGGTTACCGAATATACGAATTCGAGCACCATTCGCTGTTCACCATGGGGCATGTCCCAGTGGAGCGGGTACTTGCGCGAGCGAATCAACCGGTCCTTTTTCTCGAATCGTTCCCACACGGTGTAGGAGCGTCTCATTACATCCAGTTCGTAGCCGCCAATCGTAATTTCAGAGCTGCAAGTCATTTAAATAGCCTCTTCGAATATGAAACTCGTTTCTTGTTGGAGAGATGTCCATTCGATGGACGTCCCAGTGTCCGCAACGGCAGACCTCTTCGTATAAGCGCGCGAGGCGGTCATCAAAGACACGGATGCACGAATCCGGGAGGTAGGCGCTGTGCGAATTCGCAAAAACCAGTCTGTCTGCTGGAAATCTTGGGTTAGAAAAATATTTTCGTTAAGCGTGTGCGATGAACGCGACGCACACATATGTCGCGATGCCATCGGGCTGTATTGCTGAATAGTGTTTTGGGCTAAGTCGCGTGTCGGGTCGATGAACCGCTTCAGTGCGGCGGATGTGAGCCTCCGACCTGCAAAGGCCGGGATCGGTATGGACTTTTTTGAACAAGTCCAATCTTTTTTGCACAAGTACGCGGTTTTTTGAATAAGTCCATCCTTTTTTGCGCGTCATCACCAAACTCGAATTCGCAACGCCCGAAGGACGTATCTCCCTTTCCATCGACGACGCCCAGTTCATGGCTTACGACGCAGGCGAACTCGCGATGCGCTCGATGCGCGATTTCGTTGAACGCATGCGGTCGATGGGCCTCGCTGAACTCGCGGAAAGCTATGCGCGTCTGCAGGCGCAAAACGCCGTTTCGCTGATGGAGCTTCGTGAAGCGCGCGAAGACGCAGAGGCGCTACTCACGCGCAAGGAAGAGTGCGATGTGATCGCGGACCGGCTCATGCCCCGGCTCGAAGCGCTGCGCGAGACCGTGGCGCAAACGCAGGCCGAAATGCGCGAGAGCGTGGAGCGGCTGGCGGCGCTTTCGGCCGCGTGTGACTGCGCGCTGCATCAGGTTCCCGGTTATCGGCCGCCGGCGCGTAGTCGTCAATGAACCGTCGAAAATTCGTTTTGCTTATCAAATGAACGATTCACGCTGAAGCGCGCTGATGCCGAAGTGTTGCTGAATGAAGTTCTCGAGCACGAGACGCAGATCCCCTTCGCGCGGTCGCGTCCCCCAGCGGCTGTTGCCGGCCACCGAAGCCACCGTGAACCACGAATGCGGCGGAAACAGTTCGACGCGCAACATGCCGCGTTCGAAGATCCTGAGGCGGCCCGTATCGATATGGAATTCGGCGCAGACCACGCCGCCCGGCGTGTCGATGCTCACCGTGATTGCCTTCGCCTTCATGGTCTGACTTTCTCCAGGTGCCGATCGAATGAGTCGTGAGCAGGCGCCGGGCGCGCGAACCGCCCGGCGCCGCGCGAAAAGAGTCGTCGTCTCCGCGCGCATGACAAGCATAAGAGCGCGCCGACAGTCGAACAATCCCGCTTAAGCGGGGAGCCAGACGAAGGGCGCACGATTGTCAAATTCTCCAGCGATGTGAAAAACGATGTGATGCACGCGCTGTCGTTTCAGCAGAGATCGTCTCAAAGTCATACAGTAACGACATTGCCGATGCAGTGACCGGCCGCCAGAGCATCGGCGCGATCGGCAAGTCGCTCGCAACGCGCTGGCAACGACAGTGAGCGGACGGTGAGTAAGCGTTCGCTGTCGCACACAAATAAACCATCTTGCATGTCCCATCAAGCGCGTTTCTCCTTGCGGAGCAAGCGCTGATCCTGTTCACACGATTCGAATCGAAGAGGGAAACAAACCATGCTGAAAGCGTATTCCTATGCAGCATCCGCCGCCGACAAGCCGCTCGGTCCGCTCGAAATCCAGCGCCGCGATGTCGGCCCGAACGATGTGCGCATCGACATTCTGTTCTGCGGCGTGTGTCACTCCGACCTGCACATGGCGAGGAACGAGTGGGGCGGCTCGAACTATCCGGTCGTCCCGGGGCACGAGATCGTCGGGCGCGTCGTCGAGGTCGGCGCTGACGTGACGAAGTTCAAGGCGGGCGATCTCGCGGGCGTCGGCTGCATGGTCGATTCATGCCGCGTCTGCGATGCCTGCAAGGAAGGGCTAGAGCAGTTCTGCGACGGCCCCGAAAGCTTCACGCAAACCTACAACTCGCCGGACAGAAAGTCGGGCGGCTTCACGGCGGGCGGCTATTCGACGGCGATCGTCGTCGACGAGGCGTTCACGCTGCGCATCCCCGGGAATCTCGAACTCGCGGCGGTCGCGCCGTTGCTGTGCGCGGGCATCACGACATATTCGCCGCTGCGTCACTGGAACGTGCAGAAAGGGCACAAGGTCGGCGTCGTGGGTCTCGGCGGACTCGGGCACATGGGCGTGAAGCTCGCCGCCGCGATGGGCGCGCATGTCGTGCTGTTCACGACATCGCCGGGCAAGATCGACGACGCGAAGCGCCTCGGCGCGCATGAAGTGGTGATCTCGAAAGATGCGGCTCAGATGGCGGCGCACGCCAACAGTTTCGATTTCATCCTGAACACGGTGGCCGCATCGCACGATCTGGATCAGTTCATGGCGCTGCTCAAACGTGACGGCACGATGACGCTCGTCGGCGCGCCTGAGCATCCGCATCCGTCGCCATCGGTGATGAACATGATTTTCAAGCGCCGCTCGCTCGCGGGATCGCTCATCGGCGGGATCGCGGAAACGCAGGAGATGCTCGATTTCTGCGGCGAGCACGGCATCACGTCCGATATCGAAATGATCCGCATGGACGAGGTCAACAAGGCCTACGAGCGCATGTTGAAGAGCGACGTGAAGTATCGCTTCGTGATCGACATGGCGTCGATGGCGAAGTAAGCGCGCTTTTAGCGGGGCGCGTTCAGCGCGGCGCGCATGCGCTCGACGAAGCGCTCCGTCACGGCGGGCAGCGTCCTGCCTTTCTTCTTCACGATGGCAATCGGCCGCACGAAAGCCGGATGGTCGATCGCCTTCGCCACGAGCTCCGGTTCCGCGCGCACCTCGCGCGCCGTCTCCGGCAGGATGGTCACGCCGAGACCGCCGCGCACCATCGCGACGGCGGTCATCATGTAGGTCGGCTCGCACGTGATATCGAGCGTGTCGCGCGTTTCGGCGAGCGCTGCATCGACGACCGCGCGCACGCTCGTGCCCGGCGCGGTCAGCACGAGCGGCGAGCGCGCGAGATCGCTGGGCGTCACGCGCCGCTTCTTAGCCAGTGCGTGCTCACGATGACACACCACGACGAGCCGGTCCACGCCCGCGTGCAGCACCTCCAGCGCCGGATCGGCAAGCTCGCCGCCCGTCAACCCGATGTCCGCTTCCTCGTTGTGCACGAGCGCATTCACGGTGCTCGCCACGACATCGCGAATCTGAAACGCAACGCGCGGCACTTCACGCTTCATGCCGATGATGAGCTCGGGCAACACGCTCGCCGCAAAAGTCGGCAGGCACGCGATGCGGATCGTGCCGCTTTCGCCTTCGCCCAACGCGCGCGCATCGCGCAGCACGTTTTCCATGTCGCGCAACGATTTGCGCAGGAGCGGCAGCAATTCGCGGCCCGTCGGCGTCAGCGCGACATTGCGGCTGTTGCGATCGAACAGGCGCGCGCCGACCGCTTCTTCCAGCCTTCGAATTTGCACGGTCAGCGCGGGCTGCGACAGATGCAGCCGCTCGGCCGCGCGCGTGAAGCTGCCCGCCTCGGCCACGGCGACGAGCGCGCGAATATCGCGAAGATTGAGATCC
Source organism: Caballeronia catudaia (assembly GCF_001544755.2). GTDB lineage: Bacteria > Pseudomonadota > Gammaproteobacteria > Burkholderiales > Burkholderiaceae > Caballeronia > Caballeronia catudaia. Next base: position 20,063 of record NZ_FCOF02000063.1, on the reverse strand, counting down.
ATTATGGTTCGTGATGGCTGCCATCAAATCATTTCAATTGTGTTATCGCCGCTTCGAACTTACTCTCGACTCCATCAAAAAACAAGATTCGGAGACAGACTCATGCTGCCGCTGCTCGGTCTTTGCACTATCGTCGTCCTGCTCGGGGCGATTCTTTCGAAACGCATGTCGCCGCTCGTCGCGCTCATCATCGTGCCGATCGCGGCGTCGCTGATCGGCGGCTTCGGCCTGCAAACGAGCAAGTTCGTCATCGACGGACTGAAAAGCCTCGCGCCCGTCGTCGGCATGTTCGTGTTCGCGATTCTCTACTTCGGCACGATCACGGATGCGGGCACGCTCGATCCGATCATCGACCGCATCCTGCGCGCGGTGGGCACGAAGCCGACGCGCATCGTGATGGGCACCACGCTGCTCGCGCTGCTGATCCATCTCGACGGCTCCGGCGCCGTGTGCTTCCTCGTGACGATTCCCGCGATGCTGCCGCTCTACGAACGCCTGAACATGGACAAGCGCGTGCTGGCCGCTGCGGTGTCGATGGCGGCGGGCATCAACTTCCTGCCGTGGACGGGGCCGATGATCCGCGCGTCGGCGTCGCTGCATCTGCCGATTTCGTCGCTCTTCAATCCGCTGATTCCGGTGCAGGCGATCGGCCTCGCGTTCGTGTTCGGCATGGCGTGGTGGCTCGGCCGACGCGAGGAAAAACGTCTCGGCTATTCGAGCGCGAACGGTGCGATCCCGATGCCCGAACGCAAGCTCACGCCCGAGGAAGAAGCGCTGCGCCGCCCGAAGAACTTCTGGTTCAACATCGTGCTGACGATCGTCGTGCTCGGCACGATGGTCGTGATGGGCGAGAAGATTCCGCCCGCGATCATGTTCATGGTCGGCCTGTGCATCGCCTTGATGGTCAATTACCCGAACGTCGACATGCAGAGAAAGCGCATCGACGCCCACGCGCGCGCCGCGCTGATGATGGCGGGCATTCTGCTCGCGGCGGGCGTGTTCACCGGCGTCATGCAGGGCAGCGGCATGTTGAAGGCGATGGCGCAGGCGGCCGTGGGCTTCGTGCCGCCCGCGATGGCCGGCCATATTCCGGTCGCGCTCGGTCTTGCTTCGATGCCGCTGTCGATGCTCTTCGATCCCGATTCGTTCTATTTCGGCGTGCTGCCCGTGATCGCCGAAGTGGCGTCGCAGCTCGGCGTGGCGCCGGTGCATGTCGGCCAGGCCGCGCTGCTCGGCCAGATGACGACCGGCTTTCCCGTGAGCCCGCTCACGCCCGCGACTTTTCTCGTCGTCGGACTGTGCGGCATCGATCTCGCGGATCATCAGAAGTTCACGTTCCCGCTGCTGTTCGGCGCGTCGATCGTCATGACGATCGCGTGCGTCGTGCTGGGCGTGTTTCCGCTGTAAGGACAAAGCATGAAAGACATCACCAGAATCGGCGCGGGCGCGGGCTATTCCGGCGATCGGATCGAGCCGGCCGTCGAACTCGCCGAACACGGCGCGCTCGACTATCTCGTGTTCGAATGCCTCGCCGAACGCACGATCGCCATTGCGCAGCAGGCCCGCCGCAACGATCCGGATCACGGCTACGACCCGCTGCTCGAGGCGCGCATGCGCGCGGTCCTGCCCGTCGCGGCGAAGAACGGCGTGCGCATCGTCTCGAACATGGGCGCGGCCAATCCGCAGGCGGCGGCGCGCAAGACGGCGCGGATCGCACGCGAGCTCGGCCTCGACGGACTGAAGATCGCCGCGATCACCGGCGATGATGTGCTCGACGTCGTCCTGCGCACGCCGCTGCGCTTCGAAGAATCCGGCGACGAAGTGAGCGCGTATGCGGACCGCATCGTATCGGCGAATGCGTATCTCGGCGCGGCGCCGATCGTCGGCGCGCTCGCGGCGGGCGCGGATATCGTGCTGACGGGGCGCGTCGCGGACCCGTCGTTGTTCACGGCGCCGCTCATCCACGAATTCGGCTGGAAGATGGACGACTGGAACACGCTCGGGCAGGCGACCGTCGTCGGCCATTTGCTCGAATGCGCGGGACAGGTGACGGGCGGTTACTTCGCCGATCCCGGCTACAAGGATGTGAGCAATCTCGCGCGGCTCGGCTTTCCGGTAGGCGAGGTGAGCGCGGACGGCTCGATCGTCGTGACGAAAGTGCCGCATGCGGGCGGCGCGGTGACAGAGGCGACGTGCAAGGAGCAACTGCTCTACGAGATCCACGATCCGGCGCGCTACTTCCAGCCGGACGTCGTCGCGGATTTCACGCAGGTGCGCGTGACGCAGGAAGCACAGGACCGCGTGCGCGTGTCGGGCGGACGCGGCGACGCCCGCACCGGTACGCTGAAAGTGTCCGTCGCCTATGTCGATGGCTATATCGGCGAAGGACAGATTTCTTATGGCGGACCGGGCGCGGTGGCGCGCGCGCGGCTCGCGCTCGATATCGTGCGTGAACGTCTCGCGCTCACGGGCGTCGATACGAGCGAATTGCGCTTCGATCTGATCGGCGTGAATGCCCTTTATGGCGATGCGCTCGCGTCCCGCAACGACGATCCCTACGAAGTCCGCGTGCGCGTGGCGGGGCGGACGGCGAACGCGAAGGAGGCGGCGCGCATCGGCAACGAAGTCGAAACGCTCTATACCAACGGCCCGGCGGGCGGTGGCGGCGTGACCAGGACGACGCGCGAAGTCATCGCCGTGCAATCCGTGCTGCTCGCGCGCGAGCATGTGAACCCCGTTTTCGAATTCGTGGAGATCGACGATGAAACTGCGTGAACTGGCGCACGGCCGCACCGGCGACAAGGGCAACACGCTGAACGTCTCGGTGATCTGTTTCGACGCGCAGCATTACGCGCATCTGCGCGCGCAACTGACGCCCGAGCGCGTGAAGGCGCATCTCGCCGATGTCGTGAAAGGCGACGTCGTGCGCTATGAACTGCCGCTTCTGAACGCATTCAATTTCGTGCTGGGGCACGCGCTCGGCGGCGGGGTCACGCGTTCGCTCGCGCTCGACGCGCACGGCAAGTCGATGAGTTCCGCGCTGCTCGATATGGACATCGAAGGCATCGATCTTTCGTAAGGTCTTCACGAGCGATGCGCAGGACGCATCGCTATACCGATGCGATCGCGCTGGCGCACGAAGCGATTCGTCAGCGGCCGGATGGGTCGCGCGCGCGTCTCGTCGACGGCATCGTGTGGCAGCCCGACAACGCGCACGCCGATCCGCACGGCGATTGGGGCAGGCGCGGCGCGCGCGAACTGATCGTGCAATGGACGGCTGTCGACGGCATCTCGTTCGTGCCGGGCGCGGGTTTGCGGCGGCGGCTTTCGCCCGGCGACCGTCGAAGAACTGAAACCGCAAATCGATGCTTATCGCGGCTACAAGACCTATCTTTTCGATGGGCCGCATTATGTTTCGGCGGATCTGGTCCAGGGTCTCATGGACGCTTACCGCCGTCAGCCCGCGACGCGCTGAAGCTTCAGCGCTTACTTCACCGACGCCGTATTCACCGCGCGCGCCGATTCATCCGGCAGCACCGACGTCAACACACTGGCCGGCACATGCTGCGCCTCTTCCTTCGATACCGCGCCGACGAACTTCCATCCCGACGGCATCTTCACGAAGGTGAAGCCGGTCGGCTGATCGACGAACACGGAATACGGCGCGGGCGAAGCTGCCGTGGTCGTCTGCGCGAACGACACGAGCGGGCTCGCCAGCAACAGCGCGGCGGCGACGGCGGACAAAGTTTTCTTCACGAGGAATCTCCTTTTGGCTGGCTACGTTTATGTAGCGATCGATACAGATATTTAAGCATTGGCCCACGGACAAGGTCCAGCTATTTTGTTACGATCGACACATAATTCTGAATTGCGGCGCGCGCATCAATCGCTGGCGCGCACGAGGAGCGAGACATGTCGTCGGGAGAGCGGGAGACGCAGCACAAGACGCGCGGAAGGCCACGCGCGTTCAATCGCGAGGCCGCGTTGCGAAACGCGATGGACGTGTTTTGGGCGAAGGGCTTCGATACATGCTCCGTGGCCGATCTCGTCGATGCAATGGGCATCAATTCGCCGAGCCTCTACGCCGCGTTCGGCAGCAAGGAAGATTTGTATCGCGAGGCGGTCGAGCTTTACACGGGCACGGAAGGCGGCGCGGCGCTCAGGCAGTTGCAGGCGCGCGAATCCGTGCGCGACGGCCTGCGCGCGATGTTTCGCGCGAGCGTCGAACTCTTCACGGGCGGGCCGAATCCGCGCGGCTGCATGATCTTTCTCGGCGCGATGTCCGTCGGCGCGGAGCACGCGCAACTGCGCGCCGAGATGCAGAAGCGCAGGCGCAAGGTGGCGTCGATCGTCGCGGCGCGGCTCACGCGCGCGGTCGAAAATGGCGAACTCGACGCCCGCACCGACGTGCCCGCGCTCGCCGCGCTGTGCATGACGCTGTTCGCGGGCCTGTCGATTCAGGCTCAGGATGGCGTGCGCAAGGCGGCGCTCTTCTCCGCGATCGATCAGTTCATCGCGACGCTGCCCGTGCGCGCGAAACGCGTCGCTCAGTGAAACGATCGCGCCTTGTGCGCGAGGCGATGAAACAAACTGTCTTGGTGCTTGCCCGCACGCGCAAGGCCGGAACAAAATTCCCCGGCCGGAACGTGTAATCGCGGCACGCGGCATCACGGAGCATCGCCATGACCACTCACGTCATCAGTTTTTTCGCGGACGACAACGCTCGCGCCTCGTTCGACAATCATCGCCGCTATTGCGCGCGCCATGCCTATGCGCATGAATATGTCGATGCCAGCGCGACAGGCTGGCCGCATCTGCGCATGCTGCTGAAGTATCAGGTGCTGTTGCGCGCGCTGCGCGAGCGCGCCGAGGGCGATCTCGTGTTGCTGCTGACGCAGGACAGTCTGCTGTTGCGCGATATCCCGTGCGAAACCTTCATGCGCGACGACAGCCGCGACTGGATCGTCGCATTCACTTACGCGGGCGATTCTGTCCAGGTGATGGCTGCGTTCCAGCTCTGGCGCAACACGCCCGCCGCGCGCGAACGCGTGGAACGTATTTGCGACGGCGCCAAGTTCGGCCGCACGCTCGCAAGCGAATCCGAATTGCTGCGCGCGCTGGAGCCGCCGCACTTCAACACGACGATCGAAGGATACGTGCCCGTCGTGCCCGCCGCGCTGCACGTATCCCCAGTCTGGGCCGACTGGTCGGCGTTCGCGCTTACGCTCGAAGACCTTCCCGACGCGCCGAAAAACCAGCCAGTTTTCGCGGACCTGCGCGACCTGTTCGCGGAGCACATCAACCAGTGCCAGTCGAAGGGGCAGCCGTATCTCACGCTGCCGCCGCCCGATCCCGACATCGACGCCGCGAGCTACGAAGCGTTGAACCGTCACGCGCCCATCGCGCTCGCGATGCTCTACACGCCGAACATCCGCGAATACGGCGCCATCGCGGAGCGCAATCTGCGCCGCTATTGCGAGCGGCACGGCTATGCGCTCTATCTCTATCGCGACGTGCCGCCGGAAGCGGGACCGGGCGCGAGCGGCAACTGGCTGAAGCCGTGGGTGCTTCGCCGTCATCTGAGCGAGCACGAATGGGTTTTCTGGATCGATGCGGACGTGCTCGTCGTCGATCAGGGCAAACCGCTCGAAGCGCTGCTGCAAAACCGCGACCGCGTGATCGCGACGGACGTGAGCTGGTCCTTCAACTCGGGCATCATGGGCTTTCGCAACACGCAGCAGAATCTCGACGTGCTGACGGAAATCGAGGAGAGCATCGGCGCGATCGCGGATAAATCGTCGACCTATGCGAGCGGCGGCGACCAGGATGTGTTCGTCAAGGTGCTGCAGCGGCACGGCATGGCCGAAGCGCGCGATCTCTTCGACTGCGTCACGATCAACACGCCGTACCAGCTCCAGAGCCGCGACAGCTTCATGGTGCATTACATGCACATGTGGCCGTCGTTGCGCGCGCTCGCGATGCATCACGGCGACCTGAGCAGCCAGATGCGCGGCGCGCGCCGTCCCTGACCGGTCGTTGGCAAGCCGCGCTGCGCTTCTTGACTTTCCATTCGTTTACGCGCGAGCATGAGCCATCGCGCGGGGCTGCCGCGCGGCCGTCGTCTTTGTACGTAGTCCATACTTACACATCACTCCGATGGTCACGCGCCCGACCACACCCCGGCAGCAGATCCGCCTCTGCACGGCGAGCGACGGCGTGCGCATCGCGTACGCGACGTGCGGCTCGGGGCCGCCGCTCATCAAGGCGGCGAACTGGCTCAGTCATATCGAGCTCGATTTCACGAGCCCGGTCTGGAGTCATCTGATGCTCGAACTGTCCAGCCGCTACACGCTGATTCGCTACGATCAGCGCGGCTGCGGGCTATCGGACCATGATGTCGGCGATATTTCATTCGATGCCTGGCTGCGCGATCTCGAAACCGTCGTCGATGCGAGCGGCCTCGAGCGCTTTCCGCTGCTCGGGATATCGCAGGGCGCGTCGATTGCCGTCGCGTATGCGGTGGCGCATCCGGAGCGCGTCACGCATCTCGTGCTGCATGGCGGTTACGCGCGCGGCCGGCTCAAGCGCACGTGCGATCCCGCGCTGCACGAGGAAGCCGAAATGCTCGTGAAGCTCGCCGAACTCGGCTGGGGCAAGCAGAATCCGGCGTTCCGGCAGTTTTTCACGACGCAGTTCATCCCCGGCGGCACGCCCGAGCAGCATCACTGGTTCAACGAGCTCGAACGCCTGACCACCACGCCGCGCAACGCCGCGCGCATCATGCGCGTGTTCAACAATATCGACGTGGTCGATCTGCTGCCGCGCGTGCAATGCCCGGCGCTCGTGCTGCACGCGAGCGGCGATGCGCGCGTGCCGTTCGACGAAAGCCGTCTGATCGCCGGGCAGATCGCGGGCGCGCGCTTCGTGCCGCTCGAAAGCGAGAACCATCTCACGCTCGAAAGCGAGCCGGCGTGGCAGCGCTGGCGCGAGGAAGTGCAGGCGTTCCTGCCATCGGCGGCGCATCTGACCGATCCGGCGTTTTCGGCGCTGACGCCGCGCGAGCGCGATATCGTCGAATTGCTCGCGGGCGGCCGCGACAACGCGCAGATCGCCGCGCGCCTCGCGTTGAGCGAAAAGACCGTGCGCAATCACATCACGAGCATCTTCGCGAAGCTCGAAGTCGAGAACCGCTCGCAGGCGATCGTGCTCGCGCGCCGCGCGGGCTTCGACGCGCCCGCCGTCTGAAGCACTTCATTCGCCCGGACGGCCCGCACGTCCAGGACATGCGTCCCCCTTCCTTGCCGCCAAAAGAGCGCGTTCCCGGTCGCGACCGGGACATGCGCCTCATGTGCGCGGGCGCGCCTGTCCCGACAATGTTTTGCAGAACGGAGACGCGACGCCTGACCTTTACGCCGACCTGTTCGACGAGGCGCGCTTCGCTATGGCGCCCATTTGATCGCAGTCATCGACGCAAAGTCAGCACGGAGTCCGCACATGGAAGCAGTTCAGCACGAGTCCCCCAGGATCAGTCCGCAACAACGTTATGCGAAGTGCATCGAAGTGTCCCGCCGTATTCGCTGGGATATCGATCGCGACGTATTGCGCGGCCGTTTCTTCGACCCCGCCCACAAGTTCATGCCCGACGGGCTTTCGCAGGTGAACCGCCTGCCGTTTCTGGATGCGCGCGAACGCCGCCTGATGTCGCAGATCCAGGGCCGCACCTACGCCAACATGTTCGGCATGATCGAGCGGTTCGTCGGCGCGAAGATGCTGGAGGTGGGCCGTGATCACGCGCTCGGCGATCAGACCGCGCTCGAAGCGATCGTCCGTTTCACCGATGAGGAGCTGAAGCATCAGGAGTTGTTCCGGCGCGTCGAGGCGCTTGCGGCGCTGTCGCTGCCGCCTGGCTATCGCTTCATTCCGCAAGCCGACGAAGTGGCCGCGTTCGTGCTCGGAAAGTCGACGTGGTCGATTCTCGCGCTGACCTGCTGCGTCGAAATCGTCACGCAGGTGCATTACCGGCAGAGCATGGAAAGCGACAGCAGCCTTTCGCCGCTCTTCAAGGACATCTTCCTGTTTCACTGGAAGGAGGAGTCACAGCACGCGATCATCGATGAACTGGAATGGATGCGCGAAGACGCGCGGCTCGACGACGCCACGCGCGACGTGGCGATCGGCGATCTGATCGATCTGGTGATGGCCATCGACGGCATGATGCAGGCGCAAGCCGCCGCCGACGCGCATTACTTCGCGACGATGCTCGACCGCGCGCTTTCCGACGACGAGGAAGCGCGCGTGCATGCGGGACTGGTCGACGCGTATCGCTGGCAGTACATCATCTCGGGCGTCGACGAGCCGCGTTTCGGCGAAATCCTTTCGCGCGTGATCAGCGAGCGGCAGGGCGAGCGGCTCGGCGCGGCGCTTGCGCCGATCAGACGCCTCGCGCTGGAAAGCGAGCCCGACGTGCTTGCGTGATGCGCTTTTCGTGAAGCGCGCGAAGGCCGGACGAAGACGCCCGGCCTTCGTCATTTTGAAAGCAATACGTAAGAAGAAACGCTTTGCTGCTATGCAAAACGCTGAATTGCCGTGGAAATCTACTTGTTACCGGCGTACTGAACCCGATTTTTTTCGTGCAAGATACGTATCACAGGTAGTCGCCGTTTGCTGTCCCAAACTGATAAATAGATTGGACCACCATGCTCGCCGAACCGTTGCCGCATACATCCGACATCGAAAAATTCGCCGAAGATCACGAACGCTTCGCGCGTCACACGCCATCCGAAATCTCGATCGTCCTGCGCAGTCTCGTGCAGCGCCGCGACATGCTCACCGTGACGAGCGGGCAAGGGCAGATCGTCACGCAATTGCTGGAGATCGACGTGCGCGAGGCGCGCATCGTGTTCGACTGGGGCGGCGTCGAATCGGACAACCGGGCGTTGCTGGAAGCCCGGCAGTTGTATTTCAAGGGCGCGCCCGATGGCGTGCGGGTCGAGTTCACGACGCAGGCCGCGCGCGCCGTGACCCACGAAGGGCGGCAGGCGTTCGAGGTTTCCTTTCCCGGGAAGCTCTATCAGTTCCAGCGGCGCGAATACTTTCGCGTGCCCGCGCCGATTCTCGATCCGTTCTACGCGAAAGGCGCTTTCGCCGACGGCGAAGCGTTCCGTTACGAAGTGCACGATCTGTCGCTCGGCGGCATTGCGTTGCGCATGGAGTCGCCGCGTCTCGCGGAAACGGAAATCGGCACCGCGTTCAGGGATGTCGTCCTGCATCTCGGTCCGGGCGCGGCCTTTCCCGTCGATCTCGAACTGGTGTCGCCGCGCGCCGTGACCACGCCGCGCGGCGATGTGCGCTATGTCGTCGGCTTTCGCTTCGTGCAGCTTTCGGGCACGGCGGAGAACGTGCTGCAGCGGCTCATCACGCGCATGGAGGCGAAGCGCCGCAGCCTGTCGGCCTGAGCCGGCGTGCGGGCGCGCGGCACGCGTGGAGTAGAATGCGTGCCTCCTTCCACTGCATCGCAACACATGTTCCGCAAGGCCTGGCGCGGAGAAGAACGCTTCTGGAAAGTCTGGTGGCTGTTGGGCGTGCCGATCCATCTCGCATGGTGGTTCGTCTATCTCGACCTCTGGACGAGTGGCGTCGTTCCCGAAACCTTTTTGCTGATCACCGTCTGGTTCTGGCCCGGCATGCTCGGCGTATTCGCCGTCTGCTCGGCGCTGTATCTGCTGTGGTGCGTGCTGGCCTGGCGATGTTCGGGCAACGTCGACCGCCGCGTATGGACCGTTGTCGCGCGCGTGCTGATCGGCGTGGGGTTCGGCTCGTTCGTCACCGAATGCGCGCTGATTCTCACGGCGCCGTTCGCCTGATGCGTATTGGCGGAAAGAACGCCACTGTCACGCTCGCTCGCTGACCCTCGCACACCTTGCGCCTTCGCGTGCACAATGTCCGGGCTTGCCGGGCGACGTCAGCCTCAACCATCGTTGAGGTTCGCCGGATCCCGTATTCGTGGTGGTTTATTGGCGTTGCCCCTATGCGGGGCGGCACCTACTTTCTTTGCTGCTGCAAAGAAAGTAGGCAAAGAAACAGCTCTCCCCAGCCTAAGCACTTCACGCCGGCCGCGGCACAGGCGATTGACCTAATGGCCCCCAGAGTAGCGAGTGCTCTCGTAGGTCCAGTCGGGCGTGGGCCGCGCACGGTCTGACAAGCCATAACTTTGAGGGCGCTGGTTCAGCACGAAATAGCATCGGCACAGCGCTACGCGCTGCCGTCGGGTATGGAAGGGGAAACCGCGCGCACGCACACGCACGCCCGCCTGACCCATCGGCCGCGAAGCGGGCCGGAGCCAAATGGTGCTGAACCAGTGAACTAAGCGGCGCGATGAGTCAGACCGTGCGCGATCCAAGCCCGATAAGACCTTCGAGGGCACTCGCTACTGCCGGACCACGAAATTAGTTCTGTGCCGCGGCCGGCATGAAGTGCTTAGGCTGGGGACAGCTGTTTCTTTGGTTACTTGTATAACATTCTTAGCGTCCCCGCACAGGGGCAGTGCCAATAGACCGACGAAAAATCAGGATTCCATAGAAAGCCCAAACAAACCACCGCCGCCTAAGGCAACAAATTCCACTTACTAATCACGCGCACATCGCGCTCAAACCCGAGCACACTCATCGCAGCAGTATCCATCGCAAGATGCGCACCAAACGACGGCGCCCCCGTCGCCCATTGCGCGCCAAAAACCCGCGAGAAATGCGCATGCGAGAAAAGCGCGATGTTCGCCGCCCGCGTTGCGAGGAGCTTGTCGATAAGCGCCTGCGCGCGCTTGCCGATATCGGCGAGACTCTCACCCTCCGGCATCGGCGATGTCCACACGGACCAGTCCGGCGTTTCCTGGCGAATATCCTGCGTCGTGCGCCCTTCGTAAATCCCGTAATTCCACTCGTGCAGTTCAGGCTCGACCTGCGACCTGTCGCCCAGACCGGCAAGCCTGCAAGTTTCGATCGCGCGGCTCATCGGGCTCGTCAGCACGAGATCGAACTGTTGCGCCGCAAGTATCGGCGCGAGCGCGCGCGCCTGCGTGCGGCCCGCATCGGTCAGCGGAATGTCCGTCGTGCCGGTGTGCTGGCCCGACTTGCTCCATTCGGTTTCGCCATGCCGGATCAGCCAGATATGCACGCCGCTTTTCATGTTCATGTCGTTCACCGATGTCTGAAGATAGCCGGTTGCGCCCCACCGATTCTGCACCGGTAACGCGACGCGCGCCGCGACGCTGCCGCTCAGTCGAGCTCGCCCGTCGCGAACGCTTTCAGCAGATGATGCGCGATCGCGAACGGCTTCGGCGCCGAGAGCCCTTGTTCGTGCGTGCCGTCGAGCATCGCGCCGACTTCCTTGCGCGTGAACCAGCGTGCGTCTTCCAGCTCCTTCTCGTCGACGAGGATGTCCGTGCCGGCCGCGCGCGCGAAGCAGCCGATCATCAGCGACGACGGAAACGGCCACGGCTGCGACGCGTAATAGCGCACGTCCGTGCAGCGGATGCCGGCTTCCTCCAGCACTTCGCGATACACCGCGTGCTCGAACGTTTCGCCCGGCTCGACGAAACCCGCGAGCGCCGAATACATGCCCGGCAAAAATTGCGGCTGACGGCCGAGCAGACAGCGCTCGCCATCGGTGACGAGCATGATGACGACCGGATCGACGCGCGGAAAATGCTGCGCCTTGCAATTCGCGCAGATGCGCCGCCAGCCCGCGCCCGCCGAATCGGTCGGCTGGCCGCAGTTCGCGCAGAAGCGATGACGGCGATGCCAGTCGAGCATCGAGCGCGCCTCGCCGAGCGCGCTGACCATCGCCGGCGGCACGAGGCCCTGCATCGCGATCGGACGAAGCTCGATCGCCTCGATCGCCGATTCTTCGGGCAGACTCTCCGCGCCCGTATCGAATGACGACGCGAAAAGCGCGCGCCGTTGCGCATCGCGGCCGAGAAACACGCTTTGCGTCGGCGCGCCGAGCGTTGCGGCTTCCTGCGCGCTGAAAAGCGGGTCGTGGCCGCTCGTGCGCTTGAAGAGCGGCACATTGTTCACGAACAGCAGAAAGCGCGTGGACGGATCGTCGCGCAGACCGGCGACGAAGCTTTCGTCGTCGCGCTTCTCCGACATGCGATCGAGTGGATCGAGCGTAAAACCGATGGCATGAGGCGGCGTGGGCATAGTATTTTTGCGTGTGTGGCGAAAACGCCGATCAGGCATCGTAGCGAAGATGGCGCGTCCTTGCAGGCGGCGCATTTCCCGGAGACTCCGATGATCACGCTTTATTCGTATCCTCAGTTGTTCGGTCTCGAAGACAATAATCCGTTCGGCCTGAAGGTGTTCGCGTTTCTGAAGCTGACGGGCCTGCCTTTCGAGCATCGTCACGTGCTCGACACGAGCGCCGCGCCGCGCGGCCAGTTGCCGTATCTCGTCGACGGCGATGAAACCATCGGCGACAGCGACGCAATCATCGCGCATCTGAAGCGCAAATATGCGCTCACGCTCGACGACGCGCTCACCGCGCCGCAACGCGACCTCGATCTGCTGATACGCCGCACGCTCGACGATCTCTACTGGGTGATGTCGTATTCGCGCTGGCGCGACGATCGCTTCTGGCCGCAGTTTCGCGACGCGCTGCTCGCGCAGCATCCGGAAATCGGCGTGGAAGCGCTCGACGGCGCGCGCAAATACAACTTCGAGCGGTATCGCTATCAGGGCATCGGACGGTACGAGCCGGAGGCGGCGTACGCTCGCGGCATCGCCAGTCTCCAGGCGATATCGAATCTGCTGGGCGACGGCCCGTTCATGTTCGGCGATGCGCACGCGAGCATCGATGCGGCGGTGTACGGTTTCGTCGCGAGCATTTATTTCTACGATATCGATACGCCGCTCAAGCGCTTCGTCGCCGCGCAGGGCAATCTCGTGAAGCATTGCGCCAAGATGCGCGCTCGCATGGGACAAAGCGCGAAGCCGTGATCAGCTCTCCGGCGCGTCGTTGAATGCGGCCGCCGCGCCGGGCACGCCTTGTGTCTTGTTGCTGCGCTCGAGCTCTTCCGTCAGCGCTTCGGTCCTGGCCGCCGTCGCGACGGGACGTGTGGATGGCGTCAGTGCGGGCAGAATGAAATCGTTCACCATGCGCCGGTACTGATTGAGATAGGTTGCGTCGCGCAATCCGCCATCCGTGGGCAGGAGGCTCGTCATCACGACGACCGCATGTTGCTTCGGCAGCACGGTGATGAATTGCCCCTTGAAGCCCATCGCGCCGAATTCGGGTTGGCCTTTCTCGACGACATGCTGAATCCAGCAGTAATAGCCGTAGTCGGCGGCGGCGGGCGAGGGCGTCGTCATTTGTTTGATCCACGCTTGCGGCACGATCTGCCTGCCTTGCCAGCGGCCGTCGTCGAGCATCAGCATGCCGATCTTCGCCATGTCGACGGCGCGCAGCCTCAAGCCCCAGCCGCCCGCGACCGAGCCGGTTTCATCGACGCCGGTCCAGCGATAGTGCGACATGCCGAGCGGCTCGAACAGCTTCTTCTGCGCGAAGCGGTCCTCGCGCTCATGCGCCGCGACGCTCACGGCCGTTCCCACCAGCACCGGATTCACGTCGATGTAATCGAAGTCCGTTCCCGGCGCTTTCGCGGCGCGCGCCGTTACCGCGACGCGCAGGCGATCCGGTGCGCCGTAGTAGAGCGGATCGGTGCCTTCGCGCGTCTGATAGCTGAGCCCGCTCGACATCGACATCAGATGACGCAGCTCGATATCCTGCTTGTCCGCGAGCTGCGCGGCGAGATCGGGCCGCGCCTTCGCGATGAGCGGCGCGACCTTCATCGACGGATTCAGCTTGCCTTCGCCTTCCAGCACGCCGACGAGCAGCGACGTGATCGTCTTCGTGACCGAATACAGCTCGTAGTTGTTGTCGCGCGTGAGGCCGTCGCCGTAGCGCTCGAACACGATCTTGCCGTCCTTCACGACGACGAGACTGCGCACGTCCATCTTGTCCGCGCGTATCCATTCAGACATGCGCACGAGCGGCACGGAATCGACGCCGGCGGATTCGGGCACGACCGTCGGCATGTCTTTGCCCGCGGCGTGCGCGGTGACGCAGAACATCGCCGCTGTCAGTGACAACAAACGCAGCTTCATTGCATCTCCTTCAAATCATTCGAGATTGGGTTTGCCAGCGGGAAGAAAGCGTCCGCGACCGGCTTTCACATCGAGCAGCCTGCCGTCCTCGACGAGCAGTTCGCCGCGCGAAAAGCAATGTCGCGGCCATCCGGTCACGTCGATGCCTTCATACGGCGTGTAATCGACCGCGTGATGCAGCGAAGCATTGGCGATGGTCACGCGCTTTTCCGGGTCCCATACGACGATGTCCGCATCCGCGCCCACCGCGATCGTGCCTTTCCTGGGATAGAGCCCGTAGAGCTTCGCGGGCGCGAGCGAAGTGAATTCCACGAACTGATGCAGCGAAATGCGCCCTTCCTTCACGCCCTTGAAAAGCAGCGGCAAGCGCGTTTCGAGGCCGGGAATGCCGTTCGGAATGTGATCGAACGAAACTTCCTTGCCGCCGGGTTTCTTGCCTTGCGGATCGTCGTAAGAGAAGGGCGCGTGATCGGACGACACGAGCGAGAACACGCCCTGACGCAATGCTTTCCACACTGCGTTCTGATTGGCCGGATCGCGCGGCGGCGGACTGCATACGCACTTCGCGCCTTCATACTCGCCGTGACCGAGATCGTCGGCGGTCAAGTACATGTATTGCGGACAGGTCTCCGCGAGAATCGGCAAGCCGCGCGACTGGCCCCAGCGAATCTGCTCGATGGCATCCGCGCCCGATACATGGACGATGAGTATCGGCACGTCGACGAGCTCGGCGAATGCGATCGCACGATGTGTCGCCTCGCGTTCGACGAGCGCCGGCCGCGCGAGCGCATGCGCGTGCGGCGCGTGTAGGCCCTTGCCCAGCAAGCGTTCCGTGAGCCAGCCGATGCAGTCCGAGTTCTCCGCATGCACCATCACCAGCGCGCCGTGCTCGCGCGCGACGGTCAGCACGTCGAGCATCTGACGATCGTTTAGTTTGAGATCGTCGTAGGTCATGTACACCTTGAACGACGTGTAGCCATTCTCGATGAGACGCGGCAACTCTTGCGCGAGCACATGCGGTGTCGGATCGGCGACGATCAGATGAAAGCCGTAGTCGATCAGCGCGCGGCCTTCCGCACGGCTGTGATAGTCGTCGACGGCGGCTTGCAGCGATTGCCCCTTCGCCTGCGCGGCGAACGGAATCACGGTAGTCGTGCCGCCGCACAATGCCGAGCGCGTGCCGGACAGGAAATCGTCGGCCATGCGCAGGCCGTCGGGCATCGGCTGATCGAGATGACAGTGGCCATCGACACCGCCCGGCAGCACCAGCATCCCGCTCGCGTCGAGCTCGCGCGGCGCGCCCGGCAGACCTTGCCCGAGCATCGCCACGCGGCCGTCGCGAATGCCGATGTCGCACGAGAACCGGTCCGACGCAGTGACGACGTCGGCGTGACGGATCACGAAATCGAGATCGTTCGACATGGCATGTTCCTCAGATGACTTCGCTGAAGAGGCGGCCCCAGCCCTTGACGCTGCGCGTGTCGTAATCCGCGAGTTGCAGCGACTTCCATACGACGGTCGTGATCGTGTCGTAGATCGGAATGCCGGTCTCTTCCTCCAGCTCCGGCACGAGATGCGCCGCGCTCAGATTCGTGCAGAAGATGGAGATCGCGCGCGGCCTGTCCTTCGCGACTTCGCGCACCATGCGGCGGATTTCGTCGGGTTGAACTTCCGAGAACGAGAAGTTGACCTTCAGGTTCAGATGACGCTCGGCGATGCAGTTCAGTCCTTCGCTCCGATAGTTCGCGATGATCTTTTCCTGCACGTCGTCCAGATACGGCGTGACGAGACCGAACTCGCGGGCATCGGTCTTCTTCAGGATTTCATTGAGCGCGAGCACGGACGTCGTGGCCGGAATGCCCGTCGCTTCCGTGATGCGGCGGCACAGGCGCTCGTCGGCTTCGAAGCCGAGCCAGCCCGAAGACGTGCCGTTCCATGCGATCACGTCGACTTTGGCATCGGCGAGCAGTTGCGCGGCCTGAAGGATCTTCGAATCGTCGAACTGGCCGAGCGCCTGATCGGAAAGCGAAATCTCCGTCACCGGAAAGCGCGCGAAGTGCGCGGAGACGCCGGGGAGGTTCGCGACCATCGCGCTCGTCAGCGGTTCGAGGGATGTGTTGGACGAAGGCGTGAGCATGCCGAGCAAGGTGCGTTTTTTCATCGTGATGTCTCTGGTTTGAATTGAGCGAAGCGTTGCTGAATGAATCCGTGCTTAAACGGGAATCTTCTTTTCGTAATCGATGGCGCTGGAGCACACGAGCAAGCCGACGCCGGCCGCCGCGAAGAACATCAGCGCGAGAAAGTAGGAGTGCGTGAACTGCACGATCGCGCCGACGATGATCGGCACCGCCACGCCGCCGATATTGCCGCCGAGGTTCATGAAGCCGCCGAGAAAGCCGATCTTGTTGCGCGTGCCGAGCGACGACGGAATGCACCAGTAAAGGCCGCACCAGCGCAGGAAGAAGAGCGTCGAGGAGAGCAGGGCGACGACGGCGACCGCATTTGTCACATACGCCACCGAGAAGATCGACACCGTCGCGATGACCGCCGCGATGCCGAAGAGCGTACGCATCACGACATTCGGACGTCCGCCCGCGGCCTTCCACTTGTCCGCGATCCATCCGCCGATCAGCTCGCCCACAAAACCGCTGAAGAAGATGATGAAGCTCGAACCGCCCATCTGCTTGATGTCGAAGCCGTGAACCATGTGCAGGTAATTGGGCATCCACGTCAGCAGGCCGTAGAACACGCTGTTGAAGCACATCCAGCCGAAGAACATGCACCACACCGAGCGGTACTTGAAGAAATCGCGCGAGCGCCCGGACAGCGACGACGGTTCGGCGGCGGCGTCGCGTGCATGCGATTCCTCGATATAGGCGGCTTCGAGATCGTTCACGCCCGGATGTTCGCGTGGCGTGTTGCGCACATAGAACCAGGCGAGGATGCCCGCGAGCACCGTGCCGACGCCCGCCACCGCGAACGCGAGCCGCCACGAACCAAGCATCGCGATGAGGCCGGTGATCAGGATCGCGCCCAGCGCCGCACCGAGCGGTGCGCCGCCGTCGAGCAGCGTGGCGCCGCGGCCGCGCTCCGTTTGCGTCATCCAGATGGCGTTGAGCTTGCCGCCCGCCGGATAGATCGGCGCTTCCGACGCCCCGAGTCCCAGACGCGTGAGCAGAAGGCCCGGCGCATTCGTGCAGACGGCGGCGATCGCCTGGAAGAAGCCCCAGAACACCGTCGCGGTCGCGATCACGATGCGCGGCTTGAAGCGGTCGGCGAGCATGCCGCCGGGTATCTGCATTACCGCGTAGGTCCAGAAGAACGAGGAGAGGATGAGCCCCTCCATCGCCGGACCGATGTCGAACTCCTTCGAAATGAGCGGCATCGCGACCGACAGCGACGCGCGGTCGATGTAGTTGATCGCGATGAGGCTCAGCATGACGACGAAAATCTTCCAGCGAACGGTGGATTTGCCCACCGTCAGTGCGGCAACACCGGATGTTGATGACATGAACGGGCTCCTGGATAGGCGGATGTTTTCGTGACGTCGCGCAACGTTGGACACAGTATAGGATTAGAAATTTATAATTACAAACAGCGTAAACCATTGGTTTTATTGAAAATAGACGTTTTACAGGGTTTTCACCGAGTTCGTGCTAAGCTTGCACTGCGATGAATCAGACCACCAAAAGCCCCCTCCTTCTGCGCACCCGCGGCATGGCCGCGGAGATCGCCGCGCGCCTGCGCGACATGATCGACGAGGGCGAATTGCCGCCCGGCGCGCGCATCGACGAAAAAGATCTGAGCACGGCGTTCGACGTCTCGAAGACGCCGTTGCGCGAGGCGCTGAAGGTGCTGGTTTCCGAAGGGAGAGTGACGCACCGGCAATACATCGGGTATCGCGTTGCGGAGATCGATCTCGACGACCTCGCCGCCACCTTCGAGTTGCTTCACGGCCTCGAGGCGATGGCGGGCGAACTGGTGCAGCAGCGCATCACCAAAACGGAGATCGGGGCGATCGCGGCGAAGCATCGGCGCATGGTGGAGTGCCACGACGCCGGCAAACGCGTCGAGTACTTCAAGCTGAATCAGCAGATCCACCAGATGATCGTCGATGCCGCCGACAATCCCGTGCTGGCGGGCATTTATGCGACCTTGATGGCGAAGGTGCATCGCGCGCGCGGCGCGGCCAATGCGGACACGCTGCGCTGGGCCGAATCCGCCAGCGAGCACGAGGCGATTCTTGCCGCGCTCGAAGATCCTGCGCATGAAGGTTTGCCTGCGGTTCTGCGCGAGCATTCGAAGAACACGGCGCGCGAAGTGCTTGCCGTGCTGATGCGCACGAAGGGCGACAGGTCTGCCGCGCGAACCGGGGATTTCGTGCGCGAGGGCGCGTAGAACTTCGAAACCGAAGCGGAGAACGCAATCGCGTGCGCTTTGCAGTTGGCCCGTCTCGTCGGGATAACTGCAAAGCTATCCCAACGAGCGCTTTGACGGCAATCGTCCTCTACTGTTTCTTTGCGGCGTCGACCTTGGCGTCTGCCGCCTTCTTGTTCGCGTCGTTCTGAGCCTCGACCTTTTTCTCGTCGGCCTTCGCTTGCGCTACGTTCGCATCGTTTGCGGCGTCGTGCTTTTTCTTGTCGGCTTTCGCTTGAGCGTCCTGCATCTTTTTGTTCGCCTTGGTTTGCGCCTTCGCCGCATCATTTCGCGCGCCGGATGCCTCGGCGGCGGTGGTCGCCTTGGCGCCTTTGGCGGCCTTTTTGTCGGCATCAGCCTGGGCAGAGGCTTTGTCTTCATTTGCCGAGGCTTGCGCTTTCGCGGCATCGCTCTGCGCTTCGGCCTTCTTCTTGTTCGCGTCGGCTTGCGCTTCCATCTTCTCGCTGTTTGCCTTCATTTGAGCTTTCTGAGCGTCGTTCGCGTCTGCGGCTGTCGCCGCTTGTTCGAATGCGGTAGTGGCAAGCAACGCGGATGCGATAACAGCTATGAATTTTTTCATGATTGGAATCTCCCGTATGTCTACTTTTCAAAGGCAAACTTTGCTTCCCCGGTTTCTCGCCGATCGAGCGCGTCGCTGTGCTTCGAGCCGCGCATCGGTCACGAGATGATGAATGAAGTCTCCGTTTCAGAGAGCGGGCGGAACATCGCCATAGGTCGAATCATCCCGCTCGTAGCGCTGCCAATAGGGCGGCCGGCTGTAGTAACGATGGATCGAATCCGCCCACGAACGGTCTGCCATCGACGGCCACGCGTCCTTGTCGAAGCCCGGCGCGTTCTTCACCAGTTCCGTGGTCGCCGAAATCCGGAAGCATTTGTTGTCGGTATCGAGCGTCAAGGCGCTCCACGGAATCGCCAGCAGCTTATCGCCGATGCCGAGGAAGCCTCCGCTCGAGAGAACCGCATAGGCGATGCGACCCGAACCGACGTCGAGCATGATCTCTTTGATCTTGCCGACATCGTCTCCATCCGAGCTCAGTACGCTGTTGCCATCCAGCGTGCTTGCGGCCATGACGTCCGGTCCGGGGCCTTCCGCTGTCGCGGCGCCTTTCCCGACTATGTTCATCTGACTTGTATCGACTGACATGTTGTGTCTCCCAAGGAGCCGAAAATCTTTTCGGCTTGTCAGGACTTGCGCAAAGAACGTTCCGTGCACCGGGAGATTTTCTCGTTCTCGACCAATGCGTCGGGTCCAAATGAACGCTTCTCAATTCGACGTTCCGCGCATCGGAGTGGCGAGTTCGCCTCGAAGCCCTTCGCTTTCCTGCACTAAACTATTTGATACGTAACAAGCCGTCGGGCGCACGGGGAGAACGCGTCATGAGCCGGCCACTGGAAGAAGAAATCTCACGCGCGCCGCGCGCCACATCGGCGAGGCGCTGGATCGCATGGCTCTTCGCCATCGCGGGC
>NZ_FCOF02000012.1 GCF_001544755.2 Caballeronia catudaia | reverse complement strand
CTTCCACTGCTTTGCTTCCACTGCTTTGCTTCCACTGCTTTGCTTCCACTGCTTTGCTTCCACTGCTTTGCTTCCACTGCTTTGCTTCCACTGCTTTGCTTCCACTGCTTTGCTTCCACTGCTTTGCTTCCACTGCTTTCCTTCCACTGCTTTCCTGCTACTGCTTTTTTCTTCTACGTGCCTTACTTCCACTGCTCCAACTGCGCCGTCACGTCGACGGGCGATCCCTTCATTGCAAACATGTCGAATGCGGCGCGGCCACTGTTCATCGACATGAAGGCAATCAGACTCATCGACATGATTGCGGCGGCGAGGATGATGCGCTGCTTCTTCTTCATAACTTTCTGCATTGCTCTGCGTTGTTCGGCGTTGAGAGAATATTAGGGAGTTGAAGATAGGAAAGCTCTAATCCGTGTCTTAAAAATCAGCGCCATGAAATTCGGACTGAAAAGCACGACCGGTCTCGGCACGCGGCGATTGTTCGAACCGTCTAGTACAGTTCTCGCATCGTCACCTGCGCACAACACGCGCGCCAGGAAACTTTACTGTCGCCTTGCCAGCAGCGTTCGATGCCCGGAGAATTGAAGCAACGGCGTAAAAACCGCTCCTTCATTCAAGCCGTCGCGGGAACGGGGCATCGCGCTCATTCCGGGTCGTACGCGGCGGCGAACCCACGAGAGTTCGATGGCAACCTTAGAGGGCAAGACGCGGTACCGCATTGATACCGATAACACCGGAGCCGGTATCGCCATCATGATCCTGACGACGGCGGCCTTCGCGGCCAGCGATTCCACCGTCAAGCTGATCGGCACCGCGGTCCCTCTGCTCGCGCTTCTCTGGGTGCGCTATCTGTTTCAGATGATCGTGCTGGGCGTCTGGCAAGTGCGGCGCGGCGCGTTCGGGCTCTTTCGCACGGATGCCGTGAAGCTGCAATTCGTGCGCGCGGTGCTGCTGCTCACGAATTCCGCATGCACGTTCGCGGGCCTGCGCCATTTGCCGCTGCCGGTCACGACATCGCTCGCCATGCTCGCGCCGCTCATCTCCACGCTGCTCGCCGCGCTCCTTCTGAAAGACGACGTGCCGCGCAGCAAATGGGCGATGGTCGTGCTCGGCTTCATCGGCATGCTGCTCGTGGTGCGGCCGGGCGGCAGCCAGTTCAGTTGGACCGTGGCGTATCCGATCGGATCGGCGCTGACCTTCGCGTGCTTTCAGGTGGTGTCGAGCCACCTGTCGCGCGTCGACGATGCGATCACGACCAACTTCCTCACGGCGCTCGTCGCGACGATCGTGCTGTGCGTGCTCGTGTGGATGGATCAGGCGGAAATGCTGCCGGCGCTCGCCGAGGTGCGTGTGGGAAGCTGGCTGCTCGTCGTCTTCATGGCGACGATGGCGACGCTCGGCCAGGCGCTGATGCTCCAGGCGCTCAAACGCGCGTCGCTGTCCATCCTCACGCCCTTCTCCTACGGTCAGCTCGCGTTCGCCGCGTTCTTCAGCTGGCTGCTATTCGGTCAGGTGCCGGACAAGTGGATGGCCATCGGCATGTGCGTGATCGCCGCGAGCGGCATCGGCACCGTGCTATTGCACGGACGCAAGCCGGCGCCGGCGGTATCGACGGAAATCTGACGCTCAAGGGACGTAACCGGCGGCGCACGGAAAAGCGCCGCCGCGGCGAACGGGATCAGTTCGCGGGATGCGCGCTCTGCGCCTGGCCCGTGCAGAGCCAGTGCGGATCGATATCGAGCGCCTTCGCGATGCGATTGAACGCGTAGAACGGTGGAACCGTAATGCCGCGCCGCCAGAACTGCACGTCGTGCTCGCTCACTTCGAGCCAGCCGGCGGCTTTTGCGGAACTGATGTTCGCCTTTTGCAAGGCCCGGTCGAGCCGTGCTGCGATGGCACGCCGCAAGGCGTTGTCTTCGTGACTACGTTCAAGGTGGCCAAGGGTGTGGGAATGTCGCCCCATTTTCTTCAAGTCTCTCGATTTATATCTTTATGCCGTTCAGCGCCGGCTCATTCGCGCGAAGATGAATCGTACGCATTTCCGGTGACGCGGCAGTGACAACAAAAACAGGAAAGGCTTGCCGATAAATCGCCGGTTGACTTCGCGCGTGCTGCAGTGCGGAATTGTTTCAACCGACGCACGAATGCGTCAAGTGGGGAAACAACGCATTCGGTAACTTTGAGGCTTAGTGTTTACGAGGGCAACGCTTCAGAGCGTGCTCTCGGAGCTTTATCGAACGCGCGTTCGCCATCCGGCCAGACGGCGAATTATTCTTTTTCGCGCAATAACTGCCGAATAAGATGGTCGTTCGAATTATGTGATGTCTGATCACTTCAATCGCCGTAAATGAGCCAGCTTATTCATCTACTTCAGGCAGCGATTTTTGAATTTATGGCCGCATGCTTTAAAGTCAAGCGGGGAAAACGTAATTGACACTTCATCTGCTTGCCTTAAAATAAGGCTATTCGCTGCACTGCACAATTCATCGCGTTATCAATGGGGAACATCCATATGGAGTCGAGCATGAGCAGTCTTGCGCCGGAAAACGTCATCGCGTCACAAAAGGCGGGAGTCAATACGACTTTCGGTCTCGCCGCCCAAGCCGTCGAAGGTTTCGAAAAGCTGGTCGACCTGAACGTGCGCACGGTCAGGACGGTGCTCGACGAGCATCAGGCGCTCGTCGCCAGGTCGTTTTCCGTGCGCGATCCGCAGGAATTCTTCGCGCTTCAGAATCAGCATCTTCAGGACAGCGCCAAGCGCGTGCAGGCGTACTGGCTGAACGTCTATGAAATCGCCACGGGCGTTCGCGGCGGCTATCTCGAGGCGGCGCAGGATCAGATCGAGAAGTCGCAGCGCAACGTGCAGGCGTTCGTGCAAAGCCTGGCGAGCAATGCGCCGGCCGGCAGCGAAGCGGTGGTTTCCGCGTGGAAATCCGCGATCGATGCCGCCACGGAATCCGCGAATTCGGCTTACGAAGCGGCCCGCAAGGCTGCGCGTCAAGTGGTCGAAGCCGCGCAGAACGACGCCAGCGTCGCAAGCCAGACGGCCGTGCGCGTCGTGACGCCGAAGGCGGCCAGCGCGAAGAAATAATTGCGCGGGACGTTTCGGAGAAAGGCGGACGCGTTCCGCCTTTTTCTATTCGCGCATCAGGCGATCAGTCTGTCGAGCACGAGCACGTGCGAGCGGCCGATCCACACCGCCGAATCGCGATGATCGACGAGCGCGTCGCCGGTGTTGGGATGCATGAAGACATCGAGCGCGCCGTGGTTCAGCGCGAGCCAGGCGAGCATCGGCGTTAGCAGACCGGCGCCGAATCCCAGTTGAAACGACCACATCGGATGCGGCCCGACCGGACGCTCGTGAAAGCGTCCGAGGCGCAATGCGCCGCTTTGCAATTCGCTCGCGAAGCGCGCCTCGATGACTTGCCGTAGCTGCCACGCGGCGTCGCGGGTGACGGCATCGAAGTACACGTGCGCGTGCCAGTCAGCGATCGTGCGGGTGTCCGTGGCGTTCATCGTTTCATCCGTGCGCGGCAATATCGAGATACGTGTCATTTTATCGGCGACTTACCGGTCGTGCTCGAGCGTCCAGAGCAACGCGCCCGCTGTCCATTCACGATGATGCAACGCGCGCATGCCGGTGCCCGCGCCCAGTTGGGCGAGCACGAACGCATCGGAAAAGCGCGTCAGGCCGCCGATCGCGTGTGAAGACACCGCTTCGTTCGACAAGCGCTCGATCCACAACCAGCCCGCATCGCCGGAAAGTGACGCGATGCGCGCGCCCGAAACGCTCAATCGACGCACGATGACGCGGCTTTGCGGCAAGTCTTCGTCGATGACCCAGGTACGCACCGAAGCTCGCACGCCGCCGCCGGGCGGAATCCACGTCAGCCCCGATGCAATCAGAAACGCGCGCCGCGTCATGTTCATCGCGCTGGCCAGATGCCCTGCTTTCCCGGCGACAGAATGCCGTTCGGATCGAGCGCCGTCTTGATCGTGTTCGATAGTCGCATCAGCGCGTGATCGTTGAAATCGTATTGCGCGGCGGCGAGGTCCATGTACGACAGATGCGCGCGATATTGCCCGTAGCCCGCCGCGCCCGCATCGCGGATCAGCGTTTCGATCAGCGCACCGGCGTTGCGCGATTGCTGTGGATCGTCGGAATCGAAGATCGCCGCGAAAATGTGATGCATCGCGCGCTCGCCCGCCGTGAAGCCGCCGTAATAGTCGAAGCCGAATTGCGCGGCGCGCTCGCGCACCATGCGCGCCTGCTTCACGGCATCGCGTCCGAGCGGCGGGCAGATGGGCGAGAAATCGATATGCGCGCCCGAGCCGCCGCGCCAGTCGAGCAGGCTGAACGCTTCGAGTCCCGGAATGCCGACTTGCGCGCGATCGCCGCCGCCTTCGGGCTCGACCGAGGCATCGCGATACGGCATTTCGAAGAGCGTCGCGCCCGCGATCGGCGTGAAACGCGCGTGGATGATATCGCGCCGCGCCTTCACGAGCGCGCGCGGCCCATACAGGCAAAAGCGCAGATTCCAGCGCCCGATGCCGATCTTGCGCGCCATCGTATCTATGACGTCGTCGGGCATGGCGCCGTCGCCGTCGTACCACTGCCTGCGCGTCGACACGCCCGCCGCCCAGCGCACCGCGCTTTCGATCACCGCGTTGCTTTGCATCGTGCCGTCCATGCGAAGCGGACGCAGCGTATCGACGACGCGTTCCAGATCGTCCTCGCGCGCGAACGCGTACCGGCAGATCATGTAGCCCTCGGGCGCGGGCATGAGCCAGATGCCGAGCTTCGTGACGACGCCGAAATTCGACTGCACGAACATGCCGTCATACGACGGCCCGAAGCCGCCCTTGAACACTTGCCACGCGCGGCTCGTGGGCATCGCGCCCATGCCGGTGCGAACCACATCGCCATTCGCGAGCACGACTTCCATGCCGCATTGATTCGCCGCATGGTCGCCGTAAGGCGTCGTGCCATAGCCCCGTTCGAGCGTGTTGCCGATCACGCTGCCCCATCCGGCCGCGGGCGGATCGAGCCAGAAGCGCCTTGGCGAACCGAGGGCGCGATGCAGATCGTAGTACGTCACACCCGGCTCGACGAGCGCGTAACCCAGGGTCTCGTCGATTTCGATGATGCGGTTCATGCGCCGCAAGTCCATGACGACGCTGCCTCGCATGCGCGGCGCCGCGCCGCCGTACGCGAAATTGCGTCCCGTCGATACGGTCCAGAGCGGCGCGCGATATCGATTCGCCACGGCGAGCGCCGCGCGCACGCCATCGACATCGCGCGGGAGCACGACGGCCGATGGCGCATGCGCGAGCGCATCGCCGGGCGCGAACGGATCGAGATACGAAACGGTGCCGTTCGACAGCACGGCATCGCTGCCGAGCGCCGCCGCGAAAGCCGCGAGCGCCGCGCGAAACTGCGCGGCCGTCATGCCCGGCGGAAGCGGCGCGGCGTCGGAAGCGCTCAATATCCGCCGCTGCTGCCGCTGCCGGACGTCGTGCCGGACGAGCTGGCGCCGCCGTCGGCGGTCTGACACCCCGCGAGCAGACCGGCGAGCAGCGCGAGCACGACGGTTGCGATTCTGGCGAGCTTCATGACATACCTCCAAATAAGAGCCCCACGCGGCGATGAAGCCGCTTGTTCATTAAACGCCCGGCGGCGCGCCAATATTCCTTCGCAAAACCGTGTGAGACAATTTCGCGCCGCGTCGAGCCGAGCGCGGTCTTTCGATCACGCACGCGATGAAGCGCTACCAAGCCCTTGCCGACACGATGGCCGCCGAGATTCGCGCGGGCCGGTTGCCCGTGGGCACGCGCCTGCCTTCGGTGCGCCATCTGACGACGCAATACGGCGTCGGCCAGTCGACGGTCTTTCGCGCGTACTACCTGCTCGAAGAGTGGGGTTTGATCCGCGCGCGCGAGCGTTCCGGCTATTACGTCGCGCCGGGCGCGGCGCTCGCGCCAAAAGAGAGCGCGACGCTGAAAGAACCCGCGCCCATCGACGTGAGCAGTCTCGTCTTCTCCGTGCTCGATGCCGTGAAGCGTCCGGATGTCGTGCCGCTCGGCTCCGCGTTTCCATCGCCGACACTGTTTCCGCTGGCGCGCCTCGCGAAGTCGCTCGCGCACGCGTCGCGCATGCTCGATCCGTGGAGCACCGTCGTCGACATGCCGCCGGGCAACGAACCATTGCGGCGGCAGATCGCGCTGCGCTACATCGGCATGGGCATCGCGCAGCCGGTGGACGAACTCATCGTCACGAACGGCGCGATGGAAGCGCTCACGCTCTGCCTCATGGCCGTGACCAAGCCGGGCGATGTCGTCGCCATCGAATCGCCGTGCTTCTATGCCGCGTTGCAGGCCGTCGAGCATCTGGGCTTGCGCGCGGTCGAGATTCCCGTCGATCCACGCGACGGCCTCGATCTCGACGTGCTCGCGCAAGCGCTGCACAAGCATCCGGTGCGCGCGTGCTGGTTCATGACCAACCTTCAGAATCCGACGGGCGTCACGCTGTCCATCGAGAAGAAGCGCGCGCTCGTCGCGTTGCTCGCGAAGCACGACGTTCCGCTCATCGAAGACGATGTCTATGGCGAACTGCATTTTGCGCAGGACCGTCCGCCGCCCGCGAAAGCCTTCGATACGCAAGGTCTGGTGATGCATTGCGCGTCGCTTTCGAAGACGCTCGCGCCGGGTTATCGGCTCGGCTGGGTCGCGGCCGGCCGCTTCGCCGATGCAATCCGCCGTCTCAAGCTGATGACGAGCATCTCGACCAGCATTCCGATTCAGGCGGGCATCGCCGATTATTTGCAGCACGGCGGTTTCGACAAGCATTTGCGCAAGCTGCGCGGCGCGCTCCTCACGCAACGCGACGCGATGGAAAGCGCCATCGCGCGCTGGCTGCCTTCTCAAATCATTTATCAACAGCCCGACGGCGGCTACTTCCTGTGGCTGCAACTCGCAGAGCACGTCGATGCGATGCAGTTGCATCGGCGAGCGCTCGAAGACGGCATCAACGTCACACCCGGACCGATCTTTTCCGCGCGCCACGCGTATGGGAATTACGTGCGCATCAACTTCGGCCATCCGTGGTCGCCGCAGATCGAAAACGCGATGAAAACGCTCGGAGAACTGCTGCGCGCGGCGTCCTGAAAGGCGATTTCCGCATGCTAGACTGCTGTACATGCATACAGTATCCGAGCCCGCCTACACCGTCGCCGTGCGCGCGCTGTGCGAGTTCACGGCCAAACAGGGCGATCTCGATCTGCGCTTCACGCCCACGCCGAGCGCGCAGGAAGGCGTCGCGGGCCATGTGACGGTCACGGGCCGGCGCGCGGCGGGCTATCAGAAGGAAATTTCGCTTTCAGCGGAATTCGGGCCGCTGCTCGTGCGGGGCCGCGCCGACGGCTACGATCCCGCGATCAATCGGCTCGAAGAGATCAAGACGCATCGCGGCAAGTTGGAGTCGATGCCGCAGAATCATCGGCATCTGCACTGGGCGCAGGCGCGCGTCTACGGGCATCTCATGTGCCGCAAGCTCGGGCTCGAATCCATCGAGATCGCGCTCGTGTATTTCGATATCGTCGATCAGACGGAAAGCGTGCTCGTCGAGACGCAGACTGCGGCCGCGCTCGCCGCGCACTTCGACGCGCAGTGCGAGCGCTTCATCGCGTGGGCGCGGCAGGAACTGGCACATGGCGCGGCCCGCGATGCCGCGCTCACGGCGCTCGCCTTTCCACACGCGGATTTTCGGCCGGGCCAGCGTGCGCTCGCCGAAGCCGTGTATCGCTCGGCGGTGTCGGGGCGCTGTGTGGCCGCGCAAGCGCCGACGGGCAGCGGCAAGACGGTCGGCACGCTCTTCCCGCTGCTGAAGGCGTGGCCGGGCCAGCGGCTCGACAAAATCCTCTTCCTCACTGCGAAAAGCGCGGGACGCCAGCTCGCCCTCGATGCGCTGACGACGCTCGCCGCCACGCCCTTGCGCGTCGTCGAGCTCGTCGCGCGCGACAAGGCCTGCGAGTATCCCGATCGCGCGTGTCACGGCGAATCGTGTCCGCTCGCGCGCGGCTTCTACGATCGTCTCGCCGATGCGCGCGCCGCCGCGCTCGACCGCGCGCAGCTCGATCGCGCGGCCATCGCCGACGTCGCGCGCCGGCACGAGGTCTGTCCGTACTATCTGAGCCAGGAGTTGTCGCGCTGGGGCGACGTGATCGTCGGCGACTATAACTATTACTTCGATACGAGCGCGATGCTTTTCGCGCTCGCGGAGGCGAATCGCTGGCGCGTCGCGGTGCTCGTCGACGAAGCGCATAACCTCGTCGAACGCGCGCGCGGCATGTATTCCGCCACGCTCGATCAGGCCGCCTTCAACGCGATGCGCCGGGCCGCGCCGCCATTGCTGAAGGCAGCGCTGAATCGCGTCGCGCGATGCTGGAGCGAGACGGCGGCGGCGCAACACGCGTCGAACATCGAATACGCGGCGCATACGGAAGCGCCCGCGCGCTTTCTGACCGCGCTCGGCCAGGCCCTTTCGCTAATGACCGAAACGCTCGGCGAGCAGCCCGACGTCTTCACGCCCGACACC
Source organism: Caballeronia catudaia (assembly GCF_001544755.2). GTDB lineage: Bacteria > Pseudomonadota > Gammaproteobacteria > Burkholderiales > Burkholderiaceae > Caballeronia > Caballeronia catudaia. Next base: position 175,158 of record NZ_FCOF02000012.1, on the reverse strand, counting down.
TTGCGCTTCTATTTCGATGCCGTGCACTTCGCGCGCATCGCCGAGCGCTTCGGCACGCATTCGATCTTCGATATCACGCTGACCGGCGCAGCATCGAACGCGAAGAAGCGCAACGCCGTGCTGTGCCTGCGCAACGTGATTCCCGCGCCGCATCTCGCGCCGCGTTTCGCGCGCGCCCACAGCGTCGCGCTCTTTTCCGCGACGCTCACGCCCGCGCATTTCTACGCCGATACGCTCGGCTTGCCGGCATCGAACGTGCGCATCGATGTCGAATCGCCCTTTTCCGCCGATCAACTCGACGTGCGCGCGATCGCCGATCTTTCGACGCGCTATCGCGACCGCGAGCGCTCCGTCGATCGCATCGCCGATCTGATCGCAGCGCAGTTTTTCCGCGCCGAAGGCAACTATCTGAGCTTTTTCAGCAGCTTCGAGTATCTCGCGCAGGTCGCGGCGGCGCTCACGGCGCGGCATCCGTCGATTCCATGCTGGCAGCAATCGCGCGCGATGAGCGAGGCGGCGCAACGCGAATTCCTCGCGCGCTTCGTGCCCGATGGCCGCGGCGTCGGCTTCGCGGTGCTGGGCGGCGCGTTCGGCGAGGCGATCGATCTGCCGGGCTCGCGGCTCATCGGCGCGTTCGTCGCGACGCTGGGCCTGCCGCAACTGAATCCCGTCAATCAGCAGATGAAGGCGTGCATGCACGAGGCCTTCGGCGAGGGTTACGCGTACACGTACCTGTTTCCCGGCTTGCAGAAAGTCGTGCAGGCGGCCGGACGCGTGATCCGCGGGCCGCTCGATCGCGGCGTGCTCTATCTCATCGACGACCGCTTCGCGCGCGCCGAGGTGCGACGCCTGCTGCCCGCATGGTGGCAGGTGAAAGTGCTGCGGCAACGGGACTTGAGCACGTCGAGGGAATCGACTATTTAGACGCGGCGGGCGCCGCCGTTAACTGATCCATTCGCTGATCCATTCGCGGGCATTCGTCTTGCTAGACACCGACGCCTCAGGGACACGGAGATGTCCCCACGGACCGGCAGAGCCCCTATTGGAGAACCCCATGTCTATCGCTCATACCCCGCGACCCGCCGATGCGCTCGACATGCTCGAAGCCGATCATCGCGCGATCGAACAACTGTTCGATGCCTTCGAACGCGCGGACGCCGGCGACAACGAACGTAAGAACTCGCTCGTGCAACGCGCGTGCGAATTGCTGACGATCCACACGATCGTCGAGGAAGAACTGTTGTATCCGGCTGCGCAGGAGACGCTTGCCTCGCAGGAGCGCGTCGACGTCGACGAGGCCTACGTCGGGCATTTTCTGGTGATGGCGCTGATCGAGCGATTCGCGACGCTGAGAGCCGGCGAAGACGGTTTCGATGCGACCTTCAAGGTGCTGAAGGCGAATGCGACGCACCACATCGACGAAGAGGAAACCACGCTGTTTCCGGAAATGCGCAAGATGCAGATCGATCTCGTCACGCTCGGCGCGAAGATGGCCGCGCGCAAGGCGGTGCTGCGCGAGCGCATCGCGGAAGCTGCGTTGGCGCATTGAATTTCAGAGCAAGACCCGGAGTGCATGACTCCCGTGCGCAGCGCACACTGCAGGCAGACTCACGCACATCCGGAGAAACGATATGAAAGTGCTCGAACGCGCGGCGGCGGAAGATATTGGCGAACGCATCGGCGCGCTCGACTGGGCCGGTCTCGAAGCACAACTGGACGGCTACGGTTGCGCCGTCGCGCCGGGACTGCTCTCGCGCGACGAATGCGAGGCGCTTGCCACGCTTTACGATCGCAACGATGCGTTCCGCAGCCGTGTCGTGATGGAGCGCCACGGTTTCGGGCGCGGCGAATACAAGTATTTCGCGTATCCGCTGCCCGATACGCTGGAAGGCGTGCGGCACGCGGTCTATCCGCATCTCGCGCCGATTGCGAATCGCTGGAACGAGGCGATGCGCATCGAGACGCGCTATCCGCGCGAGCACGCGGAGTTCATCGAGCGCTGTCATCGCGCGGGGCAGACGCGGCCGACGCCGCTGTTGCTACGTTACGTGCCCGGCGATTACAACTGTCTGCATCAGGATCTCTACGGCGAGCACGTGTTCCCGATTCAGATGGCGATCCTGCTTTCCGCGCCCGGCCGCGATTTCAGCGGCGGCGAATTCGTGATGACCGAACAGCGCCCACGGATGCAGTCGCGCGCGGAAGTCGTGCCGCTTTCACAGGGCGATGCGGTGTTCTTCGCGGTGCATCATCGGCCGGTGCAAGGCACGCGCGGGCCGTATCGCGTGAATATGAAACATGGCGTGAGCCGCCTGCGCTCGGGGCGGCGGCATATGCTCGGGGTGATTTTTCACGACGCGAAGTGAGGCCGCGCGTTATTCGTTCTCGTCGAAGTAATGGCCGAAACGCGCCTGCTTCGTCTTGATGTAGCGCTCGTTTTCCTCGCGCATCGGAATGGCGAGCGCGACGCGTTCGCAGACGGGAATATCGTGTTTGAGCAGCGTGTCGAACTTCGACGGGTTGTTGCTCATCAGCCGCACCGACTTCACGTTCATCGCGCGCAGGATGGCGGCGGCCGAATCGTATTCGCGGGCGTCGTCGGGCAGGCCGAGATGCAGGTTCGCATCGACGGTATCGAGACCTTGCTCCTGAAGCGCGTACGCCCGGATCTTGTTCGCGAGGCCGATGCCGCGGCCTTCATGCCCGCGCAGATACAGCAGAATGCCGCGGCTCTCGGCGGCGATATAGCGCAGCGCCAGATCCAGTTGCTCGCCGCAGTCGCAGCGGTAGGAGCCGAACACATCGCCCGTCACGCATTCCGAATGCAGGCGCGTCAATACCGGATCGCCGCCGCTCACGTCGCCCATCACGAAGGCGATGTGCTCGACGTCCGTATGCTTCACGCGATACACATACGAACCGAACGTGCCGTAGCGCGTCGGGATGGTGGCGGTTGCGACGAGTTCGACATCCGCGCACTCGTCGCACTCGCCGAAGCGATGTAGCGTGTCCTGCACGTCCTGCGGGGGAGAAGCGGTTTTCATAGTCAATCTGCGAGTCCACGACGCCGGGACTTTTGGCTCGATAACTGCGCCAGCCCGGTTCGTCATGGTAAAGCCCATCGGGAAAGTTTGCAGATTGTCGCACGGCGCACGCCGCTTCCCGCGCTTTCCCGTACGGGCGTTCCGCTTAATCCGCCCCCCGCTGCGCTCACGCGGGACGCTCGAACGTGCCGGGGCTGCCGTCGGTCGCGCGCCATTCGGGCTTGCGCACGGGGTCGGCGTTTTTCAGCGCCGCGCGCACGCCGGCCGCGTCGAAGTCGCCGGTGTAGACGGGCGTCGCGGGCTGCTGACGCCACGAATCGTCGATTTCGCCCGCATCGACGGCATCGAAGCCGATTTCGTCGACCAGCTTCATCACGACGGCTTTCGCCTTCGCATCATCGCCCGCGACGGGCAGCGCGATGCGCCCCGGCGTGCCCGCGGGCTTGCCGCGCGTCTTCAGGTGATCCGCATAAATATTGTTGAACGCCTTCACGACCGGACGGCCGATCTGCTGCTCGACCCAGCGGCTCTCCGGCGTGCCCTTCTCGATGGCTTCGATGCGCCCGTCGCGCTGCTGCGGATAGTAATTGCCCGTGTCGATGACGACGACGCTCGCCGGCACGCCCGCGAACAGGTCGTTCGGCAGGTTCGGCACCTTCGCCTGCGGAATCGTGACGACGACCACGTCCGCGTCTTTCACCGCGTCGCGTGCCTCGACGGCGGTCGCGCCGGTTTGCCGCTCGATATCCGCGAGCGACGCCGGACCGCGCGAATTGGCGATCCGCACGTCATGACCGTTTTCACCGAACCGCAAAGCCAGAACGGAACCGATATTCCCGGCGCCGATTATTCCGATTTTCATACCGCCTCCAGTTGAAATCGAGATGTAAGCCACCACGTCAATCGAATACGCGCGATGCTTGATGCAAGCGTAGTGCAGCGAGTCATATCGTCGCGATAGATTCGTCCTATCCCACCAATAAAATCAATCCACTTCGCGATTACGATAGTTTTACTGTATAGTTCACTGACTTCTTCACCACCACTCCAAAAGGAAACCGGTAAATGCCCATCATCAACAGCCAAGTCAAGCCGTTCAAAGCAACCGCCTACCACAACGGTGAATTCGTGACCGTCACCGACGAAAGCCTGAAGGGCAAGTGGTCGGTGTTCGTGTTCTACCCGGCCGACTTCACGTTCGTGTGCCCGACGGAACTGGGCGACCTGGCTGACCGCTACGCAGAGTTCAAGAAGCTCGGCGTCGAAATCTACTCGGTCTCGACCGACACGCACTTCACGCACAAGGCCTGGCATGACACGTCGGACACGATCCAGAAGATCGAATACCCGATGATCGCCGATCCGACGCTCGCGATCTCGCGCAACTTCGACGTTCTGATCGAAGAAGAAGGCCTGGCGCTGCGCGGCACGTTCGTGATCAACCCGGAAGGCGAGATCAAGCTGTGCGAAGTGCACGACAACGGTATCGGCCGTGACGCGGGCGAACTGCTCCGCAAGGTTCAGGCTGCGCAATACATCGCGAAGAACCCGGGCCAAGTCTGCCCCGCCAAGTGGACGCCGGGCGCTGAAACGCTGACCCCGTCGCTCGACCTGATCGGCAAGATCTAAGCTCGTACCCCGCTCGTACCCTCTACGAGTCGCCGTATCGAACCTGCCGCGCTTCTGCGGCAGGTTCATCCAGAAGAAAGCGTTCGTCCGGCGCTGCGAATTTCGCAGCGTCGCGGCGCAACGCGTCTGCAACACGCAGTCAAGGAACGGACATCGCCATGCTCGACGCCAATCTCAAGAACCAGTTAAAAGCGTATTTGGAAAAAGTCACCCGGCCGATCGAACTCGTCGCCTTCCTCGACGGCGGCGACAAGTCGCGCGAGCTGAAAAGCCTGCTCGACGAGATCGCCTCGCTGTCCGCACGGATCAGCGTCGTCGAGAAAGAGGACGCCAGCGTGCGTCGTCCGTCCTTCACCATCGGCGAGCCGGGCAAGGCCGCGGGCATCCATTTCGCCGGCATCCCGATGGGCCATGAATTCACGTCGCTCGTGCTCGCGCTGCTGCAGACCGGCGGCCATCCGATCAAGCTCGACGACGCCACCATCGAGCAGATTCGCAATCTCGACGGCGACTTCGCCTTCGAAACGTATTTCTCGCTGTCGTGCCAGAACTGCCCGGAAGTCGTGCAGGCGCTGAACGTGATGGCGATCATCAATCCGCGCATCAAGCACGTCGCGATCGACGGCGCCCTCTTTCAGCAGGAAGTCGAAGCGCGCCAGGTCATGTCCGTCCCGATGATGTTCGTCAACGGCGAGAGCTTCGGCTCGGGTCGCATGGGCGTGAAGGAAATTCTCGCGAAGCTGGACACGGGCGCATCGGCGCGCGCGGCGAAGGAACTCGAAAACAAGCCGGTGTTCGACGTGCTGATCGTCGGCGGCGGCCCGGCAGGCGCGGCGGCGGCGATCTACGCGGCGCGCAAGGGCATTGCGACGGGCGTCGTCGCGGAGCGCTTCGGCGGCCAGGTGCTCGACACGATGGCCATCGAGAATTTCGTCTCCGTGCAGGAAACCGAAGGGCCGAAGTTCGCGACGGCGCTGGAACAGCACGTCAAGAGCTATGAAGTCGACGTGATGGACGTGCAGCGCGCCGACAAGCTCGTGCCGGGCCGCGTCAACGAGATTCATCTCGCGAGCGGCGCGGTGTTGAAGGCGAAGACCGTGATCCTGTCGACGGGCGCACGCTGGCGTGAAATCAACGTGCCGGGCGAGCGCGAGTATCGCGGCCGCGGCGTGGCGTACTGCCCGCACTGCGACGGCCCGCTGTTCAAGGGCAAGCGCGTCGCGGTGATCGGCGGCGGCAACTCCGGCGTGGAAGCGGCGATCGATCTCGCGGGCATCGTCGCGGCGGTGACGCTCATCGAGTTCGGCACGGAGCTGCGCGCCGACGCGGTGCTGCAGAAGAAGCTGCGCAGCATGCCGAACGTGACGATCGTCACGAACGCGCAGACGACGGAAATCTCCGGCGATGGCAAGAAGGTCAACGGCATCACGTACACGGACCGCGCGACGGGCGCGAGCCATCACGTCGAACTGGAAGGCGTGTTCGTGCAGATCGGTCTCGTGCCGAACACGGAATGGCTGAAGGGCGCCGTGGAATTGTCGAAGTTCGGCGAGATCGTCGTCGACGCGAAGGGCGCGACGTCGGCGCCGGGCGTGTTCGCCGCGGGCGACGTGACGACGGTGCCGTACAAGCAGATCGTGATCGCGGTCGGCGAAGGCGCGAAGGCATCGCTTTCGGCGTTCGATCACCTGATCCGCGCGTCGGTGGAAGACGAAGCAGTGGTCGAAGAAGAAGCGGCGGCCTGAGCGTTTAGTCAGGCGTCGAAGTGACCGGAGGCGGACGGGGCAACCCGTCCGCCTTTTTTATTGCGCTTGCGCTTTCGGTACCAGCACTCGCGGAAACGTCACCTCGAAGACGCTGCCGTGTCCCTTCGATGACTGGAACCGCAACTCCCCTTCGAGCGTGCGCGACAATTCCTTGACGATGGCAAGCCCGAGCCCCGCGCCGGGGATGTCGTCATCGGCGGCACGCTCGAATTCCTCGAACACGCGCTCCTGATCCGCCGCGCCGATGCCCACGCCCGTATCGGCGACGAGCAGCTTCCACCGGTCACCCGGCACCGCCGTGATCGACAGCAGAATTTCCCCCGACGACGTGTACTTGATCGCGTTCGATAGCAGATTAAGGGCGACCTGCTTAACCTTCAGCCGGTTCGACGTCGCCGTGCCGAGCGCCGGGTCGAAGTGTCCGATGAGCTTCAGCCCCTTCGTCTCGGTCGCGACGCGGCACGCCTGCATGAGTTCGTCGAAGAGGCCGACGAGATCGAACGCTTCGACGGTCAGCACCGAATCGTCGCCGAGCACTTTCGAGTATTCGACCATTTCATCGACGAGCGTCGCCATGTCGGCGACCTGCCGGTTGGCGAGCCCGAGCGCCGTGTCGCGCTTCGCGGGCGAGCGCGTGGCGAGTTGCAGCGCCGTCGAGAATACGTTCAGAAAATTGCGCAGATCGTGCGCGACGCGCCGCGTGATCTGCATGCGCGTTTCGTAGAGATCGCTGATGAGCTTTTGCCTGAGCGTCAGCTCGTAGTTCGCGCGCTCCAGCATGCCGGTGTATTCGTCGATTTTGCGGTCGCGCTCGCCGATCGCCTCGCGAATCGACGCGAGCGTCACGAAGCTCACGACCTCGTCGGTCATGAGGCGGGCGTGCTCTTCGTCGGCGCGGGAGAAATTTTCGTGCGTGCAGGCGTACTCGCCGATCGCGAGCAGCAGCACCTGACGGAACAGATCGAGCTCGCGCACGAGTTCGTCGACACGGTAACCCTGCTGCCAGCGCCATTGCCCATGCTGGCGGGCGTCGCGCTCGATCGCGCCTTCCTGGTCACGCAGATTGCGCGATTCCAGCACGATGCAGATTTCGTCGAAAATGCTCGGCAGATGATCCGCGAGCTGCCGATACGTGAGTTGATCCGAATGTTCGACCTCCTGATCGCCGAACACGAGCTTCATCCATTGCTCGGTGAGCGCGTGTTGCTGCTGGCGCAGCGCGGCCACGAGACCGCTCAAGCCGCCGACTGACGTGTCGCTCATCTGCGAGTCCCCGATTGCTTTTGGCGCCGGATGCGGCGCGCGTGGTGATCGTGATATGCAGTCGAAAGATATTCCGGGCGGCCGCCCCGGAGCCGCCCGCGAATGCTTCGCCAGTATAGGCTGATGCCCGTGCCGAAGGCGCAAATCCGAGTTTTCTCCTGGACTTTCGCCACGTCCGCCAGATTCAGCATTCCATTCATAGCCTGATGATTTGCAGCGCGAATTCATTTTACGGTATGCGCTCGGGCGTTCAAAATCGCGCCTGTATCCATCAGGCAACCGACTGGAACCCGATATGACGACATCATCGACAGACTGGCAAGCCCGGCAATACACGCTGTTCGAAGCGCAACGCACGCGCCCCGTCCGCGATCTCCTGAGCGCGGCTCAGCCCGAAACCGCGCGCACGGCCGTCGACCTCGGCTGCGGCCCCGGCAACTCGATCGAAACGCTGCTCGCCCATGCGCCGCACGCGCGCGTCATCGGCGTCGACAATTCCGGCGACATGATCGACGCGGCGAAAAAGCGTCTGCCGGACGTCCGTTTCGAGCTCGCCGATATCGCCGCATGGCGAACCGAAAGCCCCGTCGATCTGATTCTCGCGAACGCGTCGCTGCAGTGGGTGCCGGACCACGAGACGCTGTTGCCGAAGCTCGTCGGCATGCTTTCGGACGGCGGGCGGCTCGCCGTGCAGATGCCCGACAATCTCGACGAACCCGCGCACCGGCTGATGCGCGAGGTCGCCGCCGACGGTCCGTGGCGCGACAGGCTAAAAGGCGTGGAGCGCACCGCGCGCTATCGGGCGGACTGGTATTACGCGCTGCTCAAGCCGCTGTGCGCGAACGTCGACGTGTGGCGCACGACGTACCATCATCCGCTCGAAGGCGGCGTCGATGCGATCATCGAATGGTTCAGGGGCAGCGGGCTGCGTCCGTTTCTCGCGAAACTCGACGCAGACGAAACGGCCGCCTATCTCGACCGCTATCGCGCCGGGCTGAAAGCCGAATACACCGTCTTCGACGACGACACCGTTTTGCTGCCCTTCCCGCGCATTTTCATCGTCGCGACGCGCTGACCCGCAGCGCAACGCTCAGTGCGGCCGTCTCTGATCGCGCAACATCTGCACGAACTGCCGCGCCGCCGGCGACAGCGCGCCGCCCTTGCGCGTGACGATGCCGAAAGTTTGCGATTTCGACTTCATGCGCACCGGCAGGATGCGCAGCATGCCGTGGCGCTCGAAGACTTTCGCGACGCTCGCCGGCAGAATCGACACGAGTTCGGGACTCTCCTGCAACAGCGTCACGGTCATCAGCGGCGAGGCGGTGGAAATGGGATTGGCGGGCATCGGCAGGCCGGCGAGGTCGAATTCGCGCTCGAGCAGCGCGCTCATCGGCATATAGCTCGGATACGTCACCCAGCGGTACTGCGCGAGATCGCCGAAACCGACTTCGCCCGCGCCCGTGCGCTCGTGAGCGTGCCCGACGACGATGCACAGCGGCTCGTCCGTGAGGGGCTGATAGTGATACTTCGACGGCTGATCCGACACGCTCGACCGGCCGATCACGAGGTCCACGTGGCCGTCATCGAGCATCGGCAGCATGCGCGCGCTCGTATCCTCGACGATCTCGATGGCGAGATCCGGATGCTTCGCGTGCATCTCGTTGACGATCGGCGCGACGACGTCCGGCACCGCGCCCATGATCGTGCCGACCGTCAGCCGCCCGCCCGTGCCCGCGCGGATCTGCGCGACTTCCTGGCACAGCGCGTTCAGATCGGCGGCGAGCACGCGCGCGTAGCGCACGACGCAGCGGCCAAACGGGTTCGGGATCAGCCCGGTTTTCGCGCGCTCGAACAGCGGCGCTTCCAGCATGGATTCGAGTTCGGCCAGCGCCTTGCTCGCGGCGGACTGCGTCATTGACATCGCGCCCGACGCCTTGTGCAGCGATTTGTGATCGTCGAGCGCGATCAGCAATTGCAACTGCTTCATGCGCAGCCGCGACATGAGTACGTCCAGCGTATTCTTCATGAGCCGGGTGATTCCAAAAAGCGATCATGCGATGGAAAGCTTTCACTATACAGCGGCGCGCGCGAGACCGTATAGTCGGCACAGGGCGAGTCATCGTACAACCGGTCCGCCACGAATCACTCATCGCAAGGACGAGACAACATGCAACTCACTGGCAACCTGCTCATCGGTCAGCAATCGGTTCCGGGTTCGAACGGCTCGATCAAGGCCGTCAACGCGTCGACCGGCGCCGCCATCGAACCGGCTTTCGGCGGCGCGACGCTCGCCGATCTCGACCGCGCGTGCGCGCTCGCGTGGACCGCGTTCGACGTCTATCGCGAAACCGCGCCCGAAGCGCGCGCGGCGTTCCTCGAAACCATCGCGCAAAACATTCTGGATATCGGCGACGACCTGATCGAGCGCTGCATGATCGAAAGCGGACTGCCCCGCGCGCGTCTCGAAGGCGAGCGCGGCCGCACGGTCGGCCAGTTGCGCATGTTCGCCGACGTCGTCCGAAACGGCGATTTCCTCGGCGTGCGCATCGATCCGGCGCAGCCTGAGCGCAAGCCGCTGCCGCGCGTCGATCTGCGTCTGCGTCATATCGGCGTCGGTCCGGTCGCGGTGTTCGGCGCGAGCAACTTCCCGCTCGCGTTCTCCGTCGCCGGCGGCGACACGGCGTCGGCGCTCGCCGCGGGCTGCCCGGTCATCGTCAAGGCGCATTCGGCGCATCCGGGCACGGCGGAGCTCGTCGGGCGCGCGGTGCAAAAAGCCGTGAAGGACTGCGGCATGCCCGAAGGCACGTTCTCGCTCCTGTTCGACAGCGGCCGCGACGTCGGTCAGGGTCTCGTCGCGGATTACCGCATCAAGGCAGCAGGCTTTACCGGCTCGCGCGGCGGCGGCACGGCGCTCATGAAGATCGCCGCGGCACGCGCCGAACCGATTCCCGTCTATGCGGAAATGAGCAGCATCAACCCGGTTCTGCTGTTCCCGAACGCGCTCAAGAACCGCGCGGAGAGCATCGCGAAGGCATTCGTGTCGTCGCTGGTGCTCGGTGCGGGCCAGTTCTGCACGAATCCGGGTCTGCTGCTCGCCGTCGACGGTCCGGATCTCGATAAATTCATCAAAGCGGCATCGGCGGCGCTGAACGAAACCGCCGCGCAGACAATGCTCACGCCGGGCATCTGCAAGACCTACCAGAGCGCCGTGGCGCGCGCCGCCGAACATACGGGCGTGACGACCGCCGCGCGCGGCGTCGAGGCGAAGGGCGACAATCAGGGCCAGTCGGCGCTGTTCGTCACCACCGCCGATGCCTTCCGCAAGAGCCACGACCTGCAGGAAGAAATCTTCGGCGCGTCGTCGCTGGTCGTGCGCTGCCCGGATCTCGCGACGATGCTCGCGCTGATCGAATCGCTGGAAGGCCAGTTGACGTCGGCGCTGCATATCGACGAAGCCGACTACGCCGACGCGCGCAGCTTCCTGCCCGCGCTCGAGCGCCGCACCGGCCGCCTTCTGGTGAACGGCTTCGGCACGGGCGTGGAAGTCGGCCACGCGATGGTGCACGGCGGCCCGTTCCCGTCGACGGCGGATGGCCGCTCGACCTCGGTCGGCAGCCTCGCGATCAACCGCTTCCTTCGCCCGGTCAGCTATCAGGATCTTCCTGACGCGCTCCTGCCCGACGCGCTCAAGACTGAGAATCCGCTCGGCCTGAACCGCCGCATCGACGGCAAGCTGCAACTGGCCAAGTAGGGCTTTCAGCCGATCGACACGGCCCGCGGCGCGAATTTCACGCCGCGGGCCGATTGTTTTCGGCTCGTCCGCAAGCGAAAGCGTGCTTCTCGGACGACGCTTCGAAACCCTTGGCGAATTTCGGCCGCCTCACGGGGGGCCGGCGTTGGCGTGCAACAACGCTCGCCCGCGCGCGGGAATCGCTTTGTCATCAGTGGGTTATCCGGCGGACGCCCACCCTTGTCGTATAACGGCTAGGGATTGGCGGTTCACAACCGCCGGCGGCATCCCAAAATGTCAGAAATATCGTGAGCGAGAAGAGCGAGGCGCGGCGCGTGCCGATCCGACGCTTTCACATCGACATCAGGGCCATGCGCCGGACGCCACGTTCCGACGCCATACGAAGCACGACGAGACGCAATGGTGTAGTCGCTTAAGTTGGCGGCCCGAATAGGTGCGAAAGGTAATTGACGTCCGATAGCGGTTGAACCATAGTCGGAAAATCGTTTCCCGTCAGCGCACATCGCGGGCGAGGAAAAAATACGAAGGATTGCTGCCGCGGGACCGCGTCCCTGCGACCACGCGCGCAACTCGGCGCGCATTGGCGGCCACGCGAAATCGGCAAGCTCACGCACATGTCCTTCGAGGGCTCCAGCATGACCACGCGTCTGACGTTTCCCGCATCCATGTTCTCCGTCGTCTGCCAGCGGTGTGGCAGCACGGTGCGTAAGAACGCCGACAGTTGCCCCAATTGCGGCGCCGACCGCAGCGCCGCGTTCGGCCAGCAGCGCGAAGCCCGCGCGGAGAAGCCGCGCGCGCAAATTTTCGAAGAGGCCGCGCCGCTCGCATCGGCTGCGGCTTCCGCATCCCCTTCCGCCGGCTCGATCGGCGCTCGCGGCGGGTCGTCAGAACGCGCCTCCGAACGTAGGTCCGAGCGCGTCGAGCCGGGCATGCGCTCGCGCTGGACGGAGCGCGCGAGCGAGCGCATCGCCCAGAAAGCGGCGGAATATCGCACGCGGCGCGCAGAGGAATCCGCGCGCAACGCCTACGCCGAATCGAGCAACGATTGGGACGCCCTGCCCGGCTCCGAGCGCTGGAACCAGAAGAAGACGATCATCGCGGGCGGATGCGGCCTCGTCCTGGTGCTCGGCGCGATGTTCTACTACCAGCTCGGCGATTCCGACAACGTCGGCACGCCCTCCGCCGAACACAGCGTCTCGGGCGCAATCGACTCGAAGGTCGGCGCGCTCGTGCGCGGCGCGACGGGCACGTCCGATATGCCCGCACCCGCCACGGCCGAGCGGCACGCATCCACCATCACCCGCGCGCCCGCTTCCGGCGATGCGCTACAGGACGTGCGCTTCGCACTCGATCAACACGACCTCGCCAGCGCCCGCGCGCTGCTCAGAGTCTTGCCGGCGCAGCAACAGGCGCGTGCGGACTACGAAACCCTGAAGGACGAGCTCGTCAAGCGCGAATCGCAGCGCGACGCCGCGCTGCAGCTCGCACGCGCCTGCGAGCGGACCTCCGCCTGGGCTTGTGTGCAGCAAAACGCCGGCGAGGCGCTCGCGCTCGACGGCAGCAACATCGAATCGCAAGCCATGCTCGAGCGCGTGATTTCGCATGCGGGCTGGCTCGCGCCGACGGCGGCAGCCGCGCTCGCGAAGAGGATGCCCGGCACGGCGCCTTCCGCAGCCGACACGGCGAACACGGCCGCCGCAGCCGCGCCGAGGGCCGGCGCCGCCGCGCCCGCGCCCGTTCCCGCTCAGGCAAACGTTGCAGCGGCCGCGCCCGGCGCGAAACCGAACGTCCTCGCGCAGAAACCTGCAACGGAGCGACGGGCGGGGCAACGCGGCGCCGCCGCGCGCCAGGCCGAGGAAGACGCGCGTGCGGAGAAGATTGCGCGAGGCCAGGCAGCGACCAGCGCACTCACCGCGACGATCATGCCGCCTCTGCCGCCTACCGTCGCTACGACGATGACGGCGCCCGCGCCTTCCACGCAGGCGCCCAGGCAAGCGGCGGCGCCATCGGCTCAGGCGGCGGCGCCTTCGGCTCAGCAGCCGGCGGCGAAGAGCAATGCCGCGCCCGTCACGCAGGCGGCGCGCGCGCCCTACTACCTCGGCGACGAAGAATCTCAGCCTTCCGGCGCGGCCAGCGCGCGGAGCGCGAACCCGCGCGCGCCCTACTATCTCGGCGACGAGCCGGCGCAGGCCACACGCCCGGCCAACTCGCGCGGCGCGTATTACCTCGGCGAAGATCCGCCGCAGCCGTCCGCGCCGGCTCCGCGCGCCTCCGCGCCGCGCGCGGCTCAGCCCGCGAACCAGAGCAGCGCGCTGCCGCCTTCCACCTCGACGATGCAGGCCGCCGTGCCGCGCACGCCCGCAGCCAGCGCACAGCCGGTCGCCCAGACGGCCACCGCTCAGCCGCAGCGCGTCCCGGTCGTCGGCCAGCCCGCCGCGCAGGCGAGCGCCGCGCCGCGCAGCGCGCAGCCGGCCACCGCCGCCACGGCGTCGCCTCCGTTTGCCGCCATGCCGGCCGGCTCGCATCTCGACTCCGACAAGACCGAGGAGCTCGAGCGCGCCATCAAGCAGTACGGCTGGAGCGGCGGCGCACCGTCGCCGAAGCCATCGCGTTAAAAAATAAACAACGACGCAAGAACAAGTACATACAGAGACATCGGCACGGCAGGCACACACGCCACGCAGCTTTGCGTGAACACGCATGTGAATGACCGTGCATGAGCAGATTGCGCGCGCCGCGAATGACTATCCGCATCGCGCGAGTTTAAAAAGCACCCGTTCCAACTCCGATCAAAGGGTCAATCATGTTCACCACGAAATGCATGCGCAACGCCGCACGGGGCGCGCTGGCGCTTCTTGCCATCGCCGGGCTGGCCGGCGCGGGATCGAGCTTCGCCGCCGATCCGATTCCCTACAAGATCACCACGGGCCAGGAACGCGGCACGTATATCCAGATCGGCCAGGATCTGTCGAAGTACGTGGCGGAGCCGGCGGGCATCGAACTGGAAGTGCTGCCGTCGAAGGGATCGGCGGAAAACGTGCAGCGCATGCGCTACGAACCCGGCGTGAAGTTCGCGCTGGTGCAATCGGACGTGTATCAGGCGTACATGGACATGGCGACCTCGGGCAACGCCGACGCCGGCAAGATCATCAAGCCGCTGCGGCTCATCATGCCGCTCTACGACGAAGAGATCTATTTCGTCACGCGCGCCGATTCGCCGATGAAGTACATCCACGAGATCAAGGGCAAGAACATCAGCGTCGGGCCGATCGGCAGCGGCACGGCGCAATCGGCGGAGACGCTGTATCGGCTGATGTTCGGCGAGCCGATCGCCGAGGCGAACGAGCAGCACCTCAACAACGAGGATTCGCTCGCGCGGCTGATCGTCGGCAAGATCGACGTCGCGGTGATCGTCGCGGGGCAGCCCGCGAAGCTCTTTCAGGACATGAATCCCGAGTTGCTGAAGCAGATCCGGCTGCTGCGCCTCGATTCCGGCGCGCAGGAAACCGCGCGCGCGAAGCAGACGTACTTCCCCGCGACGATCCGCACGTCGAGCTATCCGAACTGGATTCAGGAAGACACGCCGACGCTCACCGTGAAAGCATTCCTCGTGACCTACGACTACGGTTTGCGCGGCACGGTCGGCGCGCTGTCGAAGTTCGCCGATTCGCTGTGCGCGAACTTCGACACGCTGCAGGCGCAGGGGCATCCGAAGTGGAAGCAGGTGCATCTCGAACTGCCGCCGCTCACGAAGGGCTGGAAATACTATCCGCCGATGGAAAAGCACTTGCGCGCGTGCATCGCGCAGCGCACGGCGGCGGCCGAGCAGTCGCAGAATCCGGCGCGCAAAGTCGCGACGCGCCAGCAGGACGGGGCAACGCAAAAGCCGAGGAAGGAGAGCTGCACCGCGCAGGAAAAGCTGCTGCTGTTGTGCGATCAGTGACGCCGCGAAGCTAGCGCGCGAGCGTCGGCATGAGCGCGGCGAGACGCGTCATGCCACGCTCGATCGCATCGACGGACGTGGCTCCGTAGCCGAGCAGCACGCCCTGCTGCGCAGGCTCGCCCGCGTAATACGCGCCAATGCCGTACAGCCCGACCGACGCCTCGCGCGCCGCCGCGACCACTTCATCTTCACGCAATGAACCGTTCAGCCGCGCGACGAGGTGGATGCCCGCCGTCGCGGGCAGCGGCTCGAACCACGGCGCGAGCTCACCGCGCAGGCGCTCGATCAGCACGGCACGCCGCGCCGCGTACGCCTTGTGCATGCGGCGCAGATGCTTCGCGTATTCGCCGTCGAGCATGAACGCGCCGAGCGCCGTTTGCGTCAGCATGCAGCTGTGCCAGTCGCAGATCTGCTTAGCGGTCCAGAGCGGCTCAGACAGCGTCGCGGGCGGCACCACATAGCCGAGCCGCAGATCGGGAAACAGCGTCTTCGAGAACGTGCCCAGATACGCGACGAGCCCCGCGCGATCCAGGCTTTTCAGCGATTCCACCGGCCGGCCTTCGAAGCGGAATTCACCGTCGTAATCATCCTCGACGATCACCGCGCCGCGCTTCGCGGCCCATTCGAGCAGCTCGATGCGCCGCTCCAGGCTCATCGGCATCCCGAGCGGAAACTGGTGCGACGGCGTCACGTAGACGAGTCGCGTATCGCGCGGCAGCTTCTTCACGACGATGCCCTCGCCGTCGACCGGCACATGCGCGAGGCGCGCGCCCAGCGCCGCGAATAGCGCGCGCGCGGGCGGATAGCCGGGCTCCTCGACCGCGACGACATCGCCCGGCTGGATCACGACGCGCGCGAGCAGGTCGAGCGCCTGCTGCGCGCCCTGCGTCACGAGCACGTCCTGCCAGTTGCACACGACCGCGCGGCTGAATGCGAGATAACGCGCGATGCCGAGGCGAAGCTCCTGCTCGCCGCCCGGATCGCAATAACCCGCGACGCCGCCGTTCGTGCGCGCCTGCGTGCGCAGCGCCTGATTCAGGCAGCGTCGCCAGGCATCGTAGGGAAAGAGCGACTTTTCGGTCACGCCGCCCTTGAAGTCGCAGTCGAGCGCTTCGCGGGCGGGCGGCATGGGCATCGCCATGCGCTCGGGCATCTCGCGCCAGATGCCGCTCGCGCGGGCACGGGCCGACACCGGTTCGGCCCGCGCGGAAGGCAGCCGCGTGAGCCCGTCCGCGACAAAGGTGCCATCGCCCGCGCGGGTGCGCAGAAAACCTTCCGCGATGAGGCGCTCGAACACTTCGAGCGTGGTTTTGCGCGACACGCCGAGTTGCGCGGCGAGATCGCGCGTGGACGGCAGGCGCGCATTCGCGGCGAGCCGCCCTTCGATGATGCCCGCGCGCAATTGGCCGTAGATCTGGCCGGTCAGGTCGCGGCGGCCGTGGAGGGTGATGTGGATGTCCAAGGGTGGTGGCGTCTCACCGACCTATCGGGTGATCGGATCGGTGGGCCATTCCGAACGCAGCTCGTCCTGATATTCCATACCGCTTTTCTCGTGGCCATGCCATATCCCGAACGCCTGGCGCTCAGACTGTTCGTCCGTCATGAGTTTTTCGCTCGGCGAATCGGTCGCATTGCGTTCCGTTTTCGTTCGCTTCATTCATCCTCCCCAAAAACCGCCCTGCAAAGCGCCGCGCCCTCTTCCGTCAACCACGCGCTTCCCGTGCCTTCCTCACTCGTCTGCACCTCGGCCAGCCCGCCGTCCGCCAGCCCGGTCAGTTGACGCCGCAGCGCGCTCATCGGCAGGCCGGACTGCTTCGCGAGCTTCGCCAGCGACCACGCCCGCGCAGGCGTCTCGCTATGCGCCCGCCAAAGCTGCGCCAGCACGGCGACGAGCGCCGGATCGATGTCATCGTTCATTCGCGAACTCCTTGACCAGCGCGCCGAGCCGCTGCAACGCGGCTTCGCTCTGCGATGTCCACGGATAGCTGTAGTTGAGCCGGATGAAGTGGCTGAACGCATTGCGCGTCGAAAACATATAGCCCGGCCCGATGGTAATGCCGCAATCGAGCGCCGCGCGATACAGCCGCATGGAATCGACGCGCTCCGGCAGCTCGACCCACAGCACGTAGCCGCCCTGCGGAACGGACATCCGCGTACCCGCCGGGAAAAACCGTTCGACCATCGCGCTCATGATGCGCGACTGCTGCCGGTACAGCCTGCGCACGCGCCGCAAATGCCGGTCGTAGCCGTCCTGACGCAGATAATCCGCGATCGCGACCTGCGGCACGGACGGCGTCGTCAACGTATTGAGGAATTTGAGCTTCTCGACCTGCGCGCGATACCGCCCCGGCATCGCCCAGCCGATCCGGTACGACGCCGCCAGGCTCTTCGAAAACGACGCGCAATGCAGCACGAGCCCTTTCGTGTCGAAGTTCTTGAGCGTCGACGGGCGCGCATCGCCGTAATAGAGCTCGTGATAGACATCGTTTTCGATCACCGGGATCTCGTGCGCCGACAGCAGTTCGACGAGCCGGCGCTTGCGTTCGTCCGGCATCTGAAAGCCGAGCGGATTCTGGAAGTTCGGCATCACCATGCACGCGGCGATCTTTCTGCGCGCGATGATCTGTTCGAGCGCGTCGATATCGATGCCCTCCGCCGGATGCGTCGGCACTTCGATCGCGCGCATGCCGAGTCGCTCGATCGCGTGCAGCATCGCGTAGTAGGTCGGCGATTCGACCGCGACCGTGTCGCCCGGTTTCGCGACGGCCTGCAGGCTCAGATTGATCGCCTCGGTCGCGCCGACGGTGATCACGATCTCCTCCGGGTCCACCGGCACGCCGTTCTCCGCATAGCGCCGCGCGATCTGTCGAATCAGCTCGGGATTGCCCGGCGGCAGATCGTCGATGAGATTCCAGGTCGCATGCCGCCGCGCGATCGCGTTCGCGTACTGGTTGATGCGCCGCCACGGAAACGGCTCGGGATCGGGATACGGCGAGCCGAACGGAACGGCGTCGTGCGCGCGGATGCTGCGCAAGGTCGAGAGCACGAGCCGGCTGACATCGACCTCGGAGGCCACGGCCAGCGCGCGTGCCGGACGCTTCGGCTCGGCCTTCAGCGTTTCCGGCTTCGCGCGCACGAAGTAGCCGGACTGCGGGCGGGTCTCCAGAATGCCGCGGCTTTCCAGGATCGCGTAGGCGTGCAGCACGGTCTTGATGCTCACGTCATAGCGTTGGCTGGCCTGCCGCACCGACGCGATTTTCTCGCCCGGTGCGAACACGCCGCGGCGCACGGCTTCCTCGATCTCGTCGGCGAGCTTCTCGTAGAGCTTCAACGGGCGTTTTCCTTTCTGCTCGATATGCGTTGCAGTCTAGGTCAAAACGTCGCAACTGTATCCCTCTGATTTCGCATTTTCTGTGCGCCGCGCTCGATTCGGAACACAGTACGCTTCATTCATCGCATGCTCCGCCTGAACCATCGCCATGAAGAAGCCTGAAGTCCGCGTCGAACCGCGCATCGAGCCTTACACGCATCCCGCCGCCGGCTGGGGCGCGCTGAAGCAGGTCGCCATCAATCTCGTCAAGGAAAGGGTGGCGGGCGGCAATTACCGGACGCTCTTCAGGCAGAACCAGCCCGACGGCTTCGATTGCCCCGGCTGCGCGTGGCCCGACCGCGAGCACGCGTCGACCTTCGAGTTCTGCGAGAACGGTGTTAAGGCCGTCGCCGCCGAGGCGACGAGCAAGCGCGTCACGCCCGCGTTCTTCGAAGCGCACACGGTGGCGTCGCTGATGACGCAAACGGATTACGAACTGGAGCAGCACGGACGGCTGACCGATCCGCTCGTCTACGATGCGAAGCGCGACCGCTACGTGCCGATCGAGTGGGAGCAGGCGTTCGAGCTGATCGCCTGGCATCTGAAGAAGCTGCACGATCCGGATCAGGCGGCGTTCTATACATCGGGACGCGCGAGCAACGAAGCCGCGTTTCTCTATCAATTGTTCGTGCGCATGTACGGCACCAACAATTTCCCCGATTGCTCGAACATGTGCCACGAGGCGACGAGCCGCGGCTTGCCGCACACGGTGGGCATCGGCAAGGGTACGGTCACGCTCGACGATTTCGAGCACGCCGACACGCTGCTTCTGTTCGGCCAGAATCCGGCGACCAACCATCCACGCATGCTCGGCGAATTGCGCGATTGCGCGAAGCGTGGCGCGACCATCGTGTCGATCAATCCGCTGAAGGAGCGCGGCCTCGAACGCTTCGCGAGCCCGCAGCACGCGCTCGACATGCTGTCGCCGAAGGGCGTGAAAATCAGTTCGGTGTTCATCCGGCCGAAAGTGGGCGGCGACTTCGCATTGATCAAGGGCGTGGCCAAGCGCGTGATCGAGCTGGATGATCAGGCGGTCGCCAACTGCACCGAGCGCGTGCTCGATATCGAATTCATCGCGGAGCATACGGTCGGCTTCGACGCGTTCGCCGATGACCTGCGCGCGGAAAGCTGGGAAGCGATCGTCGCGGAGTCGGGCGTCGACATGGACGGCATTCTCCAGCTCGCCGATATCTACGCGAAGGGCCGCGCCGTCATCGCCACATGGGGCATGGGCCTCACGCAGCACAAGAATTCGGTGCCGACAATTCAGCTCCTGTCGAACCTGATGATGATGCGCGGCAATATTGGCCGGCGCGGCGCGGGGTTATGCCCGGTGCGGGGCCATTCGAACGTGCAGGGCGACCGCACGGTGGGCATCGAGGAAAAGCCGACGCAGGCGTTTCTCGACAGGCTCGGCGCGGCCTACGATTTCGAGCCGCCGCGCGAGCACGGCTACGACGTGGTCGAAACGATTCACGCGATGGTCGATGGCAAGGTGAAAGTGTTCATCGGGCTCGGCGGCAATTTTTCGATCGCGACGCCCGACACGCCGCGCACCTGGGAAGCGATGCGTGCGTGCGACCTCACCGTGCACATCACGACCAAGCTCAATCGCAGCCATCTCGTGCACGGCCGCGACGCGCTCATTCTTCCGACGCTCGGCCGCACGGAGATCGACTCGCAGAACGGCGTGCCGCAAGGCGTGACGGTCGAGGATTCGATGAGCATGGTGCACATCTCGTACGGCATGAACAAGCCGGCGTCGCCGAACCTGCTGTCCGAAGTGGCGATCGTCGCGCGCATGGCGGATGCGGCACTCGGCTCCGGCAAGGTCGACTGGCTCGCCCACGCGAACGACTACGCGCTGATTCGCGATGGCATCGAGAAAGTGATCGACGGCTTCGAGCGCTATAACGAGCGTTTAAAGCAGCCCGGCGGCTTCCATCTCGGCGTGGCCTCGCGCGATCGCGTCTGGAAGACGCCGAGCGGCAAGGCGCAGTTCATCGTGCACGAGATCGCGTTCGATACGCCGATTCACCGCGCCCGCGCCCTTCACGGCGAGCGCCTGATGACGCTCATGACGACGCGCTCGCACGATCAGTACAACACGACGATCTACGGCCTCGACGATCGCTACCGCGGCGTGTACGGGCAGCGGCACGTTCTGTTCGCGAACCGCGAGGACATCGACATGCTCGGCTTCGAGCCGGGTGAGCTCGTGGACATCACGAGCGTGTGGGACGACGGTGTACTGCGCCGCGTGGACGGCTTCACGCTGGTCGAGTACGACATTCCGCGTGGCTGCCTCGGTGCGTACTATCCGGAGACCAACCCGCTCGTGCCGTTGTCGTCGGTCGCGGATGGCGCCGGCACGCCAACGTCGAAGTCCATTCCCGTGCTGTTGACGTCGACACGTCAAGCGGTGGCTGCCTGAAGACCGCTTCCGCCGACATACCGCACAGCGCGTTCAGACGCGCCTTCTGCCGCCTGCGGATGCGGCGTTCGAGCGCCTGCGCGCCGCTGAACCGGCGATCGATGAATGCGCCCAGCGTGGCGAGGATCGCCACCCATGCGATCGATCCGGCGGCGATGCTATGGAATTCATTGCTGAACCAAACGCCGCCCAGCATGGCGGCGGCGAACACGAGCATGACCCATGCGAAGGGCGGGCACTGCTCGTTCTCGAAGTGGGCGATGCCGAAGACGCCCATGCGTAACTGATAACCGCTCACGGAATAGGCACTGAGGGAATGATTCATTCCGTTCTCCAAACTGTTCTGGATTTGTGTTTTACAAATTTACCCAGTTGGAGGCACAAGCAATACAAGACTATTCCGAACTACGGTTTCGGCGTAACACCGTTGACTTTTTGTGAAACGCCGAAACTGCACTGCCCGCTATTTCGCTCCTGCGAACTCCTGAATGTCCGCATCGGCTTCGCCGGCGAGCGGCACCACGCCCGAGGGCCCCGTCGCATGCGGTTGCAGCAGCAGCGCGACCAGTCCGCTCCAGCCGGTCTGATGCGACGCGCCCACGCCGCGCCCGTTGTCGCCGTGGAAGTACTCGTGAAAGAGCACGAGATCGCGCGAGCGCGGATCGGCCTGCAGCAGCGGGTACGCGGCCATCACGGGCCGCTCGCCGTTCTTGTCGAGCAGAAAGAGCGTCGTCACGCGGCGCGCGAGTTCGTCGGCGATCTGCGCGAGCGAGAACTTCTGTCCTGAGCCCGTCGGGTACTCGACGCGGAAATCATCGCCGTAATAGCGATGAAACTCGTGAATCGATTCGATCAGCAGATAGTTGACCGGCATCCACACCGGGCCGCGCCAGTTCGAATTGCCGCCGAACACGCGCGAGTCCGATTCGGCCGGCAGATAACGGATGCTGAAGCTTTCGCTGTTGTGATAGAAGACGAACGGGTTATCGAGATGCACGCGCGAGAGCGCGCGCACGCCGTGATCGGAGAGAAATTCGGTTTCGTCGAGCATGCGCTTCAGAAGCGCCTTCATGCGATGCCCGCGCAACAGCGACAACAGGACGCTGTTGCCCTGCCCTTGCACGTTCCAGCGCGACACGAGGCGCGCGAGATCGGTGCGATGCTCCAGGAACCAGTGCAGACGCTCGCGCAATTCGGGCAGCGAACGGTACACCTTCGTTTCCAGCACATGCACGGCGAAGAGCGGAATGAGTCCGACGATCGAGCGGATGCGCATCGGCACGTTGGAGCCGTCCGGCAGGCGCAGCTTGTCGTAGAAGAATTCGTCCTCGCTGTCCCAGAGTCCCGTGTCGCAGTTGTCCTCGCAGCTCACCGCTTCCGCGATATACAGGAAGTGCTCGAAGAACTTCACCGCGATATCGACGAACACCTTGTTCGCATACGCCAGTTCCAACGCGATGCGCATCAGGTCGAGCGCATACGCGGCCATCCATGCGGTGCCGTCGGCCTGATCGATGTGGCCGCCCGTGGGCAGCGGCGACGAGCGATCGAAGATGCCGACGTTGTCCAGCCCGAGAAAGCCGCCCTGAAAGATGTTCTTGCCATCGGCGTCCTTGCGGTTCACCCACCACGAAAAATTCAGCAGCAGCTTGTGGAACACGAGCTCCAGAAAATCGCGATCGCCACGGCCGGTGATAGCGCGATCGATCTCGTAGACGCGCCACGTCGCCCATGCGTGCACCGGCGGGTTCGCATCGCTGAACGCCCACTCGTACGCGGGCAACTGACCATTCGGATGCTGATAGCGGTCCTTCACGAGCAATAGCAACTGCCGCTTCGCGAACTCGGGATCGATCAGCGCGAACGCGGCCGCATGGAACGCGAGATCCCACGACGCGTACCACGGATACTCCCACTTGTCCGGCATCGATACGATGTCCGCGTTGCACAGATGCCGCCAGTCCGCGTTGCGCCCGAAGCGCCGCTGCTTCGGTGGCTTCGGCTGAAGCGGGTCGCCGTCGAGCCAGCGCGTGACGTCGAACTGGTAGTACTGCTTCGACCACAGCATGCCCGCGAGCGCCTGTCGCTGGACGAGCCGCTGATCGGCATCGGCGATGTCGTGTTGCAGCGCGCCGTAGAACTCGTCCGCTTCCGCGAGCCGGCGCGCGAAGAGCGCATCGGCATCGAGCGGCACGGCGTCCGGCGCGGATTCCGGCCGCCAGCGCAGGTACACCACGGCCTTGCCGTGCGCCTTGAGTTCGAGATGCGCGTGCGCCGCCGCGCGCGTGCCGGCGTCGCGGCGGATCGCGTTTTCGTCGTGATTCAGGAGGTAATCGTTGAAGCCGTCCTTGAACGGTCCCGCGCCTTCCATGCGAAAGAGCCGCCGCACGTTGGTCTCGTTTTCGCAGAACAGCCATTCGATGTTCGCGCCATCCGGCGACCAAGCGGTGACGACCATCGGCTCGTGGCTGGCCTGTTGCGCGAGCACATACGTGCCTTCGCCCGCAACGGTCTCGATCTTAAGCGACGGCTTGACCGGCGCCGCCTTCCACGACCACGTGTTGCGCGCCCAGATCTGCGGCAGCACGTCGATCGGTGCGGCGACGTTGCCGCGATTCTCGATCGTCACGCGCATCAGGATGTCGTCGGCGGTGTGCTTCGCGTATTCCACCTGCACGTCGAAGTAGCGCTCGTCGTCGAACACGCCGGTGTCGAGCACTTCGTACTCGGGCATGTCGGCGCCGCGGCGCGCGTTTTCATCGACGAGATCGGCGTAGGGGAAGGCCGCATGCGGATACTTGTAGAGCATGCGCATGTAGGAATGCGTCGGCGTTCCGTCGATGTAGAAGTAGAGTTCCTTGACGTCTTCGCCGTGATTGCCTTCCTGGTTCGTCAGACCGAAGAGCCGCTCCTTGATGATCGGGTCGCAGCCGTTCCAGAGCGCGAGCGAGACGCACCAGTTGAGCTTGTCGTCGCCGAAACCGGCGAGACCGTCCTCGCCCCATCGATACGCGCGGCTGCGCGCATGATCGTGCGGAAGGTATTCCCACGCCGTGCCGAATTCGCTGTAATCCTCGCGCACCGTGCCCCATTGGCGCTCGCTCAGATACGGTCCCCAACGCTGCCAGCGCGAGCATTCCTTCGAATGCAGCCGCGAGCCTTCGACGGTGTCGAGCTGATTGACGGGGCGCGATTTCGGCATGAGGCTCTCCTCGTTGGCGGCATGCGGGCCGGCGGGCAAGACTCGTAATTTAGCGCGTTTGATGCCGGCACGCGCGCCGCGCGCTCAACTCCCGCCGAGCAGCTTTTCAATGCGCATCAACTCCGCGAGCGACCACGCCTGGAACGGCGTGCCGCCGGGCGTGTAAGGCGCGTCGGCGTCGGCGACTTCGCTGATGTGATCGAGGCCGTAGCGGTCCAGATGCGCATAAAGCGGCGTCAGAAAACGCTCGCGCGCGCCGGCCGCGCCGTGCACGCGCACCCAGGCCTCCACGAACGGGCCGATCAGCCACGGCCACACGGTGCCTTCGTGATACGCGCCGTCGCGTTCGAGCAGGCCGCCCGCATAGTGCGCCTTGTAGGCCGGGTCGGACGGCGCGAGCGTGCGCAGGCCGAGCGGCGTCAGAAGCTGCATTTGAACCTGTTCGACGACGGCGCGCGCGATCTCGCCATCGACGAGCTGAAACGGCAAGCCGCCGACCGCGAATATCTGATTCGGCCGAATGGCGTGATCGATTTTGCCGGGCGCGTGATCGGCGTCGACCACATCGAAAAGCGTGTGCGTGTCCGGATCGACGAAACGCGCCATGAACGATTCGCGCGCCTGATCTCGCAACGCCTGCCAGCGCGGATTCCATGCGCTCGCGATGGACAGCGCGTTGATCCACAGCGCCTGAATCTCGACCGGCTTTCCGATACGCGGCGTGACGACCCAGTCGCCCGCCTTCGCGTCCATCCACGTCAGTTGCACGCCGGGAACGCCCGCGCGCAGCAGGCCGTCCGTATCGGCGGCGATGTTGAAGCGCGTGCCGCGCGAATAGCCGTCGAGGATCGCGTCGGCGGCGCGTTGCAGACGGCTCGTGGTCGCGGCGTGCGCGTGGCCCGTCGCCAGATAGTCGTGCACGGCGACGACGAACCACAGCGAGGCATCGACGGAGTTGTATTCGGGCAGGCCGCCGCTGTCGGGGAAGCGGTTCGGCACCATGCCTTCGGAGATCGTGTCGGCCCATTCGAGCAGGATCGATTCCGCTTCCTGATGCCGGCCCGACGCGAGCAGCAGTCCGCGCATCGAGATGAAGGTGTCGCGGCCCCAGTCGGTGAACCACGGAAAGCCCGCGATGATCGTTTTGCCGACGTTGCGCGTGACGACGTACGCATCGGCGCTGCGCGCGAGCCGCGAGCCGAGCGCCGCGCGGCGCTCCGTTTCCCGCGACGCGAGATGCGTTGCATGTTCTTTTGCATTTTCTTCGAACGGCTTCTCGCGACCGGAGTGCGCGTGCAGGATCAACACCGCTTCGTCGTGCGAAAGGTCGAAGGTGAAGACGCCGGGCGCCGCGAGGTCTTCGATGAAGTCGAGACCGCGCTCGCGCTCGCGCACGTAGCAGAAGTTGCGATACCAGTCGGGCGCGTGAGCGTAGGCGCCGTTCGATGTTGCGCAGATCGTGGGCAGATCGCCGTAGGGTTGCCATTGCACGCGCTCGCCTTCGAGCGTGGCGTCGAAGGAAAACGCCGGATTCTCGTGATGCAGCGCGTGGTAGTCGCGGCCCGACAGGAGCGGACGCACTTCGAGTTTCGCGAGGCTGTTTGATGCGTTCTCGATGCGCCAGCGCAGCACGGTCTCGCGGGTTTCTTTCGCGACGAACGTTTCCGCGATCACGACCGTGTTGTCATTGATCTGATAGCGCCAGGTCGGCCACGGGTCGGTGTCGAAGGAAAGCAGGTTCGCGGAGGTGTCGGGATAGATGACGTCGGGGGCGTAGCGCTGCATCGACAGAGGGAAGCGCGCGCCGTTCATGTCGAGCCAGGCTTCGATGCCGTTGACCAGTACGACGCGGCCTGCGGGCGGTTGGGTCGCGGTGAGCAGCAGCGCGTGGTAGCGACGCGTGCGCATCGTGCCGACGGTGCCGGAAGCGAAGCCGCCGCTGGAGTCGGGTTCCAGCCATTCGGCTTCCTGGTCTTGTGCGTCGATGGGGCGGCTTAGTCGTGTCATTTGGCTTCCATGGAAACCTGCTTTCGCGTCGGTCTATTTGCTCTGCCCCTGTGCGGGGCGGCAGTCACTTTCTTTGCTCGGGACCAGAGTAAGCGCTAAAGCGCCAACTCTGGTCGACGCAAAGAAAGTTACCCCCGCCCCGGGGAGGGGCAACGCCAATAGACCAATTCGAAAACAAGCTTTACGCAGCAGCAATCCAAACCGTCACAGCGTGAATAAGAATCCCAACCGCTCCCCCAACGAGCGTCCCATTCACCCGAATAAACTGCAAATCCCTGCCGATATTCAACTCGACATCCCTAACAAGCGTCGCATCATCCCACTGCTTGACGGTCGCCGCGATATGCTTCGCGATGCCATCGCGCAACTCCGGCGCAAGCGCCTTCAAA
Organism: Caballeronia catudaia; assembly: GCF_001544755.2. Taxonomy (GTDB): domain Bacteria; phylum Pseudomonadota; class Gammaproteobacteria; order Burkholderiales; family Burkholderiaceae; genus Caballeronia; species Caballeronia catudaia. The sequence continues at coordinate 148,360 of NZ_FCOF02000012.1, read as the reverse complement.
GCGTCACGCATGTGCTCGTTGATCGAATCCCGCAACGCCGGATCATTCCCCAGCGACGCGGCAAAACTCCCCGCCATCGCCGTCACTTTCGTGTGCAGCGCCGAATCGGCGCGCTTGATATCCGCATCGAGCCACGCGATGAACTCGTCCCACAGCCCGTTCACATAGCCGCGCAATTCCGGCCGCTCGAGCCATTCGCGCTTGTGCTCGTCGATGCGCGCCTTGAACGACGCGTCCGTCTTGAGCCGCTCGACGAAGCGTTCCACCGCGGCATCGAACGCCTTGCGGCGCTCGTGCTCAGGATCGCTGCTCACGTCGTGCAGCCACTGATTCGCACCGCGCACGAGGCCCGCCGCGAACTTGGCGCCGAGCTCATCGGCGTTCAGTCCGACGAAACCGAGCATGCCGATGAGCTTCGGATACTCCTCGCCCGCCACCGCGACGATGCGCCCCGCAAGCATCTCCTGCACTTCAGGCTTGTCGAGCCACGCGGCCATCTGCTTCAGGCCTTCGTCGAGCAGCAACTGATGACGCCGGTCCAATGTCAACGCGGACAGCACGCTGCCCGCCGCGCTCGCGAGATCGAACTTGTCGGCGCGGCGGCGCAGCGTGTCGTAAAGCATGTTCTTGACGCGCTCGTCGTCGACGAAAGAAAGCAACTGCCCGACCGCCGTCACCGCCTTCTTGCCGAGCAGTTCGGCGTTCTTCGGCTCGGCGAGCCACATCGACAGACGGCTCGCGGGATCGAACGCGTTCACGCGCGCGACGAGCGCATCGGTGCCGAGGAAACGATCGCGCACGAAAACGGCCAGGTTGTCCGCGACGCGCGCCTTGTTCGCAGGCAGGATCGCCGTGTGCGGAATCGGCACGCCGAGCGGATGACGAAACAGCGCGACGACCGCGAACCAGTCCGCGAGCGCACCGACCATCGCAGCTTCCGCAAACGACGACACCCACGCCCACGCGCCCGCATCGTGCTGGCTTTTCGCGAGCGCGAACAACGCGCCGGCCGCGATCAGCAGCGCGAACGCAAACCACTTCATTCTTTTCAGCGCAACGGCTTTGTCCTGCGTTTCCATCTATCTTCGCTTCATGGTTTTGGAAAGAGCGAAAGCTTACCAGCAGAGCGTTGCAAGCTTCGAAGCGCATCCATCGCGCGTTCGGCATCCTCCACCGGCACGAAAATATGATCGTGATACGCCGCCGCGATCACGTTGCAACTGATGTTCGCGTCGCCGAGCGCACGCGCGAACGCCGCCGTCAGGCCGACCGCGTTCAGGTCCGAATGCACCGTCAACGTAATCCACGCCGCGCGAAAAAGCGGCGCGACCTTCGCCGCCTTCGCCGCCTCTTCTTCCATCACGACGGTCATACCTTCCCGCTCGCGAAACGTCGCGACGATGCCCGCGCCGCTCACGGCCGCATCGTGCGGCAGCGAGGCGAACACGTAGACGCCCGGTTGAAGCTCCGGCTCCATGGAAGCGATGAGGGTATCGAGATCACGCGGCATTTTCAGCGGCCCTCGTTCTGCCCAGAACCGGCCGCAACGCCGCGCCCGTATGGCTGCGCGGATGCGTCGCGAGCGTGTCCGGGTCCGCCGCCGCGACGATCGTGCCGCCGTTCACGCCGCCTTCCGGCCCGAGATCGAGCACCCAGTCCGCTTCGGCGATCACATCGAGATCATGTTCGATGACGATCACGCTATGCCCGCCATCGACCAGCCGATGCAGCACGCGGATCAACTTCGCGACATCGGCCATGTGAAGGCCGACCGTCGGCTCGTCGAGCACGTAGAGCGTATGCGGCGGTTTCTGCCCGCGCCGCGTGATGTCGTCGCGCACCTTCGACAGCTCGGTGACGAGCTTGATGCGCTGCGCCTCACCGCCCGACAGCGTCGGCGACGGCTGGCCGAGCGTCAGATAACCGAGGCCGACATCGCGCAGCAATTGCAGCGGATGCGCGATGCTCTGCATCGACGCGAAGAACTCGACGGCTTCGTCGATTTCCATCGTCAATACTTCGCCGATGTTCTTGCCGCGCCACGTCACCGCCAGCGTTTCCGGATTGAAGCGCTGGCCGTGGCACACGTCGCACGGCACCTTCACGTCGGGCAGGAAACTCATCGCGATAGTGCGAACGCCCTGGCCCTCGCACGCGGGACAGCGCCCGTCGCCCGTATTGAACGAGAAACGCGACGGCGTATAACCGCGTGCACGTGCTTCGAGCGTATCGGCGAAGAGCCTGCGGATCGTGTCCCACATGCCGATGTACGTCGCCGGACACGAACGCGGCGTCTTGCCGATCGGCGTCTGATCGACTTCGAGCACGCGATCGATCGCCTCGAAACCGGTCACGCCGCTACAGCCCTGCCACGCATGCGTCACGTCGAACTTCGGACGCGGCGCCTCGCGCGCGAGCACGCTGGCACGCGATTTCGTCGCGGGTGCGTCGGCTTGCGCGGCCTTGCGCGCGCGTCTCACCGCGGGCGATGACAGCACCGACCGGCCGACGGCATCGAGCAGATTCGTCATCAGCACGTCGCGCGCGAGGGTCGACTTGCCGGAACCCGAAACGCCCGTGATCGCGACGAGTCGATTCAGCGGCACGCTCGCCGTCACGTTGCGCAGGTTATGCAGCGTCGCGCCCTCGACCGTGAGCCATCGTTCCGGCACGGCGGCGCGCTTCGCCGTCGCCGCGCGCACTTCGCGACGCGGCTGCAACGGATGCACGATCGGATTCGCGAGGAACTGTCCGGTGAGCGACGCCTTGTGCGCCGCGAGATCGGTCACGTTGCCTTGCGCTACGACCATGCCGCCGCGCTTGCCCGCGCCCGGCCCGATATCGATGATGTGATCCGCGCGGCGAATCGTGTCCTCGTCATGCTCGACGACGACGAGCGTATTGCCCTTGTCGTTCAGCTTTTTCAGCGCTGAAAGCAGGATGAGGTTGTCGCGCGGATGCAGGCCGATGGTCGGTTCATCGAGCACATAACACACGCCTTGCAGATTGCTGCCGAGTTGCGCCGCAAGGCGAATGCGCTGCGCTTCGCCGCCCGAGAGCGTCGGCGCGGCGCGATCCAGGCTCAGATAACCGAGCCCGACTTCTTCGAGGAACTGCAGGCGCCCTTCGATTTCGCTGACGACATCGCGCGCGATATCCGCATCGCGGCCCTTCAGCTTCAGCGACGCGATCCATTCGCGCGTGTCGCTCACGGTCCAGCGGCCCACTTCCGTGATCGGATATTTGCCAAACGTGACCGCGCGCGCGACATCGTTCAGACGCGTGCCTTCGCAATCCGGGCACGGCTGATCGACGATATCGTCCGGCTCCTGATCCACCGAGCCGATGCTCTGCTCGCGTCCGCGATCGTCCTGCGCGAAAAGCGTGTCGTCGAAGGCGGCGCGTTGTTCGCGCGTCAGCTTCACGCCCGTGCCGACGCACGTATGGCACCAGCCGTGCTTGCTGTTGTACGAGAACATGCGCGGATCGAGTTCGGGATAACTCGTGCCGCAGACCGGGCACGCGCGCTTGGTCGAGAACACGCGCGTTTCTTCCTTGCCGCGCCGCACGCCGTCGTGCCATGAGCCGTGCAGGTCATCGAGCGGCGCGCAAAGATGCATCACGCCCTTGCCGATTTCCAGCGTTTCGTCGAGCAGCCGGCGCAATTCGCCCTCGTTTTCCGCCGACACGATCAGGTCCGCGACCGGCAATTCGATCGTATGCTCGCGGAAGCGATCGAGCTTCGGCCACGGGCTCACCGGCAGGAATTCACCATCGACACGCAGATGCGTGTTGCCGCGCGCCTTCGCCCATTTCGCGAGATCGGTATAAACGCCCTTGCGGTTCACGACGAGCGGCGCAAGCAGCCCGACATGATCGCCCTTGAAATCGCGCATGATCTGCGCGGCGATGGATTCCGAGCTTTGCGCCTGAACCGGCGTGCCGTCGTGGATGCAATGCTGGATGCCGAGCTTCACGTACAGCAACCGCAGGAAGTGCCAGACTTCCGAGGTCGTCGCAACGGTCGACTTGCGTCCGCCGCGCGACAAACGCTGCTCGATCGCGACGGTCGGCGGGATGCCATAAACGGCATCGACTTCGGGGCGGCCCGCAGGCTGCACGATGGAGCGCGCATACGCGTTCAGCGATTCGAGGTAACGGCGTTGGCCCTCGTGGAAAAGAATGTCGAACGCGAGCGTGGATTTGCCCGAGCCCGACACGCCCGTCACGACGTTGAACTTGTTGTGCGGGATATCGACATCGAGCGACTTCAGGTTGTGCTCGCGCGCATTGACGATACGCACCACGTCCTCGCCCTGCAACGCGCGGCGCGCGCTCGCGACCTCAGCGGCAAGCTGCAAGGGCACGCCCGCGCGTTTTTCCGCGGCGCCCGGCTGCATCGCTTCTTCATAGTCGATCAGCGCACGGCCCGTATGCGACTGTTCGCATGCCGAAACATCGTCCGGCGTGCCGACGCACACAACCTGCCCGCCGCCGTCGCCGCCTTCGGGACCGAGATCGACGATCCAGTCGGCTGCGCGAATCACATCGAGATTGTGTTCGATGACGATCAGCGAATGCCCGCGCTCCAGCAGACGTCGCAAAGCCTGCATCAGCTTGGCGATGTCGTCGAAGTGCAGGCCGGTGGTCGGCTCGTCGAACATGAAGAGACGGCTTTCGCTCTTCTTCGCCTGCGAGGTTTCCGCGAGATAGCCCGCGAGCTTCAGACGCTGCGCTTCGCCGCCCGACAGCGTCGGCACCGGCTGGCCGAGCTTCACGTATTCGAGGCCCACATCGACGATCGGCTGCAACACACGCAATACTTCGCCATCCGAAGCAAATGCTTCCACCGCTTCGCTGACGGTCAGTTCGAGCACATCGGCGACGCTCAGTTCGCGCCCGCCGCGCTCGATCTTCACTTCGAGAATTTCCGCGCGATAACGGCGTCCGTCGCAATCCGGGCAGCGCAGATAGACGTCGCTCAGGAACTGCATTTCGACATGCTCGAAGCCCGAGCCGCCGCACGTCGGGCAGCGGCCGTCGCCCGAGTTGAAGCTGAACATGCTCGCGCTGTAGCCGCGCTGCAACGCGAGCGGCGCCTTTGCATAAAGCTTGCGGATTTCATCGAATGCGCCGACATAGCTCGCCGGATTCGAACGCGCCGTGCGGCCGATCGGCGACTGATCGACGAACACCACGTCGCTCAACTGCTCCGCGCCTTTGAGCGCGCGGAACGCGCCGGGCGCCTCCGTCGCCTTGCCGAAATGACGCATCAGCGCGGGCGCGAGCACATCCTGAATGAGCGTCGATTTGCCCGAGCCGGATACGCCCGTCACGCAGACGAGGCGTTGCAGCGGAATATCGACGGTGACGTCCTGCAGATTGTGATCGCTCGCGCCTTCGAGCGTGAGGCGCGGCGTGTTCGCATCGACGATGCGGCGGTTCCAGTTCGACGCATGCGCCACGTGCTTGCGGCCGCCGAGATACGCGCCGGTCAGCGTGTCGGTGAGTTGAATGTCGTCGGGCGCGCCGTCATAGACGATCTGCCCGCCGCGCTCGCCCGGCCCCGGACCCATGTCGATGAGACGATCCGCCGCGAGCATCACGGAGGGATCGTGCTCCACGACGACCAGCGTGTTGCCAGCGTCGCGCAGCCGGTGCATCGCCTCGACGATGCGGTTCAGGTCGCGCGGATGCAGGCCAATGCTCGGTTCATCGAGCACGAAGAGCGTGTTCACGAGCGACGTGCCGAGCGCCGTCGTCAGATTGATGCGCTGCACTTCGCCGCCCGACAGCGTGCGTGACTGACGATCGAGCGTCAGATAGCCGAGGCCGACATCGCAAAGATATTTCAGGCGCGTGCGCACTTCCGCGTGCAGCAGTTTCAGCGCTTCGTCGAGCAGCGTGGACGGCAGCGTCAGCGAATCGAAGAAGCGCCGGATGCGCTCGATCGGCATCAGCATCAGATCGTGCACGGTCAGACCCGGCAGCGCTTCGAGCTGCGCGCGCGTCCAGTCGACGCCTTGCGGCATGAAGCGATCGGACGGCGACAGCACCGCATCGGCCTGTTCCTTCGTGCCGAGACGCCACAGCAGCGATTCGGTCTTGAGGCGCGCGCCGTTGCAGACGGGACACGTCGTATAGCTGCGATATTTCGACAGCAGCACGCGAATATGCATCTTGTACGCCTTCGACTCCAGATAGTCGAAGAAGCGCTGCACGCCGTACCACTGGTTCTGCCACTTGCCGGTCCAGTCGGGCGAACCCTTGATGACCCAGTCGCGCTCTTTTTGCGTGAGATCGCGCCACGGCACGCCGAGACGAATGCCCGCTTTCGCGCCGTACTTCACGAGATCATCCTGATTTTCCTTCCATGCCGGCGTTTGCAGCGTTTTCACCGCGCCTTCGCGCAGCGTCTTGCTTTCGTCGGGGATGACGAGGCCGTAATCCACGCCAATCACGCGGCCGAAGCCGCGGCACGTTTCGCATGCGCCGTAGGCGGAATTGAAGGAAAAGAGCGCAGGCTGCGGGTCCGCGTAGCGCAAGTCGCTTTCCGGGCTATGCAGGCCGGTGGAGAAGCGCCAGATTTCCGGCTCGGCTTCTTCCCTCAGCACATAGACGTTCACGCGGCCCGTGCCGCGCAACAGCGCGCCTTCGATGGCTTCCAGCGCACGCGAACGCTCGGTGTTCTGCAGACGGAAACGGTCCGCGACCACATCGAGCATCTGCCGCGCGCCGGATTCCGTTTCGACGTGGCGCTTCGCCTGCACGCGCGTGTAGCCGCTCGCGGACAGCCATTGCTCCACTTCTTCGTCGCTCGCGGTATCGGGCAATTCGACCGGAAACGTGATCGCGAGACGCGGATCGTCCGCGCGCGTGCGTTCGAGCAGTTCGGCGTAGATCGTCTCCGGCGTGTCGTGGCGCACGCGATGCGAGGTCTTTTTGTCGAAGAGCTCGGCGGCGCGCGCGTAGAACAGTTTCAGGTGATCGTTCAGCTCGGTCATCGTGCCGACAGTCGAGCGCGAACTGCGCACCGGATTCGTCTGATCAATGGCGATGGCCGGCGGCACCCCGTCGACGCGATCGACCTGCGGGCGGTCCATCCGGTCGAGAAACTGGCGCGCGTACGCGCTGAAGGTCTCGACGTAGCGCCGCTGGCCTTCCGCGTAGAGCGTGTCGAACACGAGGCTCGACTTGCCGGAGCCGGACGGGCCGGTCACGACCGTCATCTGGCCGGTGTGCAGGTCGAGGTCGAGATTCTTGAGATTGTGCTGACGGGCGCCGCGAATGCGGATTGCGTTGTTCGATGCCAATTTTTCAACCGGTTCAATGAGTTGGACGGCTCGTCCGGATGTCCTGCAAGCCGTGGGCGGCGTCGCGCGAGTGTTCGGAAGCGCGCGGCTGACGCAGCGAACAGTACTGTACACGCATACAGTAGTTGTCGCAAAACGTGTCAGGAGTGTTCGCAACAGCCGCGCAAGACGCTCGCCTGATCCACGATTTACTTCAGATGGGCGATGACGGCCGCCGCGACCGCGTCCGGCGCTTCGCGCAGTGGAAAATGCCCCACGCCGTCGATCACGACGCGCCGGTATCCGGCCGTGAAATATCCGTCCTGCCCTTCCGAGCCTGCCGGTTCGTCGCAGAAATCCACGCCGCCCTGGATCATCAGCGCGGGGACGCCGATGCGCTCAATCGTCGCGAGCCGCGCGTACGAAGACCCAAGCGCCGGATCGGATGGCTGATCGCTTCGCCAGCGCCGTCGATAGGCGTTGAGCGTGATCGGCACCCAGTCGGGATTGTCGAAGGCGCGCGCCGTCGCCGCGAATTCGGTTTCGTCGAACCAGCCGGGCGGCGACCACGTGTCCCACTGGATGCGCGCAAAGCCTTTCGGATCGGCGGCGAGCGCGTCCGGGCCGCCATCGAGCGACATGAACCACTGATACCAGAAGCGCCGCGCCTGCGAGAAATCCGGCAACTCGAACTTGCCGCGCGGCTGAAACGCGAGCGCCAGCGCGGCCATGCGCCGCACGCGCTGCGGAAACAGCGCGGCGATCGTGTACGCGGCGCGCGCGCCCCAGTCGTGGCCGACGACATCGAATCGCGCGATGCCGAGCGTATCGGCGAGATCGACGGCGTCTTGCGCGAGCGCAATGCCCGAGCCGTCGCGGATGGTGTCGTCGCGTAGAAAGCGCGTGCCGCCCGAACCGCGCAGTTCGGGCACGATGGTGCGATAGCCGGCGTCGTTGAGCCGCGTGGCGACCGCGTTCCACGCGCGGCCTGCATCGGGCCAGCCGTGCAGCAGCATCACAATGGGACCGCCGGCGGGACCGGAATCGGCGTAGGCGATATCGAGCGTCGGCGTGCGCGCGTGGCGTTCGAAGTCCAGCATGGCGAGACTCCTCGATGGGAACGCGAAGGGAAGCTCATTCTAGCGAGCGAGGCAAACGCCCGCTCGACCGACGCCCTCACGCCCCGATCAACACGCCCGTCCTGATCGGCGTCTCGCCCGTCACGCGGCCCATCGGTGCGCCTGCTTGCACGAAGCGAATCGCGCGACGCATGTAGAACACGCCGTCGTTGTTCGTGGTGACGGTGGTCACGGCATCGCTGAGCGGATCGACGATATCGAAAACCGGATCGCCCGCCTTCAGCCGCGCGCCCACTTTGGCGCGATACACGACGATCCCGCTCACCGGCGCCGTCAACTGCTGGCTGCCCGCAAGCGGCGTCGCGGCTTGCGCGAGCGGCGGCGCGTCTTTCGGCTCGCCTTCGATCACCCCGCGCGCGATCAGATATTCGACGATGGCGTTCGCGTCGTGCGACGCCGTGTCGTAATCGACATCGCGCTGGCCGCGATGCTCGATCGTGGCCGCGATATTCGGCGCGCCAAGCGGAGCCCGATCGCCGAGAAGCGCGCGCACTTCGTTCCATAGCAGCGCGTGAACTTCATCGAACGACTGGCCGCCGGAATCCGTCGCGAGCAGCACGCCGTTCGCGCCGAGATGACGCGCGAGCGGCTCGATCGCGGGCCAGCTCGCGGGGCTCGTGTAAATGTGCATCGTCGCTTCGAGCGAGCAATGCAGGTCGAGCACGATATCCGCTCGCGAAGCCAGCGTGAGCAGCGCGAGCCGCAACGATTCGAACTCGTTCTTTGCGCGCATTTCGCCGAGCAACTCGACGAGCGCGCCACGCAGAAGATGCGCGTTATACGCGTCATCGCCGGAAGAAAAGCGCGCGCCCACGCGTTCGATCAGCGCGGCGGCGGTCGGCATCGGAAAGCCGCGATTGAAGTTGTGCCCGCTGTTCGCCTCGAAGCGCCCGAGAAATTGCCCGAGCACGTGTTGCGAAAGTCCGATCGGATTCGCCACCGGCACGAGCGCGATTTCGCCGCGCACGCGTCGTTGTGCTTCGAGTTCGATGAGCCGCTGTTTCAGTGTCCACGCGGTGAGCATCGCGGGCGTTTCGTCTGCGTGCAGCGAGGCTTGTATGTAGACCTTTTCGCTCGAATCGCCAGCGTCGCCGAAATGAAAGCTGACGAGCTCGCGCGATGTCCCTAGCGTCGTCGATACGAGTGTCTTTCGATCAGTTCGCATGGATCAATCGCCGTACACGTCGAAGTCGAAATACTTGCGCGCGATCTTCTGGTACGTGCCATCGGCGCGCATGTCGGCCACGGCTTTGTCGACCTTGGCCTTGAGCGCCGCGTCGTCCTGTCGCAAGCCCATGCCGACGCCGTGATCGCCCATCGAAAGCGGCTCGCCGACGAACGCGAAACCCGCGCCGCGCGGCGTCTTCAGAAAGCCGTGCTCCGCTTCCACCGAGCCGAGCAGCGCCGCATCGACGCGGCCCGCGCTCAGGTCGTTCAGCACGCCTTCCATGCTCTGATAGGCGACCACTTCGACGCCGCCCGGCTGCCAGTTCTTCATCGCATAGGTTTCGAACTGGCTGCCGCTCTGCACGCCGATACGCTTGCCGCGCAAGCCCTGTGCCGTCGCGGTGAGCGGCGCGCCCTGCCTGGCGATCAGACGCGAGCGGAACTGAAACAGCTTGCTCGAAAACGCGATCTGCTTCATGCGCTTGTCGGTGATCGCCATCGACGACATGATTCCGTCGATCTTGCGGGCCTGGAGCGCGGGAATCATCCCCGAAAACTCCAGCTCGACCCACTGACAGCGCATCGCGATGCGGCGGCAGATTTCATCGCCGAGATCGACGTCGAAGCCCGCGACATGGCCATCGGGCGTTTTCACGTCCATCGGCGGATAACCGGGGTCGATGCCGAGGCGAAGCATATCGGCGTCTTTCGCGTGGACGGAGGCGGCGGCGATCAGCGCGGCGGCGATGAAGAGAGCTCTGAGCTTGAACATGAACGCGGTGTCTCCGAGATTTGACACCGATGGTACGGGCGCACAACGCTCTCAAAAAGAGACGTTTTGCTTATCATGATCACTTTTCGAGAACACTCGACGGAACGCCGACGTGGACCTGACCCTGACGCAGCTGCGCATGTTCGTCGCCGTCGCCGACGCGGGGAGCGTGCGCGCCGCCGCACGCCGTCTCGATGTCGCGCAGAGCGGCATCACGCAGCAGTTGCACAAGCTCGAGGCGCAGGCGGGCGGGCCGCTCTTCGAACGCGACGTGCGTGGCGCGCGCCTCACGCCCATCGGCGAAAGGCTGCGCGTGCGCGCCGAGCTGATTCTCGGCGAATGCAGAAAGACCGAAGAGGAAATGCGCCAGTTGCGCGGTGAACTGACTGGCCGCGTCTCGCTCGGGCTCGCCGCCGAAGCGACCATGCGGCTCTTTCCCGCGCTGCTCGCGAGTTATCGGGAACGCTGTCCGCGCATCGACGTGCATCTGACGAGCGCGACGTCGCGCATGCTGATGTCATGGGTGCGCGACGGCAGCCTCGACTTCGCGCTGGCGCTGATCCCCCCCGACGCCGATATCCACGACATGGAAACGGTGCCGCTTTTCGATTCGGACGTCGCGGTGATCGCGCGGCGCGGTCATCCGCTGGCGCGCTCGCGCACGCTGGCAGCGTTGCAGGAAGCCGAATGGGTCAGCACGCGGCAGCGCGGCGGCAGCGCGGCCGGCAACAAGCTGTCGGCCCTGTTCGAGAATGCGAACCTCGCGCCGCCATGCATCGCCGCGACGACCGAAGCGGTCTTCGACACGCTGCATTGCATCGCGTCGAGCGACTACCTCGGCCTCGAGCCCGCGAGCCTCGCGGGGCATCCGTTCTTTCGCGAGCACATCGAGATCGTGCCGGTCGCCGAACGCGCCGCCGCGACGCCGGTGTGTCTGCTGCGCCGCGCGGGCGTACCGCTCACGCCCGCGGCGCAGGAACTCGCGACGATGGCCGTCTCGTACTCCCGGATGCTTCCCGCTCAGCGCGACGCGTGACGCGTACGTGAGCCCTTCGATCCGGAAGCCGCGTTCGCGCGACGCGTCGCCCAGCCCTTCTTCGCCGCAGCGGAACGATCCGCCGCCGAACGCCGGCTCGCGGCCGCATGCGATTGCCGCGACAGCGACTTGTCCGAAGCCGCCTTCGTGCTTTCGCGCTTGAGCACGCGCGTGGACGTTGCCGAGCGCCTGGCTTTCGATTCGGTGCTGGGGCTCTTATTCGTGCGATGCGCGGCCTTCGTATCCTGCGCGGCCTTCTTGCGCGTCGCCTCGGACGTCGTGCCCTTCTTCGGCGGCTTCATCTTCACACCGGAGCGCCGCGCCTCGGACAGCCCGATCGCGATGGCCTGCTTCGCCGACTTCGCACCGTGCTTGCCCTGACGAACGTGATCGATCTGCTCCTTCACGAACGCGCCGGCTTGCGTGCTCGGGGACTTGCCTTCGCGCTTCGCCTTCGACGCGCGCTCGAGGGTTTTCTTTTCGGGCATGTCAGACCTCCAATATGAAGTGAACGGGGCATCGAAAAATCGAGCAACGCACGTGCCCGCGACTTTCCACGACGTTTGGCGACGCGCGAAAGCTTTCGTGCGATCTCGCCGCACCGGAAACATTTTTGTCGGTTCGGTTAAAGGCGGCTCAAGGCCTGCCGTTAACGGGCTTATCCATAGCACCCGAGTCAGTTTGAAATGAGGCCAGTTCCGCCTTTTGTTCTCGCGATTGGCTGCGGAAGCCGTGGATATGATCCAAACGGTTGACACCCCCTGGTACTGCAAGCCCTATCTCACTCATCAAGGAAGCAACATGCAAAAACTCCTCAAAGCCTTCGTGCGCGACGAACGTGGCGTCAGCGCCATGGAATACGCAATTCTGGCCGGCATCGTCGTGGTCGCGCTGGTCGCCGTCGGCGGGGCTTTCAGTGGCGAAATGCAATCCATCTTCACGAATCTGACCACCAAGGTCAAGAACGCGGCGGGCTAAGCAGTAGCCCCAGGTCCGGGCTTTCAAACGCCCGGACCTCACTCTGGTTCAACCCGATCTGAGTCCATCGTGCCGATCTTCTCCGTTGTCATCCGTCTCCTCGTGCTCGGCGCGCTCCTGTGGCTCGCCGTGGTCGACGTGCGCACCCGACGGTTGCCGACGACCATCGTCCTCACGATCGGCGCACTCTTTTTCGTCGATGCGCTCATCGCCGGCATGCCCCTCGATGACGTCATCTCGCATCTGCTGCTCGCAGTCGTCGTGTTTCTCGCCTGCGCGGTGTTGTTCGTCGCCCGGATGCTCGGCGGCGGCGACGCCAAGCTCGCATCGGTCATTTTTCTGTGGGTGGGATTCGGCCTGTCGCTCGCGGCGCTGACGCTGATCTCCGTGATCGGCACCGTGGTGTCGCTCGTGAGCCTCGCCACCCGCAACATGAATCCGGCCCAGCGCTTCATGCCGCTGCGCGCGCTCGCGATGTTCTCCGCGGCGCGCGGCGTGCCGTATGGCGTGGCGCTTGCCTTCGGCGGCGGCGGCGTCATCGTGCTGCCAGCCCTGCTGCACTTCATTTCGACGCGATAGGACGGCGTCCCTATGTCCAACATCATCAAATTTGCCGTTCTGCTCGTCGGCGCGCTTCTGATCGCGCTGATCGTGCGCGTGGTCCTCGCAAGCGCCTCGAAGCCGTCGAAGCCCGTCGTGACGACCGAGAAAGTGCTCGTCAGCGCGGCCAGCCTGCCGCAAGGTCTCTTGCTGCGCGATGAAGACCTCGCGTTCAAGGACACGCCCAAGGCGCAGTTGCCGACGAATGCGATCGTCTCCGGCGACCCGAACGCGCCCGACCTGAAAGGCGCGCTGCTGCGCCATCCGGTCGAGAGCGGCGCCGTCCTCGTCGCCGACGATGTCTTCCTGCCGAGCGCGCCGGGATTTCTCGCCGCGACGCTCAAGCCCGACATGCGCGCCGTCTCGGTCGCCGTGGACGACGTGTCCGGCAATGCCGGCCTGATCCAGCCGGGCGATTACGTCGATCTGCTGCTCACGCAGCAAATGGACCGGCGCACCGAATCGCCGGATCTCGCGGTGTCGAGCGAGACGGTCGTCGAGCACGTGCGCGTGCTCGCGGTCGGCTCCGAAATCAAGCGCCCGAAGATGAACGGCGACACCGACGTGGCCATCAGCCGCGCCCGCACCGTCACGCTCGAAGTCACGCCGCGCATCGGCGAAGTCGTCGCGGTCGCGGCACGGCTCGGCAGCCTGTCGCTCGCGTTGCGCAGCTTCGCGACCGTCAGCCGCGACCCGGCGTCGCCCACGGGCGCGTCGGCGCCCGCCGAGCGCAAGCCGATCTGGGCCGGCGACATTTCCCGCGCCGTGCGCGAACTGCCGCGCGCGCCCCGCGCCCCGACAGGCGCGCCGGGCGCCGCACCCGCCATGCCGCGCACCGTGACCATTTACCGCGGCTCCGAGAAGTCAGACACGTCGAGCGTCGCGCAGGCGAACGGTTCCGGCCAGGGCGTTCCGCCGCTTCCGACCGTACCTGTGGAACGTTGACATCGTGCCCACGTTCAGAAGCGCGCCATCGCCAGGATTCACCGTCATGAAAACGCAGTTCAGTCCGAGTCGCCTCGCCAAGATGTCGAAGCCGCCGTTCGCGGCGGCGTGCGTGGCGCTCGTCGTTTGCGGCGCCGCGCACGCCGCGCAGCCGTCGATGCCGCCCTACGCCGGCGCGGCCTCGCCCGCGCGCGCCGCGAACGTTGGGAGCGTCGGACGTCCCGGCGTGACCGAAGCGGCGCCCGGCGGCCTGCAAGCTCCGCTCATGCTCGACGCGGGCAAGGGCACGATGTTGCAGCTCAATGAAAATGTCGTGTCGGTGTTCGTCGCCGATCCGGGCGTGGCCGACGTGCACGTGCCGTCGAACAAGGCGGTGTTCGTGCTCGGCAAGAAGACCGGCTCGACGACGCTCTACGTGCTCGGCGCCAACAACAAGCCGCTCGTGCAGCGCACGGTCGTCGTCTCGCGCGACATGATCTCGCTGCGCAACCTGCTCAGCGCGCGCTTTCCGAACACGAACGTGCAGGTCGCGAGCGGTCAGGCTTCGCTCGTGTTGACGGGCCAGGCGCCCAACTCCGCCGATGCCGACGCGATCGTGCAGGCCGTGACGCCGTTCATGGCCGACAAGGAAGTGCTCATCAACCGCATGACGATCGATCGTCCGCTGCAGGTGCAATTGCGCGTGCGCATCACCGAAGTCGATCGCAACATCACGCAGCAGCTCGGCATCAACTGGCAGGCGATGGGCAATGCCGCGGGCAACTTCTATAGCGGCATCTTCAGCGGCCGGCCGATCTACAACCTGACCCAGCCGATCACGGGCGCGAACGGCAACGTGAGCTTTCCGGTCAATCTGCCGACCAACAACGCGTACTCGATTTTCGGCGCCTTCAAAACGAATAACGTGGACATCCGCGCGCTCGTCGATGCGCTGAATCAGGAAGGCCTCCTGACCGTGCTCGCCGAACCGAACCTCGTCGCGCTCTCGGGCCAGACGGCGAGCTTTCTCGCGGGCGGCGAATTTCCGATTCCGGTGTCGCAGACCAACGGCGCGATCACGGTCGAGTTCAAGCAGTTCGGCGTCAAGCTCGACTTCACGCCGACCGTGCTCAACGATCGCCGCATCAGCCTGAAAGTGCGCCCGGAAGTCAGCCAGATCGATTCGAGCGCGAGCGTGACCACCGGCGGCGTCACCGTGCCGGGGCTGTCCGTGCGCCGCGCCGATACGACCGTCGAGCTCGCGAGCGGCCAGAGCTTCGCGATCGGCGGGCTTCTGCAAAGCAATACGAGCGATGTCGTTTCCCAGGTTCCGGGACTCGGCTCGATCCCGGTGCTCGGCAAGCTGTTCTCGTCGACGAATTACCAGAACAACAAGACCGAGCTGGTGATCATGGTCACGCCGTATCTCGTCGAGCCGACCGATCCGTCGCGACTGCGCACACCGCTCGATTCGCTGATCTCGCCGTCGAGCGATGTCGAATACAGCTTCAGGCGCCAGAACGGCGGCGTGCCGGCGCAGGCCGGACAGCCGCGTCTCGTCGGCGCGGCCGGCTACGTCTATTGAGCCCGTCATGAAACACACACGAGTCCTCACGCTTCTTCTCGCCGGCACGTTCGCCGTGGCCGGCAGCGGCTGCTTCAAGCCGCCGCGCAACATGCCGAACGAGTCCGTGATCGGCTTCGACGGCGCATCGGCCGTGCCGCCCGACTGCGACAGCCTCGCGCGTCCGTCGCTGCTGACCGACGCGGGCATCCGTCGCCCGAGCATGCAATGGGGCTGCGCGACCTACACGAATCTCGCCGCGCAGCTCGCGCATCCCGAAGACGCCGTGCATCCGCAGACGCTCGGCCCGGCGAACGCCACGGCGGCGGCGGGCGCGGTGCGCCGCTATGAGACCGGCAAGGTGATTCCGCTCGACAAATCGACCTCGCGCGACAGCAAGTGATGCAAAGACAAGGCCAGCCATGAGCACAGCGTTTTCCTTCTCGAAGACCAAGTCCAGCACGCGCAACGCGGACTTCATCGCGTTCGTCTCCGATCGCAAGACCGAGCAGATCGTGAAGAACTTCGTGCTCGATCAGGCGATGCCGCACGCGCATATCGCAGTCGGCAGCGTGGACAACGCCATCGCGCATCTCGCGAAAGTGGATCGCTCGCCGCTCTTTCTGCTCGTCGATCTGCAGGATTCGGTGATGCCGCTCTCGGACCTGGGACGCCTCGCCGAAGTGTGCGAGCCGTCGGTGCAGGTGGTCGCGCTCGGCGAGCGCAACGACGTCGGCCTGTTCCGCAGCCTGCTCAAGATCGGCGTGCGCGACTATCTCGTCAAGCCGGTCACCGTCGAGCTGCTCAAGCGCACGGTCAACGTGTCCGACGGCAAGGTCAGCCCGGTGATGCTCGCGCGCGCCGGCAAGACGATCGCGTTCGCGGGCGCGCGCGGCGGCGTGGGCGTGACGACGCTCGCGCTCAACGTCGCGCGCCATCTGTCGGAAGACACGCATCGCCGGGTCGCTTATGTCGATCTGAACCTGCACGGCGGCGCCGCCAACTCGATGCTCGGTCTGCAAAGCAACAACGGGCTCATCGACGTGCTGCAGAACGTGCATCGTCTCGATCCGCAATACGTGGAACGCACGCTCGTCGCGAAGGGCAGCCGTCTGTTCATGCTGTCGGCGGAACTCGAGTACGGCGCGGCGCGGCCGTTCGGGCCCGGCGCGCTGCCGCGCGTGCTCGAACTGCTGTGCGACAGCTTCCATTACGTCATTCTCGACATCGGCACCGTGACGGACCCGCTCGCGCAGGAAGCCTTCAATCACGCCGCGCGCGTGTACGTGGTCGCGGACCGCTCGGTGCATTCGACGCGCGAGACGATTCGCCTGCTGCGTCACATCGAGGATCGCGACAACAATCCGCCGACCTCGCTCCTGCTCAACAATCCGAACGCGGTGTCGGGCGGCAAGGTGCAGGCGAACGACCTGATGACGGCCATCGGCCGCAACGTGCTGTACGAGATTCCGTTCGAGGCCAAGGCGCTCGCGACGGCCGAAAACCTCGGCGAAGCGCCGAAGGAAAAGGCGGCGAACGGCTTCAATCAGATGATCACGCGCATCGGCGGCGATCTGACCGGCCAGCAGATGAACGCCGACCGCTCGTTCTTCCAGAAGCTCAGGCTGAGGAGAGGCTGATGTTCGGTCAGAAGCAGGTTGCCCGCCCGATGCCCGACCCGGATGCGGCGCCCGGCGCCGAAGCCACGGGCGTCGAGCAAGCGCCGGCGCCGGCCGCGCCGCCGCCGCGCGCGCACGCGCCGGAAGGCAGCGAAGTGCTGGTGCGCTCGGAGCTTTTCAGGGTGATCCGCAACGGCGTGTTCACGGCGATGAATCCGTCGGCGGCCGTCGGCAAGACGCGCGAGCAGATGAAGCCGGGCGTCGAGCAGCTCGTGCTCGACGTGGCGGAGCGCGAGCGCCTGAACATCACCATCGCCGAGCAGGTGCAGATCGTCGGCGAATTGCTGAACGACATGTTCGGCCTGGGCCCGATCGAACCGCTGCTCGCCGACGACACCATCACCGACGTGCTCGTCAACGGCCCCGATCAGGTGTGGGTCGAGCGCCACGGCCGGCTCGAACTGACCAACTGCAAATTCCGCGACAACACGCACGTGACCAACGTCGCGCAGCGCATCGCGGCGGGCGTCGGCCGGCGTGTCGACGAAAGCAGCCCGATGGTCGATGCGCGCCTCGCCGACGGCAGCCGCGTGAACGTGGTGCTGCCGCCGCTCGCGATTCACGGCGCGTCGATCTCGATCCGGAAGTTTTCCAAGCGCAACATCACGCTGCACCGCATGTCGCAGCAGGGCAACATGTCCGGCGCGATGGCCACCGTGCTCAAGCTCGCGAGCACCTGCCGGCTGAACATCATCGTGTCGGGCGGCACGGGCTCGGGCAAGACGACGCTGCTCAACGCGCTGTCGCACTTCATCGGCCACGGCGAGCGCACGGTGACGATCGAGGATGCAGCCGAGCTGCAGCTCGTGCAGCCGCACGTCGTGAGTCTGGAAACGCGCCCCGAAAACGCCGAGGGCCTCGGCGCCGTGAACCAGCGCGATCTCGTGCGCAACGCGCTGCGGATGCGCCCGGACCGCATCATTCTCGGCGAAACGCGCGGCCCCGAAGCCTTCGACGTGCTGCAGGCGATGAACACCGGCCACGACGGCTCGATGACCACCATCCACGCGAACACGCCGCGCGACGGCATCACGCGTCTCGAATCGATGGTGATGATGGCGAACGGCAACCTGCCGCTCCTGTCGATCCGCCGCCAGATCGCGAGCGCGGTGCACATGATCGTGCAGATCGAGCGGATGCGCGACGGCATGCGGCGCGTCACGCGCATCACCGAGCTGGTGGGCATGGAAGGCGACGTCATCATCACGCAGGATCTCTTCGCGTTCCAGTACGACGCGAGCGCCTATAGCGAGGAAGTGCGCGGCGTGTTCGAAACCGGCGCGATGCGTCCGGCGTTCGCGCCGCGCGCCGCGTATTACGGTCTGGAAGACGCGTTGCTCGAGGCGATGCGCTCATGATCAACGTCGATCTGATCACCTTCAGCGCGTTCGCCGTCGTCCTCGTGGTCGGCATCATGGTTCTCGTGATGCAGGACATGCGCCGCCAGCGTCCCGACGCGCGCATCCAGGCGCGCGTGCAGGCCGCATTTCCCGCGAGCGGCCTGAACCCGCGCGAGACGCGTCACGACGATCCCGATCTCTTCACCTTCTCGCGCTACGACAACGTCTTCAGCCAGTGGTTCGGCCCGAAGATCGCGCGCCTGAAGACGGTCGCCGGCGCGAATGGCTTGCGCGTGGTGATCGTCGCGGCGATCTTCGCGGAACTGGTCGCGCTTCTGATGGCCAATTTCCTGCCGCTGCCCTCCTTTGCGCCGGCGGCGCTCCTGATCGGCATGCCGATTCTGGGCGTCGCGCAGTCGTACCGCTTTCTCGTCGAGCGTTTCAAGCGCCGCTTTCTCGACGGCTTTCCCGATCTCATCGATCTGATCGTGCGCGCCGTGCGTGCGGGCGTGCCCGTGACGCACGTGATGGGCGTCGCGTCGAGCGAATGCGCCGAGCCGCTCAAGAGCGAATTCAGGCTCATGGGCGACGCGCTCAAGGTCGGTCTCGATCTGGAAGAAGTGCTCGATACGGCGGTCAAGCGCATCGGCATCGCGGATTTTTCGTTCTTCTGCGTGTGTCTTTTACTGCAACGCGAGACCGGCGGCCAGCTCGGCGAAACGCTCGAAAACCTCGCGGGCATCGTGCGCCGCCGGCGCGAGATTCGTCAGAAAACGAAAGCGCTCACGGGCGAAGCGCGCATCACGACCAAGATTCTCGCCGCCGTGCCGTTCTTCATCATGGGCAGCATGTTTGCACTCAACCGCGCGTATCTGATGTTGCTGTTCAACACGCCGGCGGGGAACAAGGTGCTCACGGCCGCCGCGATCTGCCTGACGCTCGGCCTGAGCATCGTTCACAAGATGTCGAAGCTGGATACCGCGCGATGAGCCAGGACAACATCGAAACAATCATCAACCTGCTGATGCTGCTGGCGCTCGTCGTCGGCATCTTCATCCTGTGGGTGACGAAGCACGGCGGCCAGCGCGGACGCATCGCGGAGCGCACGCGTCAGGCGGCGGTCATGCACCGCAACGAAAGCACGCTGCCCGAGGAAGACGAAGACGAAAGCACCGTCGCGCGCATCGCGCAACGTCTCGCGCGCCTGGGCGACCGTCTGCCGCTCTTCGACGCCAAATATCGCGCGAAGCTGCGCAAGACGATGATCCGCAGCGGCTATCGCAGCCAGTCGGCCGTGTCCGTGCTGCTCGCGTTCAAGTTCGTCGTCGGGCTGATTTGCGCCGCGTTCACCGTGATGCTCGGCTCGCGCATCCCCGTCGTGGGCGGCTATCCGGCCGCGCGCGGCGTCATGATGCTCCTCGTGTTCGTCGTCGGGATGATCGTGCCGGAATACGTGATCGCGTTCTTCGCGGCGCGCCGCCGCAAGGCGATGGCTTCGTGCCTGCCCGACGCGCTCGATCTGCTCGTCATCTGCACGAACGCGGGCAACAGTCTCGGCGTGTCGATCCGGCGCGTCGCCGACGAACTGAAGACGATCTGCCCGCCGCTGTCGAGCGAATTGTCGCTGACCGCCGACGAGCTGAAGCTGTCCGGCGACAGCACGCGCGCGTTGCAGGCGCTCGCCGAGCGCATCGACTTGCCGTCGATCCGCGCGCTGATCTCGACACTCACGCAGTCGATGCGCTACGGCACGCCGATCACGCAGGCGCTGCGCACGCTTTCGCATACCGAGCGGCTCGCCCACATCGTCGCGATGGAAGAAAAGGCGGCGAAGCTCGCACCCAAGATGGCGGTCCCGATGATGCTTTTCATCCTTCCGGCGGTGATGCTGATCGCCGCGGGACCGTCCGTCATTCAACTCATGAGCGTCTTTGCAAAGCGATGAAGATCACACCGAACTCCCTTCCCCGCCTTGCTCGCCTGCATCGGCTCGGCGCGGCCGTCTGCTGCGCGACGCTCGCGATCGCGCTGACCGCCTGCACGACGACGACCCGCAAGAGCGTCGATACGCGTGCGGTCACGCGCAACTCCGCGCCGAGCGCGATGAGCGAGCTGCGCATCGCGGACACGGCGCTCGAATCGGGCAATGTCGAACTCGCGACGACGCTGTACGAAAAGGCCGTGCAATCCGATCCGCATTCGGTGGCGGGCCTGACCGGTCTCGGCAACACGCTGTACACGGTCGGCGACTTCACGCGCGCGGGCGTCTACTACGATCGCGCCAGCAAGGTCGATGCAAACGCGCCCGCGCCGCTCGTCGGCCTTGCACGCGTCGCGATACGCCAGCGCCGCTTCGACGACGCCATCGTCACGTACCAGCGTCTGCTCCAACTGGCGCCCGACGACGCGCTCGCGTCCGCCGGACTCGGCGCGGCGTACGACATGAAAGGCGATCACAAGGGCGCTCAAGCGGTGTTGCGCACCGCGCTGCGAAAGAATCCCGGCGATCCGATGCTGTCGGTGAATCTCGGCCTGTCGCTCGTGCTCGGCGGCGATCCGCGCGAAGGCGCTAACGTGCTGCTCGACGTGACGCGCTTCCCCGCCGCGCCGCCGCAAGCGCGCCAGAATCTCGCGCTCGCGTACGGCTTGCTCGGCAACCGCGAAGCCGCCGCTGAAATCCTGTCGCGCGATCTGCCGAAAGCGTCGGTCGAAGACAATCTGCGCTTCTACGACATCCAGCGCGAAATGCTGACGCAGCGCGCGCCGTCGATGTCGTCCGCGCAACCGGCGGCGCCCGCCGCGATCCCGACGGCGCTGGTTCAGGCCACGCGCCTCAAATGAAGGCCGCCGCACGCCGCCGTTCGAGCTCGCGCGACTTCGCGAAGCGCTATTTGCGCGACGCGAGCGGCATCGCGTCGATCGAATTCGTGTTCGTCGCGTTCATCTCGATCGTGCTCATCCTCGGGACGCTCGAGCTCGCGGTGAACATGATCGTCGATGCGACCGTGCAGGCCGCGGCGCAGGAAGCATCGCGCGTCGGGATCACGACTTCGACGCCGGCCACGGGCACGCGGCAGGACGCGGCGCGGAAGGTCATCGACACGATCCTCGGCGGCTGGAAACTGCTCGGCGCGACGGTCGAGATCAGCGCGCTGAACTACGGCACCTACGGCAACCTTTCCAACCCGGCCTACAAGCCGACCAGCGACATGGGTGGTCTCGGCGAAGTGATCGCCTACAACATCAAGCTCACGATGCCCGGCATCACCGGCATTCCGGGGCTGTTCGGCATCGACACGCTGACCTTCCAACGCAACTACATCGTGCAGAACGAGAAATGAAAACGGCCTGCGAAACCGCGCGCGCGATTCGAAAGAAGCTCGGCCGCCTGTTGCGCTCGGAGCGCGGCAGCGTGTCGATCGAGTTCGTCATCATCGTGCCGATGATGCTGCTCGTCATGCTCGGTTTCACGGAGGTATACATGTACATGCGCGCGGCCAGCGCGGTCGATCGCACGGCGTTCACGCTCGCGAACTCCATCGGCCAGATGAGTACCGTGATCGCCGACGCCAACGACACGACCAACGCCAACAGCTACGGCTCGCTCTGGCAGGACGCCGCCCTGCTCGCCGCGCCCTACCCGATCAAGGCCGACGGCATGGTGTACGTGACGTCGGTGTGCGACACGCCGTCGTCGGGCTGCCTGCCGATGAGCGCGTCGAATCCGATGGCGGCGGGCAGCGCCGGCGTGCGCTGGAACGCGTCGACGACGTCGTGGGCCAACAACAAGAACAGCCTGATGACCTCGCGCGTCTCGTCGACGAACCCACTGCCGTCGACATGGCCGTTCCGCACGGGCGACTCGGCGATCATCGTCGAGGTCTTTCTGGCGTACAACCCGTTCACGATGTCATCGAAGCTGATCTCCGGTCTGCCGGGCGAGCAGATCGTCTATCGCCGCGTCTACGTGCGGCCCCGCTCCGGTCAGCCGCTCACCAAACAATGACGCCCATCAGACAGGACAAGGCCCGGATCATGGCGATTGCATCGGCATTGCGCGCGCGCGAGCGTCTGTTGAAGGGCGACAACGGCGCGGTCGCGATCCTCTTCGCGATGTCCGCGAGCATGATGATCGGCTCGATGTGCGTGGCGCTCGACTCGATCGACTACGTGATGACGCAAGGCCGCGTGCAGATGGCGCTCGACGCGGCCACGCTCTCGTCGGGAGCGAATCTCGCGCACTACGGCAACACGCCGACCGGCGCCAATCTCCAGTCGTGGCAGAAGGACGCCCGCGCCTATTACGACGCCAACATGCCGAGCGGCTTCATGGGCTTCAGCGTGCCGTCCACGAACTTCACGGCGACCGTGACGGGCGCGCCCGCGACAGGCCAGACGATCAAGCTGTCGGCGAGCGGCGAGCTGCCGCTGCTCGCACCGAAGATTCTCGGCAAGTCGAGCGCAAACCCGGGCAGCGGCGGCAGCACCGGCGGCGGCACGACGCCGGATACATCGGAGGTATCGGCGAACAACGCGGCATTGCGCCTGCCGCAGAGCACGCTCGAACTCGTGATGGTGCTCGACAACACCGGCTCGATGAAAGACGCGGCCAACGGCGTCAGCGGCGCGACGAAGATGAGCGGCTTGCAGACCGCGGCCAAATCGCTCATCAATGACTTGTTGCCGACGAGCGGCGCCACGACCGGCAACAAGAACTACATCGGCCTCGTGCCGTTCGCGAGCACCGTCAACGTAACGGGCGCGCTGTCGTCATCGGGGAGCTGGCTCAGTTCCGTGCTGCCGACCTATAACACGACCGGCGTGCAGGCGAGCGCGTGGAGCGGCTGCCCGATCGAGCCGCGCATCGGCACGAGTCTTTACCCGAGCGCCTACGCGCCGCCGAATCCCGCGATCAAGACGCCTCAGCCGCTGTTCCAGCGCTATTACTACAACGTGCCGAAGAACGGGCTGAAGATCGTCACCTACAGCTCGCAGAGCCGATACAACTCGTGCACGACGACGAGCGCCACGACCACGACCGACTCCAGCGTGAACGTGACGCTCGGCTCGGGCGGCTCGGCGAACAAGTGCAACAGTCCATCGGGCGGCGCGGGCACAGGCATCGCCACGCAGTTCGACCAGTACAACAGCTCGGGGCAAACGCTCACGCAGAATTCGGCCTGCCTCGGCACCTCGATGACCTTCCTCACGCAGAGCAACAGCACGTTGATCACAGCGGTCGGGAAAATGACGCCTTCGGGATCGACGATCATCCCGGTCGGTCTTTTGTGGGGCTGGCGGATGCTCGAGCCGGCGTGGTCGCAGGACACGGCGGGCTCGGGCAACGGCTGGATTTCGTCCGACACGACGCTGCCGAAACCGACCAACGGCACCGTGCAGAACCTGCAACGCGTGATGATCGTGCTGACCGACGGCCAGAATCAGGTCGGCGCGGCGGGCTCGATTCCGAATACGCTGTGGTTCAACGGCTTGTCGGGCGTGGGCACGAACAGCCTGTCGGCGCCTTCGGTGGCGCGGCCGGGCGGCGGCGACATGTCCAACGCGCTGATGGATTCGTCGGAGTTGCATAACGGCAGTCCGGTCGATCCGTCGAGCGGCAACAACGCCGGCTGGCCCGACGACATCAACACGTTCCAGCAGGCCGTGTGCTCGGCGATCAAGGCGGCGGGCATCACCGTCTATGCGATCACGTTCGGCGCGTCCGCGTCGAGCTCCAGCGCGCGGACCAACATGCAGAGCTGCGCGAGCCCCGGCAACTACTATCACGCGCCGGACAACACGACGCTCAACAACATCTTCCAGCAGATCGCGGGCAATCTGGGCGTGCTGCGGCTCACGCAGTGACGGGTTAGTGCTTCGCTTCGTTCGGGCGATCGCCGTCGCGCCCGAACGATGGCATGTCGATATCGCTGCTGGCCGAACGAAAGTCATCGCGCGCTTCCTGCGCCAGCTTTTCATAGCGCTTGCGAAAAACCGTGAGTTCTTTTTCGTCGAGTTCTTCGAGATCGAGCAATGCGTTATGCGCCTGGTCGATTGCGCGGATGAGCTCATCGAGCTTGATCTGCATCGCGGCGGTATCGCGGTTCTGCGTGTTCTGAATCAGGAAGACCATCAGGAACGTGACGATGGTCGTCGACGTATTGATGACGAGCTGCCATGTGTCGCTGAAGTGAAAGAACGGACCGGAGATGCCCCAGACGACCACGAGCGCGACCGCAACCATGAAAGTCGATGCGTGTCCTGCGATCTGCGCGAGTGCATTCGAGAACTTGAGAAACCACGAAGCGTTCATTTCGGCGTCTCCTGATCGTTGGGTTCCGATGCGGCGGCGCGGCTAAAATACCGCTTGTGAACACGAAACCCAAAGCCATCGATTTTTACGCGCCGTCCGAAGAAGTCGCGCAACGCCTGATCGGCGCGATCGTGACCTTCGACGGCGTCGGCGGCCGCATCGTCGAAACGGAAGCGTACGATCGCGAAGATCCCGCGTCGCACACGTTTTCCGGGCCGACACCACGCAACGCAGCAATGTTCGGGCCGCCCGCGCATGCGTATGTGTACCGCTCGTACGGCATCCACTGGTGCCTGAATTTCGTGTGCCGCGAGGCAGGTCACGGCGCGGGCGTGCTGATTCGCGCGATCGAGCCGCTCGTCGGTATCGATCTGATGCGCGAGCGGCGCGGGCTTGAACCGATCAGGCTTCTGTGCTCGGGTCCGGGCCGTCTCGCGCAGGCGCTCGGCATCACGCACAGGCACAACGGCCTGTCGCTGCTGGAAGCGCCGTTCGAGATCGAGCCGCCGGAACAGGACTTTCCGATCGCGGTCGGGCCGCGCATCGGCATCACCAAGGCGATGGACGTGCCGTGGCGCTTCGGGCTCGCCGGATCGAAGTTCGTCAGCAAGCCCTTTCCCAAGGATTAATCGGCGGGACGCAGTTTCTTCACTTCTTCATCCGATGGCTGCACGCTCGCGCCATCGACATAGCGGAACGTCGTCATCACGCCTTTGCCGTCCTTCTGGCCCGTCACGCCGACATACGCGCCCATCGTCGATTGATTGTCCTGCTTCCGGTACGTGATCGGGCCGAACGGCGTATCGACCTGCAAGCCCTTGAACGCGGCGGCGAGCTTGTCGGCATCGGGCGAGCCGGCTTTCTTCAGGCCGTTGGCGAGCGACATCATCGCCGAATAACCGACGACCGAGCCCAGGCGCGGATAGTCGTGATACTTCGCCTGATACGCGGCGACGAATTTTTTGTTCTCGGGCGTCCCGATCGAATACCACGGATAACCCGTCACGATCCAGCCGACCGGCGCTTCCTTGCCGAGCGGATCGAGATAGTCCGGCTCGCCCGTCAGCAAGGAAACGACCGCGCGATCCTTGAACAAGCCGCGCGTATTGCCTTCGCGCACGAACTTGCCGAGGTCGGCGCTGAAGAGCACGTTGAAGATGGCGTCCGGCTTCGCATCGGCGAGCGCCTGCGTTACCGCGCCCGCATCGATGTTGTTGAGCGGCGTGGCCTGCTCCATCACGAACTCGACATCCGGTTGCGCCGCCTTCAGCAAGCGCTTGAACGTGGCGGCCGCGGATTGCCCGTACTCGTAGTTCGGATAGACGAGCGCCCAGCGCTTCTTCTTCAGCTTCGCGGCTTCGGGCACGAGCATCGCGACCTGCATGTATGTCGACGGGCGCAGCCGGTACGTGTACTTGTTGCCGTCCTGCCAGACGATCTTGTCGGTGAGTGGTTCGGCCGCGAGAAAGAAGATGCGCCGCTGCTTCGCGTAGTCCGCGAGCGCGAGACCCGTGTTCGACAGATAGCCGCCGAACAACAGCTTCACCTGCTCGCGCGCGACGAGCTCTTGCGCGACGCGAACGGTATCGCCGGGATTGCCGTTGTCGTCGCGTGAAATGACTTCGAGCTTGTTGCCGTTGACGCCGCCCGCTGCGTTGATCTCGTCGAGAGCGAGATTCCAGCCGTTCTTGTATGGCGTCAAGAATGCGGGCACGACTTTATAGCTATTGATCTCGCCGATCTTGATCGTATCGGCGTGCGCGGCGAAAGCCATGCTCGCTGCAATCGCTGCGACGGTGAAGCGCATTGACGTCATTGGGACCTGTCCTCTCTGTTTGGATTCGATTCGTTCATACGCCAAGAAATTCTCGGCGCGCGGCGCCGTCGTTCGCGAATGCGTTCATCGCGCCTTCGTAGCGTATCTGGCCTTTTTCGAGCACATAAACACGGTCGCTGACGAGCTCCGCGAAATGCAGGTTCTGTTCCGACAGCAAGATCGAAAGGCCTTCGCGCTTCAGTTCGAGAATCATATCGGCCATCTGCTCGACGATCACGGGCGCGACGCCTTCGGATGGCTCGTCGAGCAGCACGAGGCGCGGATTGCCCATCAGCGTGCGCGACACCGTGAGCATCTGCTGCTCGCCGCCGCTCATGCGGCTCGCGCGACGATCACGCATCTCGCCGAGATTCGGAAACACGCGAAAGAGCTTGTCGGGCGTCCACAGCGGCGCGCCATCGCGCGGCGGCTGGCGGCCCGCGTCGAGGTTCTCCATCACCGTCAGATCGCCGAACACGCGGCGATCTTCGGGCACATAGCCCAAACCCTTTCGCGCGATGCGATACGGCGCCATGCCTGCAATGTTCTCGCCGATGAACGACACCGTGCCCGAGATGCGCGGCAACAGGCCCATGACGGCTTTCATCGTCGTGGACTTGCCCGCGCCGTTGCGACCCATCAGCGCGACGACTTCGCCGCGCCCGACTTCGAAGCCGACATCGAACAGGATGTGCGCGCGGCCATAGAACGCATTCAATGCTTCCACTTTCAGGAGCGTCATGACGATGCTCCCGCGGTCAGGCACGCGCGCGGCGCGAACGACGCACCCGTGCCGAGATAGACCTCGCGCACGCGCGCATCGTTGCGGATCGCTTCGGCATCGCCTTCTGCAATGAGCCGGCCGCGTGCGAGCACGATCAGCTTGTCTGCATGCGAGAACACCACGTCCATGCTGTGTTCCGTGAACAGCACGCCGATGCCGCGCTCCTTCGCGAGACGCGCGGTGAGCGCCATCAGTTCATTGCGTTCGCGCGGCGCCATGCCGGCGGTCGGTTCGTCCATCAACAACAGCCTGGGATGATTCGCGAGGGCGATGGCCAGTTCGACACGCTTCACGTCGCCATACGCGAGCACCGCGCAACTGCGGCGCGCATGCGCCGCCATGCCGACGAGATCGAGCAAGGCCATCGCTTCCTCTTCCTTCCATGACGCGACGCGTCTGAACAAACCGTAGATGCGCCGCTCGCGCGAGAGCAATGCCATCTGCACGTTTTCGAGCACGGTCATCGAATTGAACGTAGCGGCGATCTGGAACGTGCGGCCGACGCCGAGACGCCAGATATCGCGCGGACGCATGCCCGCGATATTGTGACCGTTCAAACGGATCGAGCCCGCGTTCGGCTTCAATTGTCCGTTGATCATGTTGAAGCAGGTCGATTTGCCCGCGCCGTTCGGGCCGATCAGCGCGAGCAACTGCCCGGCTTCGAGGTCGAAGGACACATCGTCGACGGCCTGCACGCCGTCGAAGGACTTCGAGAGATGCGCGACGGACAGCAGCGTCATTGCGCCTCCCTGACGAAGCGATCGCGCACGAAGCCCGCGATGCCCTGCGGAAACGCGATGACGAGCACGAGGATCGCGGCGCCGAGCAGCGCTTGCCAGTAATCCGTCTGACGCGCGACGGCATCCTGCAACCACGTGAACACGCTCGCGCCGACGATCGGCCCGGTGAGCGTCTGGATGCCGCCGAGCAGGACCATCACGAGGCCATCGACGGAACGGCCCACGCTGATCACTTCGGGCGAGATATTGCCCTTCGAGAACGCATAGAGCGATCCCGCGAGCCCGCATACGAGCGACGCGACGACGAACGCCGCCCACTGCACGCGCGCGACGTTCATGCCGATGGCTTCCGCGCGCAACGGTGAATCGCGGCCCGCGCGCATCGCGAGTCCGAGCGGCGAGAAGAGCATGCGGCGCAAAAGCCATACGCCGATCACCGTAAAGCCGAGCGTGAGGTAATAGAACGCGACGGGCGATGCCAGCCACGGCGACGGCCAGATGCCCAATATGCCGTTGCTGCCGCCCGTCACCGCATCCCACTGAAAGACGACCGACCACACGATCTGCGCGAACGCGAGCGTGAGCATCGCCAGATACACACCCGAAAGGCGCACGCAGAACCAGCCGAACACGATCGCGCCGATGCCCGCGATCAGAGGCCCGAGCACGAGCGCGGCTTCCATCGGCAGCGCGAAGACCTTGAGAAAGAGCGCCGCGCCGTATGCGCCGAGACCGAAGTACGCCGCGTGTCCGAACGAGTGCATGCCGCCCGGTCCCATGATGAAGTGCAGGCTCGCGGCGAACAGCACCGCGATCATGATCTCGACGAAAAGCACGGGCATGTAGGGAAACGCATCGGCGAACAGCGGCGCAAGCGCAAGCGCGATCACGATGGCGCCCGAAGCGATTTTCATGTTGCGCGTGGCGGCACGCATGGGCTGATCGGCGGGTGCGGCCGAACGCGCGATCGATTGCGGGCGGCCGAAAAGTCCCCACGGACGCAATACGAGCACGACGGCCATCACGACGAATTCCGCGACGAGCGTGAACTTCGACAACGAGAAGTCGATGCCCGCAATCGACACATGCCCGATGCCGATACACATCGCCTTGATCTCGGCGATGAGCAACGCCGCGACGAACGCGCCGGGGATCGAGCCCATGCCGCCGACGACAACGACGACGAACGCGTTGCCGATAGTCTCCAGATCGAGCGAAAGATTCGCCGACATGCGCGGCACCTGAAGCGCGCCGCCGAGTCCCGCAAGCAATGCGCCGACGAAAAATACGCCGGTGAAAAGCCACGCCTGATTGACGCCGAGCGCGCCAAGCATCTCGCGATCCGCGCTCGCCGCGCGCACCAGCGTGCCCCAGCGCGTGCGCGTGAGCGCATACCAGAGCGCGAGCAGCACGAGCGGACCGATGACGATCAGCGCGAGATCATAAGCAGGCAATGCGTGACCGAGCAGTTGCACGGCGCCTTCGAGATGCGGCGCACGCGGACCGAAAAGATCTTCCGGTCCCCATACATAGAGCGCGGCGTCGCGAATGATCAGCACGAGCGCGAACGTGGCGAGCAGATGAAACAACTCGGGCGCGCGATAGATGCGCCTCAATACGCTCACTTCGATAACCGCGCCGAGCACGCCGACGATGAGCGCCGCGCCGACGATCGACGCCCAGAAGCCCGCGACGCTATCGCCGAAACGGCTGGTGAAGCTATATCCGACATACACGCCGAGCATATAGAGCGAGCCATGCGCGAAGTTGACGATGCGCGTGACGCCGAAGATCAGCGACAGGCCGGAGGCGACGAGAAAGAGCGCACAGGCATCGGCGAGGCCGTTGACGAGTTGGACGAGCAGATTGGAGAGCATCGGGCTCTATGGGTATTTCGGCTGAGAGAGCCGACATTATCGGTGAATCGGGCAACAGGCTTCTTGCGCGACAAAATAGCCGCGCGCGAGCGGCATGGAAAAACCGTATTGACGGCGTTTATGTTCCGTATATCTTCGTTGAAGGGCAATGGTGCGCTGTTGCCCTGCAAATCAACTCGCCAAACGAGTGTTATCGTGAAAGTCCAAGGCCCTCTGGCACGTCGGAGCATACGCCGCTCCTGCGCCGATCGCTGCGGCAAGACTCCCGAACGCCGCTTCCTGTCGGTTCTGACCGTCCTCTCCCGCCGCTCGGTGCGGCGTCGCAACGTCCTGTCCGCGCGCGCGTTCATCGCCGTGCATTGCGTCGGCGCGGCTTCGCTGCTGCCGTAGCGCCTCTTCCTTTTCTCTTCGCTGACTGACTGCTCCCGCGCGTGCATCGTCACGCGTGAATGCGCGCGCTTTTGCGATCCATCGCGAAGGCCGTGGAAGCACGCGCCTGTTCAAACCACGAGAACGAAAATGGAACGCATCGACGAATTCCTGCGAAAACATCGCATCACCGAGATTGAAGCGATCATTCCCGACATGGCCGGCACCGCGCGCGGCAAGATCATTCCGCGCAGCAAGTTCGAGTCGGGCGAATCGATGCGCCTGCCGCAAGCCGTGATGATCCAGACCGTCACGGGCGATTATCCCCACGACGGCAGCTTCACCGGCGTCACCGATCCCGACATGATCTGCGTGCCCGATCCCGCGACGATCCGCCTGATTCCGTGGGCCACCGATCCAACCGCGCAGGTCATCCATGATTGCGTGCATTTCGATGGCACGCCCGTCGCGATTTCGCCGCGCCGCGTGCTGCGCGAAGTGCTTCAGAAATACGCGGCGAAGGGCTGGCGGCCTGTCGTCGCGCCCGAACTGGAATTCTTTCTGGTCGACGTGAATCGCGATCCGGATTTGCCGCTGCAGCCACCGGTAGGCAGAACGGGGCGCGCGGAAACGGGACGTCAAGCCTATTCGATCGATGCGGTCAACGAGTTCGATCCGCTCTTCGAAGATATCTATGAATACTGCGAGGTGCAGGAACTGGAAGTGGACACGCTGATTCACGAAGTCGGCGCGGCGCAGATGGAGATCAACTTCATGCACGGCGATGCGCTCAATCTCGCGGATCGCGTGTTTCTTTTCAAACGCACCGTGCGTGAGGCGGCACTGCGCCACAAGATGTACGCGACCTTCATGGCGAAACCGATGGAGAACGAGCCGGGCTCCGCGATGCACGTGCATCAGAGCATCGTCGATGAGGAGACTGGCCGCAATCTCTTCACCGGGCGCGACGGCGAACCGACTGGCCTCTTCTATAGCTATATCGCGGGCCTGCAGAAATACACGCCCGCGCTGATGCCGATCTTCGCGCCGTATATCAATTCTTATCGAAGGTTATCGCGCTTCATGGCCGCGCCGATCAACGTGCAATGGGGCTACGACAACCGCACCGTCGGCTTTCGCGTGCCGCATGCGTCGCCGCAGGCACGGCGCATCGAGAACCGCATACCGGGCGTCGACTGCAATCCGTATCTTGCGATCGCGGCGACGCTGGCCGCAGGCTATCTCGGCATGACGCAGCACCTCGAACCGACCAAGCCGCTCGCGAGCGACGGCTATCGCCAGCCGTATCAACTGCCGCGCAATCTCGATGAAGGCCTCGCGCTGATGGGCGCGTGCGAGCCGCTTGCCGAGATGTTCGGCGACAAGTTCGTGCGCGCGTATCTCGCGCTCAAGGAAACCGAATACGAAGCGTTCTTCCGCGTAATCAGCTCGTGGGAACGCAAGCATCTGCTGCTGCACGTCTGAGATCAGGAGACGACGACATGAACGATCGAATCGACTCGACGGCGCATTACCGCGCGCTCGACGCCGCGCATCATCTGCATCCGTTCTCCGACATGGGCGCATTGAATCGCGCGGGCAGCCGCGTGATCGTGAAGGCCGAAGGCGTGTATCTGTGGGATTCGGAGGGCAACCGCATCATCGACGGCATGGCGGGCTTGTGGTGCGTGAATGTGGGTTATGGACGCCGCGAGCTCACCGACGCCGCGCTCGCGCAGATGAATACCCTGCCCTTCTACAACACGTTCTTCAAGACGACACATCCGCCGGTTATCGAACTATCCGCATTGCTCGCGCAACTCACGCCGCCCACGTTCAACCGCTTTCTCTATTGCAACAGCGGTTCGGAAGCGAACGATACGGCGCTGCGCGCCGTGCATCGCTATTGGGCCGTGCAGGGAAAGCCGGACAAGCGCTATGTGATCGCGCGCAAGAACGCTTATCACGGCTCGACCATCGCAGGCGCGACGCTCGGCGGCATGAGCTATATGCACGAACAGATGCCGTCGAAGATGGAGCATGTCGCGCATATCGATCAGCCGTACTGGTTCGGCGAAGGCGGATCGATGGATGCGGAAACGTTCGGCTTCGAGCGCGCGCGTCAGCTCGAAGCGAAGATTCTCGCGCTCGGTGCGGACAACGTCGCGGCGTTCATCGGCGAGCCGTTTCAGGGCGCGGGCGGCGTGATCTTCCCGCCGTCGAGCTATTGGCCAGAAATCGAACGCATCTGCCGCAAGCATGACGTGCTGCTGATCGCCGACGAAGTGATCGGTGGATTCGGACGCACGGGCGAATGGTTCGCGCACCAGCACTTCGGCTTCGAACCAGACGTCATCACGATGGCCAAAGGCCTCACGAGCGGCTATGTGCCGATGGGCGCGGTCGCCCTATCCGATGCCATCGCGGACGCGATCGTGAGCAATGGCGAGTTCAATCACGGCTTCACGTATTCGGGGCATCCGGTCGCGGCTGCCGTAGCAGTAGCGAATCTGAAGCTATTGCGCGGCGAAGGCATCGTCGCACGCGTGAAGCACGATGTCGGGCCGTACTTTCAGCAACGCTTGCGCGAAGTGCTCGGCGATCATCCTGTCGTCGGGGAGATCGCGGGCGCGGGGCTCGTCGCGGGCGTTCAACTGGCCGCCGACCGGGCGACGCGCGAACGCTTCCCGAATGGCGACGATATCGGCACGCTATGCCGCGACTTCTGCTTCGCGGGCAATCTCGTGATGCGAGCGAGTCACGATCGCATGTTGCTGTCGCCGCCGCTCGTCGTC
This sequence comes from Caballeronia catudaia, assembly GCF_001544755.2. Classification (GTDB taxonomy): domain Bacteria; phylum Pseudomonadota; class Gammaproteobacteria; order Burkholderiales; family Burkholderiaceae; genus Caballeronia; species Caballeronia catudaia. Next base: position 115,175 of record NZ_FCOF02000012.1, on the reverse strand, counting down.
ACGCATCAAGAGATCGATGAAATCATCGACAAGGCGAGAGCCGCGCTCGACGCGACATCGCGCGCGATCACGCACGCCGCTTAGCGAAGTAATCCGCCGCCATGTGCCGAAAGGCCGTGACGGCGGGGTTGTCCTGATCGGAACGCCACGCCATGCTCATTTCGGCCTGAACCGGTTTGCCGGCGATTTCCCTGAATTCGACGTTGTCGTAATGAAATCGCTGCGACGATGCCGGAAGAATCGACACGCCCAATCCCGCGCGAACGAGGGACAGGATAGTGGGCGTCTGATCGATGTATTGCGTGAAATGCGGCTTCACTTCATCGGCGACGAGCATGCTCATGATGCGGTCGTAGAAGTATTTTCCGTGCGTCGGCGAATGCATGATGAACGCCAGCTCGTGCAATTGCTTCAGCTCGATCTGGTCGAAACGGGATAACGCGTGTCCTGCGGGCAGCGCGACGATCATCGGTTCGCGGTCGACGAGAAGGAACTCCACTTTCTGCCGCGACGGCAAAGGCCGCATGAAACCGAGGTCGATGACGTTCGCCTCGAAACCTTCGATCTGCGCTACGGAGATCATTTCGAGCAGCACGACATCGATATCCGGCAAGTCGTGCTTCGCCGCGACGAGCAGCTCGGGAATCAGCTGATAACCCGCGGCGCCCGTGAAACCGATGCGCACGCGCCCCGTCTTGCCCTTGCTCGCGCGCCGCACCGTGCTTTCGGCTTGCTCGGAGAGATTGAGCAGACGCGTCGCGTCCGCGAGAAACACGCGCCCTTCGGTGGTCAGCTTGACCGTGCGGCCGACGCGTTCGAACAGCTTCACGCCGAGATTTTCTTCGAGCAGATGAATCTGCCGGGAAAGCGGCGGCTGCGTCATGTTGAGCAGCGCGGCCGCGCGCCTGAAGTTCAGCTCCGTCGCGGCGGCGACGAAGCAACGCACTTGTCCGAGATCGAGCATTCGTAATCGACGTTGAAGTGATAGCCGATCATTATATGTTCGCGCCGGACGTGTTATCGCTGATGCGTCAGGTCGTCAGACTGCCTTCGGGGCGCTGTCCCGCGAGACCTTGCTCGAGACTTGCGAGCACCATCTCGCCCATCGCCGTGCGCGATTCGATCGTCGCGCTCGCGCGATGCGCCTGCAACACCACGCGATCCATGCCGAACAATTCGGCCGGCACGTTCGGTTCGTCGACGAATACATCGAGGCCCGCGCCCGCGATGACGCCGCGCGATAGCGCTTCGACAAGATCGCTTTCGACCACGAGCTTGCCGCGCGCGATGTTGATGAGATAGCCGTCCTTGCCCAGTGCGTCGAGCACCGCTGCGTTCACGATGCCCTTCGCTTTATCGGCGGCGGCGGCGAGTACGAGAATATCGCTTTCGCGTGCGAGCGAAATAAGATCGGGCGCGAAGCGATAATCGACGTCATCCATCTTTCGCACGTCTGTATAAGCGATCGGACAACCGAACGCGGCGGCGCGCTGCGCGATCGCGCGGCCCACCTTGCCGAGACCCACGATACCCACGCGCTTGCCGCTGAAACGGCGCGACAACGGAATCGCGCCCGGACTCGGGTTTTGCACCCACTTGCCTGTCTTAACGAAGTCGTTGCCGGGACAGATTTCGCGCAACGCGGTGAGGATCAATCCAATCGCGAGGTCGGCCACATCCTCGGTCAATGCACCGAACGTGCCGGTCACCGGAAGGCCGCGCGAGCGCGCGAATTCGAGGTCGACCGCATCGGTGCCGACGCCATTCACCGCGATCACCTGCAACGCGGGCAGGCGCTCGATCAAATCATTCGAAATGCCCGTATGACCGCCGGTGATCACGCCGCGAATCGATGCGCCGTGCTCGCGGATATAGGCTTCCTTGTCGTCCTGCTCGAACAGGCGATGCATCGTGTAGCGCGCATCCAGCTTTTCGTTGATGGCAGGTACGAGGATAGGGTTCAGTTGCAGAATGCTCGGCTTCAATTCGCATGCTCCTGGAATTCGGTTTCTGATGTGGAGCGGATCATCTCTGCTTTTGCCGATAACGTCCAATCCCAAAAGGCTATCAATTGATCCACGAATCGATGCGACGATAAAGCGCGCGGAATCGATTCAATCCGGGAATCAGGTAATAGCAAGAAAAGATTGGACGCTCTTGCGGGTCGTCCCCACAATTCGAAGCATCGGAAGGCATATCAACAATAAAGCCTTTAAAAATGACATCGGAGACAACAGCGTGATCCTGCGCCCTACCCGCTATTCATCCATTCGCCTCCCTCATGCACCCGCATATGCAATGGAGGCATCGCGATGAGCAACGCCGACAGCATCATCGGGTCCGCCAAGGCGGAGCCCATCGCGGAGAAGCGCACGAAGCATCGCTGGGTCGTGATGGGGCTGATCTTCTGCATCTGGGCGATCGCCTGCGCGGATCGCGCCAACTTCGGCATCGCGCTGCCGTATCTGAAGAAGGAATATCACATCACCAACACCGAGGCCGGCCTGATCGTGAGTCTGTTCTCGTTCGCTTACGGCTTCGTGCAGATTCCCGTCGGCCTGCTTTATAAACGCCTCGGCGAAAAGACGACGGGCTGGCTCTTTTCCGTCTTCATGATCCTCACCTCGATCTTCACGGGCCTGATGGGCACGACGTCGTCGGTGTTTCTGCTGATGGCGTATCGCGTGGGCCTCGGCTTGTCGGAAGGGCCGCTTGGCATCGGCTGCACGAACGTCATCAACCGCTGGTTTCCCGCGAAGGAAAAAGGCACGGCCGCGGGCCTGTGGATCGCCGCATCGAAGCTCGGGCCGTTGATCGTGCCTTCGGTGTGCATCATCGTGATCCAGCTTTGGGGATGGCGCGAGATCTTCTATGTGTTCGCGGTGCCGGGCATCGTGCTCGCGATCGTGTGGCTGTTCCTGGTGACGAATTCGCCCGGCGAGAACCGCTTCTGCTCGCCCGCCGAGCGCCGCTATATCGCCGATGAAACAACGGCCGGCAACAGTGGCGGCAAGACGTTCGCCCGCGCACGAATGACGCCGATGCCGCGCCTGGATGCGATCAATCGCACGAAGCGTGTGCCGCAACTCGAGACGATCCGGCAGGTGTTCGGCTCGTGGAATATCTTCGGCATTGCGCTGGGTTATGGCTGCATGATCGGCATCAGCAATATCTTCATCTCGTGGATTCCCACCTATCTCGTCACGGTGAAGGGATTCGCTTCGGTGAAGATGGGCTTTCTCGCATCGGCGCCTTTCATCGGCGCGGTAACGGGCAACATGCTGGGCGGCATCATCTCGGATCGCCTGCTCGGAGGCCGCCGCAAGCCGATGATGCTGCTCGGCGCGCTCGGCACGATGATCATGACCTTCCTGCTGATCGATGCACCCGACAGCGTCGCCTATCTCGGCGCGGCGCTGATGCTGGCGGGCCTGATGCTCGGCATCGGCTTCGCGGGCTACTCCGCGTATCCGATGGGCCTCGCGACGAAAGCGACCTATCCGACGGCGTTCGGCATCGTGAACTCGGTGGGCCAGATCGGCGGCGCATGCGCACCGCTCGCAGTCGGCTTCCTGCTCGACAGCTATAGCTGGACCGCGGTCTTCCTCTACATGGTCGGAACGGCGACGTTATGTCTGTTGTTGCTCCTGAGCGTAGTGGAACCAGTCGCGGAAGAGAACCGATAGACGAATCGCGCCGCTCCACGCGGCGCGATTTTCTTTCAAAGCCCGTTTTCGACCATATCGAGCAGGCGGCCGGCAAGCGGCTCGATCTGCGCGCGCGTCAATCCTTGCAACGGGCCTTCGATCAGGAGCAGCGCAAAGCCATGCACCGCGCTCCACGCGAGATATTCGGCTTCGGGGCGGCGCGTCGAGTCGAGCGCGCCCGCCTCCACCATTTCATCCAGCGCGCGGCTCAGCAACTGAAACGGGTCGAGTCCGCTCGGTCCCACGCCGTAAGGCCCTTCGTGCTCGGCCCATTCCGCTTGCGGCGCAGCGAATGCCGTGCGAAAGAGCCCCGTTTCCGTCTGCGCGAAACACAGATAACCCGCGCCGATGGCTCTCAGTCCCGCACGCGCCGTGTCCGCTCGACGGCGTTTTTTAGGGCGCGACGCGAGTTCCTCCTCCATCGCCTGCGCAACCTGCGACAGCGCTGCGGAACGCACCGCCGATAGCAATTCCTGACGGCTCTCGAAATGACGATAGGCCGCGTTCGGTACGACGCCCGCGCGACGCGTGGCTTCGCGCAGCACGATCGCCTCCGGGCCGCCTTCGCGCGCCAGTTCGATGCCCGCTTCGATCAGTGCGCGTCGCAAATCGCCATGTCGGTACGTGCTACGCGGCTTGCCATTCGTCATTTTTAATCGTCGGGCTTTCCAAATGTGGACACTGTCCATTATCTCTGCTACTTTTTGTGGACGGTGTACACAAGCGGAAAAATAGTTTCACATCGTTGCTTGCCGTTGCTTTGTCACGACGCGGCGGCATCGTGTTCTTCGGTGCGAATCGACAACCAGCAGGAGGCGGATCATGACCGAGTCGAACGATCGTGCGCAGGCGAATGAAGAGGTCGCGCGCATTCGCGAACTGATCGAAGCGTGGCGGCACGCCGTGCTCGCGAAAGACGTGGACGCGCTCGTCAGCCACTATGCCGCCGACGTCGTCGTGTTCGATGTCGTGCCGCCCGCGTCGCTGCGGGGTGTCGAGCATTATCGCGAGAACTGGCAGCGCTGGTTCGACAGCATGAAAGGCCCGCTCACGTTCGAGATGCGGGAAGTGGAAGTCGCCGCGAGCGGCGATCTGGCTTATGCGCACTCCGTCAATCGCGTCGCCGTGGGCGAGCAGGATGACATCGTGCGCGCCACCGTGTGCTTCAAAAAGATCGATGGCGACTGGCGTGTGGTGCACGAGCACGCATCGGTGCCGCTCACGATGGATATGGACCCCGACGAGAAGTCATAACCCCGACGCATGAATCAAGGAGCAGACATGCAAGTGCAACCCTATCTGTTTTTCGAAGGCCGCTGCGAAGAGGCGATCACGTTTTATCGCGAGAATTTGGGCGCGCAAGTCGTCATGATGATGCGTTACAGCGAAAACCCCGAAGCTGGCAAGGCCGAAGCGGCCAGCGGATGCGGCATTCCCGCAGGGTCTGAAAACAAGATCATGCACTCGGCTTTCACTATCGGCGATTCCATGCTGATGGGCTCCGACGGCATGTGCAGCGGCAAGCCGGACTTCAAGGGCGTTTCGCTCTCGCTCACGGCGAACGACGAACAGCAGGCGGAGAAATACTTCAATGCGCTTTCGAACGGCGGCCAGGTGCAGATGCCGATGACGCAGACCTTCTTCGCCAAGCGCTTCGGCATGGTTGCCGACAAGTTCGGCGTGACGTGGATGGTGCTCGGGGGCGTCGAGGGCAAGCCTGCGTGAACATGCACTGAGCATGCGCTGAAACGTCCGGCTGGAACGCCGCTTGCGCGCCTTTGATCGCACCATTCGAAAGGAGTCGCGACATGAGCAATTACGCCGGACGTTCCCAGGAAGACCGCATCGCGCAACGCAAGGGCAAGAAGCCGCTGTCGCAGGAACAGCCGGGCGGCGCGATGGCCGAGCCCGGCACGGAACCCGACAAGGACCATAGCAGCGGCCAGCTGACCGAGGAAGGCAAGCAAGTTTGGCGCACGGGTTCGGGCATCGATGGAGACGGAAAGACCTGACACTCATATCAGTCTTCGGAAACATGAAACAATGGCGGGGTGCCGAATGCACTGATTGCATTGACTGACAGGAGTTTTCGATGAGCGCCCCGCGCAAAAACCATCTTTCAGGCTCGGACATGCCTGCTGAACCAGCCGATCGTCCGACCCGCGAGGAAGCCGAAGCCGCCGTGCGCGTTCTGTTGCGCTGGGCAGGCGACGACCCGCGCCGCGAAGGTCTGCTCGATACACCCGGCCGCGTCGTGCGCGCGTATGAGGAATTCTTTGCGGGCTATACGCAGAGTCCGCACGATATCCTTGCGCGGACCTTTTCCGAAGTTCAGGGTTATGACGAAATGATCGTCCTGAAGGACATTCGTTTCGAAAGCTATTGCGAGCATCACATGGTGCCGATCATCGGCCGCGCGCACGTCGCGTATCTGCCGAACAAACGCGTCGTCGGCATCTCGAAGCTCGCGCGTCTCGTCGATGCTTTCGCGAAACGCCTGCAGATCCAGGAGAAGATGACCGCGCAGATCGCCGATACGCTGGACGAAGTGCTGCAGCCGCTCGGCGTCGGCGTGATTCTCGAAGCCGCGCATCAATGCATGTCGACGCGCGGCGTGCATAAGGCGGGCGTGTCGATGGTCACATCGCGCATGCTCGGCTCGTTCCGCGATGATCCATCGACACGCCGCGAATTTCTTTCCATCGTCGGCAATCAGAGCGCGTTCAGCGTGTCGAATACTTAACCGCGCTACGAATACCCGCGCCGGAAAAAGAAAGGGCCTCGCGGCCCTTTCGTCGCTTCATGCGTTGACTCATGCGCCGAAGCCGTTGCCCGGCACTTCCGGTCCGCTGCCCTCGCGGACCTTGCCTTGCGAGACGTTGCTGCCCGGCGGCACGCTATGCGTGAGCCACACATTGCCGCCGATGACCGAGCCTTTGCCGATCGTCACGCGGCCGAGAATCGTCGCGCCCGCATAAATGACCACATCGTCCTCGACGATCGGATGGCGCGCATTGCCCTTGACGAGCGCGCCGTCGCTCGTCGAAGGAAAGCTCTTTGCGCCGAGCGTCACGGCCTGATAGACGCGCACGTGTTGTCCGATCACCGCCGTCTCGCCGATCACGACGCCCGTGCCGTGATCGATGAAAAAGCTCGGCCCGATGGTCGCGCCGGGGTGAATGTCGATGCCGGTCAGCGAATGCGCGATCTCGTTGATGAAGCGCGCGAGCAGCGGCACGCCGAGCTTGTGCAGCGCGTGCGCGAGCCGATGATGCGTCATCGCCCATACGCCCGGATAGCACAGCAGAATCTCGGTGATGTGCTGCGCCGCCGGATCGCCCGTGAAGGCGGCTTGAATGTCGCTGACGAGAAGCGCGCGGATATGCGGCAATTGCGCACCGAATTCCCGCGCGATCGCGAAGGCTTGCGCGGAGAGTGCCGCATCGCTCGAATCGCGATGCTCGGGCAGAAAGCGCAGCGCGCGGCGGACCTGCTCGTGCAGCAGACGCAAGGTGCTTTCGAGCGTTTGACCGACGTAATAGTCGACGCTTTCGTCGGTCAGATCGGGCGCGCCGTAATGCGTGGGAAAGAGCGCGGAGCGCAGGCCGTTGACGATCCTGACGATCGCCTCGCGCGAAGGCAACTCGCGTATGCCGAGCGGATGCCGCGTGCGATGCAGTTCCTCGCGCGACTGGCGCAAGTCCGCGACGATGCGGGCGAGGCCCCATTCCTGCGGACCGTCGTGCGTCGTGTCGTGGGGAGAATCGAGCGGCGGTACGGCGCCAAGCGTGGGCGTGTTCTGCATGTCGGCCATGAAACGAGAGAAGCGGCCGCCGCGCTTACGCACGACGGGTGAAACATCAAGCGTAACCGGTTTTGAGGAAGCCTGCCGCGCGGCGGTTCGTACGTCGGTGTTCGCGATGTCTCATGTGGACATCGCCTTCACACCGTTATGTGGCTTGCGTCGATCCATCGCACGGCCCAGTCGCGCGCGTGCGCAATGGCATCGTTCTCGCTGCGAAATCGCAAGTCGGACGGAAAAAAGCGGTTCGCGACGAGCTCGCCATCGCTCGTTCGCGAGATCACGACATACGGCTGATAGCTGCCATCTCCGGCCCGGGCGGGCGCGCAGTTTAGAAGGTAGCCTCGATGTGAAAAGGCTGCATCGTGTTGCATGAGTCACCCGTCTGAAAGTGCCCTGCTCGCTCGAATCGCATTGCTCTTCGACGGCAATGGCAGACGCGCCCTCCTGATTGTTCGCATCGTGCCTGTTGCGCTTTGCCGCCGACAGGTTCCAAATGATACTTGCAGGGCATCGGCTTGGGGCCGAAAAAAGCGCCCGAAATTTTGGGTATCCGTTAAGGCGCCTTCCTGAAAGGCTCACGGTTCCGTCGCCAAATAGCCGGAATGAGTTTTGCGTGAAGGCTTGGTTAGTTCATGTCCAACGGAGCATGTGATGAACAACGCTGAAGGAAACGAGTCGCAAGGCAAGCAAAACGAGCGCGCCGCGGATAGCCCGATCAAGACGCCGGCCGCTGAAACCGCGCATGTGAAGATGAGCGACGCGATTAAGGCCGCATCGGGCGGCGAGGCTCACGCGGCTGCGGGCGCGGCCCCCGCCGTGAAGTCGGAAACGACGAAGTCGGGCATGCATGTAGGGCCGCAAGGCCTCTACGAGAAGGCGCCGCGCGGCGTGGATGTAGCGAACGACGACGGGCTCGACGACACCGTCGACGCCGATGCCAAAAACATTCATGCGCGGCGCGAGGCGGAAATGCTTGCGCGCGAGCCGGACTCCGTCATCAACTCGAATGCGACGACAGTGAACTACGTGGCCGAGCCGGGCGATGGCCTCGGCGGCTTCGACAGCCGTCCGGGCCGCAATGGCGTGCTGGTCGCGCTCGAGCACGGCTATCGCCTGATCGATCGCGGCATGGTCGCGCCGACGGTGCCCGAGGTCGAAGAGAAGGTGCGCTACGAAGGACGCGATCCGCACGGCCATACGTTGCGCGGCCGCAAGCATTACGCGCTCAATCATTTGCGGCCGTCGCGACTGATCGAGCTGGAGCGCAGCTGAGCGCAGCACATCTCTGCATAACGAAAGAGCCGCATGGAATAAGCGGCTCTTTTCGCTTCACTGCGCTTTCACGTCATTTCTTTTCTTTCTTCTCGTCATCGGTTTCGATGCGTGTCACGCCGCCCGTCGCGGGCGGATCACTTGCGGGAAACGTGTCTTCGACTGCCTTGTCGACATCTTCTTCGTCGCGTTCGGAATGGGGGTTTTGTTCCTTATGTTCCTTTTGACTCATGGCCGGCTCCTTCTCGTCGTTTATCGTCTTGGCAGGAAGCAACGCGCGTGCCTCAGAGCTGGCACACCATATGCGCATACGCATCGCCAACGACGCGCCGCATCGCAGCAAACGCGAATTGCGGAATAGAATCGATAAAGGGGAAGGCCAGATGACCACGATCCACGCATACGACGAGTGCGAGCAGGGGCCGGACGAAGCAGCGCAGATCGAGCCGGCGGCGCGGCATGTCGTGACGCCCGAACAGCGCTTCACGTCCGCGATTGCATGCCTCGGCGCGGCCTACGCATTGTCGTGGACCGAGTTCGCGCTGACGCTCGCCATCGGGCTACCCGGCGAAGCGTCGAGCCATCCGCTCGCGGCATCGATCGCGTCGCGCGTGCTGGTCGGCCTGCTTTACATCTGCGTCGCGTCGCGGCTGCAATGGGCGCGCTGGCTCACCGTGGCGCTCGGCTTTCTCGCCGTCGCGCTCGTCGCGCCGACGCTCGCGATGCAATGGCATGTCTTCCCCGCCGGCGCATTCGTGAGCGGCGCGGCGCTGGTCTGCAAGTTTGCGGCGTCGCTCTATCTGCTTTCGCGGATGCCCGCGCGCATGTCGAAGCGATAGCCATTCAAAACCCGCGGTTTGCAATCCTTGAAGCGCACGCGCCTTTTTCGCGCGCCCGCGCGCTCGCACAATGGCTGATCTCCCTCAACGTACATTGCGAGCCAGATCATGAAAATCGCTGTCATCGGTGCGACGGGCACGGTCGGTCGTGCGGTCGCCGCGGAACTGAAAGCCCGTCATGAAGTCATCGAAATCGGTGCGACGCGCGGCGCGCATCGCGTCGATCTGCTCGATCTCGACAGCATCAGGCGGCTCTTCGACGAGATCGGCCGCGTCGATGCGATCGTCGCCACGGCGGGCCATGTGCATTTCGGCAAGCTCGTCGACATGACGCCCGAGCAGTTCCGCGTCGGTCTCGACGACAAGCTGATGGGTCAGGTCAATCTCGTCCTCACCGCGCGCGACTATCTGAACGACGGCGGCTCGTTCACGCTGACGAGCGGCATCGTCGGCGCGGCGCCGATTCGCGAGGGCGCGAGCGCGGCGGCGGTCAACGGCGCGATCGAAGGCTTCGTGCGCGGCGCGGCCATCGAATTGCCGCGCGGCCTGCGCATCAACGTCGTGAGTCCGACGATGCTTGAGGAAGCGCGCGAAAGCTTCGGCCCTTACTTCCGCGGCTTCGAGGCCGCGAGCGGCGCGCGCGTGGCGCTCGCGTACAGCCGCAGCGTGGAGGGCGCGGAAACCGGACGCATCTATAACGTGCACTGACAGGCGCGGCCGGCGCGAAGTGTGCATGGAATACAGCGCATCGATCGCTTATCCTCGGCGCTTCATGAAGACGACGGAGCGGCGCGATGCAGTGGACCCGGGACGACTATCGGTTGAGCACGGACATCGATGAATTCGACTTCGATGTCGTGCATCGCTACCTGAGCGAAGTGGCTTACTGGTCGCCGGGCATCGCGCGCGAAAAGGTCGAGCGCGCCGCGCGCCATTCGCTCGCATTCGGGCTCTTTCTGCGCGACGAGCAGATCGGCTACGCGCGCATGATCACCGACACCGCGACCTTCGCCTATCTCGCCGACGTATTCGTGCTGCCCGCGCATCAGGGCGCGGGACTCGGCAAATGGCTGATGCAATGCGTGATGGCGCATCCCGACCTGCAAGGGCTGCGGCGCATGATGCTCGTCACGTCCGATGCGCACGGGCTTTACGCGCGTCATGGGTTCGCGGCGAGCAGGCACCCGGAGCGCATCATGGAGAGGATCGGCAAGGCTTAGCCGCCTTTTACGCCCTGCGTGTTGACGTAGAGCGCATAGAGTCCGTGGCTCGCCGCCATGAACAGCCGGTTGCGATGCCGCCCGCCGAAACACACGTTCGCACAGCGCTCGGGCAAATCGATATGGCCGATCGCTTCGCCTTGCGGCGTGAACACGCGCACCCCGTCGAGTTCGGCGTCGCCCATGCCCCAGCCGCACCACAAATTGCCGTGGATATCGACGCGAAAGCCATCGGGCGTGCCCGCTTCCGCATCGATAAGAAGACGCGGTTCACCGAGCCTGCGGCCGCCGTCGATGACGTCGAACGCGTAGATCGTGCGCGGCGTCGAGCGCGATTCGACCACATACAGCACGGATTCATCCGGCGAAAACGCGAGACCGTTCGGACCGACGAAGGCGTCGATCATCATGGTGATTTCGCCGCTTTGCCCATCGACGCGATACACGCACGGTTTCAGTTGCGCTTCGTTCTTTTCGCCTTCATAGAAGCCGTCGATGCCGAAGGTCGGGTCGGTGAACCAGATCGAGCCATCCGACTTCACGACGACATCGTTCGGAGAATTGAGCGGCTTGCCGCCGTAGCTGTCGGCGAGCACGGTGATGGCGCCGTCGTACTCGGTCCGCGTCACGCGCCGCGTGAGATGCTCGCAGGTCACGAGCCGCCCTTCGCGGTCGCGCGTGTTGCCGTTCGCATTGTTCGACGACTTGCGAAACACGCCGACCTGGCCGCTCTCCTCGTCCCAGCGCAGGATGCGGTCGTTCGGAATATCGCTCCACAGCAGATAGCGGCCATCGCCGAACCAGACCGGCCCCTCGGACCAGCGCGCTCCCTGATAGAGACATTCCACCGACGCCGATGCGATGCGCAGCGCGTTGAAACGCGGATCGAGAATGCGAATGGCTTGGTCGGGATAACGGCGCTCGGAGTGGGTCATGCTCGTTGGTCTCCTAAAAAGCGGATGCGAAGTCCGCGTCGTCAGTTCGGAATCGCGGCTGCGGGCATCGCTTCGAGCGCGGCGAGCGATTTGCGCATGCCCGCGAAAATGCGCTCTGTCACACGATGCGGAAAATCGCCCGGCAGTTGCGCCGCAACTTCGTCGATCACAGCCGGCGTGCGCCCGATGATCCGCTCGATGATCGGTTCGGCGCTCTCCCCGTATCCGCATTTGAGCGCCATCGCGTTGAAATGCCGTCGCTGAATGTCCCGAAGCGCACAGTGCCGCGTCTTGCCCGGTATCGCCATCGCGAGCTTGGTCTTGTACCACGACCACTGATTCGCGCCATCGCCTTCCACCGGCCAGATCGACATGATGTCGTACAGCGGCGTGAGGCGGTATTGTCCGCCTCTCAGCAGGTGAATGCTGAAGTTCTTCGCATGGCCGTCCGGCGCGGCAAGCAGCCAGAAAAGAATCTGCGATGTGATCAATGTTTCGATGTCGGCACGCGCACGGCTCGATTGCTGCAGAACGCGCGCGAGATCGATCACGCCTGGACCACCGTCCTGTTCGTACTTCTTGTGCGGAGGCAATGCGTTCACCTGACAGAAGTCTTCCTGCGGCAAACGAAGAATCCATTCGCCTCCCGGATGCAGGCGCCGGTCGAAACGCTCGACCACGAGCGCGCGCCGCTCGCCGAACGTCGCGATCTCCACGTTCGCGACCGGCAAGCCAAACGCCTGCAAGAGGCGCATGCAGAGCCATTCGTTCTCGACCGATGTGGTGAGGTCGGCTCGGCGATTGCCGACGAGCCCGAGCGGCAGCTTCAGAATATGCGTGGTGGGCGTGGCGCCGTGCGGCTTGAGCCATCGGCCATCGTGACGCAACAACGCGGTCTTCTCCTGCGCACCGGCAAGCGAGATGCGAAAGTCGTCGTCATCGTCCGTGCCGAAGGGCGGGCCGCCGGCGACTTGATCGAGCAGATGTGCGATGTCCTGATCGGTGAGCGGCGTGCCTTCGATCGTGCCGACGCCCGCGGGCGATTCATCCTCCGCGAGCAGTTGCACCGCGCCGACACAATCGCGGCCGATGGCCTGAAGCAGGTCGAAGGCGTCGAGACTGTCGGTCTGGAAGCGCTGCGCGATGCGCCGCCGGATGGCCTCGCTATCGGGCAGGAGATTGTCGAAGTAATTCATGACCGCATCGCCCTTCAGCGACGCGCCGTCGAGCCGGATCGGCAGCGACAGGGAAAGCGGGCGCGCCTCGTCCGAGCCGACCCACGCATCGTCGTAGATGAGTTCCGCGGGCCCGCGCGCGGGCAGACGCCATATCGCCACACGTCGTCCATTGGCCCAGACCGACAACGATCTGGCATGAGGCAGGCGACCCGCCATCACCAATCCGCCTCGTTCGCCTCGAGCAGGGGCGCCTCGGGCCGATCCTGAACCAGCAGTTGCAGTCCGTAGACGCCGAACATCGCGAGCAGTTGCTCCAATGTCAACGCGCTCGCATCGCGTTCGAGCGTCGAAATGCGGCTCTGGCTGATGCCGAGCCGCGCTGCCGCTTGCGTCTGCGTCAGCCCGGCGCGTTTGCGGCCTGCGGCGAGCACGTGACCCATCTGGCCGATGGTGGCGATGACTTGTTGCATGGCGCGACTATCTGTGTGGCGAATAAATGGAGTTTATTCGCCACACGCATATTCGTCAAATTTGACACGCAGCAGATTATCTCCGTAACAAATAAAACGCGTTTATTCGTGACAGAGATAATGCCCGATACTTAGTTCGGCCCCAGTTCCCCATCCCTCAAGCGCCAGAGCAACAGAGGATTGTCGTCCGCCAGCGCTTCCGGCAGCAGCGCCGCCGGCAAATCCTGATAGCACACCGGCCGCAGAAACCGCTCGATCGCCATCGCGCCGACCGATGTCGATCGGCTATCCGACGTCGCGGGAAAAGGCCCGCCGTGCACCATCGCGTAGGACACTTCGACGCCCGTCGGAAAGCCGTTCGCCAGAATCCGCCCCGCCTTGCGTTCGAGCACCGGCAAGAGCCGCCGCGCAAGCTCGATATCGCCCTTTTCCATTAGCAGCGTCGCGGTGAGCTGACCTTCGAGATGACGCGCGACCGAGATCATTTCGTCTTCGTCGCGGCAGATGACGATCACCGATGTCGGCCCGAAAATCTCGCCCGACAGTTGCGGCTTCGCCAGAAACTCCTCCGCGTTCACGCGATACAGCACCGGCAGTGCGCCGCTCGCCGCTTCGCCCCTCACGCCGGTCGCGATATTGCGCGCGCCCGACGCGTCGCGTTCCTTGATCCCGCTCGCATACGCCCCGGCGATCTGCGACGTGAGCATCGTCTGCGTTTCCTTCTTCATGATCGCGGTGGCGGCGAGATCGATGAAGTCATCGAGATCCGGGCCCGCCAATGCGATGACGAGCCCCGGATTCGTGCAGAACTGGCCGACGCCGAGCGTCACCGAATCGATGAAGGCCACCGCGAGCGTATCGCCGCGCGCTTCGAGCGCGCCCGGCAGCGCGAACACCGGATTGACGCTGCTCATCTCGGCGAACACGGGAATCGGCACGGGCCGCTTCGCGGCGATATCGACGAGCGCGAGGCCGCCGCGCCGCGATCCCGTGAAGCCGACCGACTGAATCGCCGGATGCGCGACGAGCGCCTCGCCGATCGCGTTGCCTTCGCCGACGACCAGCGAAAACACGCCCTCGGGCAGGCCGCTGTCCGCTACCGCCTTTTGCACCGCGCGCCCGACGAGCTCGGACGTGCCCAGATGCGCCGGATGCGATTTCACGACGACGGGACAGCCCGCCGCGAACGCGGACGCGGTATCGCCGCCCGCCACCGAAAACGCCAGCGGAAAGTTGCTCGCCCCGAACACCGCGACCGGCCCGACGGGAATCTTTTGCAAACGCAGGTCGGGACGCGGCAGCGGTTTCCTGTCCGGCTGCGCGGAATCGAGCGTGGCCGCGAGCCATCGGCCTTCGCGCACGAGCGACGCGAACAGGCGCAACTGCCCCACCGTGCGGGCCCGCTCGCCTTCGAGACGCGCCTTCGGCAGCGCGGATTCGGCCATCGCGCGTTCGATCAGCGCGTCGCCGAGCGCGATGATGTTGTCCGCGATCGCCTCCAGAAACTGCGCGCGGGTTTCGAGCGGCGCGTGGCGGTAGTCGTCGAACGCGGCCTCGGCCAGCTCGCACGCGCGCGCCACTTCCGCCGCGCCACCGCCGCCGAATGCAGGCTCGAGATCGGCGTTGCGGGCGGGGTCGAACGCACGGAGCGTGGCGTCGGCGCCCCGCACGGCCGATGCGCCGATCAGCATTTCTCCGGTGATCTTCATGTCAGCTCCTCATTTCTGTGGGCGGTGAAAGACGCGCGCGGCGCGGCCGTTCGTCAATCCGAGTGACCCGCGGCCCGCGCAAGCGTTCCGCGCGAACGCCGCGGGCCGCCGTCGAAGGCGGTGAAGCAAGCGCGATGCACGGTCGGGATCGGGGTGAACCCGTGGGGCGAAGGCAGACGCGCAAGCGGTCGGCGCCGCGACGCAAAAAACTATAGTCGGGGCGAACCGCTTATCAAAGGCGCCGCGCTCAGGACTTCGGCACGGGCGTCGCCGGCTTGCGGAACGTGATGTGCGCGATGCGCCTCACCAGCAGCGCCGCCACGAGCGCCGCGACGGCCGTCAGCATCACGCCGATGTGGATCGACTGCACGAGCGCGTCGCGCGCCGCGTCGAGGAGCGCGGGCGCATCGAGACCGGCCGCGGAGAGTTCGCCGAGCGTGCGGTCGCGCAACGCTTCATCGACGAGAATGCGCGGGTCCGACAGGCGCGGCAGCCATTGCGCCGACACCGGCGCGCCGAGCACGCTGACCGTGCGCCCGACGACGCTAGCGTAATGATGCGCGACGATCGTCCCGACGATACTCGTGCCCATCATCCCGCCGACCATGCGCGTCGACTGCAGCAGCGCCGTCGTGATGCCGAAGCGCTCGCGGCCCGCGATCTCCTGTCCGAAGATGTTCATGTTGTTGAGGATGAAGCCGAGGCCGATGCCGGTCGCGCCCATCGGAATCGCAATCCACAGGTGCGGCGTCGAGACGCGCGCGAACGACAGCGCGACGGACGCGAGCAGCAGCAGCGTGAAGCCGATCGACAGAATGTTCACCGGCTTCTTCATGTGAATGACGATGCGCGTGTTGATGAAACTGCCGAGCGCGATGCACGCCGCGATCGGCGTCGCGAGCAGGCCCGCGTCCTGCGGCGAAAGCCCGAAGCCGCCTTGCAGCAGCAGCGGCGCGAAGAAGATCAGCGAGAACATCACGAAACCCGCGAGGAACGACAGCGTGAAGAGCGTGTTCATCTGCGCATCGCGAAAAATGTCGAGCGGGAGGATCGGATGCGTCGCGCGCCGCTCGCAGATCAGGAGCGCCGCCGCGCACACCGCCACGCCAAAGCCAAGCGCGATGTTCGCCGTCGTGAGTCCGTCCTGCGGCAGCGCTTCGATCAGCGCCTGAAAGCCGCCGAGCACCAGCGCGACGAGCGCCGCGCCCGTCCAGTCGATCTTCACGCCGCCTTCGCGCGGCCGGTGCAGGTTCGGCAGATGCAGCCAGATGAAGTAAAGCGCCGCCGCGCCCACCGGCAGATTGACGAGGAAGGTCGAGCGCCAGCCCCAGTGCTGACTCATCCAGCCGCCGAGCGACGGCCCCGCCGCCGTGCCGATACCGTACGCCGCCGCGAGCACGACCTGCCAGCGCACGCGCGTGCGCGGATCGGGGAACAGATCGGGAATCGACGCGAACGCGGTGCCGACCATCATGCCGCCGCCGACGCCCTGCAAGCCGCGCGCGAGCACGAGGAACAGCATGCTCGGCGCGAGCCCGCACAACACCGACGCGGCCGTGAACGTGATCACCGCCGCGATCACGAAGCGCTTGCGCCCGAAGTAATCGCCAAGCCGCCCGAACACCGGCACCGTGACGACCGACGCCAGCAGATACGCGCTCGCGATCCACGCGTAAAACTCGAAACCGTGCAATTCCGCGACGATCGACGGCAGCGCGGTGCTGACCACCGTCTGATCGAGCGCGACGAGCATGTTGACGAGACCGATGCCGAGCATCGCGTAAAGAGCGGTTCTGAACGGTAAGGCGTGCGGCGTCTGAGTCACGGTCGGGCAGGCAGGCTGGAGAAGTGCTAAAAAGAACTCGCGCGGACGCTATTTAAGCAAGCGCTGATGTCGAGAACCACGAATTGTACGGCTTGAATTTGCGCTGGATCGACTTATCGCAAAAAAGCCGCGCCGCGGCGCGATGCCCGCGCCCTATCATGCGAAGACATTTGAGACAGCGCGCCGCCTTTCAATCGATCGTTTCACGGGGACACACCTCATGTTCAAACGCATTCTCGTCGCCATCGACGGCAGCCGGACTTCCGAGCGCGCGTTCGCGGCCGCGCTCGATCTCGCCGTCACGCATCAGGCGATCGTGCAGCCCTATTACGTCGTCGACGCCGGACCGATGTATCTCGACGTGCCAGGCTACGATCCCTCGTCGCTGCATTCGAGCCTGATGGAGCAAGGCGCGACGCTCGCCCGCGACGCCGCCGGTCAGATGAAGGCGCGCGGCGTCAGCGGCGAAGTCGTGACCGTCGAAGCCACCGCCAGCGACGATGTCGCAACGCTCATCATCAAGGCGGCGGACGCGTTCAATGCCGATCTGCTCATCATGGGCACGCACGGCCGCAAAGGCTTTCAGCGGCTCATTCTGGGCAGCGTGGCCGAGCGGTGTCTGCGTCAGGCGACGCTGCCGGTGCTGCTGATTCCATCGGCTTCGGGAGCGCCGCCCGAAAAATCAACCGATTAAGGTAAAAAAGTTTGACGGATCCCCCGGCTGCGTCAATTTATGACGCAGCCGGGGTTGTGGCCTATGGGACAATCGTTTTGTCATTCATCAACAAACGAAGCCCAAAAATGACCGCCACGTCTGACATTTCTCGCGCGCGACGCAGTTCGGCTTCGGCGCACTGCTCGACCTGCGCGATGCGGCATCTCTGCATGCCCGAAGGCCTGTGCGCGAACGACATCGCGAAGCTGGAGAACATCATCTCCGCCACGCGCAGGGTCAAGCGCGGCGAAACGCTCTTTCGAACCGGCGACCGCTTCGATTCGCTGTTCGCGGTGCGCTCCGGGTCGATCAAGACGGTCGTCACGCATGACGGCGGACGCGAGCAGGTCACGGGCCTGCTGCTCGCGGGCGATGCGCTCGGCTTCGAAGGCATCGAGGAAGGCGTGCACACGTGCGACGCCATCGCGCTGGAAGACAGTTCCGTGTGCGTCGTGCCCTACACGCTCTTCGAGCGCATGTGCCGCGAAACGGACGCGCTGCAAAGACGCCTGCATCGCATGATGAGCCACGCGATGAACCGTGAGGTGAATCATGTCGTGCGGCTCGGCCTGCTGCGCGCGGACGAACGCGTCGCGCGGCTGTTGCTGGATCTGTCGTCGCGGCTGTCGCGGCGCGGCTATGCATCGTCCGAGTTCACGCTGCGCATGACGCGCGACGACATGGGCAGCTATCTGGGCATGACGCTCGAAACCGTGAGCCGCACGCTGTCGCGCTTCGACAAGGCGGGGCTCATCGAGGCGCAGGGCAAGTTCATCCGCATCCGCGACTTCGAAGCCCTGCGCGCCGTCTGACGGAACGTCGCGAGCGATTATTGCGCCCTCGCGAATAATCGCCGCCCATATTTCGGTTGGCACGCGCTTCGCTACGGATTAGTCTCTTGTGTTCGGCCAAAGCTGACGTTTCGGCTTGCTTTGGCCGCATGCGAAGCCATTGGCCAGCCACGGAGATTGGGCGACATGAACCGCGAACCTTCCCTGCGTCATCCGCTGCTCGAGCGCCTTGCCGAAGCGCGCCGCGTCACGGACGAGCTCTTTGACGTCGTCAAGCGCGAGCATCTTTACGACCGGCCGATCGCCGAACGGCATCGCGTCGTGTTTTATATCGGGCATCTCGAAGCCTTCGACCGCAATCTGCTCGACCAGCGGCTCTTCGACCTGCCGAGCCCGAATCCCGCCTACGACCAGCTTTTCGCGTTTGGCATCGATCCGGTGGACGGCGGGCTGCCGACCGATCAGCCTTCCGACTGGCCGTCGCTCGATGAGATACGCGCGTACCGGGACACAGTTCGCACCGACATCGACGCGCACTTCGATCCGATCAAGATTGCCGCCGCGCCCCTTTCCACCGACGAATCGCCTGCGAAGCTGCTCGAAGTCGCGATCGAGCATCGAGTGATGCATGCCGAAACGCTCGCGTACATGCTGCATCAATTGCCAGCCGATAGAAAAATTGCACCATCGGATGCGCTTTTGGAGCGCGCGTCGGATCGCGAGGTCCGGCATGAAACGGTGCACGTGCCCGCTGGCAGTGCGACGCTCGGCCTGACGCGCGAGAGCGGTCTGTTCGGCTGGGACAACGAATTCGGCGAGGAGCGCATCGAAGTGCCCGCGTTCGAGATCGACCGCTATATGGTCACGAATGGCGATTATTTGCGCTTCATCGACGCGGGCGGCTACTGGAACGCCGCGTATTGGGATGACGCGGATTGGGCGTGGAAGGAAGAAGAGCGCATCGCGCATCCGGCGTTCTGGATTCCCGTCGACGGTGACGACGGACAAGGCGCATGGCGACTGCGCACGATGTTCGACGAGATCGGGCTGCCGCTCGACTGGCCCGTGTACGTGAGTCATGCGGAAGCGAAGGCGTATGCGCGCTGGGCGGGCAAGTCGCTGCCGACGGAAGCGCAATGGCAGCGCGCGGCGCACGGCACGCCGCCGGTCGCAGAAGGCAATTTCGATTTCCGCCGATGGGACCCGTCGCCGGTGCAGGCGCATCCGGAGAATCGCAGCGCGTTCGGCGTCGAAGGACAGTTCGGCAACGGCTGGGAATGGACGTCGACGGCATTCGGCCCGTTGCAAGGATTCGAGCCGTTTCCGTTCTATCCAGGTTATTCGGCGAATTTCTTCGATGGCAAGCACTTCGTCATCAAGGGCGGTTCGCCGCGCACCGCGGCCTGCATGTTGCGGCCGAGTTTCCGCAACTGGTTCCAGGCGCACTATCAGTATGTGTACGCGGGATTTCGGTGCGTGAGCGGTTAAAAAGCGACGAAAGACCCCGACAAGCTCACGCCAGATCTAGCGCATGGAGAAATTCGGTGGGCCTCGGCGTGAGTTTTCCGCTCGCCCAACTGAAACTTTCCACGAATCAATTCGTTGTTCTTATAGAGATTGATAAGCAGTTGTTTGGCGGCTTCGCCCGGATGATGCGGCCTGTCGGCAAGCCACTTCTCCATGCGCAGGAAATTGAGCAGCTTCTTCCTGTCGTCGAACGTGTCGAGCAGCCCGACGTTGTATTTCGACAACGTGGCGCCCGGCGTCATCTGCGAAAAGACATAACCTGTCAGCTCACCCGGAAGATTGCCTGAAAAACGCCTGTTGCAGCGTGTTCCATCCATCGGCCCAGCTTCCGTTTTGCCTGACTCATTCGAACACCACCACCTGGCGAATCGCCTTGCCCTCGTGCAGCAGATCGAAACCGCGATTGATTTCGTCGAGACGCAAGCGCCCGGTCAGCAGCTTGTCCACCGGCAGACGCCCCTGCTTGTACAGCTCGATGTAGCGCGGGATATCGCGTGAAGGCACACAGGTTCCGATGTAACTGCCTTTGACGGTGCGCTCTTCGGCAACCAGGCTCACGGCGGGCAGCGGCCAACGCGCGGTCGACGGCGGCAAGCCCGCGGTAACGGTCGAACCGCCACGGCGCGTGATGCTGTATGCCAGATCCAGCGCACGGATCGAGCCCGCGAACTCGAAGGCGAATTCAACGCCGCCCGAGCTCAGCGCACGGATGTGCTCGACTGCATCTTCGCGCGAGGCGTTGACCGTGTGGGTGGCCCCGAGCGTTCGCGCCTGCTCGAGCTTCGCATCCGAAAGATCGACCGCAATGATCTGTCTGGCGCCCGCAGCTTGTGCGCCGATGAGCGCAGCGAGCCCGACGCCGCCCAGTCCGATGACGGCCACGGACGCACCCACGCGCACCTGCGCCGTGTTGACCACCGCGCCCACGCCAGTGAGCACCGCGCAGCCGAAGAGCGCTGCTTCATCGAGCGGCACCGTGGGATCGATCTTGATCACGGAGCGGCGCGACACCGTCGCGTACTCGGCGAAGACCGAGCAGCCGAGGTGATGGTTGATCGCGTCGCCCTTCAGACTAAGACGCCGGGCGCCGGAGAGCAGCGTGCCCGCGCCGTTTGCCGCCGCGCCCGGCTCGCACAAAGCCGGCCGCCCTTCGGCGCATGGCGCGCAATGACCGCAACTCGGCACGAAGACCACGACGACATGGTCTCCAACCTGGAGATCGGTGACGCCCGCGCCAAGCTGCTCGACGACGCCCGCTGCTTCGTGACCGAGCGCCATCGGCATCGGGCGGGGCCGATCGCCGTTGATGACCGACAGGTCCGAGTGACACAAACCCGCGGCGGCGATCTTGATGAGCACTTCATCTGCGCCAGGCGGCGCCAGCTCGATGTCCTCGATGGACAGCGGGCGTGATTCGGCATACGGCGCTGCCGCGCCCATCGATTGAAGAACGGCTGCCTTGATCCTCATTGCGTCACCTCTTCCATGACTCGATTCTTGAACTCTTCGACGAGCACGCGATTGTTCTCGGTATAGTCGACCCGCACCACGACCAATTGCACGCCGCCTTCGCGGTAAGCTGCGTCGAGCGCGGGCACGAGACCCTCCGCGTGAACATCAAGAAGGATGGAAACGACGATCGGCGGATCGTCGTCTTACGACAGTGCTTCCATTGAGCGCAACCGTCGCTTCAAGACACAAAGGCTTCCGTTTCGATACGTCGACCGAGCAGGAACGCGTCAGCGACAAGACGCAAAGGCCGCACGTCGACATCATGCGAGTGCTCACCGATAAGCGCGTGAAAGCGCTCGTACAAGGCACGGTACTCCCGCTCTGGTTGGAGCGACACCGGCTCGCCGGAGATAATCAGACGCTTTCCCCCTTCGCGAATGGATAGCAATCCTGCATCCGTTTCGACGTCAATGTCCCACTGCTCGACGGGACCGTGACGCCAGTCGAATTCCGCGATCACAGGGGCGCCATTCGTATCGATGCAGTCGAGCTCGGCAGCAATCGGGGTATGCGCATTGCGCGGCACGACGAGCTGTGCTCCGCGCAAAATCACTTCGCCAGGCAGAATTTCAGTGACGATCGACAGCGCATTGATGCCGGGATCGAAAACGCCCAACCCTCCTGGCTCCCAGATCCATTGTTGTCCCGGATGCCAGCGTCGCACATCCTCTTTCCAGCTTATCCTTACCTCACGAACCTGCCGGCCGCTGAGCCATGAACGAGCCGGCGCAACGGCGCTGGCGTAGCGCGAATGCCAGGTCGCGAACAAGGTCCGGCCATTGGCGCGTGCGATCTCGTGCAGGGCATTCACCTCGCCAAGCGTTGCGCCCGGCGGCTTTTCCAGCATGACGTGCTTGCCCGCTTCGAGTGCTCTGCGTGCCAGCGCATATCGTCCCTGCGGCGGAGTACACAGGGAGACGGCATCGACGTCAGGTTCGGCATCCAGCAACGAATCGATGTCGCGATAATTGCGTACGTCCTGTACCTCCGCGTGCTGGCTCGCGCACGCGACAAGCTTAAAGCCGGAACTATTGGCGATAGCGGGCAAATGTTGATCCCGCGCGATCTTGCCAATGCCTATGACGGCAAGCGAAAACACTGAGGTCATGTCTGATTGTCTCGGAGATGATGTTGTCTGCTGTCAGGCCCAACGCAGGACCAGCGGATCGAGCCGTCTGGCAATGTCGATGAGCTCGGCCCGCGTTTCCGGATGCATCGCCGGCAGCGGGTGACGCGGACTTTCGCACGCGATGATCCCGCCTTCCTTCATCAGCGCCTTTGCCGTCAAAAGCCCCGCCTGACGGTTCTCGTGGTTTATCAGAGGCAGCCAGCGCTGATAATGTGCGAATGCTTCATCGCGCTTGCCTTCATGGAACGCGGTGAGAATCGGGCGAATACCATCCGGGAATCCGCCGCCCGTCATCGAACCTGTTGCACCGGCATTGAGATCCGCAAAGAGGGTAATTGCTTCTTCGCCATCCCACGGGCCTTCGACCGCATCGCCGCCGAGTCGAATGAGCTCGCGAAGCTTGGCCGCCGCACCGGGCGTCTCAATCTTGAAATACGACACCTGTTCGATTTCCCGCGCCATGCGCGCCAGGAACGTCGCGGAGAGCGCGGTTCCGCTCGCGGGCGCGTCCTGGATCATGACAGGGATCGTCACGGCATCCGACAGGCGCGCGTAGAACTCGAATATCTGCGTTTCCGGAACGCGGAACGTCGCGCCGTGATACGGCGGCATCACCATCACCATCGAGGCGCCCATCGACTGGGCCTTGCGACTGCGTTCGATGCAAGCGTCGGTGCTGTAATGGCTCGTCGTCACGATGACGGGGACAGCGCCCTTG
Source organism: Caballeronia catudaia (assembly GCF_001544755.2). Classification (GTDB taxonomy): domain Bacteria; phylum Pseudomonadota; class Gammaproteobacteria; order Burkholderiales; family Burkholderiaceae; genus Caballeronia; species Caballeronia catudaia. Next base: position 91,823 of record NZ_FCOF02000012.1, on the reverse strand, counting down.
ACGTGTTCCAGAATCGAACGCGTCAGGAGTTCACGCTCCTCGTCCGCGAGAGCGAACTGCTCTGAAAAATTCGCGAGAATGCACAAGCCGTCCGAGCCAGCGCCGATCATGAAATCGACAGCCCGCTTCTGGCTGTCCAGATCGAGCGCGCCAGATTCAGTGAAGGTGGTCGGCACCACAGGGAAAATACCGCGATAACGCGGCGTGCGTTGAGTAGTCATTGCGTGAGATCCGACAAGGTCTGTATTGATTGTTGATTCGGATAACGTAAGTTCTCTAATGCGAATGGCGCGGCACCGCAGCACCACGGCAACCTACGAGGAAGTCGAGGTCACATCCTTCGTCCGCCTGCAAGACATGATCGACGTAGAGCCGCGCGTAACCGCCATCGCCATGCACACGCGGCGGCTGATGGTCGCTCATACGGCGCGCGAGTTCTTCGTCGCTGATGTCGAGATGCAGCGTGCCCGCGTCGCAATCGAGTTCGATCCAGTCGCCGTCGCGCACGGCGGCAAGCGGCCCGCCCGCCGCCGCTTCGGGCGCGACGTGCAGCACCACCGTGCCATACGCGGTGCCGCTCATGCGTGCGTCGGAAATGCGCACCATGTCTTTCACGCCCTGACGCAGAAGCTTCGGCGGCAGGCCCATGTTGCCTACTTCCGCCATGCCCGGATAACCCTTCGGGCCGCAGTTCTTCAACACGAGCACGGAGTCCTTGGTCACATCGAGCGATTCATCGACGATGCGTTCCTTGTAGTGCTCCAGGTTCTCGAACACGACCGCGCGCCCGCGATGCTTCAGCAACTCCGGACTCGCCGCCGATGGTTTCAGCACCGCGCCGCGCGGCGAGAGATTGCCGCGCAGCACGCGGATGCCGCCATCGTCGATCAAAGGATTGTCGAGCTGCCGAATCACTTCGTCGTTCGTGTTCGGCGCGGTCTTCACGTTCTCCCACAGCGACTTGCCGTTGACGGTGAGCGCATCGGGATGCGGCAGCAGATTCGCTTCCCCGAGACGGCGCAGCACGGCCGGCAAACCGCCCGCGTAATAGAACTCTTCCATCAGAAAACGGCCCGAAGGCATCAGATCGACGATGGTCGGCGTGTCACGTCCGATGCGCGTCCAGTCCTCCAGTTCCAACGGCACGCCGATGCGTCCCGCGATCGCCTTCAGATGGATCACCGCATTGGTCGAGCCGCCGATCGCGGCGTTCGTGCGGATCGCGTTTTCGAAGGCTTCACGCGTGAGGATCCTGGAGAGCGTCAAGCCTTCGAGCGCCATCACCACGATGCGAATGCCCGACATATGCGCGAGCACGTAACGGCGCGCATCGACGGCGGGAATCGCGGCGTTGTGCGGCAGCGACGTGCCGAGCGCTTCGGCCATGCACGCCATCGTCGATGCCGTGCCCATCGTGTTGCAGGTGCCTGCCGATCGCGACATGCCCGCTTCCGCCGACAGAAACTGATGCAGATCGATCTCACCCGCCTTCAGCGATTCGTGCAGTTGCCACACCGCCGTGCCCGAGCCGATGTTCTTGCCGTCGAGCTTGCCGTTCAGCATCGGGCCGCCCGTGACGACGATCGCGGGCACGTCGCAGCTTGCCGCGCCCATCAGCAGCGCGGGCGTCGTCTTGTCGCAGCCGGTGAGCAGCACGACCGCGTCGATGGGATTGCCGCGAATGGCTTCTTCAACGTCCATCGCGGCGAGATTGCGCGTGAGCATCGCCGTCGGGCGCAGATTCGATTCGCCGTTCGAGAACACAGGAAACTCGACGGGAAAGCCGCCCGCCTCGTACACGCCACGCTTCACGTGCTCGGCGATCTTGCGGAAGTGCGCGTTGCACGGCGTCAGTTCGGACCATGTATTGCAAATGCCGATGACCGGCCGGCCGTCGAATTCGTGATCGGGAATGCCCTGATTTTTCATCCAGCTTCTATACATGAAGCCATTCTTGTCATTGGTGCCGAACCATTGAGCGGAACGGAGCGTGCGTTTTTTGTCAGACATGGATGTTCTCGAGAATAAAGGCAAGATTCGCGGGAAAGATTAGCCGCGCCCGGACATATTGGTCCAATCACTTATTCGGCGCTCCCGATACCAGGATCGATATACGGGAAAACGCGCATCTGGTCACTCGCTCAATTCTCCCTCCGGCACGCCATAGACTTCGGCGGCGGCATCGCGCAATGCTTGCAACACAACGGACGCCGCCGGCGACAGCGCATGGTCCTGTCGCGTGATGATCCCGAATGCGTCCATCCCGCAAGACAATTCGACCGCGAGACGCCTCAAGGTTCCGAAGCGCTCATACTGCCGCGCGACTTCATCCGGCACGACGGCGAGCATGTCGCTTTGCAGCAGCAAGCTAGAGATCGCAAGGAAGTTATTGGTATTGACGACGTTTTGCGGCGGATTCAGCCCAAGCTCGGCGAAAGCCATATCGATACGATGACGCAGCACACTGCCAGGCGGATGCAAGACCCATTCCGCATTCACGATGTCGCGCATGGTCAGCTCCGCGGTGTCTTCGAGCGGATGTCCCGGCCGCGCGACCACGCAAAGCGGCTCATCGGCGATCGGTGCGTATTGCACCGAATCTTTCAATTGCCCATGTTGTTCATGAACGCGGCCGATCATGACGTCGAGCTGACCTTGCGCCACGAGCGGCAGCATCACATCGGACGTCTCCACCTGTAACCAGATCTGCAGCAGAGGGTACTGCTCCTTCACGCGGCCAATGGCGAGCGGCACCATTCTGGCCGCCGCGGCCGCGATCACGCCAATACGCACCTGTCCTACCAGCCCGACACGCAGCGCGGCAATTTCCTCCTGGGCCTTGTTGAGATTCGACAGAACCATGCGCGCATGGCGGATCATCACTTCGCCGTACAGCGTCGCGTGCATGCCATGCGGCGTGCGATCGAAGAGCCGCACCTCCAGCACATCCTCGAGTTCTTTCAACAGTCGCGATGCGGCGGGCTGCGTCATGCCGAGCACATCGGCCGCGCGTCGCACGTTGCCTTCTTCCTCCATGGCGGCAAGCAACAACAACTGGCGCGTCTTGAGGCGCGCTCGCACAAACCAGTTCGAATATCCCTGTCCCAACGCTGCACTCCGGTTTTGTTTTTTCCGATCTGCTTCGACATACCCGCTTTGGTATCAATGCTGGCAAAAAAGTGATTGGAAAGGAATCGGGGGCTTCCTTAGAATCCGACCGTCGATCTATCTATGAGTCGGAAACGCGCCTCGACATGAAACGCGAATCGCATCTTCCTCTGGTACTGAAGCACTATGTGAACGGCGGCTGGACGACCAGCGCGACCACGGGTGTTTCCGTCAATCCGTCGGATCTGGATGAGCCCATTGGCGAATACGCGCGCGCCGACGCCCGGATGGTGGACGCGGCGGTCGATTCGGCGAGCGCCGCCTGGCGCGAATGGTCGCGGGCCGGCGCCGCGCGCCGTGCGCGCGCGCTCGATGCGATTGGCAGCGAACTGCATGCGCGTCGCGCGGAACTCGGTTGCCTTCTGGCGCGCGAACAGGGCAAGACCTTGCCCGAAGCAATCGATGAAGTCGTTCACGCCGGACAGGTCTTTCGCGCTTTCGCCGAAGAAGCCGTGCATCACTCGAGCGAACCGTTGGGCGTCGTCGCGGTGATCACGCCGTGGAGTTTTCCGCTGGCGATCCCCGCCGCAAAAATCGCCGCGGCGCTCAGCGCGGGCAATTGCGTGGTGTTCAAGCCGGCCGAACTCGTCTCGGGTTGTGCGTGGGCGCTCGCGGACATCATCGGCCGTTCCGGTCTGCCCGCCGGCGTATTCAACCTGGTGCTGGGTAGCGGACGCGTTGTCGGGGCGCGTCTGGTCGCCAATGAGATGGTTCGAGCGGTGAGTTTTACCGGATCGGTAACGACCGGGACGAGCGTCTTGCGAGCCAGTGCCGCGCGTCAGATAAAGGTCGATCTGGACACGGGAGGACATGGCGCGCTGATCGTCCTGAACGATGCGAACGTGAGCACGGCCGTCGATGCGGCTATCGAGGGCGCATACGGGCTCAATGGGCAGCGTCATGCGGCGTCGTCGAAGCTGATCGTCGAACAGGGAATCCGCCATGCGTTCATCGAGGCGATGCTTACCCGGCTTTCCGCGCTTCGCATCGATCATGCGTTGAAAACGGGAACCAATATCGGTCCCGTGTCCAACGACAGCCAGTTGCAGCGCAATCTCGATACGGTCGCGATGGCTATAAAGGAAGGCGCGGAGCTCATTCATGGCGGTCGCGCAATCGAGCGCGAGACGCGTGGGTATTTCATGGAGCCCGCGTTGCTTCTCGCCAAGCCCGAGATGCAAATCACTCGCGAAGATATCTTCGGACCGGTCGCGGTTGTTCTGGCGGCCGATGACTACGCCCACGCTTTGGATCTGGCGAACCGAACGGCATCGGGTCTTCCCGCGCCATGCGCCGGCCTCTGCACGACGTCGCTCAAGCATGCGCGGCATTTCCGTCGCCATAGCCATAGCCATAGCCATAGCCATAGCCATAGGATAACGGTCGATCGGCCGACCACCGTGACAGTCGGGGTCAGCCGCTGAATGCCGTCCCAGCTCAACACCGTTTCGCCAATCGCCACGCCTCTGTTGATGCAGCAGAGGCGGGCTCCCCAAGCAGTCATGCATCAACTAAAACGTGAGACACCAGGAGACGACATGAAATCGCTAAAACTAATCACCGCTACCCTCGCGCTGGCCCTTTGCGCCACTGCACCCTATGCCAACGCCGAGGACAAGGGCGTCGTAGGCATCTCGATGCCCACGAAATCGTCCTCGCGCTGGATTTCCGACGGGCAAAGCATGGTCGATGCTTTCAAGGCCAAAGGTTATCAGGCGGATCTCCAGTATGCGGAGGACGAAGTTCCGAACCAGATCGCCCAGATCGAGAACCTCATCACCAAGGGCGTGAAGATTCTCGTCGTCGCGCCGATCGACGGCACCACGCTCTCGAACACGCTGAGCAAGGCCCAGGCGCGCGGCATCAAGGTAATCTCTTACGACCGCCTGATTCGCGGCACCAAGGACGTCGACTACTATGCGACGTTCGATAACTTCGGCGTTGGCGCGATGATGGCCGACTCGGTGGTCAAGTCGCTCGACCTGAATAACCGGAAGACGCCCGCGAACGCCGAAATCTTCGCCGGCTCCGCTGACGATAACAATGCGCACGTCGTCTACGACGGCATGCTGTCGGTCATCAAGCCGTATATGGACAACGGCAAGCTCGTCGTGCGCAGCAAACAGCTCGCATTCGACAAGGTCGCGACTTTCCGCTGGGACGGCGCCACGGCTCAGGCTCGCATGGACAACCTTCTCTCCGCGTATTACGGCAATGCGCATGTGGACGCTGTGCTGTCGCCGTATGACGGTATCAGCGTCGGCATCATTTCGTCGCTCAAGGGAGTCGGCTATGGCACGGCGCAACAACCCATGCCGGTCATCACCGGACAGGACGCCGAAATCCCGAGCGTGAAAGCGATCATTCGCGGCGATCAGAAGACCACGGTTTTCAAGGACACCCGCGAACTGGCGAAAGCCACCGTCGAAATGGCCGACGCGGTGCTCAACAAAAAGACCGTCCCGGTCAATGACACGAAGACCTACAACAATGGCGTGAAGGTCGTTCCCACCTACCTGCTGAAACCCGTTCTGGTCGATAGCGGCAACTGGAAGACGACTCTCGTCGCGAGTGGCTATTACAAGGAAGCTCAACTGAAGTAAGACTCGGTTGCGTCGTCATCGCACAAGTTTGCGCGATACGAACGAGCTTCGAATGATTGGCCGGCAGGGCATCCCTCTGGATGCTCCTGTCAGCGTCCAACGCCACTGGCTAGAAGGTCATGGATACGATTCTGGAAATGCGTGGCATTCAGAAGAGCTTTGGCGGCGTCAAAGCTCTGAACAACGTGAATCTATCGGTCCGCCAAGGCCAGATTCACGCGATTTGCGGAGAAAACGGCGCCGGCAAATCGACGCTCATGAAAATCCTGAGCGGGGTTTATCCGCATGGGACTTATGAGGGAAAAGTCGTGTATCGCGGAGAGGAGCGCAAATTCGCCGGCATTCACGATAGCGAACGCGCGGGCATCATCATCATTCATCAGGAACTGGCGCTCGTGCCGATGCTCTCCATCACCGAGAACATTTTCCTCGGCAATGAACAGGCAAAGGGCGGCGTGATCGACTGGGAGTCATCCTACGCGAGGACCCGACAACTGCTTGCGAAAGTCGGCCTCAGCGATTCGCCCGATACCCCGGTCGTTACGCTCGGCATCGGCAAACAGCAACTGGTCGAGATTGCCAAAGCGTTGTCCAAGGAAGTCAAGCTCCTGATTCTCGACGAACCGACCGCGAGCCTCAACGAGAAGGATAGCGACACGCTGCTTACTCTTCTGATGGAGCTGCGCGAGCGAGGCGTGACCGCCATCATCATCTCGCACAAGTTGAATGAAATCTCGCGGGTGGCCGACTCCATTACCGTCATTCGCGATGGCTCGACCGTCGACGAACTCGACTGCAAGGCGCAAGCGATCAGCGAAGACCGCATCATCAAGGCGATGGTCGGACGCGAGATGAACGACCGCTATCCACCGCGAACTCCGCAGATCGGCGAGACGATGTTCGAGGTCAGCGATTGGAGAGTGCGTCATCCGAGTCAGACGGATCGCATCGTCATCAAGGGCGTGAACTTCCATGCGAAACGCGGCGAAGTCGTCGGCATAGCCGGGCTGATGGGTTCCGGACGCACCGAGCTCGCCATGAGCGTATTCGGCCGTTCCTATGGCAAGAGTATTTCAGGCTCTGTCAGGTTGAACGGAAGAGAAGTCGACGTCTCCACGGTGCCGAAAGCGATAAAGCACGGACTTGCGTACGTGACCGAGGACCGCAAGGGCGCAGGGTTGATTCTGGACGACAACATCAAGCAGAACATCTCGCTTGCCAATCTCAAGGCGATCTCCCGCTTTACCGTCGTCGACGAGCATAAGGAAAACGCGATTGCATTGGACTACAAGCAAAAGCTGCGCATCCGGTGCCACGATATCCGTCAGAAAGTGGGCAATCTCTCCGGCGGCAACCAGCAAAAAGTCGTGTTGAGCAAGTGGCTGTATTCGGCACCCGAGGTGCTCATCCTGGACGAACCTACGCGCGGCATCGATGTGGGGGCGAAGTACGAAATCTACACGATCATCAATCAGGCGGCCAATGACGGCAAATGCGTCGTCATGATTTCTTCCGAGATGCCCGAATTGCTGGGCATGTGCGACCGAATTTACGTCATGAACGAGGGCTGCATCGTCGGCGAAATGCCAGGCGCCGAAGCGAGTCAGGAAAAAATCATGCGTGCCATCATGAGAAACGGAGCCAACTGAAATGCGCGAGACTCTTCCAACTTCCGTGACCCCTGAAACGAAGGGCCGAAATACGGAATACACCCAATCGATCAAGCGCGGACTGCGCGAGTATGGCCTCGTCGTTTCGCTGGTCATCATCATGGGATTCTTTCAGGTGTCCACGAACGGCACCTTGATGCAGCCGCTGAACCTGACCAACCTGGTTCTTCAGAATAGCTATATCGTCATCATGGCGCTCGGCATGTTGATGGTGATCGTAGCCGGCCAGATCGACCTGTCGGTTGGTTCGACATCGGGATTCATCGGCGCGCTCGCGGCATTGCTGATGGTTCAGTGGAACGTCAATCCCGTTCTCGGAACGCTCATCTGCGTGGCCGCAGGCGCATTGATCGGCGCGGCACAAGGCTATTTCGTCGCGTTCTGGCGGATGCCGTCGTTTATCGTGACCCTCGCGGGCATGCTCGTGTTCCGCGGACTCACCATCACCTTGCTGCAAGGCCAATCGATCGGGCCCTTCCCCGACGTGTTCGCCATTGTCAGTTCCGGCTTCATCCCGGATTTCTTCAACGGCCAGAACCTTCGAATTACTTCGCTTCTGCTCGGCCTTCTCGTTGGTCTTGCATTCTTCTATATCGAGTCGCGTCAACGGAGCAAGGCGGCGAAGCACGGAGTCGACAGCGGATCGTTTGCGATGTTCATCGTCAAGAACGTCGTGCTTACCGCTTTCATCGTTTATTTCAGTTACTTGCTGGCGTCGTATCGGGGCATGCCTACGGTACTCATCATCATGGGTGTTCTCATCGGTGCATACACCTTCGTGATGAACCGAACGACGATTGGCCGGCGCATCTATGCAGTAGGCGGCAACGTGAAGGCGGCGAAGCTCTCCGGCGTCAACACGGAGCGTATCTCGTTCTATGCCTTCGTGAATATGGGCGTCCTGGCCGCGCTCGCCGGTCTCATCTTCGCCGCCCGTCTCAACAGCGCGACGCCGAAAGCCGGCACGGGTTTCGAGCTGGATGTCATTGCCGCATGCTTCATTGGCGGAGCATCTGCATCGGGCGGCGTCGGGAAAGTGATGGGCGCGGTGATCGGCGCATTCATCATGGGCGTGATGAACAACGGGATGTCGATCATGGGTATCGGCATCGACTACCAACAGGTGATCAAGGGATTGGTTCTGTTGGCGGCTGTCTTCATCGATGTCTATAACAAGAACAAGATCGGCTGACGAACTCCGCGCTTGGCGACTCGATTGGAACTGTCAGTACGTCCTTTGGCACGAGAAACGATGGGAGACGAGAATGTCATCGACTTACAGCGGAATGCTAGACAGTCTGAGTGTCACGGATCGCAGGTTGCTGGCCGATGCGTTAGGCGCGCTCCTCAGAGAGCGGTCGTGTGCGTTGCAAATTGCGGTGGAAGTCGCATCGACCAAGGGGCATCGCACGCCAAGCGTGGATGACTTCGGCTTGCCGAACATCCTTCGAATGACCCGGCTGTTCACGCAGCCGGAGCCGACACTCGACCTGCGAGAGGCCTGATAGCGAGTACTTTAGATCGATCGTCTTTAATGACGATCGATCAAAAAACGTGCTGCCCTCTCAGGCCAATTGATAGGTTGTCCAGAGCGAGTTCAGCCGGCTTGAATACGACAGCGTTGCTAAAGCGGCCATCAGTCTGCCGACAGACCATCACGCCTGCTTCAAATCGCCGATCATCCATTCGAGACACAACGATGCAAGATCGTCAAGGCTGCGTCCCGCAAGGGTCAGCACCTGAAGGCGGCGCTGCGTAAGGAGCGGGTTGTCGAACGGAATCGCCTTCATGCGGTCCACGCTCAGAAGTCCGTCGTCATCGACAACAGCAGCGTGCGCGGCGCGCCCTGCGTCAGATAACCGCCGATCGTCGACGACCAGTACGACTTGTTCGCCACGTTCAGCACGGTCGCGCGGAATGTCGTCGGCTTGCCGAACAGCACGGTCGCATAGCGCGCGCCGAGGTCGAAGCGGTCCCACGCGGGAATCGCGAGCGTGTTCGTCACGTTCAGATACTGCGAGCCTGTGTGGATCCAGCGCGCCGTCAGCGTGAGGCCGGTGAGCACCGGCACGTCGTATTCCGCGTTGACATTGAACATCATCGTCGGAACGCCGATCGGCTTGTCGCCGGCGGTCGCGCCGCTGCCGGTGTCTTCCTGCGTCGCGTGGAGATAGGTCGCACCCGCGATCAGGCGCACGCCCTTCAACGGCTCGCCGTAAATCGACGCCTCCAGCCCGCGATGCTTCTGCGTCCCGTCCGCGACGAAGACGTTCGCACTATTCACGAACGTGAGCGGCCGCTCGATCTGGAACGCCGCGAACGACGCGCCATACTGGCCGTTGTCGTACTTCGCGCCGACTTCCCATTGCTTCGACTTCGCCGGCGGCAGTTGATCGCCGAAGTTCGCGGCGGTATTGGGCGCGGCATCGCCGATGGTCAGCGCTTCGCTGCGGTTCGCGAACAGCGCGACGTGCTGCATCGGCCTGACGACGAGGCCGAACACCGGCGTCGTGATCGAGTCGTTGTAGTTTTGCGTCTGTGCGCCGGTGTACGCGTAAGTGTTGGACAGCAATTCCTGATGGCGCGCGCCAATCGTGAACAGCACGCGATCGTTCAGGAAGCCGAGCGTGTCGGACACGGCGATACTGCGCATCAGATTCAACGCCGTCGTCTGCGGATCGGCCAGATTGCCGCCCGTCAGAATGGTCGGCGGATACGGCACTTGCGGCGTGTCGTAGAGGCTCGTCGGGAACGAACTGCTGAACGTGAACGCCGACTGCGAATCGACCCGCACGATCGACGCGCCCGCCGTCACGAAATGCGACACCGGCCCCGTGTCGAAGTGGCCGCGCACGCCCGCTTCCGCGGACATGCCGTCTTCCTTGTGCGGCACGCCCAGGCGCGTCGCGGTGGTCGAGCCGTTCGCCTGAATGCTCGGCGACGAGTATTCGCCCTGCTCGTCGGTATGGCGCACGCCGCCCGTCACATAGGCGGTCCAGCCGGGCAGGAAATCGTACTCGGCGCGCAGGATGCCGACCGTGTCCTCGATCGCGCTGAAGCTCCACGTCTGCGCGTAGTTGTACGTCGCAGCCGGCGGGCCGGGAATGAAGTTCGCGAAATCATTGACGGTCGGGCGGCCGCCGTTGATGCGCTGCCGCTGATACAGGAAATCGCCATAGAGACGCAGCTTGTCGCCGCGCCAGTCGAGCGAAACGGCCGTCGTGTTGTCACGGCGATGTTCGCCGTCGATGCTCGTTTCGCCGTCGTGATTCGCCTGATTCACGCGGATGCCGAACTGCCCTTCGCTGCCGAAGCGCCGGCCGATATCCATGTGCGCGCCGATCTCGCCCGATGCCGTGCCGTCGAGCGTCACGCGCGTGAGCGGCTTGTCGTCGGCGCGCTTCAGTTGCAGGTTGATGCCGCCGCCCACCGCCGAGCCGTTCGGCGACGCGCCGTTCAGGAACGCATTCGCGCCCTTGAACACGTCGACGCGCGCGAGCGCATCGGTCGCGACGAGCTGGCGCGGCGTGATGCCGTACAGCCCGTTCAGTGAAATATCGTCGCCTTGCAGCTCGAAGCCGCGGATCACATACGTCTCCGAGAAATTGCCGAACCCATACGCGGTCCGAACGGACGGATCGTTCGCGAGCACGTCGGCGATGGTGCGCGCCTGCTGATCTTCGATCAGCTTCGACGTATAGGTCGTCATGCTGAACGGCACGTCGAGCATGTTCTGCTGGCCGAGCACGCCGAAATCCGCGCCGCGCGCGACCTGCCCGCCCGCGAACGTCGGCGCGAGATCGCCGGGAAGCTGTTCCTTCGACGCCTGAACCTTGACGGCCGGCAACGTGCTGTCCTGCGGCGCGGTGGCGTCGCTATCGGCGGTGCCGGCCGATTGCGCGTGCGCCGACAGGGAAAAGACCATCGCGATGGCCGCGACGATGATGGCGCGATGAGACAGCGCCCGTACAGGCGCAGCCTGCGGGAAAGACGAACGTAAAACGGACATGGATGCGGACTGCGATGTTGGTCGATCTTCCGTCCCGGGGCGCGAATGGAACCCGGGCGGCATTGTTCTGAGTCGCGTCACCGGTGCCGATGACGGCCTAACGGAGAGACTGAGTTATGCGCGGATTATATGTGAATACGAGTCGTTATCATCCAATAACCGAAGTGATTTGCGTGAACGCAACATCCCACCCGCACTTAGCATTCTCGTCGAGCTTTATTCGAGGCGGAAGCGGCTTTTCGTGGATTCGCTTCAGGTTGTGAGCGAGCCCTGGCGAGCCGCATGCGCCCTCGCAGCCGCCGCCGAATGACGGCGCGCCGCGCGCTTTCTGAACCAGATGATGAGACCGGTGGCGCTCAGCGCCGCAACGGCGATGCCCGCCGCGCTCACGAGAATCCGCCCGCCGAGGCCGACGATGCGCCCCGAATGCAGCGGAAACTGCGCCTGCATGAAGATGTCGCCGGCCGAGCCACGGCCCGGAATGTTCGAGCCCGCGAGCGCGCCCGTCTGGCCGTTGTAGTAGAGCCAGGCGTTGCCGAGACCCATGTCGCCGTGATCGTTGCCGGGCGCGAAGAAGCCGACGCCGTACGCCTTGAACATCGGCGCGTAGTAGAGCGCGCCCATCGGCTCGGTGAGCTTTTGGCGCTCTGCGTCGCGGGCGGCGGCGGCGAGAATCTGCTCGCGCGTGGCGAGCGGCTTGCCCGGCGGCCCGGCGTGCACGAGTTCCGGGTTGTCGAGGAACGAGGGCGAGAGCTTCGAGAACATCGACACGACCGGGCGCATGACGGGCTCGGCGAGATTCATCGAGATCGATGTGAGCGCCATCACGAGCAAAAGGCCCCAGATCCACACGCCGCCGGAGCGATGCAGGTCGAACGTGAGCGCATAGCCGCCGCGCTTCATGCGGAACGCGAACGACTTGCGCCACGCCTTCACGCTCGGAAACGACAGAATCAGCGCGATGCCGCTATCGAAGAGCCACATGATGCCGACGAGGCCGATCAGCCACGTGCCGACATCGAAACCGCCGACGATCGGCAGATGCAGCGTGTAGTGCAGCTTGTAGAGGAACGGCATCAGGTCGATGCGAGCGAGCGAGAACGCGCCCCACATGCGTTGCGCCTGAACCTGCCCCGTCGCCGGATCGACGGCGATCTGGTTGTACGGCACGTCGTAGGGCGCATTCGTCGCCGGGTTCGTGCGCGGCATGATCATCATCTGCGCGGTATGTCCCCGCTCGAAGCCGAGCGGCATGTACGTCACCTCGACGCGCGGATCGGCGGCCTCGACGCGGCGCGCGAGTTCGAGCGGCGGCAGCGCGGGCCCATCGGTGCGAGCATGGAAAAATGGCGGATTGAGAATCTCGTCGATTTCGTGATCCCACGCGATGATCGCGCCGGTGAGACCCGAGACGAACAGAAAGAGCGCGGTCGCGACGCCGAGCCATCGATGCAGGCGAACCAGAACCGGCCTCATGCCCGCGAATCCCCGAAGCAGCAGCCGTGCGCGAACCCGATCATCGTTTCAAGTTATGTAAATAGGAATTGTTCGCATTCTAGCGACATTGATCGCGATATACAAGGTTTTCGTAAGACGCTTACCCGTCGAGCGGAACCGACGCCGCCGACACACTTCGACATAACTCGCCCGGAACGCCCGTCCCTTGTGCGGCAGGGCTTTGCGGGCGTCCCATGACATTCCATGAAATAGTTTGTGCGTGGTTTTTAACGGGTCCGATCGCCACAATGCGTTCATTCGCAACCACCCACGAAGGCAAACAATCATGGAACTGGAACTGCTCGGAAAAATCTCGCTGTACGCGATGGGCATCGTCCTCACCGCGTCGATGATCGAAGCCGTCGTCCTGCACTTCAAGCACAAGCGCACCGACAAGGCCTTCGACTGGCATGAGACCTGGATCTCGCTCGTCGATCTCGTCGGCCGCAAGCTGCTCACCTTCGTGCCGATCTCGCTCGCGACGCCGGTCTTCAACTTCGCGTGGGAGCATCGGATCCATACGGTCACGTCAAACACCGCGCTCACGATCTTTCTGCTCTTCATCGGACAGGAGTTCTGCTACTACTGGTATCACCGCGCGTCGCACACGATCCGCTTCTTCTGGGCGAATCACGCGGTTCATCATTCGCCGAACCAGCTGACGCTTTCGTCCGCGTACCGGCTCGGCTGGCTGACCAAGATCGCGGGCTCGGCCATCTTCTTCACCCCGCTCGTATGGTTCGGCGTGAAGCCGGACGTGGTGCTCGCGGTCGTGTCGATCAACCTGCTCTATCAGTTCTGGCTGCATGCCACGTGGATTCCGAAGCTCGGCTGGCTCGAATACGTGTTCAACACGCCGTCCGCGCACCGTGTGCACCATGCTTCGAACGCGACGTATCTGGATGCGAACTTCGGCGGCGTGCTGATCATCTTCGACCGCCTGTTCGGAACCTACGTGGAAGAGCGCGCCGAAGAGCCCTGCGTCTACGGTCTCACGACGCCTGTGACCTCGCATAACCCGATCGTCGTCGAGATGGAGCACTGGGTCAGCCTCGTGAAGGACATGTTCAACGCGAAGAGCGTGTCGGATGCGGTCGGTTTCCTGCTGCGTCCTCCGGGCTGGCTGCCGAACGGCGAAGGCAAGACAACGGAAGAGCTGCAAAAGCGCGCGGCGAAGGCCATCGAACAACCGGTACACGCCGCCGGACATTAAGAAGAGCTTCTCAGCGGTGCCTTGAATCCCGATGGCGAAATCGGGATTTTTTTTATTTGTTGCGACGGATCGTGGCCGCCGCGACGCCCGCCGCGGCGAACGCGCACGCGGCGGACAACAGCGCGACAGCGCGCAGCGCATCGGCGATGGCGTCGGCTTGCGCGCGGGCGAGCGGCGTCGCGGGCGCGGACGGGTTCGCATCGGCGTCGAGCACATGCATGCCCTGGCGCGGCAGATGCAAGCGGTCGAGCCGCGCCGACAAAGCCGCATCGTGCGACCAGACGAACACGATGCCGAGCACGGCGATCGCCAAAAGGCTCGCCACGCGCGCGACCGCGTTGTTGATTCCCGATGCGACGCCCGCGCGCTCGCCCGGCACCGACGCCATCACGGTCGTCGTCAACGGCGCGACGGTGATCGTCAGCCCGATCCCGAGCACGACGAGCGCCGGCAGAAAGCCCGCCCAATAGCTGCCTGCGACGACCGGCAGCGCGAGCATCGCGAAGCCGATGCCTGCGACGCACGGCCCCGCGATCAGCAGCGTGCGCGCGCCGAAGCGCCCCGTCAGCCCGCCCGTGAAGCGCGACAGCACGCCGATGATGAGCGGCATCGGGAGAACGGCGGCGCCCGCTTCGGTGGCGCTGTAGCCATAAGCGCGAATCAGCGTGAACGGCAGGAAAAACAGCGCGCCGCCGAGCCCGAAGTAAAGCAGCAGCGTAACGAGATTGGCGCCGCTGAAATCGCGCGAGCGGAAGATGTCGAGCGGGACCATCGGATCGCGCGATTTCGCTTCGATGGCGACGAACGCCGCGAGCAGCACGACGCCCGCGCCGATCATGCCGGGCACGAGCGGATCGGCAAAGCCGCGCGACGGCGCTTCGGTAAGGCCGAACGTCAACGCCGCCAGCCCTGCCGCGGCGGCCGCGGCGCCGGGCCAGTCGAGCGTCTGCGGCGCGTCGGCGTTGTGGCTGTCGGGCACCGATGCGAGCGCCAGCACGATCGTCGCGGCGGCAAGCGGCAGATTGAGGAAGAAGATCGCGCGCCACGACCAGGCGTCGACGAGCCAGCCGCCCGCCGCCGGCCCGATCGACGACGTGATCGCGCCCACGCCCGCCCATGTGCCGATCGCGCGTCCGCGCGCTTCGCCTTTGAACACCGCGCCGATGATCGCGAGACTGCCTGGCACCAGCAGCGCCGCGCCGATGCCCTGCAACGCGCGCGCCGCGATGAGCCAGCTCATGCCGGGCGCCGCGCCGCACGCCGCCGATGCGACCGTGAAAATCGCGATGCCCGCGATGAACACCTTGCGCCGGCCGAGCTTGTCGCCCATCGAGCCGCCGACGAGGACGAGCGCGCCGAGAAACAGCAGATAGGCGTCGACGACCCATTGCATCGCCGCGATGCTCGCGCCGAGGTCGCGCTGTATCGACGGCAACGCGACATTCACGACCGACCCGTCGATCATCGCCATGCTCGAGCCGAGGATCGTCGCCGCCAGCGCGAGGCGCTTGCGCCGGCACGGACGATCGGCCGCGACGGGCTGCGCGCGGATGACGAGCTCATCGCAAGGACTCGCCTGCGATGCAACGGCGTGCGCGCACGCCCGGTTTTCGAGAGGTCGGCTGGCCAAAGTCGCTTCCTTGTTCGTGCGGCGAAAAGCCAAGTAGAACATGCCCACGCAGTCAGCGTGGCTGGCAAGCTTCGAGGACGCGTCCACGAAAGGCTGAGCGTGACTCAATGTCGACGCGTCGGGCAAGCTAGCGATCGAAAGCACCGGCAATCAGGACAGCCCGCTGATGACGGGCATCGCGTCGGGCAATACGCCGATTCTTGGGCTCGATGTGTGGGAACACGCGTATTACCTGAAGTATGAAAACTAGCGGCCGGAGTAAGTCGCGGCGTTTCATAACGTGATCGACTGGGAGAAGTGGCGCGGCGGTATTCGGGGGCGCGGGGAAACGAGATGTCCGTGCTGTCACGCGCATTTGCGTCACGCGAGTTAAGCTAACCCCTTCCGCTCGCATCGGGGATGACGCCATGAGTCGAACAGATGGGGTTGCGCAAAGTCTTTGGCTCGCCGATGCGCGCGAAGAAATCGCCGCGGCCCTGCGAACATCCGACGAAGCCTGGCTTCGCGACATGAGCATGCGCTGGGGATGCCGTCTCGCGATGCTCGTCGCCGATTTCGGCGTGCGCGTGATGCTTCACGAAGAAGGCATCGTCATGAAGGTCGAGCCGCCGGCCGACGCGAGCAACGCGCTCATCGACTGCGACGACGGCCTGCCCGATTCCCTCGCGCGCGCGGCCTGGATCAAGCTGTCGAAGTTCGAAGGGCACGCGATCGCCGTTCTCGAGGCGAGCGCGCTCATTCAGGGCGACGCGCATTGCGACACGTGCCGCGAAACCATCCTCGCGTGGCGTCAGATGCTCATCGCCGCGAACGAATGGCCGCGAGAGGAAGCGGACCCGTACATCAGCTACGCCTGCCGGCCGATCTTGAAGCAATTCATGAATGTCGCGTCGTGCGCGACGGAGGGTCATCAGTTCGAGCTCGCCCGCGCAGGCGATTACGAAGAAGCGTGGCACGAGTTCGAAAGCTTCTGCGCGAACGAACATGCGGACCCCGTGACCGGATGGGGCCGCAAGTATCGGCATCGGTCGCGCGCGGACGTCGAAACGCTCACGATACGCCCGCCGCTGCATCGCGCATTCCGCATCGGTACCGACACGCAATCGGCCGCATGACCATTTGCTTCGTCATACTGACGTTCATCACGTCCTTGTTGCGCCCGCTGAACGCCAGGAACAAAATCGCTTCGGCGACGTCGGCGGGCTGGTCGTTGCGTCCGAGCGGATGAAACGCGTTGAACGCGGGCAGCGTCGCTTTCACCTGATCGTCGGACATGAACGTGTTAAAGACAGGCGTCTCCACGACCGCGGGCGCGACCGTATTGATGCGGATGTTCGACGCCACCAGGTCGATGGCCAAGTTGCGCTTGAGCGCGTGCACACCCGCATTCGCCGCCGAATAAGCGGCTGAAGGCGTCGCGCCGATCGCCTGCAGCGCCCACAGCGAGCCGGTCTGCACGATCGCGCCCGCGCCGCGCTGCTGCATCGCTCGGGCGGCGGCCTGCGCCATGAAGAACTTGCCTTTGAGGACCGCGAGCCTGCCACGGCTCGCCGCGTTTCGCGACTGGCTCGTTCGCGAAGCTCGAAAGTCAGCCGGACAATGAAGCGCGACGCTCAGAAGCGATGGCGCAACCCGACCGTCGCCTCGACCTGATTGCTCGTGGACGACGGCGCGGTGACGCCGTTGATCCACGCGACACCCAACGGCGAGCCGCTGCCCGCGCTCACGCCTTGCCACACGCCTTGAACATAGACATCGGTGCGCCGCGTGAAGCTGTAGCCGGCCATCGCGCTGACCTGGTTCCAGTGCGGATTGCTGCCGCCCGCAAGCGCGCTCGCACGCGTGTAGGTATAGGCGGCGGAGAGCTCGACCGCAGGCGTCAGCGCATAGCGCAGATTGCCTTCGAAGTTCTGGAAGTGCGTGCTGAGTCCGGTCTGGAACAACTGCGTGAGATTCGTCTGCGTATAAACGAAGCCCGCCACGGCTGGGCCGAACGCGTAGTTCACGCCGGCGCCCCACGTCTGTTGACGGCTCGACAAGACGCCCAGAGGAACGGCGTTCGATGTCAGCACGCCTTGCAGCGATGAGCCGCTCGTATCGGTAACGGCGCCGTTCGCGTTGAGCTGCGCGGGCGTTTGCGCGTCGCTGTTGAGTTGCAGGAATCCCGCGCCGAAGTTCAGCGGGCCCCACATATACGACATGCCGAGGCTATACGCGCGATTGTTGGAGAAGCCGCCGGCCTGATTCGAAAAACCGTACATCGCGCCGAGCTTGAATCCCGCGAAATCCGGGCTTTGATATTTCACCGCGTTATTGATCTGAAACGAATCGTTGAGATTGTCGATATCGAACGGATGCGCGAAATGCGTGCCGCCATATTCGGTGCCGGTCAACGAAAGCGGCCCGACGAAGTCGACCATGTCGTCGGTTTGACGCCCGAACGTGAGCACGCCGTAATCGCGGCTCGACAAGCCTACATAAGCCTGCCGGTTGAAGATGCGATTGCTCGACGTGTTCTGCCCGTTGTTCAGGTTAAAGCCGTTCTCCAGGTTGAAGATGGCCTTCAGTCCGGCGCCGAGATCTTCCGCGCCGCGCAAGCCCCAGCGGCTGTACTGCACGGGTCCGCTCTTCAGCTCCCAGTTGCTGTGTCCGGCGCCCGTGGGGTTGATCTGACTGTTCGTGTAGGTGACGCCCGCGTCGATCAGCCCGTAGAGCGTCACGCTGCTTTGCGCATGCGCCGCGCCCGCCAGCGTGAGCATCGTCGTCGCACCGGATATAAGCAACTTGTTCATTTGCCTGGGCTCCATCGATGTCATCAATTGACGCAGCGCGCTCTATTTACTTTATGCGACTGCATCGCCAACCGGCAACTAAAAAAATTGCTGCGTGGCTATGAGAAAGAAGCGGCGATATGAATGTTCAAAAGTCGCGTCGCACGGAGAAAGTCATGCCTTTCTCGTGCTCGTGATTCACGCCGAGTTGCGGATTCGCATGGAAGTGCCATTCGTCTTCCTGGCTCGCGATGCCGTCCCGCGGTTTCACCGGCGCCGGCACGGAAGTCGGCGACGGCGGTTGCGGTTGAAGCCGGGCGACCTGGCCCAGATCGGGATGAATGCTGTTGTCATACTTCGATAGCGTCACGGCATCCAGCACGTCCATGCCTCTGAAAAGATAGCGCAGGCGCTGCGGCCTGACCGGATGCGCGGCCGCGGTCGAGACAATGGCGGGATAAGGAAAGAACAGTACATTCGCCGCGACTCGCGAAACGGGAATCACGCGAGTGTGTTCACTGGCTGATGCAAAGCTGCCGAGCAGAAAAGCCACGATGCCGGCAAACCAATATCTTCGGATATGGCGTGTCATCGAATGCCTGAAAGACGCTACTGTCGAGTAAAACTCAGCGTTATTAAAGCATTTTAATTCATTCGACGATGGATTTCCTGGCAATGAAGTGATCGATCGTGCAGGGAATCGAAACGGCCTCGCTCAACGCGCTTAACGCGGTTTCACAAGTGCTCGCGCAAGCACTATCTTGAAGAGCGCGACCGGCGCATCGCATTTTCCCGGATTCCTGATGAACCTTCACCGCAAGGAGAATTCTCGATGAGCAAGCATTCCCGAAATGGTGCATCGCACTCCTCCGCGCTCGAAAGCGATGAACTTCGCCTCGTCGATGCCTGGTGGCGCGCGTGCAACTATCTCGCGGCGGGCATGATCTTTCTTGCCGACAATCCGCTCCTGCGCGAACCGCTGAAGGCGGATCACGTCAAGCAACGTCTCCTCGGACACTGGGGCGCGAGTCCCGCACTGTCGTTCGTCTGGGCGCATCTGAATCGCGTGATCAGACGTGAGGACATCGACGTGATTTTCATGGCCGGTCCCGGTCACGGCGCGCCCGGCGTGCTCGGCCCGGCATATCTCGAAGGCACGTATTCCGAGGTTTATCCGGACAAGAGCGAAGATGCCGAAGGCATGCAGAAGTTCTTCAAGCAGTTTTCCTTTCCCGGTCATATCGGCTCGCACGTGACGCCTGAAACGCCGGGGTCCATCCATGAAGGCGGCGAGCTTGGCTATAGCCTCTCGCACGCTTATGGCGCGGCGCTGGATAACCCTGATCTCATCGTCGCGTGCGTCGTCGGCGACGGCGAAGCGGAAACCGGCCCGCTCGCGACGGCATGGCACTCGAACAAGTTCATTAATCCCGCGCGCGACGGCGCCGTGCTGCCGATCCTGAACCTGAACGGCTACAAGATCGCCAATCCGACGATCCTCGCGCGCATCAGCCATGAAGAGCTGGAAGCCCTGTTCGTCGGTTATGGTTATCGGCCGTATTTCGTCGAAGGCTCCGATCATGCGCAGATGCACGGGAAGATGGCGGAAACGCTCGATGCCGCCATCGCGGATATTCACGCGATCTGGAAGAAGGCGCGCAACGGCCGTGACACGGAACGGCCGCGCTGGCCGATGATCGTGCTGCGCACGCCCAAGGGCTGGACCGGTCCGAAGGAAATCAACGGCCATAAGGTGGAAGGCTCATGGCGCGCGCATCAGGTGCCATTCTCGGACGTGCATAACAACCCGGCGAATCTCGCCGTGCTCGAGCGCTGGATGCAGAGCTACAAGCCCGAAGAGCTTTTCGACGAATCCGGCCGCCTGCGTGCCGAAATCAGGGCGACCGCGCCCAGCGGCGCACGGCGCATGAGCGCGAATCCTCACGCGAACGGCGGCATGCTGCGCAAGGAACTGAAGATGCCCGACTTCCGCGCCTATGCCGTCGATGTGAGTCAGGCCGGCAAGATCCTGCACGAAAACACGCGTCCGCTGGGCGCCTTTCTGCGCGACATCATGCGCTGCAACATGGAGACATTCCGCGTGTTCGGCCCGGACGAAACGGCATCGAACCGGCTTCAGGCCATCTACGAGGTCAGCAAGAAAGTCTGGATGGCGGACTTTCTGCCCGAAGACGAGGACGGCGGCGAGCTCTCGCGCGACGGCCGCGTGATGGAGATGCTCTCCGAACATACCTTGCTCGGCTGGCTCGAAGGCTATCTGCTGACGGGACGCCACGGCTTCTTCCATACCTACGAAGCCTTCGCGCACGTGATCGACTCGATGTTCAACCAGCATGCGAAATGGCTCGATATCTGCAAGAACCATGTGCCGTGGCGCGCGTCGGTGTCGTCGGAAACGATTCTGCTTTCATCGACTGTATGGCGGCAGGATCATAACGGCTTCTCGCATCAGGACCCCGGCTTCATCGATCTCGTCACGAACAAGAGCCCGTCCGTCACGCGCGTCTATCTCCCGCCGGATGCCAACACGCTGCTCGTCGTGGCCGATCAATGCATGCGCTCGACCGATTGCATCAATATCATCGTCGCGGACAAGCAGAAGCATTTGCAGTTTGCGACCATCGACGAAGCGATCGTGCATTGCGCGAAAGGTATCGGCGTATGGCGGCGCGCCAGCACCGACGAAGGCGAAGAGCCCGACGTCGTGCTCGCTTCTTGTGGCGATGTCGCGACGCAGGAAGCGCTCGCCGCCGCCGCGATTCTGCGCGAACGCCTGCCCGAATTGAAGCTGCGCTTCGTGAACGTGGTCGATCTCTTCAGGATGCAGCCCGATAGCGAGCATCCGCATGGATCGAGCGCGCGCGAGTTCGACAGCCTCTTCACGCTCGACAAACCCGTGATCTTCAACTTTCACGGCTATCCGTGGCTGATTCACAAGCTCGCTTATCGCTTCCACAATCATGAAAATCTGCACGTGCGCGGCTATAAGGAGAAAGGCAACATCAACACGCCGCTCGAACTCGCGATACTCAATCAGGCGGATCGTTTCAATCTCGTGATCGACGTGCTCGATCGCGTGCCGCGTTTGCAAAGCCGCGCCACGCATTTGCGGGAAGACATGCGAAACGCGATCATCCGTCATCTGGATTACGCGCATACGCACGGCACCGACAAGCCCGAAATCGCCGAATGGGTCTGGCCTTTTTGATCAGGGCGATTCTTTGAGCACGCGAAGCTCCGGCTGCGCCGGGGCATCCGCTGCATGACGGTTCTCCGTCTGGCCGCGCCCGGCCGGCGCGGCATGGAGCTGCATCTGCGGCAGCAGCATTTCGAAGCCCGCTTCGTCCATCTTCAGCTTGAGCCTCGCGTTGAACGCGCGCGCCACGCTCCATTGCTGCAATGGCCGCGTCTTGATCTGTCCTTTCACCACGACGCAGTTCGTCTCGAAGCGTTCGAGCCCGAAGATCTCGACGGGACCGAGTATTTCATTGCGATAGCGATAGTCCGCCATCAGCTCCGCGCCCGCTTCCACGATCATGCGGCTGATGTCATCCATCTTCGCGCTGAACGGCACGCGGATTTCGAATACGGCATTCGCGAAATCGCGCGACAGGTTCTTCACGATCTTGATCTGCGAGAACGGAATGGTGTGCACCGCGCCCTGACCGTCGCGCAAGCGGACAGTGCGGATCGTAAGATCCATCACGGTGCCTGCGTGACCGTCGATATCGATCCAGTCGCCGACCGAAATCGTCTCCTCGACGATGATGAATAGCCCCGTGATGAGATCGGTGACGAGCGACTTCGCTCCGAAGCCGACCGCGAGACCGATCACGCCGGCGCCGGCGAGCAGCGGCGTCAGATTGATGCCGAGGGTCGCGCAGGCGACGATGGCCGCGAGCGTCGCGACCGTCATGAAGATGCCGTTGCGCACGAGCGGCAACATCGTGCGGGCGCGCACGCCGGGACTCAGCGCCTTGCTGCGCGAACTGTTCGGCCCGAGTGCTTCGAGAACGATGCTGTCGATGAGTATCCAGATGAACCACGCGCCGAACACCGTCGCGACCACGGCGATGAGCGCGTGCCTGAAGCCGGGCGTCATCGCGCTGTGCCTGATGAGCCGCGCGATCGGCCCGCTCCAAAGCTCGAGCTCGAAGCGCAGATACGCGAGCCAGACCAGCAGCACGACCAGCGTGCAGCCGAAGCGCAGGAGCCGTGTGAGATGCGGCGCGCGCCGCTGCGCACGCGTATCGCGGCGGCGGGTCAGATGCATCAGCAGCGCGGACGCGAACAGCGTCAGGACGAGCAGCGCCGCGCTGAGCAGCGAAGGCCGCAACACGTCGCCTTCCGCGCCACGCCCGTCGATGATCGCCACGATCGCCGCCGCCGCGATCAGCAGCATCGGGATATGCCAGAGCGAAGCGAGGATATCGAGCGCTTCGGTCGCGAACTGATGATCGCGCCGGCGCGCATACGGCCGATTGCGGATCAGATGCGTAACGGGCCGCCGGTAGACGAGCGCGAAACAGCCGCTCAGCAGGGCCGCGGCCAGCGTGGCGAAGGTCGACACGACGCCCGCGAGATTCGGGCCGAGCTGACGCGTGACATCGGCGTTGGCGGTGGCATCGCCGAGCGCGCCGCACGCGCCGATCGCAAAGAGCGGCCAGAACGTGTGCGCGAGCAACTGCCGCACGGCGACACGGCGATGCGCGGTGCTGAAGATCGAAAACACGATCATGCAGATCGCGGAAAAGATCGAGCCCGCGACGATCGCGTAAGCGATGACGAGGCCGAGCGTGCGGCCGAGCGCATCCGGCATGCCGCGAACGAAGAGCAAGACCGCGATGAACGCGACGACCCACGGTCCGGTCTGCCGCAACGCGAAGTACAGCAGTTCGACCGAGGTCGGATTCGGCGCGAGCGAAACCTCGCGGCCATAGCGCGCGAAGAGGCGTCGCTGGAGACGGATCAGCAGGAACGCGCACAGGCCCCAGCCCGCGAGCGTCGCGCTCATGCCTGCAACGATCCGCCCGATCGATTCGCCTTTCGTATCGGCGCCGATCGCGCGCAGCTCGCTCGCGGCGGCGCTGGAACGCGCGCTCCAGAAGCGCAGCGGCGTGATGCCTTCGCTGAAATTCGTTTCGACCGATGCAATGCCCGATGCGATCGCGCCGAGCAGATCACCGCCGGCCGGTGCGGGCGTGGCCGGCGCGCTCTTCTGCATCGCGTCGCGCAGCATTTTCAATTGCGCGACGAACGCGCTGCGTTGCGCGTCGTTGTCGAAGGTGCCGATCAGCGTGTTCAGCGAGCGCACCATTTCGGCCTGGCTCGCGGGCGTAGGCGCGGAAGCCGCCTGCGGCGCCGAGGCCACCCAGTTCGAAATGATGCCCTGCATCGACGCGGGCAGCGGCGCCGCCGACGCGCTTCCCGTGAAGACAGCGAGCGCGATCATCCACGCGCGAACGTAAGTCAGGACATGCCCCACGTCGATGCGCCGCGTGAATGCGCTCATGGAGATTCCCTCCAGGGATGTCATTCGCGTTTCGCGAGAAACGCGAACGAATTCGAGGTGCTGCAAGCGGCTTCTATGGCTCTCGCGCCAAGATTAGCTCATCGAATTCATGCGCGCCATTCAGCCGTTGTCGACTCGCGAGTCGATGAAGCCGCTTTACTCCGCGCCGCCGCTCAGCACCACACGCCGGAAGAACTGCCCGAGCACGTCTTCGGCGAACTGCGCGGGCACCGATTGCGGGTCGGACGAATAGAAGAACTGGACACCGTCGCACAACGCGATCAAGCCGAGCGCCATCTGTTCGGCGGGCATCGTGAGCGGCGTGCCCACGCGCTCGGAAAATGCGCGGATGTAATCGGTCGTGGTTTGCCGCAATTCGCGCATCAGCGCATTGAAGCTCGCGCGGAATGTGGCGTCGCGGCTCGCGTGCAGCTTCGCTTCGACCCACAGCAGAAAGCACGCGTTGTTCTGATAGCACTCGCTGTAGTACTGCAACACGCGCGCTTCCATGTCCGCGCGCGACGCTTCGCCGTCCTCGAAGAGCGTCGAGAGCCGCGCCATGATGGTGTCGTGATCGCGCTTGAGCACTTCGAGTAGAAGTTCGGCCTTGCTCGAAAAGTTCGAATAGAACGCGCCGCGCGTATAACCCGCGTCGGCGGCGACATCTTCGACGCTCGACGCGCCGAATCCCTTCTTGGTGAACACCGCCTGCGCAGCATCGAGCAGACGTTGACGCGTCTGATCACGGCTTTGCTCGCGGGTGAGACGGACTGGTTTCATTCCCGAAGTGTAGCACCGCCAGGCTTACAAATCCGGCTTTGCATTCAGATACAAGTATGTATTAGAATTCACTTCGTATTCACGTCCGGGTCGTCGAAACCCTTGCCGGACGGGGTTTTCAGGTCCGCTCGCCGACCTGCCC
Organism: Caballeronia catudaia; assembly: GCF_001544755.2. Classification (GTDB taxonomy): domain Bacteria; phylum Pseudomonadota; class Gammaproteobacteria; order Burkholderiales; family Burkholderiaceae; genus Caballeronia; species Caballeronia catudaia. Next base: position 66,807 of record NZ_FCOF02000012.1, on the reverse strand, counting down.
CGCGCAGGCTCGTTTCTCGAAATTGCCCGCCGGAGCATCTTTCCCTTGCTTCGCCCATGAGCGGCGCGCCTCGTTTCGAAGGCGTGCCGCACCATGCCCTTGCGGGCGCCGAGGTTCCTGTGAAGCTCTTCCACTCATCCGCGTCGGTCGTGGCGCGCGCGGCATGTATTCCGATCGTTTGTGCAGCGCTTTTCGCCTGCAAGCGGCATGAGGCGCCCGCGCCCGCGCCGCGCCCGGTCGTCGCGGTTGCGGCGCAATCGGACGGCCACGCGAGCACGTCGAGCCTGCCCGGTCAGATTCAGTCACGCTATTCAACGCCGCTCTCGTTTCGCATCAACGGCAAGATTCTCGAGCGGCGCGCGCGGCTCGGCGATAGCGTGAAGGCGGGCCAAGTGGTCGCGCGTCTCGATCCCGCCGATGTCGAAAAGAACAACGCCAGCGCCCGCGCGCAACTCGACGCCGCCGAGCATCAGCTCGTGTATGCGAAGCAGCAGCTCGATCGCGATCGCGCGCAGGCCGCCGAAAATCTCATCGCGCCCGCGCAGCTCGAACAGACGCAAAACGCCTACGCGTCCGCGCTCGCGCAGCGCAATCAGGCACAGCAGCAGGCGGGACTGTCGTCCGATCAGTTGCGCTACGCGACGCTGTCCGCCGATCACGCGGGCGTCATCACCGCCGAACAAGCCGATACGGGCCAGAACGTCACCGCAGGGCAAGCCGTCTTCACGCTCGCCTGGAGCGGCGATATCGACGTGATCTGCGACGTGCCCGAAACCGCACTGCCCGCGTTCGCCGTCGGCAAGGAAGCGATCGTGAAGCTCGCCGGTTTGCCGGGCAAGACCTTCAAGGCGCGCGTGCGCGAGCTCTCGCCCGCCGCCGACGCGCAAAGCCGCACCTGGCGCGCGAAGCTCACGCTCGAAGGACCGGCGCCCGACGTGCGTCTAGGCATGACGGCGGATATCGCATTCGCATCGTCGGATGCGGATAAAGGCGCGTTCACGATTCCATCGACTGCGCTCTTTCACGACAACGGCCATCCCGCCGTGTGGATCGTGAAGCAACCCGGCGATGCGCTCGAACTGCGGCGCGTCGACGTCGCGCGCTATGGCGAGCGCACCGTGACGATCGCGCGCGGCATCGCGGCGGGCGATCGCATCGTGTGGCAAGGCGTGCATACCGTTTCCGCTGGCGAGAAGGTGCGCGTCGTCGCGCCCTTGCATCCCGAGGACTTCGCGTCATGAGCGATGCCAGCGATACCAGCGAAAGCCGCGACGACGACGCGCATCGCCACGAAGAAGGCCGCTTCAATCTCTCTGCGTGGGCGCTGCGGCATCGCGCGCTCGTCGTGTTTCTCATCGCGATGTCGACGATCTTCGGCATCCTCTCCTACACGCGGCTCGCGCAATCGGAAGATCCGCCCTTCACGTTCCGCGTCATGGTCATCCGCACCTTCTGGCCCGGCGCGACCGCGCGTCAGGTGCAAGAGGAAGTGACCGACCGCATCGCGCGCAAGCTGCAGGAAACGCCGTACACGGATTTCATCCGCAGCTATTCGCGCCCCGGCGAGTCGCTGCTGTTCTTTCAGATGAAGGACTCCGCGCCCGCGAAGGATGTGCCCGAGGAGTGGTATCAGATCCGCAAGAAAGTCGGCGATATTGCAGCCACCTTGCCGCCCGGCGTGCAGGGCCCGTTCTTCAACGACGAATTCGGCGACGTCTACACCAACATCTACGCGCTCGAAGGCGACGGCTTCTCGCCCGTGCAACTGCACGATTACGCCGATTCCCTGCGCACCGTGCTTCTGCGCGTGCCGGGCGTCGGCAAGGTGGATTATTTCGGCGATCAGGAAGAGCGCATCTACGTCGAGATCGCGAACACGACATTGACGCGGCTGAACATATCGCCGCAGCAGATCGCGCAGGCCATCGACGGACAGAACGCCGTCTCGCCGGCAGGCGTGCTGACGACGCCCAACGACCGCGTGTTCGTGCGCCCGAGCGGGCAGTTCAAAAGCGTGGATGCGCTCGCCGATACGCTCATCAACGTGAACGGGCGCTCGTTCCGTCTCGGCGACATCGCGACGATCAAGCGCGGTTACATCGATCCGACCGCCACGCAGATGCGCTCGGCAGGCACGCCCGTGCTCGGCATCGGCGTCACGATGCAGCCGGGCGAGGACGTCGTGCGTCTGGGCAAAGCGCTCGATGAGCAGATGACGAAGTTGCGCGCACAGTTGCCCGCGGGCCTGACGCTGACCGAAGTGGCGAGCATGCCGCACGCGGTCTCGCAGTCCGTCGATGACTTTCTCGAAGCGGTCGCCGAAGCCGTCGTGATCGTGCTGATCGTGAGCCTCGTGTCGCTCGGCGTACGCACGGGGATGGTGGTCGTGATCTCGATTCCGATCGTGCTCGCCGTCACCGCGCTCTTCATGTATCTGTTCGATATCGGCCTGCATAAAGTCTCGCTCGGCACGCTGATTCTCGCGTTGGGCCTGCTCGTCGACGATGCGATCATCGCCGTCGAAATGATGGCCGTGAAACTGGAGCAAGGCTGGAACCGCACGCGCGCCGCCGCGTTCGCGTACACGAGCACCGCGTTCCCGATGCTCACCGGCACGCTCGTCACCGTCGCGGGCTTTTTGCCGATCGCGCTCGCGAAATCAAGCACCGGCGAATACACGCGCTCGATCTTCGAAGTCTCGGCGATCGCGTTGATCGCGTCGTGGCTCGCGGCCGTCGTGCTGATTCCGCTGCTCGGCTACAAGCTGCTTCCCGAACGCAAGAAAGAAGCGCATCTGCCCGACGATCACGAGCACGACATCTACGACACGAAATTCTACGAACGCCTACGCAAATGGGTCGGCTGGTGCGTGAAGCGGCGCTTCGTCGTGCTCGCGATCACGGTCATCCTGTTCGTCATCGCGATGGCCGGCTTCTCGCTCGTGCCGCAGCAATTCTTCCCGAGCTCGGACCGGCCCGAGCTGCTCATCGACGTGCGTCTGCAGGAAGGCGCATCGTTCGATGCGACCTTGCGCGAAGCGAAGCGCCTCGAAGAAGCGCTCAAAGGCCGCGATGAAATCGATCACGTGGTGAGCTTCGTCGGCACCGGCGCGCCGCGCTTTTATCTGCCGCTCGATCAGCAATTGCCGACGCCGAACTTCGCGCAGTTCGTCGTCACCGCGAAGTCGGTCGAAGCGCGCGAAGCGCTCGCGCGCTGGCTCGAACCGATGCTGCGCGAGCGCTTTCCCGCCGTGCGCACGCGGCTATCAAGGCTGGAGAACGGGCCGCCCGTCGGCTATCCGGTGCAGTTCCGCGTGAGCGGTGACGAGATCGGCACGGTGCGTCACATCGCCGAGCAGGTGGCGGCGGACATGCGCGCGGACTCGCGCACAACCAACGTGCAGTTCGACTGGGACGAGCCTTCGGAGCGCTCGGAGCGCTTCGAGATCGATCAGCAGAAGGCGCGCGATGCGGGCGTCACGTCGCAGGACGTATCGAGCTTTCTCGCGATGACGCTCTCCGGCACGACGGTCACGCAGTATCGCGAGCGCGACAAGCTGATCAGCGTCGATCTGCGTGCGCCGCGCGCCGAACGCGTCGATCCCGCGCGCCTCGCCACGCTCGCGATGCCGACGCCGCATGGCCCCGTGCCGTTGAGCGCGCTCGGACGCGTCGTCGATACGCTCGAATACGGCGTGATCTGGGAACGCGACCGTCAACCGACCATCACCGTGCAATCCGATGTGAAAGGCGATGCGCAAGGCATCGACGTGACGCATGCCATCGACAAGAAGCTCGACGAGATTCGCCGCGCGCTGCCGGTGGGCTATCGCGTGGAAGTGGGCGGGCCGGTGGAGGAAAGCGGCAAGGGCCAGGCGTCGATCAACGCGCAGATTCCGGTGATGGTGATCGTCGTGCTCACGCTTTTGATGATCCAGTTGCAGAGCTTTTCGCGCGTCATGATGGTCGTGCTCACCGCGCCGCTCGGCTTGATCGGCGTCGTGATAACGCTGCTCGCGTTCGGCAAGCCGTTCGGCTTCGTCGCGATGCTCGGCGTGATCGCGATGTTCGGCATCATCATGCGCAACTCGGTGATTCTCGTCGACCAGATCGAACAGGACATCGCCTCGGGGCAGAAGCGTCTCGATGCGATCATCGGCGCGACGGTGCGGCGTTTCAGGCCGATTACGCTGACGGCAGCCGCCGCCGTGCTCGCGCTCATTCCGCTTCTGCGCAGCAACTTCTTCGGCCCGATGGCGACCGCGCTCATGGGCGGCATCACGAGCGCGACCGTGCTCACCCTCTTCTATCTGCCCGCGCTCTATGCCGCATGGTTCCGCGTCAAGCTCGACGAGCGCGAAGGAGCGCAGTCATGAATCGCCGGTTATTGATGACTTTGGCTTGCATGGCTTTGAATGCATGCGCCCTCGGCCCCGATGGCAAGCCGCCCGCGATGCCGCAGCCCGCGCATTACGGCGTAACGCCGCAAGCGGAAGCGAGCGTCACGGCCGAAGGCGCGTCACAACGTTTCGACGTGGGCGCGAAACCCGTGCCCGAATGGTGGAAGCAGTATCGGTCGGATACGCTGAATGCGCTCGTCGATGAAGGCTTGCGCGCCAGTCCCAATCTCGCCGCCGCGGACAAGAGCCTCGTCGCCGCACGCGAGCAATTGCGCGCGCAAGTCGGCTCGTCGCTTTTGCCGTCGATCGATGCGGGCGCGCAGGCGACGCGGCAACGCGGCCTCGGCATTCCCGAGGCCGGACCGCCGACCGTGGTCTACAACCTCTTCGTCGGGCAGATCCAGGCGCAATACACGTTCGATCTCTTCGGCGCGGCGCGGTATGCGAACGCATCGCTGGCGGCGCAGGTCGATCAACAAACGTTTCAACTCGATGCCGCGCGGCGCGCGCTCGCGGCGAATATCGTCACGGGTGCGATCGGCGCGGCGGCTTTGCATGCGCAGATCGACGTGACGGAGCGGCTCGTCGCGTTGGCCAACGACGACGCGCACGACGCCGAACGCCGCTATGCGCTCGGCTCGGCGTCGCGCACCGAGATGCTCGGCGCGCAGCAGAACGCGGCGTCGCTGGCATCGCAACTGCCGGGCTTGCGCGCGCAATGGCTCGCGACACGTCATGCGGTAGCCGTCCTGCTTGGCCGCACGCCCGACCGGGCGCCCGACGATCTCGATCTCGCGAGCCTCACCGTGCCGTCCGATGTGCCGGTCGTGCTGCCGTCGGAACTGCTTCAGACGCGCCCCGACATTCAGGCCGCCGACTCCGCACTGAAAGCGGCCGCCGCGCAGGTCGGCGTCGCGACGGCGCAGTTGTATCCGAGCTTGTCGCTATCGGCATCGATGGGCAAAGGCGGCTTCAACTGGCCGACGGCGCTCTCGGGCGCGGGCGCGTTGTGGAGCGTGGGCGCTTCGCTGTCGCAGCCGATCTTTCATGGCGGCGCGCTGCTCGCGCAACGCCGCGCGGCCATCGCCACTTACGAAGCCTCGGCCGAGCAATACAGGCAAACCGTGCTCGCGGCGTTTCAGAACGTCGCGAACACGCTGGCTTCGCTCGAAACCGACAGCGAAGCGCTCGCCTTCGCCGATAGCGCCAGCCGCGCGGCACGCGATGCATCGGCGGATGCGGCGGCGCGCGTGCGGCTCGGCGCGATTCCTCCGCGCGCCGCGCGGGGCAGCGAGCAGCAGTATCTCAACGCGCGGCTTGCGACGATCCGCGCAAGCAGCGCCCGCATGAGCGACACCGCCGCGCTGTTTCAGGCGATGGGCTCGCCCGTCGCGTCCGCCGCGCATCTGTCAAAAAGCGGTGACAGCACCGTAAAGTAAGGCGAGGGTCGTCCGTAACTAGCGTGGAAGCAATGGATTTCCATTGGCGGGAAACCCTGCCTCATTCTGTCTACGGAGAATTACAACGATGGAGGTGGTCAGGGAGCTTCGGTGCTCAATCCGACAAGCCACCCAACCTCTTCTCCCCCCCAACCGCCACCGCCGCGACGACCTTCGGCCTCCCTTCCGCCAGCGCGCGATAAGTCACCATCGCGCCGGCGATCGACAGCCCCAGCGGAATCATGAACGCCTGCTCGACACGAGTGAATTCGAGCGCGAGTACGAGCGCCGTGAGCGGCATCTGCATCGCCGCGGCGAGGAAGGCCGCTGCGCCGATCACCGCGAACGCGCCGAGCGGCGTGCCCGGCCAGAACGCATTGCATGCGCTGCCGAGCATCACGCCGAGCAGCGCGCCGTTCGTCAGGCTCGGCGTGAGCAGGCCGCCCTGCGCGCCCGCACGCAGCGAACTCACTTCGATGGCCACCTTCAGCACGAGCAGCACGCCCGCAAGCGCGAAGCCGAGATGGTCCTCGAAGGACAGACCCGCGGCGCTCTTGCCGTTGCCGGCGAGCTGCGGATACCAGATTACGAGCACGCCGATCATCGTGAAGTTGAGAATCGACAGGAGCGGCAGCGCAGTACCGCGCGCCGCGTTGTCGCGCGCCGCCTTCGTCAGCACGACGAAGAGTCGCGCGGCCGCCCCGAACACCGGGCTCATGACGATCGCCCAGACGACGAGCTGCGCATCGAGCGAATACACCGGCAGCCGATACGTGAGCTCGTCGCCGAGGCCGATCCACGCGACGATCGCCCCGATCGCCGATGTCGCCAGCGCCGCCGTGACGATCGGCCATTCGAAGCTGCCGAGCAGCACTTCGAGCACGAAGACCGCGCCGCCGAGCGGCACGTTGTAGACGGCGGCGAGCCCCGCGCCGGCGCCGCACGCGACCATGATGCGCGCTTGCGACGGCGTGAGATTCGCATAGTGCGATAGCCACCCCGCCCACAACGCGCCGATTTCGCGCGGCGCGACTTCGCGGCCGAGCGGCGAGCCCATCGCGACGGTGACGATCTGCAGGACCGTATGCGCGATCGTGGTCAGCACGGGCATGCGCGGATCGTCGGACTTGAGCGCCTTTGCGATGCTCACGAGCGGCTTGCCGAAGCGATAGATGCACCACCAGCCGACGCCCGCGAACACGCCGCACAGCGTCAGCACGATGAAGCGGCGCAGCGGCGGCGCGCCGCTGATGCCCTGAAGAAAGCTCTCGCTGCCGGGCAGCGCGTCGAGGCTGTAGCCGAACGCGACATGCTGGATCGCGTGAAGCAGGAGCGCGAGCGACATGCCGCCCAGCCCCGCGCCGATCCCGACGAGCACGGTGACGATGACGAGCTTCGTGGCTTGAGTCGACGAGAGCATCGCGTTCACCCTGGAGGTAAAGACGCAGCGTAGCGCGGCTGCCATGCGCGCTTCTTCACGGGATGCGCCGAGTTTCGAATATACACGGCTTTGTTTCGGCGCAGCGCAGGATCGCGCCCGGCTGACGAAGCACGTCAGTTCTTGTCCGCGACGACCTGATCGAACGTGCCGCCATCGGCGAAGTGCGTTTTCTGCGCTTGCTGCCAGCTACCGAACATCTGCTCGACGGTGAACGTCTTCAGCGGCCTGAATTCGCCCGCATGCTTCGCGAGCACATCGGCGTTGCGCGGACGCAGATGATGCTGCGCGATGATCTCCTGCGCGGCGGGCGTGTACAGAAAGTCGAGATACGCCTGCGCTTCCTTGCGCGTGCCGCGCTTGTCCACCACCTTGTCGACGATCGACACCGGCGGCTCCGCGAGCAGGTTCACCGACGGATACACCGCCTCGAAATCCTTCGCACCCGGGCCCGCGCTCATCAATCCGACTTCGTTCTCGAACGTGACGAGCACGTCGCCGATGCCGCGCTGCGTGAAGGTCGTCGTCGCGCCCCGCCCGCCCGTATCGAGCACGGGCACGTTCCTGAAGATCGCTTTCTCGAAGTCCTGCGCCTGCGCGTCGCTCGCGCCCTGCTGCTTCTTGTAGCCCCACGCGGCGAGATACGTATAGCGCCCGTTGCCCGAAGTCTTCGGATTCGCGATCACGACCTGCACGCCGGATCGCGCGAGATCGTTCCAGTCCTTGATCTGCTTCGGATTGCCCTTGTGGACGAGAAAGACCATCGTCGTCGTGTAGGGCGCGCTGGCATCGGGCAGACGGCTGCGCCAGTTCGCGGGCACGAGCTGGCCGCGTTCGGCGAGAAGGTCGATGTCGTTGGGCTGGTTCATCGTCACGACATCGGCCTGAAGCCCCTGTGTCACCGATAAGGCCTGCGCGCTCGATGCGCCATGCGACTGCCGCACTGCGACCGTCTCGCCCGTTTTCTTTTTGAAGTCCGCGACGAAAGCCGCGTCGATGTCCTTGTAGAGTTCGCGCGTCACGTCGTAGGACACGTTGAGCAGCGTCGTGTCCGCATGCGCCACGCTTGCCGATGCCGATGCGATGCTCAGCGCAACCGCGATAACCAGCTTGTTATAGACCGCCATTTCTTCTCCGGGACAGGGTTTCGAATCGCACAACAGACAAAGGCCGCCCGAGGGCGGCCATACATACTTTTTAAAACCAGTGAACTCAGCCGTAAGCGCGTTGCGCCTCCTCTTCGTATTCGGGCGACACACGGCGTGCGAGCGTTTCGACGAAATGCTTCGCGAGCGGCCAGGGCCCGAAACCCGCAGCCGTGTTGATATGCCCCGCCTTGCCGAGATTCACGAACGCGCTGTTCCAGCGCTGCGCGAGCGTGCGCGCTTCGTCCAGCGACATCCACGGATCGGTCTCGCTGCCGACGACGAGCGAAAGCGTATCGAGCCTGCACGCGCTGAACGCGCCCGCGAAACGGAACTTCGCCGGGCTCGCGGGCGCGACGAACAGCACGCCCTCCACTTGCGCGGCCTGCGCGTGAAATGCGCCCGCGTGCGACAGCGCATGCGCGGTGGCGAGACATCCGAAGCTATGCGCCGCGATCACGACGGGACCGTCGATGCCCGCGATCACATCGCGCACGGCATCGCTCCAGATGGCGAGATTCGGCGTGTCCCATGCGCGCTGCTCGACCCGCCGCGCGCCGGGCAGTTCGCGCTCCAGCCAGCTCTGCCAATGCGCGTCCTCGCTTCCGTACAGTCCGGGCACGGTCACGAGCGTCACCGACAACGACGATGTCACGTTCCCCACGCTGCGCTCACTCATCTTCGCCCTCGCTGCGACTCGAACTGGTCAGACTCCATTCTCGATGAGCGCGCGACGACGGCTAACCAATATTTCGTCATTTGTTTATGGCGATGGGAGGCGAACCGCATCGCGATGCAGAGATCATCGAGCGGCACGCTTCACATAGCGGGCGATGAACGTGCGCGTTTCGTCGTCGGCGAAGCGCACGGCGACGCGCTCGCCGCTGACCATTTCGACGACGCCTTCGCCATAGCGCCGCACGCGCACGCGATCCCCCCGCGCGAACTCGGGCCCCTTGCGTTCGGGCGATGCCTTCTCCTTCTCGCGCATTTCACGCGGACTTTCGATCACCTCGGGCGGATGCACGCAGTTGTCACATACGCCGCACGCGCCGCCGTCGAGTTCGTCGTCGGGCGCGCGGTAATCGACATCGCTCGCCCGCAACGGCGCCGATGCGCGCGCATCGTTCATGTCGTCGGCGAAGTAATCGAGCAGCATGCGCCAGCGGCATTGCGCGCTCTGCGCATACGCGATCATGCGTTCGAGCACCGCGCGGTCGCGTTCTGAACGCTCCGCATAGAGCTGCGATACATCATCGAGCTTCGCGAGCGAAGCATCGTCGACGACGAGCTTCATGCCGCCGCGCCGCGTGCGCCGCGTCATGCCGATATCGTTGAGCAGCGTCGCCGCGACGCGCAGCTTGTTCGCGCCGACGTTCGGCAACGCTTCACGCAGACGCGCAAGCGGCTTCTCCAGCGTGCGGCTGCTGTCCTGCAACGCCAGCTCACGCACTTTCTCCGCGACGCGCGTGATCGTCTCCGCGCTCGGATAGCGCCCGCTCATGAAAAACTGCTGCACCTGCCTGTCCTTCATTTCGAAGAGCAGCGTGCAGCGCGCGGGCTCGCCATCGCGTCCGGCGCGGCCTGCTTCCTGATAGTACGCATCGAGACTGCCCGGCATTTGCGCGTGAATCACGAAGCGGATATCGGGCTTGTCGATGCCCATGCCGAACGCATTGGTTGCGACCATCACACGCGCGCGATCCGCCATGAACGCATCCTGCGATGCCGATCTCGCGCCCGACGACAACTTGCCGTGATAGCGCTCCGCCTCGACGCCCCCATCGACGAGCGCGGCATAGAGCGCCTCGCACTCCGCGACGGTCGCGCAATACACGATGCCGCTGCCCGCTTCGTTCGTCGCGAGCTCGATCGCGCGCTTGCGCTTGTCGTCGGGATTGGTCGCCTGCTCGACCGCGAAATGCAGATTGTCGCGATACACGCCCGTGTGAATGACGTTCGGATGCCGCATCTGCAATTCACGCACGATATCGACGATGACGGCGGGCGTCGCCGTCGCGGTGAGCGCGAGCACGGGCGGACGGCCGAGCGTCTTGATCGCGTGAATCAGTTCGACGTATGCGGGCCGGAAATCATGGCCCCATTGCGAAATGCAGTGCGCCTCGTCGATGACCGCGAGCGCGATGGGCGGCATGCCCTTCGCGGTGAGCTCGGCGTTGAAGCCGGCATCGACGAGCCGTTCGGGCGTGACGAAGAGCATGCGGATTTCGTGACGCGCGATCGCCTGCATGGCGTCGCGCTCCTCGCCCGCCGATAGCGCGCTGTTGAGCACGGCGGTCGCGACGCCGGCTTCGATCAGCTTCGTCGCCTGATCGCGCATCAGCGAGATGAGCGGCGACACGATGACCGTCATGCCGTCGAACTGCAGCGCGGGCAACTGATAGCACAGCGACTTGCCCGCGCCCGTGGGCATCACGGCGAGCGTGTCGTGGCCGTCGAGCACGCTGCGGATCACGTCTTCCTGCCCCGGGCGTAAATGCCCGAAGCCGAAGACCTTGCGCAGCGCGGTTTCGAGGTCGTGATCGGGCCGCTTGCGCGATCGTGCGTGGAGGGCGTGAGTGTCGTTCATGCGTGCCGGGAGCAAGTCGTCTGCCGGTCGCGGAGTGCGACCGATGCGCAAACGGCATGAGCAAGCGCCGTTCCATGCGCGCCAAGCCAACACTGATTAAGTCCGCCGGGTATGCGAGTCAAGCGTTATAGCGCGCGGTCGTCGCACGCGCCATCGTCGCGCTCGCGCATACGCTCGGCGTCAGTGCGATCGCCGATGGCGTCGCTGACGGCCAAGACCTGCAGTTCTTCCGCTGGAAGGCTGCGATCTCGGGCAAGGCGATGCGCTCGTGGTCGCGCGGCGCGCGTGATTCATTGATGCACGCTCTGCGCCAGTGCGCGCAAGAGCGCCGCGCCGTCGCCACTCCACGCGCTGCCGTGCATGCAGGCGAGCGTCGTCGGTTCGAGTGCGGCGAGGCGCTCGAACATCGCGTCGGCGTTTCGCGTGTGCGAGAAATAATCCATGCTGAGCCTGAACGATTCGCTCGGGCCCAGAATGTCGGATGTGGTGAGCGGCGGCAACGTCGCGCCGCCCTGCGTGAAGAGATCGCCGCATAGCAGCGTGCTCGTGCGCTCTTCCATCAGAAAGCCGCATTCCCACGCGTGCGGAAGGTGCGGTGTATCGAACCATCGCACGGTGTGTCGGCCGAGCCTCACGGCTTGCTCGTCGGCCAGCGCGACGGGCGCGCGATCAGCCAGATCGGTGATGGACACCATCGCCGCGACGGTGCCGCAGAGCGGCGCGGCATCGGGCGCGATGGCGAGCCACTCGTTGAGCGAACCGCATTCGTCCGCTTCGACATGCGAGAACGCGAGGTACCGCAGCGTCGCCGGGTCCATGACGCTCGCGACCGCTTCACGCACGAGCGCAAACATCTTGCGCGGCCCGGTGTGGAACAGGAGCGGGGCGTCGTCGACGATCAGGTATTGATTGAATGAAAAGCCGCCCGCGTCGCCGGGCAGCATGACGGGCGTATTGATGCGATACACGCCATCGGCGATTTCCGCGACGTTCGTGCCGGACTGCGAGTTCGTGGTGATCATGGGCGTGTTCCGATGGAGTCATGCCTTGCGCGAAAGCCGGAACCATTCGTCGAATCCGATGCGGCCGAGGCGCGCATCGCCGAGCGGCACGAGCGACTGTTCTTCGACGATGCCGCCGAAGTAACGCGCCTGCGGATCGCGCACGACTTCGCGCTTGTCGCCGGCCGCCTTCAGATAGCGTGCGACGATTTCATCGAAAGGCGCGCGCTCCGGCCCCGCGATTTCGACGATGCCATTGTGCGGTTGTTCGAGTGCGATGCCAGCGACGAACGCGGCGACATCATCGGCCGCAATGGGCTGAAACAGGCCCGGCGAGACGCGCACGGTATTCCCTTGCGCGGCGGAATCCGCGATGCCGCCGAGGAATTCCAGGAACTGCGTCGACCGGATGATCGTGAACGGAATGCCGGAAGCCTCGATCAGCTTTTCCTGCGCGACCTTGGCGCGAAAATAGCCGTTCTCGGGCGTGCGGTCGGTGCCGACGATCGACAGTGCGACATGATGCCGGACGCCCGCCTCCGCCTCGGCCGCATGAAGATTCCGGCCCGACGTTTCGAAGAATCGCAGCACCGCTTCGTCTTCGAATGACGGCGAATTGGCGAGATCGATCACGACCTGCGCGCCGGCCAGCCCTTCCTTGAGTCCTTCGCCGGTGAGCGTGTTGACGCCGCTTTTCGGCGACGCGGAGACTACGTCATGCCCGGCCTGACGCAGAATGGGCCCGGTCTTGGAGCCGATCAGTCCGGTGCCGCCGATGATAACGATCTTCATGATTGACCCTCCGTCGATCGTTGAAAGAACACCATCAAAACATAGACGTTCCACACGAAAATGGAAAATCGACTTGAAAGGCGCCGGTATCGGCAATCAACTACTGAAGCGATGCGATAAATGTCATTCGTCTCCTTGATAGTCGTTTCGATATCGTCCGCGTCCGCCCGGCATATGCGTTCATGTGAAGGCCTGGACGTTGATGAAAAGACTATCTAGCGGAATTCAGGTAAGCAACAGGAAGTCCGTTCGCCAATCTCGAACGGACCGGTCGGCGTTTTCCAAGGCGAATTGCGCGGATCTTATGGAGAGCACCGGTTGACGAATGCGTGCCGGGGGGCTATCGCGTACGATGACAATGACTGGCGGCGTCATCGACCGGGTTGGTTCGTCGTTTGCGACCCTGAGGTTTGCGAATGCCGAACGCTGGCAGGTTGTTTGTCGGGATGACTCTGCTTATGCTGATTCGGCGTTTTGCGATACGACTCGTCGAATTCTTCTAAACGATATCCCACGCCACGTTAATCAGCCTAACCATCGAATTTCGGAGACGACCATGACGACAAAGATTCAAATCGTTTTCTATAGCGCATACGGCCACATCTACAAGATGGCCGAAGCTATCGCCGCCGGAGCACGCGCGGTCGGCAACACCGAAGTCACGCTCTTGCAGGTTCCCGAACTCGTGCCCGAAGACGTTCTCGTGAAGAGCGGCATGAAGGGCTATCGCGCCGCGTTTGCGAGCATCCCGTTCGCTACGCCTGAAGCGCTTGCCGAAGCCGACGCAATCATCTTCGGCACGCCCACGCGCTTCGGAAACATGTGCTCGCAGATGCGTAACTTCCTCGACCAGACCGGCGGACTGTGGATGTCGGGCGGCCTGATCGGCAAGGTAGGAAGCGTATTCACGAGCTCAGCATCGCAGCACGGCGGACAGGAGACGACGATCACCAGTTTTCATACGACGCTGCTGCATCACGGCATGGTGATCGTCGGGGTGCCTTATTCCGAGCAGCGTCTCGTCAATATGAGCGAGGTGTCCGGCGGCACACCCTACGGCGCGTCGACCCTGAGTGCCGCCGACGGCTCGCGACAGCCGAGCGAAAACGAGCTGGCTATCGCGCGCTTTCAAGGGGAGCATGTCGCGTCGATCGCCAAGCGTCTGGTCGCGCGGCCGAGCTAACTGGATACTGTTCGCAGCGGGTCCGATGTTCCTTCAGCTAGCAATAGCCCGAACCCGCCGCGACGCTGCGCGCATACGCCGGCATTTCTGTTCTCCCAGCCATAGCAGCGATTCCTGCACGACCTCGGGCGGAACTGCGTTGAACGACGCGCCGCGAATCAGGGTTTCGCTCGCGGCAATGTCGTTGAATTGCCCCAGCTTGTTCTGCACGGACGTCAGGTCCTTGATGGTGCGGCCGTGACCGCCTTTGATAACCGGCTGAAAGAACTCGAGCAGATATCTGAGTTTCTTGCCCGCCTTGCGGACATCGTGAAGATGTTCTTCGTGCGCCGTTTCGTTGCGTGCTGCGCGCCTGCTCCGTTTTTGGAGCGCGCGCTGCGCGAGCCGGACGCGCTTTTCGGCGAACGCCCGAATAGGCAGATCGTTGCAACGCGATTGCAGCGTGGTTTGCGCGCGAAGCAGGACATCGTTCAGGAATGCCTCGACATCGTCGCTCTTGATCATCGTCTGGCTATGCACCACTGCCTGTGCGCGCTTTTCGCGCGCAGCGGCCACGAGCAGTTCGATCGATGCACCCGATTCATGCGCGGCTTTCAGGAGATCGCCTGCGATGTCCCAGTCACGCGTTCCACCCGCCACCGCAGCAAGACGCTTGAATTCTTCGGTGGCTTGCGCAGTCGCTTCTTGTCCGAGGTAAGGGGAATACGCCCAATACAAGGCGCGAAGCTTTCGGAATGCCACACGGAGCTGATGAAAATCTTCGGCTTCGCTCGTGGTGGATAGCTCTCTCGCTCTTTGCACTGCCTCGGTGACGACCGGCGTCGCCAGTGAAGAGAAAGTACTCGCGATAGAACTCGTTTTCGAAAGCGATGAACCAGCCGGCCGCCGCTCGGTCTTGAAGAGCGTGTTGGGTCGCGGCAAGCGCCAGTCACCATCCATATCCATTTGGGCCTCTGGTCGGACGAGAAATGAGTTCTGCCCAGACCATAACATATGGGTCATCGTCCACTCGTTCTATATGACGCTTTGATGAACCGCTTTCGCAGTGTGGCGCGTATGCCGCTTTTGATTTGCGACATCACCGCGCCACTGCCCTTCTGTATTAGCATATCCGGCTAATCAGGCACTGCCCGATACGCTGGCGCTCCGAGCGCGCCTGGGGAATACCTGGAACATACGTGGGAGATCGGTTTGAAAAAACGCGCCACCGTGATCTGTCGCCGAGGCAAGCGAATTCTTCTGGTCGCACGCGCTCAGTCGAAATGGGCCTTGCCGGGCGGAATACTCAAGCGCGGAGAACAACTCACGGCCGCCGCGCTCCGGGAACTCAAGGAAGAAACGCGGCTTGCCGGGAAGTCGGCCAAATACCTGTTCGACTTTCGTGGCAAGCAGAAACACCATCACGTATTCGCGTGCGACATTCCGGATCGCGCCAAAGCGCGTCCGAGCAACGAAATAGCCAAATGCCGCTGGGTTCATCTCGACGACATTGCTCGCCTGATGACCAGCGGGCCGACGACCGATATCGTGAAGCTCGTGAATCAGCGGCGCAGGAAATAGCGCTCAACACTCCCGCAACGTCGGCTCGACGTGCTTCAGCCTGGGTCAGGTTCCTGCGCATTTTTGTACACATCAGCGCGCAAGATGATTCGCGCACGACCGGGCGAACAGGCGGCATACGGCGTTTGCGTCGCTGCATCCGTGAAGAAGGTCGCGAAAGCGCTGATCGCAGAAATGTTCGGCGATCTCACCGACGACTATGTGGACTTCAACATGGAAGGTCTCTTGTCGAAGACCCTTTTCGAAGCCAAGAGAAGCGGCGTTTCGACGAAGCGGAAGCTTACCCAGCCGAGCGCGATCGCAGCCGCCACTGCGCCTAGCGTTCCCCAGAAAAACGGACCCGCCGGAAACGCCCATGACCACATCCGGCCTACCGCCGAGATGACAAGAATATGCGAAAGGTAGAGCGAATATGACATGTCGCCCAAGACCTGCATGCTCGCGGGAGCGATGAAGCCAAAGCGTCGCTCGGCCAGTATCGCGCTCAGAACGACGAGAAACGATGGCACTCCGAAATAGGCGGCGCGCCACTGGATGATCGCATCGAGTGATGAGCCCTCGATCATGAGCGCCACGACGACGATCGACGCGACAGTGACGGCAAAGACCGGCATCGACGCCCGCCGCGAGATGCGTTGCCAGATCATGGCGCTGGCGCATCCGGCGATGAACTCCAGGACAAGCGGGCTCGAGACCACGTCAAGCGCCGGATGGCTCATTGCTTCGCTCCGAACCCAACAGGCGAGCGCGAACGTCACGACGGCCCAGACTGCCAGCAACGCGCCGAGAAAGCGGCGTGAAGAGAAAGCAAGCAAAGCCGCAAACACGAGATAGAAGAACATCTCGTAGGTGAGTGTCCAGCCCTGAAGAAGCAGAGGCAGGGTCACACTCGGAAACAGCGTCAGCGACGCGAGAATATCGGCCCGATGCCCTGAAGAGGCATTCACCAGCCGCGGGGAAATCAGCATGATCGACAGGACGATCAGGCTGTAGATCCAATAAAGCGGATAGATGCGCAGCACTCGATGCTTCATGAACTCGAGCGCGCTTGCTGGATTTCCGCATCCGTCGCGTGAAATAGACACGATGACGAAGCCGCTGATCACAAAGAACAGATCGACACCCGATGTACCGATCACCCCGAGTGCGTCCGGAATGATGTGCCCGGAAAAATATTTCGTCTCGATTGCGTAGACATGGAACGCGAGCACCAGCATCACGGCGAGGCCGCGGAGCGCTTGAATGTTGCAAAAGTGAAATTCATTGTTTTTTGTCGACGGAAACGAAGTCATCCTAAATTGCAGCACTGGCCGTTCGCGAAGGAAGGCGAACAGTCTAGTGCAGACGAGCTTCCGCTCATCTCAAAATAGAAGCGGACCAGAAGTGCGGGCCTCAGCGGGCCTCAGCGCGCTTCAGCGTTCGTGATAGATCGCAAGCCATACGGTCGGCTCGTCGGCATGCGTCCACGCGACGCGATGCCGGCAATGCGGTTCGATCAGCACGTAGTCGCCGGGACGCATATCGTGCCGCGTCGAGCCTTCCTCGAACTCGAGCACGGCCGCGCCGGACAGCAGCGCGACCCATTCCACGCGCGAGTCGTCGTACCAGAACCCTTCGGGGCTCGCGTGTCCCATCGACACGATCCGCTCGACGTTCAGGCGCTGCCCGGTGACGAGCATGTCGATCCGCTCATCCGCGCCGCGCTTCGCTTCGATGCTGAACAGGTTGCCTGTCTGTAGTTGCATGGCTCGACCTCATGTGTTTCGAAAGGGGCTGGTCCGAAGACTTCTGGCGCAACGGCGCGATTCGATCGCCTAGCTTGCTTCTGCATCCGCCACCGGCAAGCGCGCGGACAGGCGGAGCGCGTGTCTTGCGCTGAGCGCCAGCAATACGCACGACAGCGCGTTGAACAGGAACAGCCCGCTCGGACCGATCAGCGTCATCAGCGCCGAGGCCAATGCGGGGCCGGTCATGCCTCCGAGCGAAAAGAGGACCAGCAGCATCGTCGAAACCGCGACGCGCAGGTGCGACTCCGTCCGGTCCTGCACGTGCGACACGACGAGTCCGTACTGCGTGAACGTCACCGCGACATAAGCCAGCGTCGCGCACCATGTGACGATGCGAAAGTCGAAGCAGAACAACACGATGCTCAGCACCGCCGAGACGGACGCTGTCCAGAGAACGAGACGCCGCCGGTCGATGCTGTCGGACAGGCGGCCCATCGGGAATTGCGGCAATAGCGCGCCGATGAGCGCGACGCCCATGAAGGTCGCGATTTCATGCGTCGAGAAGCCTGAACGCTGGAGATAAACCGGCATCAGCGCATAGAAGTTGCTATAGATGAAGCCCGCAAGAATGCAGCCCGGCACGCCAAGCGGGGCCAAAGCCAGCATCTCCCGAAAGCTCTCTGCCCACGATCGCGCGGGTACGCGGTCGAGGTTGGCGTCGCTGACCTTCACTGGCCAGCCCTCCATCAGCGTGACCGGCAGGACCGCCGCGGCAAAGAGCGCGGCGGCGATCGAGAACTGCTGCGCCCCGGAGCCCTCCCCGACATTCAGCAGAAACTGGCCGCCGCCCACCGCGAGATAGTTGATGGCCGCGTACAGGCCGAAAACCTGGCCGCGCTTTTCATTCTCGACCGTGCCGTTGAGCCAGCTTTCCACGGACGTGTACAGCGCCATGAATGCGATACCCGTAAGCAGACGCACGAAACCCAGCAGCCATGGCGATTGCACCGCGCCGAACGCGAGCGCCAGAATCGACGCGGCCGCCGAGAACGCAACGAAAGTCCGGTGCTGACCGATGCGATCAATGAGCTGCCGATTGACGACTGCCCCCAATATGAAACCCGCGTAGTAGCTCGACTGCATCAGACCGGTGAGGAACGTCGGATACCCCGATTCGATGATGCGAAGCGGAATCAGCGTCTGAAACAATCCGTTGCCCGCAACGAGCAGCGCAAGGCCGAGCAGCAGCCCGGCCAGCGCGCGCATCGTGCCGGGTGCGCCGGTGCGCGCATCGTGGCCCGGATTGGCCGCGGCCGAATCGGGCCACGGCGGCGTTTTGCGCCCGAGGAGCGCCGCTTCGTTCAGCGGCCCGGTGCGTCCGACTGCCGACGGGTCATGGTCATGCTCCCCGTGCATCTCGCTCCCACGGGCCTCGCTTTCTCGCGCACGATCGTTTGTGTTTGTGCTCGTACTCGATTTCTCGTCTTCGAGATGTGACATGGCACCTTCGGGTTGACTATGGCCGCCCCATGATGACAGATGCCGCGGGTGCTCGTCCGCAACGTGGCAACGCCAATCGATGCCTTCACGTCTCGACGTGTCGATCGAGGTGAGGGACCAGGCGACCATAAAAACGCGCTCGCGTCCCTGAAAAATTCATGGCGGAAGGCAGCCGGAGTCGAACCGACCAGAGAGTGTCTGACACCCCCTACCGGGTTTGAAGCCCGGCCGCACCACCGGATACGGATGCCTTCCTTCGGGACACGCAAATACGCCCGCTCATGCCCGCTTCGGAAAGCGACCGGGCGTCCGATTATAACGACGCATCTTCATCCGCCGCCATCGCCCGAACCGGGACCCGACGGACCCGCACGCGCACGCGGCTCCCGCCGCCGCATCAGCCGATAGCCGCAATACAGCAAGGCCACCGCCGCGAGCAGATCCACGACCGTCGCGCCGTGCGATTCGAGCGCCAGCACCGCGAGATGCAATTGCCGCTCGAAGAGCGCGCCGCCGAGCGTCCAGAACGACGCCCACGCGACGATGCCCGCCGTATCCCACAAGAAGAATGCGGGCGCGGCGATTTGCGTCGTGCCCATCAGCGGCGGCGTGACAAGGCCAAGCCCCGGCACGAACTTCGACAACGCGACGATCGGCGCGCCGTGCCGCTCGAACAGTTCGCCCGCCGTGCGCATGCCGGTATCGACGGCATACGATCTGCGCGACAGCGCCGCGACGAGCCGCCGCCCGTAGACGCGCCCCGCCGCGAACCACACGCTGTCGCCGAGCAGCGCGCCGCACAGCGCCGCGAGCAACACGTGCGCGAAGGACAATCGTCCGGTCGCCACGACCGATCCGGCGAACACGAGCAACGGCGCGGACGGCACGGGCACGCCCAGCCGCGTCAACAGCACGTTCGCGAACACGGCCGCGCCGCCCCACTGCACGATCGCCGACGGTGGAATCTGGATCAAACGGCACCTCTCGATCGCTGGCTGCGGTGCTTCATTCGGGGTTCGATTCGACGAGCATCACCGGCACGCTTCCACATCCCGCGCTGCTCGCAATTTCGATGCCGCGCCACGGCGAACTCTCGCCTTGATCGATAGCCATCGGATCGACGCGCCTGTCCGGTCTCAGCACGTTGAAGGGCCAGGACGGACGCCGCAGGCGCTCGTGCACCACCGAGCCGAGCCAGATCGGCGCAGGCGCCGCGCCCGCGCGGTCGCGCACCGCGTAATGCGTCGGCCAGAAGCGCAGCACGTCGCGCTCGTCGGGGCCGCGGACCGAGCGCGCGAACACCAGCTTCGACGGCTCGCCGTTGTTCAGGCGCGGCAGCGCGGGCAGCTCGATGGCGGGCGCATTCGGCGACACCACCGACATCACGCTTTTCAGGCTCACGTGCGATACCTCGGTCCAGCCGCGCGCGCTCAGTTGCGCGCGAATCTGCACGGGCGTCGCGGCCCATTGCACCGTGATCGGCTCACGGCGATCGCCCTCCATGCTCGAGCGGTAGCAGGAAAACGTGCGCCACACCGAATCCGTCCATTGGATCGGCGAAATGACGATGGTCGACGGCACCGCGCTGTGCGTCTCGGTGTCATCGCTCAATTGCAACGCGACGCTCGCGCAGATCACGGCGAGCACGGCGACCGGCATCAAAGGCCGGGCCTTCGGTTTGGCCGGATTGCGCCAGACCGCGGTGAGCGCGATCAGGAAAACCCACGCGGCCGCGAGCGCGGCGCTGCCGAGCGCATCGGAGATGGTGAAGCGGCCGAAGTACAGACCCGCGAGGCCGACCGCCGTGACGATCGCCGATGTCGCCATCGCGACGAACACGCCCGTCAGCACGCCGACGCGCCGCAGCAGGATGAACGCGAGAAAGCCGTAGATCACGACGGTCGCCGCGACATGGCTGCTCGGGAACTCGTGCTGCGTCGGCGCGAAGGAAACGAGGAGCGGTTCGTGCGCCGTGAAGCGGATCGCGGCGACGAGCAACTGCGAGAACGCGATCGCGACGAGCCAGTACGCGACCGTGCGCCAGCGCCGCTCGAAGCTCATCCACACGATGACCACCGCGCCGAGTGCGAGCAGCGTCTGCGTGCTGCCGAGCGTCGCGGCGGCATCGAGAATCGAGTCGGTCCAGGTCGAGCGGAACGATTGCAGCAGCCGGTAGACCGACACATCCACCTGCACGATCGACGCACCGCGCGCGACGTTCGTGAGCACGGAAAAGAACAGGATCGCCGACGCGAGCAGCAGCGCCGAAATGACGACGATGAGACCCGTCGCCGGATTGCCCGGATCGAGCGCGCGCGACACGAGCCGCGCGGGCAGGCCGCGGCCCCGTTGCGCCCACGCGAGCAGCTTTTCGCGCGACACGATGGTCCAGCGCATCGCGTGCGACACGATCACGCGCGTGAGATTGAACACGACCCAGCCGATCGCGGTGACGATGATCAGGATCACGACGAGACGGATCGACACCGCGCCCGCCAGTTCGATCGACGCGCCGAACACGACGCCCGGCAGGATATGCGTCGGCGCCCAGATGAGCGCGCTCAGGATGTTGACCACGAGAAAGCGCGCGGGCGTCATGCCGGTGACGCCCGCGACGACCGGCACGACCGCGCGCATCGGCGCGACGAAACGCGCGAGCACGACACTCTTCGCGCCGTGCTTGTCGAAATATTTCTTGCCGGCGGCGAGCGCGCCGGGATGCGCGCGAAACGGCCACATCTGCGCGATTCGGTCGGCGTAGCGCTGGCCGAACCAGAAGCTCGCGGCGTCGCCGGCGATGGCGCCCGCGATCGCGCAGACGAACACCCAGCCGAGGTTCAGCGCGCCGGCGCCGACGAGCGCGCCCGCGATGAACATCGCCGTGCTGCCCGGAATGAAAGTGCCGATGAACGCGACCGATTCGAGAAACGACGCGAGCAGCACGACCGCGAGCGTCCACTCGGGATGGCCCGCCAGAACGTGCAGCAGCTTGAAGTAGAAATGCTCCATCGTGATCAGCGAACGACGACGCGCAATCGTCAGACGGACTCGTGCCAGCGGCTATCGGCGCGCAAGAGGTGCAGGTCGCGGTGGAATCGAGTGTACCCAACGCGGTCGAAGAACTCCAAAATCTGTATCGCGCGTTTGCGGCCAAGCGCGCTGACATCGCGAAAAGCGGCCGCCCCGACCGCGCCGCCCTGCGCGCTCGCCGACTGCGCGACGAGTTGCGCAAGCGCGCCGATCGATGCGCGCGCGTAAAACAGATCGCGCACGACCTGAAAAACCTCGCCGCGACGCGCGAGTTTCTTCAGAAGCCTGCGCATCTCATCCTCGCCGACGCCGTGCGCGTTCGCCAGATCGCGCACCCACGGCGGATCGAAGCGGCCCGCTTCGAGCGATGCCAGCACCGCGCCCGCCAGCGTCGCTTCCTTTTCGTCGAGCGTCACCGCATGCGACGGCCTATGCAGCCACGGCCCGCTCTTCGCGATCGATCCGTTCGCCACCGCGTCATCGACGAGCGCGCGCCACAACGCATCCGGCGCGAGCGGCGCGGCCATGCGGCGAAGCCGCGCCACATCCGGGCCTTGTTCGTCGGGGAAGCGTTCGTGGAATGCGGCGAGCGCATCCATCAGACGCGCCTTCATCGCATCCCAGTGACGCGACGCAATGTAAAGCGTGTCGTCGTGCGTCGACACCGCGCGCACGCCTTCGGGCGACAGCGATCGTCCACACAGATGCTCGATCAGCGAGCGTTGCAGGCCGTACGGCGCCTGCTCGAACAGCGCATCGGCGCGGCCGGTGTCCAGCATGTCCGCGAGCGCATCGAGCCACGCGCGGCGCTGCGGCGTGCGACGCTTTCTCGGCGGCGCGAACGGATCGAGCACGCGCCCGCCGCCGACGGTTCGGTTGGCTTGGGCATTGCGCACGATGAAGCGATCGCCGGGCAGCGCGCACACAGCCGTGTCGAAGACGAGCTGCACGCGCGCCGCGTGGCCTGCATCGAGCGTATCGGCTTCGAGCAGCGCGACATGCGCCACGCGATGCGTCGTGCCGAGATGCACGTGCAGCGGCGCCCAATGCGTGAGCGTCAATTGCGCATCGGCCAGCAGGCTCAGTTCGACATCGAGCCGCTCGGACGCGCGCGCAAGCCGTGCATCGACGATCCAGTCGCCGCGCGCGAGCGCATTCTTGTCGACGCCCGCGAGATTCAGCGCGCAACGCTCGCCCGCGCGGCCCGTCTGCGCCGCGCGATTCTGCGCGTGAATGCTGCGCACGCGCACGGGCACGCCCGCGGACGCGCGCGGCGCGAGCGCGAGCATGTCGCCGACGTTCGCGCGCCCCGCGAACACCGTGCCCGTCGCGATCGTGCCCTGCCCCGTCAACGTGAACACGCGATCGACCGCGAGGCGAAAAAAGCCGTCGTCGCGACGGGTGCGCCAGTGCGCCGCGGCATCGTGCAAATAAGCGTTCAGTGCGGCGACGCCCGCGTCGTTTTCCTGCGTGGCGTCGGTGTCGAACATGGGCGCATCGCGCAGCGGACCTCGTGCGAGCAGCGCGGCGATTTCGGCGTGCACGTCACGCACGCGCTCTGCATCCACGCGATCGCACTTCGTCACCGCGACCGCGCCGCGCGTCACGCCGAGCAGTTCGAGGATCGCGAGATGCTCGCGCGTTTGCGGCATCACGCCATCGTCGGCGGCGATCACGAACAGCGCGAAGTCGATGCCGCACGCGCCCGCCGTCATCGTATGCACGAGCTTTTCGTGGCCAGGCACGTCGATGAAGCCGAGCACGCCGCCGTCGCTCAATGGCACGTACGCGTAGCCCAGTTCGATCGAAATGCCGCGCGCCTTCTCTTCCTTGAGGCGATCCGTGTCGACGCCCGACAGCGCGCGCACGAGCGTCGTCTTGCCGTGATCGATGTGACCCGCCGTGCCGACGATCATTCGCGTGCGTCCAGTTGCGCGATGAACGCGGCTTCGTCGGCTTCTTCGAGGCAGCGCAGATCGAGCCGCAAAGCGCCGTCCGCGATGCGCCCGAGCACTGGCCGCGGCAAGTCGCGCAGCCGCTTCTCGATGCGATTCAGCACGCCGCCCGCGCGCTTGCCGCTCGACAGGCGCACGGCGAGGCCGTAGCTTGGCAGGACATCGACGGGCAACGCGCCGCTGCCGATCTGGCTGAACATCGGCTCGGCGCTCACGGTGAATTTATCGCCGATCATGCGCTGCAGCGCGGGCTCGATGCGCTCGGCGGCAAGGCGCATCGCATCGGCGGGACGGGTGAGCAAGCGCAAGGTCGTGAGACGTTCGGCCAGCGTCTCGGGCGTGCGATAGAGGCGCAGCACCGCTTCGAGCGCCGCGAGCGTCAGCTTGCCGACACGCAACGCGCGCTTCAGCGGATGCTTCTTGATCTTCGCGATGAGATCCTTGCGTCCGACGATCAGGCCCGCTTGCGGCCCGCCGAGCAATTTGTCGCCGCTGAAGGTGACGAGATCCGCGCCCGCCGCGACGGTTTCGCGCACCGTCGCTTCGCGCGGCAGACCCCATTGGGCGAGATCGACGAGCGTGCCACTGCCGAGATCCACCGCGACGGGCAGGCCGCGCGTCCTCGCGAGCAGCGCGAGTTCGGCGATCGTCACTTCCTTCGTGAAGCCGCTCACCGTGTAGTTGCTGCAATGGACCTTCATCAGGAGCGCGGTCTTCGGGCCGATCGCTTCGTCGTAGTCTTTCAGATGCGTGCGGTTCGTCGTGCCGACTTCGCGCAGCTTCGCGCCCGCGCGGCTCATGATGTCGGGAATGCGGAACGCGCCGCCGATCTCCACCAGCTCGCCGCGCGAGACGATCACTTCCTTGCGCGACCCGAGCGCCGACAGCGTCAGCAAAACCGCCGCCGCGTTGTTGTTCACGATGGTCGCCGCCTGGGCGCCCGTCAGCTCGCAAATCAGGCCGTTGACGAGATCGTCGCGATCGCCGCGCGCGCCGGTGTCGAGATCGAATTCGAGATTGGCGGGGCGCGTGAGCATCTCCGCGACGGCGCTCACGGCTTCGTCGGGCAACAGCGCGCGGCCGAGATTCGTATGCAGCACCGTGCCCGTGAGATTGAAGACGCTGCGCACGTTGCTTCTAGTGCGCTTCGCGAGCCCTGCGCCGACCGATTGTGCGAGCCGTGCGTCGCTCAACGCTTCGACGGATGCGCGGCCCGCTTGCGCATCGGCGCGCCAGGCGTCGAGCGTCGCGCGCAAGGTGTCGAGCGTCTGCGTGCGTCCGTATGCGGCGATCACCGCTTCGAATTCCGCCGATGCCAAAACCCGCTCGACCGACGGCACGCGCGCCATCAATGCGCGCAGCTCGCCGCCGTCGTTTCCTGTGACGTCGCTCATCGATCTTCTTCCGATTGTTCGGGCCACAGCCACGGATTGGGCGCCGCGCGCCGATAGCCCGCGTCGCTCATCAGGAGGTCGAGCGTGAGGCTCGCGAGGTCATCGGCGTAGGGCTCGAAATCGTAGGCTTTGTCCTGATAGCCGATCTTGCGATACGTGCCGCATTCGTCGCACGACTCCGCCTTGAGCGGCGCGCTTTTCGCAGTCGCGGCCTTCTCGTCGTCGCTTTCTTCGCCGCTGCCCATTGCGTGATACGCGATGCCCTTGGTCGAGTCGCAATTCGTGCACTTCGCGCGCACGACGTGAAGCTCCGTCGCGCACAGCCCGCATTGCACGTAGCGATAGCCTTCGTACGCGCCGCCCACGCGCACGATGCTCGCGACCGGCACCGAGCCGCATACCGGGCATACGCCGGGCGCGTCGAGATAGGGCACGTCCTTCGTGTCGATGCGGCTCGCGAGATCGGTCCACACGACCTGCAGCGCGGCCGCGATGAACGGCGCCGAGGCCGGATCGATCTCCGCGAAGCGCAGCGCGAGGATCGCATCGGCCTGATTGTCGAGCGCGGCGGCGTCCGTCGCGCGCAGGCGGGCGACGAGTTGCGTGAGCGCGGGCGTCAGCGCGCCCGCGGTCTCGATGCCGTCGAGCAGCATGGAAAGCACGTCGCGCCACGCGGGATCGCGCGTATCGGTGAGCGCGGGAATGATCGGCATCGAATGACGCTGATTCAGTTCGATGGATTCGCGCGAGGGCATCGGCGCGCTGAACCGGGTGAGCACGCGCTGCTGGGCATCGGCGAGCGCGGCCATCAGGCGCAGATAACCGGCGATGGGATTGCCCGCGTCGGCGAGTTGCAGAAGGCGTGCGGCGCGCGCGGCGAATACCGTTGCGCGCTCGGGACTGCGCAGACGCGGAATGGCCGATGGATCGAGCGATTCGATGCGCGCGGCTTCGACGATGCGTTGGACCACGGGAGTTCCTCGCGGGGGTGGGTGGTGGCGTGGCGCAGCAAAGAAGCGGCCCGGCGCGCACTGAGCCAAGGATAGCAGCTTATGTGCAACGGATCAGAGCCCGCTCCTGTCTTCGCAAGCACGCGAAACTTAGGATTTTTCGTATCTACAATGAAGATACATCTAGCTTGACGCTCAGGTTCAATCCGTAGCTACAATGACTCTACACTCAGGAGAAGGACATGGAACTTTCGATTCAGAAATGGGGCAACAGCGCGGCGGTCCGACTGCCAGCCACCTTGCTCGATCAGGTTCACCTCACGTTGGGCGACAAGTTGACCGTGGAAGTCCGGCCTGAAGGCATCATGCTCGCTCCGGCGCGTCCGAAATATTCGTTGGCGGAACTCGTCGCACAATGCGATCTGAAAGCGCCGATGCCAGAAGATCTCGCCGATTGGAGCAACATCAAACCGGTGGGGCGCGAAGTATGGTAAGGCGTGTCAAGTTCGAACGCGGCGACATCGTGCAAGTGAACCTGAATCCAGCGATGGAACACGAGCAACAGGGAGAGTCTCGCCCTGCGCTCGTGCTCTCGCCCGCTACCTTCAACGCGATGGGCGTCGCGCTCGTTGCGCCGATCACGCAAGGCGGCAACTTCGCACGATTTGCGGGATTCGCCGTGCCGCTGTCGGGCTCGGGCACGGAAACACAAGGCGTTGCGCTCGTGAACATGATCCGCTCGCTCGATCTCGAAGCACGCGGCGCGCGCAGGATCGAACGAGCGCCGGTGGAAGTCATCAATGACGCGTTGGCCCGGCTCCAGACCATCCTCGACTGAACTCCGCAACCCTACTTCCCGATCACATCCCTGAACCACCGCGGATGATGCTTGCGCGCCCATCCATACGTGACCGTGCCGCGCACCATCGCACCGATCGAACCTTTCACCCATAGTCCCGCGTACACATGGATGATGATCGTCAGGATCAGCACGAACGCCGTCGCCGCATGCACGACCGACGCCAGGCGAATCACGGTAATCGGAAAGTAGAACGCGAAATACGCGCGCCACATCACGATGCCGCTCAGCAACAGCAGAATCAGGCTCGCGAACATCACGAAGAAAACGAGCTTCTGCCCCGCGTTGTATTTGCCGATCGCCGGCAAGCGGTCTTCACGATTGGCGAGCACGTCGTTCATCTGCTTCATCCACTGGACATCGCTCTTGTCCAGATAGTTGTGATGCCAGAAGCGCAGCGCGAGGATCATGAACGAGATGAACATCACGCAGCCGACGAACGGATGCAGGATGCGCGTCCACTGCCCGCCGCCGAATATCGCGTAAAGCCATGACATCGACGGATGAAACATCGCGAGACCGGAGAGCGCCAGCAGCACGAACGTAATCGCCGTGATCCAGTGATTCGTGCGCTCGTTCGGCGTGTAGCGCACGATCAGACGACGACCCTTCACGTCACGCAGTTCGCTATCGTGTTTCATCGATACGCTCCTGTCCGCCTTCCCGGCGACGCCGCACCTCTTCCGCTTCGCGGTGCGCTTCCACTTCGTCTTCCTCGCTGACTTCGTTCGGGCCGATACGCGTGTAATGGAAGAACCCCGCGAGCGCCGCGATGCCAAGGCCGATCATCGCGAGCGGCTTCGTCACGCCCTTCCAGATCGACACGAGCGGGCTGATGTGCGGATCTTTCGCGAGGCCGTGATACAACTCGGGCTGGTCCGCATGATGCAGCACGTACATCACATGCGTGCCGCCCACGCCCGGCGGATCGTACAGACCGGCGTTGGCGAAGCCGCGCTCTTTCAGATCGACCACGCGCTCCGCGGCCTGGTGCTGCATGTCCACTTTGGTGCCGAACATGATCGCGCCGGTCGGACAGGTCTTCACGCACGCCGGTTCCTGCCCGACCGCGACACGATCAGAGCAGAGCGTGCATTTGTACACGCGATGATCTTCCTTCGACAGACGCGGAATGTTGAACGGGCAACCGGTGATGCAGTATCCGCAGCCGATGCAGTTCTCCTCGTGAAAATCCACGATGCCGTTCGTGTATTGCACGATCGCGCCCGGCGAAGGACACGCCTTCAGACAACCCGGGTCCTCGCAATGCATGCAGCCGTCCTTGCGGATCAGCCATTCGAGATCGCCCTTCGGATTCTCGTATTCGGTGAAGCGCATCACCGTCCACGAGTGTTCCGTCAGGTCGCGCGGATTGTCGTAGATGCCGGTCGTTTGACCGATATCGTCGCGCAGATCGTTCCATTCCATGCAGGCCGTCTGACACGCCTTGCAGCCGATGCACTTCGACACGTCGATGAGCTTCGCCACCGCGCCCGTCACCGGCTCGCGTATCTGCGTCTGCGGCACGGTCGTCGCGGAGAGACGCTTGATATCGAGCGATTGCAGAGCCATCTCGTCCTCCCTATGCCTTCTCGACCTTCACGAGGAACGACTTGAACTCCGGCGTCTGCGAGTTCCCGTCGCCTACGGAAGGCGTGAGCGTGTTGACGAGATAGCCCGGCTGCGCGAGGCCCTTGAAGCCCCAGTGCAGCGGCAGGCCGACGGTATGCACCTTCTTGCCTTCGATAGTCAATGGCTTGATGCGCTTGGTCACGAGCGCCACCGCGACGATATGCCCGCGATTGCTCGACACCTTCACGCGATCGCCCGCGACGACGCCCACTTCCTTCGCATGCTCCTCGCCGATCTCCACGAACTGCTGCGGCTGCACGATCGCGTTCAGGCGCGCATGCTTGGTCCAGTAGTGGAAGTGCTCGGTCAGCCGATACGTGGTCGCCGTGTCCGGGAACTTGTCGGCGGTGCCGAACGCGGCGCGATCGTCCGGAAACACGCGCGCGGCCGGATTGCTCGTCGCCGCCTTGTTGTCCGGGAAGAACGGGTTGTAGCCGAGCGGCGTTTCGAATGGTTCGTAGTGCGTAGGGAACGGCCCTTCGTTCATGCCGTCGCGCGCGAAGAAACGCGCGACGCCCTCCGGGTTCATGATGAACGGGCTCATGCCCTTGTCCGGCGCCTCGTCGACCTTGAAGTCGGGCACGTCCGGGCCGGTCCATGCGCGTCCGTTCCACGCGACGAGCTTTCTCGACGGATCGAACGGCTTGCCGTTCACATCGCACGATGCGCGGTTATACAGCACGCGCCGGTTCGCCGGCCACGCCCAGGCCCAGCCGAGCGTCTGACCGATGCCCGTCGGGTCCGAGTTGTCGCGCCGGCCCATCTGATTGCCGTTCTGCGTCCACGAGCCGCAGAAGATCCAGCAGCCGCTCGCAGTCGAGCCGTCGTCGCGCAACTGCGCGAAGCTCGACAACTGCTCGCCGCGTTTGGCGAGCACTTTCGTCTGATCCGTCGGGTCGGTGACGTCGGCGAGCGCGCGGCCGTTGTACTCCATCGCGAGCTCTTCGGGCGTCGGGCTCTCCGGGTCCGCGTAGGGCCACGTCATCTTCAGGATCGGATCGGGATACTTGCCGCCCTTCTCCTGATAAGCCTTCCGCATGCGCAGCCACAAACCCGACATGATCTCCAGATCGCTCTTCGCCGCGCCCGGCGCCGCAGCGCCCTGCCAGTGCCATTGCAGCACGCGCGACGAACTCACGAGCGAGCCGCGTTCCTCGGCGAAACAGGTCGTCGGCAGGCGGAAGACTTCGGTCTGGATCTTCGATGAATCGACATCGTTGAACTCGCCGTGGTTCTTCCAGAACTCGGATGTCTCGGTGGCGAGCGGGTCCATGATGACGAGCCACTTCAGCTTCGACAATCCCAGCCCGATCTTCGCCTTGTTGGGCGCCGCGGCAAGCGGATTGAAGCCCTGACAGATGTAGCCGTTCATCTTGCCGGCCGCCATTAGCTCGAACACTTGCAGCATGTCGTAGGACTTGTCGAGCTTCGGCAGATAGTCATAACCGAAGTTGTTCTCCGCCGTCGCGTTGTCGCCCCACCACGACTTCATGAAGCTCACGTAGAACGCGCGATAGTTCTTCCAGTAGCTCAACTGATTCGGCCGCAGCGGCTGCGACGCGCGCTTCTTGATGTACTCGTCGTAGTCCTGCTCGCCTTCCATCGGCAGCGTCATGTAGCCGGTCAGCAGGTTCGACATCAAACCGAGATCGGTCAAACCCTGAATGTTCGAATGCCCGCGCAGCGCGTTCATGCCGCCACCCGCGATGCCGATGTTGCCGAGCAGAAGCTGCACCATCGCGCCCGTGCGGATCATTTGCGCGCCGACCGAGTGATGCGTCCAGCCGAGCGCGTAGAGGATCGTGCCCGCGCGATCCGGCGTAGCGGTCGATGCGAGCATCTCGCAGACCTTCAGGAACTTGTCGGTCGGCGTGCCGCAGACCTTCGTCACCATCTCCGGCGTATAGGCGGCGTAATGCTGCTTCAGCAGGTTGTAGACGCAGCGCGGGTCCTGCAGCGTCGGATCGGTTCTGACATAGCCGTCTTCGCCGCGCGCGTAATCCCAGCTCGACTTGTCGTACTTGCGGTGTTCGGCATCGTAGCCCGAGAACACGCCGTCCTTGAACGCGAAATCCTCGCGCACGATGAAGGACATGTCCGTGTAATTCTTCACGTACTCGTGCTGGATCTTGTCGTTCGCGAGCAGGTAGTTGATGATGCCGCCCAGGAACGCGATGTCCGTGCCGGTGCGTATCGGCGCGTAGAAATCCGCGACCGATGCCGTGCGCGTGAAGCGCGGGTCCACGACGATGAGCCGCGCCTTACGATGCGCCTTCGCTTCCGTCACCCACTTGAAGCCGCACGGGTGCGCCTCGGCTGCATTGCCGCCCATCACGAGAATCACGTCCGTGTTCTTGATGTCGACCCAATGGTTCGTCATCGCTCCACGGCCAAACGTCGGGGCAAGACCTGCCACCGTCGGGCCATGTCAGACACGCGCCTGATTGTCGAATGCGAGCATCCCGAGACTGCGGACCGTCTTGTGCGTCAGGTAGCCGACCTCGTTGCTGCCCGCCGACGCCGCCAGAAAGCCCGTGGTCAGCCAGCGGTTGACCTTCTTGCCGTCCTGGGTGGTCTCGACGAAATTCGCGTCGCGATCTTCCTTCATCAGCACGGCGATGCGATCGAGCGCGTCTTCCCACGCAATCTGCTTCCACTCGCTCGAGCCCGGTGCCCGATATTCCGGATACAGCAGCCGGCTCGGGCTATGAATGAAGTCGATGAGCGACGCGCCCTTCGGACAAAGCGTGCCGCGATTGACCGGATGGTCGGGGTCGCCCTCGATATGGATGATGCTCGACTTGGCGTTCTTCGCGTTGTCGCCGAGGCCGTACATCAGAATGCCGCACCCGACTGAGCAGTACGGGCAGGTGTTACGCGTTTCCGTGGTGCGCGACAGTTTGTATTGCCGGACTTCGGCGAGCGCCGGTGCCGGAGAGAAGCCCATTGCCGCCAGGCTCGATCCGGCGAGCGTGCTCGCGGAAACCTTGAGGAACTGTCGCCGTGACATTTGCAGCATGATTGCCCTCGGCGCGTCGTGGGTGGGGTGTTTAAAGTATATGGTGCGCGATGAAACATGACAGTCCGATTGCAACCGGATTTGCACTGATGCGCCGGTCTGTCCTTGCACAACTCCATCGCGACAGCAAAAGCCGCGCCCGACCATGTTCGTGCTGGAATGGAACGTGCTCGACCGCATGCACCCTGCGGGGCATTCGCGCTCCATTCATCGAACCGAGAGGCCATCATGAGTTCCGTGTCAACGCAGAAGATGGAAGCGGTCGTGAAGAAAGACGCTTCGTGGGCGCTCGGCGCGCTCAAGCAGTTCTCGGAAGACCGCTGCGCCGCGATGGCCGCGAGCATCGCGTTTTACTCGGCGTTCTCGCTCGCACCGACGCTCGTCATGGTGATCGCCGTCGCGGGCTGGATCTTCGGACCGGACGCCGCGCGCGGGCAGTTATTTCATCAGGTGAACGGACTCATCGGCGATCAGGCGGCCGCGGGCGTGCAAAGCATTGTCGAAAACGCGCATCGCAGCAGCGGCACGGGCATCGCCGCGATCATTTCCTTCGTGCTGCTGGCGGTCGGCGCGTCGGCGACGTTTTCATCGCTCAACACGGCGCTCAACATCGTCTGGCCGATGTCCGGCGACGCGCGCTCCAGCATCATGACGATGGTTCGCGTGCGGCTCATCTCGTTCGGACTCGTGCTCGGCGTCGCGTTTCTGCTGATCGTCTCCCTCGTGCTCGACACGGCGATCCAGGCGGTCGGCATGTGGTTGTGGGCGGATTCACCGTTCGTGATCGTCGGCGATGTCGTGCAGCTCGTGGTCGGACTCGCGATTCTCACGGTCGCGTTCGGCGGGCTGTTGAAGTTTCTGCCCGATGCGCCCGTGCAATGGCGCGATGCGCTCGTCGGCGGGCTCGTCGCCGCGCTCCTGTTTTCGGCCGGAAAGAAACTGTTCGCGCTGTATCTGACGCACGCGGGCACCGCGAGCGCGTTCGGCGCGGCGGGATCGCTCGCGGTGCTGCTCATGTGGCTGTATTTCTCCGCCGCCGTGCTGCTGCTCGGCGCGGAATTTTCAGCGGCGCGCGCGCGGATGCACGATCCGCGCGGCGCGTGGGGCCAGCAGAACAACAACCGCGTGCCGCCGGGCAGCCGCGCGAAGATCGGCTCGCTGCTGGCGGCATCGACGCGCACCGCCGTGCCGGTGCCGGCCGCCGCGGCATCCTCTGTCGCGCCGGTCACGCCCGCCGGCGCGCGCCCGGACGCGCCCGTCACCGCGAGCGCGCGACGCGCGATCGGCGAGCGGGCGCAGCGCGCACAGCAGTTGACCGGGCAGGCGCGCAAGAAAGTGTCGGCCGTGGCGCGGGCACTGGAGTTGTCGCGCAAGCTCGCGCGGGCGGAATCGACCGCCACGCGCGCCACCGCGATCGCGATGGTGGGCGCGGGCCGCAAGGCGTCGCACGCCAACGCCGTGGTGCGGCGGCATCCGTGGCGCGCGGTGCTGGTCGCGGCGAGCGCGGGCATGGCGGTCGCCCTGCTTTCGCGCCGCGATGGCGCCCGTCACGACGACGAGCCGGTTTCACGAAGCTGAGCAAAGCTGAATGAGGCTGAGTTTTTCGCGCGCTTTCGCCGCTGTCCGCCGAAAATGAAAAATCGCGCGCTGAAAACCCGCTTTGTTATTTGAATCGACGGTAATGGAGTTACGGCGCGGCGACGCCCCTTTCGAATTTCGCTTTCGCGTGGAACTTTTCAAAACCCGCCTTGTCTCCCAAAATTCGCCGCTCGGACTGCCGGAAAGCCATACTAGGCGGGCATCCACACTAAGTGTGTGTTTTTTGAGACAGTCTTTATTTTCCATTTCTAAAGTTACGAAACGTTGCGTTATTCTCTGCGCCGGCAACAACGATTTTAATCATTCGCGTGGAGAATTCGATGAAACGATTCGCACTGACGTCCCTCTCGCTGGCTCTGCTCGGCGCAGCTGGCGCGGCACAGGCACAAACGAGCGTGACGCTGTATGGCGTGATCGACGCAGGCCTCGGCTACGTGAGCCATGCCAACGCAAACGGCGACAAGCTCTATGGCATGATCAACGGCAACCTGTCTGGCGACCGCTGGGGCTTGAAGGGTCAGGAAGACCTGGGCGGCGGCCTGAAGGCGATCTTCCAGTTGGAAAACGGCTTTGACGTCGGCACCGGCAAGCTCGGTCAGAGCGGCCGCGAATTCGGCCGCCAGGCGTTCGTCGGTCTGTCCGGCAACCAGTGGGGCACGGTCACGCTGGGCCGTCAGTACGACCCGCTCGTCGACATGGTTCAGGGCATCACGGGTGACGCCTACTGGGGCGCAATCGTGGCGACGCCGGGTGACGTCGACAACTACGACAACGACCTGCGCACGTCGAACGCCGTCAAGTACGTTTCGCCGAACTTCGCCGGCTTCCAGGTCGAAGGCCTGTATGGCTTCAGCAACCTGGCTGGCACGACCGGCCAAGGTCAGACGTGGTCGGCAGCGGCGACGTACAACAACGGCCCGCTGGCTATCGCAGGCGGCTACTTCTACGCGAACAACCCGACCGCTGGCCGTCTTACGACGGGCAACGGCTGGAACAGCCCGTCGTCGGACTCGCTGTTCAACAGCCCGGTCAACGCTGCTTACGCAACGGCTCACGCCATCGGCATCGCCCGCGGCGCGATCCAGTACTCGATCGGCGCATTCACGGTCGGCGGTTCGTACAGCAACGCGCAGTACAAGGCAGACGGCTCGTCGCTGCAAGGCTCGGAGCACTTCAACGTCGGCAACGGCTTCGTGAACTTCCAGGTCACGCCGGCTCTGTTGACCGGTCTGGGCTACACGTACACGAAGGCAAGCGGCGACGCTTCCGCGACGTACCATCAGGTCAGCCTGGGCGCGGACTACTCGCTGTCGAAGCGCACCGACTTCTACGCTATCGCTGCTTACCAGCACGCCAGCGGCGATCAGCGCAACGCAGACGGCACGACCAACTCGGCGCAAGCGTCGATCGGCTCGTTCGGCTACGAAAGCGGCCGCAGCCACCAGGAAATCGTCATCCTGGGCGTGCGTCACAAGTTCTAAAAATAACCGGACGGCGCGGCACGCAAGTGCCGTGTCCTTCGGACAGCAGCACTCTGAACAGCCATCGGCTTGCCGATGGCTGTTTTTTTATGCGCGCTGCAAATTGAGACAAAAGCGCAAAAAATCGTGGAATCAACCGCATGCGCGCAATGCGCGGACGTGACGCCAGCAGAATCGCCTGGTGACGGACTCCAGGAGATTTGCGCCATGTCATTTCGCTCGACGCTGTTTCGTTCCTTCACCTTCGCCGCGTGCATCGCGAGCGCCGGCTGCGGCGGGTGTGCGGCTTCCCCTTCCCCTGGCGACGACAACCCGCGCCTGCCGATGATCGTGGCGCACCGCGCCGGCGCCGCCGATGTCCCCGAGAACACGCTGATCGCCATCGAGGGCGCGCTGCGCAATCACGCCGACGCGATCTGGCTCACGGTGCAGCTCACGCGCGATGGCGTGCCCGTGCTCTATCGACCGGCGAGTCTCTCTGCGAACACGGATGGCCGTGGCCCGGTCGCAAGTCTGGACTTCGCCGCGCTCGAGCGTCTGAATGCGGGCTGGAATTTCGCGCGCACCGACGCGAGTGGTACGAAGCGTTATCCGTATCGCGATGATGCCGTGCGCATTCCCTCGCTCGCGCAGGCGTTGCGCGCGATCCCGCCCGCCGTGCCCGTGATGCTCGACATGAAAGCGCTGCCCGCCGAGCCGCAGGCAGCGGCCGTCGCGCGCGTACTGAACGAAGAAAACGCCTGGCAGCGCGTCCTGATCTACTCGACCGAGGCCGCGTATCAGCATGCGTTCGCGGCGCATCCGGAGGCGCGCCTGTTCGAATCGCGCGATGCGACGCGCGCGCGCCTCGCCGCCGTGGCGCTTTCACAGACGTGCGAAGACCCGCCGCCGCCCGGCACGTGGACCGCGTTCGAGTACGCCAGAAAGATGGAGCTGGTCGAGACGTTCACGCTCGGCGAGGCGCGCTCGCATGTGACGGCCACGCTTTGGACGCCCGAAGCGGTGAAGTGTTTCCGCACCAACGGCCACGCGCGGATTCTCGCGATCGGCATCGACGCCGCGGACGACTATCGCGCCGCCGCCTGTCTCGGCCTCGACGCCGTGCTCGCCGATTCGCCCCGCAAGATGCAGGCGATCAGAGCGAGCCTGAAACGGCCGCTGCAATGCCCCGCGTCCGCGCGCTGAAGCGCGCCTATTGCTGCGGCGCGTTGCCCGTCGGATTCATGTCTTCGGCGAGCGTCTGAGCGGGCGCCTCCGGACACGGCAGATCGCCGATGACGAGCCGCGGCACCGTGCTGCGCGTAGCGCGCGGGCGCAGCGGCACGTTGTCGAGATCGGTCCACGACGGATTCGGAATCTCGCCGAAAAGCTGCCGCAGACGCTCGCCCCAGGACTTGTTGATCATCTGGTAGTACGCGCTGTCGTTGTCGAGCGTGGCGAAGCGCGTCACGCGCAGCGAGTCCTTTTCATAGACCAGCAGGTCGAGCGGCAAGCCGACCGAGAGATTCGAGCGCAGCGTCGAATCCATCGAAATGAGGGCGCATTTGGCGGCTTCGTCGAGCGGGGATGCGGGCGTGATCACGCGGTCGATGATCGGCTTGCCGTACTTCGATTCGCCGATCTGGAAATACGGCGACACGCGCGTCGATTCGATGAAATTGCCCGCCGCGTAGATCATGAACATGCGCGGCGGCTGGCCGGAGATCTGTCCGCCGAGAATGAAGCTGCAATTGAAGTCGACGCTGAATTCCGCGAGCGACAAGGCATCGCGGCGATGCACCTCGCGCACCGCATCGCCGACAATGCGCGCGGCTTCCGCCATCGTCGGGACGCTGTAGAGCGTGGGCGCGTGAGGGTCGGACGGCTCCGCGAGCAGGTGCATGACCGCCTGCGTCAGCGCAAGATTGCCCGCCGCGAGCAGAACGATCACGCGCTCGCCCGGCTGTTCGAAAACAACCATCTTGCGCGCGGCGCTCACGTGGTCCACGCCGGCGTTGGTGCGCGTGTCGGACAGGAACACGAGGCCCTCGTCCACGCACATGCCCACGCAATAAGTCATGTCGATCCTTCCTGAAGCAAGCAAACCCTCATTGTACTGAGCGCGTCCGCGTGTCGCATGCACGGTGTTTCATTGATCCGCCCGGGCGTCGATGTCGATGTGAACCGTCAGCGTCTCCTCCTTGCCGCCCACGCGTGCGCCCCGCACCGGCGCCGCCGTCTCGTAGTCCCGCGCCACCGCAAGACGGCAATGGCGCTCGCCCGCGAACGCGGCCTGCGTCGCGTCCACGGAAACCCAGCCGTGTTCGATCCACACATCGGCCCAGGCGTGCGCGCCGCTATCGAGATAACCGCTCACGCAGCGCGCGGGCACGCCTCGCGCACGGCAGCACGCGAGCATCAGATGCGCGAAATCGCGCGCGTCGCCGAAGCCGTTCGCCAAGGCCCGCGCCGCCGTTCCGGCCGGCTCGTTGCGATACCGCACGCATTGCGCGATGCGCTCCATCAGCGCGACGAGCGACGCGGCCGTATCGAGCGATGGAATACGTTCGGCAAGCTCGCGGATCGCCGCATCGGGCACGGTCAGCGGCGTCGCGCAAGTGAAATGCTCGAGCGGAATCGGACCGGCTTCCTCGAAGAGCCGGCCATCGGCGAGAGCTTCGGTTTCGACTTGCCCCGCCACGCTCACGTGCAGCTCGCTGTGCGGCCTGGTCAGCACGAGCGTGTGCAGCGCGTTGCCGTAGGCGTCGCGCGTGAGGTCGAGCTTGCCCGGCGCTTCGACATGCCAGTGCCGCACTATCTGCGAAGCGCCGCTCGCCGGGCTCACGCGAAACTGCCGGATCGAATACGTGACCCGCGCGGCGTAGCGATAGCGAATGTCGTGGCGAACGGTGAGCAGCATGATTCACGCGATCGGCAACATGAGAAAGGTGTGCATCACGCGCACGCCGAGTTCGTCGACGCGCTTCAAGAACTGCGTGAGCCACGCGTGAACCCCGCTTTCCAGAATCTGGCGGATGTCGGCATAGAGCACGTCGGCGCGCAGCTTGCCCGCGAAGCGCTCGCATTCCTTCGACGCATCGGTGCGCAGCTTCGCGAGCGTATCGCAGACGCCATCGAGCGATGCGATCAGCGAGCGCGGCATCTGCTCGTTGAGAATCAGCAACTCGACGACGCGCGTGGGCGTCACCACATCGCGATACACCTTGCGATAGATCTCCAGCGCCGACACCGAGCTCAGAATCGACGTCCAGTAATAGAAGTCTTCGAGCTGACGCGCGGCCTCGCGCGAGTTCGGCGCCGCATCGGCGAAGCGCACGTCGAGAATGCGCGCTGTATTGTCCGCGCGCTCCAGATACGCGCCGAGCTGCATGAAGAAGAACGCGTCGTCGCGCAGCGCCGTGCCCTGCATCACGCCGCGGCACAAGTTCGCGCGGTACTTGACCCATTCGAAGAGCGCATCCGGGCTCGTTTCGAGCTCGCTATTCGCGAGCCGCTGATTGAATTCGAGCCACGTGAAGTTGATCGTCTCCCAGCCGTCCGTCGTGAGCGTGCCGCGCACCGCCCGCGCGTTTTCGCGCGTCGCCTGCAGGCACGAGAGGATGCTCGACGGATTGCGCGCGTCCGCGGCCATGAAATGCAGCATGTCCTCGCGCGAGCGCGATCCGGGATGACGCTCGTCGAACCTGTCTTCCAGCTCCGAAATCTTCAAGACCGAGCGTTGCGTGCGCGCTTCCTGTTCGGGCGTTTGCGGCAGCAGCGCGCCCTGCATGTCGATGTCGAGCATGCGCGCGAGATTCTCCGCGCGCTCCATGTAGCGCGCCATCCAGAACAGGTGATCGGCTGTGCGGCTCAGCATGTCATTCGACCATCCATGTGTCCTTCGTGCCGCCGCCCTGCGATGAATTGACGACGAGCGAGCCTTCGCGCAGCGCGACGCGCGTCAGGCCGCCCGCGCACATCGACACTTCGCGGCCGGAGAGCACGAACGGCCGCAAATCGATATGACGCGGCGCGATGCCCGCATCGACGAAGGTCGGGCAGGCGGAGAGCGCGAGCGTCGGCTGGGCGATATAGCCTTCGGGCTTCGATAAAAGCCGCGCGCGGAATGCTTCGATTTCATCGTTCGTCGATGCCGGCCCGACCAGCATGCCGTAGCCGCCCGCGCCGTGCACTTCCTTCACGACGAGCTCAGGCAGATGCGCCAGCGTGTACGCGAGATCATCCGGCTTGCGGCATTGATAGGTCGGCACGTTGTTGAGGATGGGCTTCTCGCCGAGATAGAACTCGATCATGCCGGGCACGAACGGATAGATCGATTTGTCGTCGGCGATGCCGGTGCCCATCGCGTTCGCGAGCGTCACGCGCCCCGCGCGATACGACGTCAGAAGCCCCGGAATGCCGAGCGCCGAATCCGCGCGAAACGCGAGCGGATCGAGAAAGTCGTCATCGACGCGGCGATAGATCACGTCCACGCGGCGCGGCCCGTGCGTCGTGCGCATGAAGACGTAGTTGTCGTCGACGAAGAGATCCTTGCCTTCGACGAGCTCCACGCCCATTTGCTGCGCGAGAAACGTATGCTCGAAATACGCCGAGTTGTACATGCCGGGCGTGAGCACGACGACAGTGGGATCGTCGACGCCTTCGGGCGCGATCGAGCGCAGCGTTTCCAGCAGCAGATCGGGATAATGCGCGACCGGCGCGACGCGGTTCTGCACGAAGAGCTCGGGAAAGAGCCGCATCATCATCTTGCGGTTTTCGAGCATGTACGAGACGCCCGACGGCACGCGCAGATTGTCTTCGAGCACGTAGAACTCGCCCGCCTGTCCCGCGCGCACCACGTCGATGCCCGCGATATGCGCATACACGTCGAGCGGCACGTCGACGTTCTGCATCTCCGGCCGATATTGCGCGTTCGTATAGACCTGCTGCGCCGGAATGCGCCCGGCGAGCACGATGTCGCCGTCGTGATAGATATCGTGCAGAAAGAGATTGAGCGCCTGCACGCGCTGACGCAGGCCCGCTTCGAGCACACGCCATTCGTCGCCGGGAATGATGCGCGGAATCATGTCGAAGGGAATGAGCCGCTCCGTGCCGGACGAATCGCCATTCACGCCGTTCACCGCGAACGTGATGCCCACGCGACGGAACAGCACGTCCGCCTCGGCGCGCTTGCGCGCGATGGTCTCGGCGCTCTGCATCGCGAGCCAGCGGGAAAACCGTGCGTAGTGGTTGCGCACGGTGTCGTCCTGACGCATTTCATCGTAGATCTGCATCATGTGCGTCCTTCGTTTTCGACGCGTGTCCATTGCAGTATCGGACGAAAGTGCGTGACGTGTGCCACTTTTTTCGCGCTCGGACATAGGGCCTGGGTTTTTCGCGCTAGACTTGCCGCTTGCGTTCAGCGTTTCATCATGTCCGAAGCCCCCCAAGACGAAGCCGACTCGTTAGCCGATGCCCTGCTCGCGGGACTCGCGCGCCCCATCGTGTTCGTCGATCTGGAAACCACCGGCTCGAACGCGACCGAAGACCGCATCACCGAAATCGGCGTCGTGGAAGCGAGCACGGCGGGCATCGAACGATGGAGCGTGCTGGTCGATCCGGGTGTGCCGGTGCCGCCGTTCATCTCGCGCCTGACGGGCATCGAAGATTCAATGCTGCGCGGCCAGCCGACTTTCGAATCGCTTGCGCCCGCGCTGGCCGAACGGCTGCACGGCAAGCTTTTCGTCGCGCACAACGCGCGCTTCGACTACGGCTTTCTCAAGAACGCATTCCGCCGCGCGGGCATCGCGTTTCGCGCGGATACGCTGTGCACGGTGCGGCTGTCGCGCGCGCTGTTTCCATCGGTCGAACGTCATGGGCTCGACGCGCTCATCGCGCGCCTGAATCTCGCGCCCGAAGGACGCCATCGCGCGCTCGCCGACGCCGATCTCCTCTGGCAGTTCTGGCAGAAGATTCACGCGTTATATCCGCAAGATCTCGTCGATGCCGCCATCAAGACGCTCGTGCGGCGCGCGAGCCTGCCTGCCGCGCTGCCCGAAGGCGCGCTCGACGCGCTGCCGTCGTCGCCCGGCGTCTATCTCTTTCACGGCGACGACGACGTGCCGCTCTATGTCGGCAAGAGCATCAACCTGAAACAGCGCGTCGCGGCGCATTTTTCGGGCGATCACAGGCTTCAGAAAGACTTGTCGATCTCGCAGGCCATTCGTCGCATCGAAACGCGCGAGACGGCCGGAGAACTCGGCGCGCTGCTGCTCGAAGCGAAGCTCGTGAAAGATCTGAAGCCGACGCACAATCGCCTGCTCAAAGGCGCGTCGGGAACATGCGCGTGGCAATGGCTGCCGGGCGCGAGCGCGCCGGCGCTCGTGAAAGCGAGCAGGCGCGATCTGTCGCGCGAGGACCATCTGTTCGGCGTGTTCGCGTCGCGCGCAAAGGCGCTCGCGTTCATGCGCCTTGTCGCCGATGAACACAACCTCTGTCATGCGACGCTCGGCCTCGAAAGAGCGCCGCTGTCGCGTGGCCGCGGCTGTTTCGGCTATCAGGTGAAACGTTGCCTCGGATCGTGCGCGGGAATCGAAACGTTCGCGGACCACGCGGCGCGCGCGCTCGATGCGCTGCAAAGCTCGCGGCTCGC
The DNA here is from genome assembly GCF_001544755.2 of Caballeronia catudaia. Classification (GTDB taxonomy): domain Bacteria; phylum Pseudomonadota; class Gammaproteobacteria; order Burkholderiales; family Burkholderiaceae; genus Caballeronia; species Caballeronia catudaia. Next base: position 25,483 of record NZ_FCOF02000012.1, on the reverse strand, counting down.
GAGATGGCCGCACGAAGGGCCGGTCGCCATCGCCGAGCGCGATGAAGCATCGGGCCGCGAAGCGTGGCATGTCATCGATCGATGGTGTTATATCGGCACATGCGCGACGCGCGACGACATTGCGCCGATGATCGCCGATGCACCTGACCTGCGCCCGTTCGATGCCGATGTCTACGCTCTGATCGCGAAGCGCCTTGCGTCGGGACAACTGACATGGATCGCGTGCGATGCGCGGCCGTCGTTTCATCTCGTCGTACAAGATGCGCCTTTTGTGAGCGCCGTTGGCACGCGGCCAATGAAACGCGCGGCAAAGCGCCGCGCGGTTGCATCGGATCAATTCGCGCTGACGTTCTAGACACCGCTCACGCAACGCCGCCGTTCGCGCGCAACACCTGTCCGTTGACCCAGGCCGCATCCGGTCCGACGAGAAACGCGACCACTGCCGCGATATCGTCCGGCTGACCGAGGCGTTCCAGCGGCGGCATCTTCGAGAATGCGGCGATCTGCTCGTCGGTCTTGCCATCGAGAAACAGCGACGTTGCAACCGGCCCCGGCGCAACCGCGTTCACCGTGATGCCGCGCCCGCGCAACTCCTTCGCGAACACGTGCGTGAACGATTCGACGGCCGCCTTCGTTGCGTTATAGATCGCGTAGCCGGGCATATTGAGCGCGAGCGTCGTGCTCGAAAAATTCACGATGCGCCCGCCGCCGTTCATGCGCGCCGCCGCCTCGCGCAGCGTGTTGAAGGTGCCGCGCACGTTGATGTCGAACGTCTGATCGTAGAGCGCGTCGCTCGTGTCGGCGAGCGGCACGGTCTTCAGCACGCCCGCGTTGTTGACGAGCGCATCGACCTTGCCGAGCTCTTTCTCGACGGTCTCGAACATGCGGCGCACGTCGTCCGCATTCGCGACGTCTGCTTTCACGGCAAGCGCGGCGCTGCCCGCTTCGCGCAACTCGGCAACCAGCGCGTCCGCTTCCTTCGCGCTCGCCGCATAGTTCACCGCGACGGCAAAGCCGTCTTGCGCGAGACGCCGCGCGATCTGTGCGCCGATGCCGCGCGACGCGCCCGTGACGATGGCAACGCGTTTCGATTGGCTCTGATTCATGGTGTGCTCCTCAAGGTGGGCTGTTCGATGAGAAGCATGATGAATCATTCCGTTTCCGCGATCATCGCGTCTGGCTTAGTATCATCGTTCCAGTTGCTTCAACAATCGCAGAGCTGATTCCAATGGATCGATTCCAGGAAATGCAGGTGTTCGTGCGCATCGCGGAGCGGCGCAGCTTCACGCAGGCCGCCGACGATCTGCAGATACCGCGCGCCACCGTCACCAATCTGATGAAGCGTCTGGAAGAACGGCTCGGCGCGCGCCTGCTCGAACGCACGACGCGCTCGGTGCGCCTCACGCACGATGGCGAAGCGCATTACCGGCGCTGCGTGCGTCTGATCGCGGATCTGGAGGAAGCCGAAGGCTCGTTCAGGCATGCCGAGCCGAAAGGACTCTTGCGCGTGAATCTGCAAGGCACGCTCGCGCGGCATTTCATCATGCCGGCGTTGCCCGCGTTCATGGAACGTCATGCGCAGATCGAACTGCATATCGGCGAGGACGACAGACTGGTCGATCTCGTGCGTGAAGGCGTCGATTGCGTGCTGCGCGCGGGCACGTTGCAGGATTCGTCGATGATCGGCCGGCGCGTCGCGCTGCTCGAACAGGTGACGGTGGCGAGCCCTGCGTATCTGTCGCGCGAAGGCGTGCCGGACGATCTCGAAGCGCTCGCATCGCATCGCGCGGTGAACTATCTGTCGAGCGCGACGGGCCGCGTGCTGCCGCTGGAGTTCACGGTCGGAGACAGCATCGAGAGCATCGAATTGCGCGCGGCGGTCTCGGTGACGGGCGTCGAGCTCTATACGCAAGCCGCGCTCGCGGGACTCGGCATCGTTCAGGTGCCGCGTTATCACATCGACGATGCGCTCGAAGAGAACCGCCTGCAACTCGTGCTTCCAGACCTGCCTCCACCACCGATGCCCGTCTCCGTGCTTTATCCGCATAACCGTCAGCTCTCGGCGCGTGTGCGGGTTTTCGCGGATTGGTTGAGCGAGATCTTCTCCGGGCACAACGCGCGTTAGCCAGTGCAAAGCAAAAGAGGCCAGCTTCCCAATCAAGGGAAGCTGGCCTCTTTTTCATCGAGCTTCGATCTCGCCAACGAAACCGAAGCCTGCAAGACTGGCGAAAAGACTTACGCCGCTGCGTCCTTCAGCTTCTTCAGCGCGCGCGCCTTGATGCGAACGCTTGCCGGCTTCGCCGGGAACCAGCGCTCTTCACCCGTGAACGGGTCCTTGCCGAAGCGCTTCTTCTTCGCCGCCACGGCTTGCGCGGTGATCTTCAGAAGGCCCGACAGCGTGAATTCGCCTGCGCCCTTCTTGTGGATCGAGCCGAGGATGGTGTCTTCCAGCGCGACCAGCACGGCCTTCACCGCCTTCACATCGACAGCGGCGCGCTCGGAGAGATGCGTCGCGAGCGATGCCTTGGTGAACGTATCCTTGATCGGCGAGGGAGCGCCCGTGGTCTTCTTCGCGGCTACCTTCTTTGCGGCAACCTTCGGTGCTGCTTTCTTCGCCGGTGCGGCGGCGGTCTTCGCCGTGGCCTTCTTGGCCGGGGCTTTCTTGGCAGCGGTTTTAGCGGAAGTCGACATGTTTCTCCTACCTGTTTTTGGTCAGTGATGTTCGAATACGTCCGCACCGATGCGTTCGTATCACGCCGGATTCTACATAGGCCAAGCGACTTCGTGCGAGTCTTTTGCGCTTTTATATCGCTTTTACAGGGGTTTTTCGTGGTGTCGCGCTGACAGGTCATCGTCTTCGATGTATCGACGCCGATGACGCGATGCGTTTTACCCCTGCACAGAAGAGGTAAACGTGCGATGCGCGATATGAGCGATCAACGGATAGTGATCGGAAGCGATGCGCGAAAGCCGTGTGCGATGCACGTCGACACGCATCAGACGCTCGCCGGGATGCACCCAGATGCGATCGAGCGCGAAGAGCGGATAGCGCGTCGGAAAGGTGCGCAACGCGCTCGCGCGATGAAAGTGCGTGACGAGCCTCCGCAACGTTCGACCATAGACGAACCACTCGTTGAGATCGCCGAGCAGGATGACGGGCAGCGCGGGCGTATCGAAGCTTTGCAGCACTTGCTCCACTTGCGCGCGCCTTTCGCTCGATGCGAGACCGAGATGCGTTGCGACCACGCGCCACACTTCGCCGCCGCAATCGATGTCGGCATCGAGCGCGCCGCGCGGCTCGCGGCTACCGAACGAAAGATCGAGCGTGCGCACCGCGCGCACCGGATAGCGTGTGAGCACCGCGTTGCCGTAACGCCGCTCGGGAGAGTCGAGCGTCGGGCCCGGCACGGCATGAAGGTTGGTCATGCGTTGCAGCACGTCGAGCACATCGGGCGAGCCGCTGCCGCCGAGCGGAACCTCCTGCAGCGCGAAGATGTCCGCGTCGATCTCGGCGAGCACTGCGCCGATGCGCTCCGGCGCGAACTTCCCGTCGATGCCCACCGCGCCATGCAAGTTGTAAGTCGCGATGGTCAGCTCCTTCGCACGCGCTTCGTTCGTGCCTTGCCGTTCGATGACGGCGTCAGGCATCGGCGTCATGAGTTGACCTCGTCGGGGCGCTCGTTCTTCGATGCGCGCGCCGCCGCATCGCGCGGCATAACACCGTTGCCGCGCAATGCGCTCGCGCGTTTCGCTTCATCGCTCGCGCGTGGCTTGTCGGCATCGCTTGGCGCGCCTTCATGCGCCTCGTGATGATCCGCGCGGCCCAGAAAACGCTGCAACAGCAGCGATACACCGATCAGCGCCGCGCCGATGCCGATCAGCACCGCGAACGAGCCGACCGTCGGCCGATGCAGCGAAGCAACGAGCTGATGCGCGAACGCGACGGTCAGAATGATGCCGGGCCCCATGCCGAGCATCGTGCCGATCATGAAGTCGCGCATGCGGATATGCGACGCGCCCGCGACGAGATTGACGATCGCAAACGGCGCGACCGGCAAAAGCCGCAACACCACGACCGCGACGATGCCGCGCTTGCCCACGCGCTCGGACAGCCGGTTCACGCGCGCGCCCGCGAGCTTGCGCACGGCATCGCGCCCGAGCCAGTTACCGAGCGAATACGATATGGCGGCGGCGATCGTCGTGCCGACGAACGCATAGACGCCGCTCCACGGCGCACCGAAGACGATGCCCGTCGTCGCGATGAGCAGCGTGATCGGCACGGCGCTCACGGCCGCGGTCACATAGGCGAGCACGATCCAGAGCGGCGCGAGCGGCAGCGCTTCGATGCGCCGTGTCGCGTTCGCAAGCGACTTCAGGCTCACGTAATCGGCGAGCGGCGTCCAGTGCCACAGGCCCGCGACGACCACGATCATCAGCGCGAACACACCGAGCAGCGCGAAGCGTCCGATGAGCGGACGCGTCTTTTCCGCGGGCACGAACTGGTCGACGAGCTCGTCGGCGGCGATCGGCGTCTCGGGATCGATGAGCGCTTCGGGCGGAATCAACTGATCGAGTTCCGTCGACACGTGCGGGTCGAGCGCCACCAGCGTGCGATGTTCGTCGCGTTCGCGCAAGAGCGCCTGGATCGCAGCGTTCATGCCGCCGCGCGCCTGACGTTCGCGCACGACGTCATCCATCTCGCAGTCGAGATGCTCCGCGAGCAGCGTGTCGCGCATCGTCGCGATCGCGCGTCGGATACGCGCATCAGCGCCTGCATCGATGGACACGTTGCATTCGCTGTCGAGCACCATCGAACGATTGTTCAGGTTGGCCGAGCCGACGATCAGCAATTCGTCGTCGACGATCATCAGCTTGCTGTGCACATTGACGATCTCGTCGCCGAGCTTCGGCACGGTCGGGCACATCAGGCGATAACGTCCGTGCGTGTCCGCCTTCTTCAGCAGTTCGTGCAGGCGCGCGCGCAATACGCCCATCGTCACTTCCTGCAGCCATCCGCTTTGATTGCGCGGCACGACGATGGCGAGATCGGGGCCATCTTCGCGCGCGAGCGAATCGGCGAGCGCGGCGCCGACCGTGCCCGACGTGAAGTATTGATTCTCGATGTAGATGCTGCGCCGCGCCCGCGCGATGGCGTCGAGATATTGCGTGCGGATCTGCCGCACGGAATCGCGGCCGAGATAGGCCGGTTCGGTCAGCGAGATCGCGATCTGCACGTCTTCGAGATCGACGCGCCGTGAAGGCGGCCACGGATCGTCGCGATTCTCCGCGCGATGCGCACGGATCGCGAGCCGCTTGCCGCATGCGCGCGCCCAGCGTTCGCGCGCGAGCAGGCCAATTTCGCGCGCTGCGTCGCCATCGAACATCGTGTGCACGTCGTGAAACGGCTGATAGCGCGCGCCGTTCGCATCGCGGCGCAGCGGCTCGTCGGGCGCATGCGCGTTCGTGTCCCAGCGCGAGCGCGTGAGATCGAGACCGCCGACGAACGCGACGCGATCGTCGATCACGACCATCTTCTGATGCTGCGAGGCGCCCATCGGATGTTTGCCGTCCATCTGGAACGCGATGCGCCGGTTCGTGCGCCAGCCCATCTTGTAGACCGGCAGCCATTCGCGCTCGAAGGCATAGAGCATCGCGAAGTCCCACGCGAGAATGTAGATACGCAGACGGCGCTTGTTCGCGGTGACAGCGTGAAGGAAGTCGCCGAGCGCCTCGGGATAGCCGTCGTCCGCGCCTTCAGGCGTGAGCTTCATGCGGCTGTCGATGTCCCAGCCGATGATGAACACGGTACGTTCCGCGCGCGTGATCGCTTCACGCAGCACTCGGAAATAGTCCGCGCCGTCGATGAGAAGACTGAAGCGCCGCGCGTGACGCACGCTCGCGCAATTGCGTCCCGGCTGGAAAAACGGCTCGTCGTCGTGTGTGTTGCTCATGTGCCTGGCAAGCACTCCGCGGCCAAATAACTTTCGTTTTGCAAGCACCATGCCCGCCGCCTGGTGCTACGCTTCGTTGCACATGCCGATACACGCCGATTCCGGAGCGACATGCGCGATGAACGATAACGAAGTCACCGAAGTGAACATCGAGAACGACGAGCGCGCAGGACTCGTTCCGCTCGCGGCGGCGTCGATCGTCGTCGGCGCCGTGACGGGAACGACAGGCGTGCTCTTTCGCTTCGCGCTCGAACGCGCCGATATCTGGCGCAACGCGTTCATCGCGTGGGGGCATGCGGGGCACGATGCCGCCATCGTGCTTATGGTGCTCGTAGTGCTCGCGGCGTCGGCCGCCGCCGCGCTCGCCGCGTGGCTCGTCGCACGCTTCGCGCCGATGGCGAGCGGCAGCGGCATTCCGCATGCCGAGGCGGTGCTGCACGGCAGATTGCCGCCTGCGCCGCTCATCCTCATTCCGATCAAGTTCGTGGGCGGCGTGCTCGCCATCGGCGCGGGGCTCGCGCTCGGACGCGAAGGCCCGACCGTGCAGATGGGCGCATCGATCGCGCATGCGCTCGGCACGTTCTTCAGACGCAATGCCGTTGATTGCCGCGTGCTGCTCGCGGCGGGCGCGGGCGCGGGGCTCGCAACCGCTTTCAACGCGCCGATCGCGGGCGCTGTGTTCGTGCTCGAAGAACTGATGCGCCGTTTCGATACGCGCACGGCGGTCGCGGCGCTCGGCGCATCGGCGGGCGCAATCGCGATGGCGCGGCTCCTGCACGGCGATCTGCCCGACTTTCATTTGCCGGCGCAACCGTTTCCCGGCTTCGCGATGACCGGCGCGCATCTCCTGCTCGGCGCGCTGCTGGGCCTGCTCGGCGCGCTCTATAGCCGCCTGATCATCTGGACGCTCGATGTCGCCGATGCGCTCGCGCCGCCCCACTCGGTCAGGCATGCGACCATTCGCGCGGCGGTAGTCGGCGTGGCGATCGGCCTGCTCGCGTGGTTTGCGCCACACCTCGCCGGCGGCGGCGACGCGCTGACCGAACAGGCGCTGCTCGGCAGGGGCACGCTTCTGGGTGTAACGGCGATGTTCGCGCTGCGCTTCATCGTGGGCCCGCTATCGTATGCGGCGGGCACGCCCGGCGGCATCTTCGCGCCGATGCTCGCGCTCGGCGCGCAAACGGGCCTCGTGTTCGGCCGCGTGTGTCTCGACTGGTTCCCCGGCATGGCGCCCGCCACCGGAGACACGGGCACGTTCGCGGTGGTCGGCATGGCGGCGTTCTTCGTCGCGGTGGTGCGCGCGCCGGTCACGGGCATCGTGCTCGTCACGGAGATGACCGCGAGCTTCTCCTTGCTTCTGCCGATGCTCACCGCCTGCTTCACCGCGATGATCGTGCCGATGCTGCTGCGCGTGCCGCCGATCTATGACACGCTCGGCGAGCGCGCGGCGAAACACCGCTAGCGCGCGCTGCACGCGCTGAGCCGTTGCGGTAGTCTCGTCGATGGACCGACTTCATCCACGAGGACAAGCAATGGAATATCGACATCTCGGCGCTTCGGGCTTCAGGGTTCCCGTTCTGAGCTTCGGCACCGGCACCTTTGGCGGCAAGGGCGATTTCTTCAAGGCCTGGGGCGAGACCGACGTGAGCGAAGCGCGCAAGCTCGTCGACATTTGTCTCGATGCGGGCGTCACGATGTTCGATACCGCCGACGTCTACTCGCGCGGCGCCTCGGAATCGATACTCGGCGAAGCCCTCAAGGGACGTCGCGACAAAGTCATCGTCTCGACCAAGGCGACGTTCCGCTTCGATCAGAACGACCCGAACGCGGTCGGCTCGTCGCGCTTTCATCTCATCCGGGCCGTGAACGCGGCGCTCGAACGCCTGCAGACGGATTACATCGACGTGTTCCAGCTACATGGCTTCGATGCGAAAACGCCCGTCGAAGAGACGCTTTCCACACTCGACGATCTCGTGCGCGCGGGCAAGATCCGCTACACGGGCGTGTCGAATTTTTCGGGCTGGCATCTGCAGAAATCGCTCGACGTGGCCGACCGCTATGGTTATCCGCGCTATGTCGCGAATCAGACGTACTACTCGCTCATCGGCCGCGATTACGAATGGGAGCTGATGCCGCTCGGGCTCGATCAGGGCGTCGGCGCGATCGTGTGGAGTCCGCTCGGCTGGGGACGTCTCACGGGCAAGATCCGTCGCGGCGCGCCGCTGCCGGAAACGAGCCGCCTGCATAAGACCGCCGACATGGGGCCGCAGGTGCTGGATGACTATCTGTACCGAGTCGTCGATGCGCTCGACGCCATCGCGGAGGAAACCGGCAAGACGGTGCCGCAGATCGCGCTCAACTGGCTGCTGCAGCGTCCGACGGTCGCAACGGTGTTGATCGGCGCGCGAAACGAAGAGCAGCTTCGGCAGAACCTCGGTGCGGTCGGGTGGAATCTGACGCCCGAGCAGGTGAGGAAGCTCGACGAAGCGAGCACGATGCGGCCGGCGTATCCCTACTGGCATCAGCAAGGGTTCGCCGAGCGGAATCCCTTCCCGGTCTGAGGCGCATGCGCGTGTCGGGAAGAGGTCCTTTCCCGACACCGTACCGGAAACCTTCCCGCAATCTGTACCGGCACTGTACCGGACCGCTCCCGTACACTTGGCGCTCATCGAGTCCTTTTGCACCGGAGCGCGCCATGTCCGTCGATCTTCTGAACGCCCTGCCCGCCGCCGCGCTCTTCGCGCTGGTGACGACGATCACGCCCGGCCCGAACAACACGATGCTGCTGGCCTCGGGTCTGAATTTCGGCCTGAAGCGCACCGTGCCGCATGTGCTTGGCATCAGCGCGGGCATGGCGATCCTGATGATCGCGGTGGGCCTAGGGCTGGCGCAGGCCTTCGAGCGCCTGCCGTGGCTGTATGCCGCGCTTGAGGCGGCGAGCGTCGCGTATCTGCTTTATCTGGCCTGGAAGATCGGCACGTCGTCGTCGGTGCAGATGCGCGACGGCCAGGCGCGCCCGATGCGCTTTCACGAAGCGATCGCGTTTCAGTGGATCAATCCCAAAGCGTGGATGATGGTGCTCACCGCCGCGACGACCATCCATCTGCACGCGAGCCTCTCGCTGAATGCGGCGTTGATGGCGCTGGTGCTAGTCGTGATCGGATTGCCGTGCATCACGATGTGGGCGGCGTTCGGCATGTCGCTGCGGCGGTTTCTCGCGAACCCGCGCTGGCTGCGCGTCTTCAATATCACGATGGCCGCGCTGCTCGTGCTCTCGCTGTATCCGATCGTCGCCCATTTCTTTGCGTGATGGCCAACGGGGTGAAAGCGCGTCTGGGCGAAAAGCGCGCACCCTCTTTGCCTCGACGCCCGACCGGGTGCATACTGACCTTTCGCGCCGGCACGCAAAATCTGCCGTCCCGCTTGCAAGATTGGGACTGCGTTTCTTTCTCATCAACGATGTTCGTCCACCATGCTGCCCGAACGATCGCGTGATCCTTAAGCGATCCTTTAAGGCGGCGTTTTCAGCCCGGCGCGTACATGCCTTGCTAGTCCGTTGGTTCGCACCGAATCGTCGGTGCGGCTTTGAAATCTGTCCAAGGAGTACGCCATGTCTGGAGCCAATCGCCCATCCGGTCCCGCCACGCGCAAATCCCTCGACCTGGCTGATCAGATCGAACGCGATGAATTGGAGAACAACCTGCCGGATGCGCTCAGCAACGTCGACGACGAAGACGACGACGATGATTCCGACTCCGATCGCACACTAGGCCGTTAGCCTCGACAGCCGGGCCGTCGCGCCGGTGGAGGCGCGATCCGCGACGCCGCAATGCCCGATGGGTTTTGCGGCGTTTTTGCAACGGCGCGCGCCCAATGCGTTGGGCACGGCCGTTGCTTTAAGCGACATGCCGCGCGGAGCACTGGCCAGAAGCCAAGGCGATGTACGCGCGGTGAACACCTGATGAGCGAAGCGGCGGCGGCATCAGTCCGCGTGCGAATCAATCGATCAACCGTTCCCCACGGGAGGGCTTCATGCTTCGTTACGCTGTCATCTTCTTCATCATCGCGATCATTGCGGCCGTCTTCGGCTTCGGCGGAATCGCAACGGGCGCGGCGGAAATCGCCAAGATTCTGTTCTTTATCTTTATCGTGATCTTTCTCGCGACGCTGCTGCTCGGGGTGTTCAGGCGATGAGGGATCGGCTGCGGCATCACGTAAATCTGGATCGAAGAAGGCTGCCTGTATCTAACGGTCACGCCGGACCTGTTTGACCGCAAGGTCGGGGCTGGTCCGTCATGGCACGCTTGACGGCCGGCCCTCGTGACCGATGCGCTGACGATGGCAGAGTTCCGTCGCCGCCCCGCGCTCGGCGTGCTGCAACATCTCGGACATCTCGCTCGGGACCTGTGGAAGGCGACAGATCGAGCGAACCTCATCCCCCATCGACGGTAACTCGCGCTCGGGGCATAGACCGCCTCACGCAATGTGGGTGCGCTCATGTCTACCCTTATGGGCAACAAAAATCCACGAATCGCATCCATCAGGGCGGTATGTTGGTCGGTGGTCCTTCAGGATCGCCAACCAATAAACTACCGTAAATGAGTGTTTGATCGTGTCGAGTGCGTATCCCAAGTGCGACAACAAGCGCTGCCCCGTGTGTTACCCCAACTGGAAGGAAGAGGAAGAAGCCGCGAGGCGCAAGGCCGAAGAGGATATGCAGGATTGCATTCGATGCTGGCGCAACTTGCAGAAGCAGGCTGAAAAGATCGCGTCCGCAGGCGATCCGATCGCACGCAACAGGGCCATCAACGCTGCCTATGCGCAACTGTGGTGGGAGGACCGGCGTTTCCAGTGGGCAGGGCTGGCATCATTCGCCTCGAAGCAAGTAGGTTGCGGCCTGCTCAACGCCGCCGAGATGATTCAGAAGTCCAACCGTCAGCGCGAGGCCTATCAGCGCTGGGACCGCAACGCCTCGGCGCTGGAGCGCATGTCGCCGTATGGCAGCCCCCGCATGCCGATGCAAGATCAGGCGATGGGAGAAGGCGCGATCAACGTATACAGCATGATGGCAATGGGCAACACGGCGCTGTTCCTGGAGATCTGGCCGCTGCACAAGTTTTACGAAGCATTTGGGCTCGAGCGCTTCAAGAAGTGCTATCCGCTACGGAAGGCCATCCAAGCCGAGGTGAATTGGCCGCTCAGAGGTGAAATCGAGTTCGGCAAGGTGTGGGAACAGGTAATTGCCGCGTTTACCGCCATCGAGAGTGGCAACGTCAACGAGGGCGTCCGGCTGCTGGCGTGGCATGAGCAGATCAACATATTGCAGCCTGCCATGTACGACAAGCCGGAGTTTGCACTGTTGATGCGAGGCAATCAGCTTGCCTGGGCTACTCATATTCCTACTGGCTCAGCTCGGGAGGTTCAGCTAACGCTCGCCAGCCAATGCACGGTAAGGGGGAACAACGCCGCTCAGGTGCCTTTCAGCAGGGAGCCGTTGGCGAATATTGCTGATCCTTCACGGCGCATGCAGTTTGTCATGGAAGCAGCTGCACGCTTCGATCAGTTACTTCACGATCCGCTGAAGAAATACGATGTGGAAAACTCCCTCTACCTCCTCGCTCATCGGAGGTAATCATGTTACGAGCCACAAAACGATTCCTATTGGCGCTCAAAGTGATTTTGTTGATTGCCCTTGCATATCAGATCTACGCGTGGTGCAAGCCCGTTAGCGAGATTGTGCTGCGACTCGGTGAACCGTATGAGCAAGTGCGCCAGCGCTCCGGGCCCGTTTTGCCGGATCGAGAAGCGGCGTGGCGGTCGCTGGCGACTGTGATTGCAAAGGTTCGCTTTGATGACCCCGTGTATGGTTTTGTGACGCCGCCGTCTGTATTTCTGGGCATGACATTCGATGGTCCTGAGAACTCCGACATCGCCTCCGTCTATCTTTCGCCACAACGGGAACCGCTGCCACTGGATGAGGCGATGGCGATTGTGGCGCAGCTTCAGGGACAGTTCCGGCGCGGCGGGTGGCAACCCTTTCAATACAGCGGGATGCGTCCTATCGAGGACAAGCCTGAATTGCGGCGTGCGCTCCGTGAGTGCAACTTTCCGATGTCTGTCTGGAACGGCGGCGAGAAATACCAGGTCGCGCTGAGTATCGGGTGTGCGGCGATTCCCCAGCAGCCGGGTAAGGAGCGCTATCTGGTCAAACTCGAATTCATGCGTCCATTCTGGACAGACCGGCCTGGTGAATGAATAGAAAGACAGAATCGAACTGGGAAAAATCATCCATTCAAGTAATGATCACCCGATTCTTCCCATCCCTCTTCGCACGATAAAGCGCGAGATCCGCCGCCTCGACGATCTGCTTCGACGCATCCTCGCGCATCGCCGTTTGCGTCGCGCCGCCGATGCTGATCGTCACGCGCCCGCTCGCCGAACCGCTATGCGGCACGTTGAGCGATTCCACCGCGATGCGAATCTTCTCGCCGAGCAGGCGCAACCCCGGCGCCGACGTCGACAGCACCACCACCGCGAACTCCTCGCCGCCGAAGCGCGCCGCGAGATCGGTGGGGCTGGTGAGACTCGATTCGATCGTATGCGCGATGAGCTTCAGCACGTCATCGCCAGCGACGTGGCCATAGGTATCGTTGTATGACTTGAAGTTATCGACATCGATCATCAGAAAGCCGATGGGCGCATGCTCGCGCGCCGAACGGCGCCATTCCGCGTTCAGGTAATCGTCCAGACGACGACGGTTCGACAAACCCGTCAAGCCGTCCGAATGCGTCAGGCGCTGCAATTCCAGATTCGTTTCGAGCAGCTTCTGCTGCGACTGACGCAGCGCGTGATACGCCTCGTCGCGCTGCAACAGGTTCTGATACGAACGCGAGTGATAGCGCACACGCGCGACGAGTTCGATCGTATCGGGCAGCTTCACCAGATAATCGTTCGCGCCCGCAGCAAATGCCGCGCTCTTGATGCGCGGCTCTTCCTTCGTCGAGAGGACGATGATCGGGATATCGCGCGTCGCCGGATGCTCGCGATACTGCCGCACGAGCGTGAGACCGTCGACGCCGGGCATCACGAGGTCTTGCAGGATCACCGTGGGCCGGGTTTCCTGCGCGGTGCGCAACGCCTCTTCCGGATTCGCGCAGTAATGCAGATCGACGTTCGTCTCTTCCGCGAGCGCGCGGCGCAATGCTTCCGCGATGATCGCCTGATCGTCAACGAGGAGCACCATCACCGGCAGTTCGGCGGCGGGCGGCGCGTTCAGCGCGGCCGCGAGCAGCTCGGACACGGCGCGCTCGTCCGCCATCGCACGCGTGCCCGCGCGCTCGATGCTCGCCGCGGCCGCTGCCGCCGCCCGCTTCGCGCGTTCGGCCAGCGGGTCGGGATGAGGAAATTCCATGAACGTGTCCTTGGTCGATGATTGTTCGATGATGTCAGTCGAATGCCCTGGCGATCGCATCGGCGATGCGCGGCAGCGGCAGTATCGAGACGGCCGCATCGAGCGCGGCCGCGGCCTTCGGCATGCCGTAGACGGCGCTCGTCGCCTCGTCCTGCGCGATCGTGTGACAACCCTTCGCGCGCATCGCCTTCAGGCCGATCGCGCCGTCGCGGCCCATGCCGGTCAGCAGCACGCCGAGCGCGCGTCCGGTCCAGCGCTCGGTCACGCTCTGAAAGAACACGTCGACGGAAGGCCGGTAAGGCAATTGCTCGGGATGCGCGGTGTAGCCGAGGCGCGCGGCATCGGTGAAATGCAGATGATCGTTGGTCGCGGCGAGCAGCACGACGCCAGGCGCGGGCTTGTCGCCTTCGCGCGCGACGCGCACCGGCAGCGCCGATTGCGCATCGAGCCACTGCGCCATGCCCTCGGCGAACGCGCGGTCCACGTGCTGCACGATGACGATTGCCGCGGCGAAGTCCTTCGGCAACGCGCCGAGCACGGTCGCGAGCGCCGACGGTCCGCCCGCCGATGCGCCGATCGCGACCATACACGCTGCGCTTTCTAGCGGAATCGACACGCCCGACGAGGCGAGCCGCGCGCCGATCTGATCGATCTTCGCGATCAGCGCCGCCGCGCCGCGACGCGCATCGCTGCCGGCGAGCGCGGGCGTATCGACGGCGTCGAGCGCGCCCGCGCCCATCGCTTCATAGACGCGCCACGCGTTCGCGCCGACATCGACGGTCACGACGAGAATCGCGCACGGCGAGCGCGCCATGATGGTCCGCGACGCCTGCACGCCATCGACGTTCGGCATCACGAGATCCATCAACACGACATCGGGCGTGTGCGCCGCGCAGTAGTCGATGGCCTGCTGGCCGTCGTGCGCGATCCATGCGATCTCGAAGTCGGGCCGCGCCGCAAGCGCGCGCCTCAACGCTTCGACTGCCAAAGGCACATCGTTGACGATGCCGATCTTCATGATCTTGCCTCGCCGATCAGATCGCGCACCGCGTCGATGAGCGCCTGATCGTGAAAGCTGCCCTTCGCGAGATAGTAGTCCGCGCCCGCGTCGAGGCCGCGCTGACGGTCTTCCGCGCGATCCTTGTACGACACGATCATCACGGGCATCGCGCTCAGGTGCGCATCGCGCTTGATGAGCGTGACGAGCTCGATGCCATCGAGACGCGGCATGTCGATATCGGTGATGACGAGATCGAAATCCGCGCCGCGCACGGCGTTCCAGCCATCCATGCCATCGACCGCGACCGACACGTCATAGCCACGCGACGCGAGCAGCTTGCGTTCGAGCTCGCGCACGGTCAGCGAATCGTCGACGACGAGCACGCGCTTCGCGCTCGCGACGCTCGCACGCGCCGCACTTGCGCTCACGCGCCCGAGCTCGCCGCTGCCGACGAGCTTTTCGACGGAACGCAGCCAGTCGTCGGGATCGGCGATGAGCAGCGGATCGCCGTTCTCCATCAGCGCGCCCGCCGCGATGTTGCGCACCTTGCCGAGCCGCTTGTCGAGCGGCTGCACGACGAGCATGCGCTCGCCGAGAAAGCGGTCCACGACGATGCCGTAACTCGCCGCGCCCTGCCCGATGACGACGACATTGAGCGCATCGCTCGCCGCTTCGAACGCGGCTGTCTGCAGGATCTGATGCGCGGTGACGAGGCCCACGCGCTTGCCATCGAACGAGAAATGCTGCTGGCCTTCGAGCGTATCGATGGCGCTCGCGGGCAGCACGTGCGTGCGCGCGACATGCGCGAGCGGCAGGCCGTAAGGCTCGCCCGCCACCTCCACGATCAGGCTGCGGATCACCGACAGCGTCAGCGGCAGTTGCAAGGTGAAACGCGTGCCCGCGTGCGCTTCCTGCGTCACGCGCACGCTGCCGCGCACCTGCCGCACCACGTCCTGCACCGCATCGAGCCCGACGCCGCGGCCCGATACATCGGTGACGGCATCGCGCATCGTGAAGCCCGGCAGGAAGAGGAATTCGAGCAACTCGGCTTCGGTGAGACGCGCGGCGGTTTCTTCGTTCGCGAGCTGCTTGCGCACGACCGCGCGGCGCAGACCATCGAGATCGACGCCCGCGCCATCGTCGGACACGCTGATGAAGAGCGAGCCCGCGCTATGACGCGCTTCGAGCGTGATCGTGCCGGTTTCGGGCTTGCCCAGCGCGCGGCGCAGCGACGGCTCTTCGATGCCGTGATCGACGGCGTTGCGCAACAGATGGCCGAGCGGCGCGTCGAGCAGATCGAGAATGTCGCGGTCCACTTGCGTCGTCTCGCCCGCGATGACGAGGCGGACATCCTTGCCGAGCCCGCGCGCGACATCGCGCACCATGCGCGCGAAGCCGCCCGTCGCATCGACGAAAGGACGCATGCGGCACGCGAGCGCTTCGTCGTAGATCTGCTGCGCGAGATGCGTCGAACGGCGATCGAAGTTTTCCAGTTCCGCGAGCCGCTCGCTCAGTTGTCGATGCGCTTCCGCCGTGAGACGGCGCACTTCGTCGAGCGATGCGCGGGCGCGCGCATCGAGTTGCACGGCGGTCGTCTCGGTCAGCGTTTCATGCAGACGGTCGAGCGCGCGGCTCGCGTCGTGCTGGATGCGCTTCACACGCAGCATCGACTGAGAAAACGGCTTCAGCCAGCGCGATTCGACGAGCGATTCGCCCGAATGACTGAGCAGACGGTCGAGCGTGTCGGCGCGCATGCGCAGCATGCGCGCATCGTTCGTGCGTGACGGCATGGCGGCTGGCTCAGGCGCTTCTTCTGCCGCTGCCGCCAGCGTGAGTTCTTGCGTAAGATCGGGCGCCACTTCGGGCAAAGCCGCCTTGCCTTCGAGACGCGCATTGAGCGATTCGACGAACGTATCCACTTCGCGTTCGAGCGCCGTCTGCGCGTCGATGTCGCGCGCCTCGCCGATCTGCACGATCAGATCGACGCCGCGCAACAACATGTCGATATGGCCCGCATCGAGCACGACGCGCCCTTCCTGCGCCGCGACGAAGCAATCTTCCATCACATGCGCGAGCGTCACGCCGACTGGCACGCCGACCACGCGCGCCGCGCCCTTCAGCGAATGCGCGGCGCGCATGCACGCTTCGAGCGTGACGGGATCGCGCGGCGCGCGTTCCAGCGCGATGAGCCCATCGGAAAGAATCTGCGCCTGGCCGCGCGCCTCTTCCCGAAAGAGCTCGAGCAGCGACGAGCGGCCGGGATCGATGCTCGTCATGCGAGACTCCGGTTCACGCTGTCGAAGAGGCGATCCGCGTCGAGCAGGCCGACGGTCGCGTCCTTGAATGCGGCGACCGCATGCGCGTGCGACGACAGGCGTTGCGCGAGCGTCGCGGGCACCGGTTGAAGTTGCGCGCGCGTGAAGCGATGCACGCCATCGACGGCATCGGCGGGAAAGGCGATCGGTCCTTCGTGCTCGCCGTTGCCGCGCTGCATGACGATGAGACGTCCGAGCTCGCGGGCATCGATCGACACGTTTTTCATGGCGCTTTCGCTTGCTTCGATGCCGAAGAGCCGCGCCAGCGACGCGCACACGATCAGCCGTCCGCGCACGTTCGCGACGCCCAGCACCGCCCGATGTCGCCGATGCGGCAGCGAATGCACCGGACGCAGTTGCGCCACTTGCGCGCAAACATTAGTTGGCAGTCCAAGCCATTCACCGCCGATGCGAAACACGAGACAGGAGAGCGTGTCGGCTTCGCTGTCGTCGCGCCTGATATTCGCCGATGTGACGATCGTCGTGCGCGCTTCCACGCGATCGAGCACGCGCGACGCGGCTTCATCGTGCGCCGGGCAATTGCGGCAATGCACGTAGCGTTCGAGCTTCGGGCACGACGCATCGCCGCGCACACCGATGCGGTTCCAGCAATCGTCGATATTGATCGTGATCTTGATGTCGCGGGCGTTCATCGCGCGCTCCCTGTGACGCGTTCCGCGCGCGCGAGCAACAGACGCGCGCCGCTTTCATCGCCGTCGAGCGAAAGGCACGCGGCGAGATGCGTGAGCGCTTCGCGATGCGCGGGATCGAGATACAGCGCGCGACGATAATGTCCGCGCGATTCATGCTGCTCGCCGCGCGCGTCGGCGATGACGCCGAGCAGATAGTAAGCATCCGCGCTCGACGGATGCGCGCGCAGATGGTCGCGCGCGGCGAGCGCGGCGGCGTCGAGCCGACCGGCATCGGCGAATGAGCGCGCCTCTGCGAGACTCTTCATCGGCTCGACTTGCACGGGCGCTACTTCGCGCGGCTTGGCAACGACGGGCATCGCACGAACGACAGGCGGCGCGCTCGCCCACGCAGGCAAGACGAACGGCGGTGGCGTCTTCACGACGGGCACGCCCGGCCACGTGCCGTTGAAGACATTCGCACTCGCGCGCTCGGGCCGATTGAACGCGAACGCGAGCGGAATGTTCGCGGAACTCATGCCCTCGCGCATCAGAAGCCCCGTCTCCGCCGGACCGACGAACAGCGTGCCGCCGTGCGCGAGCAGTCCGTCGAGCACGCGCAGCACGGCACACTGCGTGTCGCGATCGAAATAGATCAGCACGTTGCGGCACAGAATGAAATCGAAGCGCTCGAACGCGTGCGAGTCGAGTTGCAGCAGATTCGCCTGCGAAAAGCGCACGCTTTGCGCGACGGCGGGATCGAGTTGCCAGCCGCCATCGGCTGCGCGGAAATGCCGGTCGCGAAAGTCGAGCGCGCGTCCGCGAAACGGGTTGCGCCCGTAATGCGCGCGTCGTGCGATCGCGAGCGCGCGCTCGCTCACGTCGATCGCATCGATCGTGAAGCGATCGGTTGGCATGCCCGCTTCGATCAGGGCCATCGCGACCGTATAGGCTTCCTCGCCCGTCGA
Source organism: Caballeronia catudaia (assembly GCF_001544755.2). Taxonomy (GTDB): domain Bacteria; phylum Pseudomonadota; class Gammaproteobacteria; order Burkholderiales; family Burkholderiaceae; genus Caballeronia; species Caballeronia catudaia. The sequence goes on along the minus strand of NZ_FCOF02000012.1, from coordinate 7,209 downwards.
GCACGGCGCGCTCAGCACGCGAACGGGCTTCGCGGGACGTTCGTGCAGACGCACGCGCGCAAGACGCGCGAGCGCGGCGAAGGCTTCGGGATCGCGGAAAAACCATGTTTCCGGCACGACCACCGCTTCGATCAGCTCCTGCATGCGCGACGGGTCTTGCACGACCGCGCGATAGTAATCGTCGAGCGTGCCGCCGTCGCGATCGCGCCACAGGGTGTAACGCTCGCGCACCGCGCGCGACACCGAATTCGCGCCGATCGACTCGGCATCGAGACCGATCGTCCGATGCAGCAACTCGATGAAGCGGCCGATGCCGGATGACTCGTTGGCGAAAGCACTCGGCAGCGCGCTCATGCCGCGCTCCCGGCGAAAAGCAGCGCCTGCACGTCATCGGGCAACAAATGCTCGATGCGCACCCATTGCAGCAGCCCCGAATCGTCGCGCGTGAGCGGGCCGAGATAGCGCGCGTGCGGCGTGTCGATGCCCGCACCGCTGAACGAAGCGGCATCGAACGTGACCGTGCGCGTCGCCTGTTCGAGCAGAAGACCGAGCCGATGATGCGTCGTCACGCCCTCTTCGTCACGCCGGGCATAAGCGACGAGCGCGAGCCGCGTCGACAGTCTTTCATGCGATGCACGCGCGAGCGCAAGCGCCGCGATGTCGATCACGGGCACGCTGGCGCCTTCGTAATCGAGCACGCCCGCAACCCACGCGGGTGCGCCCGGCAGCGCCTTCAGCGGCGCGAGCGGCAACATGCGCTCGATCTGCGCGGTGTCGAGCAGATAGCGGTCGGAGCCGAGCGAGAACTGGACGAAGAGCATCGCGGCGCGCCTTGATTAAGCAGCCACCTTGAAACGCGATACGCCCGTGCGCAGGCCGTTGGCGACATGCGTGAGATCGTCGATCGCCTGCGTCGACTGGCGCAGCGATTCCGCCGTCTGCTGCGCGGCTTCCGACAATTGCGACAGCGCCTGCGAAATCTGGTCCGCGCCGGTGGCCTGCGTCTGCATGCCTTCGTTGATCATCGACACGCGCGGCGCGAGCGTCTGCACCTGATGGATGATCTGCGACAACTGCCCGCCGACCTGCTGCACGTCGAGCATGCCGCGGCGCACTTCCTCGGAAAATTTGTCCATGCCCATCACGCCCGCCGCGACCGCCGATTGAATCTCCTTTACCATCTGCTCGATATCGAACGTGGCGACGGCCGTCTGATCCGCGAGACGGCGAATTTCCGTCGCGACGACCGCGAAGCCGCGCCCGTATTCGCCGGCCTTCTCGGCTTCGATCGCCGCGTTCAGCGAGAGCAGATTGGTCTGATCCGCGACTTTGGTGATGGTCGCGACGACCTGATTGATGTTGCCCGCCTTCTCGTTCAGGATCGCGAGCTTGCCGTTCACCGAGCCCGCCGCTTCCATCACGAGGCGCATGGTTTCTTCCATGCGCGTGAGTCCCGCCTGACCGGTTCCCGCGAGCGTCGCCGACTGCTCCGCGACACCCGACACTTCGTTCATCGTGCGTACCAGATCGCGCGCGGTCGCGAAGATCTCACGCGATGTCGCGCCGATTTCCGTCGTCGTCGCGGCGGTTTCGCTGGCGGTGGCCTGCTGCTCGCGCGCGGTCGCGGCAATCTCCGACACCGACGTCGTCACCTGCACCGCCGATTTCTGCGCCTGGCTGACGAGGCCCGTGAGTTCGTCGGTCATGCGGTTGAAGCCCGCTTCCAGCGTGCCGAATTCGTCGCGGCGCGCGAGTGCGAGACGCTGCGTGAAGTCGCCCGTGCGCATCCTGTCGACGACATCGACCATGCGCAGCATCGGCACGGTCAGCGCTCTCATCAGCATCAGGCCCAGCACCGCCGCCGCCGCGATCGCGGCCAGCATGATGACGACGAGCGTGACTTCCGACTTCTGCACGGAGCCACGAATGCTCTCGATCGACTTCGCGTTGAAGGTCCCGTTGTGATCGACGAGCGCGCGTGTCGCGCTCTGTCCCGCTTCCCATGCCGGCGTGAGGCGCGTGTTGAACGTCGCGACGGCCGCGTCTTTCGAGCTCCCGAGTTCGCGCAGCGTCTGGTCCTGAATCGGGACGTAGAGATCGCGCTGGCGCTTGAAATCGTTGAAGAGACGGCGATCGTCTTCTTCGAAGATGGTGGGCACGTAGGCGTCCATCAACTTGTCGAGCGTTGCGCGCGTTTCGGCGAGACGCTGCGTGTCCCGGCGCGTCTGCTCCGCGTCTTTGTCGATGAACACGAGCCGCTGCGTGATCGTGTAGTTCTCGAACCAGGCGGCACGCAGATCGTTGGACAGCGCGAAGCCGAGCATCGAATCGTCTTCGAGGCTCTTCGCCTCGCGGTCGATACCGCCGAGCAGCGTGTACGACAGTGCAGCCATGACGAGCATCAGCGAAAGAATGATGCCGAAGCTGGCCAGAATGCGATGGCGAATGGACAGTTGCTTCACGCGATGAGCCCTATCAGTGAATGAAGTCGATTGCGGAACGCGCGCAACCACGAGCGCGCCTCGACGATGAGGCGTCTCAATTGTAGGATGAATTTCGGCGCGTAGAAGCCGCGCTGCCAGTCCGTGTTATCGGCCGATTGTGGCCGCGCTTGAGCTCGGCGTATCGAGGCGAATCATTTCACCGTGTTTCAGCGCGGTGAACGCGTCCGCGAGCAGGCCGGTTGTGGGAGCGTCGCATGAGCGCGTGGGCTGATAAAGAAGACAAAAGGTGCATGTTTTGAGCAAAGGCATGCCGCAACGGGGCTTCGATTGTACGAAATGCATGCGAACCCGTTTTTGCGCGATTTTTTCGCCGATGGTTCGCAAACGGACGCCGCCGCGCCGCATAAGGCGAGACAGGCCGATGTTCGGACAAGAAGCGCGACTCGGCCCGCTTCTTGCATTGACTCGCCCCGGCGCCGAGAAGAATAAGCGCTTTCGAAAAACCAATCGCGGCGCGCGCTTGTTGTTTCGATGCGGTCATCGCATTCGAGCGCGTAGCCCGCCAGCGTCACAGACGGGGGCTTCATGGGCAGCAGTCAAAGAGAACACGCAGTACGCACCTTCAACCCGCAATTGCATACGATGCACGCGATGCTGGTGTCGCGCTCCGCATCGCACGTGGCCAGCGCGATGCGGCCGGAAGGACGCGACGAGGCGCTCGCGGAAGGCATCGCCGGGGTCATCGCGCATTGCGGGCATGCCGGGCTGGGCCTCTTTCTCGCGGCGGTCTGGCACTGGCTCGATGAACGCGGTTACCACGAAGCCGCGGACGCCGTGCAGCATCACATCGAAAGCGGCACGATGCCGACGCTCAAGCCGACGACGAAGCTAGCGCGTCGGCGTGACGCGCGCATATGAGATGGCGTAGGACCTTGCGGCTCGCTTAGTGCGAATGACGCGGATTGCCGCGCTCTTCGATCACCTTCAGATACAGCGTCGCGGGTTCAAGGCATCCGCCGGTCGACAACTGCCCCACCGTCTGCCGGTACAACTCCTGCCACGGCGTCTGCGCCACCGGCACGGCGAATGCGGATTGCCCGCGACGGCTTTCCAGCTCGGCTTCGTCGAGCAACACGTTCACGCTGCGCGCGTTGAGGTCGACGCGAATTTTGTCGTTCGTGCGCAAAAGCGCGAGGCCGCCGCCGACGGCCGCTTCCGGCGACATGTTGAGAATCGACGGGCTCGCGGACGTGCCACTCTGCCTTCCGTCGCCCATGCAAGGCAGCGAATCGATGCCGCGCTTGATGAGCTCGGCGGGCGGCGCCATGTTCACGACTTCCGCGCTGCCCGGATAACCGACCGTGCCGCAACCGCGAATCACGAGAATGCAATGCTCGTCGATGTCCAGCGCGGGATCGTTGATGCGCGCGTGATAGTCCTCTGGGCCATCGAATACGATCGCGCGCGCCTCGAACGTGTTCTCCGCGCCGGGCTCGCTCAGATAGGTCTTCGTGAACGCCTCACCGACGACCGACATCTTCATGATGGCGCTATCGAAGAAGTTGCCCGACAACACCATGAAGCCCGCACCGTGTTTCAACGGATCGTCCGCCGTGCGGATGACTTCGTGGTCGGCCGCGGGCGCGTCGCTCGCGATCTCGCCGATCGTGCGGCCCGATACGGTCAGGCATTCGCGGTTGATGAGCCCCGCCGCGTCGAGTTGCCTGATGACCGCAGGCACACCGCCCGCGCGATGAAAGCTCTCGCCGAGATACTCACCCGCGGGCATGCAGTTCACGATAAGCGGCACTTGCTCGCCATGACGCTGCCAGTCCTCGAGACTCAGGTCGATGCCCATGTGCCGCGCAATGGCGATCAGATGCGGCGGGCAGTTCGTCGATGCACCGAGCGCGGAAGCCACCACGATCGCGTTGATGAACGCATCGCGCGTCATGATCTGCGACGGTTTTACATCTTCACGCACCATGTCGACGATGCGCTTGCCCGTCGCATACGCCATCTGCCCGCGCTCGCGATACGCGGCGGGAATGCTCGCGCACGTCGGCAGCGACATGCCGAGCGCTTCGGCCAGACTGTTCATCGAAAGCGCAGTGCCCATCGTGTTGCAATGGCCGATGGACGGCGACGAGGCAGTCGTCAGTCGCATGAAGCCTTCGTAATCGATCTCGCCCGCCGCAAGCAGATTGCGCGCATGCCAGATGACCGTGCCGGAGCCGACTCGCTTGCCTTCGTACCAGCCGTCGAGCATCGGACCGCCCGAGAGCACGATCGCGGGCATGTCGACGGTGGCCGCCGCCATCAGACACGCGGGCGTGGTTTTGTCGCAACCGGTGGTGAGCACGACGCCATCGAGCGGAAAGCCATGCAGGATTTCGACGAGGCCGAGATACGCCAGATTGCGATCGAGCGCGGCGGTCGGACGGCGGCTCTGCTCCGCGAGCGGATGTACGGGAAACTCCATCGGGATGCCGCCTGCATCGCGAATGCCGGCTTTCGTGCGCGCAGCAAGCTCGATGTGATGACGATTGCACGGCGCGAGGTCGCTGCCCGTCTGCGCAATACCGATGATCGGGCGGCCCGACTGCAATTCCTCACGCGTGAGGCCGTAATTCATGAAGCGTTCGACGTAGAGCGCGGTCATGTCGGCATGCGAGGGATCGTCGAACCATTCCTGGCTGCGCAGGCGCTTCGGATTCTGTTGGGGCATGGGGTGTCTCCCTGTTTATAGTGGCGTTACCGGTAACATTTCGATCGATGTTAGCACGCAATCGCAGTTTGACTTCGGCTCACGCGCTTTCGCGCGGTATCACGGAATAGGCCACGCGCACGCGCTTGCCGGAAGGCCCCACGATGCCCTGTTCCCGCGCGTCTAGCGCGGCGAGCAAGGTCGCGCCGGTGCGCAAGCCGATGCCGTATGCGTCGACGGAGACCGTCGTGATAGATGGCGTGCAACACGCCGCGACTTCGAAATTGCCGAAGCCCGCAACGGCGATATCGTCCGGCACCGCAAGGCCGCGCCGGTGACATTCCATTATCGCGCCGAACGCGGACATGTCGCTCACGCACATCACGGCCTGCGTGTCGGGCCAGGCTTCGAGCAGCGCGGCCATCGCCGGGCCGCCGTGACTCATCGTGATCGGAGAGTCGCCGAGACGAATGATGCGCTCGTCGTCGAGACCGAGTGCCTTCATCTGCGCGCGAAATCCCTTCAGGCGATCCAGTCCGCGACGATCCAGTTCGCTCGCCCCGCCGATGAAACCGATGCGCTCGTAGCCGCGATCCGCGAGATAGCGCACCATCTCGCGCGCAGCGCTGACGTTCGAAAAGCCGACGGCGGCATCGATCGGATCGGAGGGCGCGTCCCACATCTCCACGACGGGCACGGCCGAGCGACGCAGCAGCGTGCGCGTCGCATCTGTATGACGTGAGCCGGTCAGCGCGATGCAGCGCGGCTGATGACGCAGCATGGAGCGCACCAGCCGCTCCTCGCGATCCAGATGGTAGTCCGTGTCGCCGATCAGCAATTGCAGGCCGTGCGGCTCCAGCGACGCGGAAAGCCCGCGCACGGTGTCGGAGAAGTTGGAGCTCGCGAGCGACGGCACCAGCACGGCGACGAATTCCGAACGTCCCGACGATAACGCGCCCGCGGCGGCATCGGCGACATAGCCGAGTTCGTCGATCGCCTTCTGCACGCGCTCGCGCGTCGCCAGCGCGACGCTGTGGCCGGCGAGCACGCGCGATACGGTCATCTTCGAAACGCCGGCGAGACGCGCGACGTCGGACATGCGCGGCGGGCCGGCGGAAGGATCAAAGAGGGATGGCGGCATGCGTTGGCTTTCGGTGTTGAGTCAGCGGTCTCAGTCGACTCGCACCCAGCCGTCTTCGCGCTGTTCCAGGATCAGGTGGAGCTTGGCTTCGCCGGCTTCGCGGTCCGCCGCGGTCACTTCGGGGAAAGCGCGTTTGATGTCGCGATCATCGGCCCACGGAGCCACGTTTTCGAGCTTATAGGTGTAAGTGACGTCCGAGCGATGCGCGGTCGGATCGGGCTCCGTCCAGGCGACGACCTTACCCAGCTTGACGTGCGCGTAGCAAAGCATCCACGCGCGCGGATCGTTCGTGGCGCTGGGATCGCCGGGGGTCCTGGCCGTCTCCACCGCATACTTTTGCCCTTCGCCCGTCAGGCTGTATGCGATCCCGTTTTGTTTGGCGTTGGTGTTGGCGTTCGCCGGTGTCGTGGTCGCACGGGCGATGAGGCCGCTTTTTTCGAGCGCAGCGAGTTGTTCGCGCAAGGCCGCGGACGAGTATTCGTTGAGGTCCCGGTTGCCATACACCGACGGAAATGCGTATGGGCCTCGGCCGCTCCGATTCAGGCATAGCAAGCCGCGGTTGGTTTTCATGTCGGCGGAAATCGCGTCGCCCAGGCTGGACTCGCTTGCATCGTTCTTTTTACCGCAAGCCGCGACAAGCAACGTGGCACTGACGGCAGCAATCAACAGGCTCGTTCTCATATGCGCTCCGGGAAGGGTCGGCATGATGGGTACAACCTTTCGATGCCATTTTACCGACAGAAACTGCGCAATCGGAGAAGGCATCGCGAGGGAATGAGCTTCGGTGATGCAAACCGCGCGCCCCAACGCAAAAACCCCACCTTTGCGGGGTGGGGTTTTGGCGTTAGGGCATGAGGAGCCTGACGATTACCTACTTTCACACGGGTATCCGCACTATCATCGGCGTGGAGTCGTTT
>NZ_FCOF02000130.1 GCF_001544755.2 Caballeronia catudaia | reverse complement strand
AGCACGATATGCAGCCCGACGCGCAAGTCCGGCAAGTCGTGCGCGATCTTCACGGCGTCGTGGGCGGCGTTCGCACCGACCATCAGGCTCGCGCACGTGAGCACGCCGTCGCGATGCGCGCGCGCGACTGCGGCATTCACCCGCTCGTGCAGGCCGAAGTCATCGGCGGTGACGATCAGACCGCGCACCGCATCACGCCTCGCGCGCGCGCAGGAAGCGGAAGAATTCGACCCCTTCGCGCAGACGCCGCGTCATCATCTCCCAGCTCGTGAGCATTTCCCGCACGATCTCCCATATCTTCGACGGACGGAAATAGAAGCGCTTATAGAAGCGCTCCAGCCCGTGATAAATCTCTTCGCGCGACAGATGCGAATAGCCGATCGCGGCCAGTTGAACGCCTTCCTTGCTGACCAGATTGATCGTTTTGTTTTCTTCGAGCCAGCCGTTTTCGACGGCCTGGTTATAGAGCGTCGTGCCGGGATAAGGCGCGGCGAGCGACACCTGAATCGTATGCGGATTGATTTCCTTCGCGTACTGAATCGTCTTCTCGATGGTCTCTTTCGTCTCGCCCGGCAAGCCGAGTATGAACGTGCCGTGCACCTTGATGTTCAGCTTGCGGCAATCGTCAGCGAAGCGTCGCGCGATATCTGTGCGCAGGCCCTTCTTGATGTTCAGAAGGATTTGATCATCGCCGGATTCATAGCCGACCAGCAAGAGCCGCAGGCCGTTCTCCTTCATGATCTTGAGCGTCGAATACGGCACGTTGGCCTTCGCGTTGCATGACCATGTGACGCCGAGCTTGCCGAGCCCGCGCGCGATTTCCTCGACGCGCGGTTTGAAGTCGGTGAAGGTGTCGTCGTCGAACATGATCTCTTTTACTTCGGGCATGTTGTCGCGAATCCATTTCACTTCTTCGAGCACGTTCTCGACCGAGCGCACGCGATAACGATGTCCGCCCACCGTCTGCGGCCACAGGCAGAACGTGCAGCGCGAACGGCATCCGCGTCCCGTGTAGATCGACACGTACGGATAATTCAGATAGCCGATGAAGTAGTTCTTCACGTTCAGGTCGCGCTTGTAGACCGGCGCGACGAACGGCAGTTCGTCCATGTTTTCGAGGATCGGACGCGCTTCGTTGTGCTCGATCGAGCCATCGGGCAAGCGATAGCACAAACCGCGAATGGAGGCGAGCGCGCGGCCCTCGGCAATCTCCTTGCACGTGTAATCGAATTCCTCGCGGCACACGAAGTCGATGGCATCGCTCGCGATGAGCGAGTTATGCGGATCGACCGCGACCTTCGCGCCGACCATGCCGATCAGGATCGACGGCGCGCGCTTTTTCAGATGTTCGGCGAAGAGCGCATCGGAGGGAAACGAAGGCGTGCTCGTATGGATGATCACGAGCTCGTATTGCGCGGCGATATCGAGCGTCGCTTCGACGGACAGGCCATCGGCGGGGGCGTCGAGCACGCGGCTATCGGGAATCAA
>NZ_FCOF02000078.1 GCF_001544755.2 Caballeronia catudaia | reverse complement strand
GCGGCGATGCGGCGCAGCGACATGCCGGACATGCACAGGGAGAGCACCAGCTGCTGCAATGCCCAGCCGTACCAGCGGCGCGGGCAGAAGCACAGCGGTAGGCGTGAACAGGTACGGCAGCACGCCGTGCAGCGAAAGCGCGGCACCAGAACGGGATTCAGCGCACCGGCTGCGCTGCGATCAGCCTTGCGGTCGTAAAAGCCATGCCCCCAAAGGCTGGCGACGCCGCAGTGCGGACAACGCGGCGGACGGTAGGATTCGAGCGTGAAGAGGATGGCGCGCTGGTGTTGCTCCAGCGCGCGATGGGCGTGTACGATACGATGCATAGGCCGGTCAGTTCTGGAAAACGTGCGGGGTCTGGACAACGTCGCACGATACCAGAGGTGCATCGGCCTTCTTTACGCCTGCAGCGTCGCGCGCTACGCGCGGAAAAGTTCAGAACATCGTTCTCGCCGTCCGCGCGACAAACATCCCCTGTTCCATCTCATATTGCGCGCGCCATAACACCAGGCAAGCTCATCAGCGGAGTCGGCCCGATAGCCCTTCTCGCCGCTGTTGCGCTTGATCTCGCGGCAGATCGTAGACGGCGCTCGCGACAGGCGCCGTGCGATCGATTGAATCGACTCATCCGCTGCGAGACCTCTTGAGATTTCTTCGCGCTCGGCAAGCGTGAGCGATCGCTTCGATGGCCGTCGCAGTGGAGGCTGGATTCCTCCAGTTTGCGCCAGTATTCCCGCTACGGATGAATGGTTACGATTGAATAGCTGCGCAATATGCTGCAGCGACTCGCCCGCACGCCAGCGCTCCCACATCAGCGCCTTCTGACTCTCACTGTAATAAATTCGGCGTCTCTGTTTCATCGCAACACTCCCGCCGCTCACATGGCGTTATTGTGTTGCATCGACCGGTTGAATCCGCCAATCAAATGCTGACGCTCAGATAGCGCAAATCACGACGATTACCACTGCCGTGCTCTGACGACATTGGCGTTCTGAACCACAGGTGCACTCCTCGGTGAGAATCGCGGATTTTGCGTATTGACGGGATCACCGATGTTGTCGAGTTATGGAGAGTCCCCATCGGAGATCTTATGATGAAGGGCGGGAGTCAGAGAGTTCATCGCGTCCCTCATCGTCGCGTGCGGGATATCGGTGTTGACCGAACCGGAGGACAACGGCGCTGATGGCCAACACAGCTATGCCGACCGTAATAATAAGGATATGCTGGTCCGCGGTGCCGTCCCGGTTCAGGATGAGGTCCCGGGCCAGCGACGCCATGGCGATATAGAGCGGAAACCGCACCGGCAACTGCCCAAGGCGTAGATATCGCGCGTCCATTGCTAGGACTTCGAGATATAGGAACATCAGCAGTAGGTCCGTGAGCGAGACGGTGCCGGCCCTCAGGACTTTCCAGGTCTCTTGAGCCATGGCAAACGCGGTGGCGAGGCCGATTAGGACGAGCACCGTCAACTCGACCACATTGATCAAGTGGTCGAATCTTCGTCTAATGCTTTCGGTCAGATCTTGCTTACCGCGGTATTCTTTCATCGATGACCCGGATATGATTGGAATTCAACGCCGCAACGACGAGTTCAGAAGCCTTGAAACCTCATCGCTGACAGGCGCTTCCAAGCCGTCTTCTAGTTTGTTGCGATCGTCGTCGATCCTTTCCAGAATTTCAGGGATGCAGGTCTTCAGCAACGTCACGATCGCGCGCACCCGCGGCGGCACCGGACGTTGCGCCTGGATCAGGAGGTTCAACTCGAACGACGGTACCTCGTATTGAGGCAGGATCCGGACGAGCCGGCCGTCTGCGAGCGCATCGGCGCAAGCCGGATCCTCCAGCACGCCGATGCCGACGCCGGAGAAAATCATTTCGTACACGGGCCGCCAATGACTGGCCCTGATGGCTGTGTTAATCGAGGCGCTTTCCACGACGCTCGCGTCTTGCCGGAGAGGCAACTGCCCTGAACTGAACGTCCCCTGCGTCCGAATAAACGAATGCCCGATCAGGTCTGCTGGCTCCAGAATCGGTTCGTGCTGACCGAGGTAGCTCGGCGCCGCAACAAGCGTACGCCCGATCTGCCCCAATTGACGGGCAATGAATGCGCCCTCTCCAAGCGATCCCAGACGAAACGAAATGTCCACACCCTCCGTCACGAGATCGGCGATCCTGTCGTTGAGCACGAGTTCCAGTTCCAGTTGCGGATAGGCCGTACGAATGAGCGCCAACGTCTTCGAGACGACAGTCTCGCCGAAGCAATGAGGCGCCGCGATTCGAATCGTCCCCTTGATTGCCTGCTCGTCATTCGACATTTCAGCCACCGCCTGTTCTACCGCGGAAAGGATCCTCTTGCTACGCTCGTAGAAGGCGATGCCATCGGGCGTGCAATTAAATGCGCGGGCACTGCGAAGCAGGAGCCGACAACCGAGATATTTTTCGAGCCGCTCGATACGTTCGCTCGCGGTCGGCTGTCCGATGTCGAGGTCCCTTGCCGCGTTGGAGATGCTCCCACGTTCGACGACCCTGACGTATATGCGCATGGCTTCTAGCAAGTTCATCCTATTCGGCCCCCCTTCGCTTCGTCACCGTGATGAGCCGCCCAGCGGGCAGACCGCCGATGTTTTACGCCGGTTAGATCCTTCCAATTCACCTCTTTCATTCTCTGGCCTCAATCCTTACGCGCGCATCCCAACGTCGGGATCCCGCTTCGTCTGTTCAATGGAAAAAAGAGTACGACCATAGCGTCAGTCCCGGAGTGCACAGTTCGGGCCGGTTCCCGTCATTACAGTTTGCTACGATCGCAGAACCGGGCGACCATCTGTCAGCGCCAGCCTGCCCGCGCGGATGGTGGCGCCACTCAGCGGACGTCAGGGAATCGTCGGATGAATCTCTACGAAAAGCTTGCAGACGACATCGAGCGGTCGATCCGTCAAGGCGTATATCGTCATGGCGAGCGTCTTCCGTCAGTTCGTCAGACGAGCCAGCGGAATCGGATCAGCGTCACGACTGCCATCCGCGCGTACGTGTTACTCGAAAGCCGCGGCCTGGTGACGAGCAGGCCCCAGTCGGGCTACTTCGTCAACTTTCACGGCGACGCGAGCGAGCGGAAGCTACTTGAGCTACGGCCGTCCAGACCGATTCCGATCTCGTCACCGGTCGACGTTAGCCGACTGGTGCTGTCGACGCTGCGTTCCATCGGTGTCGACGATGCGGTGGCGCTCGGTTCGCCCTACCCCGATCCCAGTCTGTTTCCGTTCGAGCGGCTCAACCGCTATGCCTATAACGCGGGCCGGGGCAAGGCGCAATGGGGCGTGACCGATGCGCTGCCGCCGGGCAACGCGAAGCTTGTGCGTCAAATCGCGCGTCGCTACCTCGAGAACGGCATGGCGGTGGATCCGAATGAGATCATCGTTACGGTCGGCGCAACCGAGGCCATCAATCTCTGTCTTCAGGCGGTCGCGAAATCCGGCGATGTGATCGCGGTCGAGTCGCCGACGTTTTATGCCATGCTCCATGCAATCGAACGCATGGGCATGAAGGCAATTGAAGTGTCGACGCATCCGGAGTACGGCATCGATATTGAGGCGCTTGCCGCGATCGTGAAGTCCCAGACGGTCACCGCCTGCATGGTCATGCCAAATTTTCAGAACCCGCTTGGCTTCCAGATGCCCGACGAGCGCAAGCGAGAACTCGTCCAGTTCCTTACCGCGCAGGACATTCCGGTCATCGAGAACGGCGTTTACAACGAGCTGCATTTCGATCGCTTCTACCCGAGCACGTTGAAGTCCTTCGACACCAAGGGTCTCGTGCTTCACTGCTCATCCTTCTCGAAGAGCCTGACATCGGCCTACCGTATCGGCTGGGCAATGCCCGGCCGCTATCGCGATCGCGTGGAGAAGCTCAAGTTCCTGAACACGCTGACTTCGCCCTCGATTCCGCAACTGGCAATAGCAGAATTCCTCGAGCGCGATGGGTATGAGCATCACCTGAGACGGATACGGAAGGCCTATGCACAGCAGGCCAATCTCATGAAGGTGATCGTTTCACGTTTCTTTCCTGAGGGCACACGTATATCCAGCCCCGCCGGCGGATACGTGCTGTGGATCGAATTGCCATCCAGCGTCGACTCGATGCGTCTCTACAAGCTTGCGCTCGACCAGGGCATTACGATCGGGCCGGGCTATATGTTTTCGATTTCCGAGTCGACCTACCGGAATTTCATACGGCTCAACTACAGCAGCCCGTGGACGAGCGAAATCGAACAGGCGGTCATTACCGTCGGAAAGATCGTCGCAGACTGCTCGCGCTAGCGCGCCTTGGCATTTCTCCACTGCCATGGACCGGCCTCGCGTCAGCCCCCGACAAGCGACATGCGGACTGTCGGATAGACTCGTCCTACCCCCTTTCTACGCTGCGCCGAACGAAGCTCAGAATAGCGGTCATCCCGCTGAATCCACTGACCGCGGATAGCCATGGCCAGTTGTTCGACCGGCGCAGCGTCCGCGAGCCACCGAGTAAGGTCCATTCCTGTCGTGGCGAATAGACATGAATAAAACCTTCCGTCGGCGGACACCCGGGCACGCGAACACGAGCCGCAGAACGGCTTCGATACGCTCGCAATGAATCCGACATCACCTTCGCCGTCCGCATGGCGATAGTTAATGGCAGTACCCTTCTGCGCGGCGGCAGCGACGGGGATCAAGGGAAATTCCGATTCGACGATGTGCCGAATCTCCCGGGCCGTGAGCACCTTCGCGTTCGACCACTCGACGGCGCCGCCCACGTCCATGTATTCGATGAAGCGTACTGCCACGCCGGTGCCTTTAAAAAGTCGAACGAGCGGCAAAATCTGGCCATCGTTCACACCTCGCTCGACCACCGTGTTCACCTTGATCGGATCGAGCCCGACCGCGCGCGCCGTCTCGATCCCTTGCAGGATGCGTGACACCGGTATGTCGACATCGCTCATCTGGCGGAACACCGCGTAATCGACGGCGTCGAGACTGACTGTCACGCGGCCGAGACCAGCATCACGAAGCGATCGTGCCTTCGCGCCAAGCAGAGAACCGTTCGTCGTGAGCGCAAGTTCCATCGCCTTGCCAGTTAGAGTCGGCAGTTTCGCGAGTTGCTCTATCAGCGATTCGAGGCCACGCCGCAAGAGCGGCTCCCCACCAGTGATGCGAATCTTTTCCACGCCGAGCAGAGCAAACGCGCTTGCAAGCTTGAGCATTTGCGAAAATGACAGGCGCTCTGAAGACGCGAGGAACGGATAGTCTGCGCCGAACGTGTCTCGGGGCATGCAGTAGGTGCAACGAAAGTTGCATTGGTCAATAACGGACAGCCGTAAATCCCGCAGCGGACGATCGAACCTGTCGAGGATAGGCGCGGAATCGCCGTCAGACAGGCGATCACGAGCTGCCAAGTCCGAGAGTAACGACTGATCGATTATTTTCACGATATAAAGTGAACCGCGGAAGTTGCGGCACCGGCGACGGACGGCAAGCGGAAAGCGTTTGCTCGACGCATGAATTGTGCTGCAGAATACTCGATCGGTGCGTGCATCGGACGTACAGTTCGCGTTGATCCCCAGACGCACAGTTCGGCGTGCATACAATTTTAAGGACGTATCGCGCGCACGTTAACCTGAGTTTTGTCGATGTTAAGTATTGGAATGTGAACCTCATTCCTCGCCGAGGCGTTCTTGGCGCGGACGCCGCACTTCGGCGACATCGGCTTCAGTTGGATCATCGCGTGGTCGATTCGATTTGCGCGTCCTTGCCCTGAATCAGGTGTCAGTGAGGGCTTACCAACGAGAGGAGGAGATGGAAAGGAAACACGAGCAGTGCGGTGATTCGACTTCGACGAGCCATAGTGCCTCGGGCTCGCTGGTGCTTTGGGTACGTACGTACTGGACGTAAAAATCACGTTTGGCCGCAGCGTGGCCTATGCTGAGTGAAACGCGCTTTTCCAAGCTGTCCGGAGGTGCACGATGCAACAGCAACAGGCGGAGTTTGACTTCTACATCAACCTCACCAAACCGACGCTTGGGCTATACGTTCGCAAGGGAGCAGGCCTGCCGGATTTCGCGGCGGCCGAAGCAAAACAGTGGCAGTTTTCTGGGCATATATGGCAAAGCGAACTGTCGCCCGAGATCGTCAAGCAGATCGATGCGAACGGCCATGCCTTTCAGGAGCTGGGCAGCTGACATTGCCGCCCACCTCCCTTAGAACGCCCGACGCGCACCTTCAGGATTCGCTCTTGGCGGACTCTTTCGCGCCTTCCGCTGACTTTGGCGCGCTCTTCTTGCTCGCCGACTTGGCCTTCTTCGGCTTCGCGTCAGATTCGACCTTGCTGAACGCGACCTTCTCGGTGTCCTTGTCATAGCTCACATCGACCGTATCGCCCGACTTGAGCTTGTCGCCGAGAATCTCCTTCGCGAGCCGCGTCTCCAGGTCCTGACGAATCTGGCGCTTCAGTTCGCGTGCGCCGAATTCCGGCCGATAACCGACGTCGGCGAGATGATCGATGACCGAATCCTGGACCTTGAGCGTGATGTCCTGCGCGGCGGCCGTGCGCGTGACGCGCTCGATCTGGATCTGCACGATCGAGCGAATATTCTCGCGCGACAAACCATGAAACACGATGATTTCGTCGATGCGGTTAAGAAACTCGGGACGGAAGTGGACTTTCAGCACGTCCATGAGCTTCGCGCGCATTTCCTTTTCCGAATCGCGATCGTTTTCGCTCTTCTCAAGGTTGTCCATGATGATGGACGCGCCGAGATTGCTCGTCGAGATGATGACGGTGTTGCTGAAGTCGACCACGCGGCCCTTGCCATCGGTCAGGCGGCCGTCGTCGAACACCTGCAGCAGCACGTTGTTCACGTCCGGATGCGCTTTCTCGATTTCATCGAGCAGAATCACGGAATACGGGCGGCGGCGCACGCGCTCGGTCAGCTGACCGCCCTCGTCATAACCGACATATCCCGGCGGCGCGCCGATCAGCCGCGCAACCGCATGCCGCTCCATGTACTCCGACATGTCGATGCGGATCACCGCCTGCTCGTCGCCGAACACGGTTTCCGCGAGCGCTTTCGCGAGCTCGGTCTTGCCGACGCCGGTCGGCCCCAGGAACAGGAAGGTCGCGATCGGCCGGTTCGCCTGACCCATGCCCGCGCGCGACAGACGCACCGCATCGCTCACGGCGACCACGGCTTCATCCTGTCCGATCACGCGCTCGCGCAGCTTGTTTTCCATTTCGAGCAGCTTCTGGCGCTCTTCCTGCGTGAGTTCGGTGACGGGTATGCCCGTGAGCCGCGACACGACTTCCGCGACCGCTGCCACCGTGACTTCCAGCGTCTCCGATCCGGTCTTGCGCTGCCACGCTTCGGTGAGTTCGTCGAGCTTCGCCTGCTTTTCCTTGATGCGCTCCTCGAAACTCTTCGCCTGATCGAAACGCTTGCGCGACGAGGCATAGTCCTGCTCGCGCTTCATCTGCGCGATCTCCGCTTCGAGCTCCTGAATCTCGGGCGGTCGCGAAGTGGCGCCGATGCGCACGCGCGCCGCGGCCTGATCGATGAGATCGATGGCCTTGTCCGGCAGAAAGCGCGACGTGACATAGCGGTCCGACAGCTCGGCGGCGGAGACGAATGCATCGTCGGCGAAGGTCACCTGATGATGCGCCTCGAGCTTGTCGCGCAGACCGCGCAGGATCACGATGGTCTGCTCCACGGTCGGCTCGGACACAAGCACGGGCTGAAAGCGCCGCTCCAGCGCTGCGTCCTTCTCGATGTACTTCTGGTATTCGTTCAGTGTCGTCGCCCCGATGAGACTCAGTTCGCCACGCGCGAGCGCGGGCTTCAGCACGTTCGCGATATCGAGACCGCCTTCGCCGCCGCCTTGCCCCGCGCCGACGATCGTATGCAGCTCATCGATGAACACGATCAGCTCGTCCTGCTTGGCGGTGATCTCGTCGATGAGCTGCTTCGCGCGCTCCTCGAATTCGCCGCGATACTTCGCGCCCGCGACCATCGAGTTGATGTTGATCTCGACGAGCCGCTTGTTGCGCAGATCTTCCGGCACGTCGTCATTGACGATGCGCTGCGCGAGCCCTTCGACGATCGCCGTCTTGCCCACTCCCGGCTCTCCGATCAGCACCGGATTGTTCTTCTTGCGCCGCGCGAGCACTTCGATCGTGCTCTCGATTTCCTGCGCGCGGCCGAGCACCGGATCGAGCTTGCCCTGACGCGCCATCGCGGTGAGATCGCGGCCGAACTTGTCGAGTGTCGGCGTGCCGCTCGGCGTGTTGACGCGTCCGTCCTCCGCGCCCTTGCCGACCACTTTGACGACCTTTTGCCTTAGGGCTTCGGCGGTCACGCCATACTTCTTCAACAGCGTCCCGGCAATGGAATCCGGCACCGCAGCCAAGCCGATCAGCACATGCTCCGGCCCGACATACGAATGCCCGAGTTCGCGCGAAGCCTGAAACGCGTACTGAAACGCCTTCTTCAGACGCGGCGAGACGGTCATCTTCTCAACGGGCGCGTCGGAATCGGCATTGCCTTTTTTCGCGTGTTCGTCGATGTATCGCTTGATGTCGTCCGGCGACAGCTTCAATTCCTTGAAGAGCGCCTGCACAACATCCATGTCGGCGAGCACATAGAGCACCTGTTCGGTGTCGAGTTCGGTCTTCTGCAACTCGTGCGCCTTTTCAGCGGCGCGTTGCAGCAACTCCATTGTCTGCTCACTGAAAGCATCGGTGACATCGACGGATTCGCGCGGTACGGAGGCGACCATATCGTCGTCCTCATCGCCGGTGCCGGCCATTCCGCCCATCAGACGCGACAAACCTCCGCCGCCCAACAGGGAATCGAACGGATTCAGCATGCTTTGATGCCGCATCAGCTGACGATAGTCATATTCGCAGATCGACATCGACTTGCGCTCGCCGTTCTGCACGACGGTCACTTGCGCGACGGCTGGGCGGGCATGACAAATTTCGCAAAGGGCAGGCATGATCAATCGTCTCCAAGTTATGGGCGGTTCACCATCGAGTCCACCGATATGCGACCGTCGGCGCGGCTCGACCCGAACCACCGCGTGGTAACCAGGTCCTACTCCCCAAGGTCATTCTATGGCCTCGTGTTGCCCGATACGGCCAGGTGTCATTCCCCTGCCGCGATGGACACCGATGCCTCGCTCGTCAACAACAGAAACGTCAGTGTCTCGCATAGATACAACTGCACGGTCGTATCGGTATGGCTCGTATAGCCGATGGACAGGTCCTGTCCGATATGCAGCTCATAATCGCCCCCGCGCGTCGATAGCACGCAGCCGCCCTGTAGCGCAGGCGCCCACACGAGATCGCCGCTGACGATACGCTTGATGTGCTGGATCACCGGATAACCCTGATCGCTCGCCGCGGAAAGCGCGGTATAGGCCTCCGCACCCAATAGCACGGAGTATGGTCCGTCGACGCCCGCGAGTCGCAGCTTCTCGAGCGCCTGGCTGATGGCGGCGGGATAGTCGTCGATGTCAGCGGGCAGTATCGTCGGCGCGTTCGAGCCGCCTTCGCGGATACCCACGATCTCCGCGGCCTTGTAGCCATCGAAAATCGCGCTATCCTCGGCGAGCGCCAGTTCGCTCGCGGCGGTTTTGGCGGGCTGCCAGTCGCCGTCGTTCGAGCCGCGTTCCACGCTGTCGATCGCCTCACGCTGCAGCGTGAATGGGACGGTGAGCTGCACCAGCCGCCGGACGTCGTAAAGCTTCGCCGAGACGCCTTCCTGCAGCGCCGCGACGTTCGTTTGGTGCCCGGTGCCGACGGCCGCGAGCGCCGCGCCGCCGGGGTCTTTCACATCGACGACGCGTCTCCCTGCGACCGAGCGCTTGAAAGTGCAGGCCACTTCGGCTTCGATTTGTTCCCATGCGTCTGCGGAAATTGGTGCGAGCTCGCGATGCAGGTTATTCATGTTGTTGAGTTCCTTTGAGTGACCCAATGTCCAATGTTCCGCTGCGGCTTGCCTTGGGCGAAGGCGCGCTAGAAGGCAGAGATGATGTCGACGCTGTTGCGGGTTCTCTGTCGGCAAGCGCGTCCAGCAGATCGGCGGAGGGTACGAAAAAAAGCCCGCCCGTCACCGCGCGGCTGTAATCGAGCAATCGGTCATAATTTCCCGGCGGGCGGCCGACGAACATGTTCTCCATCATCTGCTCGATCGGCGCAGGCCTGCGCGCATAGCCGATGAAGTACGTGCCGAACTCCTTGGCACCCGGACGGCCAAAGGCCATGTTGTGCCGCAGGATCTTCACCTCCTGACCGTCCTCGTCGATGGTCGTGAGCGAGCTGTGTGAGCACGAGGGCTTCACGGCCGCGTCCAGTTCGACATCCGATAGCTTCTCGCGCCCGATGATGTTCCCCTGCTGCTCCGCCGTCAGACCGTTCCAGGCATCCAGATTGTGGAAGTACTTCTGCACGACCACGTAGCTGCCGCCCGCGAAGTCCGCGTCCTCCTCGCCAATGATCGTGAAGCCCACCATGCTTTTACCCGAGGGATTTTCCGTGCCGTCGACGAAGCCGATCATGTCGCGCAGATCGAAGTAACGGAAGCCGTGCACTTCGTCGACGACCGTGACGACATTGCCGAGTTTGTTCAACAACTGCGACGCGAGTTCGAAACACAAATCCATGTGGTCGGCGCGGATATGCAACAGGATGTCGCCCGGCGTCGCGACGGCGCGGCGCGCGCCCGTTCCGAACTCGATGAACGGGTGCAGGGACGCGGGGCGCGGCGCACCGAAGAGCAATTCCCACGCTTTGGAGCCGAAGCCGCACACGCAGGAAAGGTTGGCGGTAGGCGCGCGCGTGCCGACGGCGCGGACCAGCGCAGCGATTTCGCCGCACCACGACCGGACAACGTCGCGCTGGCCTTCGTCACGTCCCACCGTGAGTGTGAGGAAGATCGCGCTTCGAGAAATCGGATCGCAGACGGCTTGTGGTTCTGGTGTGTTGTTGGGCATCTGAAATTTATTCTATTGCGTTATATAACTTGTTCAACCGAGTAGCCACGCCGACAGTCACGCAAGGGCAGACCTCGAAGAATCCAGCGTGACGTTGAATTGCTTCGCCGAGGCAAGGCTCGTACATGCGGCCGACCATAAGCACGAACAGCGAAACAACGGCTTCATTGGCCTCAGGCGCGATAGAAACCGCTAACCCGTTTGCACGCGCCTCCGGCAGATTCTATTGCGTCCATCGAGGCTCTTCCTTCCCCGATAGAAACTTAGCAGGCAGATCCGGTGGCAGCGTGAGGAGAATTCTCAATTCGTGGATCGCGAAGTAAAACGCAGTTCCACATCATGGCGATGAGCCATCCGCAGCCCGTGAGCCTGATCGCGGGCGCGGTGCTTCGGCCAAACGGCCCATCATCATGGCCAATCGGAATGCTTGAGGAGCGATGACTGGAGTGGTCCACCGAGCGCGAGCCCTGACGCGCCGCTAGGACGAGCCCATCAAGAGCGGAAAGTCAGCCCTGCCGCAGGCGCTCCTGTATGTCTCGGGTACCCAGCGTCGAATAATCCTTGCTAAGCTGCTCGAACACAAGTCCTCGAGTCTCCACGCTCATGTAGGAAAGCATCATGCCAAGGAATTTGGATTCCGCAACCAGTCTCAGTCGGTCAAAGCGTTGATGGAGGCGTGCCTTTTCCAGGTACTCGGCCACCTGGCACGCAAACTTGTCTCTTTCTTTTTCTTTTCGCTCGCTTGCGGAAAATGCAACTGCCTGCTTTTCGGTCAGTGTCGTCGCGCTATGCGCGACATTGACGAAGCCGTCGACCTCCTCCAGATCGAGTGTGAGCCCTCGCGCCTGGAACACCCGCGCCCGACCTTCATCAGCCACCACAGTCCAAGTCATGTCGTTCATCATGATCCTCCAGTGCAAAGGCTTCAAAACGAAAACGCTCGGCTCCGACACGCCAATCTGAAGGCCATCTTCACGCCCCCGTCGTCGGGATGTCAAGCCGGTTGGCACGTCAAACGGCGGTTGAGCCGCACCTCGCCTGCCCTCTCCGTGTCCCTACCATCATGGCAGTGACGCGCACCGCGTCGTTATATATCGCTAAACACGATATATATTATCGGATCTCCGTTACGTCGAATTCCTAACCTTGCATGCCGGACTCGTGTTCGCAACGCGCCATTCCGCATGATCGCTTCAAGTACATTGCTGCTGCTGACGTCGCGTGCAACCGGGTATCAAATTCGTAATATTTTTCTGTAGAAGATGGTTTCTTGACAGTCCCGCGGTGTCCGCCCTTTAATGAGTCAGGAGTTCTGCGTCGAAAGGCCACGCATCGGAATCGGATCATGACAATCAACCATCAAGCCGGACTGTGGGAGGCTGCCGTTGACGCGCTGGAGCGTGCCGCCCGGTTGCATCGTCAATTCTTTCGACTGGCTGGGCAGCGCGCAAAGGAGCCCGTATGGGAGCCGCCCATCGAGCTCTTCGAAGACCATGGCAGATTGTCCATCGTTGTCGCATTGCCCGGCGTCCGGCCGGAGCTCGTCCAAGTAAGCCTCGAAAACGATACTTTGATCGTTACCGCTGAAAGAAAACTCTCCAGTTCGTTTTTTAAGGGTACCGTGCATTGCTTCGAGATACCGTACGGTCGATTTGAGCGACAAGTTCGGCTTCCTGCGGGACGCTATCGTCTAAGTCGCCGCGATTCAGAGCACGGGTGCCTATTGCTGGAAATCGAGACGCTGGACTGAAACTATCTGCCGACGGTGCTTTCGAGGAGCAAAGATGACTACGGACGGCAACAGCAAGCGCCAGGAGACGGAAACGGCGGGCAGCGAGATGCCATTTCCATCGCCATTGCCCAAAGATGGCCTGATTTTGCTACCGGTGCGTAACGCTGTGCTGTTCCCCGGCCTGGTCTTGCCGCTCAGGGTCGAGACCGCGCTCTTGAAACGGGACGTGCAGGCGGCCGTCAAACGTCAGTCTCCTTTGGGTATCGTCCTGCAGCGCGACCCGCAAGTTGCGGATCCGCCTTTCGATGGATTGCACACGGTAGGGACCGTGGCCAATGTGCTGCGCTATCTGACGAACGCTCAAGACGGTTATCATCACCTTGTCTGCCAGGGGATTGATCGTTTCCGCCTCATCGCTCCGGTTGATGGCCTGGACTTTCGCGCAGCCCATGTCGAGTTCATCCCCGACTCGGCGCAAACCGATGCCGCAATCGACGCACGCGTTCTTGTCCTGCGCCAACGCGCCGGAGAAATGATCGCGCTATTGCCGAATGCGGGCGCCGAACTGGTTAAGGCACTCGATGCGATCGAATCTCCGGGACTTCTGGCGGATACGGTGGCCGGCATGCTCGACATCCAGCCGGAACGCAAACAGGATATCCTTGAAACGCTCGACATCTGCAAGCGGCTCGACAAGGTGCTGGACGCCATCGCCGGACGAATCGAGGTGCTTCGTCTAACACTCGAGATTGGGGAACGGACGCGAGGTCGGCTCGACGAGCGACAGCGCGAAGTGATGCTGCGTGAGCAACTCAAGACAATCCAGAAGGAACTCGGAGAAGATGTCGACAGGCAGGAGGAACTCAAACAGTTGGCTGAAGCCGTAACTGTCGCCCATATGCCTCCGGACGTCGACAAGCATGCTCGCAAGGAGCTGACCCGGCTCGAACGCGCACCGGAAGGGTCCTCTGAATATGCGATTGGCACCAGCTATCTGGAGCTCTTGACCGAACTGCCTTGGACGCTTCCGCCGGAGGCGCCCATTGACATCGCGCGTGCTCGGGGTGTGCTTGAACAAGCGCACTTCGGTCTCGAAAAGGTGAAGAGACGCATCCTGGAGTATCTGGGCGTGAAGAAGCTCAATCCGAACGGAAACGCGCCGATTCTTTGTTTTTTGGGGCCTCCTGGCGTCGGAAAGACTTCGTTAGGCCAGAGCATCGCCCGGGCTCTGGAGCGACCATTCGTCCGTGTGAGCCTCGGGGGGGTGCATGACGAGTCGGAGATTCGCGGCCATCGGCGCACCTATATCGGAGCCATGCCGGGGAACATCATCCAGGCCATCCGAAAAGCCGGAGCACGCAATTGCGTGATGCTGCTGGACGAACTCGACAAGCTGGGGCACGGCGTGCATGGTGATCCGTCGGCCGCGATGCTCGAGGTCCTGGACCCTGAGCAGAACCGTTCCTTCCGCGACAACTACCTGGGCGTTCCCTTCGACCTTTCCGCTGTGGTGTTCATTGCTACCGCAAATCAGGCGGAAGGCATAGCCGGCCCCTTGAGGGACCGCATGGAGATGCTCGATCTGCCGGGGTACACGGAAGCCGAGAAGTTTCAGATCGCGCGCCGCTTTCTCGTTCCCCGACAGTTGAAGGCTTGCGGACTGACCGAGACTCAGTCCGAGCTCAGCGACGATGCGATTGTCTCGATCATTCGCGACTATACGCGCGAGGCCGGTGTTCGCAGCCTGGAACGTCGGATTGGCGCTGTGTTTCGATATGTTGCGCTGCGCGTCGCAGAAGACCAGACGACGCACGAACGAATCAAGCCCGACGACCTCTCGTCGATTCTCGGACACCGAAGGTTTGAAAACGAGGTGGCGATGCGCACCAGCCTGCCGGGTGTGGTTACCGGGTTGGCATGGACTCCAGTTGGCGGCGACTTGCTCTTTATTGAAGCGAGCAGTTCACCCGGCAATGGCAGACTAGTGCTTACAGGTCAGCTGGGCGATGTGATGAAGGAAAGCGCCCAAGCTGCGCTGACGCTTGTCAAATCCCGCAGCGACATGCTTCACGTCGATAGCTCCAAATTTGAAAAGCGAGACATTCACATCCACGTGCCTGCCGGGGCGGTACCCAAAGATGGACCCAGCGCGGGTGTCGCAATGTTCGTCGCAATCGCGTCGCTGTTCATGGGGAAGCCAGTGCGGAGCGATTGCGCCGTAACCGGCGAGATCAGTCTGCGTGGCGTAGTTCTGCCCGTGGGCGGCATCAAGGAGAAGGTCCTGGCAGCATTGCGTGGCGGCATCGGCACCGTACTCCTTCCCGCGCGCAATGCCGTTGATCTCGAAGATATTCCGGCTGATGCGCGCGACCAGATGCGATTCGTCCTCCTGGAAACGGTTGATGATGCGCTACGCGAAATAATCGACAACCATCCAGCCGTGGTGCACGACGCTGCATCACGTTGATTTGCTGTGGAGATGCCGATTCGTCGTTCGAGAACCGACCAACGCACCTATCTATCCCTGTTGCGACCATGACGCTTCTGCCGAGGCCCGATACATAGCATCGTCGAACCGCAAGTGTTCACGAACACCTTCTCTACGTAGTCGGTCTTGCAGAATCGCGCGAAGCCAAGCACCGCGTGCGAATAGGTGCAGATAAAGGGTTGCGAAACTCCCAGTTTCAATATGAAATTGGCCTATCTTCTGGGAGTGAGAAGCGCCGATGAGCACACCGGATTTCTTCCGCAGCCGCCTGGAATGAAATGA
>NZ_FCOF02000050.1 GCF_001544755.2 Caballeronia catudaia | reverse complement strand
AACTCCGGACGAACCATTCGTCCGAAGTGTTACCCATGTCCTGGAACAGGTGTTACCCATGTCTCCGGTCTATACACTGCTGCAAAGAAAGTAACCAAAGAAACAGCTATCCCCAGCCTGAGCACTTCCAGCCGGCCGCGGCACAGAACTACTCTCGTGGTCCAGCAGTAGCGAGTGCCCCCACAAAACTCACGCGGCTTGGACCGCGCACGGTCCGCCACCCGATAACGTTAATGGCGCTGGTTCAGCACAAATAGCTCCGGCACAGCGCTACGCGCTGCCGTCGGGTATGCAGCGGAAACCAACGAGGATTAATGCGGCGAGATAGAGAGGTAAGCAAGGAAGAGTGCGCAGACCCACTTAACCCGTCGGCCGCGAAGCGGGCTGGAGCTATCTGGTGCTGAACCAGTGTGTTATGCGGCGCGATGTGTCAGACCGCGCGCGATCCAAGCCCGATGAGACCTACGAGAACACTCGCTACTCTGGGTTCCATTCAGCCAATCGCCTGTGCCGCGGCCGGTGTGAAGTGCTTAGGCTGGGGAGAGCTGCTTTCTTTGGTGACTTTCTTTGCGTCGACCAGAGTTGGCGCTTTAGCGCTTACTCTGGTCCCGAGCAAAGAAAGTTACCCCCGCCCCGGGGAGGGGCAATGCTAATAGACCGACACGAAATCAGGATTCCATATAAAACGTTAGCAGACCACCAACTCCAAGCCCCGAGCAGAAAGAGCCCGCCTGATCCCTCTATCAGGCACGGCGTCGGTAACAAGATACCGCACCAACTCAAACCCGCGAATCCTGACCGGCGTAACCAGCCCGAACTTGGAACCATCAGCCACAACCACAGCACACGCAGCAGAAGCAATCATCCTCCCGCGCACTTCGGCAGCGAGCCGCGAATAATCCGTGAGATGTGCATCATCGGTAATGCCCCCCGCCCCGACAAAGGCAAAATCCACGTGATACAGCGAAAGCTGCTGGATCGTATCCAGCCCGAACGTAGCGTCCTCGAGATCGGCAATCTCGCCACCCAGCAAGTTCACACAATTGCCATTGCGCCGCGCCAGCAACATCGCGATACGCCAGTCGTTCGTATAAACCGTCAGCCGATGCCGCTCCGCAAGCGCGCGCGCCACCGCCTGCGTGGTGCTCCCCGAATCGATGATCAACGACGCTCCATCCGGCACGAACGCCGCCGCGCGCAAGCCAATCGCATGCTTGGCCGCTGCGTTCTCCGCCTCGCGAACATCGACGTGCGGCTCGCGCCGATCGACCGACAGCGCGCCGCCATGCGTCGTCGTCACGAGGCCGCGCCCGGCCAGCATGTTCAGATCGCGCCGCACCGTCTCGCGCGACACCGACAACGCACGCACCAGATCGGCCACCGCGAGCGCGCCGTGCTTGTCCAATTCGGAGAGGATGTACTGGTGACGTTGTTCGGCGAGCATCGTTAAGTGAAGGAAAAGAAGCGAGGCGGCGCGCGGAGTTTAGCGGCCTTGTGTGGCATTTCTTTGGCAAGCGCGTTCGTCAAGCCGCGTCGCGCAATGCATTCTTTCCGCTGAATACGCAATCAACGTGCGCGCGTCGGCTAGACTCCGGCGCTTCGCACGAGCAACGAACGGGACAATCCGATGTACAAGAAAGGCGTGGTCATCGAAATTCAGTTTCCGCCCGAGCGCCTGAACGATGCGGCGGGCGACCCCTACTGGATCGATCTCACGCTCGACGAAGCGAAGCGCCTGCATGCGCAACTCTCGCGGCGCTTCGCGGGCGAGGCGCGCGCCAATCAGCCGCTCGATACCTTCGCGATCGAATGACCCTCACGCGTCGAGCGAGTGCACGGTTAGACAAGACACGCGCAACCAGCCAGGCCGATACTTCGGCATCTCGTCTTGCCGCATGCCTCACATGGTTTCGATTCTCGCCGCGCCCGTCTTCGTGTTTCTCTGGTCGACGGGCTTCATCGTCGCCCGGGCGATCACGCCTTACGTCGACCCGAACCTGTATCTGCTCGCGCGCTTCTCCGGCACGACGCTGCTGTTTCTCGCCATCGCCGCAATTACGCGCGCGCCCTGGCCGAAAGGCCGCGACATCGGCCGGCATCTCGCCGCCGGCGCGCTCCTGCAAGGCGTCTATCTCGGCGCGGGTTACTGGGCCGTCGCGCAAGGGCTCGGCGCGGGCATCATGGCGCTGCTCGGCGCGCTGCAGCCGCTTCTGACCGCCGCCGTCGCCGCGCGGCTGTTCGGAGAACGGCTCTCGCCACGCGCGTGGGGCGGTCTCGTGCTCGGCCTCGCCGGCGTCGCGCTCGTGCTCGCGCCGAAGATCGCGGCGAGCGGCGCGCACGCCGCGAACATCGCACAGGCATCGGCGGGACACGCGCCGCAATGGCTCGTCGTCACGATCGCGGTGCTCGCCGTCTTTGCGATCACCGCGGGCACGCTCTATCAGAAAACCTCGCTCGCGCGCGCCGATATCCGCAGCGCCAGCGCATGGCAAAACGCGGGCGCGGCGATCGTCGCACTCGTGCTCGTGCTGGCGCTGGGGGAGCATCGCTTCATTCCATCGGCGACGACGTGGCTCTCGCTCGCATGGGGCATCGCGATGCTCTCGGGCGTCGCGACGACGCTGCTCGTGTGGATGGTCCGGCGCGGCGACGCCTCGCGCGCGACCGCCCTGCTCTTTCTCGCGCCGCCGCTCGCCGCGCTCGAAAGCTATCTCGCGTTCGGCGAAACGCTCGATGGCGTGCAACTGGCGGGCTTCGCCGTGGCGCTCGCGGGCGTGCTGCTCGCGCGCTCGAAGTAGCTCGCCGCACGCCGCCGCGCTCAGTCGACCATGTCCGCGCCCGCGGGAATGTGCTGGCGCACCGCCTTGCCCGGACCGGGCGACCACGCGGGCCGCGCCTTTCTGCCGGTATCAACGACGACGAGATAGTGCCCGGCCCACGGCGTCGTCTTGCGCGTGGCCTTGAGCACCCACATCGATTCGCCCTCGGCCGCGCGCGCCTCGTATTGCGCATCGAGAATGCCGTGGTGATCGAAGAAGGCGTTGAGTGTCGACGGAATGCGCACGCAGCCCTTCGAATGCCGCATGCCGAGCAGCGGCTCCAGCTTCTCGGGATCGGTGGCGTGCATCTGGAAGCGCATCGGCGATTTGCCGCCCTTGCCCCAGCCGCGTTCGCCGTCGGCCCAGCCGAAATCGTAGATGCGCATGTCGCGCGCGCCATAGCCGCGGATGTTGAACTCGTTGAGCGTGCCCTCGGCGCGAAAATCCATGTTGCCCGGCACATGCTGGAACACGCCGGCCGGCGTGACGAAATGATCGTAGCTGCCGGGACGGCCTGTTGAAACCGGCGCGGCGCCGATCATCGACCAGGCATCGCCCGGCTTCGCGCGGAAGTAGACGAAGACCGCCTGCACGTTCGCGCTCCGATCGACCATCACGACGAATTCATCGGCGAGGTCGCCGTGACCGTCTTCGTCGAGCGAACGTTGCAGCAGACGGCCGTAAGCCTGCTGGTCCGCGGCGGGCACGTCGAGCCGCCGGTCGACCTCTTTCGCGAAGATTTGCCGCATCGCGTACGCGCCCGCCGGCGGCATGCCGGTGCGCTGGGCGACATTGGGCTCGGGCGGCTCCGGCGGCAAGGGCACCTCGGGCGCCTGCGCTTCCGATGCCGCACTAGCGGCACTAGCGGCACTCGCCGCAGACGCAGCCGACGCTTCCTCTGCCGCACTCGCCGCCGACGCGCCCGGCGCCGGCTGCGCGGGCATCGGCACGGGCATGGCCGGCAGCCCGCGCTCGGGCGCGCTCGCGCCGTGGGGAATGCTGGCGCTCTGCGGCATCGGCGGAACGGGCGCGGCGGGCACCGCAGGCGCGACGGGCATCGCCGTCACGCGCCCCCGCGCGACCGTCCCCGATGCGCCCGACGCCGCCGGCTGCGCATGAGCCGCCGCCGTGATCGAAAGGAGCGCGCCTGCCGCCACGCCTGCGAGAAACCGTGCGCCGGATGGCGTCTTGTTCTTTACTGCCTTCTGCATCGATATGAATGATCCCTTTGCCTGCTGTCAGCGGACGCATCGACAAAAAAGCCGGCGCGCACGAGGCACCGGCTTCGCCGCTACATAACGTTCGTCAGAGGAGCATCAGCAAAGTTCATTCCGGGCGACGCACGCCCGCGGCATCAATGCAGGCGGATGGATGCGTCGCCGGAAGCGGAGGCGCGTGCGCGCAGGGGTTCGTCGCGAAAGCGCTGGTGGCACAGTTTCTGCGCGATCGCCTCGCCGATGTAAGGTACGTCGGTCGCGAGCTTCGCGGTGGCATAGGCGTCAGCGGTGCCCGCGCCATAGACCTCGATATCGCTCGCATAGCGGCCGAGCTCGTGCTCGAGAAAGCGCCGCACGTCGCGCGCGGCACAGCGTTGGGGAAAATTCCAGACGAGCAGGTTCATGGCCGTCACCTTCTTGCGCGTACCCGCACAGGCACGGGCTGCGGCCGTTGCTTCACGATCATGCGGGCGGCAAGCGTGCCCAATGTGCCAAGCGTGCCGACGACCAAAAGGGACACATAAGCAAGCATCATGAGGACTCCACGGCCAATTTCGAGATAGCTCCATACTAATCCCGCAGGCCGCGGGCGTGCTGCGACATTCCGTCTTTTTCAATAGATGTTCTAAATCGGACGGATGCGGTAAATCAATCTCACAGGCCGTTGCACGACATGCTCGACAGATTTGGATAGCGATTCGGCCAGTCGCCCGCGATCGCGGTCTGCGCATCCTTGAGCGTCATATCGCCGGTGCAGACACAGCGCTTCAGGTACACGGCGAGCCGTTCCTTGCGGCGCTGCCCCGCGCGTCCTTCCCATCGGCGCAGATCGAGATTGGCGGGAGAATTGGGCGAGCCGCCGAGCAGGATCGGCATGCGGTGATCGAGCGCATATTCCGACGCGAACGAAGCATCGATGCTGCGCTGCTTGAGAAGCCGCTCTTTCTGGCGCATCTGGACTTCGAAGGACGGCAGCACCCGGTCCACATAACCCGGCACACAGATCGTATCGACGATGCTCGTCTGCGTGACGCGCGTATCGAGCCACTCGGCGCGCTGCGCATGCGGCACGCCCGGCAGCAACGCGAGCATCGCGCAGCAACACGCCAGCACCGCGCGCGCGGTCCGGCCGGCGCGGCCCGCGCCTGGCTTCGGTTCCTCGGTGAACCCGGTATCCCTTCGACTCATGCCCTTTGTGCGCCATCCATTGCGGTCGCAGAGCGCCGCATATTTTCGAGATGATCGGAGGTTCAATTAAAACACACGAAAGGCGCGCTGCACGCGAAGAGTTATGCGTAACGCCTGAAGCGCGTCATGCGCGGTGCATCGGATGAGCACGTAGATCAGGCGACCCGGCCCGCGACGGCCGCGTCGAGCGCTGCATCGAGCGTGCGCTCCGCCGCGACGAACGCCGCGAACGACGCCGCGATGCGCGCGTCGTCCTCGCCGTTGCGATCCTCGTCGACGGCGCGCTCGCAGTCGCCCTGCAACGCGACGCACGCGCGCATGAAAGGCGCCGCGCCGATCACCGCCGCCGCGCCCTTCATGCGATGCCCGATATCGCGCAGCCGCGCGTGGTCGCAGTCGTCGAATGCGGCGTGGGCGTCGGCGCGGTCCTGCGCATTGGCGGCCCTGAGCGTATCGACGAGCGCGCCCGCCTGGTCGCCGAACGCGGCGAGCAATGCGCGGTCGAACGGCGGCTCGTCCGCTTCCGACACGTCCGCGCCCGGCTTCGGCGCCACACTCGACACGCGAGCGCCGCGCGTCGCAGCGAAGAGCGCCTCGCGCAACTCGTCGAGCCCGAGCGGTTTCACGAGGCACGCGGTCATCCCCGATGCGACCGCGCGCATCGCCGCCTCGGGCTGCGCGTTCGCCGTCAGGCCGATGATCGGCACGGCGGGCCGGGATGCGTCGTTCGCCTCGTCGTCCCTGATTGCGCGCGCCAGTTCCTCGCCGCTCATCTCGGGCATCGAGCAGTCCGTCAGAATCACGTCGAACGCGCGCGGCGCGGCGCGCCAGCGTGCGAGCGCGCTCTTGCCGTCGACGGCCAGTTGCGCGATACCGCCGAGCAGCCTGATCTGGCCGTCGAGCACGATGCGGTTCGCCGGATGATCGTCGACGACGAGCACGGAAAGGCCCGCGAGCGATTCGGCGGGCGCGCTCGCGGGCGCCGCACGCGCATCGGCGGTGGGCGCTTCGGCATCGGCTTCCGGAAAGTCGATGCGCACCGTGAAGCGCGTGCCGCGCCCAGGTTCGCTGGACAGCTCGATCGCGCCGCCCATCATCGTGACGAGGCGCTTGCTGATCGTGAGCCCGAGCCCCGTGCCGCCGACACTACGCGCGCGGCCATCGTGCGCCTGCACGAACGGCGTGAACAGCAGCGCCTGTTTCTCCGGCGGAATGCCGATGCCCGTGTCCGCCACCGCGAGCGTCACCGCACGCGTCCCCTCGCGCGGCGGCGCGACGCCGTATTCGAGCGTGACCGCGCCGTGATCGGTGAACTTGATCGCGTTCGAGAGCAGATTGCCGACGATCTGCCGCAGCCGCTGGCCATCGGCGAGAATCCAGGCCGGGCCGCCGTAGGCGACGCGTTTCGTGACGAGCGCGACGCCCTTCGCGCGCGCGGCGGGTTCGTAGATCGCCGCGACGCCCGCGATCCACGTATCGAGCTCGAGCGGCGCGGGCGCGAGCACGAGGCGCTCGGCCTCGATTTTCGCGACGTCGAGAAGATCGTCGATCATGCCGAGCAGATCACGCGCGGCGCGATGCGCGGTCGAGAGCGCGCGTTCGGTCACGGCGCGCTCGCCGGGCGCGCGCAGCTCCATTTCGATGAGGCCGAGCACCGCGTTCATCGGCGTGCGGATTTCGTGGCTCATGGTCGCGAGGAAAGTCGATTTCGCGCGGTTCGCCGTTTCGGCTTCCTCCTTGGCGGCGCGCATCGCGTTTTCGGCGGCGATCCGGCGCACGACCTGCACGCGCAGCGTCAACGCCCAGCCCGCCAGCGCCAGCGCGAGCGCGATGCCGAGCAGCGTGCCGATTTCGACTTGCGGACGGCGGCGCTCCCACTGCATTTCGGGATGCTCCGAGAGCTTCCAGCGCGCGCGGATCGTCTCACGTTCGGTAGGCGGCAACTGCGTGATCGCGCGATTCATGAGGCCGACGAGAACCGGCTCGCTCGATGCGACGAGCATTCCGTGCGGGACCGGCTGCGTCGACAGCACGCCGCTCACGACCAGCACGCCGCGATAGAGATTGCCGACGGCGTAATTCGCGAAGCCCATATCTACGACGGTCGCATCGGCCTCGCCTTTCGCGACGGCGCTGAATTGCCCGTCGACCGAGCGCGTGTCGACGAAACGCACGGCCGCCGCATTCCCGACGCCCTCGCGCACGAAATTGCGCATCGCCGACGCCGCCGGCAGCGCGACACGCTTGCCCGCGAGCGCGGCGGCATCGCGCAGGCGCGGGTGGCCCACCGCCGTCACGATCGCAACGATGCCCTCGCCCACCGGCGCGGTCGCCTCGGCGCCGGGCACGGGCGAGAGGCTGCCGAGGCTGTACGGCACGATCGACGACGCGCCGCTTTTCAGATCGTCGTACATGCGCGCGGCCGACGTCCGCACGCGCGCCTCGAACCGCAGGCCGGTCATGCGCGAGATCGCATCGAGCATATCGACGCCGATACCCGCCGGATGCCCGCGCGAATCGCGGAACATCACGGGCGCGGTTTGCGCGAGCATCGAGTAATGCACGACGGGATGCGCGCGCACCCACGCGGCCTCCTCAGGCGTGAGCGTGAGCGGCTGCATCAGCGTGATTGCGCTCGTGCCGGGATTCCAGCGCGCGCGCTCGACCAGCGGGAACGACGGCGGCAATGCGCCGAGCGCTTCGTCCACGCGCGCGCGCAACGCGTCGGCGCGCGGCCGTCCGGCGGCGAAGGCGAAGCTGTAGCCGCCTTCGCCGCCGGACGGAAGCCCGGTGACGGTCAGGTTCGGCAAATCGAAGTGCGAGATCGCATAACCCGTGGCGATCATGTCGCCGACGAACGCGTCGGCATCGCCGAGCGACACGGCGAGCAATGCGCCGATCAGGTCCGGATACGCCGTCGGCGTCAGCGACGGATACGCGCTTCGGAGCCGCGCCGGCGAACTCTGCGCGTCGACGTACGCGAGCCGATGCGTCGGCGCGTGCTTCTCCATCGGTTCGACATACACCGCTTTCGACGGCAGGTACGGACGGCTCAAGGCGAGCGCCGTGTGCGGGTCCGCGCCGGTCGCGCCCGTCGCCATGTCGATGTCGCCATGCGCCAGGGCATCGACCATCGCGGCGCGATTCGGGAAGAAGCGCCACTGCGGATCGAGGCCGAGGCCGGGGGCGATCGTGTGGATGACATCGGGTGAGATGCCGCGCGGCAGGCCCGTGCCGGCGGAGCAGTGGTTTACGCTGTCGGCCATGTCGAGCGGCGGCACCATGCCCGGCACCGCGCCGATCACGATGCGCTCGCCGGCGAGCGCGCCCGGCGCCGCGAGGCATGCGACGAGGATGAGGCCGCATGCGCCGCCGATGCGTAGCAGGCGGCGTGCGTGATCCAGCAGGCAACTGAGCGAGTGAATGACCAAGCCGTACTCCCAGGTCGGGCGGTGCGGCTAGTTTCTCAAAAACATTCCGGCGCGGGAATCCGCGGCGCGTGACACGAAGGCGCGAGTCGTTGCGCGCCGCGAAACGTGGCGCGCGGTGCGCGATGCAGCGCGGTTCAGGCTGGCACCGACTTCGCCTTTTGCTCGCGCGACCAGACGCGATGTTTCCCCATCGCTTCGATGAAGCTCTTCATCACCTGCGCGGCGTCGCTGCCGACGAAGACGCCTTCCTCCCCGTTCGGCAGATGCGCGGCCGCGAGCAGATCCTCGCCGTCGCCAATCGCGCCGATCGCCTTCAGATGCTTGAACGCTTCCAGCACGAAGTGACGCGCATCGCCGGATTCGGCTAGCGTCTTAACGCTTTCCTGCCCGCCCGCGACGATCACGCCGTCGAACATGATCGACGGCATGCCGAGAATCGTCGCGTCGGCCTCGACGCCTGGCGCGGGCGAGCCGAGCGTCGGCGCGATGACCTTGGCGTGTGCGCCTTCGGCCGCGAGCGCATCCTTGACGGCCTTGATGCTCGCGGCGTCGGCGCCCTTCGCGGCGAGAATCGCGACCTTGCGCGTCTTGACCGAAGGCTTCGCCTTCGCGACGATCGACAGCGCGGGCGAATCCTGCACCGACGACCTGCCGAGCTCTTCCGCGCTTGCGTTCTGCTTCGGCGCGGGCAGCCCGAGATTGTCGGCGACACGCGCGGCGAGCGTCCCGTCGATATTGGCGAGAATGCCGAGCTGGCGCTCGCGGATGTTCTTGCGCTCGACCTTGGAGAGCTCGAACGAATAGGCGCCGACGATGTGTTCCTTTTCCGGCTCGGTCATGCTGTTCCAGAAGAGCGTCGCCTGCGAGTAGTGATCGGCGAAGGACGGGCTGCGCACGCGGATTTTCGACCCTTCGACGCGCTGCGTGTAGCTTTCGAAGCCACCGCCCGAAGCGGCCGGATCGGCTTCCTTGGGCCAGCCGCCGTCGATTGAATTCGGCTCGTAGGACGCCTGCCCTTTGTCGATCGTCTGACGATGCATCGCGTCGCGCTGGCCGTTGTGCAGCGGCGCGAGCGGCCGGTTGATCGGAATCTCGTGGAAGTTCGGCCCGCCGAGACGGCTGATCTGCGTGTCGGTGTAGGAGAAGAGCCGGCCTTGCAGCAGCGGATCGTTCGTGAAGTCGATGCCCGGCACGATATGCCCCGGACAGAACGCGACCTGCTCGGTTTCGGCGAAGAAGTTGTCGGGATTGCGGTTGAGCGTGAGCTTGCCGATCATCTTGAGCGGCACGAGCTCTTCGGGAATGATCTTGGTGGGGTCGAGCAGATCGAAGTCGAACTTGTGCTCGTCCTCTTCCTCGACGATCTGCACGCCGAGTTCCCATTCGGGATAGTCGCCGTTGTCGATCGCTTCCCACAGATCTCGCCGATGGTAATCGGAGTCTTTGCCCGCGAGCTTCTGCGCTTCATCCCACAGGAGCGACGCCGAGCCGATGGTCGGCCGCCAGTGAAATTTCACGAAGCGCCCTTTGCCTTGAGCGTTGATGAAGCGGAACGTGTGGATGCCGAAGCCTTCCATCGTGCGCAGGCTTTTGGGAATAGCGCGGTCGGACATCGTCCAGAGGACCATGTGCGCGGATTCGGGCACGAGCGAGACGAAGTCCCAGAAGGTGTCGTGCGCGGACCCGCCCTGGGGCATTTCGTTGTGCGGCTCGGGTTTCACGGCGTGGACGAAATCGGGGAACTTGATCGCGTCCTGGATGAAGAACACGGGCATGTTGTTGCCGACAAGATCGAAGTTGCCTTCTTCCGTATAGAACTTCACGGCGAAACCGCGTACGTCGCGCACGGTGTCCGCGGAGCCGCGTGAGCCTTGCACGGTCGAAAAGCGGACATAGACGGGCGTTTCCTTCGACGGGTCTTGCAGGAATGCGGCCTTGGTGAGATCCGCTTGCGATTCGTACACCTTGAAGACGCCGTGGGCGGCGGAACCTCGCGCATGGACGATGCGTTCGGGGATTCGCTCGTGGTCGAAGTGCGTGATTTTCTCGCGCATGATGAAGTCTTCGAGCAGCGAGGGGCCGCGCTCGCCGGCGCGCAGGGTGTTCTGGTTATCGGCGATTTTTACGCCCTGGTTGGTGGTCAGGGCTTGATTCGTGGCGTCGGAGCGGAAGGTTTCCAGGGCTTTGGTTTTATTGTTTTCGTTGGCTTGGGATGGCGTTTGGGCTACGCCGCTGGCGGGTTGCTGCTTGTTTGTTGCCATTGTGGGAGGCTCCGGAGATTTGGTGGGTTTTGCTCCACTCTGACGCAATTGGTGTTCCTGGTTTCTTTTGCTTTTGCTTTGTGCTTTTGCTTCGCCGGATCCCGTATTCGCGTTGGTTTATTGGCACTGCCCTGTGCGGGGCGGCAGTCACTTTCTTTGCTGCTGCAAAGAAAAGTAACCAAAGAAACAGCTATCCCCAGCCTAAGCACCTCATGCCGGCCGCGGCACAGGCGATCACCTAATGGCCCCCAGAGTAGCGAGTGTTCTCGTAGGTCCCATCGGGCGTGGACCGCGCACGGTGTGCCGCCCGATAACGTTAAGCCCGCTGGTTCAGCACGAAAGAGTTCCGGCACAGCGCTACGCGCTGCCGCTGGGCATGCAAGGGAAACAAACGAGGATCACATGCAGTGCGATCAAAGCATTAGCAAAGAAACGCCCCGCAAATCCGATTGACCCGTCGGCCGCGAAGCGGGCTGGGGCTTGCAAGGGCTGAGCCAATACTTTATGCGGCGCGATGAAACAGACCGTGCGCGATCCAAGCCGCGCGAGTTTTGTGAGGGCACTCGCTACAGCCGGACCACGAGAGTAGTTCTGTGCCGCGGCCGGCTGGAAGTGCTTAGGCTGGGGATAGCTGCTTTCTTTGGTGACTTTCTTTGCGTCGACCAGAGTTGGCGCTTTAGCGCTTACTCTGGTCCCGAGCAAAGAAAGTTACCCCCGCCCCGGGGAGGGGCAACGCCAATAGACCGACATGAAAGCAGGATTCCATAGAAGCGCGGGCGGACCGAATAAACCAAACCAAAACCAAACCCAAAACCAAACCCAAAACCAAACCCGCCCCGCCCGCGCAGGGCAAAAAACTCACTGCGGCGACAATGCCCCCAACTTCCCCGCAGTAACCTTCTGCAAGGCAATGATCCGCCCCAGCGCCGCATGATTCGCCGTCGCCTCGTCGTACATCTTCGCAAGATCCGCCTTGAGCTGCGTCCTCGATCCGCCATCGAGATAAACCATGTGCCCCGACGGATAAAACGTAGCGAAAAGATTCAGCCGCACCGTCTTGTCGATCAACGGCATCTGCTGCAAATCGATGATCGTCTGATAAAACGGCGTCACGAAGTCATACATGCCGTTCGCCGACAGCACTTTCAGATCGACATTCAACGCCATCACCGCGGCAAGGTCGCCCGCCGTGTAAAGGATGATGTTGCCCTTCGAATCGACGCCCTTCTGCTCACCAGTCGGATCGGTATGCTTGAAATCCCAGTTCAGGAACGCCTGATCGTTCAGATCCGTAAACGACGACGTCGACGTGAACTTCAACTGCTCGTTCAGATAGCTGTTCCACATCGTCGTGTAGACGCCACTTACCGCCGTCATCGTCGGATCGTTGCTGCCTGAATTCGGGTCGATCTTGCCCGCGATGCCCGACGATACCGCCGTCACGCGGCCATCGTAAGCGCCGAGCGATTCGCCCTTCGACTTCAACAGCGTCGTCAGAAACAGCGAATTGCCTCGGCTGTCATATGCCGCGATATCGAGACTCCACGCGAGCAGCGTCGCCTTGTCGATGCCCGTGTACTCGGACAGCTTCTCGACCACGTCGTCATCCGTCTGCGGGAATTTGCGCAGCGCGTTCAGGTAATCCGTGCGCGCGAACTCCGCGACCTCTTCCGCGAACGTCACCAGATTCGTCGGCGTCGGATGCACGCCGAGCTTCTTGTGATACCACGCGTCCGCCGCCGCGGTCGGCAACGCGCCGACCGGATTGCCCGCCTGCGCGTAATCGAGAATCGACGATTGCAGCGTGACGCCGTTCAGATCAATGCCGTCCTCGTGCAGCTTGTACGCGAGCACGCAACTGCGCGCCGTGCCGTACGACTCGCCGAACAGAAACTTCGGCGAATTCCAGCGATTGTTCTTCGTCAGGTAACGCTTGATGAACTGCGCGATCGAGCCCGCGTCCTGATCGACGCCCCAGAAATCGCGGTTCTTGTTCGGCGCGATCGCAGCGGAATAACCCGTGCCGACCGGATTGATGAAGATCAGGTCGCTGCGATCGAGCAGGCTGTCCGGATTGTCTTCCATCTGATACGGCGCGGGCGGCGTGAAGCTCGGCATCGCGGTCTTGATGCGGCGCGGCGCAAACGAGCCGAGCAGCACGAACACCGACGACGAACCCGGCCCGCCGTTATAGAAGAACGTCAGCGGGCGCGTCTCCTCCTTCGCGCCGTCCTTCGTGAACGCCACATAGAACATCTTCGCGTCCGGCTTCGAACTGCTCGGATCGACGGTCACGAGATGGCCGACCGTCGCCGTATAGGCGATCTTCGCGCCGCCTATCGTCACGCTGTGATGGGTGATCGCCGCGTTCTCATCGGCCTCGGTGGCCGCGACAGAATCGTCGGGGCCGTTGCCGTACGCGACCGGATCGAAATACGGCTGGTCCTTCTTCGCCGTCGTGGTCTTCTTCGGCGCTTTCTTCGCGGCGGCGGCCATCGCCGGTTCATCCGCGTTCGAAGGCTTGTCGCTAGCTACCAGTGGATCGGAGTTCATCGTCGTCGCTCCAGAATCGTCGTCGTGGTTGTTGTTCACTGTTGTGCTACGTCCTGCTCAACTCGTTGCGGGCTTGAGCGCCGCCGCGATCTTCCCGCCATCGGGGCTGCCCATGCCGGTGCACGCGTCCCAGCCGTTCGCCGCCGAGAAGCTGCCGTTGTCGCCTTCCGTGATGTCGCGAAACGCCGTCTGCGCCTGGTAGAGCTTCGGATTGACGAAGCCCGCGGGCGACGCGTTGAGCGCGTTGATGCGCGCGATCAGCGCGGCCCACAGCGGCGCGACCGCGCTCGTGCCGCCAACGACCGTATCCTCGCCGTCGATCAGCACGTCGTAGCCGGTTTGCGGCGAGGCATCGGCCGACACATCGGGCACGCCGCGCTTCGCAAGCGCAGTGTGCCTGCCGTTCTTCGTCACCGACAGCCCCTTCTGCCAGACCGGCAGCGCGAACGTGCCCGACACGCCGCCGCCGCCCGCGCCGCCCTGATCGCCATCGTTCCAGACGACTTCCTTCGTGATGCCCGTGCCCGACGCCGCGAGGCTCGTGCCGCCGCAGCCAAGCACGTACGGGCTCGACGCGGGAAAGTCGACGTGATCCGCGCCGTCGCCGACGCCATCGCCCGAGCCGCTGTCGCCCGACGCCGCGCAAACCGTCACGCCGAGCGCGGCCGCGCTTTGCAGCACGTCGTTGAAGGCGCTCATCGACTGCGACGACCAGTTCGATTCCGGGCCGCCCCAACTTATCGATATCACCGACGGCTTGTTGGTGGCATCGTGCAGCGCGCGATTCACGGCATCGACGAAACCGGCGTCGCTGTTCGGCGCGAAATACACGGCGATGCGCGCACCCGGCGCAATCGCGCCCGCGATTTCTATATCGAGCGTCACTTCGCCGTCCGGACCGTTCGGGTTGCCGGTGGGCGCGTTCTTGCCGCCGTCGACGCCGACCGACACCACGTTCGGCGCCTTCACGCCGAGCTTCTTGAAATACGCGGAGAGATCGCTGTCGCGATAGCCGCCGCCCAGCTCGATGATCGCGATGCACTGGCCGGCGCCATCGCCATCGGGGAAGTCATAGAGTTTCGCGAGATCGACCGGCGTGAACGACGCGGGCGTCATGCCGCGCGCCGGCTTGAACGGCGGACGGAAACGGAAATGCGGACGCGCCTGCGGCTTGCTGTCGAGGCCGAGCACGGCGGTGACGGCATCGTGCATCTCGTCAGGCACGCTGACCGGCCCGGTGCGGCCGCGATATTCGCCGATGTTGTGATGCTGAAAGCGTTCCAGCTTGACGTCGAAAGCCTTCTGAAACTGATCGATGGAGCCCTTCAGCACGACGCTGCGCGTCTCCGGTTCCGCGCGCACGACCGTCAGGCCGTACTGTCTGGCGAAGGCCTTGACCTTCTCGACGTCGTCGTCGGAGGCGGTGAAGCGCTTGTCGAATTCCTCGCGGGACACCACTTGCCCGGACGCCTCGCCGGCGTCGATGCGCGTCATCATCTGCCTGAAGCCTGCTTCGTCCTTGCGCCGCAGCATCACGATGACTTCGATCTGCTCGGATGGATCGCAGGCGCCGATGCATTGCGCGCCTTCGGGATGAATCTTGTCGCTGCTGCCGCTGACCGGTTGCTTCGTCATGGTATCGATGCTCCTCGTTGGCCCTGCAATTCAAAGGTTCTCGATCCTGCCGCCTGTTCGCGCATCCGGCGCGCATGTTCGCCGCATGTTCGTTTCACGCAGCGCACGTCGCTTATCGTCTTATTTTCCGGGCGCGAATGCAATTGCTCGGACCGTTGACCCGATGATGCAGTTCCGGCGAGACAGAAGCTGTCCCGGTCTTCACGGCGATGTCTCTTTTCCTTCGACGTCCGCCGGCGCGAGGCCGAGGCGCTCCATGAGACGGCGCGCGTCGAAAGGCGCGCGCACTTTCTGGTCGTTGTCGAAGTAGCAGAACACGTCGCGCGAGGCGCGCGGGCGCGGCTTCGTCGATGAAATCACGCGCGCATCGTCGATCTGCCCGCCCGCCGCCCAGGTTTCGATGCGCCGCGCCCATTCGTCGAGCGCGTCGTCCTTGTAGCTGCCGCCGTACAGCGTTTCGGTGCCGTGCAGCCGCATATAGGCGAAGTCGGACGTGAGGTCTTCGGCATAGGGCCAACCCGCGACCGAATCGGAGACGACGAGCGCCGCGCCGTGCCGTCGCAGGAGCCGCACGAATTCATCGGTGCAAAAACTCGGATGGCGAATCTCGATCGCGTGCCGCAGCGCGCGCTTCCTTCCCGGCTCGAACCACGGCTCTTTCACGCGCGTATCGTGGCCCTGCGCAAGCCGCGCCGCGGCGACGGTGTCCTTCGGCAGCAGATCGAGAAAGCGCTCGAAGGCGTCCGGGTGGAACGAGAAATTGGGTGGAAACTGCCAGAGAAACGGCCCCAGCTTGCTGCCGAGCGCGAGCACGCCCGATGCGAAGAAATTTGCGATGGCCGGTGTCGCGGTCTCGTCGCGAAAGCGCAGCATGTGGGTCAGATAGCGCGGCCCCTTCACGCTGAACATGAAATCGGCGGGCGTCGCGTCATGCCACGCGCGGTAGCTCGACACGCTTTGCAGCGAATAGTGCGAACCGTTGATCTCGACGGTCTGGACCGCGCGCGACGCGAATTCGAGTTCGCGCGCCTGCGCGAGCTTTTTCGGATAGAAGACGCCGCGCCAGCCTTCATAGCGCCAGCCCGAAATGCCGATGCGAATGCGTCCGGGCATCGCGCGTGCCTAGTGCGCGCGCTCTTCGTCGTATTCCGGACGTGCGCCCTTCGGCAGCCACGGCTCGCGATGCTTGCACCAGAGTTCGTATTCCGGCTCGAAGAGGCCGGTTTCGTCGAATGCGCCGATGGGCAGATCGACTTCGTCGCGCGTCGTGAACTCCATGTACGCGACCGAGCCGCACACCGGGCAGAAGTGCCGCCGCCCGTCGTCGGAACTGCGCCACGTCGAAAGGCTGCCGCTCATCATCACGTCGCCGCGCATGTAAATCGCATAAGCTCCGAAGGCGGAGCCGTGCACCTGCCGGCACGTCATGCAATGGCACACGCAGGCGCGCATGGGCTTGCCAGTCGCGCGAAAGCGAAACGCGCCGCAGGCGCATCCGCCTTCATGAACCGTAGCCGACTGCTCTCCGTCCTTTTGAACGTTCATCGATTGCTCCCGTAAATACGACGGTTTGTTACGATAACCCTTCACGATCGGAGATGGCACTCATGAGCACATCGAGCACGACCGGCACCACGAGCACGCAGCACACCCCGAGTACCTTGTCCCTTCTGAAATTGCTGCCCGGCCCGGGCTCGGAGTTCGGCCCGGCCGCGTCCGACCTCGTCGCCCACGTGCTGTCGCACGACCGCTTCGATGCGGCGGCGAACGCCAACCTGCCGCGCGAAACCTTCCACGGCGCCACCGTCGACGACGTCATGTCCGACGAGTTCACATTTCCGCTCGGGCGCACCGGCCAGTCGATCGTGCTGACAGGCTATCGCATCGCGGCGGGTTTCATCGCCGAACGCGCCGCCGACGAATGGCTCGAACTCGCGCACAAGCAACGTCTCGCAAGAGGCTTGCCCGCCGCGCCGCAGGGCAGCGAGCCGCACCTCTCGCCCGATCCCGCCGAGGCGGATCAACTGCTCGAGCGCGCCTACGAATGCGCGCAGCGCATCCTCGATCCGGTCGCGGGCGAGCCGGTGCTGTCGCTCTTCGAGACGCACTATCGCGGCGGGCGCGAGTTCCTGCGCCTTTCCTGGGAAGGCTTGCCGGAAGATCTCGTGCCCGAATCGCGCCGTCCGCTCGCGGCGCTTGCCGCAGCCGCGGAGAACGGCGAGCGGCGCGAGAAACGCGATTACGATCCTTACGGTCTCGACGGCGTCGACGATTACGACGTGGACCGGCCGCTCGCTTATCGCGAGAAGATCGGACCGTTTCTGTTCACGATGACTTACCGTCACGAGTATCCGCAAGTCGACGACGAGCGTCTCGGCACCGCGTTCGCCGTGTTTCACGAAGCGGGCAGCGACATCGTCGCGGCGGCGGTGCGGCTGCAGCTCGTCAAGGTGCCGCCGCTCACGCGCAGCGCCGATCTCGTCTACACGCTCGACACCTACTCCGGCGAGATGCTGTCGCTCGCGCTCGCCGCGACCGAGGCGCTGGGCCCCGAGAAGCTGTGCGAGGTGTTCAACGCGCATCGCGTGATCTACATCAGCCTGTGGGAAGTGCGCAAACCGTGGCGTGGCGAGGGCCTGGGCGTCGCGCTGCTGCATCAGGCGCTGGAGCGCCTTCCCGTCGATGTCGAAGGCCGGCCGAACGCGCTGTGCGTCGCGCCCGAGCCGTATCAGACGGACATGCGTCACTTCGAGAAGCTGCCTGGCGTGCTGCGCGAGGAGCTGAGAACGCCGGCGAAACGTCTTGCCGCGCATCTGACGAGCTGGCTCGAGCGCTCGAAGCTGCCGATCGCGACGCACTTCTTCG
Organism: Caballeronia catudaia; assembly: GCF_001544755.2. Taxonomy (GTDB): domain Bacteria; phylum Pseudomonadota; class Gammaproteobacteria; order Burkholderiales; family Burkholderiaceae; genus Caballeronia; species Caballeronia catudaia. The sequence goes on along the minus strand of NZ_FCOF02000050.1, from coordinate 24,334 downwards.
TGCCGATGGCGAAGCACGCGGGCATCGGCTCGGCGGGTGAAAACGCGCGGCTCATCGACAGGATCATGGAAAGCGAGGCGTAAGCCATGCTCGTCGTCATCGATATGCAGGCGCGCCTCCTGGCGCATCTCGACGGCGGCGAGCGGCTCGGCGAGCGCGTGGGCACCCTGCTGCGCGCGGCGAATTTGCTCGATGTGCCGGTCGTCGTCACGGAGCAGAATTCGCGCGGGCTCGGCGGCACTGCGGGTTCGCTGCTCGAACCTGTTCGCGGCGCGAACATCATCGAAAAGCACACGTTCGACGCGACGCTCGAACCGGCTTTCGTCGATGCGCTGCCGCCCGCGCCCGCGACGCTCTGGGTCGCCGGCGCGGAAGCGCATGTGTGCGTGCTCCTGACCGTGCTCGGATTGTTGCGGCTGGGTTATCGCGTGGAATTGGTCGCCGATGCGGTCGCCTCACGCCGCGCCGCCGATCGCGCCGTCGCGCTGGAGCGCGCACGGCAGGACTGCGCGAGGCTAACGACAGTCGAGACGGCGATTTTCGGCTGGCTCGGCAGTTATCGGCATCCGCGTTTCAGGGACGCGCTCGCGCTCGTCAAATGAATCCGCGGGCGGCGTCGGCGAGGGACGGTTGGTTGCCTCGCCATTCCGTCAACGCCGCGACGACGCGTTCGATCACGTCGTCCCACTGGTTGGGCACGGTTTGCCGGAACAGGCGCGCGGTCGGATACCACGGCGAATCATCGCGATGAAGCAGCCAGCGCCAGCAGGATTTCGACGACAGCAGAATCCACACGGGCTTGCCGAGCGCGCCCGCCAGATGCGCAATGGACGTGTCGATGGTAATCACGAGGTCCAGACACGCGATGATCGCGGCCGTATCGGCGAAATTGTCGGCCTCGTCCATTGGATCGAGCGGACGAAAGTGTGACGGCAGCGTGGCAAGGTCCTGCCTCGCGCTTGCGCCTTTCTGCAGATTGACGAAGCGCACGCCGGGAACGCCGAGCAGCGGCAGACAGTCGCGCGCGCTGGCCCAGCGACGGCTGAAGTTGCAGAAGTCGTCGCGCAGATGCGGACGCGGCTCGCCCATCCACGCAATGCCGACCTTCAGCGCATCGGACGGCAGACGTTTGCGCCAGTATTCGATACGGTCGTCTGCGGCGAAGAGATAGGGCGTCGTGCGCGGAATGGTGTCGAGCGTGGTGCGCATGAGGGCGGGCAGGCTCATGAGGAAGCACCAGTAGTCGAACGGCGGCGCGCCGGGCAACTCTGCGTGCGTCAGGCTTGCGTCGACGCCTGGGATCGAACGGTACAACGGATCGTCCCTCATCCACAGGACGGCGATTTTCGCCGGGCCGAGTAACTTGAGCGCGCTCAGATAGCGGCAGAACTGGAACGTGTCGCCGAAACCCTGCTCCTCGACCACGAGCAGCGATTTGCCCACGAGCGATTCGCCACGCCATTGCGGATACGGCACGTGCTCTGCGCGTAGCGGAAATTCTTCCCATCGTCCGTCGTAGCGTGATTCAAGAAGCGGCCACCCTTCGGCGTAGCGCCCCGTGCGCAGGAGCGCCGTGCCGAGCAGTCCCTGCGCTTGCCCGCCGCGCGCGCCCAACGCGAACGCCTGCCGCAATTCCGCGATCGCTTCGTCGATCCGCGCCGGGTCTTCCTGAAGCAAGTCGCCGAGAGAAAGGTATGCGCCCGTCGCCTCGGGCTGAAGCGCGATCGCGCGACGATACGCCGCTTCGGCCTCGCCCATCCGTTCGAGGTGGCTGCGCGAAGTAATCTGGTAAATGGCCGTGCCGAGGTTGCGGAATGCGTCGCTCGAACCCGGCTCAATATCGGCGACGTGGCGACATGCATGCTCCAGCTCCGCGAAGCGTCCGCATCCGTCGAGCAATTCGATCAGCTTCTGATGCGCGGCCAGCATGCGTGGATTGAGTCCTATCGCCGCGCGAAACTCACGCTCCGCGTCGTCGTAGCGCTTCTGGCCGGCGAACGCCCTGCCGAGATTCACGTGCACATCGGCCCAGTCCGGCCGTAGCTCGACCGCCTGCTGAAGATGCGTCGCCGCCTCGTCGAAGCGCTCCTGCGCCGCGAGCAGATTGCCGAGGTTGTTGTGCGCATCCGCATAACCGGGATGCGCCGCCAGCGTCCGGCGATACGCCGCCTCTGCCTCGGGCACACGTTCGCCACGCGCGAGCAGGTTGGCGAGGTTGTTATGCGCCAGCGCAAAATCTGGCCGCAATTCGAGCGCACTGCGAAACGACCGCTCCGCGTCCGCGAGACGGTCTTGCTGCGCGAGCACGTTGCCGAGGTTGTAATGCGCATCGGCGGAATCTTCGTTCAGCTCGAGCGAGCGTCGATACATCGCTTCCGCGTCCGTCCGGCGTCCGAGCCGCTCGTACAGGTTGCCGAGGTTGTTGTATGCGCCCGTGTGATGCGGATGTCCGGCGATCGCACGCTGCCAGCATGCCTCCGCCCGGTCCATGCGATTCATCGCGTATTCGCACATTGCAGCGAGATTGAGCGCTTCGGGATCGGCGCTGGCCTCATCGAGCCAGGGTGCGAGAACGGCCAGCGCCGCGGCGTGCTGTCCGCGCGAGTAATGATCGACTGCCTGGTGATAGGACTGGGGATCGAGCGGCATGAAAAATATTCGGAGACGCGACCTTTTCGATTCTGACCGACGCGCGCTCGCCCGAGGTTACAAAATGTGTCCAACACTGCATCGCCTGGCGAAACATTCGCATCGCCTTTGCAGCATTTACCCGGACGGTCCGCACGACACCTTCGCCGCTCTTTGCCGCGCCGCATGGCATCGGACCTGCTCCGCTTTTCCGTTTGCGACTCGACGAACGTTCGGATTTCTTACAAGCTCCCGACGATCGCGACCCCGCGACCAGCGCCGCCCGAGGACCCCAGCATCGGCGCTTGCGTCCGATATCGTCGCGATCGGCCGCGAGCGATTTGCCCGACGAAGATTCGAGCCTCCGCCAGGCGTCCTTCTGAACGGGCGAGGACACCCTATCGCCATGTCCCCAGCCGATGCCCATTCCCCCGACGCCAGCGACGCGGCGCAAAAGTCGTCGCGCCGGCGCTTTCTGCAATCGGCCGCGGCGGCCGCCGCCGTCACCGCCGCGCCGATGATGCCCGTCAAGCTCGCCATCAACGGCCATGCTTACGAGTTGCAGGTCGAGGCGCGCACGACGCTGCCCGACGCCGTGCGCGAATACGCCGGCCTCACCGGCACGAAGAAAGGCAGCGACCGCGGCCAGTGCGGCGCGTGCACGGTGATCGTGTCGGGCCGGCGCATCAACTCGTGTCTCACACTCGCGGTGATGCCGCGCTTATCGCCGAAGACCGCGCACAGCCAGTTGATGGGCGGCATCGTGTGGGGCGTCGGCTCGGCGCTGTTCGAAAAGAGTGAAATGGATGCGCGCTATGGCCGATACACCAACGCGAATCTCGCGGAGTATCACGTGCCGGTGAACGCGGATATCGGCAGTCTGGATATTGCGTTCGTCGAACAGCCCGATCCGCACATCAATCCGCTCGGCGCGCGCGGAATCGGCGAAATCGGGATCACGGGCGTGGCGGGTGCGCTCGGCAATGCGGTGTATCACGCGACGGGCGTGCGCGTGCGCGATTTGCCGATCACGCTCGACAAGGTGTTGCCGCCGACGATGACATGACGTGAAGACGGTCCGCGTGGCGCGTTTTTCGTACGCGCCGCGCGGATTTTTTATGCTTGCGGCGGGCTTCGATGCGCCGCACAATCCCGGTTTCATCCCCACAGGAAGCGCCGCGATGAGCTATGCGTCGAACGCCACCGGCATCCTGCTGGCGGCGGGTCTGGGCACCCGCTTCGACCCGTCTGGACACCGCAACAAACTGCTCGCCACCTTGCCCGACGGCACGCCCGTCGTGTTTCAGTCGGCGCGCAGGCTGCTCGCGGTGTGTGCCGACGTGTTCGCGGTCGTGCGTCCCGGCGCCGAAAAGCTCGCGGACGTGCTCAACGAAGCAGGCTGCAATGTCATCTTCAGCGCCGATGCCGGGCGCGGCATGGGCGCGACGCTCGCCGCCGCCGTGCGCGCCACGTCGGAATCCGATGGCTGGCTCGTCGCCCTGGGCGACATGCCGTGGATCGAGCCCGCGACGTATGAAGCCGTCGCGCGTGCGCTAGATGCCGGTCAGGCGCTCGTGGCGCCGTTTTATCGCGGCACGCGCGGACATCCGGCGGGTTTCGGCATCGCGCATCGCGAGGCGCTCGCCGCGCTCGACGGCGATGCGGGCGCGCGCGGCATCTTCTCGACGCACGCGCCATCCATCGTCGATGTCGACGATCCGAACGTGCTGCGCGATATCGATTTGCCGGGCGACCTCACAACGGGGCGGTAACGAAGGCGCCGGTCCGTGCGCCAGCGCACGTCTCAACGAGAAGTGCCGGATCGAGTCGCTGAGCGATATCTGAAGTCGCATCGCCTGCCCCGCCTCGACCGGCTTCATACAAATGCCCGCGCCGCAGCGTCAGCTCACGCGCTGCGCTTCATGCACGCGGCTCAGCGGCGCAACGACGATATCGGGCGGCCTGATTCCGTCCGGCGCGTATCGCACGTCGATCGCGACCGGAAAACGCGCGCCCTTCGTGGTGCACTGACTCAACGACATAAATCGGGATTCGCTCCAGAAAAAGTCGGCGTCCTCGAAGTTCGACAGCGACGCGCCCGCTCCGTCGAATTCCGCGCCCACGAACGACGTGCGCTCAAAACGGCATTCGATGATCGCCGCATCGCGCAGATCCGCGAACTCGAACGACGCATCGGAGGCGCGGACATGTTCGAATCGCGATGCACGCAATGTCGCGCGATCGAAGTTCGCGTGCGCCGCCGTCGCGCGAACGAAGCGGCACGAAGAGAAATCGGCGCGCATCGCCACCGCGCCTTCGAAAAGCGTGCCGTCGAACGTGACGCCGCTCGCCGTCGCTTCGCTCAGATTGGCGTGAGACAGGCACGCGCCGCTCAGATCGGCGCCGGTCAGGACGGCGCCTTCGAGGTTTGCGCCGGTCAGATCGGCGCCTTGCAGGTTGGCATCGCTCAGATTGGCGTAGGCGAGATCGGCGCCCTCGAGAAAACATCGACGCAAATCGCACCGGGCAAGCCGCGCATGTCGCAATTCGGTATTGGCGAGACACGCTTCGAAGAAGCACGCGTCCCTGAAGTCGCAATGCGCCAGATCGCATTCCCTGAGACTCGCCCGCCGAAAATCCGCGCGGCACGCAATGCTTCCGCGCAGCACCGCGCTCTCCATCGAAGCGCATTCGAAGCGTGCGCCGACCAGTCTGCAACCGGGCATGAGGACTTCGCACAGATTGGCTTCGTTCAGCAGGGCATCGGTGAAATCGGCACGCGCGTAATCCGCGCCGCGAAGATCGGCGCGGCGCAGATCCACGCCCCTGCATGAAGGTTTATCGTGCATCGCTTTTCTCCGCCTGTGCATCCGCGAGATCGGCGCGAAGCATATCGGCGAACGATTCGAATATCGCCTGCGTGCCGCTGTCGACATACCAGCGAAACACGCGCATCTCGCCGCGCGCGTTTCTGCCTTTCGGATCGAAGAACAGCAGTCCGCCGTTGAAGTCCGTGCCGAAGCAGATTTTGTGAGGCACGTAAGGCGAATAATCCGCTTCCAGCCGGTTGAGCGCCGAGCCTTCCTGCTCGTAGCGGGCGACCGCCTCGGGCGTGTCCTCGCCGAAGGTCTGCCGCCATTCGTCGCGCTCAATGTCGACGGTCTCGCCAATATCCCGAAGCGCCGCTTCGTACTTCGCCGAATCCGCGCCGACGATGGTGAAGCCGTTCGCATAATCCGGCCAGCCGTCCTGTATCAGCAGAAACGCGCGATACGACGGGCTCATCGGCACGCCCGCGCGCCGCTCGCATTCGTCGATGTCGCCGACGCGCGCGGCAAGCGGCCATTCGTCGCCGCCCAGCGCCGCGCGCAGATCGTCGACGAGTGCGCGATACGTTTCATCTTCCATCGCCGGTCCCTCATCAGTCGATCAGGCTTCGCCGGAATTCCAGCGTGTCCTGAAGGAACGCCGGGAAGTCGCCGCACACGCGAATGATTTCACCGTAGACATCGCGCTCGATGACGCGCAATTCGCGTGCTTGGTGCGCTCCGCCGCGGCCATCGTTGACGAAGTAATAGAGGCTGCCCGCGAAGTCCGTGCCGAACACCATCATGTGCGGGAGATACACGCCCGCGTCCAGCTCCATGTTCCTGGAGAGATCCGCGCCGGCTTCGAACTCCGCGATCTTCTCCGGTGTCGGAGGGCCGAACCGGGCGGCCCATTTTTCATCGAAGATGCGCAGCGTCTTGTCGATGTCCTTCAGCGCCTTCTTCGTATGCTCGCCGTCTGCGCCGATCAGGGTGAAAACCAGCTCGAAGCCCTCCCAGCCGTTGTGCAGCGAAAGAAACGTCCGGTACGAAGGCGGCCAGTCCGCGTGCGTTGCATCGAACGCGGCGAGCGCCGCGGCATCGGCGGCGGGATACGGCACACTGCCCGGCGACACGCCCGTCGATGCGGAAAATTCGTTGAAGCTTTCGTGCAGACGTTGCACCAGATCTTCCATCCTTGCGGCATCCATTCCGGACCTCCTCGATTGAACGTGCGCTCCGCTATCCGCATTCCGGTGTGCGCTCGGACACGCCGGCGCAGTCACGCGTTCCGACCACGACCTTGGTCAATGCTTCACTGAGATTCTTGCCCTTCAACTGATTTCTCACCTGCGAGCCGATGCTTCTGTTGACGCTCGCATTCACCGGCCGAAGGTTGTTGCATAACTCCGGACCCGATTGCGGCCCGCCCATCTGACAATCGACGATATGGTCGATATCGTCCTTGCAGTCGACGGGCTTGCCCTTGTCCTTCGGCGACTGATCGCTCGGCGGACCTTCCTTGTTGCCGCACTTGCGGTATTCATCGCGCAGATTCTTCGCGAGCCGGTCGCACTTCTGGATGAAGATGCCATCCTTTTTCTTGCGACGCTCCGTGGCGATCGCCTTGTTATACCGGTTGACCTTTTCCTGAAACGCCGCCTTCTGATCCTTGTTCCAGTCGCAACGCGCGAAGAGCTCGATTTCGAAGAGACCCAGCGGATCGATCGTCGTCAATGTGTTCGAGACGAAGCGGTAAAGATTGAAGCCGCCTTCGAAACCGATCGGATCAATGCTGATGAAGCGCCCCATGCGCGGATCGTAATAACGATGATAGTTATAGCGAAGCGCACTGTCAGCGTCGCGGTATTGCCCGAGATAGGCGGTCGGGCAGCGCACGCGCGGCGCGGCGGCGATGTCGTTGCCGTACACATCGGTATCGCGTATCCAGACGGGATGTCCCGCTTCATCGAGCATCGCGCACGGGGCGCCGTTCTGTCCCATCACGCAGAAAAGCCGGCGGCCGCGCTCCGCGAACGCAAGCGGCACGAACGAATCGGGCAGAAACAGATAGTCGATGACGCCCTCGTCCGACACTTCCCGATAGACCGTTTCGCCGTTCCAGCCGATGCGCGTCTCGCGGCCCGCGACGCGTTTGCGAACGCGCCGGCCGATCGCGTCGTACGCGTAGTCGATGACGCTTCCATCGGGAAGACTCAAACGCGTCAGCCGATACTCCGCGTCGTAGTCGAAACGCGTCACGCCGGTATCGTCGCGCCGCTCGATCAGATTGCCGTCGTCGTCGTACTGAAAGAGCGCGGCGCCGAACTGGAGCAGCCTGTCGCCGGGACCGACATGCGCCGCGCCGTGGCGCGAGCTGAACACGATGTTGCCGTTGGCATCGTAGGCGTAGCGCTCGATGGTTTCGTCGCCGCGCATCACCGACACGACCTGATCGCGATGGTCATACGCATAGCGCGTCGTTCGCACCGCGTTCGCGTGATGCAGCGTTTCAGCGACGAGACGGTCCGCCGCGTCATATTCATAGCTCAGCGTGAGGCGCCGGAGGCCGGCCGCGTCGAACGCTTCGACCTGCACGAGCCGATCCTGCACATCGAACGTATTCTCGATGCGCGCGCCGCCCGGACAATGCGTCTGCCTGAGCAGATCGACTTCGTCGTGGACGAAGGTGAAATCGCCGAGTGCGGAATCGTTCAACGAGACAAGGCGCCGGCGGCCGTCATAGGCGTAGCGCGTCGAGCGCCCGACATTCGCTTGCACGGCAATGAGGTTATCGACCTTGTCGTAGGACAACGCGAAATCGAATGCGCCCTGCGTCTCGCCGATGAGCCGCCCGCGCGCATCGAAGGTGCGGTCGAAGCGGACTTCGCCGCTCGTCGCCGCTTCGAGCAATCCCTTGCGATAAACGAACGATGTCGCCGTGCCATCCGACGCGATCCGCCTCGCGACCGCGCCGTTGTCGTCGTACTCGATGCGCATGCGCCGGCCCGAAGGCCGCGTGATCTGGATCAGCCTGTCGGACTCGTCGTAGTCGTAGCGCTCGATTCTGCCGTCGAAGAGCGTGACGTCCGTGAGACGTCCCACCGCGTCGTAGCGGATGCTCGCGGTTTCGCCCTTCAGATTGACGATGCCGGTCAACTGCTGCTCGGTGTCGTAGCGCAGCTCGAAGGCATCGCCGTTCGACAGCGTCTCGCGCACCGGCATGCCGCCCGCGTCGTAATCCATGCGCACGGTGCGGCCCAGCGGATCGGTCACGGACACGATGTTGTCGTTCGCGTCGTACGCGCACTGGCTCGACGTGCCATCGGGAAACACGATGCGCGTCTGCCGGCCCGCGGCGTCGTAGTGAAACGTGGTTCGCCGCCCCGCGCCATCGACGACGGCGATCAGATCGCCCATCTCGCCGTAATCGCGTCGATACACGATGCCGGTGTCGTCGCGCATGTGCGCCGCGTCGCGCGTGCGAGCTTGCTGGATCGCGTGTCCGCAGGGATCGACCGCGCGGCACACATAGCCTTCCTGCGCGTACGCGAAGCGCCATTCGATGCCGCCCGGCGCGACACTCCGCACGAGACGTCCGCGTTCGTCGTAGGCCTTCAGCCACACGTTGCCTTCGTCGTCTTCGATACGCACCGGCAGATTGGCGTCGTCGAAATGATGCTTCACGCTCCTGCCGTCCGCCTGCACGACGGTCAGGCAGTTCGCTTGCTCATCGAACACGCTGACCGCGCGCGCGGACGCATCGCCGCCCGTCGTGCCGATCAGGAGTCCCGCGGCATCGTAACTGTGCGTGACGCGACGGCCAATCGGATCGACGATGCCGACGATGCGATTGCCGTCGTCGCGCTCGTAAATCGTGCGCTGTCCGAGCGAATTGCACACTTCCACCCTGCCGCGGCGGTCGTCATGGCGAAAGCGCCGCAGGCGGATGCCGCCTTCGAGCCAGGTCAGCACGCAACGCCGCGAGCCGTCGTAGACCCAGTAGACGCTGTTGCCGTCCGGCCCGGTCTCGCGCGTCATCAGGTGATCCCGATACGCGTAACGCGTGACGCGGCCGATCTCGTCCATCGTTTCGACGAGATCGTTCGCGCCGTCAAAGAAGAAGCGGCGCACGACGGACAGATGCGCGGCCTGCCTGCCGGCCCGCACGCCAATGGCGACGAGGCGCTGCGCGTCGTCGTAACGGAACAATGCCTCGCGCCCGGTCGTGCCGGTCACGCCCGCGAGCAGTCCTGACGGACTATAGTGAAAGCGCAGCGCCTGATCGTTGCGATCGCGGATCGAGTCGATGCGGCATACGCCGCGCGCGCGCGGCCTGCTTTCGAAGTAATAGCGCCGCCGGTCGCCACGCCGCAACAGCAGCAACGCGCCGGCCCTTTCCAGCGTGACGCTCGCGTCGTCGCTCGCCGCGCGCCCTTCGCCCGCGACGACCGCGAGCCTCACGCTCTCGCCGTCTTCATCGTGGAAGGCGACGCCTTGCTGGTCCCATTGCAGAAACAGGTTCGCATTGCTTCGCCAGCCGTGGCCGAGCGGTCCCGGCGATGGGTCGCGGCTGGAGTAGACGCGCGAGAACTCGAAGGGAATCGCACCGGTCAGCACGACATCGGTCGATACACGCGTGAGTTCGCCCGTGGCGACATCGACATTGCACATGCTCGCGCTCGCCTGGCTTCGATCCGTGTCAGGAACACGTCGGGCAATACGGCGCGCCGCCGCCGCCGCCCATGCCGATCAGCACGGTGAATTCGCCCGACACGATATTGTTCGGCGGCGGCAAGGGCACGATCGCGCCCGGCTCCATCACGATGTCGCCCATGCGCGCGGCCGGCTTGCCGCCGATCAGGCACAGGCCCGAACCGCCATCCGGCACCGGCGTCGTGACGCCCGGCCCGTGCGGCGTGCCCGGCCCCGCGGGCGGCGGCGCGTTCGGAATCGGGCACGTGTGCTGATCGCCGATGCGCCACGCGGGCTTCCCGCCGATCAGCACGGTCGGGCAGCCCGCGCCGAGCAGTGGCGAGCCGTGGCTCGTCGTGTCGCCGATTCGCGCGGCAGGTTTTCCCATGATCAAGCTCCCGATGTGTGGCCCGGCGCGGCGCCGTCGAGCGAAAAGAGCCGCGTGCGCGTCAGCACGAGCGCGTCGCGCGGATCCATCCAGACGATGCGGCGCGCGCCCGACACGATGTACTCCGAACCCGTGACCGGCCCTGTGACGGCCAGCGTCCTGCCGCCCGAATAGCGCACCGCGACGCGATGCCATTCAGTCAGCGCGACCGTCCGGTTGCGGCGGCAACAACTCATCGCGGCGAGCCTCCCTCCATTCGAACGCCGGCGGCAGCCAGTCTTCGATCAGCGCCGTCGCGCCGGCGAGCGCGAGCCACGCGACGATCCATCCGGCGATGTCGCCGCAGACGAACCACGCGAACGGCATCGCGATCCACACGCCGAGGCACTTCGCGCACGCGACGCCGTCTTCGCGCCCCGGCCGCGCGATGCGCCTGAGGCGCGCCAAAACCCGCGCCGGCCCGTCGTGCCTCGCGCAGAGCGATGCGAGACGCCAGGTTGCGAGGACGGCCATGAGAAACCGCAATTCGATGCTCATTCGATCGACCTCGCGCTAGTTGATCTTCACGAGACTGCCCTTGATCGTGTTGATGCCCGACGCTTCCAGCTCGACCGCCGCGCCCTTCGTCACGTTCTTGGCCGACGCCTCCGAGCTGATGTTCGCGGACGTCAGCGCGATCTTGCTCGACCCGTCGGCGGTGATGGTCTTTCCCTTGATCTGGATCGTGCCGTCCTTCTTCATCGTGATGCTCGCATCGCCGGTCACGAGCGTGATCGATTCGGCGGCGCTGATCTTGAGATTCTTTCCGACCGTCAACGTATCGTCTTCCGTGACCGATGTCGTGCGCGCCTTCTTGACCGTGCTCGACTGCGCGCCGTCGATCGTCTCGCCCATATCCTTGCCGACGGTCACGGTCTGCGCGCCGGTCACGTCGAGCGTCTGATCGCCGCCGACCCTGGTCTTCTGATTGATGCCGACGCTCACCGTCTGATCCGCGCCCACGCTCACTTTCTGATACGCGACGATCTTCACGAGTTGATACGCGCCGATCGCGATTTCCTGCGCGAGACCCACCGTGATCGTCTCGTTGAGGCCGACGAAATGCGTCCGCTGCAACAGAACCTTGGCGGTTTCCATCATCTTGACGAGGATCGTGCGCGTCTTGTCGATCGTGATGTTCTCGTGCCCGCCGACGGTTTCGGTGCGATTCGCGACGATCGCGATCGTCTCGTTGTTGCCGACTTTCTCGTTGCGATCGACCACCACTTCGATCTTCTCGTTGTTGCCGACCGTTTCCGTGCGGTCATGTTTGACGACGGTCGTCTCGTCGTGATCGATATTCTTCTTTCGATCGTGCCCGACCCAATGCGTCTCGTCGTTCTCGACTTCGATGCTCTGATCCTTCTCCGCGTGAATCAAAACCTGCTCGGCGCCCTTCTTGTCCTCGAAGCGCAGCTCGTTGCAGTTCGCGCCGCTGCCGCCTTTGCTCGACCGGCTCTTGATGCCCGATTGCGTCATGTTCGCCGGCAAGTCGTACGGCGGCATCTGCTCGGCGTTGTACACGCGGCCCGTGATGATCGGCCGGTCGGGATCGCCTTCCAGAAAATCGACGATCACTTCCTGGCCCATGCGCGGAATCGCGACCGCGCCGAAGCCCTTGCCCGCCCACGGCTGCGACACGCGAATCCAGCACGAACTGTTTTCGTCGCGCTTGCCCTGGCGGTCCCAGAAGAACTGCACTTTCACGCGGCCATATTGATCCGTGTAGATTTCGTCGCCGCCCGGACCGACGACGACCGCCGTCTGCGGCCCCTGCACGAACGGCTTGCGCGCGCTGCGTGCGGGCGCGAAGGCCTGCTTCGCGTCGATCGCGGAAAACCAGCATTCGCAGCGATTCGCCTGCGCGCCGTCGAAGGCTTCGTAATCGGCGAGCTCGATTTCATGGCGCGTGCGCGTGACGAGATACTGCGCGTTCTGATCGGCGCGCGGATGCCGCGTCAGCTTGATGAGCGCGCCCGCGCGCACGCTGCGGCTGTTGGTGCGCGCTTCCACCTGATGCCAGTTGATGTCGGGGTCGCCGGGCACGCTGCCTTCCACGCGCCACTCTTCCGCGCGCGCTTTCGCGCGGCTCTCGCCGTGATCGGCTTCGGCATAGCCGCCGGGATAATCGAAATGTTCCAGCCCGGAAAACGCGTCGAAGCCCTGCATGTGCTTCATGGCCTGCTTTTGCAACGGCCGCGACGGATGCTTGAAGTCGTAGTCGGTGAGCAGCCAGTTGCGCGTTTCGATCGCGTGATGCGTGCGCCACTCGCTCACGTATTCGATATCGGGCGCGGCGGCCATCACCGCGCCATACGGCAGCGATTCGCAACCCGCGACGCTTTCGTGCGCGGCGAGCGTGTCGGTCAGGATCAGCGATTCCTTGCCGTCCTTGTCCTGAAACCAGTAGTAGATGCCTTCGTCTTCGAGCAGACGGCTCACGAAGTTGAAATCCGATTCGCGATACTGCACGCAGTATTCACGCGGCGGATGCGCGCGCGTGCTCGCCTTCCACTTGATTTCGCCGAATTCGAGACCTTTGTAGACCGGGTCCGCGAACACGGCCGTCACGATCTCCTCGACCGTCTTGTTCTGAAAGATGCGGCAGGTGCTGCGCCGCGCGAGCAGCCACAGCCAAGGCCGCACCACCGCTTCGTAGACATGCAGCCGTCCGCGCATGCCCGTCTGCCGAAAGCCGACCACGTAACCGCCGAACACGCGCGGCTTCGCCTTCGGCACGCTGAGCGAGACTTTTACGTGCTTGCCCAGGATGCGGCCGAAGTCGAGGTCCGCGCGCTTCGACACGAGCGTCAGTTCGACGCGCGGCATGCGCCCGAGCTCCGCGCTCGCGCGCACGCCCAGGATGCGCAGATCGTCGCCGAGCGGCGTATCGACGCTGACGAGCGGGCTTTGCGCGGCGACATCGTTGGGCATTGGCGCACCGTCGTTTCGATCAGCGCACTTCGGTGCTGCGCACGTCCCAGCCGAACTTCACGGCGCCGCCGAGCGCGCCCTTGTCGTCCTGCGGCTTGTATTCGAATTCGATGTCCGCGTAACTCAGATCGACGGTCTGTTCCGGATGGCCGTTCGGCTCGCATTTCAGCGCCACTTGCGTGACGGTGACCTGCTTCATCGTGACGGTGAGGAACTCCTTTTGCCCTTCGCCCGCCTTGCTGACCGTGAGCTTCGCGTCTTTCATGTGCTTGCCGCTCGCGCAGTTCTTCTTCAGCGTGGGCGCGGACTTGTCGTATTGGTGCACGAACTGGAAGACGCCCGGACACGCCTTGCCGATGCCGCTGCCGCTGCCCGTCATCGGATTGCTGGCGTTCGTCACGCCCCAGGTGAAGCTCATCACCTCGATCTGTCCTTCCGCCCCCTTGTGCTTCGACTCGCCGTCGATTCCATCGATCTTCAGATAGCAGTCGGTCGTAGCCATGTGATCCTCCGTCGTGATCGGCTTTCGTTGCCATGCGATGCGTTGCCTTATCCGCCACGCGCATGCAATCCACTGGTTAAACGAATCGCGCCACCGGTTTTTTAACTTCAAAATCGCGCGGCGCGCACCGTCTTATGTGCGATACGCCGTACAACGGATCAGCACGATGCCAAGCCAAGAACTGCGCGAGCCGCACCCGGAAAGCATTCTCACGATCGACGCCCTGCGCCAGTTCGATCTGCTCGCGCTCACCGATTCCGACGACATGTTTCTGCAGGTCGTGCCCAAGCGCAGCAACACGCCGGTCAAGGGCGAAGCGAAAAAGCGCGGCGACTGGGACACGCCGATGCAGATCCACGGCTGGCGCTGGGCGCAAGGCTACGACGCCGCGCCGCTCGCCGCCGCGCTCAACGCCAACGACATGCGCGTGACGGCGCTCGGCGTCATCAAATCGGTGGATTCGGCGTCGCCCGTGCTCGCGCGGCTGTGCGCGCAGGCGGAATTGCTCGCGCTCGCGCACATTCGCTGCTTCAAGTCGGCGGGCACGGATCATGGCGTGCAGATCGAATACCTGTCGATGAAGCTGGAGCAGGCGTATATCCGCAACTATCACATCTACACGAGCGCGCGCCTTGCGCGGCCGTGCGAGGTGTTCGAGCTGTCGGCGCTGCAAATCACGATGACCTGCGCGCCGCAAACCGAAACCGGCAGCCGCGGCGCGGACGTGACGTTCGCGCTCGATGTCTCCGCGCGCCGCGTGACCTGACCCAAAGCACGAGCCGATGAACGAGCCCAGCGCCGCCGACCGCCTCCAGCCCACGCTGCTCGATCGCCTGATCGACGACGATCCCGCCGCGCGCACCGATCCCGCTGGAGAGCGCTTCATGACGCATCGCGGGTTGCGCGCGGCCGTGCTGCGCGACGTCTCGTGGCTCTTCAACACGACGAATCTCGGCGGCGCGATTTCCGAGGACGGCTTTCCGCACGCGTTCGCGTCGGTGCTCAACTACGGCTTGCCGTGCCTGTCGGGGCGCTTCGCATCGACGATCGACACGGTTTTGCTCGAACAGGCGATCCGCCAGGCGATCGAGCGTTTCGAGCCGCGCATCGATCCGTCGACGCTCGAAATCGAACCCGTGCTGGACCGCTCCGTGCTCGACATGCACAACCAGATCGCGCTCGTGATTCGCGGCATGTTGTGGGCGCAGCCGGTGCCGCTGGAATTCGCGCTGCGCACGGAAATTGATCTGGAAGAAGGCGGCATCACGGTGATGGAACTGCCTCGCTGACGACGATCACGCTCATGGACCCGCGCCTTCTGCGTCACTACAACACCGAGCTCGCGCATCTGCGGGACATGGGCGCTGAGTTCGCGCAGCAGTTTCCGAAGATCGCGGCGCGCCTCGGCATGAGCGGCATCGACGTCGCCGATCCTTACGTCGAACGCCTGCTAGAAGGCACGGCGTTTCTTGCCGCGCGCGTGCAGTTGAAGATCGAGGAGGAATTTCCGCGCTTCACGCAGCAGCTCACGCACGTCGTGCTGCCGCAAGCCGCGTGTCCGACGCCGTCGATGCTGATCGCGCAGCTCGCGCCCGATCTCGCGAATCCGAATCTCGCCGAAGGCTTCACGGTGCCGCGCGGCACGGCGCTCATCGGACGGACGGCGGCGAGCGCGCATACGGCGCCGTGCGAATTCCGCACCGGCGCCGATCTCACGCTCTGGCCGATCGAACTCGCCGAAGCGCGCTATGTCGCGCAGATGCAGGACTTGCCGCTCGCCGCGCTGCCCGCGACGCAGGCGCTCGCGCATCGCGTGAAGGGCGCGCTGCGCATCCGCCTTTCGACGCCCGAAGGCTTGTCGTTCGACGCATTGCGTCTCGACGCGCTCAACCTCTATTTCGCGGGCGCCGACGACACCGCGTATCGGCTGTACGAGCTCGTGATGGCGGGCACGCTCGCCGTCGTCGTTTCCACGCCCGAGCGGCCGAGCCGCGCGCTCGCCGCGTTGCCCGCCGACGCCGTCGCGCCCGCCGGTTTCAGCGATCGCGAAGCGCTTTTGCCCGTCACGCCGAACGCGTTCCAGGGTTATCGGCTGCTGCACGAATATTTCGCGCTGCCGCAGCGCTTTCGCTTCGCGCGCGTCGCCGGTTTCGCGGATATCCTGCCGTCGTTCGTGTCGCGCGACATCGAGCTGACGTTCCTGCTCGCCAACGGCGATGCGTCGCTTGCGCGCGTCGTCACGAACAGCAACGTGCTGCTCGACTGCGTGCCCGCGATCAATCTCTTCCCGAAGCGCGCCGACCGCGCGCTGGTGACGGAAGCCGCCGCGCGCTTTCATGTCGTGCCGGACCGCACGCATCCGCTCGACTTCGAAGTGCATTCGGTGACCGCTGTGTCGGGCTACGGCGCGAGCGACGACACCGAGCAGATGTTTCATCCGTTCTACGCGGATTTTCTGACGGACCGCCCCGGCGACGCCGCGTATTTCACGACCGAGCGCGAGCCGCGCGTCGTGCCCGCCGGGCGGCGCAAGAGCGGCGCGCGCACTGAATACATCGGCAGCGAGACGTATGTGTCGATCGTCGATCCGAACGCCGCGCCGTATCGCGGTTCGCTGCGGCAACTCACGTTCGCGACGCTCTGCACCAACCGCGATCTGCCGCTGATGATGCCGCCGAGCGCCACGGGCAACGATTTTTCGCTCGACATCGCCGCGCCCGTGAGCCACGTCCGATGCGTGAGCGGCCCGTCGCGGCCCGCGCCCGCGAACCTCGACGCGGCGCGAAGCTGGCGGCTGATCGATCAGTTGTCGCTGCATTATTTGTCGATGAGCAACGGCCCGCGCGAAGCCGCCGCCGCGTTGCGCGCGCTCCTGATGCTGCACGTTCCGGACACCGATCAGGCCGGCAAAGCCCAGGTCGCGGGCGTCGTGTCCGTGGATGCGCAAGGCGTCGTGCGCCGTCTGCCGATGCCCGGTCCGATCGCGTTCGGGCGCGGCCTGCTGATCGACGTGCTCGTCGACGAGCTCGCCTTTCAGGGTGGCAGCGCCTGGCTGTTCGGCAGCGTGCTCGACCGCTTCTTCGCGCGCTACGTGTCGATCAACGCGTTCGTGCAAACCGCGCTGCGCACCAGCGCGCGCGGCGAAATCCTGCGGTTGTCACCGCGATGCGGCACGAGAGCGATTTTCTGAGCGCGGCGGCGCTTCCCGAGCCCGCGCGTGCGCTCGTCGAACTGTTCGACGCCGTCGCCGCCGAGCCGCATCGGCACGATTTCTATCGCGTGATGCGCCATGTCGAGGCGCTGACGCCGCACTTGCCGCGTCTTGGCTGCGGCGCGCGTCCCGCCGACGAGCCGATCCGCCTCGCGCAAGACGTCTCGCTCGCCTTCGCGCCCGCGCCGCTCGCCGCGCTCGCGCACGATCCCGACGCCCGCGCGCCGCGTCTCGAACAGCGCTTTTTCGGCTATCTCGGCCCGAATGGCCCGCTGCCGCTGCATCTGACGGATTTCGCCCGCGAACGCGCGCTGCATCACGGCGATACCGCGTTCGCGCGCCTCCTCGATGCGCTGCTGCATCGTTTGCTGCTGCTGTTTTATCGCGCGTGGGCGCAGGGGCGGCCGGTCAACGGGCTGGATCGTCCGGGCGACGACCGATTCGCGTTCTACGCGGGCGCGCTGATCGGCATCGCGGATGAAGCGAGCCGTCATCGCGATGCGGTTTCGGATCACGCGAAGCTGCATTTCGCCGGCCTGCTGAACATGCAGACGCGTCCCGCCGACGCGCTCGAAGCCATCGCGGGCGCGCTGTTGCGCGTGCCGGTGCGCGTCGAGCCGTATCGCGGGCACTGGATGACGCTGCAACGCGATGAACGCACCGCCCTGCGTCATCGCTCGGCGCGCTTTTCGGGCGATGCGTCCGCTCATTCGCCGAACCTGGCGCGACTCGGACGCGGCGCCGTGCTCGGCCGCGCCGTATGGGATCGTCAGCACGCATTCCGGCTCGCGATCGGGCCGCTGTCGCTCGCGCAGTTCGAAGCGCTGCTGCCGGGCGGCGACGCGCTGCCGACGCTCGTCGCCGTGGTTCGCCGGCATCTGAACGGCGAGCTCGCGTGGGACGCGCAACTCGTGCTCGCCGCCGACGACGTGCCGACCGCGCAGATCGGCCGCTACGGACGGCTTGGGCTTTCGGCGTGGCTCGGTCTCGCCGCGCGACACGCCGATTGCGCCGATCTCGCGCTCGACGCCGACGCGCATTGTCGGTAACAGGCACGCCGGCTTGCAAAATCCCCGCCGCTGCGCCGTCTTATTCGATGGAGGCTCGTGAGGAGAAAACGCGATGGCGGAAATCAGTCGTGTCGCGCTGTTCGGCAAGCTGGACAGGCTCGGCTACAAGACCGTCGAAAGCGCGACGGTCTACTGCAAGATGCGCGGCAATCCCTATGTCGAACTCGCGCACTGGATCATGCAGATTCTGGAGACGCCGAACTCCGACTGGCAGCGCATCGTCGCGCATTACGGCGTCGATGCGGCCGCGCTCGCGCGCGAACTGACCGCGTCGCTCGATCGCCTGCCGCGCGGCGCGACCTCGATCTCGGATATATCGGAGCATATCGGCGATGCCATCGAGCGCGGCTGGGTCTACGGCACGCTGCTGTTCGGCGCGACGAAAGTGCGCACCGGCCATCTGCTCGTCGGCATGCTGAAGACGCAGCGGCTGCGGCACGTGCTCTTCGGCATATCGAAGCAGTTCGAGCGCATCAAGCTGGAAGACCTGTCGGACAACTTCGCGCGCATCGTCGCGGATTCGGTCGAGGAGACGGAGGCCGCACCGCAAGACGCGGCTGCTCCGGAACCCGCGCAAGCAGCCCTGGGCAGCCAGGACGCGCTGCGCAAATACGCGACCGATCTCACCGATAAAGCGCGCAAAAACGCGCTCGATCCCGTCACCGGCCGCGACGACGAAATCCGCCAGCTCATCGACATTCTGATGCGGCGGCGGCAGAACAATCCGCTCCTGACGGGCGAAGCGGGCGTCGGCAAGACGGCGGTCGTCGAAGGCTTCGCGCAGCGTCTCGTGCGCGGCGACGTGCCGCCGCCCTTGCGTGAAGTCGCGCTGCTGTCGCTCGATCTCGGGCTCTTGCAGGCGGGCGCGAGCATGAAAGGCGAGTTCGAGCAGCGTCTGCGGCAGGTCGTCGAGGAAGTGCAGGCGAGCCCGAAACCGGTGATTCTGTTCATCGACGAAGTGCATACGCTCGTCGGCGCGGGCGGCGCGGCGGGCACGGGCGACGCGGCCAATCTGCTGAAACCGGCGCTCGCGCGCGGCGATCTGCGCACGATCGGCGCCACGACGTGGGCCGAATACAAGCGGCACATCGAGAAAGACCCGGCGCTCACGCGGCGCTTTCAGGTCGTGCAGGTGCAGGAACCGGACGAAGACAAGGCCGTGCGCATGCTGCGCGGCGTCGCGGCGGTGCTCGAAGGGCATCATCGCGTGCAGTTGCTCGACGAGGCGATCGAGGCGGCCGTGCGGCTGTCGCATCGCTACATTCCGGCGCGGCAGTTGCCCGACAAGGCCGTGTCGTTGCTGGACACCGCGTGCGCGCGCGTGGCCGTCAGCCAGCACGCGACGCCCGCGCAGGTCGACGACTGCCGCCGCCGCATCGAAGCGCTCGACGTGGAAGCGCAGATCGTCGCGCGGGAAGCGCATGCGGGCGTCGATACCGGCACGCGCGGCGGCGATGTCGCAGCGGCGCTCGCCCGCGAACGCGATGCGCTCGGCGGGCTGGAGGCGCGCTGGAACGAAGAGAAAGGCGTCGTCGACGAATTGCTGAGCTTGCGCGCGTCGCTGCGCGAAGCAGGCGAAGCCGTCGATGCGCCCTCGCGCGATGAACACCTCGCGCGCCTCGCCGAGCTGAAAGCGCGTCTCGCCGCGTTGCAGGGCGACGCGCCGCTGATTCTGCCGAGCGTCGATGCGGGCGTGATCGCGGGCGTCGTCGCGGACTGGACGGGCATTCCCGTCGGCCGGATGCTGAAAAACGAGCTCGACGCCGTGCTGCATCTCGCCGACGCGCTCGATCGGCGCGTGATCGGCCAGCGCCACGCGCTCGCGATGATCGCGAAGCGCATCCAGACGTCGCGCGCGCGGCTCGACAATCCCGACAAGCCGATCGGCGTGTTCCTGCTCGCGGGCACATCGGGCGTCGGCAAGACGGAAACCGCGCTCGCGCTCGCCGAAACGCTCTATGGCGGCGAGCAGAACGTCATCACCATCAACATGAGCGAGTTCCAGGAAGCGCACACCGTCTCGACGCTGAAGGGCGCGCCGCCCGGTTACGTCGGTTACGGCGAAGGCGGCATCCTGACCGAAGCCGTGCGCCGCCGCCCCTACAGCGTCGTGCTGCTCGACGAAGTCGAGAAAGCGCATCCGGACGTGCACGAAATCTTCTTTCAGGTCTTCGACAAAGGCTGGATGGAAGACGGCGAAGGACGTTATATCGACTTCAAGAACACGATCATCCTGCTCACGTCGAATGTCGGCTCGGACATCATCATGTCGATGTGCCGCGATCCGTCGAACGCGCCCGCGCCCGACGAACTCGCGCGCGCGTTGCGCCGGCCGCTGCTCGACGTGTTTCCCGCCGCGCTGCTCGGCCGCCTCGTCACGGTGCCGTATTACCCGCTCTCCGACACGATGATGGCCGCCATCGTGCGCCTGCAACTCGAGCGCATCCGGCGGCGCGTCGCTGACAACCACGGCATTCCGTTCGATTACGACGACGACGCCGTGCGGCTCATCGTCTCGCGCTGCACGGAAAGCGAATCGGGCGGGCGCGTGATCGACGCGCTGCTCACGAACACCGTGCTGCCGCGCATTTCGACCGAATATCTGACGCGTCTCACCGAAGGCGGCGCGCTCGCGCGCATCCGGCTGTCGGCGAGCGCGGGCGAATTCGTCTACGCGTTCGACTGAATCATGCTCACGCTCACGGTGACGCTTCACAACGGACAGCCGCCGCGCGTGCCGCTGACGGCGACCTTCGATACCGATGGCGGCACGATCGGCCGCGCCGTGTCGAACCGGCTCGTGCTCGACGACGCCGAGCGCACCGTGTCGCGGCTGCACGTGCAGATCGCGTGGCGCGACGGGCGCTATCTCCTGATCGATCGCGGCAGCAACCCCGCGCTCGTCAACGGCGCGCCGCTCGATCCCGGTCAGGAAGTGACGCTCGCGCACGGCGACGAAGTGCAGATCGGCGGTTATCAGCTTCGCGCCGACATGGACGCCGATGACGACACGGTCAGCGCGAACAAAACCTCATCCGACGACGATCCGTTCTCCGGTCTGTTCGATGAAGCGCCCGCCGCGCCGAAGCCGCAAAACGATTTCGAAGCCGACGACCTCCTGGCCGCGCCGAAGCCTGTGCACCAGCGTGCTCCTGTCCGTGCGGAAGACTTCGACTTCGGTTTCGACGATCCGGCGTCCAGACGCTCCATCGACGAATTGTTCGATCTCGCGCCGGTTTCTTTGGAACCGGATGCGTTCATCGCGCCGCTGACGCAGCCGAACACCGCCCACGACGCCGATCCGTTCGCGAGTCTCACCGGCGCCGCGCGCCCCGCCGAATCGCCCGCGACGCGCTCCGACGCGGGTTCGGAACTGCACAGCGCGTTCACGCCGCCGCGTCCGCAATCGGCTCCGACGCCGAAGCCCGCGCCTTCGCAAGCACCGACGACCGACGACCGCGCGCTCGTCGATGCCTTCCTGCGCGGCCTGAACACGCATGGCGTGCGCATCGAGGCGCTCACGCCCGCGCTGATGCAGCTCATTGGCGAATTGTTGCGCGAAGCTGCGCGCGGCACGCTCGAACTGCTCGCGGCCCGCGCCGCGCTCAAGCGCGAGATGCGCACAGGCGCGACGATGATCGAGGCATCGGACAACAATCCGCTCAAGTTTTCACCGAACGTGGAAGCGGCGCTCATGCATCTGCTCAATCCGCAGATGCGCGGCTTCATGGCGCCCGCCGTCGCGTTCGAGGACGCCTACGCCGACTTGCGCGCGCATCAGGTCGGCATGGTCGCGGGCATGCGCGCCGCGCTCGACGGCGTGTTCGAACGCTTCGAGCCGCAGCGCATCGAGACGCGCCTGTCGGGACGCTCCTTGCTCGACGGCTTCCTGCCCGGCCTGTCCCGCCGCGCGCGCTGCTGGGACTTGTTCATCGAGATGTACGGGCAGCTTTCGCGCGAAGCCACAGAGGATTTCCACACGCTGTTCGGCCGCGCGTTCGTCGCCGCTTACGAGGCGCAGATCGACGAACTGAAACGGCGCGATCGCCAGTGACGCCAGCAACGAGAGGCACGACATGCAACTGCAAACCGCGAGCGTGAGCGAAACGGGCGGCCGGTCGCGCAACGAGGACGCGCTCGGGCAATGGCGGCACGCGGCGCTCTTTGCGAGCGTCGTCGCCGATGGCGCGGGCGGTCACGGCGGCGGCGACGCGGCGTCGCGCATCGCCGTCGATACCGTGCTCGCGGAACTCACGCGCATCGCGCTGGCGGGCGTCGCGCTGACCGGGCCGAATCTGCTGCGCGTGCTCTTGCGCGCCAACGACGCGATCATCGATGCACAGGAACACGATCGCGAGCTCGCGCAGATGCGTTCGACCGCCGTGCTGCTCGGCATCGACGAAGCGGCGGGCGTCGCGGCGTGGGCGCATTGCGGCGACACGCGCCTTTACTGTTTCCGGCGCGGCGCGACCGTCGTGCAGACGCAGGATCACAGCCTCGTGCAGAGCATGATCGACGCGAACCTGCTCGATTCGCGCGACGTGCGCCATCACCCGCGCCGCAACGTGCTGTTCTCGGCGCTCGGCACGGCGGACGATCTGGCGATATCGGCATCGGACGAACCGTTCGTCATCGCCGATGGCGACGCCTTTCTCCTGTGCACCGACGGCTTCTGGGAGTATCTCGACGAATCCGTGATGATCGACGCCATCGGACGTGCGCAAACGCCCGCCGAATGGCTCGATCTGATGGTGTCGCATCTGCGCGAAGCCGCGCGCCCGAATCACGACAACTTCACGGCGAGCGCGGTGTGGATCGGCGATGCATCGCAGACGACGGTGATGCCAGGGTCTGTTCACATATAAAACGTGCATGCGTTGCCCCGTAAAGGCGTCGAAGCGGGCTATCACCGAACCGACTTGCTTGAGCAGCGCCGCCCGCTGATGAAAGCGTGGGCGGCACATTTGGACGGCGCCTGATGCACGCAGCCACGAGAATCGTCATGGCTTTCCCGGTCGTAGCTCACGGTTCGCTCACAAGTCCGGCATGTAAGGCGCGCGATGCTACGAGTGTCATGTACTCCGAATTAACTCAAATTGTCATGCTACAGTACTGCCGTCGATTTAATTTGGAAATAGTAACGTGCAACTTCGATATAAGGCATGGATCGGAATGACGGTAGCTCTCTTGCTCGGCTATCTCACAATTACGACACATATCCCTTCACCTCCGTCTGCCACGCCATGTACTGAAGACTGGTTCAACTATATTGAAGAGAACTACTTCTCTACGGAGCGTGGGGATATATGGAGTGATCCGGTTCGTCTGGATTGGACTGTTGATGGCGATTGGCGTTGGTTTGAGTATATCGAAAAGGAAGCCGGCGCGATGCCTGCCTCCGTTGGCACATCGCGGCAGAAGCGCTGTGAAATGCTCCAATCGCGCCTCGGCTCGCGCCTTTACATACTGAACGATTCCATCGGGTTATCTATTTCGCTTCCCCGGAGAATGTAGTGCAAGTCGGCTACGAAGCAATTGAACAATCTCCATGCCAAGTTTACCGGGACAAGCTCGTCCTCTGCCGCTACTCAACCGCTGATACTCTCTGTGTCCACCTAAGTAGTCACACCTGCAAAATTCGGTTTTCTTCGCGCACGCCTCCGGGCGCTCGATCAGGTGCTCTTGTACTTTCTGAACTCAGGCAGTTGTATGAGATGGGAGCAAGGCTTCTCGCGAGACTTTGTGGAGGCTGCGCAGCCACTCGAGAACAAAAAATGCGGGCGCAAGCCCCAGACGAACAATAGCGCGCAACAACCAGCGAAGGTTATAGCCCACCGCACATAGCACCGCATGTAACGCGTCGCCGTTTTGCCCTTTGAGCCAGCAACGCTGCATGCCGTGGTCCTGCTTCACATGCCCAATGATCGGTTCTATCGCTTGGCGGCGCTTTAACCATCTTCGTTGTGTACTGCTTAGTGACTTATGTTTACCTCGATGAATCAACTGCACCGGGGCGATATCGGCATCAACCCCGCGAAACCCGAGGTCGGCCAGCACGGT
>NZ_FCOF02000062.1 GCF_001544755.2 Caballeronia catudaia | reverse complement strand
GCCGGATGAATCGAGAGATTCACGTCCGGATCTGCGAGAGCGTGGGGGTGCGATTCCCTTGCGCTACTCGACTAACGGCTCTCAGCGGGGATGCGAGTTGAATGCAGAGAAGTCGAGTTTGCCAGCGATAAGAAACAGCACCGTTCGCATGGTTGCGAAGCGCGTGTAGCCACGCGCCTTGCGCTTGGCGGCCTGAAACAAGCCGTTGATGGCTTCGATAAAGCCGTTGGTCTGTCGGGTCTGGGTCCACGCAACGATGCCGTCAAAGTGTCGGCGAATCAATCGCGCGACCTCCTTCATCGGTTCGACTTTCGAACGCATGACGTTGGTGCACCACTGCCGCAACAATTCGGAGACGACATGAATTTGCTTGCGTTCGAGAATCTCGCGCAACTGCTCGCGATACAACCAGGCGCGGGCCGTTCGCTTGGTGGTGTACTGCCTGAGAAGGCCCTCGAGGTCCGTCAATTGCGCAAGGTTCAGCTTGTTGGCGTCCTTAAGCAGTGTCCAGCGCATCCCTTTAAGTTCTGGGTCGGCTTTCTGTTGTTGACGCCGGACCGTATCAAGCGCCTTGGAGGCATGGGCGACGACGTGAAACTTGTCGAACGTCACTCGCGCATTGGGCAGATGTTCGCCGACGCCTTTGACGAACGCGGGCGACATGTCGATGCTCACGGAGCTCACTTGCTCCGGCGTGCCGTGATGTTGGCTAAGGTAGGCCGCAAAGCTCTCAATTGTCTTCGCGTCACGGCCGGGCGTGACGAATACGACGCGCCGAGCCTGCATATCGGCGACCAGCGTCAGATACTCGTGGCCTCGCCGGTACGAGGTTTCGTCGATGGCCACCGAGTTGACGTCCGACAGGTTCGCCGACGCCAGCGCGAGTTCCACATAGCGCGAGCAGATGGCATGCACCCGATGCCACGACAGATTGACGATGCGCGCCACTGCGGCAAACGGCATCTGCTGCGCCAGCATCAGCACCAGCGCCTCGAACAGCAACGTGAAACCGTCGAGTTGGCCGACCCATTCCGGCTCGACCAGCCGCACCGAACCATCGGGCAAGCGCACGCGCGGCACCCGCACTTCAAGATAGCACTCGTGCTGGAAGAAATTCAGGTGGCGCAACCGCTTGATTTGCGTGTCGTGCACTGGGTGCTCACCGGCGAGCCCGGGGTAGGCGAAGCGACTTCCTGCGACAAAGTCCACAGCAATCGTCAGCTGTCGTTTGGCCGTATCAAAGTCGACACCTTGCACGTACCACGGTGCCTTGATTCCCAGGGCGGCTTCAAAGAGTTGATTCGTCATTGTTCGCTTTGTCTTGCATGGCTGGTTGCCGCATTCTGCCGCAACCAGCCATTCCCAGCTGGTCGATTCAAAGCGCCTCAAGGGTTCGCTGCGCCGGGCTCACGCCCGCCCTTGACCCGCACAACCACCCACTCTGATTTCAAAAGAGGCATAAAAAGCCAAGTCATTCGACTGATGAGCGACGTTCTCATTCGATCCGACGCGGCGGCTCAAAGCAGACTGAGCCTGAAAAAACTTGCACTGTTTTGTTCTAAGCACGTTTACGGGATACAAATTGCGTCGTTTCTCGAACGGAGGCACGAGCATCTGCAGGTTTCGGAGTATTCGGAGCTCGACCGCTTAGCCGCGCTTGCGGGCCCGACTGACAACCCGTGGAGCGCGCCAATTTTGGCGCAACTACTAACGAAAGTCCAATGGCTAGACAGACTTGAAGATAAAGTTCCGGAGTCACCGTCAGTAAGGTTGAGAAGGGCGTTGTCCGATAACAGTATGGAGAAGTTGGAGGCCCTGCGTGAACTCATCCCCGAGTATCGTTTCAACTCGTACGCAGGGCACATTGCGTTCAGTCAAGCGAACTACGATAAAGCTGCAGACTACTATCAAAAAGTGAGAGAGTCGGGGAATGATTATCTGGAATCTACGGCAACTCGCTACCTGTTCGAATCACATTACGCGCTCGGCAAGTTGGAGCGCGCAATGACGATCGCAGTTTCGGAATTGCTGCGACGGCCAACTGCCTGGGATACATATCCGCTTGAGCGGCTGGTGAAACTTTGCCTGAAAGACCAGTCGCTAATCAGCCGGGTTGAACTAGCGATTCTCGTGTATCTGACTTCGCGACATATCGATCCTAAGTGGGAGCGCGAGCTATCAGATATCTATGAGAACGTCCTGTACGACATGGATTTTACGAGGCCGTCCCAGCTAAGTGAGATCTTCCCTGATCTCAGTCAACCGGAAGTCGACCTTTGGATTTTCTTCCTTCGATATGTCGCCGTCCCTCGCGTGCTCGACGACACGACTGCCTTTGACGATGTGGACGCTGTCGATAGAGAACGCATTTCGGTGCTCCAAATTCTCAGTCAGCTTGACCCCAGTAACGGACAAGCTTACCTCTCTGAGATACGGACAATCACCCGGGACTTGAACGTCGCTCATTTCCTCAAAAAGGTACAAAGCAGTAAGATTTATGTTGACGAGAGCGGCGTTCGAAGAGCATTAGAGCTAACGCTGAGAGAATCCTTTACGCGTTACGTCAAGCTGCTAAGGAGTCCTTCGTTAGCTTACCAAGCTGAGAAATTATCGAAACGACTTGTCGCCATGCTCAACGTCAAAGGGAACCCCGAATTCAAGGAATTGAAGTTGCCGGCCTCTGAACTTGAAGGGCTGGTGCAATCGATGCTTTCTGATACGGTTCATGAATTCGCATTGAACCCAGCATTCGGGCTAGACACTCATATCAGCACCTCAATCCGACATGGGTCGTTTGAAGGCCATCTGAGAAGTCCTTCAGCACTCGAAGGTCTGCTCTGTGCTCGAGTGGGAGAAGAGTATCAGCTCCCCGCAGTGTGGTCGAGAGAGCTATCGGAACTATCGCCAGACGATAGCGAGTATGTACGGAAACAACTCGCTCGTTTTACGCAAAGGTTCGAAGATCTAGTGCAAGGCTATATCAAGCAGAAGCTACATGTCCGGGCGATCGGCAACAACATCGCGATGTTTGACTATCACACGTCGGACGATGAGCTTGCAAGCTTGGAGAGCGCAGTTGCCGAAAGTTCGACCTATGAACTTGCCGTAGATAAGTTGATAGCGCATTGTTGGTACCTAACCGATCGATCTCTTGATGCGATTCGAACAGATCTTCAGACTTCGATGAGGCGTCAGCTTGCCACCGCTTTTGACGTTCTTGTTACCAACCTAGAGACGAAGTTGCAGCACGATCAAATCGTATCGCTGATCGATGCAATAGCCAGAGCGCGCGTGTCGTTAGATTCAGCACTTAACGACGTGACCGAGTGGTTTCATAAGCCTACCGACCTGTCTAGGGATCCATTTGACTTCGATCTCGCGGTCTATGTAGCTCGACTGCAGGCAACAAACTGCTACACGCAAACCCCTATTATCCCTGCATTCGATCTCTCCGTAACAGGAAAAGTGCCGGGGGCGTCACTCGACGGTCTTTGCGAACTTATATTTATCCTTTTTCAAAATGCCATCATCCACGGCCTTATAGAGGACCGGGGGGTAAAGGTTCAGATTAGCACAATGCGAAGAGATGGTACGGTCATCCTTGAATGTCGTAATCTGATTCCGGCTGAGGTCGATCTCGCAGAGCGACGAGCGATGTCAGAGGCGGCAATGCGTCGATACGAGCGAGACTCGGCGCTGAAGCGTGCCCGAAGTGAAGGAGGATCAGGTCTTTCTAAGATCTGGCGCATCGCGGAGTTTGATCTTCGGGTGAAGCACGGTATCTTCTTAGAAGTTACGGACGATCGCGAATTCGTCGCAAAGGTCGAACTTCAGGGGGAGGCGGTGAACGAATGTTGACGTATGTTATTGAGGATAGTCCGGCGAAAGCCGCGGCGATCCTCCAGTTTTTGGCGGGTCATTACCCCGACGCCTCCGCTGAATTGTTCGCAAGCTTCCAAAGCGGGTTGAAGCAGGTCGAGTCTTCTACACCACAACTGATTATTCTGGACATGACGTTGCCAACTTTTGATCGTGTACCAAATGGTCGAGAAGGGCGTGCTCGTCCGCTCGGTGGTTACGACTTGCTTCGGAAGCTGAGACGCCGGAGTCTCAATTGCAAAGTAATCGTGGTGACGCAGCTGGAAACCTTTGGCGAAGGAGAGGACAAGATCACCTTCGCGGAGATTACTTCAATTTGCCAGCGTGAATTTCCCGGATTGTTCGTGGGCAGTGTGTACTTCGATCAAGGCTCGGTCAATTGGCAGGAACAGCTTGCATCGTTGATTGACAATGTAAGGAGCGGAGCGTGTTAAAAATTTTGATCGTTGAAGACGAGCATGAAAAACGTCGGTTGATCGCTTCGGCAGTTCTTGGAACGCCGGGAATTAATGAGGGGGACGTAGAATACGCGGCGGACGTCACCGGTGCCAAGCGTGCAATTCGTCGCACCCGCTTCGATTTAGTGATCCTAGACATCAACCTTCCTGAGAAGCCGGATGCATTTGCAACGCCTGGTGCCGGTCTGCAAGTTGTCAGTTTCATCAAGAATAACAATGCAGCAAAAGCACCGAGCTACCTTGTCGGCATGACCGCATATGACGAGAGTGCCAATGTTGCGTCGGACGAATTCGCGTCCCCACTTTGGAAATTGGTTCGGTTTTCGTACACAGAGAACGGGTGGAAGCAGTCGCTAGAGCTAGCGCTCGAATATTTGGTGCAGAAGCACCGCCCGCCCTATGTGAGCGATGGCAAAACGTATCACACAGATCTCGCGATTTTCACCGCGTTGGACGAAGAGTTGGAAGCTATCCTTGCGTTGAACGGAAACTGGCGAGAAGAAGCGGTAGCGCATGATCACGCTCGTTACTTCGTCGGGACGTTTCCTTCAGATGTCCGACCCGTGAGAGTAGTTGCGGTCGCAGCCCCACGAATGGGAATGCCGCCGGCAGCAGTGACCGCCGCCAAGCTGATAAGCACTTTTCGTCCCAGAACTTTAGCAATCACTGGCATCTGCGCAGGAGTAAGAGGAAAAACGGAGGTCGGCGATATTCTGATCGCCGATCCTTGTTTCGATTGGGGGAGTGGCAAGTGGGTGCGTGAAGAAGCGACATCCGAACTCCGTTTCAGACCGGCCCCCTATCAATGGAGATTAGACGAAAGGCTCCGAGCTGGTGCTCGCGCAGTTGCCACAGCGGGTCTAATGGGCCAAATACATCAACGATACGAAGATGCAAAGCCGGATAGCGCTCCTCGAGTAATTGTTGATGCAATGGCAAGCGGCGCTTCGGTCCTCCAAGCGGCGCAACTTGTCGATGATGTGCGCGATCAACACAAGAACCTTGTGGGGGTTGAGATGGAGAGCTATGCAGTCTTCACTGCTGCAGAATATGCATCGGAACCCAGGCCAGCATGCATTGCGATTAAATCGGTTTGTGACTTTGGTGACGAAACCAAAGCCGACGAAGCGCACGCATACGCGTCGCACACAAGCGCGCAATTCTTATACGCGTTCGCAACGGAGTTCCTCTCGAACGAAGACATCGACTAAGCTGGATGCGGCGACATGTATGTTCGAGCAGCTGGTCCCACTAAAACACATGGCGGTGGTATCTTCTGGAGCGATGAAAAGTGGTTTGCGAAGCGAGCTTGTTGCCACAGTCATGCCTTGAACGTGCTGACGCATGCGCAATTTGACCAGTTGCGGAGAACTGGTGACGACACGATCAGCAGAATTATCGAATACTGACAACTACATACGATTCGTCGGTGACACCTAGCCGGAGTGACATCGTTTCGTGAGGCAATACGCCGGCCGTGCTCCTAAACGCTGTCTATCGCAATGGCTTGACATAACGCCGTCATGTCGCTCCCAAACTGTAGGAGCAAAGTTGTAGTGTCGTACTTGAGCAAAGTACAGATGTGGTACCAAGCATTATTTATTGGGAATGCTTATAGCTGTCCGCTTTGTCGGTCGCCGTCGGCTCTTCCTCACTTGGCCACTCGGCTGGGAGTTTTCGTGGCTCGACGCGAAGTTCGTTGATCAGCGGGGACGCCATTTTCCAGCAATCGTAGTTACCTCAAGAGAAAAAACCGCCACTGGAACGTGGCGGTCTGGGTTTTCTTGCTCGCGAAGTGAGCCAGCGGGCAGGGGACGATCAGAAAGGCCACCATCCCATACCGCCGCTGTCTCCGTCATTTTCGTGCGAGCGTCGCTTACCACGCTCGTGCTCGTCAGCGTCCCGACGGAAGTCGAAAAGGTCGAACAGATCGCCGATCGCGGGTGCGTTCACTGGCACGTACGGATTGTCGCTCTGCTGGACGGGGTTAGGTAGATTATCGCGGCTGCGTCCGGTAATCGGTGGCAGGCCCCAGTTGCGCTCAATGAATTTCACCAACGACGCATGATCTGCATAGCTGTGGGAAATGCGTCCTCCGGCGGAATACTTTGACACCGCGATCATCGGGATACGCGAGCCGTCGCCGAAAAAGTCGACCGGCTGGATGTAACCGGAATCATAGTAGCCGCCGCCCTCGTCCGTGGTGATGAAGATCGCCGTCGTGGCCCACAGCTTCGGATCGCTCTTTACCGCATCGACCAGCTTCCTGACGAATGCCTCATACAGTCCAAATTTGGACGATGTCGGATGGCCGTCGAGCAGCCCGCCCGGCTTCACGAACGAGACGGCGGGCAAATTGCCAGAGCTGATGTCCGCATACAAGTCCGGCAGGTCCGCAAGGTGCGTCTCGCGAACTTGTTGGTTTGTCATAATGGACGTCTCATACAGGAACGGGTTGCAGATGTTGCAATAGACGCTCTTCGACGGATCGCTGATGAAGCTGCGCCAACCCTCGCCGTAGTACTTCCACGGAATATTGCGATCAAGCAGCGTATCGCCGATCGTGCGCACCGGTGAGGGCGGGATCGTGAACGGCGACTTTGTCCTATCCAGCACCGTGCCGTCACCGTTGTAGCCTGGGTTGTAATTGTTGAGCAGGTAGTAATGCGCCGGCGCGCAGTTCGGCTTCGGATCGTACGGCAGCGATTCGAGGTATCGGCGGATAGGACCGACACCCGGTTGGCTCGCATCCGAACAATTGCTGTAGCTGCCGCCCGAATAGCCGTCCTGCGTGTACCAGTTGTTGGTGCCGGGCAATGGATTCGGATTTTCGATTTGGTCCGACGGCGGGGTGGCGGGGTTACCATCACCGTCGGTGTAATAGTACGCGTCAGCGGCGCCGATCATGATGCTGTTCGCGCCCGTGCCGCCCATCACCGGTTGATGATAGTTGTCGCTCATGGTGTATTGCCGGGCCAGTTGCGTAAAGTACGGCATGTCACCATTGTTGACGTTGTAGAAGCCCAGCGCATTCGAGCCTTCACCGGTGGTCTGGTCGGTAAATGGCGTAGGCTGCGGCTTGCCGTTGCTGCCCGCGCCAATACTGGCCTCGACCCAAGCGAAAAGATCGCCGAGACAACCGCTCGGATTTTCACGCGTCGCATGCCGTCACCCGAAAGAAAGTTGGTGCGTTTCGGGAAGTAAAGTTGAAACTCGGCTAATAGCGAGGTAAAGATGTAACTGTCCGGCTCAATGGCAAGGCAGCGTGCGACACGCTTCGACCAGGGCAACGTCGTGCCTGCCCGGACTTAACGAAACGAAATCGGGATTGCCGTCCGGTTGTAAAAGGGTAGCGGGTGTGCGACGGTATAGGGGACAGGGCAGAAGAACGTTTGGATACCGAAATGTATGACGGTTCCGCCTTGTGCGCTTGATCTTGTTTGAATGTTAGACGCGTAGCTGCTCGGGACTGAGTCGACGAGTCAATCACCACCTTCACTTCGCAAAGTCACACTTTCACTTCTCTCCTTTCACAAGATTGATGTTTAGTTCGCATCTGAGCAAAGTAAAGTTCGGTGCGCTGAAGGGCCCGTGCGCCGGAAAATCGAGCTCTGCAGCGCCCTAACATGTCCCACCTTTACTTCGTGGGACGGGTGCCGACGAGCACCATGGTCGCCCGCAGATCGTTGGCCAAGAATTTCAGCAGATTGAGCGACGCGCGTTGCTCGCGATATGTGCCTGCGAGAAGGTGATGGACTTCATCGACGATCAACATGTTGGGCGCCATCCGGTGCAGCAGATCCCTCGCGAGACGCTCAAGTACGGCTAACCCGGCAGCGGCGTTGTGCGGCGCGCCGAGTTCAAACAGAAGCGACGAGTAGAAGCGATGCTGATCAGGCGTCGGCGGCATTTGCATCGAAATGATAGGGCGCATTTCCATGCCGCGGAGTTCGTCGAAAACATCGGGATGCCGGCGGCGGAACTTGGCGGTGATTTGCGTCTTGCCGATGTTTGAGTCGCCATGTAGCAACAGGCACGGCATGCGTTCGCGCCGCGGCGTGACAAACAACCGTTCAAGCTGTTCGAGTGCTTGGGTGGCTCGTGGATAATCAATCCAGCGATCGCGTAACAGGCATTGAATGCGTGCGTCATCGTCCAGCTGTGCCTGTGACCGTGTCGCCGGCAGTAGATGGGAAAGGGGAGGCGATTTCATCTACGCATCACCATTGCTCAACGTCGTAGGCCGTCGCCGGCTTGCTGTAATCGACGGGATCCGGTTGCTGCGTCGAGGCGCTCGCGGCACTGGGGCTGGCACCCTGCTCGAAGATTCCGTGTGCCGAGTGTTCGCGTGCGGGTGTGCTGTGGCGCTTTGCTTTTCGGGCCATGCTTTTCGCGTCGGCGATCAGACGGCGTTGCTGCTCAATCGTACGGAACACCATGACCTCGGAGATGGTGCGCTGACCTTCGTCGCGCAGAGCTTTGACCGCGGCACGTTGTTCCCATAGGGAAATCGGCGGGCGGCGCAGGTCTGCATATCGGACTTCGATGAACTCCTTGCCGGTCGAACTGACGAATATCCTTGAGAGATCCTCGGGATGGTAGCGAATGGTCACCAAGCGACGGTCTTCGCGCCACGCCGAGAAGATAGGGTGCCAGTAGCGAACGTAAAACAGCGTTAGTCCGTCGCTCTGTATCGTTCGGCGAGCGATCGGGAGAAATCGCACCAAAAACCGCAACGCGGCGTCGGGACTTTCCGGCAACGTCGGAGCAGGCGCAGCGGCAGTCCGGCTCGTCCACGTGCTTGCGGGCGTGGCGCCCAGCAGCCCGCGGTGGGCGCTGTGATGATAGTGCTGGGCTATTTCAAGCGCGAGCCATTGCTCGAATTCGCGCAAAGTCAAGGCAGCCTGTTTTTCTGGTGGGCGTGCTTTTCGCCCTTTCGGCGAGGATCCTGTGCTGCCTGGCAGACCGTGGACACGCTCCATCAGGGTGCGGTTAAGTCTCTCGATATGACCACCGAAGTGCGGGCGTCCAACAGGGCGGTACATGAGCTCAATGCCATACTCGGCGCATCCCGCAAGTAACGCTCGACTCTTGAACTCCGCGGCATTGTCCAGGTGCAGCACCCGCGGCATGCCATGCATTGGCCATTCAGCCTGAACGCCGAGCTTCTCGAGCCATTCCGCTTTGGGCAGCACAACTCGTGTGAGCAACAAGGCAACGGTCGCCGCGCCTGGGCGATCCATGCCGAGGTAGAAGCCCACCACGCAGCGCGTAGCAACGTCGACGGCGAGCGAAAGCCATGGCCGACCGAGCGGACGGCGCAAAAGGTCATCGACCACGAGAAGGTCAGCCTGGGTATGGTCGACTTGCACGACGTTGAGCGGGTTGCGGACGACAAAGTTTCCGGGAGGCTGATCGGCGTTTACGCGCTCAAGCGCCTGCGTTTCGCGATGAGTCGCCCACCACCGTGCAACCGTGCTGCGGCTCGGTGGCCGCGCACCGCTCTCCGCACATCTTCGACGTATTTCAAGCGTGAGATCGGAGAGGGGATGGGCAAGCTGGCGTTGCTTCGGCAGCCATACGTTGAGGACGTCATCGACGATCGCCTCAGTGCGGCCGCCCAGCTGGCGTTTTCCACGCTTCGGCCCGCGCTCGCGAGCCTTCACTGCGCTAGTTACCGGATTCGAAAGAAAGCGCCGTCGAAGACGGTAGACAGTCGCCCAATGCAGGTTAAGCAGTTTCGCAGCCTGCTTCGCCTGCTCAAGTGGCAGCGGCCCGGTCCCCAGCGGGCGAAGCACGCGGGCGATGGCCGCCTCCCGCTCAGCATCGTTCTCTGGTTTGGCCATCGACCTTGTCCGCGAGAAGGGTGCCACCTACATTAGTACAATTGTTGGGCAACGGGGATACATTAGCGGAATTGATGAACAGTAGTCGCTTTGGGCGTGGCATTTGCGCAACACTATCCAACGCTTCAGAAGGGAGAAATTGCTTCATAAATCAATGGTTTAGGCGGCGGCGTCATTAGCGCGATATATGGGCGTCATTAGCGGAATTAACGAACCTCAACAGTCGCAGGCAAGTGTGTACGCCGGGTCCAACGGAATGCTTCATCGGGCGTCGAATGGCATGCGAGGGACCCGTTTGTTTGGACCAGCGCATGGCCCCGCCTCCACGATTGCTAATTCGGGAAGCGCGAATCCGATTGGTGCGATATTGGCAGCAGCCGACCTCTTGGACGTTGCAGCAAATAAGCCCGCCTATGCCGCAAGGATTCGCTCTGCGGTTTCGACAGTGATAGGCGCGGGATTGCGGACCGCTGACATTGCGGAAGCAGGATGCGTTCGAGTGAGCACGGCGCTCATGGGCGATGCAATCGTAAGGGCACTGTGAGTAACTGCGTCATTTACTCTCGCGTTTGTCCTCGATCTAAGCGTCCCAGATTGCCTGGAGACGCCGGAAGACGTCAAGTACTATTGGCTCGTTTTCCATTCGACGCATAACGGCAAAAAACTCGATTGGATAAGCCGGAAGGCGAGGAGAAATCGGAACCAGTTGACCCCTATCCAGCTGCGATTTAAGCATTCTTGAGGGAAGTACGCCGACTCCAGCGCCACTGGCCACTATATCAATTAGCGTCCTGACGTTGTTGCACGTATTGATAATCCGACTGCTAAGTTTAGCGTTGCGCAGTGATTCAACGATTAGTTGATACTGGTGAGACGGACGTGAAAGGCTCCATAAAGGGATTTCCCCAAAGTCTGCTTCGCCGTCAAGGCGTCTTGAAATTTCCTCGGTAGCGTACCAGCCCATTTCGATTGCCGCTATTCGGTTTGCAATTAATAGGGGAGTGTCGACCGGACCGACAACTAAAGCGACATCAAGCAGACCAGCTTCGATCTTCTGGTGAAGAGAAATTGTCAAATCGACATCGATCTCCAAAGTCAAATTCGGAAGCGCGTGTTTAATCGCCTTTGTCAGAGCAGGTAGCCATAGGGAGGCGGCTATTTCGCCACATCCGATTTTAACGATGCCTGAGGCGCTTGAATATGCTTCTGCAGACATCAATGTCGCCTGAAGTTCAGACCACAGTGGCTCGCATTGCTGTACAAGAAGCCGCCCTTTGACTGTCAGGGCCATTCTTCGCCCTTCCTTCCGGAAGAGCTTAATTCCGATCTGTTCCTCCAGTTCTCGAATCCGGGCTGACACGGAGGGCTGCGTTGTGTTCAACCGTTCCGCCGCCGCTCCGAACGTGCCTAGCCGGGCAATCCACAGCAACGTCTCAAGATGATAGAGCGCAATTCGACTCATAAACGATAGTGATCAAACGCATGTTTGTGAAAACGTCCATTTCGGATTCTACGCCTTCTTTTCCTCATTCCATGGGACTAGGCCGCCGATTCATCACCATTATCTATCATTTCAGGCAAAAAACTACAATTGGACGCGATGGGTTATGCAACGTAGGATGGTTCGGAACCGATATAGGAGAGAGACGTTGGACATCAGATACGTGAACGACGGTGGGATTGTCACAATTACTATCGATCGAGAGGAGCGCCGGAACGCCCTCGCTCCTCAGACGATGGTGGACCTACGCGATGCGCTACTTCGCTTTGATGAAGACCCAAGCGCACTCGTTGCCATTGTTACCGGCGCCGGACCCGATGCGTTTTGTGCGGGCGCCGATATTAAAGAGACGCTTCCGGCCGACCGCAGTTTCATCGAAGGATATTTCGACCGGGAGGTAGGATCCACACACCCTCTTTATATCCGGAATATCGCCCTGCCCAAGCTCGGAATCCGTAAGCCGGTCATCGCCGCAGTCAACGGAGTTGCAGTCGGTGGAGGGACGGAAATCGCGCTGAATTGCGATCTGTGCATCGCCTCAGAAAACGCGCGATTTGGGCTTACAGAAGTTCGTATCGGTTCGATTCCCGCAGTGGCTGGAATTCAACGCTTACTGCGTTCGTTGCCGCGTGCCGCAGCAATGCAACTACTCCTCACTGGCTCAATCGTCGACGCCAAATGGGCGCTTCAGTGGGGCCTCGTAAGTGAAGTTGTCGCGACGCAGGACCTGCTCCCGCGCGCCAGGGAAATCGCGCAGTGCATCTCTGAAAACGCGCCGTTAGCAGTGCGC
Organism: Caballeronia catudaia; assembly: GCF_001544755.2. Lineage (GTDB taxonomy): Bacteria > Pseudomonadota > Gammaproteobacteria > Burkholderiales > Burkholderiaceae > Caballeronia > Caballeronia catudaia. The sequence goes on along the minus strand of NZ_FCOF02000062.1, from coordinate 16,467 downwards.
AGCGCGAAGCTACTCGCCGACAAGGCCGCGGAGCTCTCTCTTCGAGAGGCAACCGATGTTGAAGAACTGCTTTGGGGACATCTGTACGCCACCGAGGACAGGGTCGAAGGGCGCAAGGCGTTCGCCGAGAAACGCAAGCCTACGTACCGCGCAAAGTAAGCATGAAGAATAGTTAGGAGATTGAAATATGCTCAGACAAAGCCTGGAAGGGATCAAAGTCGTCGATTTCAGTCAGATCGGTGCAGGCCCGACTTGCTCCATGTATCTTGGGGATTTGGGGGCGGATGTCGTGAAGATTGAGCCCGCGACCGGTGACGTGGGGCGTATGTTGGGACCTCCTTGGGTCGATGAGACTGAGAGCGCGGTCTTCGTTGGATTCAATCGAAACAAGCGCAGCATAGTTCTCGACTTGAAAAGCGAAACAGGCTTGCAGATCGCTAGGCGTTTGATCAGTACCGCGGACGTAGTCGTAGAGAGCTTTCGCCCCGGAGTCATGTCGCGGTTTGCTTTGGATTACGAGTCCGTGAGGGAGTCGAATCCGCGTATCGTGTACTGCTCTGTTTCCGCCTACGGAAGCACCGGCGACTATGCCTCAAAGGCAGGCGTAGATGGGATTTTGCAAGCCGCGTCTGGACTGATGATGCTGCTCGGAGACAACGGCGACGCACCAAGCAAGGTTCAAGCGCCAATCGTCGATGTTTCGACTGGATACATCGCTACGATCGCCGTGCTCAGCCAGTTGTTCAAGCGGCATCGCACCGGGATCGGCGGATATTTGGACGTTAGCTTATTCGCTTCGGCCCTAGCCATTCAGCAATCCTCGATTACGGGATTTCTTGGTGACAAGGCGCTGCCAACGCGAACCGGTAGTGCTGCACCGTATTCCGCGCCTAACGAAGCGTTCCAAGCAAGCGACGGTTGGGTAATGGTTGCCGCGTACTTGGGAGATAGGTGGAGTCGTTTATGCAATATCTTAGGGCTTCCACGCCTCATTGATGATCCGCGTTTCGTAACGTCCAGCCTACGGGTGGTAAATCGTTCGGCGATGCGCGCTGAACTAAGTGCGGCATTCATGGCGCAACGATGCGCTCATTGGCTGGCGCTGTTCGACGCCAATGACATCCTCTGCAGCAAGGTATGCACCTACGAGGACGTTATGGAAAACCCCGCGTTACAGCACATGGGCCTTATCGCAACAATGGAAACGGAGGACGGTCGAACGTTTCGCGTGCCGGGGTTTCCTGTGAATAGTCGAGAGAGCCAAGCAACGCCTCATCGTCCGCCGCCATCGCTTGGCCAGCACACTGCAGAGATTCTTGGCGAACTCGGGTACACGGCTATCGAAGTAGAGCGTCTGATGAACGAGGGCGTCACAAAAAGCTAGTCACCGTGCGCCTTTAGTCGTTTCGCGACGATCTTGCAGAATTTAGGAGTATAAATGGTTTCAGATTCGAATATGAGGAGTCTAGGCGGGATCGCTGCGATCGTCGGGGTCGGTCACACCGACTGGCCGGACGACTATCGGCGCGTGCGGGCCGGCGAAAGACCCCGAGATGCAGTGGGATACGGAGTGAGCGCATTCGTCGATGCGTTAGACGATGCCGGCTTGTCGAAAAATCAGATTGATGGATTGATCGTCGGCCCTACAACCTCGTACGAGCGGGTGGGTGAAGTCCTTGGTCTTGATGTGCGTTGGGGCGGATCCGCTGATGCCATGCAAGGAATCCTGCAAGCCTGCATGGCTATCTATTCTGGGATGGCCACGACTGTTGCGCTCGTGTACGGAAACAATCAACGGTCTGCCGCGGTGAGTTATGGAGGGGCCGACGCCGCATACGGCTCGGAGTATCTATCGTATGTTTATCACGCTCCATGGGCTTTGACTTCTCAAGGCGCCCTGTACGCGATGACAATGCGACGCTACATGCACGAGACAGGCTTTACGGAACGTGACCTAGCGGAAGTTGCTGTTGCTCAGCGGCTTGCAGCGAGCCTCAACCCGCACGCGATCATGCGCAAGCCTATCAGTGTGGATGATTACATGGCGTCACCGTACATCTGTGAGCCGCTTCACTTGCTCGACTACTGCCTCGTGAACGATGGTGGCGTCGCACTGATCATTACTGACGCATGCCGGGCAAAGCGCCTGAAATCAAAGGCCGTGAGCATCAACGCGTTTGGTCGATATGATCTCAATGTAGGAGCGACGAGTCTGCAGCCTCGACTGTCTGAGTTCTACCGACCCGCACAAAAACGAGCAGGAGAGCAGATGTTCAACATGGCTGGCGTCTCGCCCGCCGACGTCAGCTCCCTCCAGATCTACGATAGTTTCTCGTGCCACGTACCGTTGGCTCTCGAAGGGTACGGCTACTGCGAGGTCGGCGGTGCCGCTCGTTTCATTCGGGAAGAGGGAATCTCGCTGGCAGGTCACCTACCCATCAACACGAGTGGTGGGCACCTCTCCGAGTCGTACATGCAAGGGTGGAACCATCAGATCGAGGCGGTCAGACAGCTTCGTGGAACTTGCGGCGACCGGCAGGTAAAAGACTGCCGTTTCGTGCACTACAGCTCCGACGTGGCCGGGAAAGCTGTATCGATTCTATACGGGCACTGATAAACCAATGGGAGTATAGAGTGATGGAAAACTCGAAACCCGTCAGGGGTTTGTATGACGAACCAATGTGGAAAAGCATGGAGTCGGGCGTTCTCGAGCTTCAGCGTTGTGAATCATGCGCTCAATTCCGGTACCCGCCGGCATCGCATTGTCCGAACTGCCTTTCAGATCAAACCGTTTGGGAAAGGATTTCTGGCGGAGCGACGATCCTAAGCTGGGTTGTTTTCAGACGACAGTACTTCGGGGATCATCCGACGCCGTGCAACTCCATAGCGGTCGAGCTTGATGAAGGACCGATCTTGATTACTCAGCTCGTCGGTACACAGCCAGAAAGTTCGTGGATTGGAGAGCGGGTCCAAATCGAAATATATACACATAACGGTCGTAAGCAACACGGCGCCAGGTTGGCAAACAGGTTCAACCCTGGCATGGCGGCACAGTCGGCCACATTGCGTAAGGGTTCTACGGACGAATACGACGGGAAAACGCCCGCGGACGGTAGGCAGACTTAGGTATCGCAAATGCGAATACCATGGATGCGAATTTGTGGTTTTACGATATGCCGCTTCATTTTTATACTTTGAGAAATGGCCGGTCACGATGTGTAGAGATCTCGTCGAGGACGAGATCGTGCTTGTGGCCGAGGGGGCGTCGGACAGTCGTTACGCCAAACGGCTCTTACCGCCGAAAAGCCGTGGTGGCATTTCCAGCTTAACTAATGGGTAGATTATGTTGATCAATGAGTCTAGTTCGACGCGAGACAATGCGGTGGTGCTTGGTGAAGGTTGCCGTGCGGAAGGTGAATCTATCAAGGACGACGGCGTGATCGCTACGCGGGCGACATGGTACCGTGGTGGTACCAGTAAGGCCCTATTCGTCCTGCGGAGCGATCTTCCGCAAGAGGCTACTGACGATCTCGACTCTTGGATTCGCGCTGTATTCGGAAGTCCGGATCGGCGTCAAATCGACGGAATCGGCGGTGCCGATCTGGTCACCAGCAAATTTGCATTGATAGGCCCGTCAACTCATCCGGACGCGGATGTCGACTACTCCTTCTTTCAAGTGGGCATTGACTCGAACATCGTTGCGACTGACTTGAACTGTGGGAACATTTCTGCCGCGGTGGCACCCTTTGCGATCGAGAGCGGACTGGTAAAGCCGACCGAAGGGCAGCAAACGGTCACCATTCACAACACCAACGACGGAACGCTTTTTTACGTCACTTTAAATGTCAAAGATGGGCGGGTCATCACGACGGGCGACTTTCGTTGCGACGGCGTACCCGGTACGGGTGCTCCGGTACGACTTGACTTCAAAGCAACTGCTGGTGGGCGAACTGGGAAGCTTCTGCCTACGGGAAACTTACGCGATACCTTTGATGTGCCTGGTTTCGGACCGATAGAAGCTTCGGTCGTTGACATCGCTAATCTGATCGTTTTCGCACGTGCATCGTCGTTTGGCCTGAAGGGAAACGAAGATCCCATTGCAATCCAAAGCGACACAAAGCTGATGGCGGCCGTCGAACATCTTCGAGGAGCTGTCGCTCAGCGACTCGGCTTTGTCGAGGACGTTAAGGACTCGATCTGGAAATCCCCTGGCACGCCATTTGTGTCGCTTGTATCGGAGGCGCAGGACTGGGTCACCTTCGATGAGCGTACGACGCGCTCCGCAGACACATGCGATTTCATGGCGCGCGGCTTCACAATGCAACTGGCGCACAAAGCGTATTGGGCGACGGGCAGCGTGTGTACGGGCGTTGCGGCTGCGCTTTCCGGTTCGATCGTTAATGAGGTCGCAAGCTCTCAATCGCTCAAAAATGGAATTTTCCGCATTGCACATCCGGTCGGCACAATCGATGTCGAGATCGAAGTCAGCCGGGATCCGCACGGGGGAAATTACACGGTGAACAAAGCTCAACTGCTACGCACCGCCCGCAAGCTGATGGAAGGAACCGTATTCGCAAGCCGCGAACGTCTCGTTTGAGACGATCGGAGATTGTGCGACGGTATAGAAGACTAATTCAATTGTGCGCGTCGGGCGGCGACGCTCGATGCGCGAGAAATGCCGCGTTGCCGCTGCGATGCAAACACTGAAGAACTGACGTTTCTACGTCGGTAGGGCACGACGAACCGTCGTGGCTACTACCTACGTTCTTCCTTGCCGCTCAACTCCCACATGCATGGATGAGGAATTGCTGAAAGGCCTTCCCCGGTTCCGTCATCCCATTGCCTTTACGCCATATTAGACCCGCGTCCATTTGAGGAACGGTATCCGCCACTGGACGGGCCACGATTGGCTTACCTTCAAGCGACCATGGTCTAAAGAGCATATCGGAAAGTATGGTAACGCCAAACCCATGAGCGACCAGGCCACGCAAAGCTTCCATTGAGGTGGTCCTAAAAGCGATGTTCGGTGCAAGGCGTTGCTTCTTCCAATATCGACTGGTCGACTCTTCGCCTTCATCGACGGTCACCTGAACGTATGGGTAAGCGGCTATATCCTTAAGGGAGGGTGAAGCATTCTCCGCGAGTGGATGTGTCGGTGCTAGCCACAGTTGACGTCGGGAACGGATTAATACATGGCTCTCGAATCGTGACATCCGTTCAATATTGGAGAGGATCGCAACGCCTACATCCACGTCGCCGTTTGCCACCATATGCTCAATAGACACGCGATCAACGTCGTTTAGAACGATGTTCACGCCCGGATACGTTGCTCGAAAGCGAGCCAACAGTTCGGGAAGGAAGTAACCAACTACTGTGTAAGAAGCAGCGATTCGGACGATCCCACACAAATCGTGCGATCGGAACGGCGTCTTGTGCATCGCGTCGCGCACGCTGTCTAAGACTCGCCTTGCGTGGCTAAGAAAGTCTTGACCCTCTGGCGTTAAAGCGACACCGTGCGGAAGGCGCTCGAACAGCTTCCTTCCGAGCATGTCTTCAAGAGCCAGAACGGCGTTCGTAATGGCTGACTGTGAGACATGTTCATTGGCCGCCGCCATTGAGAATTGGCCGGTCTGAGCGGCCGCTACGAAGTAGCGGAGCTGGCGAAAAGTCACATTTTCAGCCATCTGGTTTTCGCATATCAGGTTTCGATATTTTTGATTTTACCATTGCCGAAGACCAAAATATACTGGCTCAAACATTACAATCGGAGACAACATGAAGCCCTACTACACATTAAAAGACGCGCGAGACGCCAGCCACGCTTACGGCCGGCGCTGACGTTACTCTGCGTGGGCTTTCCCTCGCGACGTTGGCTGTCCCACCCCTCGATCCGGCGCGATCGCGCTGGTGCGACCGATCATCCTCTACTCGTGCGGCCTTAACTCATGTCAGAAGCAAACACGCTCTACGACAAGCTGTGGAACACGCATGTCGTCCACACCGAACAGGACGGTACCTCGATCCTCTACATCGACCGTCACCTGCTGCACGAAGTGACGAGCCCGCAGGCCTTCGAAGGCCTGAAGCTCGCACAGCGCCCGGTGTGGCGCATTAGCGCGAATCTGGCGGTGTCCGACCACAATGTGCCGACCACCGAACGCTCGCACGGCATCGCCGATCCGGTTTCGAAGCTGCAGGTCGATACGCTCGACGCAAACTGCGATAGCTTCGGCATCACGCAGTTCAAGATGAACGATCTGCGTCAGGGCATCGTGCACATCATCGGGCCGGAGCAAGGCGCGACGCTGCCGGGCATGACGATCGTCTGCGGCGACTCGCACACGTCCACGCACGGCGCGTTCGGCGCGCTCGCGCACGGCATCGGCACCTCGGAAGTGGAGCACGTGCTCGCCACGCAAACGCTCCTGCAGAAGAAGAGCAAGAACATGCTCGTGAAGGTCGAAGGCCAGTTGCCGCGCGGCTGCACCGCGAAGGACATCGTGCTCGCGATCATCGGCAAGATCGGCACGGCGGGCGGCACGGGTTACGCGATGGAATTCGGCGGCTCGACTATCCGCGCGCTGACGATGGAAGGCCGCATGACGGTCTGCAACATGGCGATCGAAGCGGGCGCGCGCGCCGGCATGGTCGCCGTGGACGACACGACCATCAACTATCTGATGGATCGTCCGTACTCGCCGCAGGGCGATGAGTGGAATCAAGCGGTGGAATACTGGCGCCAGTTCAAGTCGGATGACGGTGCTCAGTTCGATCGCGTCGTCGAGATCGATGCCGCGGAAATCCTGCCGCAAGTCACGTGGGGTACGTCGCCCGAAATGGTGACCTCGATCGACGGCTGCGTGCCCGATCCCGAGAAGGAAAAGGACCCCGTTAAGCGCGACGCGATGGAACGTGCGCTGACCTATATGGCGTTGCAGCCGAACACGCCGATCGAATCGATCAAGCCGGACAAGATTTTCATCGGCTCGTGCACCAACGCGCGCATCGAAGACCTGCGCGCCGCCGCGTATGTCGTGAAGTCGCTGGGCAAGCGCGTCGCGTCGAACGTTCGTCTCGCGATGGTCGTGCCGGGCTCGGGTCTCGTGAAGGCGCAGGCCGAGCGCGAGGGTCTCGACAAGATCTTCACGAACGCCGGTTTCGAATGGCGCGAGCCGGGCTGCTCGATGTGTCTCGCGATGAATGCCGACCGGCTGGAGCCGGGCGAGCGCTGCGCGTCCACGTCGAACCGCAATTTCGAAGGCCGTCAGGGCGCGGGCGGGCGCACGCACCTTGTGAGCCCCGCGATGGCCGCCGCCGCCGCGATAGAAGGCCACTTCGTCGACGTGCGCAAGCTTGCTTGATCGAACGGGACACTGAGGAAGGTCATGGAAAAATTCATTGTGCATAGCGGCCTCGTTGCGCCGCTCGATCGCGAGAACGTCGACACGGACGCGATCATTCCGAAGCAGTTCCTGAAGTCGATCAAGCGTACGGGCTTCGGTCCGAACGCGTTCGACGAATGGCGTTACCTTGATGTTGGACAACCCGGTCAGGACAACAGCAAGCGCCCGCTGAACCCGGACTTCGTGCTGAATCAGCCGCGCTATCAGGGTGCATCGATTCTGCTCACGCGCAAGAACTTCGGCTGCGGCAGCTCGCGCGAGCACGCGCCGTGGGCACTGGATCAGTACGGCTTTCGCGTGATCATCGCGCCGAGCTTCGCGGATATTTTCTACAGCAACTGCTTCAAGAATGGTCTGCTGCCGGTCGTGCTCACTGAGCAGGAGGTCGACAAGCTGTTCAACGAAACGTATGCGTCCGTCGGTTTCCAATTGACGATCGATCTCGAGGCGCAAGTCGTGCGTACGGGCGACAGCGCGGAGTACGCGTTCGAAGTGCCCGGTTTCCGCAAGTACTGTTTGCTGAACGGTTTCGACGATATCGGCCTTACGCTGCGTCGCGCGGACAAGATCAAGCAGTTCGAAGCGGAGCGCCTCGCCAAGCAGCCGTGGCTGAACAATCGAGTGACCGGATAAACCTAAGCGCGCAAACGCAGAAGGAAGAGACGATGAAGATTGCAGTGTTGCCCGGCGACGGGATCGGTCCGGAAATCATGGCCGAAGCGGTCAAAGTCCTGAACGCGCTCGGCGAGAAGTTCGAGTTGGAAGAAGCGCCCGTTGGCGGCGCTGGCTACGAGGCGAGCGGCCATCCGCTGCCCGAAGCGACGCTCCAGCTCGCGAAGGAAGCAGACGCGATCCTATTCGGTGCAGTCGGCGACTGGAAGTACGACAAGCTCGAACGCGCGCTGCGTCCGGAACAGGCGATTCTCGGGCTGCGCAAGCATTTGCAGCTCTTCGCGAACTTCCGTCCGGCGATCTGCTATCCGCAACTGACGGGCGCGTCGTCGTTGAAGCCGGAAATCGTGTCTGGGCTCGACATCCTGATCGTCCGTGAACTGAACGGCGATATCTACTTCGGAGCGCCGCGCGGCCTGCGTGACGCCCCGGACGGTCTGTTCCAGGGTGCGAAGGAAGGCTTCGACACGATGCGCTATTCCGAGCCCGAAGTGCGCCGCATCGCGCACGTCGCGTTTCAGGCGGCGCAAAAGCGCCAGAAGAAGCTGACGAGCGTCGACAAGGCGAACGTGCTCGAAACGTCGCAACTGTGGCGCGACACGATGATCGACGTCGCGAAGGAATATGCGGACGTCGAGTTGTCGCACATGTACGTCGACAACGCCGCGATGCAGCTCGTGAAGGCGCCAAAAGCGTTCGACGTGGTCGTCACCGGGAACATGTTCGGTGACATCCTCTCGGACGAAGCCGCGATGCTCACGGGCTCCATCGGCATGCTGCCGTCGGCGTCGCTCGACAAGAACAACAAGGGCTTGTACGAGCCGTCGCACGGCTCGGCGCCGGACATCGCGGGCAAGGGCGTCGCCAACCCGCTCGCAACCATCCTCTCGGCCGCGATGATGCTGCGTTATTCGCTTGGCAAGACGGAACAGGCGGATCGTATCGAAAGCGCGGTTAAGAAAGTGCTGGAACAGGGCTTTCGCACCGGCGATATCGCGACGGCGGACGGCGTGGTCGTCGGCACCAAGGAGATTGGTGACGCGGTCGTCAAAGCGTTGTAGAGGTCTCCAGCGCTCTCGACCGCGGTGACATTCAGAGTGAGTCTTATGGCGCTTAAGCCGCTGAATTCTGATATTAAAACTGCAAGCGGCCGTATTACGCTGCACATTCATCAACAACGTAGGAGACAAAATGGCTAGCGCCCGACCTTACGCGGAGGATTATCAACCGAAATCAAACGGTTCGATAATTGAACATGCGACAACCGCTTCTCAAAGCGCAGAAATATCGGCGCGTCTCGATAGATTGCCGGGGACGCGTTCAGTCTGGAAACTAATTGCAGTCCTCAGTTTAGGATTTTTTTTCGAGCTGTACGATCTGTTATTCAGTGGCTATATCGCTCCCGGTCTCGTAAAAAGCGGAATTCTGACCGCAACAACAACGGGGCTTTTTGGAACCTCGGGAATAGCGAGTTTTATCTCTGCTTTATTCACGGGGTTGTTCGTCGGGACATTTGCATGCGGATTTCTCGCGGACAAGTTTGGCCGCCGCGCCATCTTCACATATTCGCTGTTGTGGTATGTCGCCGCGAACGCGATGATGGCCTTTCAAACCACGGCATTTGGACTTAATGCATGGCGCTTCGTTTCCGGAATCGGGATTGGCGTTGAGTTGATTACGATTGGCACCTATATGTCGGAGCTTGCCCCAAAGCATCTCCGTGGACGTGCATTTGCCGTGTGCCAAGCAATCGGCTTTTCGGCTGTGCCCATTGTTGCATTCCTCTCATACCTCCTGGTGCCGTTGAGCCCGTTCGGGTTCGATGGCTGGCGGTGGGTGGCTTTGATCGGTGGAGTGAGTGCTCTGTTTATCTGGTGGTTCCGGCGCAATTTGCCCGAGAGTCCTCGGTGGTTGGCGACCAAAGGTCGTTTTGAGGAAGCCAACGCAATCTTGACAAAATTAGAGGCAAAGGTTGCTCGCGAACGCGGTGGGAAGTTGCCGGAAATCGGCCCGTGCGATCCCATAGTCAAGCAGGCTAGTTTTTCCGATATTTGGAAGCCCCCGTACCGAAGCCGTACTATCATGCTGCTCATTTTCCACGTATTCCAGACTATCGGATTCTACGGGTTCGCAAACTGGGTGCCCACCTTGCTCATTAAGCAAGGAATTAATGTGACACATAGCCTTTTGTTTACTTCCATCATCGCTCTTGCAGCACCCGTCGGACCGCTGATCGGATTTTGGATTGCGGACCGATTTGAACGCAAGCACGTAATCATGTGTATGGCTGGCGTCAATATCATATGCGGCTTGCTTTTCTCACAAGTCAGTGCCGCTGTGGCGATCATCACACTAGGGGTTTGCCTCACCCTCGCAGGCAACATCATTTCTTTCACCTTTCACACGTATCAGCAAGAGTTGTATCCGACTACGATCCGCGCTCGCGCCGTAGGCTTTGTGTACTCGTTTAGCCGTCTATCAGCGGTATTTACTTCCTTCCTCATTGCGTTTGTCTTGAAGGACTTCGGCGTTGTGGGAGTATTCGTGTTCATTGCTGGAGCAATGCTACTCGTCATTCTGACCATTGGAGCATTGGGACCGAAAACGCGCGGAAAATCCCTCGACAGCATATCTCACTAAGTTTGCCCGAATTAGGTCGTCGAGCGGCAAATCAGCCGCATCGTCGACCATGTTTTTCGAAGGGGCTTCCAGAGACCAAGGGTTTTCAATAGCTTGCTTCGAGACTATCGATCCGCCACGCGGGTTTAACGAGCCCGACAAAAGACGTTAAAAAGGCCGGGTGGCTATCCAGACGTTTTGAACAGCTACCCTTAGCTCTTGCCGCTGAGCGCTAACGCCTTCGTGCACGATTTAATTGCTGTTATCCCCGTCGCAAGCGTAAGACATTGATTGCCAATCCGCGCCGAGGGACGTCGCCGGACGATTTATAGAATGGTTATTCGCAACGCACGTCGGCAACGTCTCACTCGAAATAAGTAGATCCAACTTGGAGACTTTAACAATGAAAAAGGCAGCGTTGGTGCTAACCACCATTTCTCTATCGGTGAGTTCTGCTTATGCACAAAGCAGCATCGCGTTGTACGGTATCGTCGATGCTGGCTTTATATATTCAAACAACGTTGGCGGTCAGAAGCTCTATTCGATGAATAGCGGGAATCTCCAAGGAAGTCGTTGGGGGCTGCGTGGTACCGAGGACCTAGGCGGTGGCGTCAAAGCCCTTTTTGTCATGGAGAATGGCTTCAACATTATGACCGGAGCGCTCGGTCAGGGCGGGGACGAGTTTGGTCGGCAGGTGTACGTCGGATTGTCGTCCAATCAACTCGGTACGGCTACCTTGGGCCGGCAGTATGACTCCGTGGTCGATTACACCGGCGGCTTCGCGGTGGGTGCTCAGTGGGCATCGTCCTTCGCCGCGCACCCTGGGGATCTGGACAATATGATCAATACAAACCGGGTCAACAACGCCGTCAAGTACACAAGTCCGACGTTCGGCGGCTTCAAATTCGGCGGCCTGTATAGCCTTGGTGGCGTTGCCGGACAGTTCAACCGAAATCAGATCTGGTCGGTAGGCGTCGGCTATTCGCAAGGACCTTTGCAAGCGGGCGTTGGGTACCTTAACGTGAAAGACCCGAACTATTCCTTCTGGGGCAACAACGCAAATTCACGAACCGATACGGCAACACCGACGGCCTCCAACTTTCCCGCGAGCCGCGTCATTTCTGGTTACGCGTCGGCACAGACTCAGCAGGTGATCGCTGCCGGGGGGGCTTATACATTCGGCGCCGCTACTGTCGGTGCAACCTATAGCAACACGCAGTTTAAGGATCTCGGCACCGTAGCAGGGGCAGGCCTGAACCCTGTGGGATACACAGGTGGTTCGGCAAAATTCCACAGCGCGGAGATCAGCTTTAAGTATCAACTGACGCCAGCTCTATTGCTTGGCGCCGCGTACGATTACACCAAGGGATACGGCGTGAACGACGCCAAGTACCACCAAGGCATGCTCGGGGTCGACTATTTCCTGTCAAAGCGAACCGATGTGTATGTCGACACTGTGTATCAACACGCGAGCGGGACGGACTCGACCGGGCGTAGTGCGGTGGCGAGCATCAATCTACTTACGCCCTCGTCGACCTCGAATCAGATCGTCGCGATTGCGGGAATCCGACACAAGTTCTGAGCGTTTCAGCGCTGGCCGCAATGGGGATGCGCCCGAACGCCTCCCCTTTTTCATTTAGCGAACCAATCCGTAAGCGTCATCGCATCGAATGACATCTGCTTTTTGAAATGCCACCGCTCCCAGACACCGCCGCGCCAGTAGCAATGGGACGAATCTTGTCGACCGGACGAACCCCCAGTGAGTCACCTGCCAGCGATCCGTCCACGACAAGCAGTGCCATGAACGAATCTGATGCGCAAGCTCCATTCGAAAAACTCATATCGGAATTCCGAATTTATGATTTTACGATAGGAGAAGCGATTTTTATACTCCGAAGAAACTATAGATCCGCGGAGACTGCATGATGTCCATGACCGTTGGAAAGCCTGAAGAGGCAATCGGCGCACTTTCCACGTCCGTGTCCCTAGAAGACAAGTACGTCAAACCGCAAGGCCGCGTCTACATGACCGGCACCCAGGCACTTGTGCGGATGTTGCTTGCGCAAAAGCTGCGGGACGAGTCTCAAGGCTTGAAGACAGGCGGGTTCGTGTCCGGCTATCGAGGCTCCCCGCTTGGCGCCGTGGACCAAGAGCTGTGGAAAGCGAAGAAGCATTTAACCGCAAGCAACATCAAGTTTGTCCCGGGCCTGAACGAAGAGCTGGCGGCCACGGCGGTTTGGGGCAGCCAGATGGTCAATCTCGACCCAAACGCAACGGTCGACGGCGTGTTCTCGATGTGGTACGGAAAAGGGCCAGGTGTTGATCGCAGCGGTGATGTGTTCAAGCACGGGAATATCGCTGGCACTTCCAAACATGGTGGCGTTTTGGTCATCGCCGGCGACGACCACAGCTGCAAGTCGTCGAGCCTGCCTCATCAAAGCGAACACGCATTCATTGCGGCGATGATGCCCGTGATGAACCCGTCCGGTGTTCGTGAGTTCGTAGAGTTTGGCCTTCACGGTTGGGCAATGTCCCGATATTCCGGTTGTTGGGTTGGCTTCAAGACCATTACCGACACCATCGAGACGTCATCTTCGTTCGAAGTTGATCCATCGGCCGTCGAAATCAAGATCCCCGAAACCTATCCGATTCCGCCCGACGGGTTTTCCTTGCGTTGGCCTGACGCGCCTTTGGAGCAGGAGAACAGGCTTCAGCGAGAGCGGCTATACGCACTTCTTGAGTACGTGAGGCTGAATAAGCTCAACCGCCAACTCTGGAACGCGCCCGACGCCCGCTTTGGAATTGTCACCACAGGTAAGAGCTACCTTGATACGCGCGAGGCGCTCTCGCTTCTCGGACTCGACGAGAACTCTGCGAGCCGACTTGGAATTCGCTTGCTTAAGATTGGAGTTTCTTGGCCTCTCGAGCCGCAGTGCGTTCGGGAGTTTGCTGACGGTCTTTCCGAAATCCTGGTAGTCGAAGAGAAGCGGCAAATTATCGAGTATCAGATTAAAGAACAGCTCTACAACGAGCCCGTTTCATCGCGGCCGCGCGTGGTCGGTAAGTATGCGGAGGTCGGGGAGTGGGTTCAGATTCCAAAAGATGGCATCCTTCTCTCGCCCAATGGGGAGCTTAACGCTTCGGTAATCGCCGGAACAATTGCGGCGCGGCTTGCCCGTGCACTCGGAAGGGATAGTCTACCCGCAAGCGTACAAGCCTTCTTGGAGCCGACTACCGGTACTGAAGCACGCTCCGCGCTTCATTCGAAACTGCCGCAGCGCGTGCCGTACTTCTGCTCGGGGTGCCCGCACAATACGTCCACAAAGGTCCCGGAAGGAAGTCGCGCTGTGGCTGGCATCGGCTGCCATTTCATGTCCATGTGGATGGACCGAAGCACCGAAACGTTCACGCAGATGGGCGGAGAGGGCGTTTCCTGGATTGGACAAGCACCTTTCACGTCAACGCGCCACATTTTCGCCAATTTGGGCGACGGCACATATATGCACTCGGGGTCGCTCGCGATTCGAGCTGCCGTTGCGGCTGGCGTCAACATTACCTACAAAATTCTCTACAACGACGCTGTTGCGATGACCGGCGGCCAGCCTGTTGAAGGCGCACCAAGTGTTTTGCAAATACTGAATCAGGTTGCTGCAGAAGGCGTGAAGCAGGTGCATCTTGTCACTGACGAACCCGAACATTTCCAGGCGGTCACTTTGCCTGCGGGAACGAGGCTGCTTCATCGCGACAACATGGATGAACTGCAGCGAGAGTTGAGAGACGTCGAAGGCGTGACGGTGATCGTTTATGCCCAGACATGCGCCGCCGAAAAGCGTCGTCGTCGGAAGCAGAAAAAGCTGAGCGATCCTGCGCGCCGCGTGTTGATCAACGAAGAAGTGTGTGAAGGTTGTGGGGATTGTGGAACGCAGTCGAACTGTGTGTCGATTTTGCCGCTTGAGACTCCGCTCGGACGAAAGCGCACGATCGACCAAAGTTCGTGCAACAAGGATTACTCGTGCCTGAAGGGATTCTGCCCGAGCTTCGTCACAGTCGAGGGTGGCGCCTTGCGCAAGCCTCAAAAAGCGGAGGCAGTGGTTCCATCGGATTTGCCGCCAGCGAAGCTGCCTGACTTGGCCGAACCCTTCAACGTCGTCGTGACCGGCGTTGGCGGAACTGGCGTGGTGACTATTGGCGCCTTGATGGGTATGGCCGCGCATATCGAGGGAAAGGGAGTGTTGGTCCTGGATATGGCCGGAATGGCGCAGAAGGGTGGTGCGGTGATGTCCCATATTCGCATCGCGCAAAGCCCTGACGCGTTGCATGCCGCACGGGTTGCATCCGGAAAGGCCAAGTTGATCCTTGGCTGCGACATGATGGTGGCTGCAGGAAAGGATGCAGCCGCTCTATCTGATCCGACCGATACGGTGTCTATCTTGAATCTGGACGTGGCTCCGACCGGAAGCTTCGCTCGAGACCCTGATTGGTCTGCGTCAGCGCAGGGATTGCTGAGTCAAGTTCAGCAGACCTCGCTCATCACCGAATCACTTGAGGCAACGCGCATCGCGACGGCGCTCATGGGTGATGCTGTTGCGACGAACATGTTCCTGCTCGGCTTTGCGTGGCAACGCGGATTCATTCCGCTCGAAGAGCGCTCGCTGATGCGCGCGATTGAGTTGAACGGTGCGGCCATCGAAATGAACAAGACGGCTTTTGCTTGGGGACGTCAAGCAGCGCTTGATATCAACAAAGTTCGGGCAGCGGCAGGTATCGGCGAGTCTGTAAGTGTGATTTTGATGCCAGCGAAGAGAAACTCGTTGGAGCAGATTATTTCTGACCGTGTTGAACGGCTGACTGCCTACCAGAACGCGGCATACGCGCGTCGGTACGAGTCGTTCGTCCGAGAGGTCGCTGCGACCGAGCAAAGCCGGATTGGCGGCGAGAAGGTAAGTCGAGAAATTGCCATCAGCTTGTACAAGCTGATGGCATATAAAGATGAGTACGAGGTGGCACGGCTCTATACGGAGACGGACTTCGTTGAGCGTGCGAAGAAAATGTTCGAGGGAAATTTTGAACTTCGATTCCATCTCGCACCACCGCTCCTCGCGAAGAAGGACAACAACGGACGGCTCGTAAAGCAGCAGTATGGAAGTTGGATGCTGTCGGCGTTCAAGGTACTGGCGAAAGCAAGATTTCTGAGAGGGTCCGTGCTTGATCCTTTCGGATATACCTCGGAACGTCGCCATGAGCGCAAGGCAGTCGAAGACTACAAGACGTCAATCCGGAAGGTGATCGACCTGCTTGATGCGCAGCGACTCAATACGGCTATCGAGCTTGCGAAGCTCCCGCAATCCATTCGAGGCTACGGGCATGTTAAGGATCGAAACGCTCAACTCGCCGAGGAGAAGCTCAAAACCTTGACCGCGCAATATGGACGCACGGATTCTCAATTGAACAAAGCGGCGGCTTAACAACGTAGAGATGATGCGCGTATGGCGTGTAGTTCCTCATACGTATGCCTAACAACGTGAAGCAGAACAGCGGTGGAGACAGAGATGAACAGAATGACCGGATTAAATTTCACTCTCGGCGAAGATATTGATATGCTGCGCGATTCGCTCGCCAATTTCGCGGCGAAGGAAATCGCGCCGCGCGCGGGCGAAATCGATCACACCGACCAGTTCCCGATGGACCTCTGGAAAAAGCTCGGCGATCTCGGCGTGCTCGGCATGACCGTCTCCGAGGAATACGGCGGCGCGAACATGGGCTACACGGCGCA